>NZ_JAEULM010000016.1 GCF_016793825.1 Sphingopyxis sp.
GCGCGCCTCCGGTCGGGCTACGCCCGCCCTCCGCCGCACGCAGCGCAAGGCCATCTTCAACAAACCAGCATCATATTATCCGAAAAGGGGGTCCCTCTTCGACGCCGATCGGGGGTCCCTTTTGAACGCCGTTTGACAATCATAACGGAAGTGGGGGTGGCGAACGGGCCACCAATAAGTCCGTTCCGGATAAATAAAAATATTATCAGAAACATAGCCTTAGCATTGGCTTCCTCTTCTGGGCACCATTTCTTCACATTGTCGAGTGCGCGTGGAAATCGTCGGTAAGACGGTCTCCGACGCGCGTTGGTCCTACGACTGCCGATCGACATAGCGGAACGGGCAAAGCGGGCCGAGGATCGCATTCGGGCGTCCGCTGCGCAGGTCACTGGGATATGTGGAATGGTGCCGCTTCAGGACTCGAACCTGTGGCCCCATCATTACGAATGATGTGCTCTACCAACTGAGCTAAAGCGGCAACGAGGGGCGCCTCTATCAGCGAGCCGCGGCGAAGACAAGCATAGTCGCGCAGAATCTGGTCCCGGTCGGTATTTGACAATTCGCCTGGCGATTCGCGCATGCCGGCGGCCAGCGGCTGACGGAGTTTCCAGGGAAAAATCGGGCTTCTGACATGGGCCCCGACTGTGTGGCGGATGGTAAGAAGCTTCGAACGGGAATGACCGCCCGTAGATTCACTCACCGCGTGCGGAGCAGCGGAGGCGCAGCCGCAGTCGTCGCTCGCCTGTCGGACGGACCACAGGGGCTTGCGCCGCGAAGCGACGAGGCAAGAATTTGGTGCCTGCTATCCACGATAGCAGAGCCGGTCATATTCGAGAATCGCGCAGCATGTCGGGCGGCCGCTGGCCGCCCCCGAAACCGATCAAATTATGCGTAGCGAACCGATGCCGTCGTGCGCTTGCGGCGCATCAGGCCGCCGATCGCGCCGATCCCGACGATCATCATCATCCATGCGGCGGGTTCGGGCACAGCGGCAACCGAAAGCGACACGCCGCCCGAATTGTCGCTCAGGTTGTCGTCATAGATGAAGAAGGTCACTTCGCTGGCGGTGTCCAGCTTGAACGAGCCCTGGTATATGCCCGAGTTCGCGAACGACAGTGCGGCAGAGCTGTAATAGCCGTCGCCAACGCCAAGCGGACCAAGCCCGCCGGACCCGGCGCCGTCACCGAAGAGGTAAGTCGTGCCGTCGATGATATAGCGCGCGCTGTTTTCCCAGCCCTGAACGCAGTTCTTGCCAGCGCCGTCGCAGCCCGCGACCGAGCTGAAGCGGGTGAAAGCGAGGTTGGGACTGTTAAGGAACGACAGGTTGTAGGTTCCGGCGTCGAGGGTGACCTTCACGCCATTCGTGCCGGTCAGCGAAGCGTTGGCGACGCCGTTCAGATTGACGATAGTCGCCGCCTGAGCCGGCAAAGCAGTCATGGTCGCAAGCGCTGCAGCGGCGAACGCGGTCAATGCGAACTTCATCGATAAACCCCCTATAAACCCCACCTCGGGAATGATTCGTCTCCGTTAGCAAATCGTTGAGATCGCGTTAATCTTTTTTTTGTCTCATATTGAGACGGAATGCCATTCGTGCCGCGAAAGGCACATGGCGAAGCCGGGTTTACCGGTCGCAGCGGCGTCTGCCTGACGCTAGACGGCGGCGAGTGCTGCCATCACCTGCCGCCCATCGCGAGCGAAAGCGCCGATCTCGACCGCATCGTCGCCGCCGCGTAGCACGAGGTGCAGTTCCTCGCCGCAGATCGCGGGCGATGTGCCGCGAAAATCGAAGCGCCGGACGGCATTGTCGCCAAACCGCCGCTGCGCCAGGTCGAGGAGCAGGGTCGCGGTAAGCGGTCCGTGGACGACGAGGCCGCGGTAGCCTTCTTCCTGCGTCGCATAGGGCAGGTCGTAGTGGATGCGGTGGCTGTTGAAGGTCAGCGCCGAGTAGCGGAACAGCAGCGCCTCCGACGGCACGAGCGTCCGGTGCACATCCCAGCTCGACGGGTCGAAGTCGCCAGCGCCGGGCGGCGGCGGGGCGGCGGGGGCTCCGGCGGGCGCAGGCTCGCGGAAGACGATCGACTGGATTTCACGGACGGCGAGGGTGCCGTCTCCATGCGTTTCATGCGCGATCTCGGCGAAGACCAGCTTGCCGGTACCGCCCTGCTTTTCGGTGATCGAGACAACGCGCGAGCTGCGCATCACCGACTGACCGGGGCGCAGCGGGGCGATAAATTCGACCTTGCTCGCCGCCCACATCCGGCGCGGCAGGGGGATCGGCGGTAGGAAGCTGTCGTCGCTGTCCTCGCGTACCGGATGGCCGTCGGCACCGAGGATCGCCGTCGGCGCGTCGGGCAGGCACAGGCACCAGTGATAGGCCTGCGGGACACTGCCGTCGGCGGGCGCCGCGCGGTCGAGCGTCGCGAGCCAGCGCTTCACCGCCGACGCCTCGACGTGATCGTGGCGGACATCCTCGCGGCCGATCCATGCATGCCAGTCGTTCGTAATTTGGGCGCCCATCAATTGCGTCCTCCGGTCAGCCCGCGCGCGATCACCTGCGCCTGAATCTCCGCTGCGCCCTCGAAGATATTGAGAATGCGCGCATCACAGAGGATGCGACTGATCTCATATTCGAGCGCATAGCCGTTGCCGCCATGGATTTGCAGCGCGGCGTCGGCGTTCGACCATGCGGCGCGCGCGCCGAGCAGCTTCGCCATGCCCGCCTCGATATCGCAGCGCTTGCCCGAATCCTTGGCGCGCGCGGCGGCGTAACTCAGCTCGCGCGCCATGACGAAATCGACGAGGCTCATCGCGAGCTTGTCCGACACGCGCGGGAAAGCGATGATGGCCTTGCCGAATTGCTTGCGGGTCAGGGCATAATCGAGACCCAGCTCCAGCGCCCGGCGTGCGACGCCGACTGCGCGCGCCGCGGTCTGGATGCGGGCGCCCTCGAAGGTGCGCATGAGCTGCTTGAAGCCTTGCCCCTCCTCACCGCCGAGCAGGGCGTCGGCGGGTGCCGCGATCCCGTCGAACTGCAGCGCATATTCGCGCATCCCGCGATAGCCGAGCACCTCGATCTCGCTGCCGGTCATGCCGGCGGCAGGGAAGGGATCGGCCTCGGTCCCGCGCGGCTTGGGGACGAGCAGCATCGACAGCCCGGAATAGCCTTTGGCGTCGGGCAGGGTGCGTGCAAGCAAAGTCATCAGGTCCGAGCGCGCGGCGTGGGTGATCCAGGTCTTGGCGCCATCGATGACCCAATGATGGCCGTCGCGCCGGGCTTTGGTTTGCAGCGAACCGAGGTCGGAGCCCACATCGGGTTCGGTGAACACGGCCGTTGGAAGGATTTCGCCGCTTGCGATTTTCGGCAGCCATTTGGCTTTCTGCGCGTCGGTGCCGCCCATCGCGATCAGTTCGCCGGCAATCTCGGATCGCGTTCCAAGCGAGCCGGCGCCGATCCAGCCGCGCGACAATTCTTCGGTGACGATGCACATGACGAGCTTGCCGAGGCCCAGCCCGCCATATTCCTCAGGAATGCAGACGCCGAAGGTGCCGAGTTCGGCCATCGCCGCGACCGTTGTATCGGGGATCAGGTCGTTGGCGAGGTGCCAGCCGTGCGCGTGGGGCAGGATCGCGGTGTCGGTGAAGCGGCGATACTGGTCGCGGATCGCGTCGAGGTCGGCGTCGTGCAGCGTCTCGCTGGGCCAATGACCTTCCGCGAGCGCGGCGGCGATCCCGGCGCGGGTTCTGGCATGGTCGGTGTCGAGCAGGTCAGCGTACGCTTCGGCGAGTGTTCGCGCGGCGGCACCGAGACCGAGGTCGGCGGGACGGAAAATCTCATTCTGCCCCATCGGAAGGCCGCCGGCGAGCTGACCGATGCTTTCGGCAAAGGCGAGGGTGGCGACCTTTGCGTCGAGCGGGTTCGAGTCCTGGCCGGACTCGAGCCAGTCGAGCGTCGCCTCCAGCGCCGCGACGGTCGTCGCGACCCATGCGAAGCCATGCGCCGCGCGTTGCTCGCTATCGATCGGGCTGGCGGCCAGCCGTTCTGCGAGTGCGGCCTGCGTGGCGCTCCGATAGGCTTGAGCGGCGGTCAGCGCGTTGTTCAGATCGGCCCGCATCGTTATTTCCTATCGTCACCCCGGACTTGATCCGGGGCCCCGCTCAGCGACGGTGAAAAGCGGGGCCCCGGATCAAGTCCGGGGTGACGAGGAAGGAGGTCGTTCACGCTCAGGCGGCACGTTCAAAGATCGCGGCGATGCCCTGACCGCCGCCGATGCACATGGTTTCAAGGCCATAGCGACCCTCGCGGCGAACCAGCTCGCGCGTCAGATTGGCGAGGATGCGCCCGCCGGTCGCGCCGATCGGATGGCCGAGCGAGATGCCCGATCCGTTGACGTTGAGGATTTCGTTCCGGCTGTCGTCGTCGGACCAGCCCCAGCCTTTGAGCACTGCGAGCACCTGCGGCGCGAAGGCTTCGTTGAGCTCGACGAGGTCTATGTCGCCCCAGCCGAGGCCGTTGCGTGCGAAGAGGCGTTCGACGGCAGGGACGGGGCCGATTCCCATGCGGCTGGGGTCGCAGCCCGCCGCCGCCGAGCTGTGATACCAGGCGATGGGTTCGAGACCGAGTTCGTCGAGCTTGTCCTCGGCGACGACAAGGCACGCGGCGGCGGCGTCATTCTGCTGGCTCGCATTGCCCGCCGTGACCACGCCGCCTTCCAGCGCGCGCAGCTTGCCAAGCGTTTCCATGCTCGCGTCGGCGCGATAGCCCTCGTCGTGCGCGAAGACGACCGGATCGCCCTTTTTCTGGGGGACCGACACCGGCACCAGCTCGTCGTCGAACAGGCCGTTCGCCCACGCGGCGGCGGCGCGCTGGTGGCTGCGGACGGCATAGGCGTCGCACGCCTCGCGGCTGATATCGTAATCCTTGGCGAGATTTTCGGCGGTCTCGATCATGCCGGTGATGACGCCGAAGCGCTCGACGGGCTGCGACATGACGCGTCCGCGCGTCAGGCGGTCGTGGAGGGTGAGGTTGCCCGCGCGCACGCCCTTGCGGATATCGGTGCTGTAATGCTCGACGTTGGACATCGATTCGACGCCGCCCGCGACGACGACGTCGGACATGCCGGTCTGGACCATCATCGCGGCGTTGACGACCGCCTGAAGCCCCGAGCCGCAGCGGCGGTCGAGTTGGTATCCCGGTACCTCGAGCGGCAGGCCGGCGGCGAGCCACGACCAATGGCCGATGCTGGGCGCCTCGGCGTTGCCATAGCCCTGCGAAAAGACGACGTCATCGACGCGCGCCGGGTCGATCTTGGTCCGCTCCATGAGCGCCTTCAGGATGACCGCGCCGAGGTCGCCCGCGGTGATCGACGAGAGCGACCCGCCGAACTTGCCAACGGCGGTACGGATGGGGGCGACGATGGCGGCGCGGCGCAGGGTCATATTATGTCTCCGTTGAATATCGAAGGGTAAGCTGGTTCGTCACCCCGGACTTGATCCGGGGTCCATTCAAAGCAACGTTGAGAGAATGGACCCCGGATCAAGTCCGGGGTGACGAGGGGAAGGGATTCAACCGACACCGACAATCCCCGCGTCGATCAGGCGGGCGATTTCGCCCGAAGACAACGACAATCGCTCGGCCAGCACCGCTTCGCTATGCTCGCCATTGCGCGGCGCCGGACGCGGCGGCTCGCGCTCCGCTTGCGGGATCGTCGCGAAGGCGCCCGCGGCAGGATAGGCGAAACCGCTGGGGTTGGCGGCGCTTCCGAAGATCGGATTGTCCGCGACCAACGCCGGGTCGTTCGCGGCGTCGAGCATCGTGCGATAGGGCGAATGGACGATCCCGCCCGCGTCGAAGGCGGCGGCGAGGTCGGCATGGTCGCGCGCCGCGATCGCCCGCTCGAACAGCGGATAGAGCGCGTCGCGGTGGGTGAAGCGAAGACCGTCGTCCTTCGCGAAGGAGACGCCGCGCGCCGCCTCGACGGCCGCGACCGCCTCGCCGAGATTCAATGCGGCGATCAGATTCGCCCATTGGCGCGGAGTGACGACGACGATCATCGTCCGCTGTCCGTCGCGGGTGGTGAAATCGCGCCCGAACAGGCCGTAGACCGCATTGCCGAGCCGCGGGCGGTTCTCCCCCGTGTAAAGCACCTCGGCTAGGCCGCCCATATTGGCGACGGTGCCGATCGCGACATCGGAAAGCGGCAGGCGTACCTCGCCGCCTTCGCCGGTCGCGGCGCGGCGCTGGATCGCGGCGAGCAGCGCGAAGGCGGCATAGGCGCCGGTGAGCAGATCCCAGGCGGGCAGGACGTGATTGACCGGCTCCGACCCCGCCCCGGTGAGCATCGGATAGCCGACGCTGTTGTTGACCGTATAGTCGAGCGCGGGCGAGCCGTCGGCCCAGCCCATCACGCGCACGGTGATCAGGTCGGGACGCCCCTCGGCGAGCAATTCGTGCGACAGGAAGCCGCCGGCGGGGAAGTTGGTGACGAACTGTCCGGTCGCGCGCACCAGCTCCTGCAACAACTCGCGTCCTTCGGGTCGGCCAAGGTCGAGCGCGACCGATTTCTTCGCGCGGTTGAGGTTTTCCCAATAGAGCGAATTATTCTCCGCCGTCACCGGCCATCGCCGAAAATCGGGGCCGCCGCCGATCTGGTCGACGCGGATCACCTCGGCGCCGAACTGCGCGAGGTAAAGGCCGGCGGTGGGGGAGGCGACGAAGGACGACGCCTCGATGACCGGGAGGGCGGAGAGGAGATTATACATCCCAATCGCTCCCCAGCCCGGTCATCCCGGCGAAGGCCGGGATCTCACCGTCGCATTTGGATGCACCGGCGAGACCCCGGCTTGCGCCGGGGTGACGGATATCGGAGAGGTGGGCTGGGCTATCCAAGTCTCAGTTCGCCGCCGCGAATTCGCGCAGCATATGCTTGGCGATCTGAAGCTGGAGAATCTGCGTCGTCCCTTCGTAGATGCGATAGATGCGCGCATCGCGGAAAAACCGTTCGGCGTCATATTCGGCGAGATAGCCGGCGCCGCCATAAACCTGCACACAGGCGTCGACGACGCGGCCGCACATTTCGGATGCGAACACCTTGAACGCCGCAGCCTTGCGCAGGACATTCTCGCCCGCGTCGGCGCGGCGTGTGACGTCCTCTATCATGCATTCGGCGGCATAGATGTCGATTTCGCTCTGCGCGAGCATCTGCTGGATAAGCTGGAAGTTCGCGATCGGTTCGCCGAAGGCCTTGCGCTCGGTCGCATAGCGGACCGCACTGTCGAGCGCGCGGCGGGCATAAGCCGTGGCGGCGGCGCCGACCGACATGCGGCCGTTGTCGAGGCTCATCATTGCGAAAGCGAAGCCCCTGCCAAGCTCGCCGCCGAGCAGCGCCTCGCCGCCGACGCGGACATCGTCCATGACGACGTCGGCGATATGGCTGCCCGACTGGCCCATTTTCTTGTCCGACTTGCCGATCGTGACGCCGGGGGCGTCGAAGGGCACGACGAACGCCGAGACATGGGCGTTCTTGGGCAGATTCTCCTTGCTCGTCCGCGCCATGATCAGGCCGACCTTCGCGAAGGGCGAGTTGGTGATGTAGCGCTTGGTGCCGTTCAGCACCCAGCCGTTGTCGGTCTGCGTCGCCGTCGTCTGAAGCCCCGCCGAGTCCGATCCCGATCCGGGTTCGGTGAGGCCGAAGCAGGCGATCTCGCCCGCCGCGACGCGCGGTAGCCATTCGGCTTTCTGCGCCTCGGTCCCGCCATTCTTGAGGGCCGAGGCGAACATGCCGATGTTGATCGAGATGATCGAGCGGAACGCCGGCATCGCATAGCTGATCGTGTGGATCGTCTTGACATATTGGCTGACGTTCATCCCCGCGCCGCCATAGTCTTCGGGAATGGTCAGGCCGAAGAGGCCCATGTCGCGCATTTCGGACAGGATGTCGTCGGGGATGCGGTCGGTTTCGACGATCTCCTTCTCGGCAGGGAGAAGGCGGTCGCGCACATAGCGTTCGAGCTGTTCGATGAATTGTTCGAAGACGTCCGCGTCCATGCCGGGGTTGCTCATGGGTGGCTCCTCAGATGGGGTCATAGGGGAAGACATGCGCCGACACCTCGTCGGCGCGGGCAAACGCGGGGCGGAAGGCGGGAATCAACTCGTCGGCGATCGCCGCGGCGGTCCAGCCCTCGAGCCTGGTCATCGACCGCACCGGGCGGGGTTTCGAAAAGAGCAATATCTCGTTCTTGCGCACGCTGAAAATCTGATTCGTCACATCCTTCGACAGGTCGGAGGCAAGATAAGCAACGAGCGGCGCAATCTTGTCGGCCGACATCGACTGGAGGCGCTTGACGCGCTCCTGCTCGGCAGGGGTTGTCGCGGGAATCGACGAGGTCATGCGGCTCCACGCGAACGGTGCGATGCAGTTCGAGCGGACGCCGACGCGCGCCATGTCGAGCGCGATCGACTGCGACAGCGCGACGACGCCCAGTTTCGCTGCAGAATAATTGGCCTGACCCACGTTGCCGATGAGGCCGCTGGTCGAGGTGAAGTGGATGAAGCTGCCCGACTGCTGTTCGCGGAAATACGGCGTCGCGGCCTTCGAGACGTTGAAGACGCCGGTCAGATTGACCTCGAGGACGCTCTTCCAGTCCTCATAGCTCATCTTGTGCCAGATGGTATCGCGCAGGATACCCGCGTTGTTCACGACAGCGTCGATGCGGCCAAATTTTGCGACCGCATCCTCAACGATGCTGGCTGCTTCCTTGGGGTCGGCCACGCTACCGAAATTGGCGGCCGCCCTGCCGCCTGCGGCGATGATATCGTTCGCGGTGGTTTCGGCCGGGGTGGCGTCGCCGCCGTCGCCGGCCTGTGCGACACCCGGATCGTTGACGACGACCGCTGCGCCCTCTGCGGCGCAATGCAGGGCGAGTTCGCGGCCGATACCGCGGCCCGCTCCGGTTATGGCTACGACCTTTCCATCAAGGCATCCGCTCATCGCCGTTCTCCCGTCCGACTCGTGTCGATAGCGCGATATGAGCTTGGCTGCATCATTTCAACATTCAGAATTGATTTTTCATTATACTGAAAATAGGCAGGCGGACATGACCGGCCCCGTGCGCTCCGTCTCGCAAGCCTTTGCGATCCTCCGTCTGCTGGCCGATTCGAGCGCGCTGACGCTGTCGGATATCGGCCGCTTCGTCGGCCTCAGCCCGTCGAGCTGTCTCAACCTGCTGAAAACGCTGGTTGCGGAGGGGGTGGTCGAGCGGGATTCGCGAACGAAACTTTATCGCCTGTCGCCTCCATGGTGTGCGGCCGACGCTCTGCGTGACAGCCGTCCGGCGCGCCTCGTCGATCGGGCGCGGCCGCTCATGGCTGCCTTTGCCCAGCGCAGCGAAGCGGCCGTCGGGCTGTGGAAGATCGTCTCGCGCGACCGCATGCAGCTTGCGGTCCATGCCGAAAGCGACGCGGGGATGCGCCTCAGCCTCGCGGACGATCAGCGCCAGCCGCTGGGCAGCGGCGCGGCGGGGCGAGCGATTGCGGCGGTGCAGGATGTCGGTGAGGTCGAACTCGCGCGTCGCTATGCGCCCGTGCGCTGGCAGGCGGACCTGCCGTTCGCACGCTATGCGCGACAGGTGCGCGAAGCCTCCGCGCGCGGCTTTGCCCTTGATCAGGGTTTTACCCACCGGGGCGTGTGGACGGTGGCCGCTGGCATTGCCGATGTCGCGCCAGGATATTGCCTGTCCGCTTCGGTGGTCGCAGGTTCGCGCAGCGAGGCTGAAACCGAGGCGCTCGGCGCGGCCTTGATCGGGCTGCGCGAGGAGCTAATCCTGCAGACGGGGTAGCCGATCTTTGTTGTGCGGACATTCGGGTCGTGCAAGGGACGCGCCTGAAATCGAGCGTGCCGTAGCGGAGGAAATATGAAGTTCGACGTGGTGATCGTGGGGGCCGGACATGGCGGCGCTCAGGTGGCGGTTATGCTGCGCACGCAAAAGTTCGAAGGCAGTATCGCGATGATCGGCGACGAGCCCGAGCTTCCCTATGAGCGACCGCCGCTGTCAAAGGAATATTTCGCGGGGGAGAAGGAGTTCGAGCGCATCCAGCTCCGCCCGGCAAAATATTGGGACGAGCGCGCGGTAACGATGCTGCTCGGCAAGCGTGTCGTGTCGGTCGATCCCGCGGCGCATACGGTGACCACCGACGGCGGCGAGACCATCGGTTATGGCAAGCTCGTCTGGGCGACCGGCGGTAGCCCGCGGATGCTGCCGATTCCCGGCGGCGACCTGCCCGGCGTGCAGGGGGTGCGAACTCGCGCCGATGCCGATGCGATGAAGGCGGCGTCGGAAACCGCGAAGCAGATCGTCGTGATCGGCGGCGGCTATATCGGGCTGGAAGCGGCGGCGGTGCTGACCAAGGCGGGCAAGAAGGTCGTGCTGCTCGAAGCGCTGGATCGCGTCCTCGCGCGGGTCGCGGGAGTCGAGCTTTCGCGCTTCTATGAAAAGGAACATCGCGATCACGGTGTCGACTTGCGCCTGGGCGTGTCGGTCGCGGCGATCGAAGGCGAGGACCATGTGACGGGCGTGCGTCTGGCTGATGGTGAACTGATCCCCGCCGATCTGGTCATCGTCGGCATCGGTATTGTTCCTGCCGTCGAACCGCTGATCGCGGCGGGGGCCGAGGGTGGCAATGGGGTGCTTGTCGACCGGCACTGCAAGACGAGCCTTCCGGACATCTATGCGATCGGCGACTGTGCGGCACACGAAAATCATTTTGCCGAAGGGGCGACCATTCGTCTTGAATCGGTCCAAAATGCCAACGACCAGGCGAATGTCGTCGCCAAGGGCATCGTCGGCGATGAAGCGCCCTATCATGCGATTCCCTGGTTCTGGTCCAACCAGTACGACCTGAAGCTCCAAACGGCGGGGCTGTCGACCGGTCACGACCATGCGGTGCTTCGCGGTGATGTCGCGAGCCGCAGCTTTTCGATCGTCTATCTGAAAGCCGGCAAGGTCATCGCGCTGGACTGCGTCAATGCCACCAGAGATTATGTCCAGGGCCGGATGATCGTCACCGCGGGGCTCGCTGCCACCCCCGAACAGCTTGCCGATGTCGATAAGCCGCTCAAGGAATTGCTGCCTTCCTAGGCGGGTGGGAGCGTGGCGCTTTCGGCCGGTTCGTCGCCTAGCGCCCTTTTCAACGTCGCCTTGATATTACGGAGCAGGCGGCGGAGCGCGATGGTCACGACGATCGCTGCGACCAGCATGACGATAGCGATTACGATGGCAAGCGGCGGATAGGCGATCGCCAGCGCAAGAAGGCCACCGGTCGCGACATCCTCGCCCGTCGATACCGCGGCATTGCTGAACGGTTCGGGGCTGATATTGACGACCGCGCGTGTCGTTGCTTTTGCGCCGTGGCTTAGCAGAGCACCGCCGCCGCCCAGCAGGAAAGCGACGACCTGCCACGCGGGATCCGACGTATCGACGAGGGCGAGCGCAAGCAGTGCGCCGCCGAGCGGTCGGATGATGCTGTGGATTGTATCCCACGCCGAATCGACCCATGCTATCTTGTCGGCGAAGAATTCCGCGAGCGTGCCTACCGTTGCGACGCCGAGAACCCATGGGTTGGCGAGGATCTGGAGCGCTTTCAAATGTTCCGGAAGCGGCAGCCAGCCGAAATGCATCGCGATTCCGGTCGCGAGAATGGTCAGGTAGAGGCGCCAGCCCGCCAACAGGCTGAGGCTGCCGGCAACACCCAGAATCTCCAATATTCCCATGGCCCTGCTCCCCACATCGGCCGCTTGACGGTGTGTCATCTTGCACCGCCGAGCGCGTTGGAGCAATGGTTCGTCAACCTCGTCGGATGACAAGCCGGCGAAGCCCGTTTATCGATTCGCGCATGACAGATACTGTACCGTCCGCCCCCGTGCTGCCCGAAGGAGCCATCCCTGCCGCGACGCTCGTCATCATGCGACCTGCGGCGCACGGCGGGCCTGACGAGATATTGATGGTGAAGCGATCGACCACCATGGCGTTTGCTGCGGGCGCGGTGGTCTTTCCCGGGGGACGGGTCGATCCCGACGACCATGTCGTCGCGCGCCGGCACGGCTTCGCCGACGAAGCCGAGGGCGCGTCGCGCGTCGCGGCGCTGCGCGAGACGCTGGAGGAGACGGGGCTTGCGGTCGGTTGGCCGGCGCTGGCCGAGCGCGATCTGGCGGGCGTCCGGCAGGCGTTGCTTGCCGGTACGCTGTTGTCGGACATCCTCGAATCACGCGGCGAACGAATCGCACTGGATTCGCTCGTTCCTTTCGCGCGCTGGTGCCCCAATTTCAAAGAAGCCCGAACCTTCGACACGAGATTTTATGCCGTCATGGCGCCACCGCACGGACATGAACTGACGGTCGAGGAGGCCGAACATAGCCATATCTTCTGGTCTTCCGCACCCGACACGCTGGCGATGGCCGACCGGGGCGAAGTGTCGGTGATCTTCCCGACCCGGCGGAATCTGGAGCGCCTCGCAAGCCACCCGGATTTTCCCAGCTTTTCCCAGCATGCGGGTCAATTTCCTGTCGATCTGGTCACGCCATGGATCGAGGATCGCGATGGCCAGCCGCACCTGTGTATCCCCGCCGATCTTGGCTACCCTGTCACCAGCGAACCCTTCGATCGTATCCGGCGTGGATGAATTGTCGCCGATTTGGCCGGATTATGTAGGTTTAGCAAATTCATAACAATTGGCGGGTAGGGCAAATCGTCGTTGCAATTACCAGCGACACTGCCTACACAGGCAACGCAGATTCACGGCGATAGCGAAAAACTGCGGCGTGTTTCGAGAAGACTAGTTTTCCAGTGGACGGAGAATATGATGAACCTGTTTAAGAAAGCTGCTGTCTCCCTCGCAGCAGTGTCGATGCTTGCGGCTCCGGTCGTTGCTTCGGCTCAAACCCGTGCGACGTCGGACGTTGCCGGCGAAAGCGAACTCGAAGGCAGCACTGCCTGGATCGTCGCGATTGTCGCGCTCGCTGCCATCATCGGCGGCATTGTCCTGGCTTCGGACAACAACAGCGACACCCCGACCAGCCCGTAATCACGGCTGTTTCGCGTGAAATACCGAAAGGCTCCGCGCTCCGGCTCGGGGCCTTTCGTGCGTCTGGAGATGGCGTGGGCGCAGAACCTTCGGGAAATCCGCTTCCAGCGGCCGGGAAAAATAGCCTTCCCGGGAAGCGCATTGTCGCGATAGGGCTAAGGCCGTGGTACTGTCACGAAATGTGCGGGCGTCATAATTTGATAGCGCGGACGCTGCGTGACCGTGCAAGCGGTATCGCCTGACGTGCGCGGGTCAGCGCGCCGGCATCGACTGCGGCGAGCAGCAGATCATACCCCATATCACCTGCATGATTCGTCGCGGCGGCTTCGGCGATGACCGTGCCCCAGGGATCGATGATCACACTGTGTGCATAGGTCGCGCGGCCATCGGCATGCGTTCCGGCTTGCGCTGCCGCAAGGATGTGACAACCGGTTTCGATCGCGCGGGCGCGTAGCAGGACGTGCCAGTGGGCTTCGCCGGTCGAAACGGTAAAGGCCGCGGGAACCGCAACCAGTTCGGCACCCTGATCGACAAGCGCGCGATACAGTTCGGGAAAGCGCAGATCGTAGCAGATGCTGAGGCCGAGGCGGCCGAGCGGCGTATCGACCACCTCGATGGCTGTGCCGCCTGCATAGGCTGCCGATTCGGTCCAGTTCTCACCCGACGGCAGCGCCACGTCGAACATATGGATCTTGTCATAACGCGCCATGATCCGTCCGTCGGCGGCGATCACATGGCTGCGATTGACGCGCCGGTCGCCATCGTCGGAAAGCAGCGGCATCGACCCCGAATGGAGCCAGATCGCGTGGCGCCGGGCTATGTCCTGCAGCGCCGCAGGCCATGTGCTGTCGGCTTCACGGAGGATGTGCGCGGCCGAACGCTGGCGGTCGCGGTCGAGCAATAGCGACATTTCGGGCAGGAACACCATGGACGCGCCACGGCCGGCGGCATCGGCGACCGCGCGATCGATGGTCGCGAGATTGACGGCGGGGTCGATGCCGCTGGTCATCTGGACCAGCGCGGCGAGCGGTGCGGACGAGGGCGTTTCCATCCCGTCTGGCTAAGCCCCCAGGCGGGCAGGGGCAAGGCGTCCGTCGAAGTTCAGTGGCCAGCAAGGTTTGAAGACGATAAGGTTTGCCTATGTCCTATTCTCCCGCGTCGACGCCGCGTCGCCTTGCCCGATCCGCCCTCCTTTCCTGCGCTGCTGCCTTTGCGATCCTGCTCACGCCCGCCACGACGGCCCAGAATGTCTCGTCGCCGGTCGCCGCCCAGTCGGACGTCAAGAACGACTGGCTTTATGCGGGCAGCGACATTCCGCGCGACGCGGCGTGGCAATTTGGTGTGCTCCCCAATGGCGTGCGCTATGCCGTGCGCAACAACGGCGTGCCGCCGGGGCAGGTGTCGATCCGCGTTCGCATGGATGTCGGATCGATATTCGAAACCGATCGGGAACGGGGCTTCGCGCATTTGCTCGAGCATCTGACGTTTCGGGGTTCGGAGCATATTCCCGACGGCGAAGCCAAGCGCATCTGGCAGCGTTTCGGCGTGACATTCGGCAGCGATTCTAATGCGCAGACGACGCCGACGCAGACCGTGTATCAACTCGATCTGCCCAGCGTCACGCCGACCACCCTCGACGAAAGCATGAAGCTGCTTTCGGGCATGGTGCGCGAGCCGCTGATTTCCGAAACCGCGGTTGCGGCCGAGCGCGGGGTTGTCATGTCGGAACTTCGCGAATCCGATGGTCCGCAAAAACGCATCGCCGATGCGACCACCGCACACCTGTTCGCGGGGCAGCTGCTGGGCGACCGGTCGCCGATCGGGACCAATGAGTCGCTTGCAGCGGCTCAGGCCCAGTCCGTGCGTGCTTTCCACGATCGCTGGTACCGCCCCGACCGCGCGGTGGTGGTGATCGTCGGCGATGGCGACCCGGCCGAATTCGCGCGGCTCATCGCGAAATATTATGGTGACTGGAAGCCCGACGGTCCGGCGCCGAGGCAGCCCGACTTCGGCAAACCAAACCCCAAGGCGCCGGTCGCGAAGGCGATCGTAGAGGCGAACCAGCCGCTGGCGCTGACGCTGGCGATGGTCCGCCCCTGGCGAAAGCGGGTCGATACGGTCGAAAATACCCGGCGGCTCTATCTTGAATATATCGCCCAGGCGCTCGTCAACCGGCGGCTCGAAAATCGGGCGCGCAGCGGCGGCAGCTACCTCGTCGCAACGGTGGAACAACAATATGTCAGCCGCAGCGCCGACGTCACCATGGCACAGATCGTCCCCTTGTCAGACTGGAAGGCAGCGCTGGCCGACGTGCGCGGCGTCATCGCCGATGCGGTGACGACACCGCCGTCACAGGCCGATATCGACCGTGAAGCGAACGAGATCGAGGCGTTTCTCGCCAAGGAACTGGAGAATGCCCGCAACGAGCCGGGCGCCCGGCTGGCCGATGACATGGTGCGTGCGGTCGATATCAACGAAACGGTTACTAGCCCGCAAGGCCAGGTCGACATGTTCCGCGCGATTCGGGCCGCGGCGACGCCCGCCGCAATGCTCGATATCAGTCGCGCCATCTTCAAGGCACCGGTGACGCGCGTCGTTTTGACGACCCCGACCCCGACCCCAGGTGGGGACAAGGCGCTACTCGCCGCGCTTGCGGCGCCGGCGAAGATACGCGACGACCGGCTTGCGGCGCTCCAGGCCGACTGGAGCCAGCTTCCGGCGTTCGGTCCACCGGGAACCATCGTCTCGACGGCCCGGCTGGGTGGGCTGCGCGCCGAGCGGATCGAATTCGCCAATGGCGTCACCGCGCTGGTGTCGGACAACAAGGTCGAACCCGGCAAGGTTCGGGTCAATGTCCGTTTCGGAACCGGAAACCGCAGCGTTGCGGCCGATGCACCGAACTTGCTGTGGACCGGCGACTATGCGTTGACCGCGAGCGGGATCGGACCGTGGGGACAGAATGAACTGGACCAGCTCACCAACGGGCGCCAGATTCAGATGAGCTTCTCGGTCGAGGATGACGCCTTCGAACTGAGTGCCGAAAGCAAGCCCGCCGATCTTGCCGACCAGATGAAGCTGATCGCAGGCAAGCTGGCGTTCCCGCGGTGGGATGCCGCGCCGGTCGAGCGACTGCGGGTCGGGTATCTCACCGGTTACGAACTGAACGATGCTACACCCAACTCCGTTCTCGACCGCAATCTCAAGGGCTGGCTGACCGACAATGATGCGCGTTGGGCGGCCCCCGACAAGGCCGAGATTTCGGCGCTGACGCCCGCCGCCTTCCGTGCCTTTTGGGAACCACGCCTCGCGAGCGGTCCGATCGAGGTGCAGTTGTTTGGCGATCTGTCGTCGGTCGATTATCGGAAAATCCTAGCCGAAACGGTAGGCGCTCTTGCTCCGCGCAGTCCGCTTGCACCGCCTTCGGGGCAATCGGTCGCCTTTGCAAAGCATAGTGCGGCGCCCGCGCTCGCGTATCACAATGGGGACAAGGGGCAGGCGGCGGCGATGACGGCGTGGCCGACGGGCGGCGGTCTTGCCAACCCGCACGACGCACGCGCGATGGAAGTGCTCGCCGCCATTTTCAACGACCGGCTCTTCGATCGCCTTCGCGCCGAACAGGGTGCGAGCTATGGGCCGGTCGTCGACAGCCACTGGCCGACGGGATTTGAAAACAGCGGCGGCTATCTGCTCGTCGGCAGCCTGCTTGCCCCCAAGGACATCGATCGCTTCTATGGCATTGCAAAGGACATCGCGGCGGATCTGGTGGTGACGCCGGTCGGCGCCGATGAACTGGCCCGCAACGCCGTTCCGATCCGGGAGCAGGTATCCCGCGCCTCGACCGGAAATGTCTTCTGGATGTTCCAGTTGGAGGGTGCGACGCGCGATCCGCGGGTGGCGCAGGCCGCATTGTCCATGGAGGCGGATATCAACGGGGTGACGCCGGCCGATATCCAACGGCTTGCGCGGCAATATCTGTTGCCCGCGCGCCAGTGGTCGCTCGCGATCCTGCCAAAGGGGATGACGCTGGCCGACGCTTCTGCGCAGAACATGCCTGCCGCAGCGGGAGGTGGACGCTAACTCAGGCGGTTCCGCCGGGTTCGCTCCGCCGCGTCCGGCGGATTCGTGGCTCGCGGTCGAGCTGGCCCTTGGTCATGATGTCTTGGCGCATCTTGGCGCGGACGTCATGGATCGATGCGATCACCGGTCCCATCGCGACGCCCAGGTCGATCAGCACCGCCTCGGCAAGCTGCAGCGAGCTTTCGAGCGTTTCGGGCACCGCGTCGCTTGCGCCCGCCTGATACAGCGCCGCTGCATGATCGGCGCCGCGCGCGCGCGAAATGATCGGCAGATCGGGGTGCTTGGTGCGCAGATGGCGCGTCATGCGGAGTTGTTGCACGGGGTCGTCCATGGTCAGGACGACCGCTTCGACATTCTCGATGACCAGCTTGTCGAGGCTTCCCGGGCGTGCGACGTCAGTGAAACGGACAACGAAGCCGTCGCGTCGGGCCGCCGCCACCGTGTCGATGTCGGCATCGACCGCGATATAGGACCGGCCATGTTCGCGGAGCAGTTCGGCGACAATCCGTCCGACGCGGCCAAAACCGACGATCACGGTCCTTCGCGGCGAGCTTTCTTCCTCGGTCTCCGTCTCGGCGTTTCGCATTTCAATGCGCCGCGCGATGTCATGACCTATCCGCGCCAGCAGCGGGGTGATCGTCAGGCCGATCGCGGTGACGAGCTGCCAGAATTCGGCCGTGTCGCGGCTGATGAGCTGTGCCTGCAAGGCGGTTGCGAGGACGATCAAGGTGGTCTCGGACGGGCTCGCCATCAGCAGTCCGACCTCGGCGGCGGTCCCGCGCCGTGCCGCGCCGGAAAAACGCAGCAGCGCGGCAGTGACGCCCGCCTTGACGATCACTACGCCGACAACTGCCGCGATCAGTTGCGGCCAAAGCGCGACGATGCTCTTGAGATTGAGCCCCATGCCGACGCTGATCAGGAAAACCCCCAGCGCCAGTCCCTTGAACGGCGCGGTGATCGCTTCGACCTCTTCGTGATATTCGGTCTCGGCGATCATCAGCCCCGACAAAAGCGCGCCGACTATAGGCGACAGACCGACCGCTGCGGTCGCGAGCGCCGCGACGATCACGACCAGAAGGCTCGCCGCGAGGAAAAGCTCCGGATCCTTGGCGCGTGCCGCCTGCGCGAAAATCCTGGGGAGCAGGAACCAGCCGCCGATTGCCAGTGCGGCGACGACAACGGCGCCTTGCCACAGGGTGGTCAGCAGCAGTTCGGCGCTATTGCCGGACGTGGCAGGCGAAAAGGCCGCGAGGATGAAGATGATCGGGACGAGTGCCAGATCCTCGAACAGCAGCATCGAGAAGGCCGAGCGGCCAACCGCAGACCGGGTTCCCGCGATGGGAAGGACGAGCGCGGTCGACGACAGCGCGAGCGCGATGCCCAGGCCGTAAGCGGCGGTCGTCGAATAGTCGCCGATCAGGAACAGCGCGCTGCCAAGTATCAGGCCGCACAGGCCCAGTTCCCCGGCCCCGATACCGAACACCAGCTTGCGAAGTTGCCACAGGCGACGGAACGACAGTTCGAGGCCGATCGAAAAAAGCAGCAGCACGATACCCAGTTCGGCGAACAGCGCGATCTCGTCGGCCGATCCGATCGTGACGTGGCGCAACCAGGGATAGTCGGTGGTCAGCGACCCGAGGCCCGACGGGCCGACGAGCAAGCCGACGAGAATGAAGCCGATGACGGGCGAGATCCTGAAGCGCGCGAAGGCAGGAATGATGATCCCTGCGGCGCCCAACACCACCAGCGCGTCGCCGATGAGGGATGTTTCGGTTTCCGATACCATATGGGGCCGACCTTATGCAGGCCGGCCCCAATTGGCTAGATAGCTATCCCAACCTTTTTGGTTGCTAAGCGGCGTGGCTTCAGCCGCCCATCTTCTTGTCGAGATTCTCGACGATCGCCTCGAAGAAGCCTTCGGTCGTCAGCCAGTTCTGATCGGGACCGATCAGCAGCGCGAGATCCTTCGTCATCTTGCCGCTTTCGACGGTCGCAACGCAGACCTTTTCCAGGTCGTCGGCGAATTGCGTCACCGCGGGCGTGCCGTCGAGCTTGCCGCGATGCTTGAGCCCGCCGGTCCAGGCGAAGATCGACGCGATCGGGTTGGTCGAGGTCGCCTTGCCCTGCTGGTGCATGCGATAGTGACGGGTGACGGTGCCGTGCGCGGCCTCCGATTCGACCGTCTTGCCGTCGGGGGTCATCAACACGCTGGTCATCAGGCCGAGCGAGCCGAAGCCCTGTGCGACGGTATCCGACTGGACGTCGCCGTCATAATTCTTGCAAGCCCAGACGAACTTGCCAGACCATTTGAGGGCCGATGCGACCATGTCGTCGATCAGGCGATGTTCGTAGACGATGCCAAGCTCGTCGAACCTGGACTTGAACTCGTCGATGAAGACTTCTTCGAACAGATCCTTGAAGCGGCCATCATAGGCCTTGAGGATCGTGTTCTTGGTCGAAAGATAGACGGGCCACTGGCGTGCGAGGCCATAGTTCAGGCTGGCGCGCGCAAAGTCGCGGATCGAATCGTCGAGGTTGTACATCCCCATCGCAACGCCCGACGACGGAAACTGGAACACTTCCTCGTCGATCAATGTGCCGTCCTCGCCCTCGAACACCAGGCGCAGCTTGCCGGGACCCGGGACGCGGAAATCGGTCGCCTTGTACTGGTCGCCAAACGCATGGCGTCCGACGACGATCGGGTCGGTCCAGCCGGGGACGAGGCGCGGGACGTTCTTCATCACGATAGGTTCGCGGAAAACGACGCCGCCCAGAATGTTGCGGATCGTGCCGTTCGGCGACTTCCACATCTTCTTGAGACCAAATTCCTCGACGCGCGCTTCGTCGGGCGTGATCGTCGCGCACTTCACGCCGACCCCATGCTTCTTGATCGCGTTCGCGGCTTCGACGGTGATCTTGTCATCGGTGCGGTCGCGTTCCTCGATGCCGAGGTCGTAATAATGAAGGTCCACGTCAAGGTAAGGGAGGATCAGCCGTTCGCGGATCCACTGCCAGATGATCCGGGTCATTTCGTCGCCGTCGAGTTCGACGACCGGGTTGGCTACCTTGATCTTGCCCATGCGTTCAGCCTTTTTCCTTGGGGAGTCGGAGTTGCACGGGGCCTTAGGCAAAGCGGGCCGATTGATCAATGGCCCCGTCGCGCGTCGCTTCACGGCCTGTCGGCGCTTATGCATTGTCAGTACGGAACCTGCCCCCTAGAAAGACCGCCATGTCCACAACCATCTCTTCGAACCGCCCCGGCGGCGGCATCAAATGGCGCTGGCCCTCGGTCCATCCCGAAGGGCGCAAATTCCTGTTGATCGCCGGCGTCGTGACGCTCTGCTTCTGGCTGCTCGGCTGGGAAATCGCCGGCTGGCTGGCGTTCGGCATCACGATCTGGGTCGCCGCCTTTTTCCGTGACCCGGCGCGTGTTACGCCGACGGGCAACGACGTGGTGATCGCACCGGCCGATGGTCTGGTGACCCAGATCGCCGAGGTCGCTCCGCCGCCCGAGATTGCTGGGGCTGATGGATTGAACGATGCGTCGATGCTGCGCGTTTCGATTTTCATGAGTGTATTCGACGTCCACATCAATCGTACGCCTATCGCCGGGACGCTACGCAAGCTCGTCTATATTCCGGGCAAGTTCCTCAACGCCGACCTCGACAAGGCGAGCGAGGAGAATGAGCGGCAGCATTTCGTCGTCGAGCGCGCCGACGGCATTCGCATAGGTTTCACTCAGATCGCGGGGCTCGTTGCGCGGCGGATCCTGCCCTTCGTCAGCATGGGGACCGAGCTGGCGACCGGCCAGCGCGTCGGCCTCATCCGCTTTGGTAGCCGGGTCGATGTCTATTTGCCCGCAGGGACGACGCCGCAGGTGCTGCTCGGCCAGCGGACGCTGGCGGGAGAGACCGTCATTGCCCGTATCGGCACGTCCGAAATTCTCGACGGTATCGGGCAATAGCGTGGCGGACGAGCCGCAGACGGGCGTCGGCCGCGACACGCGCCGGCTGGGCGGAATTCCGCTTCGCGCGTTCGCGCCCAACGCGATCACGGCCCTCGCGCTCTGCTTTGGGTTGACCGGCGTCCGCTTCGCGATCGGCGAGGAATGGGAGAAGGCGCTGGCCGCGATCATCTTCGCGGGCGTGCTCGACGGGATGGACGGACGCATCGCGCGCCTGCTCCGCGCGCAAAGCAAGTTCGGTGCCGAGCTTGATTCGCTTTCGGACGTCATTGCCTTTGGCGTCGCGCCGGCGATGATCCTGTTCCTCTGGTCGCTGCAATATGCGCCGAAGTTCGGCTGGACCGCAGCGCTCGCGCTTGCCGTTTGCTGCGCGCTCAGGCTTGCCCGCTTCAACTCGCGGATGGATGCCGATGTACAACCGCACAAGTCGGCAGGCTTCATGACGGGCATTCCAGCGCCTGCGGGAGCCGGTCTCTCGTTCGTACCCGCCTATCTCTGGCTGACCACCGGCAACGATCTGTTTCGCGAATGGTATGTCGTCATGCCGTGGGCACTTGGTGTTGCGATGCTGATGATCTCCGCGCTGCCGACCTATAGCTGGTCTTCGATCCGCCTTCGCCGCTCGTGGCGGCTGTTCGCTCTTGCGGGCGTCGGGTTGCTCGGCGCGGCGCTTGTGACCGCTCCGTGGCATACGCTACTCGCGGTCAGCGTCCTTTATGTGGTGATGATCCCGTTCGGACTCGCGAGCTATGCGCGGGTCAGGCAGCGCGGCTGAGCTGCGGCCGGGTCGTGACCGAACGTGCGACATCGCGGCGGACGGCGTGGCGCAGCGTGATCACCGTAGCGGCGGGGCCGGGGTGCGGCGCCGCCTCGACCGGAAAGGCGCCTTCGCCGACAAGCGCCGACAAGATGGCATCGGCATTGGTCTTGAGCATCGCGAGGATCACCATCAGGCCAAGCCCGGCGGCGAGAGCGAAGAGGAGAGCGGCAGCGACCTGAACCATGACATGTCCTTTCGGCTTCGTTTCCCGCGAAACCGATAAATGCTACGGTTTCGTTAACCAGTTCGTTCCATGTTCTTGTTTTGTTCTCAAGCAAAATGCGACGAGTTGAGTCACTTTGTCGCCGGGGCGAGTTTTTCCGTTTGTCCTATTCGGTGGTCGGTACGGCCCGAAACGCCAGCGTCCGGAGCGGAGAGATCGGCCAGTTCGCCATGCAAGGCGTTCCAGTTCGGCGAAGCAAAGCCTTGCCTTTTGTGCTTCGTCCGTCTAACGGCCCGCCCATTCCACATGGAAGGCGCACATAAACCGGTGCCGGGACCATCCGCTTGCGGAACCCGGTTCTTGCTTTCCAGAGGACCAACCGGAAGGAGAAAGACCATGGCGGCACCTGTCGTCACGATGCAGAATCTTATCGAAGCTGGCGCCCACTTCGGCCACCAGACCCACCGTTGGAACCCGCGCATGAAGCCGTATATCTTCGGCGCGCGCAACGGCATCCACATTCTCGACCTGTCGCAGACCGTGCCGCTCTTCGCGCGCGCGCTCGACTTCATTTCGTCGACCTCGGCCGCTGGCGGCAAGGTGCTGTTCGTCGGCACCAAGCGCCAGGCGCAGGGCCCGATCGCCGACGCGGCTCGCGCTTCGGGTCAGCATTTCGTCAACCATCGCTGGCTGGGCGGCATGCTCACCAACTGGAAGACGATCTCGAACTCGATCAAGCGTTTGAAGACGCTCGAAGAGCAGCTTTCGGGCGACACCTCGGGCCTCACCAAGAAGGAAGTCCTGAATCGCACTCGCGAGCGTGACAAGCTGGAAATGTCGCTTGGCGGCATTCGCGACATGGGCGGCATTCCCGACGTGATGTTCGTGATCGACGCGAACAAGGAAGAACTCGCGATCAAGGAAGCCAACGTCCTTGGCATCCCCGTCGTCGCGATCCTCGATTCGAACGTCTCGCCCGATGGCATTGCGTTCCCGGTTCCGGCGAACGACGACGCGGCGCGCGCCATCCGCCTCTATTGTGACGCGGTGGCCCAGGCGGCGACCCGTGGCGGTCAGCAGGCCCGCGCGAACCGCGGCGAGGATCTGGGCGCAGCGGTCGAACCCGTTGCCGAACCGGCGCTGGTCGAAGAGACCGTCGCTCCTGTCGTCGAAGCCGCTCCGGTGACTGAGGACGAACAGGTCCCGGCTGAAGCCGCTGCCGAAACCGAACGTCAGGGCGACGCATAAGCGTTCGTTCGCATGACGGGACGGCGCGGCGACAGCCCGCGCCGTCCCGGTCATCACTTTGACTTATCCCGCCGCCATGCGCGCGGCGGACCGCAGGCCGTAATCGCGTCTGCCCTTATTGAAAGGATTATCCCATGGCTGAAATTACGGCCGCTCTCGTCAAGGAACTGCGCGACCGCACTGGCGCAGGCATGATGGATTGCAAAAAGGCGCTCGCCGAAAATAACGGTGACATCGAAGCATCGATCGACTGGCTGCGGACCAAGGGCCTGGCCGCCGCCGCCAAGAAGGCTGGCCGCGTGGCGGCCGAGGGCCTCGTCGGCGTTGCGACCGACGGCAACCGCGGGGCGATGGTCGAAGTGAACAGCGAAACGGATTTCGTTGCGAAGAACGAGCAGTTCCAGGGCTTCGTTCGCGACGTGACCCAGGTCGCGCTTGCCGGCAGCATCACCGACATCGACGCTCTCGCTTCGGCCGCTTATCCGACCGGTGGCAGCGTCGCCGAGCAGCTGACGCAGAATATCGCGACGATCGGTGAGAACCAGTCGCTGCGCCGCACCGCGATCGTCGCGGTGAACTCCGGCGTCGTCACCGGCTATGTCCACAACGCCGCGGCACCGGGCATGGGCAAGATCGGCGTGCTCGTCGCGCTCGAATCGACCGCTGGCGCCGACGTTCTGGAACCGCTCGGCAAGCAGCTGGCGATGCACGTCGCCGCCGCGAACCCGCTGGCGCTGAACGGCGACGACCTCGACGCCGACCTCGTCGCCCGCGAACGCGCGATCGCCGAGGAGAAGGCCGCGCATTCGGGCAAGCCCGCCGAGATCGTTTCGAAGATGGTCGATGGCGCTATCGCAAAGTTCCGCAAGGAAAACGCGCTGCTGTCGCAGCTCTTCGTGATGGACGGCAAGACCCCCGTTGCCGAAGTCGTCGCAGCTGCCGGCAAGGATGTCGGCGCGACGATCACGCTCAAGAGCTTCGTCCGCTTCCAGCTCGGTGAAGGCATCGAGAAGGAAGAAAGCGACTTCGCGGCGGAAGTCGCGGCGGCCGCCGGCGCCTGAAAATTGGATCGGATTGCTGCGTTTCGGCGCGGCAGTCCGCTTGGCAATGGCGCGTACTCTCTCTAGGGTGCGCGCCATTCGCATTTATCGAGTTTGCAAGAGGTTCCCCCGACATGGCATTGCCCGGCATGAAACGCATTTTGCTGAAGCTGTCGGGTGAGGCGCTGATGGGTGCGACCCCTTTTGGCATCGACCCCGAAACCGTTGCCAGCATGGCCGCCGAGGTGAAGGCGGCAAAGGAACGCGGGCTTGAAATCTGCCTCGTGATCGGTGGCGGCAACATCTTTCGCGGCATGGCGGGCGCCGCCAAGGGCATGGACCGGGCGCAGGCCGACTATATGGGCATGCTGGCGACGGTCATGAACGCGTTGGCAATGCAGAATGCGCTCGAACAGCTTGGTGTGCAGACGCGCGTGCAGTCGGCGATCGAGATGGACAAGGTGTGCGAACCGGTGATCCGCCGCCGGGCCGAACGCCACCTGGAAAAGGGTCGCGTCGTGATCTTCGCCGCCGGCGTCGGCGCGCCCTATTTCACCACGGACAGCGGCGCGGCACTCCGCGCGGCCGAAATGAAGTGCGATGCGCTGCTCAAAGGCACCAGCGTCGATGGCGTCTATAACGCCGACCCCAAGAAGGATGCATCGGCGGTCCGTTATGACACGCTCAGCTATGATCGCGTCCTTGCGGACAATCTGAAGGTGATGGACGCAAGCGCGGTGGCGCTGTGCCGCGACAATAATATTCCGATCGTCGTATTCAACATCCGCGAGGCCGGCAATCTGGCGCGCGTGCTGACGGGCGAGGGCGTTGCGACCGTCGTCGGCCGGGGCGACTGACAAGATCAAGAGAGGAAAGACTGATGGCAAAATATGACAAGGCCGACCTCGAACGCCGCATGCACGGCGCGGTCGAATCGCTGAAGAGCGACCTCGCTGGGCTGCGCACCGGACGCGCGCATACCGCGTTGCTCGATCCGGTGACGGTCGAGGTTTATGGCAGTCATATGCCGCTCAACCAGGTCGCTTCGGTCAGTGCGCCCGAACCGCGCATGCTGTCGGTGCAGGTGTGGGACAAATCGAACGTCGGCCCGGTCGACAAGGCGATCCGTTCGGCGGGTCTTGGTCTCAATCCGATCGTCGATGGCCAGACGCTGCGCCTGCCGATCCCCGAAATGACGCAGGAGCGCCGCAAGGAATTGTCGAAGCTGGCAGGCCAATACGCCGAAAAGGCCCGCGTCGCGGTCCGCAACGTTCGCCGCGACGGCATGGACAATCTGAAGACCGACGAGAACAAGAAGGAAATCAGCGAGGACGAACGCAAGCGCCACGAAACCGAGGTGCAGAAGCTGACCGACGCGACGATCGCCGAACTCGACGCCGCCGCGAGTGCCAAGGAAAAGGAAATCCTGGGCTAAGTCGATGCGTGACGCTGCGGCCATTGTAATCCTCCCCGGCAAGGGGAGGGGGACCATGCAAAGCATGGTGGAGGGGGTTCGCGTTTCGACGCGAGGCTGCTCGATCACGCCGCCCCCCTCCGCCAGCCCTGTGGGCTGTCACCTCCCCGCGAGCGGGGAGGATTTGTGACTGCAACCGGTCACGGAGCCCGCCATGTCGCCATCATCATGGATGGCAATGGTCGTTGGGCCAAAAAGCGTTTTCTTCCGCGCGTCGCCGGTCACAAGGCCGGGGTCGAGGCGGTGCGCGCGATCGTGCGCGCCGCCGGGGATCTCGGTATCGAGGCGATGACGCTCTATGCCTTTTCGTCCGAAAACTGGAAACGGCCCCAGGAAGAGGTCAGCGATCTCATGGGGCTGATGAAGCGCTTCATCATCAGCGACCTCGACGAATTCGCCGCCAACGACGTACGCCTGAAAGTGATCGGTGACTGGCGGGGGCTGGCTCCCGATGTCGTCGCGCTGATCGAAAACGCGCTGGAACGGACGGCCGGCAACAAGCGCACGACGCTGGCCGTTGCGCTTAACTATGGCGCGCAGGACGAACTGGTCCGCGCGGCGAAGGCGGCAGCGGCGGCGGGGGAGATCACCGCGGAGGCGATCGAGGCGAACCTCGATACCGCCGATATGCCTCCGCTCGACCTGCTGATCCGCACCTCAGGCGAAGTACGGCTGTCGAACTTTCTGCTCTGGCAATCGGCTTATGCCGAACTCTATTTCACCGACCGGTTGTGGCCGGATTTCACGCCCGCCGATCTGCAGGCGGCGCTCGATCATTTTGCACGGCGCGAGCGCCGTTACGGGGGACTCTAGGATATGGCGTCAGGCACGACCAAGGCCGGATCGGACCTGTGGACGCGCGTCGGATCGGCGATCGTGCTGTTCGCGATCGCGGGCACGGCATTGTGGTTCGGGGGCATTGCGTTCGGTCTGTTGCTGCTCGTTGGCGGGGCGCTGGTGGTGGTCGAATGGCTCGCGCTCGTTCGCGCCATGGGTCTTGGCGGCGGGTCGAGAGCGGCGCTGATGCTGCTCGGACCGGTCGCGATCCTCGGCGCGATGGCGGGGCTGTGGTTCCTTCGCGACTATCTGGGCATGACCGCCGCGCTCTGGGTCTTCGGCATGGTCTGGGCGACCGATATCGGCGCCTATTTCGCGGGCCGCGCGTTCGGGGGCGCGCGCCTGGCGCCGCGGATCAGCCCGTCGAAAACCTGGTCGGGTCTGTTCGGCGGCATGGTCGCAGCGCTTGTCGTCGGCTCGACGGTCGCCGATCGCGGCGGAATCGTGGGGGTGCCGCTGTGGATCGGGCTGGTAATGGGCTTGGTCGCCCAGCTCGGTGACCTCGGGGAAAGCTGGATGAAACGTCGCGCGGGAGTCAAGGATTCGGGAAAGCTGATCCCCGGACACGGCGGCCTGTTCGACCGCGTCGATGGCTTGTTGCCCGTTGCGCTGTTGCTGGGTGGGCTGGCGTTCGCGGGTCAGATCGCCGTACGGGCAGCGGGTTGATATGATGCGCCGCCTCTCGCTGTTCGGTGCAACGGGATCGGTCGGGCAGTCGACCCTCGACCTCGTCCGCCGCGACCGCGAGAGCCTTCGGGTCAGCGTGCTGACAGCGAACAGCGATGTCGCCGAACTGGCGCGACTGGCGCTGGAATTTCGTCCCGATCTGGTCGTGATTGCCGATGAGAAGCGCTATGACGACCTCAAGCAGGCGCTTGCCGGCACGAATATCGGCGTCGCCGCAGGGGCAGATGCGCTGATCGAGGCCGCTCAATATCCCACCGACCTGGTGATGGCGGCGATCGTCGGCATCGCCGGCCTTGCGCCAACGATGGCGGCGCTGGAGGCAGGGGTCGATGTCGCGCTGGCCAACAAGGAGGCGCTGGTGTCGGCAGGCGAACTGATGACCGCCGCGGCGCGCAAATCGGGCGCGACGATCCTGCCGGTCGACAGCGAACATAACGCCATTTTCCAGTGTCTCGCGGGTGGGCGGATCGATCAGGTGCGCCGCATCATCCTGACCGCGAGCGGTGGACCGTTCCGGACGATGAGCGCGGACGACATGGCGCGCGCCACGCCCGCGCAGGCGGTCGCGCATCCGAACTGGTCGATGGGCGCGAAGATCAGCGTCGATTCGGCGACCATGATGAACAAGGGCCTCGAACTGATCGAGGCGCACCACCTGTTCCCCGTCGGGCTCGATCGCATCGAAATCCTTGTGCACCCGCAGTCGGTGATTCACAGTCTGGTCGAGTTTGTCGACTGTTCGACGCTGGCGCAGCTCGGCTCGCCCGACATGCGCATTCCGATCAGCAGTGCACTCGCCTGGCCGCAGCGGATGGTGACGCCGTGCGCGCCGCTCGACCTCGCCAGCATCGCGCGGCTGGATTTCGAGGCGCCCGACGAAGTGCGCTTTCCAGCGACCGCGCTATGTCGCGCCGCGATTGCGGAGGGCGGGGCGCGCCCGGCCCAGCTCAACGCCGCGAACGAGGTGGCCGTCGCCGCATTTCTCGCTGGCCGTATTTCCTTTCCGGCGATCGTCGAAACCGTGCGTCGCGTGATCGATGCGGACGCGCCCGCGACGCCTGCCTCGCTTCAGGACATATTCAGCGTGGATGTCGCATCGCGCGCGGCGGCCCAGTATCTTGTGGATCATTTCGAACATGCATAGCGTGCCGGTCTGGCTCTATTTCGTCGGCTTCCTGCTCGTCCTGGGGCCGCTGGTCTTCGTTCACGAATATGGACATTATATTGTCGGCCGCTGGTGCGGGGTGAAGGCGGATACCTTCTCGATCGGCTTCGGGCGCAAGATCCTCGGCTGGACCGACAAGCGCGGCACCGAATGGAAGATCGGCTGGTTGCCGCTTGGCGGCTATGTCCAGTTCGCGGGAGACCGCGACGCGGTGAGCCAGCCCGACGCCAACTGGCAGGCACTGCCCGCCGAGGAACGTTCGCATACCTTTCCCGCGCAGGCCGTGTGGAAGCGGGCGCTGATCGTTGCCGCGGGTCCGGTGACCAATTTCCTCTTCGCGGTGCTGATCCTCGCCGGTTTCGCCGCCTTCGTCGGCACGGCGACGACTCCGGCTGTTGTCGGCGCGGTCCAGGCGGGGTCGGCCGCGGAGATCGCGGGACTCCGTCCCGGCGACCGGATCCTGTCGATCGACGGCCGTCAGACCGACGTCTTCATGGATATCCCAATGACCATTGCGCATCGTCCCGGCGAGGAGGTGAGCGTTCGCATCCGGCGCGGGGGTGCCGAACGGGTGGTTCAGGTGACGCCGCGGCTCGTCAAGGACAAGGACCAGTTCGGCAAGGAGTATGAGCGGGCGATCCTGGGTGTTGCGCCCGGGAAGGTCGTTTTCGAGCGGGTTTCGCTGACGCAGGCGCCGTTTGTCGCGGTCAAGCAGACGGGCCAGATCATTCGCCAGACCGGCGAGGTGCTTGGTCAATTGCTCTCGGGCAACCGGTCGGTGAAGGATTTGAGCGGCCCCCTCAAGATCGCGCAGGTTTCGGGCGAAGCGGCGAGTGTGGGTCCGGAAGCACTGATCTTCCTCGCTGCGATGATTTCCATCAATCTGGGGTTCATCAATCTGTTGCCATTGCCCATGCTCGATGGCGGCCACCTGCTTTTCTATGCCTACGAGGCGATCCGGCGCCGTCCAGCGCCGCTTCAGGCGCAGGAATGGGCCTTCCGATTCGGTTTTGCGGCGGTCGTAACGTTGATGCTGGTCGTGACTTTCAATGATTTGGGCTCATTCGGCCTTTGGGACCGGATCGCGCGCTTGATTGGATAGGCGGACTGGTGCAGGAGTGCGCGCCAACCCGCAGGGAAGCGGGCTTGTCGCTTTTGAGTTATTTTTGCGGGATGAACAGCGTGGCTTCACAGAAATTCAAGGGCCGGACCCAGCTCTCTGCGTTCCTTTTGGCGGGAACGATGCTGGCCTGGCCCGTGGCGTCGGTTCAGGCGCAGACCGCTACGCCGCCCGCGGCTCCCGCTTCCGCCGCTCCGGTTCCCGCGACCGAGGCTGCGCCCCGGGCTGCCACGATCCAGTCGATCACCGTCGTTGGCAACCAGCGCCTCGAGGCGCAGACGATCCTGTCCTATCTGCGCCTGCGCGTCGGACAATCCTATGACCGCGCGGTATTGGATCAGGCACTCAAGGACCTGGCGGCGACCGAGCTGTTCAAGGACTATCAGATCAGCGACGACAATGGCGCGCTGACGATCCAGGTCGTCGAAAATCCCGTCATCAATCGCGTCATCCTGGAAGGCAACAAGCGCCTGAAGGAAGAAAAAATCCGGCCGGAGATCAAGCTGGCGCCGCGCCAGATCTTCACGCGCTCGAAGGTGCGTGCCGACGTCGCGCGCATCATCGAACTCTACAAGCGGCAGGGCCGCTTCGCCGCGACGGTCGAACCGAAAATGGTATCGCTCGACCAGAACCGTGTCGATGTGGTGTTCGAGATCAACGAAGGACCGAAGTCGAAGGTTCGCCAGATCAACATCATCGGCAACGAGAAATTCAGCGACGGCGACCTCAAGGACGAAATGGCGACCAAGCAGTCGAGCCTGATGACGATCCTGTCGTCGAACACCAGCTACGACCCCGACCGTCTGGCCTATGACCAGCAGAAGCTGCGCCTTTTCTACCTGCAGAACGGCTATGCCGACTTCCGCGTCATCTCGGCGGTCGCGGAACTGACGAGCAACAAGCAGGACTTCATCATCACCTATGTCGTCGAGGAGGGCGAGCGCTACAAGTTCGGCGATATCAACGTGAAGAGCGAACTGCGCGACTTCAAGCCGGAGATGCTGCAAAAACTGCTGCCGATGAAGAAGGACGACTGGTACGACGCGAAGCTGGTCGAAGACACCGTTGAAAGCCTCAGCGAGACCGCCGGCCTGTTCGGTTATGCCTTTGCCGACATCAACCCGGAATTCCACCGTAACGCCGACACGCGGACGATGGATATCACCTTCGATGTTGGCGAAAGCCCGCGAACCTATGTCGAACGCATCGACGTCAACGGCAACACGCTGACCCACGACAAGGTGGTTCGCCGCGAATTCCGCCTGAACGAAGGCGACGCCTTCAACAGCTTCGGCGTCAAGCGTACCGAGAACCGCCTCAACAGCCTCGGCTATTTCCAGGAGAATCTCGAGATCGAGCGCAAGGAGGGCAGCGCCCCCGACCGCATCATCCTCGAAACCAACGTCGAGGAAAAGCCGACGGGCGAGCTTTCGCTATCGGCCGGCTTCTCGTCGATCGAGAATTTCCTGCTGCAGGCATCGGTGCGCCAGCGCAATTTCCGCGGCCTCGGCCAGCAGCTTCAGGCGTCGGTCAACTATTCGAGCTATTCCAAATCGGTCGAACTCGGCTTTACCGAACCCTATCTGTTCGATCGCAACATCTCGATCGGCGGCAGCGTCTATCGCCGCGACCTCAATTCGTTCAACTTCATCAACAATGATCGCCGGACGACCTTCGAGCAGAGCACGACGGGTTTCCAGATCAACGTCGGCGTCCCGCTGACCGAGTTCATGTCGATGTTCGGGCGCTACAGCCTCAACTATGACGATGTATCGCTCGACAAGTCGCTCTATTATTTCGGTAATGCCTGCGACCCGCTCATCGCGGGCCGTTATCTTTGCGACGCGATCGGCAAGCGGACGACCTCGCTGGTCGGCTATACCTTCGCCTATGATGATCGCGACAACCGCCTGCGCCCAACGCGCGGCCAATCCTTCTCGTTCAGCCAGGACTTCGCTGGCCTCGGCGGGAGCGTCAAATATGTCCGGACCCGTGCAAATGCGTCGAAGCATTTCAACCTCGGCAGCCGCTTCATCCTGAATATTTCGGCTGAAGGCGGTTATATCTATCCTTTTGGCAGCCGACCCACTCCGACGAGCGACAAGGTTCGCCTGACCGACCGCTTCTTCCTGGGCGAACCGCAGATGCGCGGTTTCGACATCCGCGGCGTCGGTCCGCGCGTCATTCGCTATGCCGATGTCGACCTGACCGATCCCGCCAATCCGATCCTCAACACCGATCTTAGCCAGCGCAGCGGCCGGGTCGATGACGCGCTCGGCGGCCGGGCCTATTATCAGGGCCGGCTGGAGGTCGATATTCCGCTTGGCACGGGTGCCAAAGAACTGGGGCTGCGGCCGTCGGTCTTCCTCGACGTCGGGTCGGTGTTCGGCGTGCGTCGTCCGACGCTCACCACGCTCGCGGATTTCCGCGACCCGGCGGATAACCTCACGAAATATCTGTGCCGCAACGCCACGACCGGCACCAGCCAGTTCGCGACGCTGACAACCGGCACCACCGCCCAATATACCACTTGCCCGGATGGCTTCACGCCACTCGCGCCGTTCGAGGAACGCTATTTCGGCGACACCTGGAAGCCGCGTGTTTCGGTCGGTGCCGGCGTGAACTGGAATTCGCCCTTTGGTCCGTTCCGGATCGACTTCGCTTACGCCCTTCGCAAAGAAGAGGGCGATGACACCAAACGCTTCTCATTCAACGTAGGAACCCAATTCTGATGAAGAAAATTCTCACTGCATCGGCGCTCGCCATTGCCGCGCTGTCGGTTTCGCCCATGGTCGCCGTGCCGGCCGCCGCGCAGGCGAAGTCCGTCGCGCTTGCCGACGTTCGCGCCGCGGCCGCCAAGTCGAACGCCTTCACGGTCGCAACCCAGCAGATCGAGACCACCTACAAGGCGCAGATCGACCAGCAGAACACGCGCGGCCAGACGCTGCAGGCGGAAATGAACGTGTTGATCGCGAAGTATAACGAAGAGTCGAAGAAGACTCCGCAGAATCAGGCCGCCTTGCAGGCTGCGGCCAAGGCTGTTCAGGACAAGCGCCAGGCGGCCAACGCCGAAATCGCGCAGATCGGCGCGCCTGTCGAACTGGCCATCGCCTATGTCGAAGATCAGATCAGCGTTCGCATGAACGAGGCGATCAAGGCGGCGATGACGGCGAAGAAGGTCGACCTGCTGCTCAACCCCGATGCCATTCTGGCGCGCGAACCCAGCGTCGATATCACCGATGCCGTAGTCGCCGAACTCAATCGTATTCTGCCGAACGTGTCGATCGCGGTTCCGGCCGGATATCAGCCCGGCCAGCTCGTCCAGCAGCGCAACCAGCAACTGATGGACGCAGCGCGTAGTGCGCAGCCCGCTACGGCTCCCGCCGCTCCGACCGGCAGCGCACCGACGACCCGCTAAGCATCATGGCGGACGGGGAAAGCGCGGGCGAAACCCTGGGTCCGGTGGATATCCGCCGGATACTGGGATTGCTGCCGCATCGTTATCCGATGCTGCTCGTCGATCGGGTGGAATCGATGGTGAAGGACACCTCGATCCACGCGGTCAAGGCGGTGACGATGAACGAGCCCTTCTTTCAGGGGCATTTCCCCGGCCGGCCGATTATGCCTGGCGTCCTGATCGTCGAAGCGCTCGCGCAGGCGGGCGGCGTGTTGGCGATCGAATCGCTCGGGCTCGCGGGCACGGGCAAGCTCGTCTACTTCATGGGGATCGACGGGGTGAAGTTCCGCAAACCGGTGGAACCGGGCCATCTGCTCGATCTGCATGTCACGATTCTTCAGGCGAAACGGAACATCTGCCGGTTCGAGGGCAAGGCAATGCTGGGCGGTCAGTTGGCGACCGAGTGCCAGTTCACCGCGATGATCGCCGATCCGCCAGCCGATTGACCACCAAACCCGCCACCGTCATTCCGGATCTGTTCGGGTGCGACGAGGGGGAGGTGTTGCATTTTCCACCATTCAACGTTAGGGGCAGCCGCTTCGCGGGCCCCGTGACGGGGACAGCATCGACTCAGCTTCCGGTCGGTAACCGGCGGCGCAGGAGCCAAGAGACATGAAAAAAGACACGCACCCCGACTATCACATGATCACGGTCAAGATGACCGATGGTACCGAATATCAGACGCGCTCGACCTGGGGCAAAGAGGGCGACACGATGACGCTCGAAATCGACCCGACCGCGCATCCGGCGTGGACCGGCGGTACCGGCCGTATGCTGGACGCGGCGGGCCAGGTCGCGAAGTTCAACAAGCGCTTCGGCGGTCTTACGCTCAAGCGTTGATCGATCGTTTCCTCCCCGTCGCCAAGCGATGGGGGCGGATCAGCCCAGAACCTTTGCAAGCGCGCTTTGCCATCCGGCAAGGCGCGTTTTGCGTTTGTCGGCGTCGAGCGACGGCGTAAAGCGAGTGGCGGTTCCGCGCATCGCGGCGGCGGCGCTAGCAAGGTCGGGGTAGAGCCCGGCGCCCGTCGCGGCGAGCATCGCAGCGCCGAGCGCGGTGCTTTCGACAAAGTCGGGGCGCTCGACGGCGATCGCCAGCATGTCGGCCAGATCCTGTGCCATCCAGTCGTTCGCCGCCATGCCGCCGTCGATGCGCACCTCGGCCCAATCGACGCCATCGGCTGCGAAAGCCGACTTCAGGTCATGTGCCTGATAGGCTTGTGCCTCGAGCGCGGCGCGAGCGACGTGCGCCTTGCCGCTTGCAAAGCTCAGCCCCGATAGCGCCGCGAGCGCGTCGGGCCGCCAATGTGGCGCGCCGAGGCCGGCGAGCGCGGGTACGAGATAGACACCGCCGTTGTCGGCGACCGAGCGGGCGAGTCCTTCGCTCTCGCTCGCGCTTGCGAGCAGGCCGAGCCCGTCGCGCAGCCATTTGATCAGGCTGCCCGCGACGAACACCGACCCTTCGAGCGCATAGCTTCGGCTATCGCCTTCCTGCACGAGGATGGTGGCGAGCAGGCGGTTGGTCGACACGGGGCGCGAGGCGCCGCTTGCGGAGAGGATGAAGGCGCCGGTGCCGAAGGTTGCCTTGGTTTGCCCCGGCGACAGACAGGCCTGCCCGATCGTTGCCGCTTGCTGGTCGCCCGCCATGCCGGAAATGGGTATTGCGCTGCCGAACAGCGTCGGATCGGTCATGCCGACGGTCGTGGTGCAGCCGGTGATTTCGGGCAGCAGGCCCATGGGGACACCCAGCAGGTCACATAGCTCGCGATCCCAGCCGCCGCGCCCGTTGATGTCCATGAGCAGCGTGCGCGAAGCGTTGCTTGCATCGGTGACATGGACCCCGCCGGTCAGGCGATAGACAAGATAGGACTCGACCGTTCCGACCGCGAGCCGGTCGCCCGCTTCGGTCAACTGCGGCCAATGCTTCAGTGCCCAGCCGATCTTGGTGCCTGAAAAATAGGGGTCGAGCAGCAGGCCGCTCCTCGCCTGCGCCATCGGCTCGTGCCCCGCCTCCTTGAGTGCCGCGCAGTCGGGCGCCGAGCGGCGGTCCTGCCAGACGATGGCGGGCGCCAGGGGTTCGCCGGTCTCCCGGTCCCAGAAAACGACGGTCTCGCGCTGGTTGGTGATGCCGATCGCCGCGACCGCATCCGCGCCGCCGGCCTGGGCGATCATCTCGCGCGTGCAGGCGAGGGTCGCGTCCCAGATTTCCGCGGCGTCATGTTCGACAAGGCCGGGGCCGGGATAATATTGCCGGAACTCGCGCTGCGCACTGCCAAGCGGCGTGCCGTCCGCGGCAAAGAGCATGGTGCGGGTCGAGGTGGTGCCTTCGTCGATGACGATGATTTTCTCGGCCATGATCCTCTCCCTCTTTCGTATTTGATGACGAAAGAAAGGCGCCGCGACAAGATGCGCGACACTTACATTCGTAACCGACTTGCAAAATTGCGCCGGCCATGCCATATATTGTGCAGCGCAGCATGGCGGGATTATCCGTCGCAACACCCGGCAGCGTGATTTTCCCGCCCGTTTCAGGCGCGGGACGAGCCGGATTCGCGCTTTGTCCCCAGAGGCACCCTTTCACGCGGGTCGTTTCGAACCCGCGGCCGTGCGCCGTCCGTTCGATGCGAACGGATGCGCCTGCGCGTCGCCCTATGTGAGTATATTATGACGACTTTCAATGACTTTGGTCTGCACGCCGACATTAATCGCGCGCTTGCCGCCAAGGATTACACCACCCCGACACCGATTCAGACGCAGGCGATCCCGCCGCTGATGAAGGGTCGCGACCTGTGTGGTATTGCGCAGACCGGTACCGGCAAGACCGCCGGTTTTTCGCTGCCGTCGATTCACCACCTGCTGACCTATCCGCACCGCACCAACCCGCGTAGCTGCCGGATGCTCGTGCTGGCGCCGACGCGGGAACTCGCCGCGCAGATCGCGCAGAGCTGCCGCGATTATGGCCGCTTTACCAAGCTGCGGGTATCGACCGTGTTCGGCGGCGTGCCGATCAACAAGCAGATCCGCGACCTCAGTCAGGGTGTCGACATCCTTGTCGCAACGCCGGGCCGTTTGCTCGACCTGATCGACCAGCGGGCGCTGCGTCTCGACGACGTCGAGGTCTTTGTCCTCGATGAAGCAGACCAGATGATGGACATGGGCTTCATCCATTCGCTGCGCCGCATCGCCAAGCTGCTGCCGTCGCGCCGCCAGAACCTGTTCTTTTCGGCCACCATGCCCAAGGAGATCGCGCATCTGGCCGAGCAGTTCCTGAACGATCCGGTTACCGTCTCGGTCACGCCGCAGGCGACGACGGTGGAAAAGATCCGCCAGTTCTCGACCTTCGTTGAACAGAAGGAAAAGCAGGCCCTGCTCCATGCCGTCATTGCGCGTGAGGCGATCGACCGCGCCCTGATCTTCACCCGTACCAAGCATGGCGCGGACCGCGTCGTGCGCCATCTGGCAGGCGCGGGGATCAAGGCGATGGCGATCCATGGCAACAAGAGCCAGTCGCAGCGCACCCATGCGTTGCAGGCGTTCCGTTCGGGCGACATCAAACTGCTCGTCGCGACCGACATCGCCGCGCGCGGTATCGACGTCTCGGGGGTCAGCCATGTGATCAATTTCGAGATTCCAAATGTTCCCGAACAATATGTCCACCGCATCGGGCGCACCGCGCGCGCCGGCGCGGAAGGCGTGGCGATCAGCTTCATCGCACCTGACGAACGGCCCTATATGAGGGATATCGAGCGCGTCACCCGGTCCAAATCCGAACCGATGCCGCTGCCCGACAATTTCAGCGAGATGGTGCGCAACCTGCCCAAGCCGGCGCAGCCGCCGCGCGATACCGGCAGCAAGGGGCGCAACCCGCAGCGCCAGCGCGAAGACGCGCTGCGCGGCCGCGACGCGGGCAAACCGCGCGGCGACCGTGGTCCGCGCCGGGATGGCGCCGCCGCCGTCGAAGGTGGCGAGGGCCAGCGCAAGCGTCGTTTCCGTCCCCGCAACAAGAGCGTGGGCGCGCACAAGGGCGCGGTAAAGCGGGTCGGCTGAATCCCGCACATTCTGGCGCGTGTTCGCGCCGAGCTTGTCGAAGTACCGATCTTTCCTCTAGCGTCCGACGCAGAGGGACGACGGTGCCTTGACGGGCTCGGTGCGAACGGGGGCAGAGGATGATCGGACAGGCTGCTGGGGAAACCGCCGAAACGTCACAAAGCCAGCGCAAGGTCATCCTGGCGTCGTCGCTCGGCACCGTGTTCGAATGGTATGATTTCTACCTCTATGGCCTGCTTGCGACGATCATTTCGGCGCAGTTCTTTTCGGGCGTCGACGAGACCACGGGCTTCATCTTCGCGCTGGCGGCTTTTGCTGCGGGCTTTGCGGTACGACCGTTCGGTGCGCTGGTTTTCGGGCGCATCGGTGACCTCGTGGGGCGCAAGAACACCTTTCTGGTGACCATGGGCCTTATGGGCCTTTCGACCTTTCTGGTCGGCGTGCTGCCAGGCTATGCATCGATCGGCGTCGCGGCGCCGGTGTTGCTTGTCCTTCTTCGCCTTGTGCAGGGGTTGGCGCTGGGCGGCGAATATGGCGGCGCGGCAACCTATGTCGCCGAACATGCGCCGGAAGGAAAACGGGGGCTCTTCACCAGCTTCATCCAGACCACGGCGACGCTCGGGCTGTTCGCGGCGCTCGGTGTGGTGATCATCATCCGCTCGCTGATCGGTGAGGAAGCCTTTGCCGACTGGGGCTGGCGCCTGCCGTTTCTCATTTCGGTGATCCTGCTCGGAGTGTCGCTCTGGATCCGTCTCCAGCTCGAAGAGAGCCCGGTCTTTCAGCAAATGAAAGCGGAAGGCACGACCTCGAAGGCCCCTCTCACCGAAGCCTTCGGGCGCTGGGCGAACCTGAAATGGGTTGTCATCGCACTCTTCGGCGCGGTCGCGGGGCAGGCGGTCGTCTGGTATTCGGGTCAATTCTATGCGCTGTTCTTTCTCGAAAAAACGCTGAAGGTCGATGGCGCGACGGCCAATATCATGATCGCCATCGCGCTGGCACTCGGCACGCCCTTCTTCATTTTCTTTGGCTGGCTCAGCGACAAGATCGGACGCAAGCCGATCATCCTCGCGGGCTGCACGCTCGCCGCGCTGACCTATTTTCCGGCGTTCCAGATGCTGACCAGTGCCGCCAATCCGGCACTGGCAGAGGCGCAGGCGCGCGCACCGGTCACGGTCCTGACGTCGCATGGGAAATGCTCGTTCCAGTTCGATCCGATCGGTAAGAACAAGTTCAACGGCAGCGGCTGCGACATCGCCAAATCCTACCTCGCCAAGGCCGGCATTCCGTATGAGCATGTCGTACAGAACTCTCGGCGCTGGGACAGATCCATCACCATCGTTCGGGTTGGCGACACCGGCGTCGATATCCCCGAACCCGGACAATATGATGGCGCCGAAGGTGGGATGACGAAGCCGCTGGAAACGGCGCTGAAGGCTGCCGGTTATCCCGCCAGGGCCGACCCGGCGCGGATCGACAAGCCGATGGTCGTCGCGATCCTCTTCTATCTCGTCCTGCTCGTGACGATGGTTTACGGGCCGATCGCGGCGCTGCTGGTCGAACTGTTCCCCAGCCGCATTCGCTACACCGCAATGTCGCTACCTTATCATATCGGCAACGGCTGGTTCGGAGGTTTTCTACCGACAACGGCGTTCGCGATGGTCGCGGCCACCGGTAATATCTATTATGGCCTATGGTACCCGGTGGTGGTCGCGGCGGCCACGGTCGTCGTCGGGCTGCTGTTCCTGCCCGAGACATTCCGCAGACCGATCCACGCATAGGACGGATTGACGGAGCCGGCCGGCAAGCTAGGGTTCGCCGGCTCGGAGGGGGCGTATGCAGACGATCGATGAGGACGACTTCGAACCGCCGGTAGCGCGGCGTCCGTTATTTCGCCGCAAGCGGGTTCTGGTCCCGCTCGGTTTTCTTCTGGCCATTCTCGCCGCATTCCTGATGCTCCGCACCGCGGACACCGATCCGGATGCGATGATTGCCAAATATGGCGGCCCCAATGCAGCCTTCGCGGCCGGACCCGCGGGCCAGCGGATTCATTACCGCGACGAGGGAAAGCGTGACGGCACGCCGATCGTCCTGATTCACGGTGCGAACAGCAGCCTCCAGACGTGGGAACCGCTCGTGCAGCGGCTTGGCGCCGACTACCGCATCGTCACGCTCGACCTGCCGGGTCACGGGCTGACCGGCGCTACCCCCGACACCGACTATTCGGCGGACGGCATGATGGCCGCGGTCGACGTCGTCGCGGCGAAGCTCGGACTCGACCACTTCGTCATTGGCGGCAATTCCATGGGTGGCTGGGTTGCCTGGCGCTATGCGCTGGAGCGCCCGGATCATGTCGACGCCCTGCTGCTGATCGACGCGGCGGGGATGCCGCTGCGCAAGGGCGAGAAGGCGCCGCAATCGAACGTGGGATTTCGTGTTCTTCAATATCCTCTCGGCCGCTGGCTTGCGACGCAGATCACGCCGCGTATGCTGGTCGAGGAATCGCTGCGCGGCTCGGTCGAAAATCAGGCGATCGTCAATGACGCTATGATCGACCGTTATTGGGAATTGCTGCGCTTTCCGGGGAATCGCGAGGCGACGGTGATGCGCGCGCGGATGGACCGCGAACCCGCGATGGCGGCACGCGTCGGCGAAATCCAGGCGCCGACGCTGATCCTGTTCGGCAAGCAGGACAGGCTGATCAACGCCAGCGCGGCGCAGACCTTTCACGAGCGGATAGCGGGGTCTGAGGTCGTGCTGTTCGATGGCGTCGGGCACCTGCCGATGGAAGAATCACCCGATCGGACTGCGGCGGTCATCGCCGATTTCCTCAAGCGGCGGCTTGTCCCGCGCCCGACCGTTCCATCGGCATCGGATCCAGAAACGCGCTGATCCGTTCCGCGACCTGCGTGGCGTGAGTAAAGGGAAAGAGGTGCGATCCCGGCACCACTTCCAGTACGGCGCCATCGATCAGATCGGCGATCGCCTGTCCGTGGCAGGCTGGAACGACGCCGTCGCGCTCGCCCATCAGGATCAGGACTGGAAGTCCTTTTAGATGCGGCAGCATCGCGGTGCTGGTCCAGCCGGCCATCGCCATCGTCTGGTAGGTGAGGCCGAGCGGCGTCGCCGTGGGCAGCTTCAATCCGCTCGCCAGCATGTCGTCGTCCAGCATTGCGGCCCAACCGATCCCCGGCGCCGTGACGGCAGGCGTCGTTGCCATCAGCACCAGCCGCCGGATGCGGCCTGGAAACTGAATTGCGATCTGCTGTGCCATCGCGCCGCCCCAACTGAACCCGGCAAGGTCGATCTGCACATGGCCTAGGCGGTCGGCGATTTCCATAACCACCGCTGCCATCGTCGGGGCGCCATAGGGCAGCAGGGCATCGGGCGACCCGCCGACGCCGGGCATGTCCAGCGTCCACACTTCGCGGCCATGAAGCTGGGCAAGCAGCGGTGCCGCTGCGGTAATATCGGCGCCGATGCCGTTGAGGAACAGGAGCGGTGTTCCCCCCGCGTCGGCACGCCAGCGTGCGACGCGCAGCGTCAGGCCATAGACATGTTCGGTGGTGAGGGACGGGTTCCCGCTGATCCTGCTCATGCGCCCAGCCTTGGCACAGGTTGGAAGCGGACGAAAGGCCGCCGCGTCAACTCGCCTGCTTCGCCGCTTCCGCCGCCGCCTGCTCGTAGCGCAGACAGTCGAAGATCTTGGCCCCCGCGAGGAAGACCGAGCCGCTGCAGGCGACGAGCAGCAGCTTTCCGCCGATGCCGGGATAATGGTCGAGATAGGCCATGCCGCGCGCCATCGCCCCGACGCCGAGGGCATAAATGATCAGACACGCTTCGAGGCGAGTCTTGATGACGAACAGGCGTCCGATTTTTTTCAACATTACCATACCCTAGGCAAGCGCCGTGCCAGTGGCGCAAATCGGGGATTCGACGCGACCGGCTTATGGTAAACTGTAAATTAACTCGACAGACGATCAAGCGCGTCGATCATGCCGCCCTTCTGAATCGGGTTCCGTGCGGGAAATCAGATGGCGTTTCGTTCGACTTCGGCCACGGCGAGCAGTTTGACCATCAGTATGAACTTTTCGAGCGTTTCCTTGCTGGCACCCTTCAGTGCGTCACCGATTTCGGGGTCGGCGTGCAACATGTGGGTGAGCACAAGCTCGAATTCTGCATCTCCCGAGCCGGTCTTCGCCAGATTGCGGATTTGTCCCAGCGGCCTCGTGCGCAATACTGCAAGCGCAGTATGGCTCCACGTCGGATGACCGAGCTGGCGGGCCAGCGTGTCGGCTGCAAACCGCATGGCGGCCGAACCGTTGGCGTGCAGTGCGCTATCGACGGACCAGCGTTCGGGACGGGCGCACCGATCGACGGCAATTGTCAGCGCGTCGATATCCGCGGCGCTGCGGGGACGCCTGGCGATTATCGCGTCGCCTATCGACGCGCGGACGTCGGGCGTGACGGCTTCATAGACGCAATCGCCGGGCGCCGCAGATTGCAGCATCAATGCCAACGCCGACATCAGGAACGACATGGGGAGTATCCTCTGATCATTGCCCAGACGGGATATGTACCGCGGATGCCGTGGCGGCAAAGCGAGTTTGGTTGCCCCGGCAGGTTTCGCCGTTCGCTCCAGCTATTCGAGTTCGCCCAGATCCAGTGCGTGCAACAAGGCCGCGCGAGCGCGCCGAACATCGCGGACGAGCGCGGCGGAGGCGAGGTCTCCGGGCGCGATCGCTTCGGGCCAGTACGCCGCAACGACCTCCGCAATTCGGTCGAGTGTCGCCGGATCCGCCATGAAGCGCGGATCGATGGCCGCCGGCTCCGCGACGACGCGCAAGCGCAGGCAGGCAGGGCCGCCCCCGTTCGCCATCGACTGGCGAACATCGACCGGCAGCAGCCGGCGAATCGGACCGTTGCCCGCGACATGCGCCTCCAGCCAGCGCCAGACCGGCTCGATCGCGCGGGCCTCGGTCGGCAAAACCAGCCCCATACCGCCATCCTCCGGCAGGCTGACGAGCTGGGCATTGAAGAGATAGGATTGGATCGCCTCGGGCAGGCTCACCGCACTGGCCGGCACCTCGACGATCTCGACCTCGGGGAAGGCGGCGCGGATCTGCGCATGCGCGCCGACGCGATCCTCGAACGCGGTCTCGTGTGTAAAGAGCACGCGCTCGTTTGCGACCGCGACCACGTCGTTGTGGAAGGCGCCGCCCTGAATGGCAACGTCCGACTGCTGAATGAACAGCGTGCGCGCCGGATCGAGCCGATGCTTGCGGGCGATCGCCTTCGACGCATCGAGGTGCTGGCGCGCGGGGAAGCGACCGCCACCGACTCCGTAAACGAAGATTTCGACACCGGGCGACCCGTGCCCCGCACAGAGCCGCATATGGTTCGCGGCCCCTTCGTCGCCGAAGGGGGCGGGAACGGGGCCATGAACGGCGAACGCCGGATTGGCGAAGGCCAGGCGAAGCTGCGCCAGCGTGCCCTGCCATTCGTGGCTGCGATGCGGCATGGTGACGAGGTTCGCGACCGTCAGATGGCATTTGCCGTCGCCGCTGTCGGGAGCAGGAGAGACCGTTGCGGCGTTGGCGGCCCACATCGACGACGCCGACCAGGCTTGCGCGCGCAAGTGCGGTTCGGCGGCATCGATCGATGTGGATAGCGTTTCGAGCCAGGGTGCATCGGGCCGGTTGAGCGGCATGAAAAACCCCTGAGGCAGGCCGAGCGCTAAATTGTGGCGCATCTTCTCGATGCCCTGCAGCGCCGCGGCGCGCGGCTGCGAAACATCGCCGGCATTGTTCGCCGACGCGATGTTGCCGCGGCTCAGCCCGGCGTAGTTGTGGCTGGGACCGATGATCCCGTCGAAGTTGATTTCGGTGAGCATGGCCTAGCGTCCGATCCAGCTGATCTGGTCGCCGGCGCCGATACGGAGCATGCGCGCGGCTTCGGCGTCGATGGTGCTGCCTGCGCCGACCTTTCCGAAACAGCAGCGAAAGTCCGACAGATTGCCGGTCGCGATCAACGCATCTTCGCCGCCCTCGGCGACGCCGGCAATCGCGACATGCTTCGCATCGCGGACGCTCGCGACCTGGTCGGTGCGTGCGGTCATCGTCGGTCCGCCATCGAAGATATCGACGTAGTTTTCAAAGGCGAACCCTTCGTTTTCAAGCATCCGCATCGCCGCGCGTCCGGTCGGGTGCGGAATGCCGATGACGCTGCGCGCCTGCTCGCTGAGCATCGCGATATAGACGGGGTGCTTGGGCATCAGGTCGGCGATGAACTGGTTGCCGTGCACGGCGTTGAACTGATCGGCTTCCTGAAAATTCATGCCGAAGAACTTGCCCGCGACGCCGTCCCAAAAGGGCGATCCACCCGCTTCGTCGATGACGCCGCGCAGTTCGGCAAGAATGCGATCGCCGAAACGCGCGCGGTGGCGCGCGATGAACAGATAACGCGACCGCGCGAGCAACAGTCCAAGTCCCCCCGCGCGCGCCGCGGGATGCAGGAACAGCCCGCCAACTTCGCTCGCGCCGTTCAGGTCGTTGCTGAGCATGAGCACCTGCGCGTGGAAGGTGCGGTCGAGCTGTTCGCTATGCTTGCTGTCGGTGCCGATGCGATAGGAATAGAAGGGCCAGCGCTGCCCGACTTGCCCAAAGATCTGGCAGGTGCCGCGCACTTCGCCGCTGTCGAGATCCTCGAGCACCATCAGGTACAGTTCGTCGGCCGGATATTCCTTCTCCGAGTTGAAACCTGCCTCGGCGCGCTCCAGCTTCGCGCGCAGTGCCTGCCGGTCGGGAGGCAGGTTGGTGAAGCCGCCTCCCGTCAGTTTCGCCATTTCGTAAATGCTTTGAAGGTCGCCCGGCTTGGCTGCCCGGATCACATAATTCACACCGTCCCCCGTTCCGCTATTCTTGTCATGGTAAGGGCCGAGAGCTGCGCGCGCTCGGCAAGGCTGTCGACGATCAGAAACTCGTCCGATGAATGGATCGCGCCGCCGCGTGGGCCCATCGTGTCGACCACGGGTACGCCGCAAGCCGCGATATTGTTGCCGTCGCACACCCCTCCGGTGGCGTTCCAGCCGATGGTCAGGCCAAGCGCGGCGCCGCAGCTTCGCACCAGTTCGAACAATCGGGTCGCGGCGGGGTCGAGCGGCTTTGGCGGGCGGTTGAAATTGCCGTGGAGGTGACAGTGCACGTCATGGTCGCGCGAAATCGCGGCGATCGCATCACGCAGCGCGGCTTCGGCCGCCGCCATCGCGTCCGGGGTCGATGGGCGCATGTTGACCCGCAGGATCGCCTGGTCGGGGACGATATTGTTGGGGCCGCCGCCGTCGATCTTGGCCGGGTTGACTTTCAGCGTGTCCGATTTGAGCGCGCCGAGGCGCAGCGCCAGATCAGCCGCGGCGAGCAGGGCGTTCCGGCCGTCCTGCGGGTTGCGTCCGGCATGGGCAGCGCGGCCGTGAACGACGACCGAGAAATTGCCGCTCCCCGGCCGCGCGCCCGCGAGCGTTCCGTCGGGCAGCGCCGGTTCATAGGTCAGCGCGGCGGTCTTGCCCTTAGCCAGTTTGGCGATGAGAGCGGCCGAGGCGTGGCTTCCCGTTTCCTCGTCGCTGTTGATCATCACGTCATAGCCGACGCGCGGCGCGACAGGAGAAGCCTCGAGCGCATGCAACGCCGCCAGGATCACCGCGATCCCGCCCTTCATGTCGGCGGTTCCCGGGCCGTTGAGCACGCCGTCCTCCAGCCACCGGAGCGACTGGAATGGATGGTCGGCCGCAAAGACCGTGTCCATATGGCCGGTCAGCAGTAACTGTACAGGAGCCTCTGGCCGCACGCGGACGTGCAGGTGGTCACCGCGCTGGACGATATTCACCTGGCCGGCAGTATCGACGCTCTCGACCGGATCGGCCGGTACCAGCCGAACGTCGCCGGGCAGCGAGGCAAAGGCATCAGCAAGCCGGCCCGCGACATCTTTCAGTCCAGCCAGATTGCCGGTGCCGCTGTTGACGGCCGCCCATTGTTCGACCTGCGACAGCATCGGGGCATCGGCTGCGCGTTCGAGCGCGGCAGTTTCGGTTGCGCTGAGGGTGGTCATGGCACGGCTATAGCCAGCCGGGCGGGGCTTTGCGACCCCTTGTCGCCATAGATCAGCCGGCGCGTGCAAACCAGATCAGATGCCGCGCGCCCTTGCCGTTGCTGCGCGCCCGCACGCTGATCTCTTCGACTTGAAAACCCGCATCTTTCAGGCGCCGCGAGAATCGCGGATCGGGCGCCGCCGACCAGATCGCCAATATCCCGCCGGGCCGAAGCGCCGCCTTCGCGCGGGCCAGCCCGCCGGCCGAATAGAGGCGGTCGTTGCCGACGCGGGTCAGGCCATCGGGGCCATTGTCGACGTCGAGCAGGATGGCGTCGTAGCGCCGTGTCGCGGTCGATATGACTTGCGCGACGTCGGTCAGCTGAATTTCCACGCGCGGGTCGTCGAGGCAGCCCACGGTCATCGATGTCATTGGCCCGCGGGCCCAGTCGATGATGGCAGGGACCAGCTCCGCTACCGTTATCCGCGCGTCGGCACCCAGCCGTGCCAGCGCCGTGCGCAGGGTAAATCCCATGCCATAGCCGCCAATCAAAAGGTGAGGGATGGCGTCATGGTGCAGCCGGTCGCAGCTCATCTCGGCCAGCGCTTCCTCGGAGCCGCTCATCCTGCTGCTCATCAATTCGTTGCCGCCCATGGCGATGGTGAATTCGTCGCCGCGCCGGAACAGGCGGAGCGGGTCGCCGTCGGGTACGGCCGCCGTGCCGACAAGTTCGCGTGCTATCATGGGGTCTCTATAGGCGGCGAGATCCGGCTTTGGCACCCCATTGCCAACCGCGGCCATTCGCGGCATAGGGCGGCGGCCCTTTCCTCCCCGGGTCCACAGGCGCCAAGCGCCGACCAACAAGGGTGCTTCATGACTGATTTTCTCGACCGCCGCGGCCTGTCCGTCGATTCGCGCATCGTTCGGTTCATCGAGGATCGCGCCATTCCCGGCACCGGACTGGATGCCGACCGTTTCTGGACCGATTTCGCGGCGCTCCTTGGAACGCTGGCGCCCCAAAATGCCGCCCTGCTGGCAACGCGCGAGGATCTGCAGAGCGCGATCGACGCCTGGCATCAGGCGCGCGAAGGGCAGCCGCACGATCCCGCCGCCTATCAGGCGTTCCTTCGCGAGATCGGCTATCTCGTCCCCGAACCGTCGCCGTTCCAGATCGGCACCGCGAACGTCGACCCTGAAATCGCGACGATGGCGGGACCGCAACTCGTCGTCCCCGCATTGAACGCCCGCTTCGCACTCAATGCCGCCAACGCACGCTGGGGTAGCCTGTATGATGCCTTCTACGGCACCGATGCGCTCGATGCACCGCCGGCACGCCCCGGCGGCTACGATGCCGAACGGGGGACGGCGGTTATCGCCCGTGCGAAGGCGTTCCTCGACGAAACGGTCCCTCTCGCGTCGGGGAGCTGGGCCGACTGGCAAGGTGGACAATTGACGCTCGCCGACCCGTCGCAATGGGCAGGCAGCAAGCCCGGCGCCATCCTGCTCCGCCACAATGGCCTGCACATCGAGCTGGTGATCGATCCCGACAGCGCGATCGGCAAGACCGATCCGGCGGGCATCGCCGATGTCGTGCTCGAAGCCGCGTTGACGACGATCATCGACCTTGAGGACAGCGTCGCGGCGGTCGATGGCGAGGACAAGGCGCTCGGCTATACGAACTGGCTGGGCCTGATGCGCGGCGACCTCTCCGAAAGTTTCGACAAGGGGGGCAGGACGATCACCCGCGCGATGGAACCCGACCGGCAGTGGACGGCGCCCGATGGCACGCCCTTCGCGCTGCCGGGTCGTAGCGTGATGTTCGTGCGCAACGTCGGTCATCTGATGACGACGCCGATGATCAGGCTACCGAACGGCGCCGAAGCGCCCGAGGGCATCTGCGACGCGGTCATCACCAGCCTCTGCGCGCTCCACGACCTCAAGGGGCGTGGCAATCTGCGCAACAGCCGCGCCGGCAGCATCTATATCGTGAAGCCCAAGCAACACGGTCCCGAGGAGTGCGCCTTCACCGACCGCCTGTTCGACGCAGTCGAGGATGTGCTGGGCCTGCCGCGGCACACGATCAAGGTCGGCGTGATGGACGAAGAGCGCCGGACCAGTGCCAATCTGGGTGCGTGCATTCACGCAGTGAAGGACCGCATCGTCTTCATCAACACCGGATTCCTCGATCGCACGGGCGACGAGATACATACGTCGATGCGCGCCGGTCCGATGATTCCCAAGGGCGAGATGAAGGCAAGCGACTGGATCGCCGCCTACGAGGACCGCAACGTGCGCATCGGCCTTGCCTGCGGACTGTCGGGCAAGGCGCAGATCGGCAAGGGCATGTGGGCGATGCCCGATCTGATGAAGGCGATGATCGAGGCAAAGATCGGCCATCCACGGTCGGGCGCGAATACCGCATGGGTGCCGTCGCCAACCGCGGCGACGCTGCACGCGCTGCACTATCACCAGGTCGACGTCTTTGCGCGGCAGAGCGAGATTGCGGGCGAGGCGGTGCCGGCGATCGACCGTCTGCTTGCCATTCCCGTCGCGACCGGTCGCAACTGGAGTGAAGCCGAGGTGGCGCGCGAGCTCGACAATAATTGCCAGGGCATCCTGGGCTATGTCGTGCGTTGGATCGATCAGGGCGTGGGCTGTTCGAAGGTTCCCGACATCGACGACGTCGGCCTGATGGAGGATCGCGCGACGCTGCGTATCTCCAGCCAGGCGCTTGCCAACTGGCTGCTCCATGGCGTCTGCACCGAAGCGCAGGTCGATGCTGCTCTGGCGCGTATGGCGGCGAAGGTCGATGCGCAGAACGCGGGCGACGCGCTCTACGAAAAGCTTACGCCCGAAGGTGTCGCCTGGCAGGCCGCCCGCGCGCTGATCTTCGAGGGCGTGACACAGCCGTCGGGTTATACCGAGCCGCTGCTGCACAAATATCGGCAGGAAAAAAAGGCAGCCGCCTGAACTGGCGTTCGGGCGGGGCACGGGCTATGGCAATCGCCGAGGGCTGATCTGGGGGGATTGCCATGCTTCGTCGCGTTTTTCGCCAATCGGTTGTTCCGGCTGCGCTCATCATGGCGGCCGTGTCCGTCGCGCCCGTGGCCGCGCAGGACAGCACGCCGTCGAGCGGGGTCTTCAAGACGGGTCAGCAGGTCTATGACCTTTGCACGTCGAAGGCCGGAACCGATCAGGACAATTGCGACTATTTCATCATGGCCGCGCACGACATGGTCAAACTCTATGGCGATACCAAGATGGCGGAAGGAAATATCTGCCTGCCGCAGGGGATCAAGGCGATCGAAGTTCGCGCGGTCGTTCTGGACTATTGGCGCGGCAAGATGGCTGGTTTAAAATATTCGGCAGTAAGTTCGATCCGGAACGCGCTCTTCCAGAAATATCCCTGCTGACGTTCGGCGGGCGCGCTGCGGAATTTCCCGTGCGTTCGGTTGCGGCGGGACAAGGGGGAGAGGGGCGATGGCGGCGCCGTTCAATTTCGGGCAGCTCAAATTCCTGAAAGCGTTGACCGAAGCGCTGTTCCACGGGGCGTCGATGGCGATCACGCCCGATCAGGTCGTCGCCAACGTGACCGATCTGTTCGCGAAGGTTGGCGGGACCAAACTCGACGAAATACGTCTGTCGTTGACCGCGACCGAGATCGTGTTGGGCCCGATGTTCGCCGAAGCCGATGTCCAGACGCGCGCGCGGCGGATCGAACGGCGCCTCCAGAACAGCCAGATCGACCTGTTTCAGGACATGGCGCGGCTGCGTGGGATCATCTATGGCTGCTATTATGGCCATTGGCAGCCGGGCCTTGAACCCGGTGACGAGGATGCCAACGCAGCCAATCCAGTGCATGCGCAGATCGGCTTTACCTTGCCAAAACATCGCACACGCGGGGCAGGGGAAATGCCGCTCACCCGTATCGACGGGCGCGAGATCGAGGCGGCGCACATCCTCGACGCCGCGACACTCGGCGACGAATATGATGTCATCGTCATTGGTTCGGGCGCGGGCGGCGCCGTTGCGGCGTTCCATGTCGCGGCGCGCGGCTACAAAGTCCTGATCGTCGAAGCCGGTCCCTTTTATCCGTCGCCGAGGATCAACCACCATGAACTCGACATGGTCGCCAACCTCTTCAAGCATGGCGCGCTCCAGACCTCGACCAATCGCGATTTCGTCGTGTTTCAGGGGCGCTGCGTCGGGGGGTCGTCGACGATCAACAACGGGATATGCCTGCGCGTCAACGAGGCGGGGCGCACGCATCCCGATGCGGTCGATGTCCTTGCCAAATGGGCCAGCGTCGGCGCGCCGGTCGATGCCGCCGCCTTCCATCAGAGCTACGACGCGATACAGCGGCGCCTTGGCATCGCACCCATCGAGCCACGGAGCGGAAGGCATAATGGCCCGCACCTGATGAACGGCTGGCACGCCTATGCCGCGACGTCGAACGATCCCAGGGACCAGCGTGCGGTGACCGACTGGTTCGCCAAGAATTTCGGACCGCCGAACACACCGGCTGCCTGCGCCTATTGCGGCTATTGCAACGCGGGTTGTTCGTACGGGCGGCGGATGGGAATGGCGCAGACCTATCTTCCGGACGCTTGCCGCGATCATGGCGCGCGCATTCTGCCCGGCACCAAGGCGGATCATATCGTCTGGCAGACAGCGATCGACGGACGGCGCGAGGCGGAGGCGGTGAAGCTGATCCTGCCCGACGGATCGAAAATACTCGTCCGCGCGCGAGTCGGCGTCATCGTGGCTGGCGGGACCATCGCTTCGTCGAAACTGCTCGCGCGCAGCGACATCGACCGCACCGGCTATCAGGTGTCGCTCAATATCGCGTCGCCCGTGGTCGCGCTGATGCCGCCGGGCGTCGGCGGCAACGCATGGGACGAGGACCAGATGGCAAGCTACGTCGATTGCGGCGACTTCCTCCTCGAAAGCCATTTCCAGCCGCCAATGGCGATGGCGTCGCTGATGCCCGGCTGGTTCGGCGAACATGCGGCGCGGATGCGGAATTTCGGCCGGGTCCATTCGGCAGGCATCCTCTTTCCCGCCGATCGTCGTGGTCGGGTGAAGGACGGCAAGCTGGAATTCAAGCTCGATCCCGACGACGACCTGCCGGTGCTGCGCCGCGCAATGGCGACACTGACCAAGGTGCATTTCGCCGCCGGCGCGCTCGAATGCTATCCAGCGCTGAGCAAGGGTCAGACGATCACGCCGGGTATGGATATTGACGCTTTCTTCGCGGATGCGATCGAGGAAGCCGACGACGTGACCCTGTCGAGCAGCCATCCGCACGGTGGCAACGCGATCAATGAAGATCCGCAATATGGCGTCGTCGATCCCGAGTGCCGCGTCCACGGAACCACGAACGTGCTGGTCACCGACGCCAGTGTCTTCCCCACCTGTATCCGCGTCAATGCGCAATGGACGACAATGGCGATGGCACATTATGCGACCGCGCGGAGCGATCCGTTTCGCTAGCCTGACCGCCGAAGACGTTCGCATCGAGCGAAGTCGGGATACCCGTCGGATTGGCGCAGTTTCGACTGTGTCTCGACTTCGCTTGACGCGAGCGGCTATGGGGCGGCGGAAATGACCTTCACTGTTGCCGCCCTCTATCGTTTTGCGCCATTCGACCATCCCGCCGCGCTGCGCCAGCCTTTGCTCGACATCTGCGCGGTGCATGGCGTCAAGGGTACGCTGCTGCTTGCGCGCGAAGGCGTCAACGGCACGATCGCGGGCGCGGACGACGGTATTGCCTCGGTCATCGCGCATATTCGCGCGCTCCCCGATTGCGCCGGCCTCGACGTGAAATATTCGACCGCCGCGGCGATGCCCTTCCAGCGCCTCAAGGTGCGGCTCAAGAAAGAGATCGTCACCATGAAGGTGCCGGGACTGGACCCGGCGCGCGATGCCGCACCCTATGTAGACCCGGCGGACTGGAATGCCATCGTCGATGATCCAGACACCGTGCTGATCGATACGCGCAACGGTTTCGAGGTCGGCTATGGCAGCTTTACGGGCGCGATCGATCCGCGAACGGAGCGTTTCGGCGATTTCCCGGACTGGTGGCGCGACCATGCTGCCGAGTTCGCGGGAAAGCGCATTGCGATGTTCTGCACCGGCGGCATCCGCTGCGAAAAATCGACCGCCTTCCTGCGCAGCGAGGGTGTCGCGGATGTCGTCCACCTGAAGGGCGGGATCCTTGCCTATCTGGAACAGGTGCCCGCAACGCAGACGCGGTGGCATGGCAGTTGCTTCGTCTTCGACGAGCGCGTCAGCGTGGGGCACGGCCTCGTCGAGGTTGGCGAGAAGGACTAGCCTCTCAATTCGCCAAATCCGTCATCGCGGACCGAACCTCGTTTGACGATGGCGAGAGTGTCGTTCGAAAGGTCACCCCACGGTCAGCGTATAGGTGACCCGATAATCGCTCGCGTCGCCGTTCAGCGTCCTGGTGAAGGTTCCCGGCACATTGCCGATATCGACCGTCCCGATATTGTCGCTGCCGCCGATATCGTCGAATTCGCGAAGCTGAAAGCTCACCGGCTGCTCAAAAGCGAAATTCCGGTCGACCACCCAGCTTTCTCCGCGTTTGATAGAGAAGATTTCGCGCGACCCCTCGGGGAAGCGTTCGCCGGTGTTGAAACGCAGGAATAGCTGGTCGGGAAGCCCCAGGCCGAGCCGGCCGGTCAGCTTCACCGCTTCGACATGGATGTTCGACAACATATATTTCTTTGCAGTCGGCGCAGCCGCGACCATCACTGGCTTGGCCGCCGGCGGCGCGGCCTTCGGGTTCTTGCCGAGCCGTGTGACGCTTTCGTTCGCCTGGGTGGCATATTTTCCGGCAGGGAATTCGGCGAGATAGGCCTTGAACGCGCTGGCGCTGTTTTCGGCGACCGCGCCTTTCCACATCAAATCTTCCAGCGCGGCGCGGTTGCCCGTTGCGGCCTGCCCGGCGCGCGGGACCAGATAGACGGGGGTACCGGTGATGCTGGCGCTGACGAAGGGCCGTTGCAGCCCGCCCGTCGCCGCCAGCACGTCATCGCGAATGGCGCCGCCGAGGAGCTGGACCGGCAAGTCGGGCTGCGGCAGGCGCTTGGCGAGCGAGGTCGCGAAGGGCGAGTTCACACCGGTTCCATCGGCCGCGGTCTGTCCCGGCGCGGCCGCGAAGATTACCAGGACGTCGTCGGCCTCCACCCCCGCAAGCCCGTTCACGACGGCGCGGGTGCCCGATCGCCAGGATCGGCCAAAGGGATTGTTGCGGCACGAATCGAGAATGACGACGCGGATCCGCGCGCCCGACACCGCCTCCATCATCCGGTCGAGATTGATCGCTTCATACGGCAGGTCGAGGTCGGATTTCAGTTGCGCGTCGGTCGGGATCAACCAGTTCTTCCCCTGCGCCTCGATCCCGTGGCCAGCGTAATAGACCATCGCGACTTCGGCGCCGTCGGCCTTGGCGCGAAAGTCGCGCATCGTCTTCTGGAAGTCGTTGACCGACAGGTTGGCTGCGATCGTAACATCGTCGAACCCCGCGCTGCGCGCCGATGCCGCGACGATCTTGATATCGTTGGCGGGGTTGGTGAGGCGGCTGGTGTTCGCATAATTGCTGTTGCCGACGATCAGCGCGACCTTGCGGGCCTCGGCGCTTGTCGGGACGAGCAGGAAGATGGCGGTGATCAGGGCGAGCCAGGTGCGCATCATCTTGCTATCCTCTCGTCACGATGCGGCGTGGGCGGCGCCATATTCGACCCAGCCAAAGGGGCGTGGGGTCTTCGGCATATAGGCGGCGCCCTGTCGATCGACTGCAAATCCGGCTTTTTCATAAGCATCGGCGATCGGCCGCGTGAGATGGCAATTGCCTCCGATGCGCTTCCATACAGGCTCGATGCGCCGCTGCCATTTGGCGACGCCCGCGTCGGGAGCGCCGCCATGTTCGAGGAACAGCGCGGTGCCGCCGGGTTTCAGCACGCGACGGATTTCGCCGAGCACCGCTGCCTGATCGGCGACCGAGCAGAGCGTGAAGGTCGTGACCACCGTGTCGAAGCGTCCGCTCTCGAACGGCATCGCTTCGCCGATGCCGCCCTGAATGTCGGCTGGCATCCCGCGTGCCGCAGCGGCAGCTCGGCTCATCGCGAGCAGTTCGGGTGAGGGGTCGAGCCCGGTGAAATGCGTCACGCGCGTCGGGTCATAGAATTCCATGTTGATGCCCCCGCCGCAGCCGAGTTCCAGAACGTCGCCCGCGGCATGCGGTACGACCCGGCTTCGCGCTTTCATGATCTGCCCTTGCGAGCAGGCGCATTTGATCAGCCGCGGCACCCCATGACGTTCCCACCAACTCGCCATTTTTCCGACTCCCCTTGGCGCGGAAGGTGACCCTTGCTAGCGCGGTTGGCAACACCCATCTGTGCGGTCCCGCACAGGATTCGAAAGACTGTCATGCCTGCTACGCACCACACCAAAATGCTCATTCTGGGTTCCGGCCCGGCCGGTCTGTCGGCCGCCATCTATGCCGCGCGCGCGGGAATGAAGCCGATCGTCGTGCAAGGGCTGCAGCCGGGCGGCCAGCTGACCATCACCACCGACGTCGAAAACTATCCCGGCTTTGCCGAAGTCATCCAGGGGCCTTGGCTGATGGAACAGATGACCGCGCAGGCGACGCATGTCGGCACGAGCATGATCTGGGACACGATTGTCGATGTCGACCTGTCGGTGCGGCCGTTCAAGCTGACCGGCGACGGCGGCGACGTCTATCTCGCTGAAACGCTGGTGATCGCGACCGGCGCACAGGCGAAATGGCTGGGGGTTTCGGGTGAGCAGGAACTGGGCGGCAAGGGGGTTTCGGCCTGCGCGACCTGCGATGGTTTCTTCTATCGCAGCAAGAAGGTGGTCGTGATCGGTGGCGGCAACACCGCGGTCGAGGAGGCGCTGTATCTGACCAACCACAGCGACGATGTGACGCTGATTCATCGCCGCGACCATCTGCGCGCCGAAAAGATCCTGCAGGATCGCCTCCACGCGAACCCCAAGATCAAGGTGCTCTGGAACAAGCGCGTCGACCGGTTCGTTGCCGGCGAGGGTGCGGCGGGACTCGTTGGCGTCGATCTGATCGATACCGTCACCGGCGAGGCCAGCCACGAGCCGACCGACGGCGGCTTCGTTGCGATCGGCCACAGCCCGTCGACCGAATTGTTCAAGGGTAAACTGCCGCTCGACGACGACGGCTATCTTCATGTGACGCCGGGCACGTCGCTGACGTCGATCCCGGGCGTGTTCGCCGCCGGCGACGTGACGGACAAGGTATATCGGCAGGCGGTGACCGCGGCGGGCATGGGGTGCATGGCCGCGCTTGACGCCGAGCGCTTTCTGGCCGAGGCGGAGTATAAGGCGCTGGTGGAGGCGTAGGCCGGGTCGGAAGGAAGGGTGCGACCGGGGGACGACATCGCCTTTTCGTCACCCTGACCTTGTTTCAGGGTCCGTGACCTGCCGTTTCCTTCTATGCGGCGCCAGTTGAGAGCTCAGGCCATGGGGGCTGAGGCAAGTTCGGCACGACGATTTTGGAGGGCAGCTCTACGCCCGCAACATCGTCAGCCCAATCTCTCCAATATCCGCGCCGCCAGCCATTCGGCGTCTCGCCCGGCAAAGCTGTGGGACGGGCTGTCGAGCCGCTCGACCGCGACAGGCGGCTGCTTGCAGCTTTCCACAAACGCCTGCGCGGTACGGTCGCCGGTCGCGAGCAGGATCGTCGCGGGACAGACGAGAGTCGCCATCGCGCGGTCGAGCCGGGCCGGCAAGCTGCCGGGTAAAGAGACAGGCTTAGCTTTGCCGAGCGCGGACAGGCCGCGCAGCAGTTTGCGGATATCGATCTCGCCCCTGAGCAGGCGGAGCAGGCTTTTGGGGTCTTTCAGCCGCGAAAGATAGCGCGCGCGGATCGCCGCAGCGGGGGGCAGGACAGGTTCATCCGCTTCCGCCCCGCTCTCGTCATAGGTCCAGGGATTGGCGAGGAGCAGCGCATCGATCGGCAACGGCTGGTGCAGCAGCAGTGCGCTCGCCGCATCGCAATTGCCGAAGGCGACGATGCGCGTGACGTGCGGCGCGGCCGCGCGGAAGGCGGCGATGGCGGCTGCGACGTCGGGGCCGCTGTTCGCATAGCCGCCGTTCTCGCCGGTGCTGTCCCCGACCCCGCGCCGGTCGAACCGGAACACCGGATAGCCTTCGCCGGCGATCCGCTGTGCGAGCATAGCCATGCCGCGATGCGCGCCGCTGCGAACTTCGTTGCCGCCGGAGACGATCAGCAGGCCCGTCGCGCCCGGCGCCTCGTCGAGACTTGCGGCGAGCGTCGCGCCTTCGCACCCAAAGCTCAGCTGATGCCGCATGTCTTGCTCCAGGCGGCGATGTCCGAGGCGATCGCGCCGGCCATGGCGGCGTCCTCGCCCGGCTCCGCGCGCAGCCACAGCGGGGTTCCCGCGATGCCGTCGGCCCCGAGGCCGACGCTGCGAAGCGGCGCGACCGGTTGCGGTTCGGCGCTGCCAAGCTGAGCGACCATTGCTGGCGACAGCGCATTGCCGGCCAGCAGCAACGTCGCGGTTTGCGCATCGGCTTGCAGGCTGTCCAGCGACGATTCGATACCGGCTTCGCGATCCGCCGTCACCCGCCCGCGCAGCATCGTCCGGAGCAGCGGGGCGCCGCCGACAGGGGCGAGGCGCCACCATGCCGACGCCGCTGGCCGATGATCGATCAACGCACCTCCACGAACCGAGGCGACAAGGATCGGGCCGTCGATTCCGTCCGCATTCTTGGCGAGCGCATCCTGCCAGCGGTCGAGATCGACGAGGTCAAGCGGTACGAGGCTTTCATTCTGCCCCGGAAGATCGGGTAGCACCGCCGCAAACCCGTCCGCCGCCAGCTCCCGCATCGCCAGCACCAGCGTGCGGCGCAGCCGGTTCGCTTCATCGAACAGCGGCGGGACGATCAGGACGGTTGCGCGTGGCGCGCCTGCGGGGTCGATCCGCAATTGATGCTCGGTAGCATCCGCCGCCATGATAAGCAGCCCTCTCTTCTATCGTCATCCCGGCGAAGGCCGGGATCTCGCCGTGGCTGGAAACTCCACGGCGAGATCCCGGCCTTCGCCGGGATGACGGGATAGAAGGGAAGCGATGGCCGTCACCCCGCTACCTTGCGCTCGGAAAAGGCGAGAAGATTGCCATAGGTTTCAAATATTTCGCCATCGATCTCATCATCGTCGATGATGATGCCGAGGCGATCCTCTATTTCGGTCAGCACCGTCGCGACCGCCATCGAATCGAATTCGGGCAGGGCGCCGAACAGGCCGCTGTCGTCGGTCAGAGCAGCGGCGCGACGTTCGCCGAGGCCGAGGACGTCGGCGAGCAGTGCGCGAAGAATGGCATCGACGGTGGCGTTATCGGTCATATGTCTTTCCTGAGCAGGGAACGCGCAAAGGCCTTGGATGCCGGTCCCCATGCCGCGAGCCGCGTCGGATTGAAAGCCTCGATCCGCCACAACGGTTCGTGCCGGTTCATCCAGTCCCGTTTATAAGCGTCGTTTCCTGTTCCGAAGTCGATGCGCTTCACACCATCGATCTCGATCGTGTGGCGAAACAGCGCGGCCGACAACAGGGTTCCGGGGGACGCCTTCAGGCTGTCTTCGACATGAGCGAGCTTGTGGATGAAAGCGGTGCCATCCTCGACGGTCCAGAATTGCGCGGCGACCGGGGCGCCGTCGATGCGGGCGAGACCCATGCGAAAGGTGCCGCGCGCGCTTTCGGCCTCCGCAAAGGCACGAAGCAGTGCCGGATGGCCTTCCTCGGGCTTCCAGCTCGCGGCATAGATTTGTTCGTAGGCGATCCAGCTTTCGGGATCGAAGCGGGTGAGCAGTGCGATATCGACGATGGCCTTCTTCGCCTTACGCTGGACGGTGCTGCGCAGCGCGCCCGGTCGGCTCGCCCACCAGCTGTCATGGTCCATTCCGGACAGGTCGAGCCAATGGCGGTCGCCGGCGCGGGTTGCATCGATCCACCAGCCGGCCGCGCGCAGCCCGGCTACGATCGTTTGCCGCTCGTCGTCGCGCACCGGAAACAGCGACAGGCGCGCGCCTCGGCGGCGCAGCTTGCGGAACAGATCCGTCAGTGCCGCTTCGTGGTCGCGCGGGCCGGTGTACAGCGGCCGGATCGCAAAACTGTACCAGTTGGCAAGACCGGCAAGATGATCCGGCTTGTCGATGCGGAGCGCCAGCCATGCCGTCGCGGCGCCGGCGCTGCCGCGCGCATCGAACCGTCCTTCACCTGCAAATCCATGGGCGGTGAGCAGGTCGAACCATGCGGGCTGGTCAAAGGGCGTCGCAAAGCCTGCGGCTTTTGCCGCATCATCATTAGCGTGATCTTCACCGTTCCCTTGCATGGTCGCGCGCTCTATCACGAAGCTCCTAACAGCCGATGACCACTTTAGAAAATCCGCCGTCGCGTCCGATCGACCATCTCGTCCATTTTGGCGCGCCGGATGCGGCTGCGCTGCTCATCGGCGACGCCGTCACCACGTTCGCCGACCTCGATGCGGGCGTCGGCCGGCTGGCGTCGTGGCTGCTCGATCAGGTTGGCGGTCCCGGCGAGCGCGTCGCAAGCTGGAGCGCAAAGACGCGCGCCGCCTGCCTGATGCCGCTTGCCGCCGCGCGCGCGGGTTTGATCCATGTTCCCGTCAACCCGCTGCTGAAGGGGCCGCAAGTTGCGCACATCCTGTCCGACAGCGGCGCGAAACTGCTCGTCACCAATGCTGCGCGCGCAGACATGCTCGGCGCGGAACGCCCCGAAGACTGCGCATATCAGGATCTGAAGATCGCCGAAGACGTCATCGATTCGGGTGGACAGGCGCTGCCGCCTTCGACCGCCCGGCCGGACGACCTGGCCGCGATCCTCTACACCAGCGGTTCGACCGGCCGCCCCAAGGGGGTGATGCTGAGCCATGCCAATCTGTGGCTCGGCGCCGAGAGCGTGGCGTCCTATCTGAACCTCGTGCCCGATGATCGCGTGCTTGCGGTCCTGCCCTTCAGCTTCGATTATGGACAGAGCCAGTTGCTTTCAAGCTGGTACGCGGGGGCGGCGGTCGCACCGCTCGATTATCTGACCCCGCGCGACGTTGTGAAGACGGCCGCGCGGCATCGCATCACGACCCTTGCCGGCGTGCCGCCGCTGTGGGTGCAACTCGTCGAGAGCGAATGGCCTGCCGATACTGCCGCGCTGCTGAGGCGGCTGACGAACAGCGGCGGTGCGCTGACGCCCTCGCTCATCGACGCGATGCGTGCGACTTTCCCTCGCGCCGATATCTACCCGATGTATGGGCTGACGGAGGCGTTTCGGTCGACCTGGCTCGATCCGGCGCTCGTCGCCGACCATCCGACGTCGATGGGCCGCGCGATTCCACACGCCGAAATCCTCGTTTGCCGCGCCGACGGCAGCATCACGAACGACGACGAGGCGGGCGAACTGGTCCATGCGGGTCCGCTGGTTGCCAAGGGCTATTGGCGCGACGAGGAGCGGACGGCGCAGCGCTTCCGGCCGGCGCCTGCCGCATCGCGTTATGGGGGAACGGCGGTCTGGTCGGGCGATACCGTGCGCCGCGATGGCGATGGACTGCTCTATTTCGTGGGCCGCGACGATGCGATGATCAAAACGGCGGGCAATCGCGTCAGCCCGACGGAGATCGAGGATGTCGCGGTCGCTTCGGGCCTCATTTACGAAGCGGTGGCATTCGGCGTTCCCGACCCGCGGCTGGGCGCCGCGATCGTGCTGATCGTACGCGGCAGAAACGGCCGTGACGATGCCGACGGGCTTGCCGCCTATCTGCGACAGAATCTGCCGAATTTCATGCAGCCGCAAGTGGTCGAATGGCGCGATGCGTTGCCGCGCAATCCCAACGGCAAGCTCGACCGTGTCGCGATCGCGGCCGAGTGGGCGCCGAAGGTGGCGGCATGAAGCCGCACGGCCCGATACCATCCGGCTTTTCCGCCGATGCCGATGGCATGCTGCTGATCGGCGGCCGGCGGGCCGACGACCTTGCTAAGGCTGCGGGCGATACGCCGCTCTTCGTCTATGACGGCGCGATGCTGGCCGCGCGGGTTGCCGAATGGCGCCGGGCGATGCCTGCCGAGGTGCAATTGCATTATGCGATGAAGGCCAACCCTTACGCCCCATTGCTGGGGCGAATGGCTGGCCTTGTCGATGGGTTCGATGTCGCATCGGGCGGGGAACTCGCCGCCGCACTCGCTAGCGGCATGTCCGCGGACCACATCAGTTTCGCCGGCCCCGGCAAGCGCGATCGCGAGCTGGAGGCCGCCATATCGGCGGGTGCGACGATCAATCTGGAATCGGCGGGTGAGGCCGATCGGGCGCTTGCGATCGGCGCGCGGCTTGGCGTCGTGCCCCGGCTCGCGGTCCGGGTGAACCCCGATTTCGACCTCAAGGGGTCGGGGATGAAGATGGGCGGCGGCGCAAAGCCGTTCGGCGTCGATGCCGTCGCGGTTCCCGCGCTGGTCGGGCGCCTGCTCGAAGCCGGCGCCGATTGGCGGGGTTTTCATATTTTTGCCGGATCGCAGGCCCTTGATGCAGGGGCCATCGCCGATACGCAGGCGCAAACGCTCGCGCTCGCGGCACGCCTTGCGGCGGAGATCGGCCGCACGCCACCTCTCGTCAACCTGGGCGGCGGAATGGGCGTGCCCTATTTCCCGGGCGATACCGCCGTCGATGCCGTCGCGGTCGGTCGGGCGCTCGGCGATGCTCTTGCGGCGCGCGATCGGCGTCTTGCCGACAGTCGCTTCGCGATGGAACTCGGGCGCTGGCTGGTCGCCGAGGCGGGCGTATATCTGACGCGCGTCGTCGACAGGAAAACCAGCCATGGCGAGACCTTTCTGGTGACCGATGGCGGCCTCCACCATCAGCTTGCCGCGAGCGGCAATTTCGGGACCGTCATTCGCCGCAACTATCCGATCGCGGTGGCGAACCGCTTTGGCGCCGAACCTTCCGAAACGGTGTCGGTTGTCGGCTGTCTTTGCACGCCGCTCGATCGGCTCGGCGATCAGGTCGCACTTCCATATGCCGATGTTCATGATCTTGTTGTGATTTTTCAGGCGGGCGCCTATGGCGCAACCGCGAGTCCGTCGGCCTTTCTGGGGCAGGGGCGAGCGCAAGAGATGCTGGTCTGACGGGATCCGATAAAGGTTAACTTCTGTGCCGGATTGGCACAGAGTTCTGCGACGACGGTGTGAACTTATCCCAATACTAACGGTATGTTCACCCTTTTCGAGCAATGGCTGACCCTGACGCAATGGCTGTCTTCGCGAGGTTCCGGGACTTGCGGGCATCCGGCCGTTCGAAAGGTGACTAGATGAAAACGTCCTTCCCCTCGCTTCGCGCTGCCAAGGCCGCACTGGTTTCGGGCATCGCCGCGACCGCGCTCACGGGCTGCATCGGCACCAGCGGGGGCCCCGCGCCGCAGTTGCCGAGCGCGAACTTCGTCGCCAATCAGGAAGGACCGGGCGAAGAATATATCATCGGGCCGCTCGACGAACTCCAGATCTTCGTCTGGCGCAATCCGGAGCTTGGCGGCAAGGTGCAGGTGCGCCCCGACGGCCGCATCACGACGCCACTGATCACTGATATGCCCGCCGTCGGCAAGACGCCCACGATGCTGCAACAGGACATCAAGCTGCAACTCAGCCAGTATATCACCGATCCGATCGTCAGCGTGATCGTTACCAGTTTCAACAGCACCTTCTCGCAGCAGGTGCGCGTTGTCGGCGCGACCGAAAAGCCGGCGTCGATCCCGTTCCGTGCCAACATGACGGTGCTGGATGCGATGATCGCGGTCGGCGGCCTTGGCGAATATGCCGCAGGCAACAAGGCGCGGCTGGTACGATTCGACAAGGGTACGGGCAAGCAGGAGGAGTTTGGCCTGCGCCTCAATGACCTGATCAAGCGCGGCGACATCAAAGCGAATGTCCGGTTGCAGCCGGGCGACGTGATCATCATTCCCGAAAGCATGTTCTGACCAAAACCGACCGCTGAATCGCAGCTTTTGCCCCAGAGGCTTTGAGGACTGACCAGAGACGATGAACGGCCTTTACGACGAATTCCGGGTGGCGCTGCACAGCGTCTGGACACGCCGTTGGCTCGTGCTCGCCGTGGCGTGGGCAATCTGCATCCTCGGCTGGCTCGCGGTCGCCTCGATTCCGAACCGCTATGACAGCCGCGCTCGCTTGCTGGTCGATATCAATCAGATTTTGCCCGACGACGCGGCGGGTGCCAGCGGGCAGCAGATCGACCAGATCCGCGAAACGCTGACCAGTGCGCGCAATCTGGAAAAAGTGGCGGCAACGACCGGCTTGATCGGTCCCGATGCGGGCGAACGCGACAAGGCGGGCGCCGTCGCGATGCTGCAAAACAACATCAAGGTCGTCCCGCAGCAACAGAATATCTTCGAAATCACGTCGTCCGTAGCGGTCGGCAGCCTGTCGGACGCCGACAATGCCAAGCTGGCATCGGGCGTGCTCGACAGCCTGATCACCGTGTTTCGTGACGATCAACTCCGCGGTGGCCGCACGGACGCGCGCGAAGGGTTGAAGTTTCTCGACGCCCAGATCGCCGATCGCGAAACCGCGCTGCGCGAGATCGAGGCGCGGCGCGCGACCTTCGAGGCGCAGAATATTGGCTTGATCCCCGGCGGCTCGGGTTCGCCGGCGCAGCGCGTCGATGCGGCGCGCGCCGAACTCAGCCAGATCGATTCGCAGCTCATATCGGCGCAGGCCCAGCTTTCGGCTGCGAGCGGTCAGCTTGCTTCAACGCCTGCCACGGTAGCGGGCGGCAATGGCGGCGTCGGTGGCAGCGTTGCGCGCCAGCAGCTTGCCGGCGCACAGGGCGAATTGTCGGCGATGCATGCACGCGGCCTGACCGATGCGCATCCCGACGTGATCGCGCTCAAGAGCCAGATCGCTTCGTTGAAGGCGATCGCCGACCGCGAAGGCACCGGCGGCGGCGGTGGTGGGGTGCAGAACCCAGCGTATGCCTCGCTGGCAGCGATGCGTGCCGAGCGTCAGGCGACGGTGAGCGCGTTGAATGCTCGCAAGGCGCAGCTCATGGGCGATATCGCCCGGATCACCTCGCAGCAGATCCAGAACCCCGGCATCGCGGCCGAATATGACCGCATCAACGGCGAATACACCGCGCTGAAGGCGCAATATGACAAGCTTCTCGGCCAGCGCGAACAAGTCCGGATGCGCGGGCAGGTGCAGACGGAAACCGATGCGATCAAGGTTGAACTGCTCGACCCGCCTTCGAAGCCGACAAGCCCTGCGGCGCCAAACCGACCACTGTTTCTGACGCTCGTGCTCATTGCCGGGCTGGGCGGCGGCGTCGCCGCGGCGTTCGGCCTCAGCCAGGTACGCACGAGCTATGCGACCGCGGCGAAGCTCGAACGCGCGAGCGGACTGCCGGTGATTGGTTCGATTACCGAGGTGGTAACCCCCGAGCGCCATGTCGAACGCAAGAAAAGGCTGGTGTGGCTCGCCGGCGGAGCGGGGGCGCTCGTCGGCCTCTATGCGCTGCTGCTGATCGCCGAGTTCGTCCAGCGCGGCATGGTCGCGTGAGCGGGGAAGAAGACATGAACGATCAACGCCCCGTCAAGCGCCCGCCTTCGCTGCTCGAACGCGCGGCCGACATGTTCGGTCTCGACCCCGCGAAGGACGCGGCGACCATCGACGTTTCGAAGCTGCCGCCGGAGCCCGAGAAAAGGGTTCGCAAGAGCAAGGCGCAGACCGAATCCGTCGTCGAGGTTCGGCAGGCCGAAGTCCTGCCGCCGATCGTCGAAACTGCGCCCGCGGTCGAAGCGGCGCCAGCGCCGACACCCTCGGCGCGCAAGGACGTCGCCAGGGCCGCCCCTGCCGTCGTTCCAACGCGGCAAGGAAGCATCGATCGCGCGCGTCTCGCCGCCAACAGCATGATCGTACCGGGCGCGCCTGTCACGGGCATTTCCGAAGAATATCGCATCGTGAAGCGCGAGATCATCCGGAACTTTTCGGGCACCGCGAACCGGCCGGTCGTGCCGCGCGGACATCGCGTCCTGATCGCGTCCGCCAACCCCGGCGAAGGCAAGACCTTTTCCGCTGTCAACCTCGCACTCAGCCTCGCGGTCGAAGCCGACCACGATGTGCTGCTGATCGACGCCGATATCGCGAAGCCGAGCGTGCTCGATACGCTGGGCCTCGAAAACGGCCCGGGTCTGATGGATGCGCTGGCGGATCCGCACCTGCCGCTCGGCGATTGCCTGATCCAGACCGATATTCCGGGGCTGAAGGTCATGCCTGCGGGGACGCAGCGCCTGAACGATACCGAATTGCTCGCATCGGCGCGGACCGAGGCCTTGCTTGCCCAGCTTGAGGCGGGCGCGCCCGGGCGCATTCTGATCCTCGATTCGCCTCCGGTTCTTGCGGCGTCGCCCGCTGCGGTGCTTGCGGGGCACGTCGGCCAGCTGATCATGGTCGTGCGCGCCGACCAGACGATGGAAAGCGCATTGCGCGATGCGATCGGACTGATGGGCGCGTGCCCGCATATCCAGCTTCTCCTCAACGGAGTGAAATTCTCGCCGGGCGGCCGCCGCTTCGGCACCTATTATGGACAGGGAGGCGCGTCATGATGCGCACCAATGCCAGTATGCGCCGTGGGGCGGCGCTTGCGGCGCTGTTGCTCGCCGGAACCGCGACGAGCGCGCAGGCGCAGTTTTCGGGTGATCCGGGCGCGAGCGATGCGTCGCCCCGGGGAGCATCCGCTGCCGACGGTGCCGCGGACAAGAAGGGCAAGCGTGGCGAACGCCAGCGCAAGGAACGCCGCGTCGATGTCAGCCCCTATCTCGAAGTCGGGCAGGTGCTCAGCGCCGACCTCAAGAATGGCGGCGATGTTCTGACCTATACGACCGCGGCGATCGGCGTCGACGTTGCGGTGGCGACGCGCCGGGCGGAGGTCGCGGCGGGTGTCCGGTACGAGCATCAGTTCGGCTGGGGCAAACAGAACGATCAGGATGTGATCAGCGGTATCGCGCGCGGGCGGGTCGATGTCGCGCAGGGGCTCAGTCTCGAAGGCGGCGCGCTTGCCACGCGCACGCGCGCCGACGGTGGCGGCAGCGACAGCAGCCTGTTCGTCGGCAACCGGAACAATGTTGCGAACACCTATTCCTTTTATGCCGGCCCGACCTTCGCGCGCCGTATCGGCGGACTGGATGTCGGGGCGGGGTATCGCTTCGGCTACACCAAGGTCGACGTGGACGCGCCGACATTGCTGCCGTCCGGCGCGCTCGTGCAAAATGTCTTCGACAGCTCGACAAACCATGTCGCCTGGGCAAGCGTCGGCCAGCGGCCGGGTGATCTGCCGTTCGGCTGGCAGGTTTCCGGCGGCTATGAACGCGAGGACGCGAGCCAGCTGGACCAACGCTATGAAGGCAAATTCGCGCGCGCCGACGTGACCGTGCCGGTCGGCCCGACCTTGGCGCTGCTTGGCGGTGTCGGCTATGAGAATATCGAGATCGGCCAGCGCGATCCGGTGCTCGACGTCAACGGCGTGCCGGTCCGCGACGCCAGCGGTCGCTTCGTCACCGACACGTCGACGCCGCGCAAGCTTGCGTTCGATACCGACGGGTTGATCTGGGATGCGGGCGTCATGTGGCAGCCAAGCCGTCGCACGTCGCTTACTGCAAAGGTCGGCCGCCGTTATGGCGACATGATCTACACCGGCAGTTTCGTTTATCGCCCCGACCACGCGACGACGTTTCAGGTCGGCGTTTATGACGGGCTTTCCAGCTTCGGGCGCGGGCTGTCGACCGGGCTAGCGGCGCTTCCGACGCAGTTCGACCCCTTGCGCAACCCGATAACCGGCGATTTCAACAATTGCGTCTTCGGCGAACAGGGTGGGGGTTGCCTGGGCAATCAGCTCGGCACGCCGACCGCGGCGCAGTTCCGCAATAGCGGCGTCCAGGCCGTCATGAGTTCGCGCACCTATGGCTGGAGCTATGGCGTCGGCGTCGGCTATGATCGCCGCCGCCTGCTGGTGCCGCGTACGTCGCCGATCGCGTCGCTCAACGGCATCACGGACGAGAATTATTATCTGTTCCTGACCGCTGGCCATCCGATCGACCGCGATTCCGACATTACCTTGTCGGGCTATCTCAATTATTTCGACAATGGTTCGCCGGGGGGCAGTGATGTCCAGTCCGCCGGTCTGACGGCATCCTATGGACGGCGTTTCTGGCGCGGCCTGACGGGAACGGCGGCCGCCAGCCTGACCGCTTTCGATCAGGACGGCTTCAACAGCCAGTTGATCGGATCCGCTCTGGTGGGCCTGCGTTACAATTTCTGATTCGGGGAACAGGCGATGTACGATCAATATTATGGTTTCACCGGCCGTCCCTTCCAGCTGACGCCGGACCCCGCTTTCTATTTCGAGAGCGGCACGCACCGGAAGGCCATGTCCTACCTTGGCTACGGCCTCGCGCAGGGAGAGGGCTTCATCGTCATCACCGGCGATGTCGGTGCGGGCAAGACGACCCTCGTCGGGCACCTCATGAACACGATCGACCCCAATCGGCTGACCGCGGTCAAGCTGGTGTCGACGCAGGTCGAGGGCGACGACCTTCTCCGCCTTGTCGCGGAGCAGTTCGGCCTTGAATGGGAAGGGCAAAGCAAGGCCGAATTGCTGCGTTCGATGGAGGAATATCTGCGCGACCAGGCGCGCGCCGGCCGCCGCACCCTTCTGATCGTCGACGAGGGACAAAATCTCGCCATCTCGGCGCTCGAAGAGCTGCGGATGCTGTCGAACTTCCAGCTCGGCGGTCATTCGCTGCTGCAGATCTTCCTGCTGGGGCAGCCCGAATTCCGCCAGACGCTGTTCCACACGCCGACGCTCGAACAACTTCGCCAGCGTGTGATCGCGACGCACCACCTCGATCCGATGGAGCCCGAGGAAGTCGAACCCTATATCCTCCACCGCCTGAAGAAGGTTGGCTGGACCGGAAATCCCAGTTTCGCGCCCGAGGCGTACGAACTGATCTTCGATTATAGCGACGGCGTGCCGCGCAAGTTGAACGTGCTGGTCAGCCGTCTGCTGCTGTTCGGCGCGGTCGAGGAACTGCATCGCATCTCGGCGCAGCATGTCCGCAATGTCATCGCCGAGGTCGAAGCCGATCGCGGCGTCGACGAGGCGAGCCTCGCGCCGCTGCCGGTCGAGGAGGTCGTCGCGCATGCCGCGGCCGCTGTTGCGCCGGCCGAGGATCGCGCGCTCGATTGGCCTGCGGCGGCGCCGGACGGGCGAGCGCCGTTCGCTGCGCCGATCGAAGTCGGCGAGACAGCGGATAATTCTGCGCCCGTGGCGCCCGCCATCGACGAGGCACAGATCGCCGAGCTTCAGCGGCATATCGCGAGCCTCGAGGAACGGCTGGTCGAACAGGACGCGGCGCTGCGTCGCGTACTCGACCTGCTGATCGAATGGGTCGAACGTGATCCCGAGAACGCACCCAACCCGGCGAAATCCGAGGTCTGGGCCGCGTGACGCGCTGAGCATCATCCGCTACGAGGTTGATGAAGGTGAGGAAAAATGCAGAACGGCCTGTCGGTCGATGTCGAGGACTGGTTTCAGGTCGGCGCATTTGAGCGCACGATCGACCGTGCCGACTGGCCGGCGCTGGAATGCCGCGTCGAGGCGAATGGCGATGCCGTGCTGCAAATATTCTCCGACGCGGGGGTTCGGGGCACGTTCTTCACGCTCGGCTGGGTTGCCGAACGCTATCCTGCATTGATCAAGCGCATTGTCGATGCGGGGCACGAACTCGCGAGCCACGGCTATGACCACAAACGGGTGTTCCACATGACGGCCGACGAGTTCGCGGCGGACCTGAAGAAGACGCAGGCGATTCTCGAAGATATCGGAGGCACCCCAATTCGCGGGTATCGCGCGCCCAGCTTTTCGGTCGACGCGCGCACACCGTGGGCTCACCCGGTTCTCGCCGAACAGGGCTATGCCTATTCGTCGAGCGTCGCGCCGGTGGTGCACGATCATTATGGCTGGTCGGAAAGTCCGCGCCATGTCTGGCAGCCGCTTGATGACAGCGCGCTCGTCGAATGGCCGGTGGCGACCGCCCGGATCGCCGGGCGCACGCTCGCGGCGGGCGGCGGAGGGTTCATGCGGATGCTGCCATATGGCTTCACACGCTGGGCCGTCGCGCGAATGAATGCCGAAGGCCATCCGGCCATCCTCTATTTCCACCCGTGGGAGATCGATCCCGGGCAGCCGCGGGTCGCGAACGCGCCGATCAGGTCGAAAGTTCGTCATTACACCGGCTTGGCGGCCATGGCTGGCAAGCTGAAGAAGCTGCTTGCCGATTTCGAATGGACGCGGGCCGATGCTCTGCTTCCGGCCCAACAGGAGCGCGCCCGGCCATGGCGCGCCGCTGCGTGAACGCACCCGTGCATCCGGTAATGGACGCGATCACGGTGTTGCCGCTGGACGACCCGGCGGCATGGGATGCCTATGTCGTCGCCCACCGGGACGCTACGCCGTTCCACAGCAGCGCCTGGTGCCGCGCGGTGACGAAAGCGACTGGCCATCGGTGCCATGCGCTGGCGGCGTATGATGCGAAAGGCGCGATGGCGGGTTTGTTGCCGCTCCACCACATCCGCTCGCCGCTGTTCGGGCAGGCGCTGGTTGCCACGGGCTTCGCCGTCGATGGGGGGATGCTCGTCGGCAGCAAGTCGGTTGCCGCCGCGCTTTCAGAAGCGGCGGCCGGGCTGGCCCGGACGCTCGGCATTTCATCGGTCGAGTTGCGCGGCGGTCCCCTGCCGGACGGCGAAGGCTGGCGCCGCGAAGACGGGACCTATGCGGGTTTCATCCGCGATCTTGCAACCGACGATGAGGCCGAACTGCTCGCCATTCCCCGCAAACAGCGGGCCGAAGTGCGCAAGGCGCTGGAAAGCGACCTGACCGTGACGACGGGGCACGGCGCGGCCGAGCGGCGCGATCATTATCGCATCTATGCGACGAGCGTCCGCAACCTCGGCACGCCGGTCTTTCCGAAACGGCTCTTTGATGCGGTGCTCGATGCCTTCGGTGACGATGCCGATATCCTGACCATTCGCGAGAAGGGCCAGCCGGTCGCCAGTGTGCTGAGCCTGTACTGGCGTGGTGCGGTCATGCCCTATTGGGGCGGCGGCACGGCCGCCGCGCGCAAGTTGCGCGCCAACGAACTGATGTATTTCGCGCTGATGCGGCACGCTCGTGCAAAGCGATGCGCCCGGTTCGATTTCGGCCGGTCCAAGGTTGGAACCGGCCCCTGGTCGTACAAGAAGAACTGGGGTTTCGAACCGCGCCCGCTCGTCTATTCGCGTTGGCTCGCGCCGGGTGAGGCGGCGCGCGACACGAATCCGAACAGCGCCAAATACCGGTTGCAGGTCGATCTTTGGAAAAAGCTGCCGCTCTGGGCGGCGAACCGCATCGGGCCGTTGATCGCGCGCGGACTGGGTTAGCCGGAGATGCCCGAAATCCTGTTTCTCGTCCATCGCGCGCCTTGGCCGCCCGACCGCGGTGACCGGATCCGTAGCTGGCACATGTTCGAAGCGCTTGCAAAGCTGGCGCCGGTGCATGTCGTGGCGCTGGCCGACAACGAGGCCGGCGCGGATATGGCGCGCCGAAAAATGGCACCGCTTTGCAAAAGCTTGTTGATTGAGGTGCGCAAGGCATCTCGTCCGATCGCACTTGCGCAGGCGGTATGGCGCGGCGAACCGGTATCGAACCGGCTGTTCAGGAGCGCGGCTGTCATACGGCATGTCGACGGGTTGCTGCGCGGGCGCGACATCACGCATATCGTCGCCTTCTCGGGCCAGATGGCGCAATATCTGCCGGACGCATTCGACGGTCCCGTCATCATGGATTTCGTCGATGTCGACTCCGCGAAATTCGCAACTTACGCGGCGCAGGATGCTCGGCAGCCGCTGCACTGGATTCATGCGCGCGAGGCGCGCGAACTGGGCGCGTTCGAGGTCGCCGTCGCGCGCGCCGTCGATACCAGCCTCTTCGTCAGCGAAGCCGAAGCCGCGCTCTTTCGCGACCAAAGCGGTCTCGGCGTCGACAAGGTTCGCGCGGTCGAGAATGGCATCGACACCGATGTTTTCGATCCATCGCTGCCCTTCGAAGCGATCGACCGACCTGCGGGACCGCTGGCGGTCTTTACCGGGCAGATGGACTATCGTCCGAACATCGACGCCGTGCGCTGGTTCGCGACCGACGTGCTTCCGATCATCCGTCGCCGCCATGCTGCTGCGGGCTTCGCCATCGTCGGCCGCGCCCCGACCGAAGAGGTGCGCGCACTGGCGGCGCTGCCCGGCGTGACCGTCACCGGCGAGGTACCCGACATGCGCCCCTGGCTCGCAGCGGCCGATGCGGTCGTGGCGCCATTGCTGCTCGCGCGCGGGGTGCAGAACAAGTTGCTCGAAGCCATGGCGATGGCGCGGCCGGTGGTTGCGAGCGCCGCTGCCGCAACGGGGATCGACGCCCAGCCCGGGACGCACCTGCTTGTCGCCGAGGGTGCGGGCGCAATGGCAGCCGCGACCGTGAAGCTTTTCGACGATCCCGATGCGGCCACGAAAATGGGCCAGGCAGCGCGCGCGCAGATGATTGCCCGCTACGGTTGGGGCGCGCGGTTGGCTCCGCTCGCGGGCCTGTTGGGGCTGGCGGCATGACGGCGGCGGAGACGATGGCTTCGGCAAAGGGCTGGACGCACTGGCAGCGGCATCTGACAGCACTTGCGGCGCTGTCGGCTGCGATCATTGCCATTTTCCATCGCGATGCCGCGGACATGGTTGGGATCTGGTGGCACAGCTCCACCTTCACCCATTGTCTGTTGATGGTGCCGATGATCGGCTGGCTCGTTTCGCAGCGCACGGCGCTGCTGAAGCCGCTGATGCCGGCCTGCTGGTGGCGGGCGCTTGTCTGGATCGCGGGAGCCGGGGTGGTCTGGCTGGTCGGCGAAGCGGCCGGCGTCGCTTTGTTTCGCCAACTCGGGCTGGTGTTGATGTTGCAGGGTGCGGTCGCCGTTACCCTGGGTGAAAAGCTGACGAGAGGCCTGCTCTTTCCGCTCGCCTATGCGCTGCTGCTCGTGCCGTTCGGTGAGGAGCTCGTCCCGCTTCTCCAGACGCTGACGGCGCAGATTTCGATGCTGCTGCTCCATCTCTCGGGCTTGCCGGCCGAGCTGGAAGGCGTCTTCATCACGACGCGCGCCGGCTTCTTCGAAGTGGCGGAGGCCTGCTCGGGGGTCAATTTCCTGATCGCGATGCTCGCCTATTCGGTGTTCGCCGCGCATCTGTGTTTCAAAAGCTGGACGCGGCGGATCGTGTTCGTCGCGCTGGCACTCGCAACGACGATCCTTGCCAACGCCCTGCGCGCCTATGGCACGATGGTCGCCGCCGAAATCTGGGGGATAGAGGCGGCGGGCGGGATCGATCATGTCTTTTACGGGTGGGTCTTCTTCGGGCTGGTCGTGCTGGTCGTGATGCTCGTCGCACGGCGTTCGTTCGACCGGCCGGCGAACGATATCGCCGTCGATGTAACGCGGCTGGGCGGTGTGCCGCGTCACGTCGGTTCGGCGAAAATGGTGCTTCCCGCCGCGCTTGCCATTCCCTTGCTGTTCGTGGGCTGGGCAATGCTGATCGGTGGCCGATCGGCGCCGCTTCCAGGGAGCATGCCGGTTGCGACGCCTCCCGGCTGGATGGCTGCTTCGCCTGGACAAGTGGCGTGGCTCCCGCGTTTCGACGGCGCCGATCAGCAGGTCGTCCGTCATTTCGAAGATGCCGCCGGTCGCCGCGTTACCGTCGCGATCGGCGGATACCGGCGGCAAGCCGAGGGGCGCGAAGTCGTCGGATTCGGACAGGGCGCGATCGACCCGGACAGCAGATGGGCGTGGAGCGCGGCGTTGGCCCCCATTGACGGCGGCAAGGCCGAACGGTTGCTTCATCCCGGCCCCGTGCTGCGCGATGCCGTGACTTGGTATGTCGTCGACGGTCGGGTTTCCGGAAGCGGGCGCGCCGCCAAGCTGGCGGGTCTGGAAGCGCGTTTATTTGGTGGCGATCCGCGTGCGCTGTCGCTGATCGTGTCGTCTGAAGAGGTAAAAGGCGGCCACGATGCGATCGCCGATTTCGTTTCCGCGTCGGGCGGAGCGCAGGCGATGGCTGACCGCGCGCTGAAACTGCGCTAAGCGATACGGACATGTGTGGGATCGCGGGCATTTATCATCTGGAGACGGCAAAGCCCGTCGATCCGTCGCGCGTTCGCGCCATGTTGCATCCGATGGCGCATCGTGGGCCCGACGGTTCGGGCGAGTGGACCGCACCGGGGGTGGGTCTTGGGCACCTCCGCCTCTCGATCATCGATATCGAGGGTAGCCCCCAGCCGATGGCGAGCGACGACGAGGCAGTCATGCTCACCTATAACGGCGAGATCTATAATTTTCGCGAGCTGCGTGCCGAGCTCGAGGATCGCGGCCATCGCTTCCGGACCAGTGGCGATACCGAGGTGATCATCGCCGCCTGGCGGCAATGGGGGCCCGATTGCCTGTCGCGGTTGAATGGCATGTTCGCATTCGCGATCCACGATCATCGGCGTGCTTGCCTGTTTCTCGCGCGCGACCGGCTGGGCGTGAAGCCGCTCCACGTTGCGCGCCTGTCGGACGGTTCGATCGCCTTTGCGTCGGAACTGAAAGGCCTGCTTCGCCATCCGTTGCTGCGGCAGGAGGCCAATCTGACGGCGGTCGAGGATTTCCTCGCGCTGGGTTATGTACCCGATGACAATTGCATCGTCGCAGGGGTCGAGAAATTGCCCGCCGGGCATTTCCTCCTTCTCGAACGCGGCAAGCCTGTGCCGGCGCCGACGCGCTGGTGGGCGCCCGACTTTTCCCGGCGTGTCCGGGCGAGCGAGGGGGAGGCGGCCGAACATCTTCTTCACCTGATGCGCGCCGCCGTTACCGATCGCATGGTCGCCGACGTGCCGCTCGGCGCGTTCCTGTCGGGCGGCGTCGACAGCAGCGCGGTTGTCGCGTTGATGGCAGAGGGGAGCGCGAAGGCGGTCAAGACGTGCACGATCGGATTCGATCAGGCATCGCTCGACGAGACCGTCTATGCGCAGCAGATCGCCGCGAGGTTCGCGACCGACCATCGCACGCGCACCGTTGCCGCCTCCGATTTCGCGATCGTCGACAGGATCGCCGACATGTTCGACGAGCCGTTCGCCGACGCCAGCGCCTTGCCGACCTATCGCGTCTGCGAACTCGCCCGCGAGGACGTGACCGTGGCGCTTTCCGGCGATGGCGCGGACGAGGCGTTCGCCGGGTATCGCCGCCTCGTTTTTCAACATCAGGAGGAACGGCTACGCGGGTTGATCCCGCGTGTCCTGCGCAAGGGGCTGTTCGGACCATTGTCGCGCATATGGCCGCAAATGGACTGGGCACCCCGGCCGCTGCGCGCCCGCGCCACGCTGGCGAGCCTGGCAAAGAGCGGGGCGGAGGGATATTCGGAGGCGGTCGGGGTTACGGGGCCCGCACAGCGTGCGCGGTTGTTCAACGATGCGGCGGTGACCGCGCTTGGCGATCATATTGCCGAAGCGCGCTACTGGAAGGCGATGCATGAGGCGCCAGCGCGCGAACCGCTCGATCGGGCGCAATATGCCGACCTTCAGATATGGCTCCCCGGTGACATCCTGACCAAGACCGACCGGATGAGTATGGCGGTCAGCCTCGAAGCCCGCGAACCGCTGCTCGATTATCGCCTGATCGAATTTGCCGCGAGCCTGCCCGCGTCGATGCGCGTCAAGGGCGGGACGGGAAAGGCGATCATGAAGCAGGCGCTGGAACGCTATTTGCCGCACGATATTCTGTACCGTCCCAAGATGGGGTTCGTGACCCCTGTCTCGCAATGGTTCCGGGGGCCGCTGGTCGAGCAGGCAAGGGCGCTCGCGACCTCGTCGACGCTGGCGCGCGCGGGCTGGTTCGACATGGCGGAAATCGAACGGGTCGTCGCCGCGCATCAGTCGGGGCGGCGCGACCATGGGCGACTGATCTGGCAATTCTTCATGCTGGAGAAGTCGTTGGCGAAGCTGTTCGGGATATAGCGCTTCCGCCCGAGCGGTGTTGATGGTCGTTACGAGGACGTGCCAGACGTCGACCGACCATTCTCGTCATCGCCGGGACGACCGTGTCTGGACCGCTAGCTGTCATTTCGTCCTGCGGAAGAAGATCGAAGGGCGTAGATGAATCGCCACGCCCTTTTAACGACTTGCTGCTAGGCTGCGCGCGATGACGGTTCATCCCGCCTTTCCCATCAGCGGTACGCCAGTGCCTTCCGACGCGGCGCCCTTGACGGTGCGCGTCGTCGATCCGCTCGCGTTGTCGGACGACCTTGCCGCGGCTTGGGACCGACTTGCCGACGGGGCCAGCGAGCCCAATCCTTTCGCCGAACGCTGGTGTCTGCAATCGGCGCTGCATCTGCTCGATCCCGACCGGCGGGCGCGGCTGGTGTTCGTCCGGGAGGGGAGTGACGGCGCGCTCATCGGGGTGATGCCGCTTGCGCCGGCGTCCAGATATGGACGTTTGCCGTTGCGGCACGTGACGGGTTGGGCTCACCCCAACCAGTTCCATGGCGCGCCACTCGTCCGGGCCGGAATGGAGCATCTCTTCTGGTCGATCCTGCTGGGTTGGTGCGATGCCTCGGATTGGGCGCACACGCTGCTTCATGTGCCGCGACTGACCGAAGATGGGCCTTTGCACCTCGCGCTTGTCGATGCTGTGCGGGCGCGCGGCGCCGAGGCCGAGGTCGTACATCGCGAGGAGCGCGCGTTGCTGGAAAGCAGCCTGTCGCCCGAAGCCTATTGGGATGAAGCCGTACGCGCAAAAAAGCGCAAGGAACTCCGCCGTCAGGCCAATCGGCTTGCCGAGCAGGGGCTCCCCTCCTTCCGCCATTGGCGGGCCGGGGATGGGCTCAACGTCTGGATCGACGATTTCCTCCATCTCGAGGTGCGCGGCTGGAAAGGCAAAGCGGAATCGGCGCTGGCCAGCCATGGCGAGACCGAAGCCTGGTTTCGGGCGATCCTTGCGGGTGCGGCCGAAGCGGGCAAGCTGGACATGCGTTCACTCGATCTCGACGGGCGGCCGCTCGCGATCCTGATCAATTTCCTGTGCCCGCCGGGCGGCTTTTCTTTCAAGACGGCGTTCGATGAGGAATATGCGCGTTTTTCGCCCGGCGTGCTGTTGCAGCAAGCGAACCTCGATCTGCTGAACGATGGCCGTCTCGGGTGGGTGGACAGCTGCGCGGCGCCCGGACATCCGATGATCGACAGTGTGTGGCGCGAGCGCCGTCATCTCGTGTGGATCAATGCGCCCTTGTCGGGCGGTTCCGACCGGCTGCGCTTTCGCGCGCTGGCCAAGGTAGAGAGGGTCTGGCGGCGCTGGAAAGACGGGCCATCGGTCGCCAGTTCTGTGCAGGATGCGACATGAAAACCGTGCAAGCTGACCTCGAACATGTCTTCCCCGACGAAACGATCGCCCGGATGGAGGCTCTCTATCCCGCGCAGGCGGGGCTGCTGCATCATCTTCTGCCCGATCATCCGCTTCTTTCGCTCGAGGCGTTGGCACAGCTTGGCGAAGGCCTGCCTGGCGCGCAGGTCGAATATAATCCCGGCGATGTGCCGATCGGCATCAAGCCCGCGGACATCCCCACGAATGGCCTTTCGATCGGCGAGACAATCCGCACGATCGATACCAACCGCAGCTGGGCCGTGCTCAAGAATATCGAGACCGTCGCCGAATATCGCGCGCTCCTCATGGATCTTCTCGGCGAACTGAAGTCCGTAGTCGAGCCGCGGACCGGCGCCATGCTGACGCCGCAGGGCTTTGTCTTCATCTCTTCGCCCGGATCGATCACGCCGTTCCATTTCGATCCCGAGCATAACATCCTGCTGCAACTGCGCGGACGGAAAGTGATGAATGTCTGGCCGGCGGGCGATGAGCGCTTTGCGCATCGTGTCGAGCATGAACGCTATCACACGGGCGGCCACCGCAACCTGCCGTGGCAAGAGGCGTATCGGGACGGGGCGCAGCAGGTGCCGCTCGGTCCGGGTGACGCCGTGCTGATGCCGGTGATGGCGCCGCATTTCGTTGCCAATGGAGACGCGCCGTCGGTGTCGCTTTCGATCACCTGGCGCAGCGAGTGGAGCTATCGCGAGTCGGAGGCGCATGCTGCCAACGCCGCGCTTCGGCGTATGGGGCTCGACCCCGCCATGCCGCCGCGCTGGCCAAGCTATGCCTGGGTAAAGACCGTCGGCTGGCGTATCGCGCGCAAGCTTGGGTTGGTGTCCTGAACCGCCCGTTACAGATTGCTTTCAATTCAGAACATTTGGCGTTATGGGCGCGCATCCCGATATTTCGAGGTCCTAGAGGATAGATGGCGAAAGAAGAACTTCTGGAAATGCGCGGCCAGGTGGTCGAACTGCTCCCCAACGCGATGTTCCGCGTTAAGCTGGAAAACGATCACGAGATTCTGGGCCACACGGCCGGGAAAATGCGCAAGAACCGCATTCGCGTGTTGGTCGGCGACGAAGTTCTCGTTGAACTCACTCCCTATGACCTGACCAAGGGTCGGATCACCTATCGCTTCAAGTGAGCGGCGCGGCGACACCTCCCGCGCTGGTTCTCGCTTCGACTTCGCCCCGGCGTCTCGAACTGCTCGCGCGGATCGGCCTGACGCCGTCGCGCATTGCGGCGCCCGAGATCGATGAAACGCCGCTGAAGGGAGAGCTTCCGCGCGCCTATGTAGCGCGGCTTGCGCAGAGCAAGGCGCTTGCGGTCGATCGCGCGGCGGAAGAGGCCGTGCTGGCGGGCGATACGACGGTCGCGGTCGGACGCCGTATTCTCGAAAAGCCGACCGACGAAGCCGATCTTCGCCGCATGCTCCTGCTGCTCTCGGGGCGGCGGCACCATGTCTATTCGGGCGTTTGCGTCGTCGGTATCGACGGCAGGCCGCGCGTTCGCGTTGCCGATACGATCGTCGCCTTCAAGAGGCTGAGCGCCGCCGAGATCGACTGGTATGTCGAAAGCGGTGAGGGAATGGGCAAGGCGGGCGGCTACGCGATCCAGGGCCGGGCCGAGATATTCGTCCGGTTCCTGTCGGGCAGCCATTCGAACGTCGTCGGCCTGCCGCTTCTGGAAACGCGCGGCTTGCTGAGCAGCGCTGGCATTCCGCTTGGCTGAGTGGTTTTATGAAGCCGGCATTGGCGAATGTCGCGCCGCGCTGGTCGAGGACGATCGGATCATCGAGGCGCGGATCGAGCGCGATGACGAGCGCCCGCGCGTCGGCGCGGTGATCGGGGCGCGGCTGGTCGAAACGGGGAAGGCAGCGCGTTGTGCTAGACCTGCCTGGCGAGCCGCTGGCCACGCTGACGCCGCCGCAGGGCCTTTCGATCGGTGCGAGGTTGACTGTCGAGATCGTCCGCATGGCTTTGCGCGAGCGTGGGCGCGAAAAGCCGGCGCGCGCGCGCATGACCGATGCGCCGCTCACCGATGGACCCGACTTGCGGGCGCGCATCGTCGCAACGGGCTTTCCCGTGATGGATATGGTGCCGACAGGAAGCGACCGGCTGGAGCAGGTGGGCTGGTCCGAACTGATCGATCACGTGCGCACCGGGCATTGGCCCTTTGTCGGCGGTGCCCTGTGGATCGACGCGACGCCGGCGATGACTCTGATCGACATCGACGGTGAGGGAGATGCCCCGACGCTCGCCAGGGCTGGCGGCAGGGCTGCGATAAATGCGATCCGTTGCTGCGACATCGGCGGATCGATCGGTATCGATTTTCCGTCGCTTCCCGGACGAGGGGAACGGCAGGCGATCGACGCGCTGATCGACGAGCTTTTGCCGCAACCGTTCGAACGCACGGCGATCAATGGCTTCGGCCTGATGCAGATCATCCGCCGCCGCCAGCGGCCGTCGCTGATAGAGCAGGTCCGCCTCGATCCTGTCGGCACCGATGCTGCAATGCTGCTGCGCCAGGCCGAGCGGACGATCGGAACGGGCGTGTTGCACCTGACCACGCGGCCCGCGGTTGTGGACCATATCGCACGGCATCCCGACTGGACGGCCGAATTGCAAAGGCGCACGGGGCGTCCGGTCGAGATTATCGCCGATGCGCAAGGGAAGGGATCGGGCCATGCCCAGTGAAGCGGCCGCAAGACAGGCGAAATGCCCGCGCTGCGGCAAACCGCGCGTGCAGGAGTTCCGCCCTTTCTGCAGCCGCGGCTGCCGCGACCGGGACCTCAACCAGTGGTTCGACGAAGGCTATCGCCTGCCTGCGCACGAGGGCCCTGATGGCGGCACCGACGACGATCGATTGGGCGACGCCTGAGGTCGGAAATTAGCGCAACAAAGGCTCTGGACAGGACGAAAGGCCCTGCCTATAGCCGCCGCTCGCCAGCAGGCCGACCGGTCTTGCGAAGCCCGTGCCCGGGTAGCTCAGTTGGTAGAGCATGCGACTGAAAATCGCAGTGTCGGCGGTTCGACCCCGTCCCCGGGCACCACTGCTCTTCGTAATAGTCTCGCAAGCCAAGGTTGTTCAGACGGGACATGTGACGCCAAGGTCATCGGATCGGTTCCATTCTCACTGAATTACGGGCGTCATTTACGGGGGGGTCGCGCTTGCTCGGGAATCCCGTTTGTAAGCGAAGTCTGAGGCGAGTGCAGGCAGGCATCGCATCGACTTGTTTCCGTCAGTGCGGGTCCGATGGCTTCCGGCGCAACCCGCCACCGAAAATTTCAGAAATCCGGTTGCCAAACAGGTTCAGGATCGCAGACGCTGATTGATCTCCCGAGCGAAATCGTCGCAAAGGGCCAGGGCAGCTTTCAAAACGGTATCGGTGACTGCGGTATGCGGGCGAGCGGGCGACAGGATGACGTCGTATGTGATCTCGACCGCGGGTAGAAACGGGCGGATTACGACCTTTTCCTGAGGATAGGCGAGCGCCGTTAGTGGTTCGACCAGCGAAACGCCGATGCCGTCCGCGACAAGGCTGTATACCGTGTGTGTTCGCTGCGTTTCGACAACGGTCAACGGCTCGACTTTTTCGCGCTGCAGCAATTTGGCGGTTGCCACGATCGGGGTCACTTCCTGTGCAAGCGCGATGAATGGCACGTCCTTCAAGGCCGACACCTCTATCACGCGCCGGTCGGCGAGCGGATGGCCGGCCGGGATGGCGCAGACGAGTTCGGCCGACAGCAATTTGCGCACGTCGAGCGTCTGGCTCGCGGTCGCGATCCCGCAAAGCCCGATGTCGGCTTCTCCCGCGGCGACCATCTGTGTGACGATCGTCGGGTCCCTCACGATAACGGCAAAAGAAGCTTTGGGATGCTGCGCGCGCACGCGCTGCAACAGTCGCGAGATGGCTATCGTCGAAAAAAGGGGCGCACAGGCGATGCGCAGTGGCGCCTCGCGCTTGTTTGGAAGCTCGCGCGCTCGATCGAGGAACAGTTCCACGTTGGCCAACGCAACCTTGGCCTGCTGATACAGCGCCAATGCGTCCGCAGTCGGGACCAGTCGCTTGCGACTGCGATCGAAGAGGGCCACGCGAAGCTCGCTCTCCAAATCCTTTATATGCCGGCTCACCGCAGGCTGCGCCAGCCGCAAGAGCTTGGCGGCAGCGCTGACACTCCCCGTATCAATCACGGCCCGAAAGACGACATATCGACGAAGATTCATATGCTCTACCATTATATCTTATGCGCATTTATCACGCTTTTTTATATCATGGAGCCGGCCTACAATCCAGTCACACAATGGGAGGGCCATCATTTTGCATTTTCGTACCAGCCTTGCACACAGACGGAACCGCGCCGCAAAGATCGGTCGAACGTGCATGGATCTCACCGTGCGGTTGGCGCGGCGGCAGGCTTGGCAATGAGTTACCGCTTCGAGCCGGGCCGCATCTACCGAATGCCAACTCACTTTGGCCCCTCGGTCAGTCCGCGCCAGCCGCCCACAGCGAAAGAATATGACTGGTCCGCTTCCGAATGTCTTTCGGTCAGTGTGACCTTGCCGGTCGACCGTGATGGCCTCGAAGGCCTTTTGCCGCCGGGATTTGCGTTGCTTGGCGCCCCGGAGCTTTGCCTGACCTTTTCGTATCTTACCAATCTGCCATGGCTCGCCGGGCGTGGGTACAACACTCTCGGCGTGACCGTGCCCGTGCGCTATTGCGACGCGCACGTCGGCTCACTGATGCTGGTGCTGTGGGAAAATATGGCCGATCCCATTCTTACCGGGCGCGAAGAGCTCGGCATGCCGAAGATATTTTGCGACTTGCCGGCTGCGCGTCGCACCGGTGCGACCATCGACTGCACCGCCGAATGGCATGGCTTCCGCTTCCTGAATCTGACCGTTTCCAGTCTGCATGAGAGTCTGGATACAGCCTTGCCCGATCCCGCGACCTTGCCGACCCGCGGGCAACTTCTGCATTATCGCCATCTCCCTGCGGTGGGCGATTGGGGCCGGGTCAGCGTGGCGGAAGTCACGCTGACCCCGCCCGCGCGGGGGGATGCGGTCCTGGCCGTGGAAACCGGCATGGCGCGGATCGACTGGCACGTTCCGCGCTGGGAGGACATGCCGACGCAAAGCGAGATCGTGAACCGGCTTGCCAGCATCTGCGTTGCCGACAACGGCTGCGGCGAGATTCTCGTCACGCGCGGCGGGGCCTATGAGCACCGCGACCAGCAAGTGGTGGCAAGGCTATGACGGCCGGAGCCATGATCGTCGACCTCGCAGCACATCCTGAATATGCGGAGATCGTCGCATTCTGGGTCGATCGCGAATGGGCGATTTTTTCCAAGCGGTCGTTCGCGGAGACGCTGGCGCGATATCGCGACACACCGGGACCGGGAAGACTGCCGATCACGCTCGTTGCACTCGTGGGCGGTAATCCGTGCGGCGTCGCCAGTCTGCGCGAGAAGGACAGTTTCGACTGGCTGCCGGATATTTGTCACTGGGTTTGCGGAGTCTATGTGTCGCCGGACAGGCGCGGCATGGGGGTCGCCGGTCACCTCTGCCGCGCACTGGAGGTCCGTGCCGTGCAATTGGGCATCCATCAACTCCATCTCGCTACCGAGACAGAACGGGACTCGCTCTATCATCGGCTGGGCTATGCCGAGGTCGGGCAAACCGAACATCACGGTATGAATTATTTGCTGCGTAAATCGCTGCTATCCAACAAGGCTTATGGTGGAGGCGATGATGCACGCTAATCCTGCCCCCTCCTTCATATCGGGTAGGATGCGGATCGGCCATGCATGGATTGCGGCCGATCCGCATCCTACCATCAGCCCGGCGACCGGGCAGTTGATCGGTTCAGCCTCTCTGGGAACAGCGGGACATATCGACGATGCGGTTGTCGCCGCGCGGTGCGCGGCTCAACGGCTGGCGCGGCTGAGCGTATGGGACCGCGCCGCGCTTTGCCGCCGCGTGGGGCAGGCGATAGCCGCCCGGGCGGATGAGCTGGCAATGCTCCTTGCCAACGAGCAGGGCAAGCCATTCGAAAGCGAAGCAAAGGACGAGTTGGCCTTTGCCGTCGAAGCCTTCGAAGTGGCTGCCGAGGCAGTGAAGCATGTCAACGGCACGAGCTTTCCGCTGCGCGAGGCGGGTCGTCTGGGGATCACCGCCCTGCGTCCGCGCGGCGTTTACGGTGTGATCACCCCCTGGAATTACCCGATAGCCATTTCCTGCGCCTATTATCTGGCCCCGGGACTGGCGGCCGGGAACGCGCTGGTGTGGGTGCCCGCGCTCACGACATCGCTGGTCGCCTCGTTGTTGATGGAATGCCTGGAAGCGGCGGACTTGCCCGATGGCGCCGTGAATCTCGTCACCGGGCATGGCGCCGTCGTCGGCGATGCGCTCGCCGGCCATCGCGATGTCGATGCCGTCGGCTTTACCGGCAGCACGGCGACGGGACGGAGCGTCGCCATGCGCGCTGCGGGCAAACCCGTTTCACTGGAACTCGGCGGCAACGGCCCGACCATCGTCTTCGCCGACGCCGATCTAGACCTTGCTGCCGCACGGATCTGCGAGGGCGCATTCACGAACGCCGGGCAGACCTGCACCGCGACGGAGCGCGTGCTCGTCGAACGATCTGTTCATGATGAGTTGCGCGAACGACTTGTTGCCCGCGCCTCTGCGGTGGTTCTTGGCGATCCGTTCGATCCGGCGACCATGATGGGGCCACTGCACAATCAGGACACCGTCGACAAGGTTCTGGCGCATCTGGACGATGCGTGCGCGGCGGGCGCGACCATCGATTGCGGCGGTGCGGTCGCGACGGGTTTCGCCACGCCGCTCTATTTTCCGGCGACGGTCGTCTCGGGCGTCGGGGTTGGGACGCTGCTCAACAGGGAGGAGACATTCGGCCCGGTCGTGCCGCTGCTCTCCTTCGCGGACGAGGAGGAGCTTCAGGCGATCACGCGCGCCAGCCGTTATGGTCTTTTCGCGTCGGTGTTCACGCGCTCCGTCAATACGGCGATGCGCCAGGCCGGGCGGCTGCGCGCCGGGGTGGTCCACATCAACGAAATGTCCGCCTATTGGGACCTGACCGTGCCCGGTGGCGGCGCGTCCGGCAGCGACAGCGGCACCGGGCGCATCGGGATCGCCCAGTCGATCCGGGCGATGTCCGACGAGGTGACGGTCACCCTGGGGTTCGGATGACGGCGCCCGCCTGGCGCCGTCGTCTTGGCGCCTGGGCGGACGAGCTCCGCGCCCTCCGCCACGACCTTCACCGCTACCCCGAAACCGCATTCGAAGAGGTTCGCACCGCGGCGACGGTCGCGCGGCTGCTCCGCCGCTGGGGTGTCGAAACGCACGAAGGCATCGCCGGAACCGGCGTGGTCGGCGTCATTCGGGGCGGCGATGGGCCGATGATCGGGCTTCGCGCCGACATGGATGCGCTCAACATGGAGGAAGCGAATGCGTTCGCTCACCGCTCCGAAGTGCCGGGCAAGATGCACGGTTGCGGGCATGACGGCCACACGGTGATGCTGCTGGCGGCCGCTCGGCTGCTGGCGGAGAGGCCGCACTTCGGCGGCACGGCGATCCTGATCTTTCAGCCCGCCGAAGAGGCCGAAGGCGGTGCCCAGGCGATGATCGATGCAGGACTTTTCGACCGCTGGCCGGTCGATGCCGTGTTCGCGCTGCACAATCTGCCCGGGCTGCCGATCGGCCATTTCGCGTTGCGGCCAGGACCCATCATGGCGGGTGTCGAGGATTTCACGATCAGGATCGAAGGCAAGGGCGGCCATGGCGGCATTCCCCACAGGACGATCGATCCGATTCCGGCGATCGCCGAGATCGTGCTGGCCTGCCAGACCATCGTGGCCCGGGCGATCGACCCGCTCGCCGCCGCGGTCGTGAGCGTCACGCGCCTGTCCGCCGGAGCCAGCAACAATGTCGTGCCCGACTCCGCACAGATTGGCGGCACGTTTCGCTATCTGGACGGCGCGACAGGGGACGTGATCAGGAGCAGGCTCACGGCGCTGACCCGCGGCGTGGCCGCCGCCCACGGCGTGACGGGGCATTTCGATTGCTTCGACGCCTATCCGCCCACCGTCAATAGCGATGCTGAAACCGCATTCTGCGCAGCGACACTGCGTACGTTCGTTGGCGCGGAACGGCTGGATGAGAGCACCCCGCCGCTGATGGGCGCTGAGGATTTTTCCTTCATGCTCAACCGTCGGCCGGGCTGTTACGCCTTCATCGGCAACGGCGACGGAGCGGGTTCGTGCATGATCCACAACCCGCGCTATGATTTCAACGATGCCAGCATCCCTATCGGCGCGGAGTATTTCGTGCGGCTGGTCCACGCCTTCTGTGCAAGGTCCGGCCGATGAAGGCGCCCGAACGCGCCACCCTGGTGCTGGCCGAGGCGTGTGAGCGCTTCGCGCACTTCGGTCTCCTCTCCATCCTCGCTCTTTATCTCACCGCAAGCACGGCAACGGGCGGATCGGGGTGGGCGACCGGCGACGCGCTGAAGCTGGTCGGCACCTACAGCGCAGGAATCTATGCCGTTTCGGTCGTAGGGGGGTGGCTGGCCGATCGCGTCATCGGCACCTGGCGCGGCGTGAAGGCAGGGTCGATCGCCATGGTGGCCGGTCATGCCATATTGGTCTCGTCGCAGTTCTTCCACGCCTTTGGCCGCTGGATCGACCCGCAGACGATGCTCTATGTCGGCCTGTCGCTGATCGTCCTGGGCACAGGGTTGTTCAAGCCCAACGTGACGGTCCTCTTCGGTCAGGCCTTTCCGGCCGAAGGAGTGGCACGCGAACGTGGCTTCCTGCTCTTTTACGTCGGGATCAACTTTGGTTCGATGCTGGGGCCGATACTGGCAGGTGGACTGGGCGAGCGGGTCGCGTGGGGGTGGGGCTTCGTTGCTGCGGGTTCGGCGTCGCTGATCGCCTGCCTGGCGTTGGCGATACCTGGTCGGCGCGCGATCCCGGTTTCGTCCGCGACGATCGCCCCGGAAGCGGGTGGCGGGAGCTGGCGGGACGTCGCGTCACGCTATCGCGTGCTGCTGGCCATGGCGCTCGCGTCCGTGCTGTTCTGGACCGCGCTGGAGCAAAGCGCCGGGCTGCTGTCGCTCTATGCCTATCATCATACCGATCGCTTTCTGCTGGGTTTCGAGGTTCCGGCGACATGGATGCAATCGCTCGAGCCCTTGCTCGTCCTGGCGGTTGCGCCGGCCGTGGCCGGCTTGTGGCTGTATCTTGACCGAACAGGCCGCGTTCCGGGCGTCGGAACCCGGGCGGCGATAGGGCTATTTTCGCTGACCTTTGCCTTTGTCCTGTTCGTCGGCGCGACGATGGAACGCGACGCGGTGGGCAAAAGCAGCCTTGCGTGGCTGGTCGCCGGCTATCTTTCGATCGCCACGGCCGAGGTGCTTATCTGGACGATGAGCCTGTCGATGGTGACGAAAATCGCGCCGCCTGCCCGGTCCGGACAGGTGATGGGAGCCTGGTATCTTACCTATGCCCTGGGTGCGTTTCTGGCCGGTCGGATCGGCGCGGAAGTCGATTCATGGGGTGATCGCGTCGTGTTCGGCGTGATTGCGGCGCTGACCGGCGGAGCCGCGCTGCTCTATCTGCTCGCGCGGCGGCGAATGGCGGTCTGGGAACGGCGGGCGCTGTCGCTTTAGGGTCCCGATCCTAGCGCCCCGACGCCATGGGATCCTGGTCCTGGCTGCGGTGACCTTCGAAGCCCGCGCAAACCGCGATGCTCTGGCTGGTGATCAGGCGGCCCAGGTCGGACAGGAGAAAGATGACCAGGGCGGCGACATCGACGGCTTCGACCGCGACGCGCAGGGAGTTGGCGGCGATTGTGTCGCCCCACAGGTCCTCGGCGGACACGCCGCTCGCCTCCGCCGCGGCGGCAATGACCGTGCGGACGCGATCTCCCTCGACGGTGCCGGGGAGGACGGTGTTGACCCGGATCGCATGGCGTCCGAGATCCATCGCCAGCGTCTCCGTGAAACCAATCACCGCCTTTTTCGACGTGGCATAGGCCAGCCGCATGGGAAAACCGCCCCGCGCGATCGCTGCCGACGACAGGTTGACGATCGAGCCGCCGTTCCTCTTGAGCCAGGGAATGGCGGCTCTCGTGCAATAGAACATCCCGTCGAGGTTGACGGCAAGCGTTCGTCGCCAGGCTTCGACCGAAATCCCGTCCGGCGACATGGTGGGTCCGGCGATGCCCACGCCATTGACGAGGCCGGTCACCCCCCCCATCATCGTTGCGGCATTGTTGACGGCTTCGTTCGCCGCATCGGCGTCGGCGACGTCGCAATGAATCGCGCAAAGCTGGCCGGTAGCAGGTAGTCGACCGATGGCATCGACATCGGCGTCGAGGATCACCACCGATGCGCCGGACGCGACGGCCATCTCGGCGATCGCGCGCCCTATCCCGCTGCCGCCGCCCGTGATGACGACCCGCTGCTCCGAAAGGTCCAGCGTCAGGGCTTGCGACAAGGTCATCGTTGCGAAACTTTCATCGATCATCCTACCTCGATCATGGCCGCGCGCTTTGCAGCGACCCCGAAAAGCAGGAATGCGAGCGCCGAAGACATCGTCGCCATCAGCGCCAGTATGACACCCAGACTGAGCGCGCCCGCAAAAACCTGTTGATTGAGCAGGGCGACGGTGGGCGGCCCCGCGCCCAACCCTGCGATCGCGATCGTCGCCGTCATCGCGGCCGTCGTGATTCCGATCCTGCTGGCCGGGATTACCTGTGTCAGCACCGCGTACGCCGCGACCGGCGCGGCCGTGACCGCCCCAACCCACAGCGCCAGCGCGAGGAGAACGGACGGTGTCATCGTCGCGGCGAAGATCAGGCTGCCGAACAAGCCCAACAGGGCTATGCGGCCCGCCGTCCGCAATTGGGCGGGCACGCCGCCGCGGCGCAGGGCACGATCGGCCAGGGCCCCACCCAGCAAGGTTCCGCCGATCGAGGCGGTGATCGTGATTGCGCCGATCGTCTTGGCGGCCGCTGCCGTCGCCATGCCGTGTTCGCGGGTCAGCAGCGCCGCTGTCCAGGCGAAGATGCCGCTATCGGCGAAAGCCATCAGGGCAATGGCGCCGCAGATGAGAGCTGCGATGACTGCTCCTGGTCGAAAGGACGACACGGCTTCGACGACCCGCTGTGCCGATCCCTGCCTTTGCGGTTCGGGAAAGGCGAGCAGCAACAGCGCAACAAGCGGCCCCGGCACGGAAAGGATCAGAATCGTCTGCCGCCAGGGCGCGCCGGCATATTCGAACAGGGTGTTGTGAAACATGTTCGTTAGAACCAGGTCATACACGACGCCGCTTGCCGCGAACGCTGTTCCATACCCTACGGTGACGCCGGTCATGAAGATGCCGATCGCCATGCCGCGCCGTTCGGTCGTGAAGCTGTCGGTGATGATCGAAACGGCAATCGGGATGAGTGCCGCCTCGCCAACGCCGACGGCAATCCGCGCCGCGAAAAGTGCGCCATAGGTCGGGGCGAGGCTGCACGCCGCCGTCGCCCCGCTCCACAGCACGAGCATCGCCGCTGCGAGTCTGATGCGGGGAATCCTGTCGGTCGCCATGCCAAGGGGCAGCGCCGCGATCCCATAAGATAGCGCGAACGCCGGTCCGAGCAGCAAACTGACCGCCGTGTCATCGATCAGGAACTGCGTCTTCAACTGATCGATGAACGGGTGCAGCACCAGCCGGTGGGAGAAGGCGATGACGGCTGTCGCGGTCAGCAACGAGAGCAGCAGCCAGGATTGCCAGCGATCGCGTGTCATCGTGCCGACCGCGCCAGGAGATCAGAAACGGACGCCGAGACGGGCCTCGAAGGTTCGCGGAGCCCCATAACGCTCGACGACGCCGAAGATATCATAGTCGTTCCTGGTGACCGCATAGAGCTTGTCCGTGATATTGAGGACGGCCATAGAAAAATAGATCGCGTCATTCACGTCGTATCGGGCGGTCGCTGACCACAGCGCATACCCCTTTTGTCGCTCGATAGCCGGATTGTTGAATCCTGGCAGCAGCGTGTTCGATTGATATTTGACGTCGGTTCTGAGCTGCAATGCGTTGTGATCGCCGAGCGGCAGATCATACGCGATTCCGCCGGTCAACGTCCACTTCGGGGTCAATGGCAACTCGATCCCCGACAGATCGTCTCCGCGCGGGTTGACGAAGTTGCGGATCGTTGAATCAACGTAGAGAATATGCGCGTCCAATGTGAGCCGGTCGGTGGCTCGTGCGTTCGCGCTTGCCTCTATGCCGTAGACTTTGGCGTTCGCATCGTTGGTCACCCGCGTGACGTTGCCGATCGGGTCGAGCGTGCGGAGCTGGACCTTCGAATAGTCATAATAGAAGCCCGCGATCTCGTAACCGATGACTCCGGTCCGGCCCTTGGCGCCGATTTCGTACGCGTTCAGCGCCTCCGGCCCGTAAAGCCCCAGATCGCCTCCGACGTTGAACCCGCCCGCCTTCAGACCCCGCGAGTAATTCGCATAGAACATCGACGAAGCCGACGGGCGCCAGCGGAGTTGAAGCGACGGAGTGAAGCTTTTCGAGCGCGTGATCCCGGACTCATCGGGCGACCCCGCGCGGCTGCTGTAGGCCGCGCGCTTTCGATCGGACGTGTAACGCCCGCCGCCGATCAGGGTCAGATCGTCGGACAGATCGACTTCGGCGTTTATGAAGGCGGCGAACGACGTCGACCTGAACCTTGTTTCCTCATCAAAGATCACGAAGTCGCCCGAGCTGGGGAGCCGATAGTCGAGGCCTACCTTGCCCGTTTCGCGAAACGCATAGAGACCGGCGACGACGCGCGTGTGTGCCGCGCTGTCCGTCCTGATCTGAAGTTCTTGCGACACGGCGCGCGACGATTGGTCGTGGGTTTCGATTTCATCGATAATACCGGCCGGATTGCCGGCCGCATCGGTGTCGAGCACATACTTCATCTTGAAATGCGTGAAGCCGGTGATCGATTGCAATTCGACCGCGCCAAGGGGCACCGAGACGTTGAGGGCGCCCACCAGCGCACTGGTGCGACGTGTGGTCGGCAGGTCGGTCGATATCAAACGCGGGCCACGCCGTTGAATGCTGCCAGCATACACGCCGCCGGGCGCGCTCAATTCCGGGCTGTACTGAAAGCCCGTACCCAGGCCGCCATCGTCGTCGACATACTGGACCGCCAGCCGGATTTTCGCATCACCCGCCTTGAAAACGCCAATCCCGCGCAAGGCCACGATATACTGATTGTCCAGCGGCGCGTCGTGCAGGAAGCTTTTGGTATAGCCGTCGTCTTTCGCAACGGCTCCCGACAGGCGAATGCCGCTTTCCTCGGCGATCGGCACGCCCACGGCGAAACGGACGCGATACAGATCGAAACTGCCCAGCCCGAGCGAGACCTCGCCGCCCCGCGCCACGCTGCTGTCGGGGATCAGGTTGATGGCACCGCCCGTGGCGTTGCGACCATAGAGGGTGCCCTGCGGACCTTTCAGAATTTCGATACGATCGATGTCGAACAGCTCGGTGAGCGCCATGTCGGGCTGCGGCAGATAGACGCCGTCGAAATGGACCGCGACCGAAGGGTTCGCGCCAAAGCTGGCGGCGTTGCTGCTGACGCCGCGGAGCGCGATGTTGGTGCCATCCACACGCGGAGCGAAGTTCAGTCCCGGCGTAAGGCGCGTCAGCTCGGCGGTGGAGTTGATGCCGGCCCCGGCCAGCGTATCGGCGCTGAAGACGTCGAGTGTCGACGGGACGTCGAGGGTGGTTTCGGCCTTCTTGCGAGCCGTAACGACGATTTCGTCGGAGGATACGGCTCCGCTGCCGGTTTGGGCTTCGGACGGAGCGGGCATCAGAATGATGCCGGCCACGCCTACCTGCAGCGTTGCGGCCAGTTGGCGGATACGCTTCCGTGATCGACCCGAGATTGCACTTTTCATGACGGTTCCCCCCTTGTGTTTTGGGGAGCATAGGTCGCGGCGATGATATACAAAAAGACACAAACTGGGCAATTGGTTATAACGATGCAGCATGAACTCGAGCCTCATCCTGCGGCTCGATACGGCGATCTCGGGCGTCGCCGGGTGAACGCTCAGTCGCGGTCGGTGGCGGCCGCCTCAGGTGATGCAGCCGATATCATATGGTGCTGAGCAACAGGCTGGTTTCGCTATTCTCCACGCCGTCGATCGTCCGCACTTCGCGAAGGACACGGTCGAAATCGGAGAGGCTTTGCGCGCTGATGTCGGCGATCAGGTCCCAGTTGCCGTTCGTGGTGTGCAGCGCGCGGATTTCGGTTATCCCGCGCAGTTTCTGGATGACCTGGGTGGTCGATCGGCCGTTGACCTCGATCAGCATGACCGCACGCACAGTGAGGTCGTCATAATCCTCTCGTACGCGCACGGTGAAACCCAGCAGCGCGCCGGTGTCGAGCAGTCGGTCGAGCCGGTTCTGGATGGTGCCTCGCGCAACCCCCAGCGCGCCCGCCAGCTTCGACAAGGAGGCGCGCCCATCCACCCTGAGGAGGGCGATGATACGGCGATCGAGGTCGTCAGGGATGAATTTCGCGATTCCCATATGATCTGCCTTGTCAAGTGCGTTGCTGACGGTTTGTATAACGAAACTATAAAAACTCTCCAGATCTGATCAATTTTCAGGGCGAGATGGTGATTTCGACAGACGATAGGGGCAATTAGACTTGGCGGGCCCCTGCCATTGTCAAGGATCCACCATGCCACCCGCACCTTCCCAACTCGCCTATATCCCGTTCGTGAGCGTCGAAAACATGATGCGCTTCATCCACCATTTCGGTGTCGAGCAGGTGCTTATCGAACTCACCGATGCGATCGAGGCCGACTATCGGCGATGGGATGTCTTTGAGAAGATCCCGCGCCTCGCGTCGCACTCGCGCGATGGGGTTATCGAATTGATGCCGACATCCGACGGCGAGGCGTTCAGCTTCAAATATGTCAACGGCCATCCGAGCAATATGGCGAAGGGTTTTCAAACGGTGGCGGCGTTCGGCCTGCTTGCGCGGGTCGATACCGGCTATCCGCTGATGCTTGCCGAAATGACCCTGCTGACGGCTTTTCGCACAGCCGCGACGTCGGCCATGGTCGCGCGCCACCTGGCCCCGCGCGAGGCCGGAGTGATGGCAATGATCGGGAATGGCGCGCAGGCTGAATTTCAGGCTCTGGCGATGAAAGCCGTGGTCGGGGTCAAAGAGGTGCGGCTGTACGATATCGATGCGAAGGCAACCGAAAAGACCGTCCGCAATCTTCAGGGAAGCGGCTTGCGGGTCGTCTCGTGCAGCAGCGCCCAGGATGCGATCGAGGGTGCGCATATCATCACGACCTGCACCGCCGACAAGGCCTATGGAACGATCCTGACCGACAATATGGTGGGTTCGGGAATCCATATCAATGCGATCGGCGGCGATTGCCCGGGCAAGACCGAGCTTCACCGGGACATCTTGTCGAGGGCGGACACTTTCGTCGAGTTCGAGCCTCAAACGCGGATCGAGGGCGAAATTCAGCAGATGGACCCAAGCTATCAGGTGACCGAATTCTGGAGGGTCCTGACCGGCGAGGCCGAAGGGCGGCGCGATGCCCGGCAGATTACGCTGTTCGACAGTGTAGGGTTCGCGACCGAGGATTTCTCGGCGCTTCGCTATATCCATTCGAAGTTGCAGGGGACCGATTTCTTCCAGCAGATCGATATCCTCGCCGACCCCGACGAGCCACGCGACCTTTTCGGGATGCTGCAACGCGCCGCCTGATATCGGCGCACAAGGATCAGCGTTCGCCCTGGCCGGCCGCCGGTTTTCATGGCGCGAGACTGGTCGCGGGGAATGGGGACGGAATAATGGAAAAAAGAAAAATCACGCTGATCGGTGCGCCCGTGGAATTGGGCGCCGGCCTGCGCGGCTGCGCAATGGGACCAAGCGCGATGCGTATTTCGGACCTTGCGGCCACCCTTGCCGCCCTTGGACATGATGTGGCCGATGACGGCGATGCCGAGCCCGTGGCAGTGTCCGACATCGGCTTGCGCGGCAACGCGCGGAACGCGGAAAATATCGTCGGCTGGGCACGCGCGCTTGAAGACGCCGCGTACAGGACGTTGAAGGCCGGGCGCCTGCCCCTGTTCATGGGTGGCGATCATGCGCTCGCGATCGGAAGCGTCTCCGGCGCTGCCCGGCATGCGCGCGAGTTAGGGCGTCCGCTTTGCGTTGTCTGGCTCGATGCGCATGCGGATTTCAACACGCCGGCCACCTCCGAATCGGGGAACATGCACGGTATGCCTGTCGCCTTTTATTGCGGTGAACCGGGTTTTGACGGCATTCTGGGCCACGATCGGGCGACTGTCGATCCCGGCAATGTTTTCATGCTCGGCATCCGGTCGGTCGATGAGCGCGAGCGCCAGCTGATCGCGGAGCGCGGCGTGCAGGTTTTCGACATGCGCGCGATCGACGAATTCGGCGTGGCGCCGATCGTCCGCCGTATCCTTGCCCATGTCGAGCGACTGGGCGCACTGCTTCACGTCAGTCTCGATGTTGACTTCCTCGATCCGTTCATTGCACCGGGCGTCGGGACAACGGTCAGTGGCGGCGCCAATCTTCGCGAGGCGCACTTGATCATGGAGATGCTCTGCGAATCGGGCCTCACGACTTCCATGGATCTCGCCGAACTCAACCCCTATCTCGACAATCGCGGAAAAAGTGCGCGCCTGCTGACTGATCTCACCGCCAGTCTTTTCGGACGCAAGGTGCTCGACAAGGCTGCCATCCACTCGTCGCTGGTGCACCATTTTTGACGAACAAGGCCTCGGTCGATCCGGGATCGATACGCCAAGTGCCACGCGGAGCCGCCAAATACGCTTTCGGCTCGTCCAGAGACGGGTTCGAGACCTTCTGCGGCGATTATCCATGCCATATCGGCGGTTCTTCGACCCGAAACGGGGGCGGGTCTGGCTCGGCCGTCGATTGTCACGATCGGCGGGGCAATCCGGATTTCATCGGGCCGCGACATAGCGCGCCGCGTTTGATCGCCAGATGGATTTGGCAGCTCCGGCGTCGAGCTTTTCGAATCCGCGGCACGGGCAGGGGCAGGGTCGGGTCGACGGGCGACAAGCCGGTCATTCTGCGCGCCGCGCGACCGAAATCGACCAGATCATATGAAAATACTATGCGAGGCGGCATTTCATTCTCTCGAATTCAAACGCGCCCCGCTCCTATTCGGTAGCCCGCAGACGACTCGTGCCACGTCCCGTGGCCAGCGCCTTGCTGGAGCAACACCATGCAGGATCTCATCTGGGTCGGCATCACCCTCACTCTCCTCGCCGCGAGCCTCGGTTATGCGCGGCTGCGCGCATCTGGGTGGTGACCGCGAATAGCCCGGCATCACCGCGACAGGCACCATCTTTGCGTCCACTGCATTCTGGTGCCCATGACCGAGCAACCGATACCGTAGCGTAAACTGTTGCTTTTTGGTCACTAATACAGGGAAAATTGGTCGTTTTCTCGCGCGCGCGTTGACGCGGGAAGGCGGTTGGCTACAGCGGCCGCCACCGTCGGCATCTCCCACCTAGGTCCTATTGGACCTGCGCTTGGCGGTTTTGGAGAGAGAAACCATCATGAATTTGCGCAACATCTTGTTGGGCGCCACCATGCTGTGCGCCGCGACCACCCCCGTTTTCGCCTTTGCGCAGGACGCCACTCCCGCCGACGATGCGGCGGCGGCCGACACGACCGACTATGGCAACGAGATCATCGTGACCGCGTCGAAGCGTTCGCAGACGCTGCAGGATACGCCGATCGCGGTCTCGGTCACCTCCGCCGCCGATCTTCAGAACGCCCAGATCCGCGACCTCATCGACCTCCAGTCGGCGGTCCCCAGTCTGCGCGTCTCGCAGCTTCAGTCGAGCGCGAACACCAACTTCATCATCCGCGGTTTCGGCAATGGCGCGAACAACGCGGGCATCGAGCCTTCGGTCGGTGTTTTCATCGACGGCGTCTATCGTTCGCGCTCGGCCGCCCAGATCGGCGACCTTCCGAACGTCGAACGGATCGAAGTGTTGCGGGGCCCGCAGTCGACGCTGTTCGGCAAGAACGCATCGGCAGGCGTGATCAGCATTGTCACGCAAAAGCCGCAGTATGAATTCGGCGGTTCGGTCGAGGCGAGCTATGGCAATTACGACGCCATCGTCCTCAAGGGCAACATCACCGGCCCGATCAGCGACACCGTCGCCTTTTCGCTCGGCGCCAACTTCAACCGTCGCGACGGTTATGCGCAGGACTTGAAGCTGAACACCGATGTCAACGACCGCAACCGCTGGGGCGTTCGTGGACAGTTGCTGTTCGAACCGACCGACGCGCTGTCGATCCGCCTGATCGGCGACTATGACAAGATCGACGAGAATTGCTGCATCGCGGGCAACGTCATCGCCGGCCCGACGGTCGCGATCACCAACGCGCTTGCTGGCGGCGCCAGCGTCGATGCCAACAACCCGTTCTCGTACAAGGTTTACAACAACTTCCTGTCGTCGAACGAGATCGAGAACTACGGCGGATCGGCCCAGATCGACTATGAAATGGGCAGCCTTGGGCTGACCTCGATCACCGCCTATCGTCAGGTGCGTGCGCTCACCAACCAGGATTCGGATTTCACCGGTGCGGACCTGATCGGGGAGAACAGCCAGAATCTGGGCATCGATACCTTCACCCAGGAGTTCCGGGTCACTTCGGACTTCGACGGTCCGCTCAACTTCCTGCTCGGCGGCTATTATTTCAACGAGAAGATCAAGCAGAAGAACGATATCCGCTTCGGCGCGGATTTCCGTCCCTATGCCGGCGCGCTGATCAATCCGGCTGCGGTTCTGACGTCGCCGAATCCGCGCGCTGCCGGAAATGCGGTGGTCGCGGGCCTCGAGCAGCAGATCGGCGGGATCCTCGGCAATCCGGCACTTTATGCCGGCCAGTTCTTCCGGCAGGGGGACGGTCTCGACGAATCTTACCGCATGAAGGACGAAGCCTTCTCGATCTTCGGAACGGTCGATTTCGAGGTCACTGACCGACTGACCCTCACGATCGGCGCGAACTATACGAAGGACCGCAAGCGTTTCTCGACCAATGTGATCAGCAGCGACGTCTTCTCGGGCCTCGATCTGGTCGGCATCGGGCGGACCGCCATCACTCAGCAGGGCATCGCCACGACGGTGGGCAACGCCCTGGGTCTGGGGCGTCTTGCAACCGCGGCCGAGATCGGAGCCTTTGCCCAGGCGCAGCCCGCCGCCTTCGGTCAGATCAACGCCGGGGCAGCGGCTTTCGCCGCGGCGAACCAGAATAATGCGGCGGTTAATCCGCTGCTGGCGCTCCGGCCGCTGCAGTTCCTGCCGCCGTTCCTCAACGTTCCGAACGCTGTCGAGCCCGGCAAGACGAATGACGGCGATCTGTCGTACAGCGTGCGTGCCGCGTATGAGCTGACCGATACGGTCAATGTCTATGCGACCTATGCGACGGGCTTCAAGGCAAGCTCGGTCAACCTTTCGCGCGACAGCCGGCCGACGGCGGCCGACCTGTCGGGGATCATCGCGGGCGGCCTCGGCGTTCCGAACCTGGTTTCGGGCTCGCGCTTCGCCGCTCCTGAGGAATCGACGGTCTATGAGTTCGGGCTGAAGGGCCAGTGGTCGGTCGCGGCGGTGAACATCGCGGTGTTCAAGCAGTCGATCAAGGGCTTCCAGTCGAACGTCTTCACCGGGACGGGCTTTGCGCTCGCCAATGCCGGCAAGCAGTCGACCTTCGGTATCGAGTTCGACGGTTCGGTGCGCCCGGTGGACGGCCTCAACCTGACGCTGGCCGCGACGTATCTCGATGCCAAGTACGACAGCTTCGTGAACTCGGCATTCGGCGATATCTCGGGCACCACGCCCGCCGGTATTCCCGAACTGTCGCTGTCGGTCGGCGGAACCTACACCTACGAATTCGCAGGCGGGACCAAGGCGATCGCGCATGTCGATTATGCTTATGAAAGCCCGGTCCAGATCGTCGAAGGCCTGACCGGCTTCCCCGCCAGCGTCGCGAAGAATCTGAAGCGTGAAGTGAACCAGCTCAATGCCTCGTTCACCGTTGCGCTGACGAACGGTTTCGAGCTGGGCGTGTGGGGCCGTAACCTCACCAATGCGCAGTATCTGACGACGATCTTCCCCGCGGTTGCCCAGTCGGGCAGCGTATCGGGCTACCCCAGCCAGCCGCGCACCTACGGCGTGACTGGTCGCTTCAAATTCTGATCGCGTCCGGGGCGGCACGCACCCCGGCGCTTTCGGACAAAAAGAAGCCCGGCCTCTCGTTCGAGAGGCCGGGCTATTTTCGTTTTGGATGTGATTAGAATTTGATGCCGGCACCGATGCCATAGCGGCGCGGTTCCAGCGTGAAGATGTTGGTGAACAGGCCCGACGACTGATCGGTCAGATACAGACCCGTCGTCGCGTTGCTGTCGAAGATGTTCTGAATAAAGCCGCGGACGTACCAGCGATCGCTGTCGCCGTTGAGCTGGATCTGGGCGTTTGCCTGCGCATAACCCTTCACCTTGTTCACCCGGCCGTTGAAGATGTTGCCATAGCTGTCGCCCGTGTAGGTCAGATCCATGCGTGGGACGAGTGACATGCCGCTGCTGAAGTGGATCGTATGCTGAACGCCGGCCGAGAATTTGACATTCGGTGCCTGCGGCAGCTTGTTCCCCTTGATGCTGATCGGCACGCCGCCGCCATAAGCAGTGATGGCGCCGTTGGTCCCCGCCGCGGCCGCAACCAGCGCGTCGCAGCTCGAGAACGCACCGCTGCCTGCGCCGAGACCCGAGTCCGACGGGAACGGCGTCGGACCGCGCAGCCCGGTAGCCGCCGTCAGCCCCTTGCTCGCGTTGATGCCGTTGTTGACCGCCGTGACGAAAGCATCCGCCGCCGCCTGGCCGCCGACATTGGCGACGATCGCGCAGTTGAATGCCTGGCCGATGTCCTTGATGATCACCGAGTTCGGCAGGCCGCCCGAGGGATCACGCTGGTTGATGAACAGCGTATCGTCCGTCACCTTGGTGTTCAGATAGCTGAAGCCGAGGTTGATCAGCCAATCCGGATCGGGGCGGATGATGCCTTCCGCTTCGAAGCCCCAGATGTCGGCGTCGACGTTATCGTTGAGCGACGTACGCGCGACGATACGGCTGAGCTGCAGGCCTTTGTACTTGTAGTAGAAGCCGGTCAGGTTCAGCTGAAGCGCCCCGTTGCCGAAGGTGTTCTTTGACCCGATTTCGAATGCATCGACGATTTCCGAATCGAAGGATTCGGTCACACCCGGGATGATCACCTGCAAGGCCGGATTGATACCGCCCGATTTGTAGCCGCGCGAATAGGACGCATAGAGCAGATTGTCGTCGGTGATCTTGAAATCGACGACGGCGCGGCCAGTCACTTCGTCGAACTTGAACGTCCGGTCGCGGAACATCTGGGCGCCGGGGAGCCCCGTTGCACCGGTGTCGGCGTCGAACGTCCCCGCATAGGGCGAGTTGAAGATCGAGCCGGTGGTGCCATAGGGCACAAGGAAGTTCGCGAGCGTCGAGTTCGATATGTCGTGCTTCTTGTCGTTGTTATACCGGACGCCAACGGTGAACTTCAGTCGGTCGCTCGCTTCGAAATAGGCTTCGCCAAAAATCCCGTAGGATGTGAGCTTGAACACCTCGTCGTGGTTCTTGAAGTAGGGCGATCCCAGATAGGATGGCGGAAGGCCCCGCGACAGGGCGGTGAAGGTGCCGAACAGCGAAGCGAAATAGTCGATCGCGAAGGCGTTGATGTAATAATCGCCGTTCGTCGTCTTCGACTGCGAATAGATACCGCCGAGAAGGAAGTTGAACGGTCCGTCGAAGTCGCTGGTGATGATGGATTCCGCCGCCCAGCTTTCGTTCTTCGCCACCGAGCGGTCGAACGCGAGGGGACCTGCGCCGCAGACGCCGTCGCCGCCGAAAACGCCAAGACCGTTCGGATTGGTGTTCGACGTGCAGAGTTGACCGGCCGGTCCATCGGGAATCAGCGCGGCCGCGATCGGTGCGAAATAGGCGTTGGTGCCGGGCAGCCCCGGAATGCCGTTCGCAGCAAGGAAGGCCAGCGAATTCAGGCCCTGCTGAAGCGGCGCGCGGCTGGCGACGTCGAGGTTATAGTCCTGCCGCGAATCGATGCGGGTACGCTGGTAGATGCCCGTCAAGCCGACGTTGATCGTGCCGAAGCTGTGATCAAGATGCGCTTGTGCCTGAATTTCGTCGGTGAAATACTCGGGCGTGAAATCGGTGTTGACCGTCCGGACGTCTTCGGGCTCGACCGTGCCGGCGTTTGCGTCGGGGCCATAGAGGCTACCCACGCCAAGACCAAGCAGCGGTGAAATGCCGTTGAGGCCGAACACTTCGCGCGAACCCAGCACGCTGGGGAAGGTGGAGTTGCCGTTCACCTTGCCATATTCACGGCGGTTGTTGAGGCAGCCGAGCACGCCTGTCGGATCGCGCTGACAGAGCTGCTTCTGGATGCGCAGACGGTCATCCTTTTCGCGGAAATAATAACCCATCAGGTCGATCGTCGTGTCGGGGCCGGGTTCCCACCGCAGCGATCCGCGGATCGCGTACATATCGCGGCCGTCGATATGGCTGTTGTCGAACAGGTTCTTCGTATAGCCGCCCCGCTTCAGATAGAAGCCCGCGACACGAGCGGCAAAGGTATCTCCCAGCGGGATGTTGACCATCCCTTTGACCTTATAGGCGTCGAAGTTGCCATATTCGCCATCGACGGCCGCCTGGAACTGGCCGGGCTTGGGCTTGGCCGTGACGAAGTTGACCACGCCCGAGGTGGCATTGCGTCCGAACAGGGTGCCTTGCGGTCCGCGCAGGACCTCGATGCGCTCAAGATCGAAATACTCCGTTTCGAAGAGGCGCGTGCCGAAAAGCGGCGAGCCGTTCACATGGATCGCGGTCGCACTGTCGCAACTGAAGCCGACGCAAAGGTCGCCGATACCGCGAATGGTAAAGCTGGATCCCGTGAAGTTCCCCTTGGAGAAGGTGACGTTCGGCAAGGTCAGCTGAAGATCGGAGGCGTTCTCGATCTGCTGCGCTTCCAGCGCTTCGGCCGAAAAGGCGCTGACGGCGATCGGAACGTCCTGCAGACGTTCGGCCTGACGCTGTGCCGTCACGACGATTTCGCCGCCGAAGGCATCTCGCTCCGTTTGGGGCGCGTCCTGCGCATAGGCCGGCGTTGCCACCGCCATCGCCAAGATCGACGATCCGATCAGTCCTTTGAACCTCATCTACATCCTCCCTTTTTCGAACCCGCCTCTACGGGGCCGCCCAAACTTGAATTTGTGTTTTAAAGGGGAGGGGCCGTAACCAGACACGGCGAGGGACGCCGGGCCGCGCAAGGCAGGCGCCTGTATCCATCCCTCAGTCCAGCGCCGCTGGTCATCGTCCTCTCCCACCGGCGTCGGGGAAGAACGCCGGCATCTCCGGATCACGGTTCGCTTTTGCGAACTCTGTAATGTCAGGAAGGTGCGCCGAGTTGACGAAAGCGTCAAGTGACTTGTTATCGGTGAAAAAGCCCGGATTCCGGCGCCCGTACCAAATCAGGAAAAGTACAGATTCCGCAACGTAAACTTGGCGGAGGGACCGAAAATCTTTGATCGCCGGGGTTGCACGCGCCGCATTTCGCGTCGAAATGTGCGACATGATAGCAACAGTGAAGGCAGGGCGACGATGACGGTGGAACTAGGTCCCGACGGCAAGCCGGTGGTCCCGGATCATGTGCTGAGCGCGGTCCGTACGCTCATCGAATGGACGGGCGACGACCCGACGCGCGAAGGGCTTTTGGACACGCCGAAGCGCGTTGCCCGGGCGTGGCTCGAATATTGCCAGGGCTATCATGAGGATCCGGCGATCCATCTGTCGCGGACTTTCGAAGAGGTCGGTGGCTATGACGAAATCGTCATGCTGCGCGACATTCCGTTCCAGTCGCATTGCGAGCATCATATGGCGCCGATCACGGGCAAGGCGTCGATCGCCTATCTTCCGCGCGACCGCGTCGTCGGCATCTCCAAGCTGGCGCGGGTCCTGAACGGTTTTGCGCGGCGACTGCAGGTGCAGGAACGGCTCACCGCCGAAGTCGCCAAATGTATCTGGGACAATCTCCACCCGCATGGCGTCGCGGTGGTGATCGATGCGCAACATGGCTGCATGACCGGCCGCGGCGTGAAGACGCCGGGTGTCGGCATGGTGACAAGCCGCCTGCTCGGCAGTTTTCTGGATGATGAGCGCAGTCGCAAGGAAGTGCTTGCGCTGATGGGATATTAGCGCGCCGCGATTCTATTTTCGCCACATCCGCAGCAGTTGATACTGGACCGCCTGCAAGCGGGTGAAGGTTTCTGCAGCCATGTTGCCGCCCTCGATCGCCGCGACCTCGTTCAGTTCGTACATCAGGTTGCGCTTCTGAACGTCGGGGATCAGGCTCTGGATGAAGGTGATGGCGACAAGGCGTTCGCCGCGTGTCACGGGTTCGACTTCATGCAATGTGTGCGAGGGGTAGATGATCGCGGCGCCTGGTGCTTCCTTGAAGCGCAGGTCGGCATTGCCAAGCTGAACGCGCAGCGCGCCGCCGTCATAGTCGGCCGGATCGTTGATGAAGACCGTGCAACTGACGTCGGTGCGAAGTTGCCCGTCGGGTAGCGGGATATAGGCGGCATCGGGGTGCAACCCATATTGCATGCCCGGTGTATAGCGGGTGAGCAGCGGCGGCGCGATTCGCGCCGGGAACGAGAATTCCATGAATTCGGGATTCTGCACCATCGCGTCGAGCAGGATTTTGGACGAGCGTTCGTAGGCACCGGCATCGTGAAGCTGCAGGTTGTTTTTCACCTTCGAATGCGGATTGCTGATTCGTCCGTCGACGAATTTTCCCGCCGCCGCGATATCGCGCAAAGCGCGCACCTGCGCGTCGTCGAGAAGCTGGACTAGCTTGAACATTCGTCTTCCTATCGGATCGGCAGATCGGCGAGCTTTGTATAGCGTGCAGCGAGCGCTTCAACCCACGCGGTCGCCTCGGCGATCGCGGCGTGATGGTCGGTCGCCGCTTGCGCCTGCAACGAACGGCGCAGATCGGGGCTATAGCCATGTTCGGGCGCCTTCGAATATTGCCGCATGATGGGCCCCGCGAGCACGGCCTCGATCCGCGCCCGGTCGGCCGGCAGGCCGAAATGGCGGCATTGGGCATCGAGCGCGGCCGCCGGGTCGGCCAGCATCACCTCGAAGTCGGCCCACAGGATATGCGGCGCGCCTTGCGGCAGGCGATGCTGCGCGGTCGTCATTTCGCAAAGCCAGCTCATCGCGACGCGGGTTACGGGCGGCAACTGCCACAGGGCGTGTGGAAAGTTGGGCAGCAGGGTGGCGAGCCGCGCCATGCGCGCGGGCGCCTGGGCCAGCGTCTCGGCCATCGAGGCTTCGCCGGCGAGGATCGTTTCGAGATAGCGCGGCAGGGATGTGTAGAGGAACAGGGCCTGGCCGCGCGGCCCGGTCAGGTCGTTCGCGATCGCGGTAATGACGCTCGATGCCTTGACCATCGTGCGCTGGCCGGCATGAAACCCTCGGCTCAGCCAGCCAAGCGCCTGCGCCAACCGCGTGCGGTAGAGGTCGGGAGACCAGACCGATTCGGGACGGTCGATCCGCTCCGCGATCTGCGCAAAGCTGCGGAGCAGCATCGGTTCGCGCAGAGGCAGGCAGCCGCTCGCTTCGGCGAGCAGGCGCGAGGCGAGCGTCGAGCCGACATGACCGATGTGGAAGATGAAGTCGGGCCGCGACGCTCCGCCCACGTCGGGGAGGGCGTCCCACGGCTTCCATTCGCGCCCGATGCGATCGGTCAGGAGCCGCTGGTCGAGAAAACTCGCCGCCCGATAATCGCCTTCGCCGAGCAGCGCGATCAGCACGCGGTCATTTGTGAGATCCGCCATATGCGGCAGTAAGCTCGCGTCGGCGGCGAAGCGGTGCTGAAAGGGATCGTCTGCCATCGCCTGTTGCATAGAAAAGGCGGCGCGGCTTGGCCAGACAGGAAGGGGTCTTCGGCTATGGTCGGCTTTGGGGTGGGAGGTGGACATTCGACAATGCGCTAGACTCCCCTCCCGCAGGCGGGAGGGGCAGCGAGACTTGCGAACTTGTTCGGTAGTCGCAGCGGGGTGGGCACCTGAGACGGTGCTGCCCCACCCCCAACCCCTCCCGCCTGCGGGAGGGGAGAAGAACGTTCACAAACGGTCGCTTGCCGTCATTGCTTCCCAATCGTGAGCAGATGGCGGGAACGGGGTGGATTCCTGACGTAACCTCATTCCTCGCACCATGCGCCTTCTGCCGTTACCTTACCGCCTTCGATCGTGGCAAAGCACCCCGGATTATATTGCGTTGCGTCGCAAACCCCATTTGCTGTCTGCCCCGGCTTAGGGAGTTGAGTCTGCGGCGCTCCATCAATGCTCAAGAGGCACCGCCCCTGACAATCAGCCTTCCCAGTGCACACCTTTCCGCCATCGGCATAGCGGAACTGACAGATCGGAAAGCCGAAAGCGCTCCGACTTTCATAGCCACCTTTCGCTTTGCAGGTGCGGCTTTCCGAGGCACCCAAGTACTTGGCGGGAGTGGTGCAACTTCCGATGACCACCACAGCTAGTAAGGCCGCTGCAGTCCCAGCGAAACGAGGTGAGCGGATTAACATCGCCCCATGATCCCATAGGGTATGATCGTCCGCAATCGGTCGTTTCCTGCCATTTAATCCAGTTCGGCAGCGAATGGCCGGAATGGGGTGTATTCTGTTGAAGAAGTCGCCCGGCGGACTGCGGAGGGTGGGATGCGGACGGGAGGCGAACGGCCTCCCCACCGTGATCAGGCGGTGGCGAGGTGCTGGATCGGGAAGATCTTTGCCATTTTCCGGAGGTTTTGGGCTGCGGCGGCGAGGTGGAACTCGTCACGGGCACCATTGGGACCGCGCAGGCGCAAGCGGTCCAGTTTCAGGATGCGCTTGAGGTGGGCGAACAGCATTTCGACCTTCTTTCGCTCTCTGCTCGACACAAGATAGGCGTCGGTTGTCGCGATATCGCGGGCCATGTCGCGCGCGCCTTCGTGGATCGAACGCGTAATCTTGCGGGCGAGCGCATTGGGCGTGCATTGCGGCTTTAGGGCACACCCTTCGCAGTCGTGCTGACGCGCGCGGTAGCGGATGGAGCCATCCTTATCGATCCCGGTTCGCGGCGTGCTGAAGTTGCGATTGGACCGCCGCAAGCGGTTACCACCCGGGCAGGTATAGCTGTCGTCGTCATGGTCATAGATGAAGTCGGCCCGCTCGAAGCTACCATCATCGCGACCGGATTTTTCGAACACCGGGATATGCGGCTCGATGCCTTTCTCTTCCACCAGCCACGCCAGGTTCGCCGCGGAGCCATAGGCTGCGTCCGCTACAAGCCGATGCGGCCAGATGCCGAAGCGCTCCTGTGTCCGGTCAATCATTCGTCGCTGTGCTGTCACTTCGGCCTGCCGAACCGACGTTGTCGCCTCGACATCGACGATCACCGCATGATCGAGGTCGATCAGATAATTGGTGCTGTAGGCGTAAAAGGCCCGCTCACGCGTGGCCGCCGTCCAGCGCGAAGCTGGATCGGTGAGCGCGATCCGCTTCGGCTGCACAGGCGTCGAACCGCCGAACGCCGCATCGTCCAGCACCTCCAGATATTCGCGAACGGCGCGGCCCGTCACATCGGGCGGCAGGCCTTCGTCCCCGGGCACAGATCGACGACGATATACATCGGCCCGGATCAGGCTCGCATCGACGGCAAAGCCTTCGCCGCCGACCAACCCTTCCGCCATGCAGCGCGACACCGTCATCTCGAACAGCTCGCGAAGCAGATCGCTGTCACGGAAGCGGCCATGCCGGTTCTTCGAGAAGGTCGAGTGATCGGGAACAGCTCCCTCTAGCCCCAGCCGACAGAACCAGCGATACGCGAGGTTTAAATGGACCTCCTCGCACAGCCGCCGCTCCGACCGGATCCCCATGCAATAGCCGACGATCAGCATCCGGATCATCAGTTCCGGATCGATCGAGGGCCGACCCGTCTCGCTGTAATAGGGGCGTAGATGCTCGCGCAGATCGCCCAGATCAACAAATCGGTCGATCGACCGCAGCAAGTGGTCCGTCGGCACATGATCCTCTAGGCTGAAGCTGTAGAACAGCGCCTCCTGCATCACCGTTCGCTCGCCCATCATCAGCTGTCTCCCGATAACACGACAACTGAATCATTCCTCGCGCCTAACTGCAAGCGGGAGTTTTTCAACAGAATA
>NZ_JAEULM010000021.1 GCF_016793825.1 Sphingopyxis sp.
GCATCACAAGGAAAGCTTCCTCTACGAACGCTTCGACGAGATTACCGAGATCATGAAGGCCTATGACGTCGCCTACAGCCTCGGCGACGGCCTCCGCCCCGGCAGCATCTATGACGCGAACGACGAGGCGCAGTTCGCCGAACTCTACACGCTGGGCGAGCTCACCAAGCGCGCCTGGGCACAGGATGTGCAGGTGATGATCGAGGGGCCGGGCCACGTCCCGATGCACAAGATCAAGGAGAATATGGACAAGCAGCTGGAGGCGTGCGGCGAGGCGCCCTTCTACACGCTCGGGCCGCTCACCACCGACATCGCGCCGGGCTACGACCATATCACCAGCGGCATCGGCGCCGCGCAGATCGGCTGGTACGGCACCGCGATGCTTTGCTACGTCACGCCCAAGGAGCATCTGGGCCTGCCCGACCGCGACGATGTGAAGGTCGGCGTGGTGACGTACAAGCTCGCCGCGCACGCCGCCGACCTTGCGAAGGGCCACCCCGCAGCCCAAGTCCGCGACGACGCGCTATCGAAAGCGCGCTTCGAATTCCGCTGGCGCGACCAGTTCAACCTGTCGCTCGACCCCGACACCGCCGAGCAATATCACGACCAGACCCTCCCAGCCGAGGGCGCCAAGTCGGCTCATTTCTGCAGCATGTGCGGCCCCAAATTCTGCTCGATGAAGATCAGCCAGGAAGTCCGCGACTTTGCCAAGCTGCAAAATCAGGACAGCGCCGCCTTCATCGCCGCCGAAGAGGCCGAAAAGGGCATGGCGAAAATGAGCGAGGTTTATGAGGAAACCGGGCGGGAGCTGTATATGGGCGCTGGTGGTCGGGAGCATGATTAAGGCCGAAGACGCTCCGCTCAATTCGTCGACATATCGGCTCGACTCGTCGCGGGCTCAGACTGGCGCAGGATCGTTGACGTGAGTTAGATGCGGCTGCATCGCCCAACGTGACAGCGAATCACGCTGCGAATGGGGTACGGAAATGTCGTCTGGATATGATCCTCGCGTTGTCGTGAACGCGCTGATTGATGCTGCCAACAAGGCGCACATACCCGTCAGAAATGTTTCCATACAAAAGCTGCTCTATTTCGCTCATGCTTCCTTCTTGGTTCATTATCGGCGCCCGCTCGTAAAAGGAGCGTTCGAAGCGTGGGAATATGGACCGGTGTGTCGCCCGATTTACGACGCCCTGAAAGGTTATGGTCGCAGCGAGGTGACCGCACCGATCACAAGGACCGACCCATTTACCGGCGAAGTGTCGGAGCTACCTCTATTGCAGGATGCCGCTGCGCAGCGGCACATTGAGCATCTGATGCACGTTATGGGACGTGCCACGCCCAGCCAACTCATAAGCCTCTCGCACGTAGAGGGCGGCGCATGGTGGATTGTCTGGAACAAATCGAAAACAGGTGCTACAGTGGGCAACAGAATCGATGACGAGTTAACCATCGCGACCTTTGGGAAACTCAAGGTCGCGCTGAAACCGCCCGAAATGCAAGAGGGGTTAGATGAAGCTACGCCGTTTGCCGGAGACTGATCTGGCCCGCATCGCGCCTCTTTCGGTTGCTGACAAACACGCTCAGCTGCGAGCATTCAATTCCGGCGGCGGCAGTTGGTCGTATGCACCGGCCCGCGAACAAAACTTCAACATTGCCAATCCCAAAAACCCAATGGGCTTGCAGTCGCCGCGCCCATCTCTCGAAAAGATTAAAGCACTTGTCGCACGATCTTGTTCGCGTGAAGAGCAAGAGGACAGCTGCGTTGAGGTTGTCGAACTTTTCTTCAACTGGTTCACCCAGAATGCATCTGACGCAATCGAACGGCATATCCCGTCTATGGGCATTGGTACGCTCGGCGTCGTTCGATACTGGGAAAATTTTGCTGCAATGATTGACGGCCGCCCGTGCTTCTTTTTTCTCGACTATCGCCGGAACGGTGGGTTGACGTCCAGAGCGCGTCGGTTTGCCTTTTCAATGATGAACGAGCAAATTCGCCGGAGCGACCCCGATTTCTCTGATGCAAATCTCATGATTTTGCAGTTCACCCAGAAGAAAGGTGAAGCGAGAATCGTAAAAAACTACAGCGTGGATGAAGGCGAACTCTACAGCCTCAGCGACCTGAACGAAATGATCGACGAAACATACAAAATCTGGCAAGATGTCCTTATGGATCGTCGCGATGATACGGGACCCAAAAGAGCGGGTGGGCTTCTCTAAATAAATCTCGTTGATATTTACGACCCTAGATTATGCATTTCTAATTCCAAAAGGAATATGCACACACGGCGTATTTTCCGATGCAGGTGTGAGATGACCTATCTGATCGTCAAAGAATATCTGGGGTTTCATAATATCTAGAATGTTCTTTTTCTCGATACCTCCGGTAAGAAATAGTTCGTCTGCCTCAAGCCCCAAGTGCTTCATAGTATTTATAAGCCGCTCGTGAGCGGGAGCATTTCGTGCGGTGACGATCGAAATTCGAATAGCCTTTTCTGGATTATTCACACGAGAGGACTGCTCTTCTTGCAGTTTCTGGATATCGGAAAGGCGTTTCAAAAGCGGCATAAGAGGGCCGTCCTTCAAAGGCCGATCCTTGTTCTCGACTTCATAATGGAAGAATAACGGCAAGCCGCCGTCCGCATATTTTGACTCTGCTTCATCATCGACGAGCACTCCGTCGAAGTCGAAAGCTATTCTGAGCTGGTTATCACCATCGTCATTCGCCGCCGCTGCGCATGGCAGGACATGCCCCGCAGGGAAACCGCCAGCCACCGCCTCTTTGACCTCTTCCTTGTTAGTGCTGAGATAAAGGCACGCGTTGACGGCCTCCATATAGGGGTAGGGAGGCGCTCCCGACAAAAAGAATGCTCGCGTTATATCCAATTCATAGTGCGGCATTGCATCCATCATCCTCAAACCCGCTTCGGGGTCATTCCTCGACAGAATGACGACTTCAACTGGCATTTGGTCAGGGAAGATTTTGTTTAAATGGAGCAGTCTCTTGATGAAGGGAAATGCCGCACCAGGCGGCGGCACTTCGTGACGGTGTTCGGCCTGATATGATCTAAAAGCCTCCAATCCATCAGAAACGAAAATGTCGTGCTCTTTGGAAAAATCGAACAATGCTGTCGATGTTATTCCTACGACTAACTTGCTCTCGATTGGATACGCCAAAGCCAAACCCTCACAGGAAAAGACACTCTACATTTAAGTTAAGCTGGCGCTGGAGTCTATCCAGCGCCAAATGATGCCGATTATTGCGCTACCCCATTCATGCGCCCCAAATCCCCACACCATGCTACACTCCCACCCATGCGCGCCCGAAATCCCCTCTATGTCATGGCGAAGCCGCCGCCGGAGGTGCAGGCGGCGATCGTCGCGCTGCCGCGCAACGACCCTGGGCGCGGCCCCGACCTGCTCCATGTCACGCTGATCTCGCTCTACGACCTGCATTATGCTCCGCCCGAGTGGCTGCCCGCGACCATCGCCGCGCTCGACGGCTTCGCCGCGGCGCCCTTTCCGCTCCGCTTCGACCGGATCGAAAACCGCAAGGCGGTGACGCTGCGCACCCGCGATCCGCTGGCCGGGGCGCGGGCGTTCCAGAAGGCGCTGGTCGACCATCTGCTACGCGAAAAGGCACCGATCATGGACGGCACCACCCCCGAACCGCACATCACGATCAACTATCGCGGCGACCGGCTGAATGCGCAAAAGATGCCGCCGATCGGCTGGACGGTCGACGAGATCATCCTGACCGAAAGCATCGTCGGCAAGACCACCCATGTCGGCCATGGGCGGTGGAAATTGCGTGGGGGTGGGGGCTGATCGATTGCATCGCCCACCTCCGTCACCCCGGGCTTGACCCGGGATCCGCCTTCCTTCTTCGGACACCGGATCGAAGGCAAGGCAGGCCCCGGGTCAAGCCCGGGGTGACGTGTGTGAGCGAAATGCTGGCGGTCCGGTCGAACGCACCCCCTCAGCCGAAGCGACGCCGGAACCAGCCCCGCTTTCGGGGAACGACCGGGGTCTGGCCCGAAATCCGCACCAGATACTGACCCAGGATCGCCGCTTGCTGTTTGGTCATCAGGACCCGGAACAGGTCGGGGTCGTGCTTCCTTGCCGCTTCCGACGATTGCACGCTTTCGAGCCGGAGCATGACCCGGTCGCCCGCATCATGATGGTCCCAGCCGACCAGCGCTCCAAAACTTTCCATCATCCCGACCTGTCCCTTACGACCTGCCCCTTACGACCTGCGCGCGACCGACGCCGACATCCCGGGGGAGAGTTTACCAAAGCATCGGGCGAATGTCGCGTCCGCCCTATGCCGCGGGTTTCAGCCAGTTGTAGAGAAAATCCTGGATCGCATCGCCATAGTTGCGGTCGGTGTCGGCGGCCGCATCGTACAGCAGCCGCTTCCCCGCCGGCCACTGGGCCTGCGGCAGTTTCAGCGTCGCGCCGTCGTACAGGCGAATCGCGTCGCGGAACGGCGCCCAGCGGTTGCCCGCGTTCGACGCCTGCCACTTCGCGGTCAGCACCGCCTGTCCCGCGGCGCGCACGCGCTTGTGCAGGATTTCGGCCTTTTTCGGATCGCGCGCATAGATGCCGACGAGCGTGGGCCAGCCGCCCGCGTCCGCCCTGTCCCACTCGGTCTGCCACATCGCGGTCAGCTCACGCGCAAAGCTTTGCATCAGGCCCGGCGGGGTCGTCACCGCGGTCTTGCCCGCCCTGTCGGGCTTGCCGTCGGCGCCAAGCCGGGTGAGCTGGACAACGCGGTCCTTCGGGAACGCGAACTCCTCGAGCAGGTCGATCTCGCCCGCGTCCAGCCTGCCGTCGCGGCGCAGATGGCCGATCACCCGCTTCGCCTCGTCCTCGCCGATATATTTGCGGTACAGCGCGGGGTTCTTCGGGTCCTTTACCGGCGCCCATTCGGTCAGCAGCGCGAACACCTCGGGCGAAGCGACCGCCGCATCGTCGAGCGGCCTGGCATAGGCCGCCTCCCACTCGGTCGCGGGCAGCCCCGTGACCGGGGCGACGGTGCCGCCGGTCTGGGCGACCGCGGGACAGGCGAGCGCGAACGCCAGGGCGGCGAACAGCGGGCGGGAAAGCGGGACGGGTCCGGGCATCGTTCCTCCATCGACCCGCGTCCTGCCTATCAGCCCGCCGCCATCGCGCAAGCCCGAACCGCGACGCGCCCCGGCCGCCTTGTCTATCCGGCCGCCTTCGGGCAGGCTGCAAGGCGACGTGAACGAACCACAGGAGTAGCCGCATGACCGCCTATCGCCTCCCGTTACTCGCTCTCGCCGCCGCGCTGGCGCTGGCCGCGTGCGGTGCAAAGGCCGACAAGGCGCCCGCCGACGCGCCGGCTGGCGACGCACCGGCTGGCGACGGGGCCGCCGCCACGGCTGCGACCAAGGCCGGCGCCGACGATGCCGGGCCTACCGAAACCTCGCCGCTGCCGCCGACCGCGGGCACCAAACTCGCCGCCTATGCCGGCAAATATCCGTTCGACAAGGTCGACGGCGTCGCGTGGAACGACCATGCGCTGGTCAAGGCGGGGATCGCCGCGAGCGTGAAGGATGCCACGGTGCGCAAGGCGATCACCACGCTCGAAGGACCCGCCTCGCCGATCGAAATGCGCGGCGACAAGGTCGTGTCCTGGTCGTGCGAGGCGCATAATTGCGGGTCGCACCAATGGTCTGTCCAGATCGACCCGCGCACCGGCGCGACCGACGTCTGCTATTATGACGAAGCGGCCGACGCCGCGAAATCGCGGTGGTTCCTCGCGACCGGCAAGGAAGAAAAGCGCGACGGCAACTGCCAGTAAACGACGATTCGACACGGACGCCAGATGAGAACATAATAGGAACATTATCCGATTCGGAGGAAGACCGATGACGCCGATGTTCCGCTATTTCCTGGGCTTTCAGGTTCCCGCCGCCCGCGCCGGCTGGCTCGCGCGCCAGATGCCGCCGGTCGCGGGCGACCTGTTCGCCGGACTGAAACCGCAGCTTTATCATCTGACGCTGTGTACGATCGCCGAAATCGCCGAACCGCACCCCTTCCTGCGGCAGCGCGTCGCGCGAGCCTTTGAGGCGGGCCTGCCCGCCGCAAGCCCGATCCCGTTCGGCCGCATCGTCGCCCGGGGTCGGGGCGCCGAACTGGTCGCGGCCGGCAGCATCGCCGACATCAGGGGCCTCTACGCCGCGATCGTCGAGCTGCTCGCACCCTGCGGGATCGACGCGATGCACCGGCAGTCGGGCCTCCGGCCGCATATCACGCTGGGCTATGGCGACTGCGAATTCGATCCGGTCCCGCTGATATGGAACTGGGTTCCCGACCGGCTCGTCCTGATCGAAAGCCACATCGGGCACCGCCGCCACCGCGTGCTGCAAAGCTGGACGCTGGCGCCGCCGGCGCAGGGCCGGTTCGACTTCATGGCGGACGAACTGCCGGCGCCGCTGCGCCGCGCCGCCTAGGGTTCTTACCCTAGATCCTGGCCCTAGCTTTCGAGGCGGTGTTCCAGCGTGATCTCGCAATCGAGCAGCTTCGACACCGGGCAATTCTTTTCCGCCTCTTCGGCGATCCGGGCGAATTCTTCCGGCGCGATGCCGGGCACGTTGCCCGTCAGCGTCAGTGCCGACCTGGTGATGACAAAACCGCCCTCGACCTGATCCAGCGTCACCGCGGCGCTCGTTTCGAGCGTGTCGCCCGAATAGCCCGCGCGGGCGAGCCCGAAGGAGAGCGCCATGGTGAAGCACGCCGCGTGCGCCGCAGCGATCAGCTCTTCAGGGTTGGTGCCGGGCAGCCCTTCGAAGCGTGTGCCGAATCCATAAGGTTGTGCGTTCAGAACGCCCGACTTCGTGGTAATCGACCCTTTGCCCTCCTTGCCAAAGCCTTCGTAGCGGGCGGACGCACGATTGACGGTCATGGGGCTGTCTCCTTCGATTGAAAGCGTGTGGACTCGGGAAAGGGCCGTCGGGCCTTGATCAGCTTACGCCCGCTCCGGGCCCGCTGCCACGCCTTTCCGCGACCACAGGCTATGCGGCCGTGTCAGTGCCCGGTGCGCGCGACCCCGGCTCGATCAAGTTCCGGTCCAAGGCGCCCGGTGAGCCATAGCGCCCACATCCTGAAATCGGCGGCGAGGCTCCAGAGCGGATAGGTGAATGTCGCCGGCCGGTTCTTCTCGACCCCGAAATGCGCGACCCAGGCAAAGAAATAGCCGGCGATCGGCAGCGCGATCAACCATCCCCACCGCCCGGTCAGCGTCGCCGCGATCGCGATCAGGACGACCAGGCTCGTTCCCACATAATGCAGGGCCCGCGTCCGCACCTTGCTGTGTTCGCGCAGGTAGAACGGCCAGAATTCGGCGAAACTCGTGTATAGCCGGGGCATGGCCGCAGACTGTCGCGAGTGACCGCGACGGTCAAGCCCCGGCCACCCCGGACCTGCCCGCACGATTTGCCCTTCGCCCCGACGCGCCGCGTGATAGGGTGGCGAAAACGGGGAGAGGGAATGACCATATGAAAAAATCGATGCGCGCCCTGCTCGGGCTCGTGCTGCTCGACGCGATCGTCGTCTGCGGGGCCTGGTGGATGATCGACCGCACCACCAGCGGCGCGTGGAATTCGAACAATCCGGCCGAATCGGTCAACATGATAACGACCACGGCGGGCATGATGATCGGCGTGATCTCGGTCGTGCTGATCCTCGCCTTTTTCCGCCACCGCGCCGCCGGAAACTGACGTCAGACCGCCCGACCGTCACCAGTGGGGGGTCGGGCGGCGCCGGCGGCCCCGTCCACCCCCCGGTCGGAGGCGCCGCCGCAATCCTTCCGTCAAATCGTGCCCTCCCGCCGAGGGTCGCAACCGGCGGGAGGGCTGATCCCGGGCTGACGTGGTGCGTCGGCGCGGGACGAATCCGTCTCTTGCCAGGGATCATGCCGAATCCCGTTCGCCGCCGCGGTGATCGCCGTCACTCGCGCTGAAAAAATGGGCGGCCGGACAGCGCGGCCTATCCGGCGCGTTTCAGCCGCACCACCGCCGCATCGAGCGCTTGCAGGAATTGCGAGCGGTCCGCCCTGGAAAAGGGTCGCGGTCCGCCGATGCCCTCTCCCAACCCGGCGCGCAGGTCGGCCATGATCGCGCGCGTCGCGATCGCGGGCCCGATCGATGCGGCGGTGAACGGCTTGCCGGTTGGCGCCAGCACCGTCGCGCCCGCCTTCAGCACCCGATCGGCGAGCAGGATATCGGCCGTGACCACGATGCTGCGCGCGTCGGCCGCGTCGGCGATCCAGTCGTCCGCCGCATCGAAGCCGTCCGATACCACCACCCGCTCGACAAGCGGATGCTCGGGCACGCGCAGCCGACTGTTGCTGACGACCTTTACCGGCACCTCGTGCCGCCAGGCGACGCGATATATTTCGTCCTTTACCGGACAGGCATCGGCGTCGATCAACAGGACGGGTCCGCTCTTTCCGGTCGCCATGTTCACCCGCTCACCCCGTCCCAGAAAAGCTTGGCGCCAAGCAGGACCATCAAGCCGTAGATGATCCCGTAGAAACGCGCCGGATCCATCCGTTTCAGCCAGCGGACCGTCAGCAGGGTCGAAACGATCGCGAGCGGCATCAGGAGAAGCGCGGCGACGACGACCTCGTGCGGAAACGCGCCGAGCGCCAGATAGGCGGGCACCTTCATCCAGTTGATGATCGCGAAGAGGATCGAACTCGTCCCGATGAAGACGAGGTGCGGCAGCTTGCGCGGCGTCACCCACATCTGGAACGGCGGCCCGCCGGCGTGCGCGATCTGGCTGGTGAGACCCGTCACGGCGCCAAAGATCGTGCCGACCCAGCCCGGAGACTGCGAGGCCGCGGGAACGCGCTGACCGCGTTCGATCCACAGACGGTAGAGACCGAAGGCCAGCGTGATCGCGCCCAGCGCCGCCATCAACTGCGCCTCGTTGACCCGCTCGGCATAATACCAGCCCGCGGCAACGCCGATGGCGGCGCCGGGCAACATCCATGCGATGATCCAGCCGTCCCACGTCTGCCGAAACGACCAGACGCTGATCACGTCCTGCACGATCAGGATGGGGAGCAGCAGCGCCGCGGCGGTCGCGGGCGGCAGCACGAGCGCCACGAGCGGTGTCGCCAGCGCGCCGACGCCGGCCAGCCCGCCCTTCGCCATGCCGAGCAGGATCACCGCGACGATCAGGACCGCCAGCGTGGCAGGGTCGGCCAGCAGGCTCATTCCGCGGCGAACGCGGGGACGTCGGGCAGGCGCCAGTCGATGGCGCCGCGACCCTGCGATTCCAGAAAGGCGTTCGCCTGGCTGAACGGCTTCGACCCGAAAAAGCCGTTATGCGCCGACAACGGCGAGGGGTGCGGCGCGCGCAGGATCAGGTGGGGGCTATTCACGGCGAGCCCCGGCACATTGGCCGCCTTGCGCTGCGCATGACTGCCCCAGAGGATGAAGACCTTGGGCGCGGGATCGGCCGCAACCGCTGCAACGGCGGCATCGGTAAACGCCTCCCACCCCTTGCCCTGATGCGACGCCGCCTGTCCCGCCTCGACCGTCAGGCAATTGTTGAGCAGGAGCACGCCCTGATCGGCCCAATGCCCCAGATAGCCGTGCGAAGCCCGCTCGATCCCCAGATCCGACTGCATCTCCTTGTAGATGTTGACGAGGCTCGGCGGCGGCCGCACGCCCGGCTGGACCGAGAAGCAGAGCCCATGCGCCTGTCCCGGCCCGTGATAGGGATCCTGCCCGAGGATCACGACCCGCACATCCTGTGGCGGCGTCGCGTCGAGCGCCGCGAACCAGTCGCGCGGCCGCGGATAGATCGTCTTTCCCTTGGCGCGCTCACCGGCCAGAAAGGCCTTGAGCGCGGCCATATAGGGCTGCTCGAACTCGCCGCCGATCCGCGCGAGCCAGTCGGGATGCAATTTGACCTCGGCCATGCTGCGCGCTTCACCAGAGCGCGCGGACCTTGTCCAGCGCCTTTCCCACCGCTAGGCACGGCCGCGAAGGGATCGGCGATGAGCAAGGCGATGGGCGAAACTCTGGGGCGGCTGGAAGCCACCATCAACGACCGGCTGGCGGCCGGCGAGGCCGAGGCGAGCTATGTCGCGAGCCTCGCGGCGAAGGGTCGCGCGAAGATCGCGCAAAAGGTCGGCGAAGAGGCGGTCGAAACGGTCATCGCCGCGCTGGACAGCGACGACCGCGACGTCATCGGCGAAGCGAGCGACCTTGTTTTCCACCTCTCGATCCTGCTTGCCGAGCGAGGCCTTGGGTGGGATGCGATCGCAGCCGAACTCGACCGGCGCGACGGAACGTCGGGCCATACCGAAAAAGCCAGCCGCCAGAACTAGGAGCCCTTCCATGCCGATCGACGCGACGCTTCCGTATGACGACAACAATATCTTCGCGCGCATATTGCGCGGCGAGCTGCCGTCCAGAACCGTCTATGAAGACGACTATGCGCTGGCGTTCCACGACATCAACCCGCAGGCCCCGCTGCACATCCTCGTGATCCCGAAGGGCCCCTATGTAAGCTGGGACGATTTTTCCGACCGCGGCAGCGAGGCCGAAATCGCCGGATTCGTCCGCGCGGTCGGCAAGGTCGCCCGCGATCAGGGCCTTGTCGCGCCGGGCTATCGCCTGCTCGCAAATATCGGCCTCGACGGCCATCAGGAGATCCCGCACCTCCACGTCCATATCTTCGCAGGGCAGAAGCTGGGGCCGATGCTCGCGCGCTGAACCGGCGCACAGATTCGCTGTTCCGGTCATCCGCGACCTGATCGCGCGGGACGGGGCGGGACGGGGGCGGCGAATCCCGCGCGGCAAATATCCGATTTCCTGTTTGTCTATGATGGCTGTCACAGCAAATTCCCCGTCCACGATTAACCGTGCGCGATGCGCGGTGACGGGTGGACTTGGGCCCCTGTTTCCAGCAGGATAGGTTCGGGTCCGATCGGGGGAGACGACGGGATGATGACGGCATGGCAGACGCTGGCGAAAAAACTTGCCGGCAGGGTGCGGCTGGCCCTCATCGTTCCGCTGGCGGCGGCGCTCGTCGCCGCGGGCGGCGATACCGTCCCGCAGGTCACGCTCGCGACCCCCGGGTCTTCGGGAACGGGCGACGGCACGATCAGCCGCTTCACCTTGCGCTTTTCCGAGGACATGGTCCCGCTCGGCGATCCGCGTGCCAAGGCGCCGGCGACGCATGATTGCAAGGTGGCCGCCGACGGCCGGTGGGTCGATACGCGCACCTGGGTCCTCGAATTCGAAAAATCGCTTCCCGGCGGCGTGAGCTGCCACGTCCAGCTCAAGGCCGGCCTGACCACCGCGCGCGGCGTCAATGTCGTCGGCAACGAACGGTTCGAAATCGATACGGGCGGCCCCTCGGTCCGCGCCGTGATGGCGGGCGGCACCTATGACGGGGTGGAGGAGGACCAGATTTTCCTCGTCGCGACCAATGTCGCCGCCGACCGCGCGTCGATCGGCCGCTTCGCCTATTGCGCCGTCGACGGCATCGGCGAAAAAATCCCCGTCGATGTGCTGAAGCGCGAGACCGCGGTCGAGATTCTCGACGGCATGTCGAACGAATGGTCCTCGCAATCCTTCGCCTATGATGCCGGCCTGCCGCTGCGCCTTCCCGCCGCGGGCAGCGACCGCGACGCGCTGCTCGAACGGGTCGTGCCGGTCAAATGCCGCCGGCCGCTGCCTCCGGGGCGCGAGATGGCGCTGGTCTGGGACGCCCGCATTTCGCAGGCCGGGGTGCCCGGCCGCACCGCCGGCCGCGACCAGCGGTTCGACTATGACGTCCGCCCGGCCTTCACCGCGAAGATGTCGTGCAGCCGCGTCAATCCGCAGGCGGGCTGCAACCCGCTGAAGGACATCAACGTCGTCTTCGCCGCGCCGGTGCTGCGCGAGACCGCGCTCGCCGCGACACTCAACACCGCCGATGGCAAGCGCTATGCCGCGAAGTTCGACGACGACGACAAGAATGACAAATATCTGGAGCGCATCCACTTCGCCGGCCCGCTGTCGCAGAATGTCGATGCGACGATCGTCCTGCCGGCCGACATCAGCGACCAGAGCGGCCGCAAGCTGCAGAACCAGTCGAACTTCCCGCTGAAATTCCACATCGACCGCGCCCCGCCGATCGTCAAATTCGCCGCCGAATTCGGCATTCTGGAAGTCAGCGAGGGCGGCATCCTGCCCGTCACCGTGCGCGGGGTCGAAGCCTCGCTGGTGCAGGCGAACCTCAAGATGCCGGCAACGACGCTCCGCGTCGGGGACGACGATGCGGCGATCGCGCGCTGGCTGAAGCGCGTCGCCGACGCCGACGACACCGACTTTCGCGAGGAAAAGAACGCGAAGGGCGAGGACGTCACGGTCAACTACACCGGTACGAAGTCGGTGTTCGAGGACGCCCCTGCGGGCGGCGAGCGCCGCGACATGCAACTCGCGCCCGCCGCGGGCGGCAAGGAGTTCGAAGTCGTCGGCATTCCGCTGGCCGAAAAAGGCTTCCACGTCGTCGAGATCGCAAGCCCGGAACTCGGCGCCGCACTGCTCGGCCGCAAATCGACGCGCTATGTCGCGACTGCCGCGCTCGTCACCAACATGGCGGTGCACTTCAAATGGGGCCGCGAAAGTTCGCTGGCCTGGGTGACGGCACTCGACACCGGGCTGCCCGTCGCGGGTGCCGAGATTCGTGTCACCGACAGCTGCACCGGCCGCCTGCTGGCGCGCGGCACCGCCGACAAGGCCGGCCGTCTTGCCTTTCCGTCGGGCCTGCCGCTGCCCGAAACCTATTCGAGCTGCGAAGAAGATGCCGACCCCGCGAACAGCGAGGGGCATGCGCTGATGATCAGCGCGCGATCGGCGGGCGATTTCAGCTTCACACTGACCGACTGGGGCGACGGCATTCGACCCTATGACTTCGACCTCCCCTATGGCTGGTCGGAGCGCGAGGATATTCTCCACACGCTTTTCGACCGCGCGCTCGTGAAGGCGGGCGAGACGGTCCATATGAAGCATATCCTGCGCCGGCCGGTCGGCACCGGCTTCTCGACCCCCAAGCCCCTCGCGGGCAAGCTGCGCCTCGTTCATCGCGGTTCGGACACCGAATTCGAAATGCCGTTCAGCATCGACGCGGGCGGAAGCGGCGAAACCACGTGGAATGTTCCCGCGACCGCGCCGATGGGCGACTATGAACTCGTCTTCGTCACCAAGGACAAGGATGGCGAGGACAAGACGATCTGGTCGAGCCAGTCGGTCAAGGTCGATGAATATCGCCTGCCGACCATGAAAGCGACGGTAACGGGGCCAAAGACGCCCCCCGTCCGCCCGGCCGCGGTGCCGTTGTCCTTCTTCGTCGGCTATCTCTCGGGCGGCCCCGCGCCGAACCTGCCGGTCGAGATTCGCACCAATTTCCGCGCGAGCTGGAATGCGCCCGAGGATTATCAGGACTGGGATTTCGATGGCCAGCCGGTCAAGGAAGGCGTCATCCAGCTCGACGACAGCGGCGATGAACCCGAAGCGGAAATGCCGCTCGCGCGATCGACACCGCTGAGGCTCGACGCCAATGGCAGCGCCTCGACCAGTGTCACGGTCGATCAGCCGATCACCGAACCCACGGTGATGGCGGTCGAGATGGACTATGAGGACGCCAATGGTGAAACGCTGACGTCCAGCCGCCGGATCACGCTTTTCCCCTCGGCCGTCCGCCTCGGGCTCAAGACCGACGGCTGGCTGATGCGCGACAATGACCTGCGCCTCAAATTCGTCGCGCTCGATCTCGACGGCAAGCCGATCGCCGGCCAGCGCGTGTCGGTCGCGCTTTACAATCGCGAGATCATCACCGCACGGCGGCGCCTGATCGGCGGCTTCTATGCCTATGACAACCAGCTGCGCACGACCAGGATCGACGCGACGTGCAGCGCCACGACCGACAAGCTCGGCCGCGCAAGCTGCGCGATGGCTCCGGGTCTGTCGGGCGAAATCACGGTCGTGGCGACGACGCAGGACGCCGACGGTAACGAAGCGCGCGCGGTGCGTTCGGTCTGGCTTGCGGGCGACAACGACTGGTGGTTCGGCGGCGACAATGGCGACCGCATGGACGTGATCGCCGAAAAGCCGCGCTATGCGGCCGGTGATACCGCGAACTTCCAGGTCCGCATGCCGTTCCGCGAAGCGACCGCGCTGGTCACCGTCGAGCGCGAGGGCGTGCTGTCGAGCTTCGTCGTGCCGCTGAAGGGCACGAATCCGGTCGTGAAGGTCAAGCTGCCCGCCACCTATGCCCCCGACGTCTATGTCTCGGTCATGGCGGTGCGCGGGCGTGTCACCGGCAACGAAAGCTGGTTCCGCCAGATGAAGCGCGCGGTCGGCTTCAAGATCGAGAATAGCGAAGGCGCACCGCCGACGGCGCTCGTCGATCTCGCCAAGCCGAGCTACCGCCTCGGCATCGCGAAGATCAAGGTCGGCTGGGAGGGTCATCAACTCGGCGTCAAGGTAAAGGCCGACAAGGAAAAATACGCGATCCGCGAGACCGCGAAGGTCGCGATCGAGGTCAGGAATCCGGCCGGCAAACCCGCGGCCGGCGCCGATGTGGCCTTTGTCGCGGTCGACGAGGCGCTGCTCCAGCTCGCCCCCAACGAAAGCTGGAAGCTGCTCGACGCGATGATGGGCGAACGCACGCTCGACGTCCTCACTTCGACCGCGCAGATGCAGGTCGTCGGCAAGCGCCACTATGGCCGCAAGGCGCTCGAACCGGGCGGTGGCGGCGGCGGCGATCTGTCCGGCCTGACGCGCGAGGATTTCCGTCCCGTGCTGCTGTGGCAGGGCCATGTTCCGCTCGACGCCAAAGGCCGCGGGGTCGTGGACGTGCCGCTGTCCGACAATCTGTCCGGCTTCCGGCTCGTCGCGCTCGCGACCGACGGCTCGCAATTTTTCGGTACCGGAGAGACGAGCGTGCGCACCGTCCAGGATCTTGGCGTGTTCGCCGGCCTGCCCGAACTGGTCCGCACCGGCGACACGTTCGACGCGCGCTTCACCCTGCGCAACGGCACCGACAAGGCCATGACGGTCACCGCCACGCCGACGCTGGCCCCTGCGGTCGCGACGGCGCCGCCGCTGACCGTGACGATCCCGGCGGGCGCCGCCGTACCGATCAGCTGGCAGGTGACCGCGCCCGATCAGACCGGGCCGATCGAATGGACCGTGGATGCCGTGTCGAAGGACGGCAAGGCGCGCGACCGCCTTGTCTTCCAGCAGGTGGTCGAACCCGCCGTGCCGGTCGAAACCTGGGCGGCCAGCCTGTTCCGCGTCGGTCCCGACACGACGTTGCCGATCGCGATCCCGGCGGGCGCGCTGCCCGGCGGCTATGTCGACGTCGCCCTTGCGGGCACGCTCGCACCGCCGCTTTCCGGCGTTCGCGACTATATGGCGATCTATCCGTATAATTGCTTCGAACAGTCGACCTCGCGCGCCATTGCGCTTGGCGACGTCGGTCGCTGGCAGGCGCTCGCGAACGCGATGCCGACCTATCTCGATGGCGATGGGCTGCTGCGCTATTGGCCGAATGACCGGATGGAGGGCTCGCCCGAACTGACCGCCTATGTCATGGCGGTGACCGCCGCGAACGGCTTTGCGGTCCCCGACGCGTCGAAGGCAAAGATGATCAAGGCATTGCAGGCGGTCGTCGAAGGGCGCCTCAGCCGCAAGGGCTATGGTCCCTACGACCTTCGCCCCGTCCGCATCGCCGCCCTCGCGGCGCTTGCCCGCAATAATGCGTCGAGCCCGCAGCTCGTCGCCGCGATCGACACAAGGCCGATCGACATGACCACCGGCACGCTTGCCGACTGGCTCGTCGCGATCGAGCGCACCCCCGGCGTCCGCAACGCCGCCGCGCTGCGCACCGCCGCCGAGGCCGAACTGCGCAAGCGGCTGGTCTATGAAGGCACGCGCCTCGACCTTGTCGACGACGGCCGCGCGCCCTGGTGGATGATGACCAGTGGCGACGAAATGGCGATCAAGGCGCTCGAAGCGGTGCTCGGCCGCAAGGGTTGGGAGGATGACGCGGGCAAGTTGATGGTCGGCGTCGCCCAGCGCCAGCGCAAGGGCCATTGGGATACCACCCCCGCCAATGCCTGGGGCGCGGTCACCGTCCGGCGCTTCGCCGAACTCTATCCGGCGAACGCGATCACCGGCATCACCAATATCAGTCTTGCGGGCAATAGCGCCTCGCAGAACTGGCCGCTTCCGGCCGAGACGCCGTCGCCGCTTCGCGTCGCGCTGGCCGCCGCCACGATGAACCTCAAGCATGAAGGCACCGGCGCCCCATGGGCGACGGTCAGCGTCAAGGCCGCCGTTCCGCTCAAGGAACCGCTCAACGCGGGTTACCGAATCAAGCGGTCGGTCAGCGTCGTCAAGGCCGCCGACCCGAGCCACCTGACGCGCGGCGACGTGATCAAGGTGCGGATCGAAGTCGTCGCAGCGGCCAGCCGGACCTGGGTCGTGATCAACGACCCGGTCCCGCCGGGCGCGACGATCGTCGGCAATCTAGGCGGCCAGTCGGAGATGCTGGCGGCACAGGCGAACGGTTCGAACTGGCAGCCCTCCTATGTCGAGCGCGGCAAGGATAGCTGGCGCGGCTATTACGGCTGGATGCCGGCGGGCACCCACGCGGTCGAATATGTCGTGCGCCTCAACGGGTCGGGCCGCTTCACCCTGCCGCCGACGCGGGTCGAGGCGATGTATTCGCCCGCGATCCGCGGCCAGTGGCCGAACGCGCCGGTGACCGTGGCGGCTTCGGCCGAGTGACGGGGCTGCCGACGAATATCTCCTCCCCGTCGCGAAGCGATGGGGAGGTGGCAGCCCGCAGGGCTGACGGAGGGGCTATGGCACAGCGTTGCCGCCCCTCCACCACCGCTTCGCGGCGGTCCCCCTCCCCATGACTTCGTCACAGGGAGGATCGATACAGGGAGGATCGATCAGATCCTGTAGGCCATGACCGCCAACGGCCGCCGGCAACATATCCGCGACGCCCTCGCATGGCTCGCTCTCGCCGCCCTGATCCTCACCACCGCCGCGCACCTGTTCACCCGGCCGCCGGCGATGCCCGACTATGCCGCCGTGCGCGCCGACTGGAAACCCAGCGAGGCCTGGCTTTACGACCGTGACGGCGGCCTCCTCGACAGCGAGCGCATCAACTTCGAGCGCCGCCGCCTTGCGTGGGTGCCGCTGAGCGATATCAGCCCCGCGGTCCGCAACACGGTCGTGGCCGCCGAGGATCACCGTTTCTGGTCGCACGGCGGCGTCGACTGGCTCGCGATGGCAAGCGCGGTCAGGACGCGCTGGACGGGCGGAAAATCGCGCGGCGCCTCGACCCTGCCGATGCAGCTCGCGGCCTTCCTCGCGCCTGAATTGTCGCAGCCCGGGCAGCGCGGCTGGCTCGCCAAGATCCGCCAGATGCGCGCCGCGCAGGATCTCGCCGATCATTGGACCCACGCGCAGATGCTCGAGGCCTATTTCAACCTTCTGCCCTTACGCGGCGAGGCGCAGGGCATCGGCGCGGGCGCGCAGAACCTGTTCGGCAAGAAGCCGGCCGAAATGAACCGGACCGACGCGGCGCTTTTCGCAGGCCTGCTCCCCAACCCCGCCGCGAGGGCCGAAATGCTAGGCAAACGCGCCTGCCGCATCGCGAAGGCGGCCGACTGCACCGCGATCGATGCCGCCGCCGCGACGCTCGTCTCGGGCGAGCGCGCGGCGCGCTTCGACCCCGCACTCGCCCCCCACCTCGCGACCCGCCTGCTCGACAAGCCCGGCAAGCGTGTCACCACCACCCTCGACCGCCGTATCCAGACGGCCGCGATCGTCGCGCTGCGCCGCCAGCTCGCCGGGCTCGGTTCGGATCGCGTCCGCGACGGCGCGGTCGTCGTGCTCGACAACGCGACCGGTGAAGTGCTGGCCTATGTCGGCGGCGTCGGTCTCAAGTCGACGGCCGCGATGGTCGACGGCGCCAACGCGCGGCGCCAGGCGGGTTCGACGTTGAAACCGCATCTTTACGCGCAGGTGATCGAACATGGCTGGCTCACCGCCGCGTCGATCCTCGACGACAGCCCGGTCCAGCTCGACACCGCATCGGGGCTCTATGTCCCGAAAAACTACGACCACAGTTTCAAGGGGCCGGTCAGCGTTCGCCATGCGCTCGCCAGTTCGCTGAACGTTCCCGCGGTTCGCGCGCTGATCATCGACGATGTGCAGGAATTCCGCGACCGGCTCTGGGCGCTCGGCTATCATGGCCTTGTCGAAGATGGCGAATATTACGGCTTCAGCCTCGCGCTGGGGTCGGCCGAGGTCAGCCTTGTCGAGCAGGCCAACGCCTTCCGCACGCTCGCCAATCAGGGTCGATGGTCGCCCGTCCATTTCCGCCTCGGCGAAGCGCCCGGCGAACCGCGCCGGATCGTCAGCCCCGCCGCCGCCTTCATCGTCGGCGACATCCTCGCCGACGCCTCCGCGCGCGCCGATGCCTTTGGCGCCGACAGCGCGCTCCGCCTGCCCTTCTGGGCGGCCGCGAAGACCGGCACATCGAAAGGCATGCGCGACAATTGGTGCATCGGCTGGTCCGACCGCTACACCGTCGCGGTCTGGGTCGGGAATCTCGAGGGGGACTCGATGCGCGCCGTCTCGGGCACCTCGGGCGCGGCGCCGGTCTGGCGCGACGTGATGATGGCGCTTCACGCGGCCGCCCCCGGCAAGGCGCCGGCGATGCCCGAAGGGGTCGAGGCGCGGCAGATCAGCCTGCCCGGCACCCGCGAGCCCCCGCGCCGCGAATATTTCCTGACCGGCACCGCCCAAACCGAAATGGCGGCCGCGCCTGCCGCCAGCCGCCGGCCGCGGATCACCAGCCCGGTCAGCGGAAGCGTCTATGCGCTCGATCCCGACATCCCGTTGGGTCGCCAGCGGCTTGCCGTCATCGTCAGCGGCGACGTCACCGGATATCGCCTGATCCTTGACAAGGCGGTGCTCGGCGATGCCGATGCCGGGCAGCAAATCCTGCCACGTCCCGGCGCGCACATGCTCACGCTTGTCGATCCCGGCGGCCGGATGATCGACCGGGTTCGATTTACCGTACGGTGAGGCCCCGTCTCCCATGAAATTAAGTTGCGCTGACGCGCGGAGCGTTTAGTCTGTCCCGGTATGAGAAGGCCCGTTCCGGGCCCCAAAGGGGATATTTGGATGATATTTGGTCGCGTCAAATCGCTCGACGCCATCTTGGCCACAGCCGAGAAAAAGTCGCTGCACCGATCGCTCGGCGCCTTTCAGCTTACAATGCTCGGCATCGGCGCCGTTATCGGCACGGGAATTTTCGTGCTGACCGCCGAGGCCGCGCAGAAAGCGGGCCCGGGCATGATGGTCAGCTTTGTCATCGCCGGAATCGTCTGCGCCTTCGCCGCGCTCTGCTATGCCGAAATGGCGGCGATGGTGCCCGTATCGGGCTCCGCCTATACCTATAGCTACGCGGTGATGGGCGAGATGATCGCGTGGATGGTCGGCTGGGCGCTGATCCTCGAATATGCGGTCGCCGCCGGCGCAGTTTCCGTCGGATGGTCGGGATATGTCGTCGGCCTGATCGAAAATTTCCTGAGTATCGACATACCCGATACGCTTGTCGCCGGGCCGTTCGACGGCGGCATGATCAACCTGCCCGCGATGTTCATCGCCGGCCTGGTGACCTGGCTCCTGGTCATCGGCACCAAGGAAAGCGCGACGGTCAACGCGATCCTCGTCGCGATCAAGGTCACCGCGCTGACCGTCTTTATCATTCTCGCCGTGCCGGTCATGAACAGCGAGCAATTCTCGCCCTTCGCACCGACGGGCTTCATCGGCATCTCGATGGCCGCAGCCTCGATCTTCTTTGCCTATGTCGGTTTCGACGCGGTTTCGACAGCGGCCGAAGAGACCAAAAATCCGCAGCGGAATATGCCGATCGGCCTGATCGGCAGCCTCGCTATCTGTACGATCTTCTACCTGCTCGTCGCCGCCGGAGTCATCGGCGCCCCCGGCCTCAGCACGCAGCCGGTGACCGGCGCTGCCGGCGCCGTGCTCGACCCCGGCAGCCGCGAACTGGCCGCACAGTGCGCGACGCGCGCCGCCGAAGGGTTCAAGGACGTCGTCTGCTCCAAGGAAGCGCTGGCCTTCACGCTGCGTGAAATCGGCTGGCCGCAGATCGGCAATCTGCTTGGCCTCGCCGCCGGCCTCGCGCTTCCGTCGGTCATCCTGATGATGATGTTCGGCCAGACCCGCATTTTCTTCGTCATGAGCCGCGACGGCCTGCTCCCCGCTGCCTTCTCGAAGATCCATCCGAAGTTCAACACGCCGCACGTGATCACGATCATCACCGGCATTGCCGTGGCGCTGTTTGCGGCCTTCTTCCCGGTCGGCCAGCTTGCGAACATCTCGAACTCGGGAACGCTCTTCGCCTTTGCGGCGGTGTCGATCGCGGTGATGGTGATCCGTAGAACCGAACCGAACCGGCATCGGCCGTTTCGCACCCCGCTGGTGTGGGTCACGGCGCCGATCGCCATCATCGGCTGTCTCTATCTGTTCGTCAGCCTCGATCACAAGAGCATCATCCTCTTCCTGATCTGGGCCGCCGTCGGTCTCGCCGTCTATTTCGGCTACAGCCGCTCGCGCAGCCATGTCGGGCGCGGGATCGTCGAGGTCCATGAGGACGATGCCGACGCCCCGCCCCAGCCGGTCCCGCCGGTCAACTGATCGAAAAATGGGAAAGGGGGCTTCGGTCCCCTTTCTTTTGCCCCTCAATAGGGAGTCTTCGGTGCCGTTCCCGGCCGGGTGAACAGCTTCCCGCGCTCGGCCCAGAAGACCAGCACCAATCCGATCACGCCGGAAATCAGGAAGGCATAGGCGAGCGGCAGCGTCGTTCCGTCGTATTGCTGGCCGATCAGCGCGCCGACGGTCGCCGCGAGCAGGGTCTTGGCAAAGCTCTGATACGAAGAGGCGACGCCCGCCATATGACCGAAATCCTCCATCGCGATCGATCCGAAATTGCTGCCGATGAAACCGATCAGCCCGACATTGACCATCATCAACAAGGTGAACATCCACAGCGTCTCCGCCCCGCTCAGCGCGACGATAATCTGGACGATCGACGTCGCCATGAACGCGAATGTGGCGCTCTGCGATACGCGCCGCGCGCCGAAGCGCTCGACGATCGCGGCGTTCGAGAAATTGGCGGTCGCGATCCCCAGCGCGACGCAGGCGAACACCAGCGGGAACCAGCTTCGCGCATCGAAGATATCGGCGATGATCTGTTCGCTGCTGTTGAGATAGCCATAGAGCGCGCCCTGCATCATGCCCGATGCGATCATGTAGCCGGCCGCCCGGCGGTGCCGCGTCACGGTCGCCCATCCCGCGATCATCGTGCGCATGTCCAGCGGCCGGACATCGGCGGGGTCGAGCGTCTCGGGCAAGCGGCGAAGCCACAAGATCATCACCAGTCCCATCACCGCGAGCACGATGAAGATCGCGCGCCAGCCGGCAACCGCCGCGACGCCCGCCCCCATCGTCGGCGCGATCGCGGGGACGATCATGAAGACGAGAAAGATCATCGACAGCCGCTTTGCCATCGCGTCGCCCGAAAAGAGGTCGCGGATCACCGCAACGACGATGACGCCAAGCGCGGCGCTGATCAGCCCATGTCCGAAACGCAGGGCCAGCAGCATCGGGAAGCTCGTCGCGAGCCCGCAGCCGATCGAAAAGGCGACGTAGGCAAACAGCGCGGGCACGAGGACGCCCTTGCGACCGAAACGATCGGAGAGCGGCCCGTAGAAGAGCGAACCGGCCCCGATGCCGAAGAGATAGGTCGAAATGACATGCTGGCGGTCGTTCGCAACGGCGACGCCCAGCCCGTCGCCGATCGCCGGCAACGCGGGGAGCATCGAATCGATGGCGAGCGCGTTCAGCGCCATGACCATCGCCATCATGAACACCATTTCGCGATCGCCCGGCATAGACGACCGGCGCGCAGTTTCGGTCTTTTTGTGCATTGCAACAGCGCTATGCGCTACCGCCCCTGCTTTGGATAGCCCCTATCCTCCGGCGATCCGGACGCCGCTCACGCCGCCCGGCTCGCCGGCGGCTCGACGTAAAGCGACGCGGGCCGGATCAGCCGGCCGGTCAGCGCCTGTTCGCGCGCGTGCGCCAGCCAGCCCGCGACCCGTCCCATCGCAAACACCCCGGTAAAGCCATGTTTCGGGAAGCCGACCGCTTCCAGAAGCAGCGCCGTATAAAACTCGACATTGGTATCGATCACGCGATCGGGCTTCCGCCGACGAAGCCCCTCGAGCGCGGCCCGTTCGACATCTTCGGCAAAACGCAGCCGGGCATCGACAGGCCCGAACGACAGCAACGCCGCCTTCAACGCATCGGCGCGCGGATCGCGCGTGCGATAGACCCGATGGCCGAAGCCCATCAACCGATCCCCGCCATCAAGCGCGCGGTCGATCCAGCCCCGGCTGTCTCCTTCGGCGGCAATCGCATCGAGCATGTCGATGACAGGGCCGGGAGCTCCGCCATGGAGCGGCCCCTTCAGTGCGCCGAGACCGGCCAGAACCGAAGAGGTCAGTCCGGCCTGGGTCGAGGCGACGACCCGCGCGGCAAAGGTCGATGCATTCAGTCCATGGTCGCTGACCGTCACAAGATAGGCGTCGAGCGCCGCCGCACCGTCCGACCGCCCCAGCATGCGGATCACGTCCGCGGCATGGCCGGCGTCCGCCGCGGGCGCGATCGCCGTGTCGCCCGCTTGCAACCGGATCAGCGCGGGAAGCAGGACCGCCGGCGCCGCAAGCAGGCGCAAGGCGTCGGAAAGTGCCGTGCCATCCGGCAGCATCGCCGTCAGCGCCCGCATCGCATCGTACAGCGGCAATTCCGCGACCGCGCCGATCCGCTCGCGCACGCGCTCGAACACCTCGACCCGCGCCATGCCCAGTCCCGCCGCCAACCCGGCAGCGTCGGTCAGATCGGCAAAGAAGCCGGTGAACAACAGATGCGCGGTCTGCTCGAACGTCCAGTGGCCGGCCAGTGCCGAAAGCGGATGTCCCCGGATGATCAATTGTCCTTCGGCACCACGGACGTCCGAAAGGACGGTTTCGGCCGCCACGACGTTTTCGAGACCATTGTTCATTGCCTATGCTCCTTGACCAGCAAGATATGCGATGATCCGTTCCCGGAACCGAATCAATCTTGATCAAGTGAATCAATCATGCACGAATGGATGACGCGCGACGAGGCGCTGACACAGCTCAACGTCCAACCGCAGACGCTCTATGCCTATGTCAGCCGGGGCCGGATCGAGAGGCGGGCCGATCCGGCTGACCCCCGCCGCAGCCTCTATCGCGGCAGCGATATATTGGAGCTTGCCGCGCGCCGCGCGCGCGGGCGCCGACAGTCCTCGGTCGCGGCAAGCACGCTGGCGTGGGGCGAACCGGTAATCCCGACCGCCATCGCCACCGTCCGCCGCGGCGACCTGGTCTATCGCGACCGGCCCGCCACCGCGCTGGCCGAACATATGGGGCTGGAAGACGTCGCCGCGCTGTTATGGGGCCAACCGGCGGCAGCGATCTTCCCCGAAGCTCTCGCCGCCGGCAACGCCTTTCACGCGCTGGCCGATCTGGCCGACCGCGGGCGATCGTCGCTGGGCCGGCCGCCCGCGAAGCTAGCCGCCGAAGGCGCAAGATGTGTTGCGGCGATGGCGGCCGCCTTCGGCGCCGTCGGCGCAGGTCCGATCCATCGCCGGCTCGCGGCGGCATGGGCCCTCGATGCCGATGGCGAGGACAGGATTCGACGCGCGCTGGTTCTGCTCGCCGACCATGAGCTCAACCCGTCGACCTTCGCGGCGCGGGTCGCCGCCTCGACCGGTGCCGCGATACCGGCCTGCGTCCTTGCCGCGCTGGCCGCATTGTCGGGACCCAGACACGGCGGCGCCGGGGCTGCGCTCGAATCCTTGCTGATCGAAACGACAGCCGTCGGCGCCGATGCGGCGATCGAGCGCTGGCTGGCATCGGGTCGAAACCTGCCCGGTTTCGGGCACCCGCTATACCCCTACGGCGATCCGCGCGCGAAGGCTTTGCTTGCGACGATCCAGCCCGACGGGCAACTCGCCGCGCTGCGCGATGCCGTCGCCGACACGCTGGGGCTCGAACCCAATATCGACTATGCCCTTCTCGCGATCATGCATCGGCATGCGCTGCCGCCGCGATCCGGCTTCGCACTATTCGCCATCGCGCGGACGGTCGGTTGGGTGGCGCACGCTCTCGAGCAGGTGGCCGCCGGCGATATCATCCGTCCCCGCGCCCGCTACCAGGGCAAGAACTAGAAAAGGGCCGCGCCCGGCGGGAGCGACCCTTTTCCGCTTTCGAAACCCGAAGGATCAGGCCTGACGGGTGCCCGTCATCGCCATCGATCCGAACGCGCCGGCCTTGATCGTGCCGGTCAGCGTGTCGCCGTCGATCGTCGCCTCGGCTTCGAGCGTCATCGGCATCGGCACCTTCATGTTCATGGTCCAGGTCAGCTTGTTGCCGTCGACCTTGCCATTTTCGACATCGAGCGCGCCCATGGCACCGGCATTCTGGCCGGTGAAGCTGTCGCCGTCGCTCTTCACGGTGAAAACCGACTTCTGGTCGCCCATCGGCGACTTGGTAACGCACTCATAGTTGCCATCGACTTGAGACATCAGGGCTCTCCTACTGAAATCAATGTTAGTTAGCGGGTTTCGCTATTTCCACCGGCAGGCCCAGCCCGTCAAGCTGCGGTTTCACGACCGCTGCATCGCCGACGATGACATAGACGAGGTCGCCGGTGCTGAGCGACTGCCGCGCCGCGGCATCGATCTCTGCGGCGGTCATCGCTTCATAGGCCTTGGGCAGCGTTTCGTAATAATTGTCGGGGCGCGCGAATTTCACGATCTGGCGCAGGCCGCCCAGCACATCGGTCGAGGTTTCGAAGCTTCCGGGAAGCTCGCGAACATTCCCATTGACCGTGCGTTGCAGTTCCTCCTTCGTGACGCCCTTGTCGCCAAGGAAGGCCTTGAGGTCGCTCTGAAACTCGCGGATCGAATCGCCGGTACGATCGGCCTGCACAGGCGCGACCGCAACCCAGGTCAGCCGGTCGCTGTCGTTCGAGATGCGCGAGCGCACGCCATAGGACCAGCCCTTGGTTTCGCGCAGATTGGTGTTGAAACGCGACAGGAAATTGCCGCCGAAGATATCGTTCGCCGACCGCAACACTTCCAGATCGTCGGTTCCCTTCGCGGTCAGCACCTTGCCGGCCATGATCACCGACTGCGGCGACTTGGGCCGGTCGAAGAGCAGGATGCGCGGCGTCGGCGCGGGGACCGGCGTCTCGAAATGCTTCACGCCCTTCGCCGCTGCCGGCGCCTTCCAGTTGCCGAACGCGGCGTCGAGCTGCTTCGTCACGTCTTTCAGCGTCGTATCGCCGACGACGAAAATCCTGGCATTGTCGGGACGCACCCACGCGGCGTGGAATGCCGCGAGCTGGTCGCGCGTTGCGGAGGTCACGGCGGCCGTCGTGCCAAGTCCCGAGGGCGGAATGCCATAGGGATGGTCGGCGCCGTACAGCACCGGCATCAGCACCCGGCCCGCGATCGCGTTGGGATTGTTGAGTTCGGCCTTCAACCGGTTGAGCTGCTGCGCACGCACGCGATCCAGTTCCTGCCCGTCGAACGCGGGATTGCGGATGTAATCGGCCAGCAGGCCGAGCGAGGCGGACAGGTTCGGTTTCAATGCGAACAGGCTGAACACCGTCTCGTCGGCGGTCGCCGAACCGTCGATCTGGGCGCCAAGGCGTTCCTTCGCTTCGGCGAAAGCGATCGAATCGCGGCTCGTCGTTCCTTCGTCCATCAGGCTGAGCATCAGCGACTGGGTGCCGAGCGCGTCATGCGGATCGGCGGCATAGCCGGCGTCGAAGCTCACCGCGACATTGACCGTCGGCACCGTCGCGCGGCGCGCGAAGACGACCTCGATCCCGTTCTTGAGCTTCGCCCGCTCGATCGCCGGGAAGTCGAGGGCCTTCAGGTCGGCGACGGCCGGCAGCTGCGACCGGTCGGCGATCTGCGTGGCGGCGCCAATGCCCGTATCGGGACCGATATCGCCGAGCGCGGGGTTCCAGTACCGGTCGGGCGCGACCGCTTCGGCGACCTTGCCGGCGGTTACCGCACCGCCGCGATTCTCACCGCCCTCGGTCCGTTCGCCGGGGGTATAGGTCAGCGAAAAGGCCGGGCGCGACATCCATTTTTGCGCGACCGCCTTCACCTCATCGGGCGTGGCCTTGGCGAGGCGGTCGAGCTCGACCTTATAATATGCGGGATCGTTCGAATAGAGCGCACCCTCGGCCAGCGTCACCGCCTTGCCGCCGAAGCCGCCGACCGATTCCAGGCCCGCGATCGTGCCGCCGAGATAGCTCGCCGCCGCGCGCTGCAGTTCGTCGGCGGTCGGGCCTTCGGCAAGGAATTTGGCGATCTCCTCGTCCAGCTTCTTGCCGACGACCGCCACGTCGGTACCCGCCTTCACGTCGGCCTGGACGAGCAGGATACCCGCATCCTCGAACGTCTGGGCAAAGGCGCCGACATTGACCGCGACGGGGTCCTTGCGAACCATCGCATTGTCGAGCCGCGACGACGACAGGCCGCCGAGCACGGCCGTCGCCATCTGGAGCGCCACGCCGTCGGCGTCGTTCAGGCCGGGGATCGCCCACATGCGATAGATGCGCGTCGTGGGAACCAGGTCCTTGACTTCCTTCGCGAGCGGCGCGGGCAGCGTCGGAACGGCGGTCTGCGGCGCCTTCACTTCGGGGCCACGGGGAATGTCGCCGAACCATTCGGTGACCTTGGCCTTTGCGGTCGCCAGATCGACATCGCCCGCCAGCACGAGCACCGCATTGTTCGGGCCGTAATTGTCGGTGAACCACTTTTTCACGTCGGCGAGGCTCGCCGAGTTGAGGTCGCCCATCGATCCGATCGTGCTGTGGTGATAGGGATGCCCCTTGGGAAAGAGATTCTCGAAAATCTCATAGCGCAGCAGCCCATAGGGGTTGTTGTCGCCCTGCCGCTTTTCGTTCTGGACGACACCGCGCTGGTTATCGAGCTTTTCCTGCGTCACCGCGCCGAGCAGATGCCCCATGCGATCGCTTTCGAGGAAAAGGGCACGGTCGAGCGCGCCGGTCGGCACCGTCTCGAAATAATTGGTCCGGTCGACGTTGGTCGTGCCGTTGCTGTCGGTCGCCCCGACCTCCTGCAGCGGCTCGAAAAAATCGCCCGGCGAATTTTCCGATCCGTTAAACATCAGATGTTCGAAGAGATGGGCAAAGCCCGTCTTGCCCGCGGGCTCATGCTTCGACCCGACGCGGTACCAGACCGACACGGCGACAACGGGAGCCTTGCGATCTTCGTGGACGATGACACGCAGGCCGTTGTCGAGCGTGAAGCTCTGGTACGGAATGTCGACAGCCTTGACGAGATCGGCAACGGGGGCAGGCTTGGCTTCCTTCGCTTTGGCGAGGGCGGGGCCGGCGGCGACAAGCGAAGTCGTCACCGCAAGGGCGAGAGCGAAGCGATGGAAACGGGGCATGGAATTCCTCTTGGTAACCGATGCAGGCAATCAAAACCTGCTGCGACCGGGTGCCGGATAGCACTGTATCAAGGGTTTAGGACAGCGTCCGACGGCTTTCAAGGCCGATAGAAACGCGCCCCGCTGGCCCGCAGCGTCGCCGGATCGAACAGAACGGGCTTCAGCTTGTGCGCGACGAACAGCGGCGCCTGATCGTTGTAATGCGGGCTGTCCGGCCGCGTCGTCGCCGCGCCGAAGGGCTGGATCGATTCCGACCGGACCTTGCCCGCGGCGTCCCAGGTCACGAACATGATGAAGCTGTCGCCGTGACGAACCTTCAATCGCCCGTCGGGCTCGGCGTCCCACAGGGTCGATGCGCGCACCGTGTCGTTGCCGCCGTCGAGCGGCAGGTCGACCCGGTGCGGCCCCTCGCCGTGGCGGAGGCGCAGGACGGTGCCGAGCTTCGGATCGAGGCTCGCGAAATGCTCCTGCAGATGCTGGACCGTATCGCTCAGCACCTGGTGCGGATCGGGTTCGGGCTTGCGCTGGTAATGGCTGCCGTTCGCGGGGCGCAGAACCATCAACGCGAGCGCGTCCCCCTTCCCCTTGCCGTCGAGGTTCCAGTCCCACTGCCGCAACAGCCGCTGCGCCTCGGCAAGGGCGGGGTCGCCCTTCGTGTCGAGCGCCAGCAGCTTTGCCATCCACGCCTTGGCATATCCGGTCTTCGCATAAGCGGTGTCATATTTGATGGTCTTCAGCCGCGCCTCGTCGATCTGCCCCGACGCCTCGAACAGTTCGATCAGCCTCGTCGCGCGGTTGGTCATGTCGTCCTCGACCCCGAGCAGCGGCGAAAAGGCCGCCGCGTCGAGCTCGTCGCCGGGCCCAGCGGCGACCCACGGCGTGTTGTTCGCGTTCATCACATAGCCCGACCGCGGATTGACGAGCGCCGGCACCCGGTCGAACGGCAGCGTCTTCGTCCACAGGTCGGCCGATGTGTCCCCCGGCAGGACGCCGCGCCAGTTGAATCCCGCCGGCCGGTCGGGGAACATAGCATTATAGAAAAGCCCGATATTGCCCTTGGCATCGGCATAGATGAAGTTGGTCGCCGGCACGCCCTGCCCCGCCATCGCGGCGCGCCACTCGGCAAAGTTCGTCGCCTTGTTCAGCCGGTAATATTGCGTGACCATGTTCGCCTGATCCATCCCCGCGTAGCGGATCGCGAAGGCGCCCTTGTCGTTCCGGATCACCGGTCCGTGGACCGAGCGATAGATGGTACGGGGGACGGGCAGCACGAACGGCCCATATTTGACGCGCAGCCACACCCGCTTCGCCTCGAGCGGCAGCCATTTGCCGTCGAAGCGGTATTTCTCGCCGCTGTCGTCGAGTACCAGCTTGTAGACATCGATCAGATCGGGCCGGTTCACCGTATTGGTCCAGCCGAGATATTTGTTGTGACCGAGGAAGGGGTAAGGCGATCCGGGGAAATTCGCCCCCGCGAAATCCCAGCCCTCGCCCGAATGCACGACCAGTTCATACCAGGCCACGCCGCCGGTCCATGGCTGGTGCGAGTTCGAGACGAGCCGCGTCGCGCCGTCGGTCGATCGCGCCGGCGCGACCGCCATGCCGTTCGACCCGTTGGCTTCGGGATCGCGGCCCACCGGCGTCAGCTCGCGCGGGATCAGCTTACCCTTGGCGTCGAGCGACGGCCCGCCTTCGCGGCCGAGCGGCTTGTCCTCGGTCAGCCCGCCCAGCACCGAATCGAGCCCGAAGAAGAAAGGCGAACGCAGCACGAAACCCGCGACGACGTCCTCGCCCGTCACGGGAAACAGGCCCGACAACCGCACTTCGTCCGGATGCTTGTCGGCATAATGGTTGAGCCCGGCGGCATAGGCGGTGAAGAGAATCTGGACGTCCTTCGGCAACCGCGGCCAGTCGCGCGTCGTGGTCTTGCGAATATCGAGCAGCGCGGCGGCGTAATCGACCTTCGCCCCGTCGGCGCCCAGCATCGCGCCGGCCCGCCCGCGCGTCATCGCGAGAACTTCCTGCAAGGTCGAAAAATCATCCTCGGCATGCGCGAAGGCGATGCCATAGGCGACGTCGGCGTCGGTCTTTCCAAAGATGTGCGGCACCCCGAACTTGTCGCGGGCAATCTGGACGTCGGTCGGCTTGAAGGTCGGCGCGGCGGGCGGCTTCGCGGTCAGCGGCTCCCAGACGGCAAGCGCGGCCGCGGCCACGACGACCAGCACCAGAAGTCCCAGAAAAATCCGTCGCAGCATCTTCGACCCTTTTGACGCATGGCAGGCGCGCCTGTGTGGCGGGCCTGTTCGTCGAAGGCAAGCGACTGTCGTTTGTCGATGCCGGATTTCATATCCGCGTGCGCCCTCTTGTGTTGCACAATGGCAACACTATCTCTGACAGCGAGAAAGGGGCTTATCCACATGAACCTCGAAAAATTTACCGACCGCGCCAAGGGCTTCCTGCAGGCGGCGCAGACGATCGCCATCCGCATGAACCACCAGCGGATCTCGCCCGAGCATATCGCGAAGGCGCTGCTCGAAGACAATCAGGGCATGGCGGCAGGCCTGATCCGCGAAAGCGGCGGCGACGTTGCCCGCGCGGGTGCCGGCATCGACGCGCTGCTCGCCAAGGTTCCCGCCGTGTCGGGTTCGGGCGCGCAACAAACGCCGGGACTCGACAATGACGCCGTGCGGCTGCTGGACCAGGCCGAACAGGTCGCGGCCAAGGCCGGGAGCGAGTTCGTCGCCGTCCAGAATATCCTGCTTGCCATGGACCTTGCGCCGGGCACCCCGGTCGGCAAGGTCCTCGCCGATGCGGGCGTGAAGCCCGAAGCGCTCAACGCCGCGATCGCCAAGCTTACCGGCGGCCGTGCCGCCGACAGCGCGTCGGCCGAAGACCGCTATGACGCGCTCAAGAAGTTCGCGCGCGACCTCACCGAAGTCGCGCGCGAGGGCAAGCTCGACCCGGTGATCGGCCGCGACGAGGAAATCCGGCGCACAATCCAGATCCTCGCGCGCCGGACCAAGAACAATCCGGTACTGATCGGCGAACCCGGCGTCGGCAAGACCGCAATCGCCGAGGGGCTGGCGCTTCGCATCGTCAATGGCGACGTGCCCGACAGTTTGAAGGACCGCCGCCTGCTGTCGCTCGACATGGGGGCACTGATCGCGGGCGCCAAATATCGTGGCGAGTTCGAAGAGCGGCTGAAGGGCGTGCTCGACGATGTGAAGGCCGCCGAGGGCGAGATCATCCTGTTCATCGACGAGATGCACACGCTTGTCGGCGCGGGCAAGGGCGAGGGCGCGATGGACGCCTCGAACCTCCTGAAGCCCGCGCTCGCGCGCGGCGAGCTTCACTGCATCGGCGCGACCACGCTGGACGAATATCGCAAGCATGTCGAAAAGGACCCCGCGCTCCAGCGGCGATTCCAGCCGGTGTTCGTCGGCGAACCGACGGTCGAGGATTCGATCTCGATCCTGCGCGGGCTCAAGGAGAAGTACGAACTGCACCACGGCGTGCGCATCACTGACGGCGCGATCGTCGCTGCGGCGACGCTGTCGAACCGCTACATCTCCGACCGCTTCCTGCCGGACAAGGCGATCGACCTGATGGACGAGGCGGCAAGCCGCATCCGCATGGAAGTCGAATCGAAGCCCGAGGAAATCGAGACGCTCGACCGCCGGATCATCCAGATGAAGATCGAAGAATCCGCGCTCGGCAAGGAAAGCGACGCGGCGTCGAAGGACCGGCTTGCCTCGTTGCAGGCGGAACTCGCCAATCTCGAACAGCAGTCGGCCGAGCTTACCCAGAAATGGCAGGCCGAAAAGGACAAGATCCACGCCGAGGCGAGGATCAAGGAAGAGCTCGACGCCGCGCGCTCGGCGCTCGATCAGGCGCAGCGCGCCGGCGATCTCGCGAAGGCGGGCGAACTGTCCTACGGCACGATTCCGGGCTTGGAAAAACGGCTCGAGGAAGCGCAGGCCGCCGCAGGCAATGCGATGCTGCGCGAAGAGGTCACCGCCGACGACATCGCCGCCGTGGTCAGCAAATGGACCGGCATCCCCGTCGATCGGATGATGGAGGGCGAGCGCGAAAAGCTGCTGGGCATGGAAGACACGCTGAGCGGCCGCGTGATCGGGCAGGACGAGGCCGTCCGCGCCGTCTCGACCGCGGTGCGACGCGCACGCGCGGGGTTGCAGGATCCGAACCGGCCGCTCGGCAGCTTCCTGTTCCTGGGGCCGACGGGCGTCGGCAAGACCGAACTGACCAAGGCGCTCGCACGGTTCCTGTTTGACGACGACAATGCGATGGTCCGCATCGACATGTCCGAATTCATGGAAAAGCACAGCGTCGCGCGGCTTGTCGGCGCGCCTCCGGGCTATGTCGGTTATGAGGAGGGGGGCACCCTGACCGAGGCGGTGCGTCGCCGTCCCTATCAGGTCGTGCTGTTCGACGAAGTTGAAAAGGCCCATGCCGACGTCTTCAACATCCTCCTGCAGGTACTCGACGACGGCCGGCTGACCGACGGGCAGGGCCGCACGGTCGATTTCACCAACACGCTGATCATCCTGACGTCGAACCTCGGCAGCCAGGCGATCGCCGCGCTCCCCGACGACGCGCCGGTCGAACAGGCCGAACCCGCGGTGATGGAAGTCGTGCGCGCGCATTTCCGGCCGGAGTTCCTGAACCGGCTCGACGAGATCGTGCTCTTCAACCGGCTCGCGCAGCAGCATATGGGCGGGATCGTCGATATCCAGGTCGCGCGGGTGCAAAAGCTGCTCGCCGATCGCAAGGTGACGCTCGCTCTGACCGACGCGGCGCGCACCTGGCTCGGCCGGGTCGGCTATGATCCGGTATATGGTGCACGGCCGCTGAAGCGTGCCGTGCAGAAATATCTGCAGGATCCGCTCGCCGACCTCATCCTGAAGGGCGAGGTTCGCGATGGATCCACGATCCACGTCGATGAAGGCGACGGTGCCCTGAAACTCACGCCCGCGTGATCAGAAAGTCAGAAAGGGCGGCAGAGATGCCGCCCTTTCCAATCCGCAAAAGCCGCTGCTGGTTTCAGCAGGGCCCCATCGGCGAACAGCTGCTCGCCTTGCTGGTAAAATGATCCAGCGTGTCGCGCGAGTCCTGGTTGCCCTGAACCCAGAGCTTTTTCCACTCGTCATTGGTGTGACAGACGCGCGCCTTCTTCACCAGCGACCCGATCTCCTCGATCTTGCGGCATTTGATGAAGTCGGGATGGGTCGGCGCAAGGCCGACGTTATAGGCCTTGATCTCACTGCCCGTCATCGTCGACGCCGGCCGGTCGAGGGGTGGCCGACGCTCTTCGACCGCCGGAGCGGCGCCGGTAGCCAGCGCCAGAACCATCATCGTCGGGTTCATCAAAGCCTCCTATCCTCGCCGGTTCGGCCGACTCAGCAGCCTCCCGTATGACGACAATCGCTAAACTTGCTGGCATAGGCGTCCACCGTGTCACGCGAGTCCTGGTTGCCCTGAACCCACAACTGTTTCCACTCGTCATTGGTGTGGCAGACACGCGCCTTCTTCACCAGCGACCCGATCTCCTCGATCTTCCGGCACTTGATGAAATCCGGATGGACAGGGTCAAGGCCCTGATTATACGCCTTTATCTCTGTTCCCGTCATCGTCGATGCGGGCCGGTCGAGCGGCGGGCGACGCTCTGCACTGTCGGTTGCGGTTGCGGTTGCGGTTGCGGCCGTTGGTGCGGCCATTGCCGACAACGCCAGTGCGATCACCATATTAATCACCTTATGCCTCCTGTTATTGCGGTCGCCCCGTCGACGGCATGATCTGGTCCTTTGGTTCCTGTGAACTGCTGAAGCCGCGCTGAATCCACTCCATGGAATCGCGCGCCTCCTGATTGCCCCTGTCGGCGATCCGCTTCCAATCGGCATTGGTGTTGCAGACACGCAGTTTCTTGACGAGCGAGCCGACCTGCTCGAGGCGGCGGCAGCGGATATAGTCGTCGTCGGTCGATGCGCGGCCCTGATTGTAAAGGTCGATCTCGGCGCCGGTCATATCCGACGGCGCACGCGCAAGCGGCGTATCGCCTTCGCTGGCAAGGACGGGCGCCGCCGACAGGAAGATCAGCAACGCCAGACTGGCGGCTCTGTGCATCGTCTCTCCCCTTTCCGATCAATCTGACAATCAGTTGGACGAACTGCCGCCCTTGCTGGTGAAGGCCTCGGTCGCATCGCGCGCATTCTGGCTGCTGTTCGCGATCACTTCCTTCCATTTTTCGTTCGTGTGGCAAACGCGAACCTTCTTCACCAGCGAGCCAAGCTCCAGCGTTTTGCGGCACTTGATGAAATAGGGATGCGTCTCGGGAAGGCCGGCATTGTACGCCTTGATCTCGGTCGGCGTCATCGCCGACGGCGTCTTGGTGGGCGGCGCGCGGTCAACCGGGGTCGCTCCCTCGGCAGCGAAAGCGGCAGGCGCGGCGAGCAACGCCGCAGCGGCAAGCATGGGTAGAATCCGGGTCATCATGGTCCTCCTGCCGCGGGCAGGACCCGCAGCCTCATTTGGCCATCATATTTGGCCTATGGCCTTTCGCAAAGCGGATTTTCGATCGAGGATGGAGCTAGTTCGGCGAACCCGAATTACCGCGCCACCGCATATCCCGACGCATCGGCCGACGCGAAATAGCGCAGCAACAGCTCGCGCTCGCCTGTCGTCAGATGAGGATTCCACACGTCGAAGATCAGCACCGCGCGCAGTTCATCGCTGTCGTTCCACGCTTCATGCTCGATGGTATCGTCAAAGGCAAAGGCCCGGCCCTCCTCCCACGCCCGCGTTTCGCCGCCGACACGGAACCCGCATCCCGGCGGCACGATCAGCGGCAGGTGGACGATGGCACGGGTGTTCGTGACGCCGGTATGCGGCGGGATGCGCGTGCGCGGCTTCAGCATCGAGAAAAAGGCGCTTGGTGCACGGCCGGGAATGCGCGCCCCCGGAACCGCCGCCAGCGCCGCCGCCGTGGCGGGACAGCGGTCGAGGACGGGCTGGTTGGGTTCGCCATATTCCCACAGGAAGCAGGCGCCCCAGTCGAGCCGGTTGTCGAGCCCCGACCAGATCGATTCGGGCGTCCCCGCATCCATCCGTACATAGGGACGAAGCGCCTCGCCCGGATCGGCAAGCAGCGCCATCAGTTCGGCACGGATCGCCGGCACCTGCGCTTCGATGTTGGCGAACCAGGGGAAATGATGCTGGTCGAAAAACTCGTCGGCGGGCAGGAAGGGATAGAAAATGCCCGCGCATTCGTTGTGATAGACGCGCCGCCGCCCCAGCGCGCTGGCGATGAAGGCCTCGCCGCGCCGCGCCTCGGTTTCCGACAAATCGCCGCGAAGAACGCGAAAGGCGTCCGACGCCGCCGCGAACATCGCACCGGTCGCCCCGTCGATGAAAGCCTGCCCCTGCGCGAGCAACGGCGCAAGCGGCGGCGGCACCGGGTCGAGCTGCGCGCCGAGCGACACCGCCGCGCTCCACGCGGCCAACGCCTGACCGCCTTCACCAAGCGCTTCATGGCGTTCGGCCTTGCGGATCCACGCCATCAGGTCGCGACGATCGATCGACAGCGCGATGTCGAGCGCCGCGATTTCCTTCGGCGCATCGTCAAGCGCACGCCAGGCCGAAGCGAGGTTGCGGTGCAGCGCGCCCGATCGCGGATCGGCGGCGACGGCAGCGGCGAAATGTGTGGCGGCGGCCTGCGGATCGCCCGATTGCAGGGCCGCAATGCCAAGGCGATTGGCTTCGACGGCGGATGCGGGCGGGGTCGCGCTGGTCATGGCCATGCTTGCCATCGGGCGGCGCAATCGGCAAGGTCGATTGATGACCGCCGCGCCCTCCGTAGCGACCATCATCGGCGATGCCGGGTGGCTCGCGCATCGTTACGATCCCGGTCACGACGCCTTCCATTTTCGCCGCGTGTCCCGCGATGCGCGGGCCGAAGTTCCCTTTCTCACCGACCAGTATCTTGGCGAAGAGAGCGCACCCGTAGTCCTGCGGCGCAGCGACTGCCGCCTGGCCGCCGCGTCGCCGGAACCGCCGCTCCACTTCCTGCTTCACTCGGCCTATTGCGCCTCGACGATGCTGGTTCAGGCCTTCGACCGACCGGGCGTCGCGACGGGCCTGTCCGAACCCGTCCTGCTCAACGACATGGTTGGCTGGCGCCGCCGCGGCGCCGAGCCGCGCGCGCACGGCCGCGCGATGGACGATGCACTCGCCATGCTTGCGCGGCCGCTGACCGATGGGGAAGCGGTGATCGTCAAGCCTTCGAACATTTTCAACCCACTCGCCCGCGGCGCCTTGATGCTGCGCCCGCAAGCGCGCGCGCTTCTCCTCCACGCGCCGCTGCGAGCGTTTCTGCTTTCCGTCGCGCGCAAGGGTATCTGGTGCCGGCTCTGGTGCCGCGAACTGCTCGAATCCTACCTCGCCGACGGATATGTCCAGCTCGGTTTCGAGCCGCGCGACTATTTCCGTCAGTCGGACCTTCAGGTCGCGGCGGTCGGCTGGCTCGCCCAGCAACAGGCGTTCGCGGCGTTCCTCGACGGAGCGCCCGATCGCTTCGCCTCGCTCGACAGCGAGACGCTCACGGCCGATCCGGTCGCCGCGGTCACCGCGGCCCTCGCTCATTACGGCCTGCCGGCCGATCGCGATGCGATCGCGGCACACCCCGCGCTCGGACGCAACAGTAAATCGGGCGCCACCTTCGCAGCGGGCGAGCGTCAGCGCGACCTCGCCGCCGCCGAGGCGGCCTATGGCGAAGAGATCGACCAGGTGATCGGCTGGGCCGAGGTCGTCGCCGCCCGGTTCGATATTCCGCTGGCCTTGCCGCGCCCGCTTCTGGTGCGCTGATCGCGGAGGCCTCCGGCGGCAACGCGCCGGGGCAACGGCAACGCGGCGGCCGCGACATCAGCCTCGCCAATCCAGACAGCCAGCACGAACCGGACATAGAAAAAGGGGCGGACATCGCTGTCCGCCCCCAATTCTTGCCGAAGCGTGAAGCGACTAGAACTTCAGCTTCGCCGACACCGCATAACGGCGGCCCAGCGCGTCGTAGGACGACGGGAAGGTGTTGCCGCTGTTGTAGGTGGTCGAACCGATCGTGTTGCCGACGATCGGCGGGCCCTTGTCGAGCAGGTTCTGCACGGTCGCCGTGAACGTCAGGTTTTCGCTGATGTTGAAGCGCGCGGTCAGGTCGAAATAATGCTTCGACTTGATCTTGCGGAACTGCGGATCGACGACGCAACCATTGTCATCGGTGCCCGTCGGATCGGGGCAACCATTGACCGGGTCGGTGCCGGCATCGACCGCCGCAGCGATATCAGCCTGAAGCTGCAGGGGTTCGAACGAAACCGCGTCCTGCCAGCGCCACAGCAGCGACAGATCGACCTTGTCGAAGCCGAGCGTGAAGCGCTGCGAGAACTGGAATTCCGGCTGGATCGAACCCGTGAACGAGCAGTTCACGCTGTAATAGCCAACGCACTCACGGTTGATCGAGTCGGGATTCGCGACGTTCGAGTTGAACTTCGAGTGGCGCGTCCAGTTACCGACGAACGACCAGTCGAGGCTGGCGAAGCCGAGGTCGGTGCCCCAGTTCATCAGCAGGTCGAAGCCGTCGGTGTACAGGCGACCCAGATTGTTGGTCTGACCGAAGAGGCCGCCCGTCGTCGCCGGGTCACCGTCAAGACCACCCGTGATCGGGTTACGACGGATCGTCGTACAAGCAGGATCGGTCGCGCTGTTGGCACCCGACGCACCGAAGCAGGCTTCGATGATGTCGCCCGGCAGCGGAGCACCGATAACGTTATTGATCTTGATGTTGTAATAGTCGAGCGACATGTTGAAGCGCGGCAGGAAATCAGGCTGCCACACGACGCCCAGCGTCCAGGTGTCGGCCTTTTCCGGCTGCAGGTTCAGGTTACCGCCGGCCGTGATGTTCGCCTGGGCCGCGGTCGGGTTCTCGATCGTACCGATCGTACCGGCCGGAGCGCCCTGAGCGATACAGATCGCGCGCAGGTTGGCATCACCCAGCGGGGCAGCGCCAGCGCAGGGATCGATGCCGAGGTTGGTCAGGCCGACCGACAGCGGCGTGAAGAGTTCGCCGATGTTGGGGGCACGGACCGCGCGGCTGTAGTTACCACGGAACTTGACGCCCGCGCCCGGTTCCCAGCTACCGCCGGCCTTCCAGGTGGTGGTGTTATACCCGCCAGCGCCTTCAATGCTGTAATCCGAGTAACGGATACCGGCTTCGAGGGTCAGGCTTTCGAAGAAGGGCTTGTCCTCGATCAGCGGAGCGACGACTTCGGCATAAGCTTCATAGACGTCATAGCCGCCATCGATGTCCGGAGCCGCGCCGCCGGCGCCGCCGAGTTCACCCGGCGTCTTGGCGAGGAGGTCGGACGACTGCTGCGCCTTGTACTTGCGATATTCGCCACCGATCGCGAAACCGATCGGCTGCACCGCGCCCGGCGACGTGAAACCGAGGTCGCCCGAGATGACGGCGCGAGCCTGGGCCAGCGACGTGCGGTTGACCGAGGTGCTCTTTTCCGAAAGGAAACGGGCCGCTTCCGGCGTGATCGAACCTTCGGGGCCGAACAGGTTGACCGGGACGCAGTTCCCGTTGCCGCTCTGACAGGTCACGCCGTCGTTCGACAGCGCCGCTTCACGGAAGCGCGACTGCAGCGTGTATCCATTGATGCTCTGGATGTTTTCGGATTCGCCGTACGCACCCTCGACGTTCCAGTCGATCGAATCGGTGATGCCGCCACGGGCGCCGACACGATAGTCGAAGAAGGTCGTCTGGTAGTTGCTGATACGCGGACCGACTTCCGGCGTACGGCGGCTGAGCGCCACCGTGACTTCGCGGTAGTTCGGATCGCTGCGGCCGGTTGCGGTCGCAGCGGCGTCGCACTGGGCTTGGGTAAACTGCGGAGTGTAAGCCGTCTGGCCCGAAACCGAGGCACCTGCCCCATTCACACCATTGACCACCGGCGCCACGTTCAGTGCGCAGAACTGGTTGCGCAGCGCGGCCGGCAGGAACGGGTTGTTCAGGTTGATCGTGACGGTACCGCCGAACGAACCCGACGGCGCGATGATCGTCGACACGGTGTTCTTCGAGAACATGCCGCGCGTATAGACTTCAACCGCGTCCGAGACCTCGTAATTGGCCTGGCCATAGATGTTGTAGCGTTCAAACGGCGTCTGGAAGATGTTGAACGGGTTGAAGTTGTAGGTCTGGAACGTACCGACCGCCTGGCCAGCCGCATTGACCTGACGAACCGCACCGTTCGCTGCGCCACCGGCGGTCAGCGCCAGGACCGGCAGAGTCGCCGGGCTGGTCGGATCGGTCGGGTCGTAGTTCGGGTTCGGAACGGTCGCGCCGGTATCGGTGTACTGGGCGATCGTGTTCGGCACCCCGTTGGTCAGACCGCGCGTACCCGAGAAGCGCGACGGAACCGACGTACCCGAACCCACGAACGTGTTCGAATAGCTGTCGAGCGTGTTGTTCGAGAAAGCGCGGTCACCCTGATAAACGGCGTCCGCCTGCTGATAACCGATGCTGAGAACGGCATTACCGCGACCGTCGTCGAAATTCGCACCGATCGTCGCATCGACGCGGAAGACGTTGCCGTCGCCCTTTTCGGTAATCTGTTCCGAAGCGGCGACTTCCAGACCCGCGAAATCGCGCTTGGTCACGAAGTTGACAACGCCGGTGATGGCGTCGGCACCATAGGTGGTCACCGCCGCACCGGTCAGCGCGTCGACGCGCTCGATCAGGGCCAGCGGGATGTTGTTGAGGTCGACGCGGCCGTTGACGTCCGACGGAGCGACGCGGTTGCCGTTCAGCAGGACAATGTTGCGGGTCGAGCCGAGGCCACGAAGATCGACATACGAGCCGCCCGAGTTGCCGTTGTTCACCGCCGAACCCATGTTCGGGACGACGCCGGGCATTTCGCGCAGAACTTCTTCCGCGACGTTCGACTGCTTGAGTTCGATGACGTCGGAGGTGGTGACGTTGACCGGGGTCGACTGTTCGAGGTTCGGGTTGCGGATCAGCGTACCGGTGACGACGATTTCCGAGTTCGGAGCGGCGCCCTCTTCGGCCGCATCCTGCGCATAGGCAGGAGCCGAAACCAGCGCGACGCTCAGCACGAGCGGTGCGGCGCTAAGCTTCAGCTTGGAATATTGAGTGGTTTTCACAGTGCAGTCCCTTGCTACTGATGGTGATGGTACCTGGGCCCCCTCTGCACCGGCGTGACGCCGACCCACAGATGCCCCGATAGCGTGCGGGATGACCGGTCATTCATGTGGAGTAAAGGAAAATTGGCGCGACTCCGACGGTTTCGACAGCCATTGTGACGTATTTGCAACAGCCCGAGGACTCCGCGACATACTATGCCACTGCTGCCCGGCATGGCGGAAACTTTGTTTCAGTGGAAACCAGTTTACCTCAAACAGGCTGCGGTCAACCGCCGATCGGGCCCGCCAGCTTGCCCGGATCGAGCCGTGCGTCGCGCCACTTCAGTCCCCAGTGCAGATGCGGACCGTTCGCACGCCCCGTCCGGCCGACCGCCCCGAGCTGTTGGCCCTGCACGACGCGGTCGCCGACCTTCACGTCGAGCCGCTGGCAATGCAAAAAGGCGCTCGACAGGCCCATGCCATGGTCGACGATCAGCAAATTGCCCTCCAGCGTGAAGGGCACCGCGGCAGCGAGCGTCACGACGCCGTCGGCCGGCGCGACAAAGGGGGTTCCGGCCGGCACCGCGATGTCGGTCCCGCCATGATAAGCGCCGGGCTTGCCTTGGTAGATCCGCTGCGACCCGAAAAACCCCGACAACCGCCCGACAACTGGCCAACGGAAAGCCTGTTTCCAGCCATCGGACTCAACCGCCACGGCCCGCGCCGCGGCGATCTGCGCGAGTTCGGCCGGGCGGCGTCGCTCGAAATCGGCGTCGCTCGTCGCGCTGCCCCGATAGGGCGTGTTGACATATTCGACGCGCCAACTCCCCGGCGCGACGCTGATCGGCTGTTCGAGGGTGCGGCCGCTGGCGAAGGTCGCGACGAGCATCGCCGATGCCGCCGCATCGCGGTCGAACGCGATCAGGAACCGACCGTCGGTCGCAAACGCGACCGGCTTGCCATCGAGCGCGAGCGAGCGGGTTCCCTGCGGAACCCGACCCGTCAGCGCGCCCCCCTGTTCCGCTGCGCCGCGCAGCGCGAAGTCCGCTCGAACGGGAACCGAAGGTTCCGGCGGAAGGGCAGGTGGCGGGGCTGGCGGTTGCGGCGCCACGACAGGCGCCGCGCCGGACGCCGCTGGCACTTCGCTCGCCGGAACACAGCTCGCGGCGATCGCCAGCAAAGGCAGTACCGCGCCGAAACGCGGCCCGATACGCCGCCTCATGCCCCGGCGTCGAGCGCGGCCTGCACCGAAATCGCCGCGGTCGCATAGGGCTCCTGCCGCGCGACCGACCAGTAACGCAGCTCATCAAGGCCGATCGGCGCTCCGCTCACCGCGCACAACACATGGTCGCCAGGCGACAGAACCCGGAACCCATTGGGTCCGAAATGCAGGCGGGCAAGGCGGTTGCGGCTGGCGATCAACATGATTCGAGGTCCGTTCGGGCGTAAGTCATCGCCGCGGTTATAACAGGATCGGGACGTCCGGCCACCCCCGCTGCGGTCAAAAGAGCTCGCCCTGCCCCCGGCCCGGCGCACCCGGCGGCGCCTTGCGCAGCGGTTTCGCAGCGATCGTTGACGGCGTCGCATCGCTTCCGGCAACCTCAACCGGCACCTCGCCATCGGCGAACTGCAGCCTGAGATCGCTGGCCGCCCTCGCTTTCGCGGCGGTGGTGACGATTGCGCCCCCGGCATCGCGCACCATTGCATAGCCCCGCGACAGAAGCGCCCGCGGATCGAGCGAACCGAGCAGGCGTCCCAGCCCTTCGAGCCGCGCGCGATCCCGGTCCCAACGCCGCGCGAGCAGCACCGGTCGCAACGCCCCCGACCGCGTCGCCAACCGCTCGGCAACGACGGCGAGCCGCTGCCGCTGCGCGCGGTCGATCCGGTCGCCCTGCTCGTCAAGCCGCTGGCGTTGCGGCGCATAGAGCGCCTCGCGCTTCGGCAGGTGACGCGCCAGCGCCGCCAGCCGCTCGCCGGCCAGCGCCTGCTGCCGGTTCGCCGCGCCGATGATCCGGGCGCCCCAGGTCGCGAGCTGCGCCTGCAACTCGGCGCGCACCGGCACCGCCATTTCGGCGGCGGCGGTCGGGGTCGGCGCGCGGACATCGGCGACATAGTCGGCGAGCGTCACGTCGGTTTCATGCCCCACGGCGCTGATCGTCGGGATGCGGCATTCGGCGATCGCACGCACGACGACCTCTTCGTTGAACGCCCACAAATCCTCGATCGAGCCGCCGCCGCGCGCGACGATGACAAGGTCTGGGCGCGGCACCGGCCCGCCGGGCGCGATCGCGTCGAACCCGCGCACGGCCTTCGCGACCTGCGCCGCCGCGCCCTCGCCCTGCACCAGCACCGGCCAGACGATCACCCGCGTCGGGCAGCGATCGGCCAGGCGATGCAGAATATCGCGGATCACCGCCCCGGTCGGCGAGGTCACGACACCGATCACCTGCGGCAGATAGGGCAGCGGCTGCTTGCGCCCCCGATCGAACAGTCCTTCATCGCCCAGCCGCGCCTTCAGCTTTTCGAACAGCAGCATCAGCGCGCCTTCGCCCGCGACCTCGAGCGTTTCGACGACGAGCTGGTACTTCGAACGGCCGGGATAGGTGGTCAGCTTGCCGGTCGCGATCACTTCGATCCCGTCCTCGGGCCGGAACGCGAGGCGTGCCGCCTGTCCCTTCCACATCACCATGTCGATCAGCGCGTTGTCGTCCTTCAGCGCCGCATAGAAATGCCCGGACGCCGCGCGCTTCGCGCCCGACAGCTCGCCGCGCACGCGGACGCGCGCAAAGCCGTCTTCGACCGCCCGCCTGATCGCCGCCGACAATTGGCTGACCGACAGCGCGGGCGCCCCGTCGCCGGATGGCGACCGACCGACATTGTCGCCGGGCGCCGCCTCGGCTAACAGCCGCGCTTCGGTGCCATCGTCGGACGCCGGATCGGGAAAAGGGACTGTCATGAATATCCTGCTCATCGGGTCGGGCGGCCGCGAACATGCGCTGAGCTGGCAGTTGGCACAATCGCCAAGCTGCGCCAAGCTCTATGCCGCGCCGGGCAATCCGGGGATCGAACTTTACGCCGAATGCGTCCCCGTCGCCATCGACGATCTGGACGGGCTGATCGCGTTCGTTCGCGCGCATGCCATCGACTTCGTCGTCGTCGGCCCCGAAGCACCGCTCGTCGCCGGGCTTGCCGACCGGCTGCGCGACATGGGCATAGCGACCTTTGGCCCGGGCGCCGCCGCGGCCCGGCTGGAAGGATCGAAAGGCTTCACCAAGGATCTTTGCGCCCGCGCCGGCATCCCGACCGCCGCCTATGTCCGCTGCACCAGCGCGGAAGAGGCGCTGGCGGTTCTCGACGGATTTTCGATCCCCGTCGTGATCAAGGCCGACGGCCTTGCCGCGGGCAAGGGCGTGATCATCGCCGAGACGCGCGAGGACGCCGACGCCGCGATCGCGGACATGTTCGACGGCGCCTTTGGCAACGCCGGTGCCGAAGTGGTGATCGAGGAATATATGACAGGCGAGGAAGCGAGCTTCTTCGCGCTCTCCGACGGCACCGACGTCATCGCCTTCGGCAGCGCGCAGGACCACAAGCGCGTCGGCGACGGCGACACCGGCCCGAACACTGGCGGCATGGGCGCCTACAGCCCCGCACCGGTGCTGACCGCCGGGATCGAGGCGCAGGTCATGGACCGCATCATCCGGCCGACCGTCGCCACCCTCGCCGCCGAAGAAACGCCTTATATCGGCGTCCTCTTCGCCGGACTGATGCTGACCGATGACGGCCCGAAACTGATCGAGTATAATTGCCGTTTCGGCGATCCCGAATGCCAGGTGCTGATGATGCGCTTCAGGGGCGACTTCGCGGCGCTGCTCCATGCCGCCGCCACCGGCAATCTTGCCGGTGCCCCGACCCCCGCTTTTTCACACGACTATGCGCTCACCGTCGTGATGGCCGCGAACGGCTACCCCGGAACGCCCGAAAAGGGTGGCGCGATCCGGCGCATCGCCGATGCCGAGGCGGGCGGCGTGCGCGTCTTCCATGCCGGCACCGCGCGCGAAGACGGCCGGATCGTCGCCGCGGGGGGCCGGGTGCTGAACGTGACCGCGACGGGCAAGACGGTCACCGAGGTGCAGGCGCGGGCCTATGCCGCGGTGGACAAGCTCGATTTCCCCACCGGCTTCTGCCGCCGCGACATCGGCTGGCGCGAAGTCGCGCGCGAGGGGAAATAGCCTGAATCCGTTATCCCGGCGAAAGCCGGGATCCCCCCGGTGCGGTCGATGGCGTGGTCGAGACTCCGGGCTTCGCCGGAATGACAAATAATGAAAGACGGCGGCTGGACGCGAATGACGCTGCCGCATAGGCTGACCGCAAGACAGGGAGATCAACATGGCGTGGCTTCAGGACAATTGGATCATCGCGGTCGTCGGCCTCGTCGTCGCGGTCGTTCTGCTATGGTGGCTCCTTGGCCGCAAAACGCCGCAGGAGTTCGAAACCCCGGTCGCGCCGGCGGCCGAGCCGCGCAAGCCGCTCGAAGCGGTAAAGCCCGAGATCATCGCCGCCGAGCCCGCGCGCTTCAAACCGAAAGAGCCGGCACCCGCGCCCGTCGCCGCCACGCCGCCGCCCGCCCCGACACCGAAGCCGGTGGCAGACGCGCCCCCGCCGCCCGAACCTGAACCAGCACCCGCCCCGACGTCCGAGCCCACGCCGGAACCGGTCGCCGACCTTCCGGAAGAGCCGACCGTTCCGGCCGCACCGGTCGCGGAAACCCCGCCTCCCGCGACACCCGAACCCGCTCCACAGACCGAGCCTGCGCCGGCTCCCGAGCCCGCGCCGACCTCCGAGTCCGCGATTGTCGTGCCCGAGGAACCGACCGCTCCGCCGCCTGCGCCCGAACCCGTCCCTGCTCCGGCCGCCAAGGCGGACAATCTGCAACTGCTGAAGGGCGTTGGCCCCAAGATGGTGGCGCTGCTGAACGGCCTCGGCGTCACCAGCTTCCGGCAGATCGCCGACTGGACCGATGCCGACGTCGCGGCCATCGACCCGCAACTCGGCGCCTTCCAGGGCCGCATCGCGCGCGACGCGATCGTCGACCAGGCGGGCTATCTTGCCCGCGGCGACAAGGCCGGGTTCGAAGCGAAATATGGGGCACTCGGCGGCGAGCTATAGCGGCCGGCTTCGACCGTTTGCCGGCGATCATATCCTCCCTGTGGCGCAGCGATGGGGAGGATTTTCCTTGTCGTCATCCGGGACTTGATCCGGGATGACGAAGGGGGAAAGGCCGCACACTATCCCGTGCCCACCATTCGCCCCCGATCCGGATGCATTGACAGCAATCGACCGGTTGCGGACGTCCGAAAGGACGCTAATCTAGGTCGGTGTTCGCTTCCTCAATCATCTCTCGCGAGAATTTGCCAACTGCGTTTACACTGATCGCGTTGGGGGTTGCGACGTGGCTATTCGGGTTCCGCATCGTTGGTAAATTTTGCCTTTTCATGGCCCCGATGAGCGTGGGGATTTCTGCTTTTCGGGCGGACAGGTTTCCATATTCGTTTGGAAAATCCAGTCTTATTCGGGCGTCCGATCCGCGCGGATTTTGGATTGCTGTGGCCATTTGCGGTTTGATCGCGGCGAGGAACCTATGGGTGTTTGTCGACACCTTGCAGTCGAACGCTGGATAGTCTCCCGTTTCCGGATTTTAAAAAGCCAGAGCGTCCGCCTCCCACCCCAAAGCCGACCATAGCCGAAAACCCCTTTCCTACATTATCCGGCCATGCTCCCTATTGGTGGATGGAACACAGCATCCCGCCCGCTTCGCTGCTCGCCGGCACCTGCCTCGCTTTCACCCCCGTACCCCGACAGCGCCATCGCGCCGACGGCTGGGCGCCCGATACCCAGGCCAATTTCATCCGCGCGCTTGAGGCGATGGGCTCGGTCGGACAAGCTGCGAAGGCAATCGGCATGGGCCGTCGTTCGGCCTACCGCCTCCGCGAACGTCCCGGTGCGGGCAGCTTCGCGGCCGCTTGGGACCGCGCCCTGTCGATGGGCCGTATGCGTCAATTCGACTATGCGATGGATCGCGCGATCAACGGCGTCACCACCGTCCGAATCCTGCGCGGCGGGGCGATCGACGTCAGCGGCGGCCCCGACATGGACATCGTCCGCTCGGCGCTGCGCGAGGACGCAGCGCCGCTTAAAGCCACAAAGGACACATTTTGAACGCGCGCACGCGGGACTTTTGTGGCTTTAAGCCGCGGCGGCTCGCATCACTCGTCCGCCTCATCCTTCGGCTTGCGCACTTCGCTCACCAGCAGCTTGTCGATCTTGCGGCCGTCCATATCGACGATCTCGAACATCCAGCCCCTGTCGGTGAACTTTTCCCCTTCGGTCGGCAGATGCTTCAGGATTGCCAGCGCGTGGCCCGCCGCCGTCGCATAGTCGCGGTCGTCGCCCAGTTCGATCCCCAGCCGATCGGCCATCTGGTCGGCGGGCATCGATCCGGCGATCAGCAGGCTGCCGTCTTCGCGCTCGGTAACGAACGGTTCGCTGCCGATATCCTGGTCCGACGCAAACTCGCCCGCGATCGCCGACAGCAGGTCGGCCGGTGTGACCAGCCCTTCGAAATGGCCATATTCATCATGGACCAGCAGCATCGGAATCTCTGCCGCGCGCAGGTTTTCAAGCGCATCCATCGCATCGACCTGATCGTGGATGACCTTGGCCGAGCGCGTCAGCTTCTCGAGGCTGAGCGTCTCGCCGCGAAACAGCGCGCCGGCGATGTCGCGCGCCTGCACCACGCCGACGATATCGTCCACCGATCCGCGCGCCACCGGCAGCCGGGTGTGCGGCGTGTCGAGGAGCTTTGCCCGCACCGCGTCGGCGTCCGACGCGATATCGATCCAGTCGACATCGATGCGCGGCGTCATCACTTCGCGAACCGGCCGGTCGGCAAGCCGCACGACGCCCGAAATGATCGCGCGCTCGCTTTCCTCGATCACGCCCGACTTCGACGCTTCGGCGACGATCAGGTGAAGCTCCTCGGCGGTCACCCGGTCTTCGGACTCGCGGTTGAGGCCGAACAGGCGAAAGACAAGCGCCGAACTGTTGTCGAGCAACCAGACAAGCGGTGCCGCGATGCGCGACAGCCAGTACATCGGCACGGCCATCACGATCGCGATCGGTTCGGGCGCCCGCAGCGCGAACTGCTTCGGCACCAGTTCGCCCGCGATCAGCGAGAAATAGGTGGTCAGCGCGATCACGACCGCAAAGCCCGCGCCCTGCGCATTCTCGGGATCGATCCCGAACCACGCCTCCAGCCGTTCGGCGACCGGGCCGCCGAGGCTGGCGCCCGAATAGGCGCCGGCGATGATCCCGATCAGCGTGATGCCGACTTGCACCGTCGACAGAAAGCGCCCCGGATCGGCGGCGAGCTGGCGTGCGATCTTCGCACCGCGGCTGCCGCGCTTTTCGGCGGCCTGCAGACGCGGGCCACGCGCCGACACGATGGCCAGTTCGGACAGCGCGAACGCACCGTTCAACAGGATCAGGACGGCGATGATCGCAACGTCGGACCAGGGAAAAGGGGTCATCGGGCGGTCATGCGGCGCGAATACGCCCGGCCCCTGTCAGCTTCGGTCATGCGAATCCTATAGGCGAAAGGGCGTGCGATGCACAATGGCGACCGACGACGACGCTCAGGCGGCGTTCAGGCGTTGAATGGAACCACAAGGGCGGCCAATATGTTATCGGCATGACGGCGGCATCGGCAGGACCAGTCCGGCCGCCCGGTAAAGGGAGCGATAGAATGAATAGCAAGACGATCAAGCTCACCGCCCTCGCCAGCATCGGCGCCATGGCGCTGACCGGCTGCGTCACCGACCCCGAGACGGGCAAGCAGACGATTTCGAAGGCCGCGATCGGCGGCATCGGCGGCGCTCTCGGCGGCTATCTGCTCGGCGATCTCGTCGGCGGACGGCGCGACCGGACGGAGAAAATCCTCGGCGCGGGCATAGGTGCGGTCGCAGGTGCGGGCGTCGGATATTATATGGACCAGCAGGAAAAGAAGCTGCGCGAACGCACGGCCGGCACCGGCATCGATGTCGAACGCCAGGGCGACCAGCTTGTTCTCAACATGCCGGGCGACGTGACCTTCGACTATAACAGTGCGCTCGTGAAATCGCAGTTTCGCAGCGCGCTCGATAGCGTCGCCTCGACGCTGTCCGAATATCCCAGCACCTATATCGACGTTTATGGGCACACCGATTCGACCGGCAGCGACACGTATAATCAGGGTCTGTCGGAACGCCGTGCCGCGTCGGTCGCCGATTATCTTGCCGGCCGCGGCATCAACCGCGCGCGCATGGCGACGCTCGGATACGGCGAATCACAGCTCAAATGTACGCCCGAACGCAGCGAGGCGGACTATCAGTGCAACCGCCGCGTCGAAATCCGCATCGCACCGGTCACGCAGAACGACGTCAACGCCGCGCAATAAGCAGCTTTACGAGGTCCATTCCCGTGGATCGAGGGGCGTCGCCGGAAGGCGGCGCCTCTTTCGTTCTGGCGAACGCGCGATCAGGCGAGGCTGGGGAAACTCGCTTTCAGGCCGTCGATCACGAACTGCGCCGCCAGCGCCGCGAGCAGCACGCCGAGCAGGCGCGTGATCACCGCTTCGCCCTTGTTGCCGATCAGCCGCATGAACGGTCCGGCCAGCAACAGCGCGGCAAGCGTGAGCAACAGGACGACCAGCAGCGCGGCAAAGATCACCAGCGCACGGTCGATGCCGTTGTTCTGCGCGACGAGCAGCATGACGGATGCGATCGACCCCGGCCCCGCCAGCATCGGCATCGCCATCGGAAAGACCGACACATCCTCGACCTCGGGCGTCGCCTTCACCTTTTCGGCGCGCTGCTCGCGCCGTTCGGTGCGTTTCTCGAACACCATGTCGATCGCGATCACGAACAACATGATGCCCCCCGCGATCCGGAAGCTGTCGAGGTCGATATGGAGAAAGCTGAGCAGCGCTTCGCCGAACATCGCGAAAAAGATCAGGATGAAGCCGGCGATCAGGGTCGCGCGGATCGCCATCGATCGCCGTTGCTCGGCGTTCGCGCCCGTCGTCAGGCTCGCATAGATCGGCGCACAGCCCGGCGGGTCGATGACGACGAACAGCGTCACGAAAGCCGAGATGAAAAGGTCCATCATGGCGCCGGCGCGGCCACGGCATTGTCGATGACGGTCTTCATCGTCTTGCCGTCCCACAGGCGAACGGTCACGCGGCGCGAACGGTCAGGGTGCACGGTCGATGTCCAGCTCAGCGTCTGGTCCCCCGACAGCCCGACCGCCATATCGTCACCCTCTTCGCCGGCCTCGATCGGCACGGCGGGGCGCGACCCGCACTTCGCCTGGCTTGATTCGATGAAGTCCGGTGCGGCGCGCGCCGTCGTCAACCCGTCGCCATGATCGAGGACCCAGTTGATCTTGCCGCTCATCGGATCGCGCATCCAGACGGTGGTGAAATAGCCGTTCGCTCCGCCCTTTTGCCAGGCACCGGTTGTCGCACCGCTGTTGCCGTCGCAGCTCACATACACCGCGTGCGGTTGCCATTTCACCGCTTCGGCGGGATCCTTCTGCGATTTCAGCCAGTCGCGCGCCTTGACGCGCTGCGGCACGAACATCACAGCCTCCGGCGCTGCCGTTTCGCGAAAGGCGGTCCACTGCCCCTTTTCCTGCGCCAGCCGGGCAAAGGCGATCTCCGCGGCGATATAGGCGCTCGGATTTGCGGCAAGCGGACGCTTGCGCGGATCGGGCCCCTGCGCGCAGCCGGCGATGAGCGAGAGGGCGGCGACAGCGAAAAGCAGGCGCATTCAGAATCCTTCCGGATCGGCGAGCCCCGCGCGGCGATACGCCGCGACGAGCGTGTTGCGAAGCAGGCAGGCGATGGTCATCGGGCCAACGCCGCCGGGTACCGGCGTGATCGCATCGGCGACGGCGGCCGCCGCGGCATAATCGACGTCGCCGACAAGCCGGCCCTTCGCGGCGCCATCCGCGGGCGGCAGTCGGTTGATCCCGACGTCGATCACGACCGCGCCGGGCTTGATCCAGTCCCCCTTGATCATTTCGGGCCGACCGACCGCAGCGACGACGATGTCGGCGCGGCGGACGAGATCGGGCAGATCCGTCGTGCGGCTGTGCGCGATCGTGACGGTGGCATTGGCACCGACCAGCAGGGCGGCCATCGGCTTGCCCACGAGGATAGAACGGCCGATCACCACCGCATCCTTGCCGGACAGATCCCCGAGCCGATCCTGCAGCAACAACAGGCACCCATAAGGCGTACAGGGCACCATCCCCGGAATGCCCAGGGCGAGGCGGCCGGCGCTGACCGGCGTCAACCCGTCGACATCCTTGCCCGGATCGATCGTCGCAACCGCGCGCTGCTCGTCCAGGTGGACCGGAAGCGGCAGTTGCAGCAGGATGCCGTCGACCGCCTCGTCGGCGTTGAGCCGCGCAAGCAGCGCCTCCACCTCGTCCTGCGTGGCGCTGGCGGGCAAGCGATGTTCAAAGCTCGCCATACCGGCAGCGATGGTCGCCTTGCCCTTCGATCCGACATAGACCGCACTCGCCGGATCGTCGCCGACCAGCACGACCGCGAGGCCCGGAACACGCCCCGTCGCGGCCGCAAAGGCGGGAACGGCGTCGCCGATGCGCGCACGCAGCCCGGCCGCGAAAGCCTTGCCATCGATCACGCGGGCGGTGGCGGTCATCTCCCCGGCCATTGCGTCACGCGACCCCGGCCTGCATTCCGAGGCGATAGAGATAGGGCATGACTGCCTGCTGCATGATGATAAGCAGGATCAGGACGACCATCGGCGTCAGGTCGAGCCCGCCGAAATCGGGCATGATGCGCCGGAACGGGCGATAGAGCGGCTCGGTGATCCGGTCGAGCACATACCAGAGCTGACCGACGAAGTCATTGTGGGTGTTGATGACGTTGAAGGCGATCAGCCACGACATCACCGCCTGCACGATGATGATCCACCAAAGGATATTGAGGAGGATCATCAGGATATCGAGAAGCATGAAATACAAGGAAGGTCTCCAGCCAGAAGGTCGAGGCGCCAGTCTTAGCGATGAATCAGCGTCCCCGCACCCCGTGCGGTGAAAATTTCGAGCAGCATCGCATGGGGGATGCGCCCGTCGAGGATGACCGCCGCCTCGACCCCCGCATCGACGGCGGCGACGCAGGTCTCGACCTTGGGAATCATCCCGCCGGTGATCGTCGCGTCAGCCTTGAGCGCGTCGATCGCGACCCGATCGAGATCGGTGAGCAACGCGCCCGATTTGTCCAGCACCCCCGCGACGTCGGTGAGCAGAAAGAACCGCTTCGCCCCCAATGCTCCGGCGATCGCCCCGGCCATCGTGTCGGCGTTGATATTATAGGTCGCACCATCGGCGCCAAGCGCGACGGGCGCCACGATCGGAATGAAATTGTCGCCCGACAGATTCCGCAGGATCGTGGGATCGACCGCAACCGGTTCGCCGACGAAGCCGAGGTCGACATGGCGCTCGATCCCGGAGTTGGGATCGGGTTCGGAGCGGTTGACCTTTTGGGCGAGCACCAGATTGGCGTCCTTGCCCGAAATGCCGACGGCCCTTCCGCCAAGGCTCGCGATCCAGCTCACGATTTCCTTGTTGATCTTGCCCGCCAGCACCATCTCGGCGACCTCGGCGGTCGCGGCATCGGTGACGCGAAGCCCGCCGACGAACGTCGATTCGATCCCGAGCTGTTTCAGCATCCGTCCGATCTGCGGGCCACCGCCATGGACGACAACCGGATTGATACCGACGGCTTTCAGCAGGACGACGTCCTCGGCGAAGTCGCGCTGCGCCTCGGGATCGCCCATCGCATGGCCGCCATATTTGATGACGAAGGTCTCGCCCGCGTAGCGCTGCAGATAGGGCAGCGCTTCGACAAGCGTTTCCGCCTTCGCGAGCAGATCGGGCATTTTCGACGGGTCGGTCACGGGCGTCATCCGGCTTCGGTCGCGTCAAGCTTGCGGCCGATCGCGACCACCGCCATCACGAGCAGCGGCACCATCACCGCCGACAACACGACCTTGGCGAGCATCTGCCCAAGCATCAAATCCCCAATCGGGCGCACGCCATAGAAGCTCACGGTAATGAAGATCAGCGTATCGATGATCTGGCTGAGCGCCGCGGCGATGAAGCCGCGCAGCGGCAGCAGCCGGCCGTTGTTCGCGGTCATCCGCGAAAAGATCCAGACATTGAGGCTGACCGACACGCCATAGGCGAGGATGCCCGCCGCCATCATCCGCCAGCTTTGACCGACGATGATCGGAAAGGCTTCCTTCGCCGGTTCATACATACCGGCATCGGTCGGAAGCTGGAGCACGAACAGGGTCAGGAGAATCGCGAGGATAAGCGGAATGAACCCCAGCCGGACCAGCCGGTCCGCGACGCTGCGCCCGTGCAGTTCGGCAATGCCGCTGGAGATCGCAATCAGCGTCAAAAACGGAAAAATCCCGGCTTCGACCGCAAGCGAACCGAGTGCCACCTGCTTTGAACCGAGAAAGCCGCCAAGCGGAACCATGCCACCATAAAGGATCGCGAACAGCAGCAACGAGGGCGCAATCACGCGCGAAGAGCTTTTTTCCATCGGCGCCGCTTAATCGCTTTTACAGCGGCTGGAAAGATGTCGCATCGGCACGGGCTTGCCCCGCCGCCAAAGGCCGTTAGACAGGCGCAATAAACTTGCGGGGACGCATAGACATTATGGAACGACTTATCGGCTTGCTGGGCATCGTCGCATTGCTTGCGATTGCCATTCTCTTTTCATCGAACCGGCGCTGGATCCGCCTGCGGGTCGTCATTCCGGCCTTCCTCCTCCAGGCGGGCTTTGCGCTGCTCGTGCTGGGCACCCCCTGGGGCCGCAGCGTCATCCAAGGAATGTCGAGCGGCGTTTCGAACCTGCTCGGCTATGCAAAGGCCGGCACCGATTTCATCTTCGGTCCGCTCGCGACCCCCGAGATGGGGGGGCACAGCTTTGCGATTGCGGCGTTGCCCGTCATCATCTTCTTCGCCTCGATGATCTCGATCCTTTACTATCTCGGCATCATGCAGGTCGTGATCAAATGGGTCGGCGGTGCCATCCAGAAGATCACGGGCATCACCAAGGTCGAGAGTCTCGGTGCCGCGGCGAACATCTTCGTCGGCCAGAGCGAAAGCCCGCTCGTCATCCGGCCCTATCTCGCGAGTCTGACACCGTCGCAGCTCTTCACCGTGATGACCGTCGGCATGGCGGGCGTCGCGGGAACGATCCTCGGCGCCTATGCAAGCATGATCGGCGAGCAATTGCTGCCCTATCTGCTCGCCGCCAGCTTCATGTCGGCGCCCGGCGGCATCCTGATGGCCAAGATCATGATGCCCGACGACCCCAAGGATCTCGGCATCGAACCCGTGATCATGCCCGAAGCCAGCCACGACGAGGAAAAGCCGGCGAACATCATCATGGCGGCGGCGCAGGGCGCGCAGACCGGCGTTCGGCTCGCGGTCGCGGTCGGCGCGATGGTGCTGGCGTTCGTCGCGCTCGTCGCGCTCGCCAACGGGCTGCTGGCCGGAGTCGGCGGCTGGTTCGGCTATCCCGATCTGTCTTTCCAGGCGATCATCGGCACCATCTTCCGCCCGGTGATGTGGCTGATGGGGGTTCCGTGGGATGAAAGCGCCGCGGTCGGCGGCCTGTTCGGGACCAAGATCGTCCTCAACGAATTCGTTGCCTTCATCGATCTCGGCAAGGTGCAAACCGGCTTGTCACCCGCCTCGATCGCGATCGCGACCTTTGCGCTGTGCGGCTTTGCCAATTTCAGCTCGATCGCGATCCAGATGGCGGTGACCGGCGGCCTCGCCCCGAACCAGCGCCCGATGATCGCAAAGCTTGGACTGAAAGCGCTGCTCGCCGGCAGCCTGTCGAACCTGATGTCCGCCGCGCTTGCGGGACTGATGCTCGGCATCGCGCCGCCCGCGGCCCCGTCGCCAACCCTCGGCCCCGACGCGATCCCGAAGGCCATTCCGGCACCGCCAGCTGCACCCGGAGAGGCGCCTGCTGCGGCCCCGGCAAAGGCACCCTGAGCATCGCGCCGGCAATACCAGATGTGAGAATTTGCAAGCCGCTCGCTCATAGCGTAAGCCCCCGGAACAGAACGAATCCCCGGGTCGCGTTTCGCTGAAGAGGGAGGCTGACATGAAAGCCGCTTATCGTCTGTCGATCCTGGCCGCCGCCGCGATATCGATGGGGGCGAGCCTTCTCGCCACGTCGAGCGCCCAGACGGGCGAAGACCGATCATACCGCCCGCCCGAAGCCACGATCTATCGGGACGCGGCCTACAAGGGGCCGGCCGTCTTCGTCGGAGAAGCCAAGCCCAACCTCGGTCTTGCCTGGCCGGTCAATTCGGTGCGCGTCGCGAACGGACGATGGGAGCTTTGCGAAAAGACGCGCCATCGTGGCGCCTGCCGCATCGTCGACCGCGACACGCCGATGCTGAACAACATCCTGCGCGGCCTGACGATCCAGTCGATCCGACCGGTCGGATCAGGCGGCGGTGACGGGGGATGGAATCCGCGGCCGCCGGCGAACGATCAGGTCGCCCGCGGGAATTTTGCCGAGTTCCATACCCAGCCTGCTACGGGCAATTACCGCGTCCTCGCGTGCAGCGGCGGCGCGGCGACGGCCAGTTGCGCGGCGCGCACCGCAGACACATGGTGCCGTTCGGTCGGCTGGAACGGGTCGGCGCGCGAACATATGGAAACGGTCGCCGGCCGCGAATATCTGGCCGACGTGCTTTGCGTCCGATCGGGCTATTGATCCGAGCGCGACAATGGAGTCTGCCGCGTCGTCTATACGCCGCTACAGGCTCATCTCGGCCAGCGCCGCGCGCACTTCGCCGACGAACAGGTCGGGCTGTTCCCAGGCGGCGAAATGCCCGCCGCGGGGCAGCGCGTTCCAATAGACGATATTCTTGTACCGACCCTCCGCCCAGCGGCGCGACAGGCGCATGATCTCGTTCGGAAAGAGGCTGCATCCGGTCGGAACATGAATTTCGCCGAAGCCGAATTGCGCGAAACTGTGCCAGTAGAGGCGCGCCGATGACGCCGCGCTGTTGGTGAGCCAATAGAGGCTGATCGTGTCGAGCATCGCGTCCTTTGACAGCGATTTTTCGGGATGGCCGCCGACCGACTGCCCGCCGGGTTCATGCCCGCAGTCGGTCCAGCCGTGGAACTTCTCCGCGATCCAGCACATCTGACCGACCGGAGAATCGGCAAGAGCATAGCCCACCGTCTGCGGCCGCGTCGCCTGCTGGGTCGAATAGCCATTGTCCTTGGCGCGGTACCAGCCGAACCGGGCGAGATAGGTCTTCTCGTCGTCGGTCGGGTCGGCCATCGTCGCCGGATCGGGCTGGCCGACGATCATGTTGACGTGAATGCCGGCGCAATGATCGCCATGATTGCCGCCGATCGCGCAGGTTACGGCGCTGCCCCAGTCGCCGCCCTGCGCAAAGTAGCGATCATAGCCGAGCGCGCGCATCAGCGCGTCCCATGCCGCCGCAATATGCTCGACGCTCCACTTCGCCTCGGTCGGCTTGCCGGAAAAGCCGTAGCCGGGGAGCGACGGGATCACGAGATGATAGTCCGCCGACAGGGGCTCGATGACGTCGAGAAATTCGAGCACGGATCCCGGCCAGCCATGGGTCAGGACGAGGGGGCGGGCGTCGGGTTTCGGCGAACGGACATGAAGAAAATGGATATCGAGGCCGTCGACGGTGGCAAGGTAGTTCGGAAGCGAGTTCAACTGGGCCTCGACTCCGCGCCAGTCGTACTCGTCGCGCCAATAGGTCGCCAGTTCCTGCGCATAGGCAAGCGGCACGCCCTGATCCCAATCTTTGACAGTTTCCTTTTCAGGCCAGCGCGCGTTCGCGAGCCGGGCTTTCAGATCGTCGAGCGCCGCTTGCGGCACATCGATCGTGAAAGAACGGATATCGGCGACCTGCATCGATTTCTCCCCTATCAAGGCCGCGCGGGTGCCTTGCAGCCGCGCTCCAGCCCGACACCCTTCAAAAAGCCGCGCCGCACCGTACCGGCATAGACGGCTTCGGCGTAGCGGCGACGCTCGGCATTCGCGCCCGTCACTTCGCCGATCAGGCCGCGAAAGGGAATGACCGACCCCGCGACGCTGCCTGCGACGCGGCCGGCGGTTTCTTCACGCTTCTTCGCCCGGCTCTTGTCGACCGTCTGGTTTACGTCGGGACCAAGAACCTGGTCGAGCTCGGTGATTTCCTGGATGATCGCCGAACATTTGCCGAGGCCCGCAAGCGAATAGGGTGCACCCTGAACCGCCAGCAGCTTCGGCGGCACCTCCTTGCCGTCGAAGGGTTCCGCCACGGTGTTTGCGGTACCCTCGATCGTCGAGTCTTTCGGCGCACCCTCCTGAGCAAGCGACGGCGCACCAATCGTGAGCGAAAGAACGGTCAGGCTAATGGCGGCTTGGCGTAACATGGCAGCTCTCCTTCCGACCTTGAACGCCCGACGCGGCGTTCGGCTCCGTCTGCCGGGCCCGGATCATTTCTGCGTGGTATAACCCTTGCTGATCGCTTCCTGCCCGATCTCGTTGGTATCGGCGGCCCAGAAGTCGAGAATCCGCCGCAGCTCGCGCTCCGGCAACCCTTCGATGACATAGGCACCGAACATGTAGAGCTGGCCGCTGTCGTTGGTCCCGACGCGGAGCAGGTCAAACTCGTCGTTCATTTGCTGGATCCACGGCGCGGGCGCGTTGAGGATATCGCTATAGGATGCGACCAGCGTGATATATTTGCAGGCCTTGCCCTTGTCGCACCCCTGCATGCGAAGCGTCGTCCCGAAGCCGTCGACCTCGATTTCGAACTCCGGAACGCTGTCCTTCTTGGTCAACGGACCGGGCGCATAGCCCATCGCCTGCAACTTCGCCCGGAACACGGCCGGATCGGCAATGCTGACGCTTTGCGCCGCGGCGGGCGCCGCGGATAGCAGAAAGGCCGCCGTGGCAGCCGCCAAAATCAAACGCATGATATCCCCCGCAGACAATGATCGCCGACCCCGCGCGACCCTGTGCAAAGCCACACCGGTCGTCCACCCATAAAATGAACGGCGCGCCGATTTCCGATCGGATCACCGCGTGGGAATGGGTTCCGGCCCCGTCCAGTCGTAAAAGCCGCGCCCTGCCTTCTTCCCCACCCAGCCGGCCTCGACATATTGGACGAGCAACGGCGCGGGGCGGAATTTCGGATCGCCGGTTCCGCTTTGCAGCACGCGGATAATCTCGAGGCAGGTGTCGAGTCCGATAAAGTCGGCGAGCGTGATCGGACCCATCGGATGGTTGAGGCCGAGGCGACAGCCGGCGTCGATGTCCTGCATTGTTGCGACGCCCTCGCCCAGCGTAAAGACCGCCTCGTTGATCAGCGGCATCAGCACACGGTTGACGATAAAGCCCGGCGCATCATTGGCGTGGACGATTTCCTTGCCGAGCCCGCGGCCATACGCCTCGACCTTCGCCAGCGTCTCGTCGCTGGTTGCAAGACCCCGGATCAGTTCGATCAGGCCCATGACGGGCACGGGGTTGAAGAAATGGACCCCGATGAAGCGCGCCGGATCGGGCGCCGCCTGCGCAAGGCGCGTGATCGGGATCGAACTGGTGTTGCTCGCAAGGATCGCGGTCGCCGACAGATGCTGGCCGACGCTGGCGAAGATCGCGCGCTTGATCTCCTCGCGCTCGGTCGCCGCCTCGACCACGAGGTCGGCCGGCGCGAACGCCGAATGGTCGGCGACCGGGGCGATGCGGCCAAGCAGCCCGTCGGCATCGGCCTGTGTCATCTTTTCCTTTGCCACGAGGCGGCCGAGCGCCTTTGCGATGCCCGCCTTGCCGGCTTCGGCGCGCGCCAGATCGATGTCCGAAAGCAGCACCTGATGGCCGGCACCCGCCGACACCTGCGCGATGCCCGCGCCCATTTGTCCTGCCCCGATAACGCCGACGATCATGATATGCCCTTTCGCTGAAACCGTGGCGATGCCCCTACGGTTTCGGGGCGCGGGGTCAAGGGGTCGCGCAAAATGCCATGTCGAACGGCATGGATCAGCGCGTCGCGCCGGGCTTCCACAGAATATCGCCGCCCGCCGCCGCGTTGATATGGCGCGTCATCACGAACAGATGGTCCGACAGGCGATTGAGATAGTTGAGCGCAAGGGGGTTGAGGTCGCGGCCGGCGGTCGCCGCCACCGCCGATCGCTCGGCCCGCCGCGTCACCGCGCGCGCGATGTGAAGCCGCGCCGCGGCCTCGGTCCCGCCAGGCAGGATGAAGCTTCTGAGCGGTTCGAGCGCGTCGTTCATGCGGTCGATCTCGTCCTCGATCCGTGCAATCTGGCTCGGCACGATGCGCAGCGCCATCTCGTGCGGGCCAAAACCGAACTGGATGTCCGGCGGCGTGGCAAGGTCGGCGCCAAGATCGAACAGTTCATTCTGGATCCGGACGAGCATTCTGCCATGCTCGTTCCCGTCGGCAAGTGCCGCGGCGGCGAGGCCGACCGCGCTGTTCGCTTCGTCGACGTCGCCGATCGCGGCCATCAGCGGATCCGATTTGGCGACACGCGAGCCATCGACCAGCCCGGTCGTGCCGTCATCGCCGGTGCGCGTGTAGATCTTGTTGAGCTTGACCATGAATCCGATTGTATCCGTTCGCATCGAGCGACGTCGAGAAACCTGTCCGAGTGCGCTGCCCCGCGGCGTGTCCAGACTTCGCTCGACACGAGAAGAGCAGACCGGGTCGGGTCGCTCAGCCCGCGCCCGCGGTCACGCCGATGATGATCAGCAGGATGATCGTGATCGCCTGCCACTTCACGCGCGCCATCATCATCTTGTTCTGCAGCACCTGATTTTCGTGCGCCGTGCCGTCCATCGCCGCGCGATGGCCCTGCGCGAAATAGATGAGCCCGCGTGCGAGCGAGAAGAGGACGAGACCGGCGGCCGCGACGACCGCGAGGATGAGCAGGATTTGCATGCGGCCCATTCTAGGGCATTCGCAGCGAATATCCAGTGGGAAGCCGCCCGGCGACGAGATCGACCGCGAGCGCGGGTCCGTCGACCCCGGCGTCGCGCAATGTCGCGAGCGAGGCGGCGGCATCGCGCTTGGCAAGCCGCTTGCCATCAGCGCCGCAGACGAGCGCGTGGTGACGATAGAATGGGGTCGGCAGGCCGAGCACGGCCTGGAGCAGCCGGTGGATATCGGTCGCGGCGACAAGGTCCGCCCCGCGGACCACATGCGTCACCCCCATCGCGGCATCGTCGAGCACGCTTGCGAGATGGTAGCTGGCAGGCGCGTCCTTGCGCGCCAGAACCACGTCGCCATGCGCGGCCGGATTGGCGAGGCGGGACCCCCGCCCCTCCTCGTCCCATCGGATCTCGCCCGCCAGTGCAACCGCGCGCGCCGTGTCGAGCCGCCAGCAATGCGGCTCGCCGGCCATCCGCCGCGCGCGCTCTTGCGCGCTCCGGTGGCGGCAGGTGCCGGGGTAGATCGTACCCGACGGACCATGCGGTGCGGCAAGGCTCTGCGCAATGTCGGCGCGGGTGCAGAAGCAGGGATAGACGAGTTCGCGTATCCGCAGATCGGCGAGCGCCGCGGCATAGGCATCCAGATGCCCCGACTGGCGCACCGGCGCGCCGTCCCATTCGATCCCGAGCCATGCGAGGTCGGCGAGCGCCGCCGCGACATAGTCCTCGCGCGATCGGCTGCCGTCGATATCGTCGATGCGGAGGCGGAGACGTCCCCCCACCGCGCGCGCCGCCGCATGCGCGAGCGCCGCGCTATAGGCGTGGCCAAGATGGAGTTCGCCGGTAGGACTCGGCGCGAAACGGGTCAGCATGGGCGGAGGCACGAATCCATATACTGTGGCGCAGCTTTTCGAATCATTCCATATCTTGCGACAGATGCCCCCTTGACGTCAGAATCTGATGCGGCATGTAATGATGCTGTCACTCGGGGAAGGCAGTGGCGCGCCATCCCGCGCAGCATAGGGGGCAGCGTCCAAAAGCCATGTTCCATCCCGATCTTGCCCGGCATCCCGATTCCTGTCCGGCCCTCGTCCTCAACGCAGATTACACGCCGCTCAGCTATTATCCGCTCAGCCTGTGGCCATGGCAGACCGCGGTCAAGGCGGTTTTCCTCGACCGCGTCACGATCGTCGAAAATTACGAGCGCGAAATCCATTCGCCGACGCGCACGATGCCGATCCCCAGCGTGATCGCGCTGCGCCAATATGTGAAGCCGTCGCAGCATCCGGCGTTTACCCGCTTCAACCTGTTTCTGCGCGACCGGTTCGCGTGCCAATATTGCGGGTCGGGCAAGGACCTGACGTTCGATCATGTGGTGCCGCGCCGGCTCGGCGGGCGCACGACGTGGGAAAATGTCACCACCGCCTGCGCGCCGTGCAACCTGAAAAAGGGCGGGCGAACGCCGAAGCAGGCGCATATGCCGATCTATCGCCAGCCGTGGCGACCGACGAGCTGGCAGTTGCAGGACAATGGGCGGGCCTTTCCGCCGGGTTATCTGCACGAAAGCTGGATCGACTGGCTCTATTGGGACGTTGAGCTGGAGGGCTGATCACGCGGCCCCGAACCGGGAGACATGATCATGCGTATCGCCGCCCCCATCACGCTAGCCTTTTTGCTCGCTGCCTGCGCGACGACCAGCCCTGCCGAACGCACCATCGCCGTCACGGGCAGCATCGCCTACCGCGAACGCATCGCGCTGCCCCCGACCGCGCAGATCGAGGTGAAGCTGGACGATGTCAGCCTGGCCGACGCGCCCGCAAACACCATGGCGACCCAGGCCTTTGCGAGCGAAGGCAAGCAGGTACCCTTCGCGTTCAGCTTGACGGTCGACCGCGCCGACATCGACCCGCGTCACAGTTACGCCGTCTCGGCACGGATCACCGACGCCGAGGGCAAGCTGATGTTCATCACCGACACGCGCAACGCCGTTACCTTTGATGGCCGGTCGGCGATCGACATGGGTGTACTGAACCTCGTCAAGACGAACTGATCGTCTCCTTCGCCGGGAGGACGTGGCGGGTTGGCATAGCTATGCGCGCGCGTCACCGGCTTGACGTAGCGTCTGCTGCGGTGCAGCAAGCCAGCTCATGGGCCCACCGATCCAGATCAGCCAGAACCCCGACATCCGCTATCTGGGGCGGATCCTCGGCGACGTCATTCGCGCCTATGGTGGCGACAAGCTGTTCCGCCAGACCGAATATATCCGGTCCGCGAGCGTCGATCGGCATCGCGGCATCGCGGGCGCCGAGGCGATCGACCCCGGTCTCGACGCGCTGAGCCTCGACGACACGATTGCCTTCGTCCGCGGTTTCATGCTCTTTTCGATGCTCGCCAACCTCGCCGAGGACCGGCAGGGCATCGCGGCCGAGCCCGAGGCGACCGTCGCGTCGGCGCTTGAAAAACTGCGCAGCGACGGGATCGACGGCCGGGCGGTGACCGCCTTGCTCGATGCGGCCCTCGTCGCGCCGGTGCTGACCGCGCACCCCACCGAAGTGCGGCGCAAGTCGGTGCTCGACCACAAGAACCGTATCGCCGACCTGATGCGGCTGCGCGATGCGGGGCTAGACGAAACGCCCGAAGGCGACGTGGTCGAGGATGCGATCCGGCGGCAGATCGTTCTGCTCTGGCAAACGCGCCCGCTGCGCACCGAAAAGTTGTTCGTCGCCGACGAGATCGACAATGCGCTGACCTATTTGCAGGGCGTGTTCCTGCCGGTGGTGCCGAAACTGTTCGCGCGCTGGGAAAAGGATCTGGGCCAGCGTCCGGCAGGCTTTCTGCGCGTCGGAAGCTGGATCGGCGGCGATCGCGACGGCAATCCTTTCGTCACCGCCGAAACCCTGCGCCACGCGACCGGCCGCAATGCCGCGGCCGTGATCGGCCACTATGCCGACGCGGTCCACGCCCTTGGCGCCGAGCTGTCGGTGTCGTCGCGGCTGGCGCCGGTTCCCGAGGCAGTCGAGGCGCTGGCAGAAGCCAGCGGCGACAGCGCGGCGAGCCGTAGCGACGAACCCTATCGGCGTGCCTTGTCGGGACTCTATGCCCGGCTGTGCGCGACCTATGCCGCGATCGTCGGCGAAGAGCCGCCGCGCGCGTCGGCGCTGACGGGCGAGCCCTATGCCGCCCCCGCCGATTTCCGCCGCGACCTCGTCACCATTGCCAACGGCCTTGCCGCCGGCGGCGAAGGCCAGCTTGGCAGCATCGGAGCACTCGGGCGCCTGATCCGCGCGGTCGAGGTGTTCGGGTTCCACCTTGCGACGCTCGACATGCGCCAGAACAGCGCCGTCCACGAGCGGGTGATCGCCGAATTGCTGAGCATATCGGGCGTCTGCGCCGACTATCGCGCGCTGGACGAGGAGGCGCGTATCGCGCTGCTCACCGCCGAGCTGCGCGGCGACCGACCGCTCGCCGCGGCATGGCACGAATGGAGCGAAGAGACCGCAGGCGAACTCGCGATCGTCCATGCCGCCGCAGATATTCGCGCCCGGCTGGGTCCCGATGCGATCTGCCAGTGGATCATCAGCATGGCGCAGACGCTGTCCGACCTGCTCGAAGTTCATGTCCTCGCGCGCGAGGCGGGTTTGTGGCGCAGCGGCGCCGACGCGGGCGAAACCAACCTGATGGTCGTACCGTTGTTCGAGACCATCGCCGATCTGGACGAAGCGCCCGCGATCATGGCGCGCTATTTCGCGATGCCCGAAATCGGCCCGCAGATCGGTCGGCGCGGGCATCAGGAAGTGATGATCGGCTACTCCGATTCGAACAAGGACGGCGGCTATCTGACGTCGACCTGGGGGCTGCACCAGGCCTCGCAGGCGCTGACCCCGGTGTTCGACGCCGCCGACACCGCGATGCAATTGTTCCACGGCCGCGGCGGCGCCGTGGGGCGCGGCGGCGGCAGCGCCTTTGCCGCGATCCGCGCCCAGCCCGCGGGCACCGTGCAGGGTCGCATCCGCATCACCGAACAGGGTGAGGTGATCGCCGCGAAATATGGCACGATCGACAGCGCCGCCGCCAACCTGGAAGCGATGGTATCGGCAAGCCTGCTCGCGAGCCTGGAGCCCGAAAGCCTGAACGAGGCGAATTGCGGTCGCTTCACCGCCGCGATGGACGCGCTTTCGGATACGGCGTTCGGCACGTATCGCGGCCTTGTCTATGACACGCCGACCTTCAGGGATTTCTTCCGCGCCATGACGCCGATCGCCGAGATCGCGACGCTGAAGATCGGATCGCGCCCGTCGAGCCGGACGAAAAGCACCGCGATCGAGGATCTGCGCGCGATCCCCTGGGTGTTCAGTTGGGCACAGGCGCGCACGATGCTACCCGGCTGGTACGGGACGGGAGAGGCCTTTGCCGCGTTCGGCGATCAGGCGCTGCTCGCCGACATGGCGCAGAGCTGGCCCTTTTTCGCCGCGCTGCTCGACAATATGGAAATGGTGCTGGCAAAATCCGACATGGGGATCGCCGCGCGCTATGCCGAGCTGGCGGCGCATGTCGACGGACATGACACCATCTTCACGCAGGTACGCGACGGCTGGAACCGGGCGCACGACGGGCTGCTCTCGATCACCGGCCAGTCGCGCCTGCTCGAAAAGAACCCGGCGCTGGAAGCTTCGATCCGCCTGCGACTGCCCTATATCGAGCCGCTCAACCTGCTCCAGATCGAGCTGATGAAGCGCCACCGCGCGGGCGAGACCGATCCGCGCATCGCCGAGGGTATCCAGCTTACGATCAACGCGATCGCGACGGCGCTCAGGAACAGCGGGTAGACCGGATTCCGATCGCCGTTCGCCTCGAACGGGATTCTTGGTTCACCCCTTGGTGATCAGCACCTTGCCCTTGGCGGTCGCGCCGTCGGGTGCGAAGTCGATCGTGAAGGCGTCGCCATCCTTGTCGGTTCCGGCAAGCGTGTCGCCGGTGCGCGTGATCTTGACGCCCTTTTTCGCGAACTCGGCCGCCATCCAGTCGGCGGCTTTCGCGGGGGCGGCGGGCGAGGTGAAGCCCATCTCGACCCGCGCCTTGTCCTTGCCGCCCGTCTCACCCGCGTTGACGTTGACCGATCCGACCTTGCTGCCCGGATAGAGTTTCACCCCATCGATGTCGAAATCGCCCTCGACATCGAGGTCGACGAAGTCGGGGATCTTCATGTCGATATCGACGCCTTCGCCGCCGATCCTGACCCGGCCGCTGCCATCCTTGTTCGAGGTGATCTGGACGCCGTCCTTGCCGTCGCCGGCATTGATCGAAATTTCTGGCGTGTCCTTTTTCGCCTCGCCCTGCCCGCAGGCAGCGAGGAGCATCATCGGGGGAATCAGATAGGCGAAGCGCATGGTCCGTCTCCTTGGTGCATTAGCCATATAATACACCTTGGGGGTTACCGAGTCAATTCTTCTATCGTCTCCCCGGATCAAGTCCGGGGCGACGATGAAGACAGGGCGGCCTTATGCGTCGATGCTGGTCTTCAAATCGCCGTGCACCAGTCCGCCATCGACCGCGATCGTATCGCCGACGACATAATCGCCCGCCTTTGATGCCAGGAAGATCGCGGCGCCCGCCATATCTTCCGGCACACCGATGCGCTTGACCGGAATGCTCTGCGCCACCGCGTCGCCATGGTCGCGCGCTGCCTTGTTCATGTCCGACTGGAAGGCGCCGGGCGCGATCGCGGTGACGATGATGTGGTCGTGCACCAGCCGCGCGGCGAGGCGCTTGGTAAGGTACAGGATCGCCGCCTTCGACGCATGATAGCTGTAGGTTTCCCAGGGATTGAGCCGCAAGCCGTCGATCGAACCGATGTTGATGACCTTCGCCGGACGGTCAGCGGTGCCCCCAGCCTTGAGCAGGCCGTGGAGCGCCTGCGTCAGGAAGAAGGGCGACTTGACGTTGATGTCCATCACCTTGTCCCAGCCCGCTTCGGGGAAACCCTCGAACGGTTCGCCCCACGCCGCGCCGGCGTTGTTGACGAGGATGTCGAGCCGTTCCTCGCGCGCTTCGAGCTCCTTGGCGAGCGCGCGGCAGCCTTCGACCGTCGACAGGTCGACGGGAAGGCCGATAACCTTGCCCGGATAGCGCGTTTCGAAATCGGCGACGGCCTCCTCGATCTGCGCGGTCTTGCGCGCCGAGATATAGACGCGCGCCGCGCCCGCGGCGAGATAGCCCTCGACGATCATCTTGCCGATCCCGCGCGAGCCGCCGGTGACGAGCGCAATGCGGCCGTCGAGGCCGAACATGTCCTGAAGTTTCATCTATTCTCTCCCCGGCTCAATAGCCGTTCATGCGAGCAACCTGGTCGATGTGATAATGCACATCGCCCATATATTCGGCGAGCGCGCGGTCGCGTTTCATATAGAGGCCGATGTCATATTCGTCGGTCATGCCGATGCCGCCGTGCATCTGCACCCCTTCGCGGACCGCAAGATTGGCGGCGCGGCCGGCCTTCGCCTTGGCGACCGAGACCATCAGCCTTGCGCCGTCGCTGCCCTCGTCGAGCAATTGCTGTGCCTTCATCACCGTGGCACGCGCGACTTCCATCTCGCCATAGAGATGCGCGGCGCGGTGCTGAAGGCTCTGGAATTCGCCGATCAGCTTGCCGAACTGCTTGCGTTCCTTGAGGTAGGTGACGGTCATGTCCATCGCCCCCTGCCCGACGCCGACCATTTCGGCGGCGGCCCCGGTGCGCGTCGCGGCGAGCAATGCGTCGAGAATCTCGCCACCGGCATCGACCTCGCCGATCACCGCGTCGGCATCGACCTCGACGCCGTTCAGCGTCACATGGCTCGCGAGGCTGGAGTCGACGAGGCGGCGCGGATCGGCGGTCAGACCCTTGGCATCCTTCGGCACCGCGAACAGGGTGATGCCGCCATCGGTCTTCGCCGCGACGATGCTCATGTCGGCAACATGGCCGTGAAGAACGAAGCTCTTCTTGCCGTCGAGGCGAAAGCCGTTGCCCGCGCGGGTCGCGGTGGTGGCGATGCGGTCGGGGCGGTGCTTTGCTCCTTCGTCGATCGCGAGTGCGACGATCGCCTCGCCACCCGCGATCGCGGGGAGCCACCGGCCCGCCTGCGTGCCGCCGGCCTTCGCGAGCGCGGCGACCGCGCCGACGCTGGTCGCGAGGAACGGCGACGGGGTCAGGTTGCGGCCGATTTCCTCGAGCACGATGCCCGCCTCCATATACCCCATGCCGAGCCCGCCGTGCGCTTCGGGAACGAGCATGCCGGGCAGGCCCATTTCGGTGAACTGCGCCCAGAGGTCGCGCGAGAAGCCGGTGGCATCGGCGCTGTCGCGAAGGCTGCGCAGGTGCGCGACGGGAGCCTGTTCGGCCACGAAGGGCGCGACGCTATCCTTGAGCATCGCCTGATCGTCATTGTGATACAAAGGCATGGGTCAGGCTCCGGGCAGGTCGAGGATACGCTTGGCGATGACGTTGAGCATGACTTCGCTCGTCCCACCTTCGATCGAATTGGCCTTGGTGCGCAGCCATGCGCGTGGACGCGCTCCGCCCTTGGTCTCTTCGCTGTCCCATTCGAGCGCTTCGCTGCCGCCGCCCGACATCACCAATTCGTGACGCCGCTTGTTGAGTTCGGTCCCGACATATTTCATCATGTTCGAGCTGGCGGGATGCGCACGGCCGGTCTTCCACATGTCCATGAAGCGTTCGCCCATCGCGCGATAGGCAAAGACGTCGACGTCGAACGCGGCCATTTCGGCGCGCAGGATCGGGTCGTCGAGCTCGCCGGCCGCATTCTTGCCGAACGCCTTGGCAAAGGCGCCGCCGATGCTGACCATATCGCCACCCGCGCCGCCGCCCGAGATCATCTCGCGTTCGTGGCCGAGCAGATATTTGGCGACGTCCCAGCCGCGGTTGATCTCGCCGATGAACTGCGTCTTCGGCACTTCGACATCGTCGAAGAAGGTTTCGCAGAAAGGCGAGTTGCCCGAAATCAGCAGGATCGGCTTGGTCGTGACGCCCTTGCTCTCCATGTCGAAGAGCATGAAGGTGATGCCCTGATATTTGTTCGCCTTGTCGGTGCGGACGAGGCAGAAAATCCAGTCGGCCTTGTCGGCATAGCTGGTCCAGATCTTCGACCCGTTGACGACCCAGTGATCGCCCCGATCCTCTCCGAAGGTCTGCAAGGACACCAGATCGCTGCCCGAACCCGGTTCCGAATAGCCCTGGCACCAGCGGATTTCGCCGCGGGCGATCTGGTTCAGATAATGAACCTTCTGTTCCTCGGTCCCGAATTGCAGCAGCGCCGGGCCGAGCATCCAGATGCCGAAGCTGTCGAGCGGGGAGCGCGCATGGATGCGCTTCATTTCCTGTTTGAGGATCTTGGTCTGCTCGGCCGTAAGCCCGGCGCCGCCATAGGCCTTTGGCCAGTCGGGGACGGTATAGCCCTTGGCCACGCAGGCTTCGAGCCACGCTTTCTGGGCGTCATTCTTGAACACCCATTTGCGGCCGCCCCAGCAGACGTCGCCCTCATCGCGGACGGGCTCGCGCATTTCGGGGGGACAATTGGCTTCCAGCCACGCGCGGACTTCGGCGCGGAAAGCGTCCAGATCGCTCATCTTCACGGCTCCTCTTCTGCCTGCGAAACTAGAGCCTGATCGTTACTTTACGCAAGCGTCAACTTGAACGCCGAAACCGACGCTACGGCGCCGTAAGGGAAGGTCGAGGGCCGTTGACGGGGGCCGCTTCGCCCCTAAGCTGGGTGGCAAAAGAAAACGGGAGCAGAGCTATGCGATTCGCAGGGAAGGTCGCCGTGATCACCGGCGCGGCATCGGGCATCGGCAAGGCGGCGGTGCTGAAACTCGCGGGCGAAGGCGCGCACGTCTTCGCCGCCGACATCGACGAAGCGGGGGGCCGGGCGCTCGCCGAGCAGTCGAACGGCAAGATCGATTTCGTGCGCTGCGACGTCACCGTGCCGAGCGATATCGAGGCGCTGATGAACGAAGCGGCGGCGAAGGCCGGCGGCATCGACATCGTCTTCAACAATGCGGCGGCAGGCGGCGACCGCGCCCCGATCGACGAGATCACGCCCGAGGGCTGGGACCGATCGATGGACCTGATCCTGAAATCGGTCGCGATGGGCATCCGCTATGCCAGCCCGCACATGAAGGGTCGGAAAGGCGCCAGCATTGTCAACACCGCGAGCGTCGCGGCGCTAGGCGCGGGCTATTCGCCGACCGCCTATGCGGTGGCGAAGGCGGGGGTGCTGCACCTGACCAAGGTCGCGGCGACCGATCTTGCGCAGTACGGCATCCGCGTGAACGCGATCTGCCCCGGTTTCATTAACACCAACATCTTCACCTCGTCGCTCGATGTGCCTGACGAAAGCAAGGACGCGGCGAAGGCGATCATCGCCGACATGAGCGCCCACGCGCAGCCCGTCGCGCGCGGCGGCCAGCCCGACGACATCGCCAATGCCGTCGCCTATCTGGCGAGCGAGGACAGCTCGTTCATGACCGGCACCCACATGCTGGTCGACGGCGGCCTGACGATCGGCCAACGCCACGCCTGGGACCCCAATGAACCGGGAATGTTCGACGCGCTGACCGCGATGGAGGATGCCGCCAAGGCCGGGACTGCGGCGTGACAGCCGACGCGCCATCGCAGGCGCGCCTGCCGCTGAAACTCAAGCTGTATCACGGGCTGGGCAGCGTCGCTTACGGCGTCAAGGATAACGGTTTTTCGACTTTCCTGCTGATCTTCTACAGCCAGGTCGTCGGGCTCGACGCCAGCCTCGTCTCCCTCGCGCTGATGTTTGCGCTGCTCGCCGATGCGTTCGTCGATCCGCTGATCGGCTATTTCTCCGACCGCACCTACACGCGCTGGGGCCGACGGCATCCGTGGCTCTATCTCGCCCCGATCCCGCTCGCCTTTGCGTGGATGCTGCTGTGGTCACCGCCCGAGGACCATACGCATATCTTTGCCTATCTGGTCGTCGTCGCGGTGCTCGTCCGTACGCTCGTCTCCTGTTGCGAAGTGCCGTCGCAGTCGCTCGTCGCAGAGCTGACCAGCGACTATGATGAGCGCACCGCGCTCGTCCGCTTCCGCTTCCTCTTCGCATGGGGGGGCGGGCTGCTGGTCTTCTTCCTCGCCAACACCGTCTTCCTGCGCCCCGACGCGACGCACAAGTTCGGTCAGCTCAATCCATCCGGCTACTGGCTTTACGGCCTGTGCGGAGCGATCCTCATGGCAGCGACGGTGCTGATCTCGGCGCTCGGCCAGCATCGCCGCGTTGCGCATCTGCCGGCGACGAAACCCGAGCCGGGGTCACCGAAGCGTCTTTTTGCCGAGATATGGGAATCGCTCCGCCATCCCGCCGCGCTGATCCTGCTCGGCGCGTCGCTGATCGCGATTTCGAGTACGCAGATGACCTTCACCATCTCGAACTTCCTCTACCTTTATGTCTGGCGCTTCTCAGACGGCGCCTTTGCTGCGCTGCCGTGGCTGCTGATGGCGAGCGTGCTGGCGTCATTCGTGCTGGTGCAGCCGCTCCACCACCGCTTCGGCAAGAAAAGAACTGCGGTCGTATGCGGGGTGATCAGCACGATCTTCTGGGTCGTGCCGTTCGGCCTGTTCCTGTCGGGCCACTGGCCGGCGCCGGGAACCGGCTCTTCCAGCAATCTGCTGATGGGCTTCATCCTGATCTCGAACGTCAATGCGGTGATGGTGATGATATCGGCCCAGTCGATGCTCGCCGATGTCGTCGAAGCCTCGCAGGTCGAAACCGGGCGCCGTACCGAGGGCGTGTTCGCCGCGGGCTGGATGTTCGTCCAGAAATGCGCAACCGCGGTGGGAATCGGGCTCACCGGCCTGCTGATCAGCCTGTCCGGACTGCCGTCGAAGGCGATCCCGGGACAGGTCGCGCCCGAAGTCGTCGACCGGCTGGTCCTCAGCTATAGCGCGATCGTGATCGTCGCGACAATCCTGTCGACCTGGATATTTGCGCGCTTCCCGATCAACCGCGCCGACCATGAAGCACGCATCGCGGCGCTCACCGTGGCGGAGGCCTCGTCGGAGGTGACCGGCCTCCAATGACCGCCGCCGCCCTCCCTGCCCCGCTGCCGGCGCGGATCAAGCTTGCGCACGGGCTGGGCTCGGTCACGCTGGGTATCAAGGAGGCGGGGCTCACCACCTTCTTCATGCTCTATTACAACCAGGTGCTCGGCTTCGATCCGCGCACCGTGTCGATGGTGCTGATCGGCGCGATGTTCGTCGATGCGATGGTCGACCCGTTGATCGGCCGCCTGTCGGACGCGACGCGGACCCGGATCGGGCGACGCCTGCCCTGGCTTTACGGCGCAGCGGTGCCGATGGCGATCGCCTGGGCGCTTTTGTGGGTATCGCCCGATATCGCCACCCATTCGACGTTCGGCCTCGCGCTCAACGTGATCGCGGTGCGCATCCTCGTGTCCGCGTGCGAAATCCCCTCGATCTCGCTGGTCGCCGAACTGACGCGCGATTATGACGAGCGGACCACGCTGATCCGCTTTCGCTTTCTGTTCGGCTGGCTCGGCGGGCTGGTGGCGACCGCGCTCGCTTACAATGTGTTTCTGAAATCGGACGACCCGACGCGAAGCGGCCTGCTCGACCCGTCGGGCTACACGGCCTTCGGCCTGTTCGGCGCGGTGCTGATCCTTGTCACGACCCTCGCCTCGGCGCTGGGCCAGCACCGGCGCATCCTGGCGCTGCCGCCGCCCGCGACGCCGCGGCACGGCTCGTCGATGCTCGCCGATATCGCGCTCGCCTTTCGCAACCCCGCCTTCGTCGCGCTGGCGAGCGGGGCGCTGTTCATCATCACCGGCTATGCGACAACCATCGCGGCGATCAACTATGTGATGCTCTATATATGGCAACTCACCGATGCGCAGCTTCGCCTCTATCCGCTGGGCCTCGCGATCGCTGTATTCGGCGCCTTCGCAACGGCGGGCGTCGCACATCGCCGCTTCGGCAAGCGCGACACCGCCATCCTCGCGGTCCTGATCAGCGGCGGGATCGCCTTTCTTCCCTATGCCGCGCGCAACCTCGGCTGGTGGCCCGATCTGGGAAGCTGGACGTCGATGACGTTGCTGCTCGCCTTCATGACCGTGTCCCTGCTTGGCCTGATCGTCGCCAACATCTCCTCCTCGTCGATGGTGGCGGAGATCGTCGAGGCGCATGAGGTCGAGCATGGAACGCGGATCGAAGGGGTGTTCTTTGCCGGCTATCTGATGGTCCAGAAATTCGGCCAGGCCCTTGGCATCTTTCTGGTCGGCCAGCTCGTCGCCTATGTCGGGCTGGGCGCACAGGTCCGCCCGGAAGACTGGCCCGCGAGCGCTGCCGCCACGATGGGCTGGATCTTTGCCGCGTTGATGGTCCTGCTCGCCGTCGCGGCCGCGGCCGGCCTGCGCCGCTATGCGATCGACCGGGCTGGCCACGGAGCACGGCTGGCCGCGCTCGCCTCGACCGCCGGCCATGCGCGCGATAGCGCAATCGACGGTCCTTAGCAGACGATTACGCAGCCACCGACACGGGAACAATTATCTGTGTGGCGGGACTTGGCAAGGCGGTCGAATCGGTCCAAGGGTTTACGTAAACGTAAAGGGAAGGAACGCAGATGGATTTCGATCTTACCGACCGGCAGAAGCATTGGCAGGGACGGGTCCGCGAGTTCATCGAACGCAAGGTTCGCCCCGCCGTTTCGACCTACAAGGAACAAGATGCGGCCGGTGACCGCTGGAAAGTCATCCAGGCGGTCGAGGACCTGAAGGCCGAAGCAAAGGCGGCCGGCATCTGGAACCTGTTCATGCCGCCAAAGTCGGCCGCGCACCACCATGTGGACGAAACGTTCGAGTTCGAAGGCCCGGGCCTCACCAATCTGGAATATGCGCTCTGCGCCGAGGAAATGGGCCGCGTCGGCTTTGCGAGCGAAGTATTCAACTGCTCGGCGCCCGATACCGGAAACATGGAAGTCTTCCATCGCTATGGCACCCGCGCGCAGAAGGACCGGTGGCTCGCCCCCCTGATGAACGGCGAGATTCGTTCGGCCTTCCTGATGACCGAACCAGCGGTTGCCTCGTCCGACGCGACGAACATCGAGACGCGGATCGAGCGCGATGGCGACGATTATGTGATCAACGGGACGAAATGGTGGTCCTCCGGCGCAGGCGATCCGCGCTGCAAGGTTGCCATCGTCATGGGCAAGACCGATTTCGGGGCCAAGCGTCATCAACAGCAGTCGATGCTGGTCGTCCCGATGGATGCGCCGGGGATCAACATCAAACGCTTCCTGCCCGTCTTCGGCTATGACGATGCGCCGCACGGACACATGGAAATTGAACTCAAGGACGTTCGCGTCAATGTCGAGGACGCGATGCTGCTGGGCGAGGGCCGCGGCTTCGAGATCGCGCAGGGTCGCCTCGGGCCCGGTCGCATCCACCATTGCATGCGCACCGTCGGCGTCGCCGAGGAAGCGCTGGAACGGATGTGCAAGCGGCTGCAGTCGCGCGTCGCCTTCGGCAAGACGATCGCCGAACACAGCATCTGGGAACAGCGCATCGCCCGCGCCCGCATCGACATCGAAATGACCCGCCTGCTGTGCCTGAAGGCCGCCGACATGATGGACAAGGTCGGCAACAAGTCGGCCGCGGCCGAAATCGCGATGATCAAGGTACAGGCACCGAACATGGCGCTTCAGATCATCGACGACGCCATCCAGGCGCATGGCGGCGGCGGCGTTTCGGACGATTTCGGCCTTGCCAAGATGTACGCCGGCCAGCGCACGCTGCGCCTGGCCGATGGCCCCGACGAGGTTCACGCCCGCGCCATTTCGCGCATCGAGCTTGCCAAGCATTCGGCGGCCGCGGATCCCGGCTTTTCGTCGGGCGACATCGGGGTTTCACGTTAAGACACCAGCTATTCGGAGAGACAGATAGTGACCAAAGCCGCCGTCCTTATCGAACCGGGCAAGCCGCTGCAGATCGAAGACGTCGTCATCGACAAGCCCGGTCCGCACGAGGTGCGTATCCGCACCGCCGCCTGCGGGCTCTGCCATTCGGACCTGCATTTCATCGACGGCGCCTATCCGCATCCGCTACCCGCCATTCCCGGCCACGAAGCCGCCGGCATCGTCGAGGCGGTCGGCAGCGAGGTCCGCACGGTCAAGGTCGGCGACGCGGTCGTCACCTGCCTGTCGGCCTTTTGCGGCCATTGCGAATTCTGCGTCAGCGGCCGCATGTCGTTGTGTCTGGGCGGCGACACGCGGCGCACCGCCGGAGCGCCGCCACGCATCACGCGCCCCGACGGATCGCCGGTGGGCCAGATGCTGAACCTCAGCGCCTTTTCCGAAGCGATGCTGGTCCACGAGCACGCCTGCGTGCGGATCGATCCCGACATGCCGCTCGACCGCGCCGCCGTCATCGGCTGCGCGGTCACGACCGGCGCCGGCACGATCTTCAACGCCTGCAAGGTGACGCCGGGCGAAACCGTCGCGGTCGTCGGTTGCGGCGGCGTCGGGCTGGCGACGATCAACGCCGCGAAGATCGCCGGCGCGGGCCGCATCATCGCCGCCGACCCGGTTCCCGAAAAGCGCGCGCTGGCGCAGAAGCTCGGCGCCACCGACGTGGTCGATGCCCTTGCCGACGACGCCGCGAAGCAGATCGTCGAACTGAGCAAGGGCGGCGTCGATCATGCGATCGAAGCCGTCGGACGTCCAGCGTCGGCAAGCCTCGCGGTCGCCTCGCTCCGTCGCGGCGGCACCGCGACGATCCTGGGCATGATGCCGCTGTCCGAAAAGGTCGGGCTGTCGGCGATGGACCTGCTTTCGGGAAAGAAGCTGCAGGGCGCCATCATGGGCGGCAACCGCTTCCCGGTCGATATCCCGCGCCTCGTCGATTTCTATCTGCGCGGATTGCTCGACCTCGACAGTATCGTAGCCGAAACGATCCCGCTCGACCGCATCAACGAAGGGTTCGACAAGATGAAGAAGGGCGACGCCGCGCGGTCGGTCGTCGTATTCGACCAATGACCGGACCGATCGACGCCCAAAAGGCCTTCAGCGGCACGGTCGCGCCCGAGGGCGCCGACATTCTGGACGAAGCGAAGCTGACAGCCTGGATGGATGCGCATGTCGACGGTTTTCAGGGGCCGCTGACGCAAAGCAAGTTCGCCGGCGGCCAGTCGAACCCCACCTACAAGATCGCAGCGCCGTCGGGGAATTATGTCCTGCGTCGCAAGCCGTTCGGCCCGCTGCTCCCGTCGGCGCACGCGGTCGATCGCGAATACAAGGTGCAGGCGGGGCTTCACAAGGCCGGCTTTCCCGTCGCCCGCCAATATGGCCTGTGCACCGATGACGATGTCGTCGGGAGCTGGTTCTATGTGATGGGCATGGTCGACGGCCAGACCATCTGGGACGGATCGATGCCGGGATCGACCCCCGAGAATCGCCGTGCCACCTATTTCGCGATGATCGATACGCTCGCCGCGTTGCACCGGGTCGATGTGGACGCGGCCGGGCTGTCGGACTTTGGCAAACCCGGCAATTATTTCGGGCGCCAGGTCGATCGATGGACCAAGCAGTACAAGCTGTCCGAGACCGAAACCATGGACGAGATGGAGCGGCTGATCGCATGGCTGCCCGCGACGCTGCCCGAACAGACGCGCACCAGCGTCGTCCACGGCGATTATCGTATCGACAACATGATCTGGGCCAAGGATCGGTCGGAGGTGCTGGCGGTACTCGACTGGGAGCTGTCGACCCTTGGCGATCCGCTCGCCGATTTCACCTATGTCGCGATGGCCTGGGTGACCGAGAATGGCGGCCGATCGGGGGTCATGGATCTCGACCGCGCCGGGCTGGGCATCCCCGAGCTCGACGAGGTCGTCGAACGCTATTGCGCGGCGACGGACCGCGATGGCGTGCCCGACATGAACTGGTATTTCGCCTATAATTTCTTCCGCCTCGCCGGGATCATGCAGGGGATCAAGAAGCGCGTCATCGACGGCACGGCATCCTCGGCGCACGCCAGGGCGATGTCGGAGCGCGTCCTGCCGCTCGCCCAGCGGGCGTGGGACTTTGCACAGAAAGCCGGCGCATGAGCCTGTTCGACATGACGGGCGATGTCGCGCTGATCACCGGATCGTCGCGCGGCATCGGCAAGGCCACGGCCGAGGCGATGGCCGAACAGGGCGCGAAGGTCGTGATATCGAGCCGCAAGCAGGACGCCTGCGACGCGACCACCGCGGCGATCAACGAACGCTTTGGCGCAGGCACGGCGATTTCGGTCGCGGCCAACATCTCGTCGAAAGACGAGCTTCGGCATCTGGTCGACGAAACGCGACAGGCGTTCGGCAAGATCACCACGCTGGTCTGCAACGCCGCATCGAGCCCCTATTACGGCCCCGGCCTGGGCATCAGCGACGACCAGTTCCGCAAGACCATGGACAATAATGTCCTGTCCAACCACTGGCTCATCTCGATGGTCGCGCCCGAGATGCTGGAACGCGGCGCCGGATCGATCACGATCATCAGTTCGATCGGCGGGCTCAAAGGCTCTCCGATCATCGGCGCTTATGGAATTTCGAAGGCGGCCGACATGCAGGTCGCGCGCAATTTCTCGGTCGAATTCGGGCCGCGCGGCGTGCGGGTCAATTGTATCGCGCCGGGTCTTGTCCGCACCGACATGGCGCGCGCCTTGTGGGAAGATGAAGAGAATCTGCGGCGGTCCACCGCCGCCTCGACGCTGAAACGCATCGGCGAACCGCACGAGATCGCGGGCGCGGCGGTTTTTCTCGCCAGCCGCGCGGGGGCATTCACGACCGGCCAGACCATCGTCTGCGATGGCGGCGCGACTATTTCAGGAGGAGCATGATGGGCGCTTTGGACGGCAAGATTGCCATCATCACCGGTGCGGGCAGCGGCATCGGCCGTGCCAGTGCGCTGCGTTTCGCAGCCGAGGGTGCAAAACTCGTGATCGGCGACAAGACCGCGGCGGTGCATGACACCGCAAAGGCCGTGCGGGACGCAGGCGGGGAAGCCGTCGCGCTGGAGATCGACGCCGGGGTCGAAGCCGACGTCGCCAAGCTGGTTGCGACCGCCAAGGATAGCTATGGCGGGCTCGACATCGCCTTCGCCAACGCCGGGATCATCGGCGACATGGGTGGCATCTTCGATTTCGATCCCGCCGCCTGGGCCGAAACGCTGCGCGTCAACCTGATCGGCCCGGCGCTGATGGTGAAACATGCCGGCAAGGCGATGGTCGATCAGGGGCGCGGCGGCGCGATCGTCCTGACCGCCAGCGTCGCAGGCATCAATTCGGGCGCCGGCCCGGGCGCCTATTCGGCGTCGAAGGCAGGGGTCATCAACCTCGCCAAGGTTGCGGCACAGCAGCTTTCGACGAGCGGCGTGCGCGTCAACGCGGTCTGCCCGGGCCTCACCGAGACCGGGATGACGAAACCCACCTTCGACTATGCGAAAGCCAAGGACGTCACCCACAAGCTGGGGCAATTGAATCCGCTTCGCCGCGCGGCGCAGCCCGAAGAGCTGGCCAATGTCGCGCTCTTTCTCGCCAGCGATCAGGCGAGCTATGTCAACGGACAGGCGATCGCGGTCGATGGCGGGCTCACCAGTTCGCACCCGGTGACGCGGCAGCTTCTGGGCCAGACCTCGCACTGAACGGAGCAGTTGCATGCAATATCGCGACCTTGGTGACAGCGGCATCCGTGTTTCGACGATCTGCCTTGGAAGCTGGCTGACCTTTGGCGCGGGGGTTGATGGCGATGCGGGGCGCGCCTGCATAGACACGGCGTTCGACGTTGGAATCAACTTCATCGACACAGCGAACATCTATGGCCGCGGCGCGGCGGAGAGTTTCCTTGGCGAGGCGCTGAAAGGCCGTCCACGCGACAGCTATGTCCTTGCAACCAAGCTTTTCTTTCCGATGACCGAGAGCGACAAGGGTCTGTCGGCGGGGCAGGTTGCGAAACAGATCGATGCAAGCCTGACGCGGCTCAGGACCGATCATGTCGATCTCTATCAATGTCACCGCTATGACCCCGATACGCCGCTCGAAGAGACGATGGCGGCGCTGTCCGACGTGGTGCGCAGCGGCAAGGCGCGCGCGATCGGCTTTTCCGAATGGTCGCCCGAGCAGATCGAGGCGGCGGTCGCGCTCGCCCCGCCGAACGTCAAGTTCGTTTCGAGCCAGCCGCAGTACAGCCTGCTTTATCGTCGCCCCGAAGCAAAGGTGATCCCGATCAGCATGGCAAACGGCATCGGCCAGATCGTCTGGTCGCCGCTCGCGCAGGGCGTGCTCAGCGGTAAATATCTGCCGGGAGCGACGCTTCCCCCGGGAAGCCGCGCAACCGGCGACGACGCGCATTTCATGCAGCAGTTCCTGACCGACCCGGTGCTCGAGGCAATCCAGCAGCTTCGCCCGGTCGCCGACCGTGCCGGCTGTTCGCTCGCACAGCTCGCCATCGCCTGGGTCATCGCGCAGCCGGGCGTCACAAGCGCCATCGTCGGCGCGAGCCGGCCCGATCAGCTCCGTGAAACTGCCAAAGCCGCCGACCTCGCGATCGATCCGGCGCTACTCGCCGAAACGGCCGCCATCCTTGAAGGAGTTCGCATTTCGTGAGCCACGGGTTCGATACAAAGCGCCTTGACCGGATACCGGCCTTTCTCGCCGCCAAATATGTGAGCACGGGTCGCCTGCCGCATGCCGCCACGCTGGTGTCCCGGCGCGGCGAGATCGCGCATCTGTCGTGCATCGGTGACGCGCGACCGGGCGAAGCGCTCAAGGAAGACGCGATCTTCCGCATTGCCAGCATGACGAAGCCGATCACCAGCATCGCCTTCACGATGCTGGTCGAAGAGGGCAAAGTCGCGCTGTCCGACCCGCTGGTGAAATTTTGCCCCGAGTTCAAGGACACCGGCGTCTTCGTCGCGGGCGGCGGCAACGTCCCCTTTCTGACCCGCCCGCCCGTGCGGCCCATCCTGATGGTCGATCTGCTCCGCCATACCGCGGGGTTCACCTATGGTTTCCAGGAACGCACGCCCGTCGATGCCGCCTATCGCAAGACGAAAATCGACGATTTCGATGCCGCCTTCACGATGGACAGCTTCATCGAGGGACTGGCGAAGATTCCGCTGCAGTTCGACCCCGGCGCCCATTGGAATTATTCGATGGCGACCGACGTGCTTGGCGCGGTGATCGAACGGATCGAGGGCAAGCCCTTCGCGCAGGTCTTGCAGGACCGTCTTTTCGGGCCCCTTGGCATGGTCGATACCGGCTTCAAGGTGCCCGCCGATCAACAGCATCGCCTGACCGATGCCTATGCCTTCCATCCGAAGGACAAGATGCAGCAGTTCGACGCGGGCGATCGCAGCCGCTGGGCGAAGGATCGCAGCTTCCACTCGGGCGGCGGTGGCCTCGCTTCGACCCTTCACGACTATCACCGTTTCTGCCTGATGCTGCTCGGCGGCGGCAAATGGGGCGATACGCGGATCATCAGCCGCAAGACGCTGGACCTGATGACGTCGAACCATCTGGTCGGCGGCGGCGATTTGACCCGGCACAGCGTCGGCATTTTTTCGGAAGACGAAAATGCGGGGGTCGGCTTTGGGCTTGGCTTTGCCGTGACGCTCGACCCCGCGGCGGCGGGCATCCCCGGTTCGGGGGGCGACTATTATTGGGGCGGCATGTTCTCGACCGGCTTCTTCGTCGATCCGGTCGAACAGATCTGCATGGTCTTCATGACCCAGCTCATGCCTTCTTCCACCTATCCCGTACGGCGCGAGGTCAAGACGCTGGTTCACGCCGCGATCGACGATTGAAAATGCAACACCACCTTGCCGTTCGCGTCGCTCCGTCCGATGCGCACGGTCTATTGATTGAAGGAGTCTCCCATGTCCGATGAAACCCCCGTCAGCGTGACGATGCAGAAGGATGGCGACGTTGCCGTCGTCATCGTCAACAATCCGCCGGTCAACGCACTGAGCTGGCACGTCCGCCAGGGCTTGAAAGACAATTTCGAGGCCGCACTCGCCGATGGCGGCGTGAAGGCGATCGTGCTGCGCTGCGACGGTGCGACCTTCATCGCCGGTGCCGACATCAGCGAATTCGGCAAGCCGCCGCGCGGGCCCGATTTCAACGCGGTGCTGAACATGATCGAGGCATCGTCGAAGCCGGTCGTGGCGGCGATCCACGGCACCGCTCTGGGAGGCGGCCTCGAGACCGCGCTCGTGTGCCATTATCGCGTCGCCGTGCCGTCGGCGAAGCTCGGCGTTCCCGAGGTCAAGCTGGGCCTGCTGCCGGGCGCCGGCGGCACGCAACGCTTGCCGCGCGTCGTCGGCGTCGAAGCGGCCGCGACGATGACGTCGCTCGGCGATCCCCTGCCCGCGGCCAAGGCGAAGGACCTTGGCCTCGTCGACGAACTGGCCGGCGAGGATAGCCTGGCGGCCGATGCGATCGCCTATGCCCGCGCGAAGATCGCCGACGGACCGCGTCCCACCCGCAACCGCGCGGTGTTCGGCGACGTCGCGGTGATCGAACAGCTCAAGACAGCGAATGCGAAGCGCTGGCGTGGCTTCGAGGCACCCTATGCCAACCTCGCCTGCGTCGAAGCGGCGACACGCCTGCCCTTCGACGAAGGCCTTGCCTTCGAACGTGAGCAGTTCATGAAGCTGATGTTCGGCAGCCAGTCCGCGGCGCAGCGTCACATCTTCTTCGCCGAGCGTCAGGCTGCAAAGATCGACGGCCTGCCCAAGAATACCCAGCTTCGCGACATCAGGAAGGTCGGCGTGATCGGCGCCGGCACGATGGGCGGAGGGATCAGCATGAACTTCCTGCAGAAGGGCATTCCCGTCACCATCGTCGAGATGCAGCAGGAAGCGCTCGACCGCGGGGTCGGCGTGATCCGCAAGAATTACGACGCGAGCGCCGCCAAGGGCCGCTTTAAGCCCGAGCAGGTCGACCAGATGATGGGCATCCTGACTCCGACGCTGAACCTCGACGACCTCGCCGACTGCGACCTGATCATCGAGGCTGTCTATGAGGATATGGGCGTCAAGAAGGACATTTTCGGCAAGCTCGACACGATTGCCAAGCCCGGCGCGATCCTGGCGTCGAACACCTCCTATCTCGACGTCGACGAGATCGCGACCGCGACCAGCCGCCCCGGCGACGTGCTCGGGATGCATTTCTTCTCGCCCGCCAACGTCATGAAACTGCTGGAAGTCGTGCGCGGCGACAAGACCGCGCCCGACGCGCTGGCCACCGCCATGGCGATCGGCAAGAAGATCGGCAAGGTCGCGGTCGTCGCGGGCGTTTGCGACGGCTTTATCGGCAACCGCATGCTGAAGCCGCGCCAGGTCGAGGCGATGAAGCTGCTGATGGAAGGCGCCACCCCGGCGCAGGTCGACAAGGTCCATGTCGAATTCGGCATGCCGATGGGTCCGTTCCAGATGAGCGACCTCGCCGGGGTCGATATCGGCTGGCACCGCGACCCCAACCGGATCGAGAGCATCCGCGACGCGCTCTGCGCCGAAGGCCGCTGGGGCCAGAAGAAGCAGGCCGGATTCTATGACTATGACGAAAAGCGCAATCCGTCGGAGAGCGCGCGCGTTGCCGAACTGATCGAACAGTTCCGCGCCAAGGCGGGTGTCGAAAAGCGCGAAATCACCGATCAGGAGATCATCGAGCGCACGCTCTATCCGATGGTCAACGAAGGCGCGCTGATCCTGACCGAAGGCAAGGCCCAGCGGGCGAGCGACATCGATGTCGTGTGGATCTATGGCTATGGCTGGCCGGTCTATCGCGGCGGCCCGATGTTCTGGGCCGGCCTTGAAGGCACCGACAAGATCGTCGCCGCGCTGGAAAAGCATGGCTTCGAGGTGGCACCGTTGCTCAAGGAAAAGGCGGAGGCGAAGACGGGCTTCTGAGCCCCCGACGCCGGTAAGCAAAGCAGGGCCGCCTGTCCCACGCCGGGGCGGGCGGCCTTTCTTGTGTTGGGATGCCGCCATGGCCGCGGCGAAGAAAGGTCGATTCAGGGTTAAAGCGATGGTCACGGCTGCCGTTAGGGCAAAGCATGATCGCCATGTCGCTCCTTGCCATCCTGTTGCTGACCGGAAGCGCTGCCGCGGAACCGCCCGCGCCGAAGCCGCAGGCAACCGCGATCGGCATCGCCCGCGCACGCATTGTCGCGCCCGCCGAGGTGCGGCGGATCAACGGGCGGCTGCAGGTCGTGACCGGCGATCGCCGCGCCCCGACGCAGGTGCATCGTACCGCACGCGCCGACGGTGGCGAAACGGCGGATTTCTATTGATCCGTCATCCCGGCGAAGGCCGGGATTTCAACCTCGAATTTTGAAGAGGCGGCGAGATTCCGGCATCCGCCGGAATGACGATCAGGATTGCAGCGTCTGGATGATCGCCGAGAAGTCGCGGCCATCCTTGTCGGCCCCGACGAAAGCCTCATAAAGCTCGCGCGCCTTCGTCCCCATCGGGACGTCGGCATCGACGCTCGCCGCCGCCTCCATCGCCAGACGCAGGTCCTTCAGCATCAGCGCGGCAGCAAATCCGCCCTTGTAGTCGTTGTCGGCGGGCGTCGTCGGCCCGACGCCGGGCAGCGGGGCGTAGGAAGTGAGCGACCAGCACTGCCCCGACGACACGCTGGCAATGTCGAAAAAGCGCTGCGGATCGAGTCCGAGCTTCTGTGCGAGCGCGAGCGTCTCGCAGGTTGCGATCATCGACGCGCCGAGCAACATGTTGTTGCAGATCTTCGCGCCCTGCCCAGCGCCCGCGTCGCCTGCGTGGATCACGGCCTTGCCCATCCTGGCCAGGATCGGTTCGGCGCGCGCGAAGCCCTCGTCGGTGCCGCCGACCATGAAGGTCAGCGTCCCCGCATTCGCCGCCGCGATGCCGCCCGAGACCGGCGCATCGACCGCGACGAGGCCTTTGGCCGTCGCGGCTTCGATGTTCGCACGCGCGGTTGCGACGTCGATCGTCGAGCAATCGAGCAGCAAAGTGCCCGGCGCGGCGTTCGGAAAGACGTCGCTTTCATAGACACCCGCGACATGCTTGCCCGCGGGGAGCATCGTCACCACGGCTTCGGCGCCGGTGACGGCCTCGGCGGCCGAAGCGGCGCGCGTGCAGCCTGCCTCGACCGCGCGTGCGAGCGCGTCCTCGCTGAGGTCGAAGGCGCGGACGTCATGCCCTGCCTTCGCAAGATTTGCGGCCATACCGCCGCCCATATTGCCGAGTCCGATAAAGGCGATTTTCATACTCTCTCCCCTCCCGCTTGCGGGAGGGGCCGGGGGAGGGCCTGTCCCGAATATTGCACTGGCGGGGAGGAAACAGGCCCTCCCCTAACCCCTCCCGCAAGCGGGAGGGGAACCGGGTTCACCGCCCCTTCCACACGCCTTCGCGCTTCTCGATAAACGCGGCCATCCCTTCGGCCTTGTCTTCGGTCGCCGCCAGAATCTGGAACAGGCGGCGTTCGTAGATCAGGCCCTGATCGAGCGTCGTCTCGAACGCGGCATTGACCATGTCCTTGTTCACCATCGCGGCCATCGGCGGCATCGATGCGATCGTGGTCGCGGTTTTCACCGCTTCATCGACAAGGCTCGCATGGTCGACGACGCGGGCGACAAGACCCGAACGCTCGGCCTCGGCGGCGTCCATCATCCGGCCGGTGAGGCACATTTCCATCGCCTTCGCCTTGCCGATCGCGCGCGTCAACCGCTGCGACCCGCCCATGCCGGGAGCGACGCCGAGCTTGATTTCGGGCTGGCCGAATTTCGCCTTCTCCGACGCGATGATGAAGTCGGCCATCATCGCGAGTTCGCAGCCGCCGCCGAGCGCGAAGCCGTTGACCGCCGCGATCCACGGCTTGCGGACCTTCTTCACGAAGTCGCTCGTCCATTTCGAGAAGAAGTCCTCGAGATAGAAATCGGCCGCCGGCTTGTCGGCCATTTCCTTGATGTCGGCGCCGGCGGCAAAGGCCTTGTCCCCCGAGCCGGTGAGGACGGCGCAGCGCTGGCTGTCGTCGGCTTCGAAAGCCGCAAAAGCCGCGATCAGATCTTCGAGCACGCCCGAGTTCAGCGCGTTCAGCGCCTGCGGGCGGTTGAGCGTCGCCAGCGTCACGGCGCCGCGCTGTTCGACGAGGAGGGTTTCGTAGGTCATTTGGCAATCTCCTTCGTCAATCCGGCGAACGCCGGAATCTCGACAGCGAGACCCCGGTCTTCGCTAGGGTGACGGTCTAGGTTAGAGGGGTCCATCTTTCGGATTCGGGAAGCGGCGCGAAGATCGCGTCGATCCAGTCGTCCGTCACCGCCTCCGGGGTCGGCGGGTCCCATTTCGGGTTATTGTCCTTGTCGACGATCAGCGCACGGACGCCCTCGATGAAATCGTGCATGCGGACGACGCGGCTGCCGATGGCATATTCCTGCGTCATCTGGCCTGCGAAATCGTGCATCGCGCCGCCCTCCTTCAATTGACGGAGCGCGACCTTGCAGGTCTGCGGCGATTTGGTGCGCAGCGCGTCGAGTTCCTTCGCCGCCCACTCCCCACCGTCGGCGTCGAGCGCGGCGAGAATATCCTCGTAGGTGTCGCTGGCGAACAACCGGTTGATCTTGTCGATATGCCGGGTGATCGCGGCTGGCGGCGCGGTGACCGACAATTCGCCCAATATGCCTCCGATGCGGTCGGGGTGCGCCGCGATACGCGCTTTCGCGTCGGCGAGCCGTTCGGACGGCAGATAATGTGTCGCGAGACCAAGCGCGAGGCAGTCGGCCCCGTCGAGCCGCGCACCGGTGAGCGCGAGAAAGACGCCGACGCGGCCTTCGAGACGCGGCAGATACCAACCGCCGCCGACGTCAGGGAACAGGCCGATCCCGGTTTCGGGCATCGCGAAGCGCGTATGTTCGGTCGCAACGCGATATTTCGCCGGCTGCGAGATGCCGACCCCGCCGCCCATGGTGATGCCGTCCATGAAGGCGACGACAGGCTTGGCATAGGTGAACAGCAGGTGATTGAGCCGATATTCGGTGTGGAAGAAGGCGCGCGCCTCCTTGCCGTCCTTCGCCCCGCTTTCCGCGAGCATGCGGATGTCGCCGCCCGCGCAGAAGCCGCGGCCCTCGCTATGATCGATGATCACCGCCTCGACGCTATCATCGCCCTGCCACGGCACGAGCGCGTCGATCATCGCCTCACACATCGGCAGGTTGAGCGCGTGGATCGCCTTGGGACGATTGAGCGATATTCGCCCCACGCGACCGTCGGTCGAGATCAGGACATCGTCGGTATGATTGAGGGTCATTGGCGCAGCAGGTCCCTTCCAACGATCATCCGCATCACCTGGTTCGTTCCTTCAAGGATCGAATGAACGCGCAGGTCGCGCCAGAAACGCTCGATCGGATAATCCTTCAGATAGCCATAGCCGCCGAACAATTGCAGCGCGTCGTTGACGATCTTGCTGCCATTGTCGGTCGCGAGCCGCTTTGCCATAGCCGAGAAGCGCGACTTGTCGGGCGCGTTCGCGGTGACCTTTGCCGCCGCGAGATAGAGCAGCGCACGCGACGCTTCGAGGTCGGTCGCCATGTCGGCGAGCATGAACTGGGTGTTCTGGAAGTCCGCGATCGGCTGCCCGAACTGCTGGCGATCCTTCGTGTAAGCGATCGCCTCGTCGAGGCAGCGCTGCGCCCCGCCCAGCGAGCAGGCGCCGATGTTGAGGCGGCCGCCGTCGAGCCCCGCCATCGCGAAGCGGAAGCCGTCACCCTCGGCCCCGACGAGGTTTTCGACCGGCACGCGGCAATCCTCGAAAATCACCTGCGCGGTGGGGGATGCGTTCCAGCCGAGCTTCTTCTCGGGCGCGCCGAAGCTCAAACCCGGCGTGTCCTTTTCGACGACGAGACAGCTGATACCCTTCGACTTCTCCTCGCCGGTACGGACCATGCAGACGTAAACGTCGTTATAGCCCGCGCCCGAGATGAACTGCTTGGTGCCGTTCAGCACATAATGGTCGCCGTCCTTTTTCGCGGTCGTCTTGAGCGCCGCGGCGTCCGACCCCGAACCCGGTTCGGTCAGGCAATAGCTCGCGATCTTCTCCATACCGACAAGCTGGGGCAGGAAGCGCGCCTTGATCTCGGCGCCGCCGAAGCGGTCGATCATCCATGTCGCCATATTATGGATCGAGACATAGGCGCTGGTCGCGGGACAGCCATAGGCCATCGCCTCCATGATCAGCGCGGCCTCCAGCCGGCCGAGCCCGATGCCGCCCGATTCCTCGGCGACGTAAATGGCGCCGAAGCCGAGTTCGCCCGCCGCCTTCCACACGTCGACGGGATAATGATGCGTCTCGTCCCATTCCGCCGCGAAGGGCGTGATGCGGTCGGCGGTGAACTTGCGCGCCATGTCCTGAATGGCGAGCTGGTCGTCGGTAAGCTGGAACTGGTCGGTCATGGTCATTTCTCGATAATGGCTTCGGCTTCGATTTCGACTTTCCATTCGGGGCGAATCAGTGCCGGCACAACCAGCATTGTCGATGCCGGCCGTACATTTTTGAATGCCGATCCGTGCGCACGCCCAACGAGGTCGGCGTCGGCAGGGTCGGTGATATACATGCGCGTGCGCACGACGTCGGCATAGCTGCCGCCGAGAGCCTCGAGTGCCTCGCCAATGATCGCGATGCAGCGCGCCGCCTGCACCCCGGCATCGCCGACCGTCGAGGTTCCATCGGCTTCGATCGGCGCGCAGCCCGCGACATCGATGCGGCTCCCCACCCGAACCGCGCGACTATAGCCATAGACCGGTTCGAACGGGGATGCCGAAGCGTGGTTGCGACGCGAACCGTCAGCCACAGGTGATCCGCTCGATCTTGTAGGCATCGTCGTACATCACGTTCACGCGATCCTGCCGATAATCCATGGTCATCGCCGAGCGCGGCGGACCCCAGCGCAGCGTCCGAGCGCCGGTTGCCTTCAGGATCGCGGCCCCAAGTTCGGGGGTCGCGGTCTGGCCGACAAAGCTCGCTCCCGCATCGGCGCTGCACGTCGCGGGAACAGGCGCGGGCGCCGGTTCCGCGTCCCCGGAAGTTGCGGCGCAGGCAGCAAGCGGCAAAGCGGCAGCAATGGCGACGAAGCGAATATCCATGAGATGTCTCCCCTGACAGCGCTACCCCGGGCGGCAGCGCAGTCTTCATAGACTCGCGCCGCCGCGTCGTCGATATGCGCCGCTACCCCATCGTCGGGATGACGAAGGCATTGCCGCCGTCGGGCGACCCGTCGGGCCAGCGTGCGGTCACGGTCTTGACCTTGGTCCAGAACTTCACGCCTTCCATGCCGTGCTGGTTGGTGTCGCCGAACGCCGAACGCTTCCAGCCGCCGAACGTATGGTACGCAACGGGCACCGGGATCGGCACGTTGATGCCGACCATGCCGACATTGACGCGCGCGGCGAATTCGCGCGCCGCGTGGCCGTTGCGCGTGAAGATCGCGACGCCATTGCCATATTGATGCTTCGACGGCAGCTCGAGCGCGGTTTCGAAGTCAGGCGCGCGCACGATCTGGAGGACGGGGCCGAAAATCTCTTCCTTATAGCTTTCCATGTCGGCGGTGACATGGTCGAACAGCGTCGGACCGACGAAGAAGCCCTTTTCATGCCCCTGCAGCGTGAAGCCGCGGCCATCGATCACCAGTTCGGCGCCTTCGTCGGCGCATTTCTGGATCCAGCCTTCGACCTTGTCCTTGTGCGCCTGTGTTACCACCGGACCATAATGCGCCTCGGCATCGGTCGACACGCCGACGCGCAGCGCCTCGATCGCGGGGATCAGTTTGGCGCGGAGGCGGTTCGCGGTGTCCTCGCCGACCGGCACGACGACCGGCAGCGCCATGCAGCGTTCGCCCGCCGACCCGAAGGCCGCGCCGGTCAGGTCGTTCACCACCTGGTCGAGATCGGCGTCGGGCATGACGATGCCGTGGTTCTTCGCGCCGCCCATCGCCTGCACGCGCTTTCCGTTCGCGACGCCGCGGTTGTAGACATAATGCGCGATGTCCGACGAGCCGACAAAGCTGACCGCGCCAATGTCGGGGTGGTCGAGGATCGCGTCGACCATTTCCTTGTCGCCGTGGACGACCTGGAAGATTCCCTCCGGCATCCCTGCCTCGAGGAAGAGTTCCGACAGGCGGACGGGCACCGACGGATCACGTTCGCTGGGCTTCAGGATGAAGGCGTTGCCGACGACCGTCGCAATCGCGCCCATCCACAGCGGGATCATCGCAGGGAAGTTGAACGGGGTGATGCCGACGCCGATGCCGATCGGCTGACGCATCGAATAGACATCGATGCCCGGACCGGCGCCGATGGTATAGTCGCCCTTCAGCACGTGCGGCGCGCCGCAGGCGAATTCGACGACGTCGAGCCCGCGTTGCAGGTCGCCGCGCGCATCCGCCACCACTTTGCCATGCTCGCTCGCCAGCAATTCGGCGAGCTCGTTCAGATTGGCCTCGACCAGTCGCTTGAATTCGAACATCACGCGCGCGCGGCGCTGGGGATTGGTGGTGGCCCAGCCGGGCTGCGCGGCCTTCGCTGCGGCGACGGCGCGGTCGAGCACCGCGCGATCCCCCAGCGCGACCCGCGCCTGGATGCCGCCATTATTGGGGTCGAGAATGTCGCCGAAGCGGCTCGCGCCGCCGGCGCCGCCGACGATGTGATGATCGATCTGTCGCATAAGCCGAGTCTCCCATATGAAGTTGCTCCCGCAACAGACCAGTTGACCCGCGATTGCAAGGGATAGACTTGCAGCTCTTTCCTGCATATTTGCAGGTCATGGATTGGGACAAGCTGCAATATTTCCTGTTCCTCGCGCGCCATGGCACGCTTGCGCGCGCCGGAATGGCGTTGCACGTCGACGCGACGACGGTCAGCCGGCGAGTCAGCGCATTGGAGACCGTGCTCGGCCAAACGCTGTTCGAACGCACCCCGGCGGGCTTCGTCCTGACCGCGGCAGGCCGGGCGCTCGTCCCCCACGCCGAGGCGATGGCCGCGGCGGCGGCCCGCATCCATTTGGCGCAGGAAGACGGTTCGGGCTTGTCGGGGCAGTTGCGCGTCAGCGTTTCCGAGGGATTCGGCAACAGCTTCATCGCACCGCGCCTCGCCAGCTTCGTCGCGGCCCATCCGGAGCTCGAGATCGACCTTGTCGCATCGTCGGGATTTCTTGATCCCTCGCGACGCGAGGCCGACATGGCCGTCCTGCTCGCCCGGCCGCGCAAGGGTCCGTTGATCACGCGCAAACTGTCGGATTACAGCCTCGGCCTTTATGCTCCGGCGGCGCGTCCCGACTGGCAGGACGCGGTCGCGGCGGGTCCGTTGGGGCGCGCGGGCATTCCGGTGATCGGCTATATGCCCGATATCCTCTATGCACCCGAACTCGATTATCTGGGCGAGATCGAACCGGGGCTGCGCGCGAGCGTGCGATCATCGTCGATCCTCGCGCAGCGGCGGATGATAGCCGGCGGAGCGGGCGTGGGTGTCCTCCCCTGCTTCCTCGCCGCCGACGATCCCGGGCTGGTGCGCGTGCGCCCCGAACAAGCCATCGCGCGCGCCTTCTGGCTTGCACTCCACCGCGATATCGCGCCGCAGCCGCGAATTCGCGCCTTTATCGACTGGCTCGACATCGAAGTGAGGGAAAGTCGCGGACTGCTGGTGCCGGGGTGAGTTCAGACGGCTGGTGATGCGATGGCGACGCCATGGTATCGCCGGAAACTAAAGTGTCGCACTTTGTCGCAACGGCCCGAAAGCGCTTGCATGGTGCATTGCAATAGGTTGAATAGCGCCGGTTCCCTCCCCGCGGCCGGCCGGCACAAACCGAGACGGATTTATCGAATGACGAAAAACAAGCCGCCGCTCCTGATCGGAGCCTTGTGCGCTGCAGCGCTTTCGCTTGGCGCCTGCTCGGCCAAGGATGAGAAAGGCGGAAATCGTACGCCGCAGGTCGGCTATGTCACGGTCAAGATCGAGGCCGTTCCGCTGACGACCTCGCTGGGCGGCCGCATCGTGGCGTTCGAGACGAGCGAAGTTCGACCGCAAGTGAATGGTATCGTCCGCCGCCGGCTGTTCACCGAGGGCGGGCTGGTACGCGCAGGCCAGCCGCTCTATCAGATCGATGCAAGCCTGTACCAGGCGGCGGTCGATCAGGCGACGGCCAATCTCGCGAGCGCGCGGGCCAGTGCACAGGCGGCGGAAGAGAAAGCGAAGCGCTTCGAACCGCTCGCGAAAATCCAGGCGGTGGCGCAGCAGGATTACAGCGACGCCGTCGCGCAGGCGCGCGCGGCGCGCGCGGCGGTCGCGCAGAACACGGCCGCACTCGAAACCGCGCAGATCAATCTGCGCTACACGACGCTTTCGGCGCCGATCAGCGGGCGGATCGGGCGTTCGCTCGTGACACCGGGCGGCCTTGTGAGTGCCAGCCAGGCGACGCCGCTTGCCGTGATCCAGCAGACCGACCCCATCTATGTCGATATGCAGCAGTCGAGCGCCGACCTGACCCGGCTGCGCCAGGCGCTCGCCAGCGGGGGAGTCACGGCGGGCAGCACCTCGGTCCGTCTGAAGCTGGAGGATGGCAGCGATTACGCCTTCGCCGGCACCGTCCAGTTTTCCGAAGTCACTGTCAGCGAAGAGACGGGCACCGTCACGCTGCGCGCCCGCTTCGCGAACCCGCAGGGACTGCTGCTGCCCGGCATGTTCGTGACCGCGCTGTTCGACCAGGCAATCAACCCGACCGCGATACTGGTCCCGCAAGCGGCGGTCCAGCGCGACTTCGACGGATCGGCCTTCGTCTATCTCGTCGGCAAGGATGACAAGGCGGCGCGGCGCAAGATCGTCGCCGAACGCACGGTCGGCCCGAACTGGGTCGTCACCGACGGCCTCAAGCCCGGCGACAAGGTCATCACGCAGGGGGTCGGCAATCTCAAGCAGGGGGCACCAATCAAGCCGGTCCCGGCAAGCAGCCCGCAGCGGCTGGGGGCGCCCGCAGACAAGAGTGCGGAAAAAGGAAAGTAAGCCCGCATGTCGCGCCTCTTCATCGACCGGCCGATTTTCGCCTGGGTACTTGCGATCATCGTCATGCTCGGCGGGCTTGGCGCGCTGCGCGCGCTGCCGATCGAGCAATATCCCGACATTGCGCCGGCGCAGGTCAACATTCGCGCGACCTATCCCGGCGCTTCGGCGGAAGCGATCGAGAACAGCGTCACGCAGGTGCTCGAACAGCAACTGACGGGGATCGACGGCCTGCTCTATTTCAGTTCGCAGTCGAGTTCGCGCGGGCAGGCGAACATCACCGCGATCTTCGCCAAGGGAACCGACCCCGACATCGCGCAGGTCCAGGTCCAGAACAAGATCCAGTCCGCGATCTCGCGCCTGCCGCAGCAGGTGCAGAGCCAGGGTATCCGCGTCACCAAGGCCAATTCGGACACGCTGCTGCTCGTCGGCGTCTATGACACCACCGACACCCGTTCGTTCCAGGATGTGTCGGATTTCCTGTCGTCGAACATTCAGGACCCGCTGTCGCGCGTCGAGGGGGTCGGCGACGTGAATGTGTTCGGATCGCCGCACGCGATGCGCATCTGGCTCAATCCGCAGCGGCTTGCCGCCATGTCGCTGATGCCCGGCGATGTCGTCACCGCGATCACCGCGCAAAATGCCGAGGTCGCGGCGGGCGAGGTCGGCGGCACTCCGGCGCCGCAGGGCCAGATGCTCAATGCGACCGTCACCGCGCAATCGCGGCTCCAGACCGCCGAACAGTTCGGCAATATCGTGCTGAAGACGCTGTCCGACGGCTCGACGGTTCGGATCAAGGATATCGCCCGGGTCGAGATCGGTGCCGAAAATTACGCGACGATCGTCCGCATCAACGGCCACCCCGGCGCGGGCATGTCGGTCTCGTTGTCGCCCGGGTCGGACGCGCTCGAAACCGCCGATCGCGTCAAGGCGCGCATGGCCGAACTCGCCGCCGATTTTCCCGATGGCCTGACCTATAGCTATGCCAATGACGCGACCGCTTTCATCAAGCTGTCGGTCAGCGAGGTGCAGAAGTCGCTGTTCGAGGCGATCCTGCTCGTCGTCCTTGTCATGTTCGTCTTCCTGCAAAGCTGGCGTGCCGTGCTGATCCCCGCGATCGCGGTGCCCGTAGTCCTGCTGGGGACATTCGGCGTCTTCTACATCCTGGGATTCAGTATCAATACGCTGACCTTGTTCGGGTTGACGCTCGCGATCGGCCTGCTCGTCGACGACGCGATCGTCGTGGTCGAGAATGTCGAACGACTGATGGAAGAGAATCCCGGCATGTCGGCGCGCGAAGCGACGATCCAGTCGATGAAGGAGTTGCAGGTCGCGCTGATCGCGATCGCGCTGGTGCTGTCGGCGGTCTTCCTGCCGATGGCTTTTTTCGGGGGCTCGACCGGCGTCATCTATCGCCAGTTCTCGGTCACCATCGTCTCGGCGATGGCGCTGTCGGTGCTGGTCGCGCTGATCCTGAGCCCCGCGCTGACCTCGACGCTGCTCAAGCCCCGGCTGGCGCACGGCGAAGCGCCCGAACGCCAGCACCGCTTCCCACGCGCCCACGCGGCGATGAAGCGCGCGCAGAACGGCTTCAACAGTTGGTTCGACCGCACCGTGAACCGCTATGTCGGCAGCGTCACCAAGGTCGTCGATCGCAAATGGCTGTTCCTCGGCATCTATGCGCTGATCCTGGCGCTGCTCGCGATGATGTTCCTGCGCCTGCCGAGCGGCTTCCTGCCCAACGAGGATCAGGGGCGCGTCCAGATCCAGTTCCGCCTGCCCGCCGGCGCGACGCAGGAGCGCACCTTGCAGGTGCGCGACCAGATCGAAAACTATCTGCTGACACAGGAAAAGGCCAATGTCGGCGCGCTCTTCCTTATTGCCGGCGGGGGCCCCGGCGCGTCGGGCCAGAATACCGGCCAGGGCTTCATCAACCTCGTCGACTGGGACAGCCGGCCGGGCAAGGACGATACTGCCGACGCGATCGCCGACCGGACGCGCAAGGCGCTGTCGGGCATTCGCGACGCCCAGATCTTCGCGCTTGTTCCCGGCGCGGTGCGCGGGCTTGGCGACGCTTCGGGCTTCACGATGGAGTTCCAGAACCGCAGCGGCATGAACCGCGAGCAATTCGTCGCCGCGCGCGAGAAGCTGCTGGCCGCAGCCAACGCCAATCCCAAGCTGACCTCGGTCCGTCTGTCCGACCTTCCCGACGTCGCGACGCTCAAGATCGATGTCGATACGCAGCGGCTGACCGCCTATAGCCTCACCAACAGCGATGTGAACAACACGCTCGCGACCGCGTGGGGCGGCCGCTACGTCAACGACTTCATCGACAAGGGCCGCGTGAAGCGCGTCTATGTCCAGGGCGATGCGCAATATCGCGCGAAGCCGGAGGATCTCGGTCAATGGTATGTCCGCGCGGCGGACGGCCAGATGTCGCCCTTTTGGGCCTTTTCCGACATCGGCTGGTCGACGACGCCCAGCAGCACCTCGCGCTTTCAGGGCGTGTCCGCCTTTGAAATTTCGGGCCAGCCCGCCGCCGGCACCAGTTCGGGCGAGGCGATGGACGAAATGGAGCGGATGGCCGCCGAAATCCCCGGCACGAGCGTCGCCTGGGCGGGCTCCTCCTATCAGGAACGGCTGTCGTCGGGGCAGGCGCCCCTGCTCTATATCCTGTCGCTGCTCGTCGTCTTTCTCTGTCTCGCGGCACTCTACGAAAGCTGGTCGATCCCGCTCGCGGTGCTGCTCGTCATTCCGCTTGGCCTCGTCGGATCGGTGTTCGCGGTGACGCTGCGCGGGCTTGAGAATGACGTCTATCTGCAGATCGGCCTGCTCACCACGATGGGGCTTGCAGCAAAGAATGCGATCCTGATGATCGAATTTGCCGAGCAGGAAGAGAAAAAGGGCAAGCGCGTCATCGAGGCGGCGATCGAGGCCGCCCGTATCCGCCTGCGCCCGATCCTGATGACGAGCTTCGCTTTCATCTTCGGCGTGTTGCCGCTCGCGATCGCGACCGGCGCCGGCGCGAACAGCCGCGTCGCGATCGGCACCGCGGTAATCGGCGGCATGCTGACCGCCGCGCTGCTCGCGATCTTCTTCATCCCGCTCTTCTTTGTCCTCGTCCGGCGCGGCGTGCGCGACGGACTCGCGGCGTTGCGCCAGCGGTTCGGGAAGAAGGACGGCGGAACCGAGGTGACGGCATGAAACGCGCTACGCTCCTGACCCTGGCGTCGCTGCTCCTCGCGGGCTGCTCGCTCGCGCCCAGGACGACGCTGCCCGCTCCGCCGGTCCCGCAAAGCTGGCCGGTGGGCGATGCCTATCTGCTTCAGAGCGAGGAAGCGCTGCCGGTCCTGTCCTACAAAAGCGTGTTCACCGACGCGCGGTTGCAGAATCTGGTCGATCAGGCGCTTGCGAACAACCGCGACCTTCGCGTCGCCTATGCCAACGTCGCGGCGGCGCGGGCGCAGGCACGGGTCAGCCGTGCGGGGCAATTCCCCGCGATCGGCGTGAGCGGCGGCGCGAGCTATTCGGATAGCGGCGGCGGCGGCAATGGTGCGGGCGACTTTTCGCTGCGCGGCGGCGTCACCGCGTTCGAACTCGACCTGTTCGGACGTCTCGCCAATGCCGCCGAGTCCGACCGCAACAGCGCGCTTGCAACCGAAGCCGCCTCGCGCACGGTGCGGCTCGCGCTGGTCGCCGACCTTGCGAATGCCTGGGCCGCCTATGGCGCCGACGGCGATTTGCTGAAGATCGCCGAGGATACCGCGGCCAACGCACGCGAAAATGTCCGTCTGACCAGAGCGCGGCTTGACGGCGGCGTGGCGCCGCGCACCGATCTGCGCCAGGCCGAGCAGATCCTCGCGACCGCCGAGGATTCGATCGCGCAGCAGAAGACCGCGCTCGCCCAGGACGAGAATCTGATCCGGCTGCTGGTCGGCGCCGACATCGACCGGACGCTGCTTCCCGCCAGCCTTGCCGATGTGACGCCGGGGATCGCATCGCTTCCCGCAGGCGTCAATTCGCAGATTCTGCTTCGCCGTCCCGACGTGGTCGAGGCCGAATATCGCCTCCGCGCCGCCAACGCCGATATCGGCATCGCACGGGCACGGCTGTTCCCGACGATTTCGCTGACCGGACTGCTCGGTTTTGCCAGCGATGCGCTGTCGAGCCTTTTCGACAACGGGTCCTTCAACTGGTCGGCGGGGGGCGATGCCAGCGCGACGATCTTCGACTTCGGCGCGCGACGTGCCGGGGTCGATGCGACCAAGGCGCAACGCGATGCCGCGCTCGCAAGTTATGAGGGCGCAATCCAGACCGCGTTTCGCGAAGTCGCCGATGCCCTCGCGGTGCAGGGCACGATATCCGAGCGTGTTCGCGCCGCGGCAGCGAACAGCGAAGCGGCAGCCGATACCGCGATGCTCACCGATGCCCGCTACAAGGGCGGCGTCGACAGCTTCCTTGCCAGCCTCGACGCGCAGCGCAGCCTCTATACGGCGCGGCGCGGGGAGATCGGGACGCAATTGCTGCTCGTCCAGACGCGAATCGCGTTGTTCCGCGCGCTGGGTGGCGATAGCGGCGCCGGTTCGACCGCCCCCTAAAGCCCGAAACCGTCCGACTCTTTCTTGACAATCGCCCCCGCTCGCGCGCTAATAGAACAAATCAGGAACATATATGCGCGAGTCGTCTTCTCAACTCGCCGGGCTGCGCAAGCGTATCGCCCGGCTGGCTACCGATGGTGGCCCCGCAAGCCGCCCGGCCGAGGGTCGGCTGGCGAGCGGCCATGCGCAATTCGACGCCGCGCTCGGCGGCGGGCTCGCGGTCGGACGGTACCATGAATTTTTCGCCGCCGACGCGCTCGACGGCACAAGCGCGGCGGCCTTCGCCGCGCTGCTCGCGCTCCGCACCCCCGGCCAGGCGCCGCTGATCTGGCTGCGGACCACCGATTCGGCAAATCGCGCCGGGCATATTTACGCGCCGGGCATCGCAGAGCTTGGCGGCGATCCCGACCGGCTGCTGCTCGTCGAGACCCCCGACCCGAAGATGCTGCTCGCCTGCGCGAACGATGCGATCCGCTGTACCGGGTCGGCCGCCGTGATCGTCGAAAGCTGGGGGAAATTCCCTTTGCTCGATCTTACCGCAGGCCGCCGTCTCACGCTCGGCGCGCGCGATGCCGGGACGACACTGCTGATGCTCCGCCTCAATGCCGCACCCGCACCCAGCGCCGCCGAAACGCGCTGGAGCGTCAGCGCGGCGGCGTCGCGCGAACGCGAAGCCAATGCCCCCGGCGCGCCCGCCTTCGATCTCGAACTGCTGCGCTGGCGCGCCGGCCCCGCCGGCGGATGCTGGCGACTGGACTGGAACCATGACGACAAAAGCTTTGGGCCCGCATCCGGGGAAGCGGCGCTATCTGGCGCTCTTCTTCCCCTGGCTGCCCGCCGAGCGGCTCTGCCGCACGGCGCCGCGGCCGCCTGACGCCCCGCTGGTCTTTGCTGAAAAGCAGCGCGGGGCGCTGCGCATCGCGAGCGTCGATGCGCACGCGCAAGCCGTCGGACTCTCCGCCGGCATGCCGCTCGCCGACGCGCGCGCGCGGGTTCCCGGCCTGATCGTCGTCACCCACGATCCTGTCGCCGATCATGCATGGCTCGACCGGCTGGCGCTCGGCTGCAACCGCTACTCGCCGCTCGTCGCGCTCGACGCGCCCTGCGGGCTGATCCTCGACATCGCGGGCGCCGAGCATCTGTTTGCGGGGGAAGCGGGACTGCTCGAAGATATCGAGATGCGCCTGTCGCGGCTCGGCATGAGCGTGCGGTCCGCTCTCGGCCCCACCGCCGATGCGGCGCGCGCGCTGGCGCGCTACCAGACGCGCCCCGCGCCCGACGAGGAACAGGCGATCCGCCGCCTGCCCGTCGCCGCTCTCGAACTCGAAGCCGAGGCGACGACCACACTCGTTCGCGCGGGGCTCAGGACGATCGGCGACCTTGCGAGCCGTCCGATGGCGAATATCGCCGCCCGCTTCGGCGCAAGCGCCGCGACCGCGCTGCGGCGTATATTGGGTGACGCGCCGAGCCCGCTCGATCCGCGCATAGGCCTGCCCCCGGTGATGGCCGAACGCCGCTTCGCCGAACCGCTCGGCAGCAGCGCGCATGCGATCAAAATCCTTGCCGAACTTGCCGGTGAAGCGATCGGCGCGCTCGCCGAACGCGGCAAGGGCGGGCGACATTTCCGCGCGACCTTTTTCCGCAGCGACGGACTGGCGCGCAGTATCGAGGTCGAGACCGGCCATGCGACGCGCGATACCGGGCTCGTCATGCGGCTGTTCGCCGAGCGGATGGACACGCTCGCCGATCCGCTCGATCCCGGTTTCGGTTTCGACATGATCCGCCTCGCGGTGCCGCGGCTCGACCCGCTCGGCGCAGGGCAACTGAAACTCGAAGGCGGCGCGGTGCGGGAGGCGGCGATGGACGAACTCGTCGACCGGATGACGACCCGCCTCGGGCGCGGCCGCGTCAAAAAATTGATGGTCGCCGACACGCATATCCCCGAGCAGGCACAGCTTGCGCTCCCCGCGATCGATGCGCCGCCGCCCGTCCCCTGGCAGGCTCCGGAACCCGGCGAGCCTCCGACGCGCCCCTTCCACCTGTTCGACCCGCCGCAGCCCATCGAGGTGATCGCCGAGGTTCCCGACGGCCCGCCCCAGCGCTTTCGCTGGCGCCGCGCCTTTCACGCCGTGCGCCGCTACGAAGGCCCCGAACGCATCGCTGCCGAATGGTGGCGTCGGCGCGACAATGCCGGGCTGACGCGCGATTATTATCGCGTCGAGGATGTGCAGGGCCGCCGTTACTGGCTCTTTCGCCACGGTCTTTACGACGAGAAGCCCGATCCGCGTTGGTATATCCACGGGCTGTTCGCATGAGCGGGGAGCCCGCGGCCCCTGACCCCGAACCCGGTTTCGCCGAACTGGTCGCCGCAACCAACTACAGCTTCCTGCGCGGCGCCTCGCACCCGGCCGAGATGGTTGCGCGCGCACTCGACATCGGCCTGACCGGCATCGGCATCGCCGACCGCAACAGCGTCGCGGGGGTGGTGCGGGCATGGGCGTTTTTGAAAGAACTGCAGGTCAAGCAGCCCGAAGCTGTTGCGAACTTTCGGTTGGTGGTCGGCGCAAGGCTCGCTTTCGCCGACGGCACCCCGGACATCGTCGCCTATCCGGTCAACCGTAACGGCTGGGGCCGACTGACGCGCCTGCTTTCAACGGGCAATTTGCGCGCGCAGAAGGGCGACTGCATTCTCGAACTGGGCGATCTGCTCGATCACTGCGATGACCTTCTTTTGATCGCGATGGAGGGCGATGAAACCCTGCTCCATACGCTCAAGCGCGCGCGACCCAAATCGGTGTGGCTGGCAGCGACGATGCCGCAATCGGGTGCCGACGCACGGCGACTGGCCGAACTCCAGCGTATATCGGTAACAACGAATATCCCCCTGCTGGCGACCAATGACGCTCTGTATGCGACCGCCGCGCAGCGTCCACTCCACGACATCATCACCTGCATCCGCGAAGGAACGACGCTCGGAAAGGCCGGCAAGAGGCTTCGTGCCAATGGCGAGCGCTACCTGAAAGCGCCCGCCGAGATGAAGCGGCTTTTCGGCGGTCATCCCAAGGCAATCGAACAAAGCACGAAGCTGCTCGCCCGCATCCGGTTCGATCTCGAAGACCTGCGCTACGAATATCCGCACGAGCCGGTCCCGCCGGGCTGGAAACCGTTCAACTATCTCTATCATCTGGTGAAGACCGCAGCGGAGAAACGTTACGGCAAGGATCTCAATCCAAAAGTCCGCACGCTTATCGGCAACGAACTCCGGCTGATACGGCGGCGAAACTATGTCTATTATTTCCTGACCGTCTACGATCTTGTCCGCTTCGCTCGCGCACAGAAACCGCCGATTCTCTGTCAGGGGCGCGGGTCGGCGGCCAATTCGATCGTCTGTTTCCTCCTCGGCGTGACCTCGGTCGACCCGATGCAGCACGAATTGCTCTTCTCGCGATTCATGTCCGCCGAACGCGATGAGCCACCCGACATTGACGTCGATTTCGAACATGAGCGGCGCGAGGAAGTCATCCAGCACATCTATGAACGCTATGGACGGGAACGCGCCGGGATCGCCGCGACGGTGATCCACTACCGCCCGCGCAGCACGATCCGCGAGGTCGGCAAGGCGCTGGGCCTCAGCGAGGATATCACCGCACGGCTTGCCGACACGAGCTGGGGAAGCTGGGGCGACGAGGTGCCCGTCGAGCGGCTCGTCGAGGCGGGGCTTAACCCGCACAATGGCGAGATCGAACGCTTGCACCGCTTTGTGGGCGAATTGCTCAAGACCCCGCGCCACCTGTCGCAGCATGTCGGCGGATTTGTGCTGACCGAAGGCCGGCTCGACGAACTGGTGCCGATCCATAATGCCGCGATGGAGGACCGCACCTTCATCGAATGGGACAAGGACGACATCGATGCACTGGGCCTGATGAAGGTCGACGTGCTCGCGCTCGGCATGCTGACCTGCATCCGCAAATGCTACGACCTGATGCGCGAACATGGGCTCGGCGATCACACGCTGGAACTCGACATCGATTGCGACGACGATGCCGTTTATAAAATGCTCCAGAAGGGCGACAGCATCGGTGTGTTTCAGGTCGAAAGCCGGGCGCAGATCAACATGCTGCCGCGATTGAAGCCGAAGATATTTTATGATCTCGTCGTCCAAGTGGCCATCGTCCGGCCCGGGCCGATCGAGGGCGACATGGTCCATCCCTATCTGCGCCGCCGCAATGGCCAAGAGAAAATCGAGTTCCCCTCTCCCGCTCCGCCCCACGACCCCGACGAATTGCGCAATGTCCTGAAGAACACTTTCGGCGTTCCCCTGTTTCAGGAGCAGGCCATGAAGCTCGCTATGGTCGCCGCCGATTTCTCGCCCGAAGAGGCCAATGGCCTGCGCCGCGCGATGGCGACCTTTCGCAATGTCGGCACGATCGACAATTTCCGCGAGAAGATGGTCGGCGGCATGGTCGCGCGCGGATATCGGCAGGATTTCGCCGAACGCTGCTTCAAACAGATCGAGGGGTTCGGAAGCTATGGCTTTCCCGAAAGCCATGCCCAATCCTTCGCCCGGCTGGTCTATGTCTCCTCGTGGATCAAGCACTACCACCCCGCCGTCTTCACCTGCGGCCTCCTCAATTCGCAGCCGATGGGTTTCTATGCCCCCGCGCAGCTCGTTCGCGATGCCCGCGAGCATGGCGTCGAGGTGCGCACGGTCGATGTGAACTTGAGCCAGTGGGACAACAGCCTCGAACAGCGCGAGGACGGCAGCCTCGCGCTGCGGCTCGGCTTCCGGCAGGTCGATGGCTTTCGCGAAGAATGGGCAAAGGCGATCGACGCGGCGCGGACGACAGCTTTCGCTTCGGTCGAAGGACTCGCACGGCGTGCCGGCCTGCCTTCGCGGGCGCTACGCTTGCTTGCCGACGCCGATGCTTGCCGGTCGATGGGGCTCGACCGGCGGCCGGCGCTGTGGGATGCGCAGCGTGTCCGACAGGGCGTGTTGCCTTTGTTCGGCGCGGCGGAAGCGAACGAACTCGGCGCGGAAGAGGACGCGCGGCTCCCGCCGACGCCGATGGTGGAACATGTCCTCACCGACTATCAAACGACACGCCTGTCGCTGAAGGGCCATCCGATGGCGTTTCTGCGCGACGAGTTTGCACGCGAGGGCGTGCTGAGTGCCGCGCAGGTTGCGGCGGCGAAGAACGGATCGATCGTCCGCACCGCCGGCGTGGTACTGATCCGTCAGCGACCGGGCAAAGGCAATGCCATCTTCATCACGCTCGAGGACGAGGGCGGGATCGTCAACATCCTGCTGTGGGCACGCCATTTCGAACGCTATCGCCGCGCCGTCATGGCCTCGCGCCTGATGCTGGCGGAGGGAGAGGTGCAACGGAGCAAGGAAGGCGTGATCCACCTGATGGCGACCCGGATCGTCGATCGGACGACGATGCTCGACACGCTGGGCGATGGCCGGCGGTTCGATCCCGAACCGGCACGTGCCGACGAGGTCAAAAACCCGCAGATCCCGCGCGGCCGGCACGATCATGCGCCGGGCCATGGTCATCCACGCAATGTCCGCATCCTGCCCAGGTCGCGGGATTTCCACTGACCCTGTCGGCCGATGCCGGTGCCGTTCCTGTCCCGTCACGCACGCACAAACAAAGATGCCCCGGCTGTGGGGAGCCGGGGCATCAAATCAGGCCGATAAAGGGACCAACCAAATATAGCCTGAAACTTGTTTGCGACCCTCGGTATTTAGCCGCGGAGCAGGTTCATCACGCCCTGCGCGCTCTGGTTCGCCTGAGCGAGCATCGCGGTCGATGCCTGCGACAGGATCTGAGCCGCGGCCAGCTTCGTCGATTCCGCCGAGAAGTCGGTGTCTTCGATGCGCGAGCGCGATTCGTCCAGGTTCGTGACACGGGCCGTCAAATTATCGACAGCCGCGGTCAGGCGGTTCTGCTGCGCACCCAGGTTGGCGCGTTCGCCGGCGACCGTGGTGATCGCGGTGTCGAGCGTCGCCAGGGCGGCGGTGGCGCCGGCAGCGGTCGCAACCGACAGAGCGTTGACGCCCAGTGTCGTGGCGGTGAGGCTCGCGACGGTGATGTTCACCTTTTCACCGGTGTTGATGCCGGTCTGGATGTCGAAGCCCGCGGCAACGCTACCGTCGAGCAGCTTGTTGCCGTTGAACGTCGTCTGGGTCGTGATGTCGCCGATCTGCGAAATCAGCGCCGTGACTTCCTTCTGCACCAGACCGCGGTCGGCGTCGCTAAGCGTGCCGGTCGAAGCCTGCATCGCCAGGTCGCGCATGCGAACCAGGATGTCCGAGATGCTGCCTGCGCCGCTGTCAGCGGTCTGAGCGAGCGAAATGCCGTCGTTGGCATTGCGGATCGCCTGCGTGAAACCGCGCGAAGCAGCCTGCATGCGGGTCGCGACGGCGAGGCCGGCAGCGTCGTCCTTGGCGCTGTTGATGCGCTTGCCGCTCGACAGGCGCTCCATCGCCTGCGCCTGATTGCGTTCGGCAACACGCGAGCTGTTCTGGGCGCGGAGGGCGCTCACATTGGTGTTGATGACAGTCATGTTGTTCCTTTCCGGCCTCGATGGCCATTCCCGTGATGTGAGGGCTCGAGAGCGGTCACGGATGCAGTAACGGCGGCGCGGCGCGGGGTTTAAGTCGGCGCGTCAAAAAAATGCCGAAAGCGGCGTTAATCCTCGACGGCAACCACTCATTCCCTTGAAAAAGCGCCAATAAGAATTTTGGCACGCGCTTTGCATTACTCTTTGGGCGTGCGGTCGACCGTGGCGCACCAGGACGGATGAGAGCTTATGAGCACGATTGACCCGAGCCGGCTGTTGCAGATGCGCAGCACGATTCTCAATCAGAACCAGGCGCTGCAACGCGCCGCGGGACGCGGTGCGGCGGGCGGCCTCGACGGCGGCGTGGACGGCGCCGGCGGCACCCCCGATTTCGGCGCGGCGATCAGCAACGCGCTGCAACAGGTCAACGCCCAGCAGTCGAAGGCCAGTGAGCTCAGCGAAGCCTATGAGCGCGGGGACACGCACGACATCGTCAGCGTGATGATCGAACGGCAGAAAGCCTCGCTCGGTTTCGAAACGACGCTTCAAGTCCGCAACAAGCTGCTCTCCGCGTATCGCGACATCATGAACATGCCGGTGTAATCCATGGCCGAAACCCATATCCTGACCCCCGTCGACGACACCAACCGCCTGCCGGTCCCCGGCATGGCGGGGCGCTTTGCGCCGGTGCAACAGTTCGTCCGCCAGCCCGCCATCCAGCGCGCGCTGCCGATGATCGCAACCACCACCGCGATCGGCATCGCCGCACTGGCCTATTTCATGACGACCGCGGCACCGCAGGCTCCGTTGTTCGCCGGCCTCGACGACAGCGACAAGGCGGCGGTCGCCGATGCGCTTCAGTCGCAGGGAATCGCGCACACCATCGACCCGACGACCGGTGCGCTGACCGTCGATGCCGACAAGCTCTATCAGGCGCGCATCGCGCTCGCCGGCCAGGGCCTTCCCAAAGCCCAACCGAGCGGCGACAGCCTGATCGCCTCGCTTCCGATGGGGTCGAGCCGGGCGATCGAAGGCGAAACGCTCCGCTCGGCGCGGGAGGCCGACCTGTCGCGGACGATCGAGACGATCGATGCGGTCAAGGTCGCGCGCGTCCATATCGCAGCGGCCGAGCCCAGCCTTTTCGTTCGCGAGGACAAGCCCGCGACGGCTTCGGTCATGCTGACACTTCAGAACGGCCGCAGCCTGTCCGACGGCCAGGTACAGGCGATCCGTTTCCTCGTCGCGTCCTCGGTCCCCGGCATGAATGCCGACGAGGTTCAGGTGATCGACCAGCGCGGCTCGCTGCTCAGCGACGGCGTGTCGAATGCCGACATGAAATCCTTCCAGCTCCAGACGCAGATGGAAGAACGCTTCCGCCGCGCGCTGGACACGCTGCTCGGGCCGATGCTCGGGGCCGGCAACTATAGCGTCGAGGTCCACGCCGACGTCGACATGTCCGAAAGCCAGGCCACGCGCGAGAGTTTCCCCAAGGACGACCGCGCGCTGACCAACGAACAGGTCACCCGCACCGTCAGCGGCGAAGGCAATGCCCCCGCCGTCGGCATCCCCGGCGCGCTGTCGAACCAGCCGCCGCAGGCGTCGACCGTCACCAATACCGCGCCCCTCCCCTCGGCACCCGGCGCGCCGCCGGCAACGCAGACGAACAGCAACGAAAACGCGACCCGCGCCTATGAGGTCGGTCGCGAAATCTCTGTCACCCATCAGCCGCAGGGTCAGCTTCGCCGCGTTTCGGTCGCGGTCGCGCTCAATCAGGGCAAGAAGGCGCTGACGCAGGCCGACATCGCCAAGATCGACGCGCTGGTAAAAGGCGCCGTCGGCTATGATGCGACGCGCGGCGATCAGGTGGCGATCAGTCAGCGCCCCTTCGCCAAGGTCGAAGATGCCGCACCGGCCTTTTACGACGCCCCGTGGTTCATGCCGCTCATCAAACAGATCGGCGCCGTCCTCGCCGCCATCCTTGCCTTCTTCTTCATCGGCCGCCCGATGATCAAGGCCGCAAAGCAGCGCAGCGCCCAGCGCGCCGAACGCGACGCCAAGATCGAGGAGAGCCTGCTCGCGGTCGCCGACAATCAGGCGGCGCTCGCAGCCCCCCGCGGCGCCAACCGCGAGATCACGCTTGAAATGATCGAGGCGGCGCCAAGCTATGAGGCGCGCGCCAACCTCGTTCGCGCTTTCGTGCGCCAGGACTCGGCCCGCGCTGCCCTTGTCGTCCGCCAGTTGATGCAGGAGGGCGCACGTGGCTGACGACCTCGACATGGAAATGGACGTCGAAACCCCGCGCGCGAAGCCGCCTCTGGGAGGCTCGTCGGCCGCCGCCATTCTGCTGATGCTGCTGGAAGAAGAAGAAGCGGCAACGATCCTGAAGCATCTCGATGCCGATGAAGTGCGCCAGCTCGCCAAGTCGATGTTCGAAAGCGCGAACGCGAGCGAGGGGCAGATCGACCAGGCGCTCGACCAGTTCGTGACCCAGAGCCGCGGCGTCAGCGCCCTCGCGGTCGGGGCCGACATGCGCATCCGCACCGTGATCAATCAGGCGGTCGGCAATGTCCGCGCCGACAATATTCTGGCCGCCGTTGCACCGCAGTCGAGCGCCGCGTCGCTCGAGATGCTGCGCTGGATGGATGTCGATGCGATCAGCGCGCTGCTCGCAAACGAGCATCCGCAGGTCGGCGCCCTGATCCTGTCGGTCCTCGTTCCCGACGTCGCGGCGCGCGCGATCGAGACGCTCGACGAAATCCTGCAGGCCGAACTGGTACTGCGCGCAGCGCAGCTCTCGTCCGTCCCCGCCGCCGCGATCGAAGACCTGGAAGCCGTCCTCGCCTCCGCCAATGTCGGCGGCCAGCGGGTCGCCAAACAACCGATCGGTGGCCCCGGCGACGTCGCGAAGATCATGAAGAAGATGCCGAAGCAGCTTAGCGAACGCACCATCCGGGCACTCAAGAAGCAGGACAAGCTTCTCGCCCAGATCATCGAGGAAGAGATGTTCATCTTCGAAAATCTGCGCGATCTCGACGCCAAGAGCCTCGGCACCGTCCTGCGCAGCGTCGACGCCGCGCAACTCGCGATCGCGCTCAAGGGCACCGACGAAGACATGGTCGACCGTTGCCTTGCCACCATGTCGAAGCGTGCGTCGGAAACGATCCGCGACGAGATGGCCGAAATGACGATGGTCAAGCGCGTCGATGTCGACGAAGCGCAGAAGGCGATCATGCAGGTCGTGCGCCAGATGGCGTCGTCGGGCGAAATCATGATCGCGGGCGCGGGCGACGACTATGTCTGATCACGCCGCCGAACGGACCGTCATCTCGCTTGCCCATGCGATGGCGCAGGGCCGCGGTTTTCGTCCGCTGCACTTCGACGGCATGGCCGCGCCGCAGGTGGCGGCCGCCGATACGGCGTTCGAGTCCGAGGCTGCCGACGATCCCTTTGCCCTCGGCCTTGCCGAGGGTCAGCGCCTCGCCGAGGCCGCCTTTGCCGTCGAGCGCCAGCGGTTGCTTGCGCTGGCCGCGAGCGCCGAGGTCCTTCAGGACGAACCGAGCGAGGAGCTTGCCCAGCTGATCGCCGAAACGGTCGAGCGGCTCGTTCGCCAGATCGTCGACAACGCCGCGATCGACGCCGATTGGCTCCGGGCGCAGGCCGAAGCCGCGGCGGCGATGGTCGCCGAGGCCGACAAGGCACGCACGCTGTGGGTGCACCCCGCCGACGCCGTACTGCTTATGGATTCCCCTATTGCCCTGCCCATCGAAGCCGATCCGTCGATGACGCGCGGCACCGTGCGGATCGAAACCTCGGCTGGCTGGATCGAACATGGCCGCGCCGTCTATCTGAATGAACTGCGCGCCGCGCTGGGCATCGAAGGCGTTGCCGCATGACGCGCCGCCTCGCCCTGTCCGCGCAGCAACTGCTCGCGCCGGTCGATCTTGGCGATGCGTCGCCACGCCGGATCGGCACGCTCGTCGCGCACGAGGGGATCATGCTCGAAGTATCGGGTTTCCCGCAGCCGCTCGGCAGCAACGTTCGCATCAAGTCGGCGAACAACGACTATGTCTATGGCGAGGTCGTCGGCTTCCGCGGCCATCGCAGCCTGGTGCTTCCCTTCGATACCAACATGCCGCTCGTCACCGGCGCGCCGGTCGAGCCGCACGGCGCGAGTTCGATGGTTCCCGTCGGCAAGGCGCTGCTCGGCCGCATCATCGATGCGCAGGGCAATCCGCTCGACGGCCGCCCCGCTGTCACGTCCCAGTTCCAGTGGCCGCTCGCCGGTCGCAAGGTCAATCCGCTCCGCCGCGGTCGCGTCACCCGGCCGCTGAACATGGGCGTCCGCGCCATCAACGGCCTCCTCACCGTCGGCGAAGGTCAGCGCGTCGCGATCATTGCGGGCTCGGGCGTCGGCAAATCGGTGCTGATGGGACAGATGATCGCCGGCACCGAATGCGACGTGATCGTCGTCGGCCTGATCGGCGAGCGCAGCCGCGAAGTCAGCGACTTCGTCGAAACCAAGCTGCCTCCGGCCGTCCGCAAGAAGGCCGTCGTGGTTGCGGTTCCCGCCGACCATCCCCCGTTGCTGCGCCTGCGCGCGGCGATGCGCGCGACGGCAATCGCCGAAGCCTTCCGCGCCGACGGCAAGAAAGTCCTGCTCCTGATCGACAGCCTGACCCGCGTCGCGCACGCACAGCGCGAGATCGGGCTGACGCTGGGCGAACCGCCGACGATGAAGGGCTATCCTCCGTCGGTGTTCGCGCTGATCCCCGCGCTCGTCGAGCGGGCCGGCAACGACAATGCGACCGGTGGATCGATCACGGCGCTTTACACCGTTCTGGCCGACGGGGGCGACATCGACGACCCCGTCGTCGATAGCGCCCGCGCGATCGTCGATGGCCATATCATCCTGTCGCGCACCCTTGCCGAACAAGGGGTTTATCCCGCGATCGACATCGCCCGTTCGCTATCGCGCACGATGGTCGATTCGGTCGATTCCGACCATGCCGCCGCCGCCGCGCGTTTCCGCCAGCTCTGGTCGGCGTATGAAGAGAATCGCGACCTGATGTTGATGGGCGCTTATGTCGCCGGCGCCGATCCGGTGCTCGACGAAGCGATCGCACTGCGCGCCCACCAGCTTGCCTTCGTCTCGCAGCCCGCCGCTGCGCAGGTCGATTTCGAACGCTCCCGCCAAGCCCTGATTGAAGGATATTCCGCATGAATGCCCGCACCGCACGCCGCAAACGTATCATTCGCGTGCGCACCGTCGAACATCAGATGGCGGAGGCCAATCTTGCGCGCGCCACGGGCGAGCTTGCAAGCCTCGTCGAGCTTTCGAAACGCCTCGAAACGCTCCGTGCCGACCTTGCGATGGCGAAAGGCGCCGTCGCCGGCCGGGCCCTCAACACGATCGGCGAACTCGGCATGCGGCTTGACATGGCAAAGGAAAATCTGGCCGCGCCGCTGGTCAACGCCAGCGTTCGCCGCGATGAAGCCGGCCTCATTGCCCAGAACGCGATGGTGAAGGAAGAATCGGCGGTGCGTCTCTACGAACGCAGCCGCCGCTCGGCAGAGGCCGAGATGGAACGCCGCACCGACGCCAACCGCCCGCATCGCCGCCGCGCGATGAGCCTGCGCCTGCTCGACGGCGGTGCGGCATGATGGGCGCACTCAACCAGGCCCCGGCGCAGGCTGGCACCGCGTCGATTCTCGCGATGCTCGGCCAGGCAGTCCCGACAGGCACCTCTGCCGATGCGCCCGGTTTCGAACAGCTTTTCGCGGCGCTTCCGGCGGCGGCAACCGCCGCTCCGACGGCCGCCACAACGCTACCCGGCGTGCCGGGCAGCGCGCAGGTCATGACCCTTTCTCCAGACGCCCTTCCTGTCCAGACGACACCGCCGGCCCCGCCCGCGGCTGCCTTGTTCGGGCTGCCCCAGCCCGGCAGCGAAGCCTCGCCCGACGCCCCCGCAGCTGTGCCGACCGCTACGGTTGTCGATGCGCATCCCGAAGGCGACGCCGCCGCGGCCGCCAGCCTGCTGATCGCGGTCGCAACCCCGCCCAGGGATGCGGCTCCGAAGACCGAAAAGGCTGCTCCGCGGATTCAGGATGGAACCGACGTCCCGGCCGCCGACGCCGAGGCTGCGCTCCCGGCCGTCGATGTCCCGGCTGCCAGCGTCGCGCCGGCCGCCCAAACCGTCATGGAAACCCCGGTAATCGCTGTCGCGATCGCCACCGCGTTGCCGACGGCCGACAAGCCGGTCGCCGCGAAGACGGCAAAGTCCGCCGTCCCGGGCACGACCGCGCCCCAGCGTCAGGCCGACCCGGCGCTGGCAGCACCGTCCGCGGCCAAGACCACCGATACCGTCCAGCCGCAACCCGCCGCGATTGCCACCACCGAACCGAAGGCTGCAAAGCCGTTGATCGATACCGGCGCATCGATGGCCGTGCTCTTCCAGCAACCCGGAATGCAGGGCGCCACGACGCTCGGCGAAGCCGCGAAAGCCGCACCGGTCGCCGAGCGCGTGCTCGACCTGAGCAGCGACGACCAGTGGATCGCGCAGCTCGCCGCCGACATTGCCGCGACCAAATCGGACAAGGGCGACATCAGTTTCCGTCTGATGCCGCGCCACCTCGGCCGCCTCGACGTGTCGATGCTGAGCGGCGACGAGGGCGTCACCGTCCGCCTCGACGCACAGCATGAAGCCACCGCGACGGTCGTCGCGGCAGCGCAGCCGCGCCTCGTCGAGGATCTTCGCCAGCAAGGTGTGCGCGTCGCCGACACGCATGTGACGCACACCCCCGCCGAAGCGGGCCGCCAGCAACAGAACCAGAGTCAGGGGCGCGGCACCATGCCCGACTCCAGCCACCTGATTGAAACCGCCGCCGATCAGGCGGACGCCACCCATGACGAACGCGACGCGAACCGCCGCGGTCGCTTTGCCTGACCAGAAGAGGCCTGACCATGAGCAAGGAAAAAGCACCCGAAGCCGTCGAACCCAAGAAGGGCGGCAAGATGAAGAAGCTGCTGGTGCTGGGCATCGGCGGAACGGCGCTGATCAGCGCGGGCGCCGGCGCGGGCATCTATCTGGGCGGCGGTCTCGGCAGTGCCCATGAAGCGAAGCCCGAGGACCATTATCCAAAGCTTGTCGCCCGCAGCGAGGGCGTCGAGGAAGCAGCGGCGGCCGAGGGCGGCGAAGGCGGCGAGGCGGCGCCGAAGGTAGGCACCGTGTCTGTCCCGAACGACCGCTTCAAGGTCGACCCGAGCAAATATGAAATCACCTATTACCCGATCACCGACGCCTTCACGACCAACCTCGCGGACGGTTCGGGCTTTCTGCAGGTCGGGATCAGCCTGTCGACCTTCTATGACGGAAAGGTGATCTCCAACATCAAACGACAGCAGGTACCGATTCGCTCGGCGGTGCTGATGGTGCTCGCCGAACAGGATCCCGCACTGCTTTCGACCTCGCAGGGCAAGCAACAGCTTCAGCGTCAGCTCACCAACGCGATCAACGATGTGCTGCGGGAAAAGGAAGGCTTCGGCGGCATCGACAACGTCTATTTCACGAGCCTGGTGATCCAGTGAGCCTGGAACCGAAACCCGTCGACGCCACGGCGAAGCAGGCCGCCGACGCGAAAGCGTCGCTGCTGCTGCGCAAGTCCGAAGACAGCTATGCCTTTCCGGTTCTCGACAGCGTCGGCAACCAGTTCGCGCGGTCCCTGCGCGATCTCGTTCGCGCGCTCGGCGCGCCGACGATCCAGATCGAGCGTGCGCCCGCAGTGCAGATGCGCTTTGCCGACTGGTGCGGCGAAGTCGCGCCCGGCCTGTTCTGGCGCTATCATGCCCCGCCCCTCAAGGGCCCGGTGCTGCTCGCCGCATCGCGTCCGCTGGTCCTTCAGCTCGTCGACATCTTTTACGGCGGCAAAGGCCAGAACGTCGGCGAACGCGAAGACCTGACCGATGCCGAAGAGCGCTTCGCCGCGCGCCTCGGCCGCGATATGGGCATGCAGCTCGCCGCCGCCTGGAAGTCGGGGATCGAGCCCGAACTCGATGCCGTCACCAGCGACCCGGCGAAACTTGCCGCGGTGCGCGCCGACGACGAACTGCTCGTCCAGCGCTTCACGCTGCGCGGCGGGGTGTTCGAGGGGCGCACGATCCTTTGCGCCTATCCGCAGGCCGCCCTGCGCGGAATCGCGGGGGCCGATCCGGTTCCCGAAATGCGCGATGCCCCCGCCGTGGACCCGGTGTGGACCACCACCTTGAACAAGGCCCTCAAGACCGTTCGCATGCCCGTGCGCTCGGTTCTTGCCCGCCCCGAAATTTCTTTGGTGAAACTGCTCTCTTTGGAGGTCGGTGATATCATTCCGTTAACCATTCCGCGCAATGTTCCAGTAACCGTCGCCGGCCGCAATTTTGCGTACGGCAGCATCGGTGAAGCCAATGGCAACGCCGCGATCATGATCGAACGTATCGAAGAAGGATCCGACAATGACTGACCTCAGCGAAGCGCCCGCCCGGAACGACCGGCGCGACAAGAGCATCGCCGCGGCACCCAATTTCGACCTGCTTGCCGGCGTCTCGCTGCGCGTGTCGGTCGAGGTCGGTTCGACCTCGATGACGCTGGCCGAATTGCTGTCGCTGTCCGAAGGCAGCGTGGTCGAACTCGACCGGGCCGCGAACGAACTGCTCGACATCTATGCCAATGGCACGTTGATCGCGAAGGGCGAGATCGTCAGCGTCGATGGTCGCTATGGCATCCAGGTCGCCGAAGTGGTCGCGCCCGAGCGCGGCATCGCCGGTTTCGACCGGAGGGCCTGATGCTCGAATATATTCTTCGCCTGCTGATCCTGCTGCCGCTCGTCGGCGGCATGGCGTGGGGCAGCCTGTGGCTGTGGAAGCGCGTGCAGATGGGCGTGCCGCTGACCGGCGGCGCCGCGAAGCAGCAGCGTCCGATCGAGATGATCGGCGTCCTCCCGCTTGGGCCCGGCACCAAACTTGCGGTTGTCGAATTCGCCGGACAGCAGATCCTGCTGTCGGTGTCGCGCGGCAATGTCACCCGGCTCGCCGACAATAGTCAGGGCGATTTCCATGCCGGCTAAAAGCCTTTCGCCGCGTGCGCGCTGGCTGCGACGGGCCGCCCTGGCGGGCGGCATCGCGCTGCTCGCCGCCGCGGCCCCGGCGCTTGCACAGGAAGCGGGCGGCCTGACACGCGCGGTGAACGAAATCGGCGGCGATGGTCGCCCGCTGTCGCTGTCGCTACAGATCCTCGTCCTGATGAGCCTGCTGACGGTGTTGCCGTCGCTGCTCCTGATGATGACCAGTTTCACACGGATCATCATCGTGCTGTCGATCCTGCGCCATGCGCTGGGTTTGCAGCAGACACCGCCGAACCAGGTGCTGGTGGGCCTCAGCCTCTTTCTTTCGCTGTTCGTGATGCAGCCGGTGATCAGCGAAGTGAACCGCGTCGCGATCGAACCCTATGGCCAGGAACAGATCGATATCGGCACCGCCGTGTCGCGATCGGGCGATGCGCTTCACGGTTTCATGATGAGCCAGACGCGCAAATCCGACCTGATGATGTTCGCGAACATCGCGAAAGCGCCGAATTATGCGAGTCCGAAGGATGTTCCCTTCTCGATCGTGCTCCCGGCGTTCGTGACCAGCGAGCTCAAGACCGCGTTCCAGATCGGCTTTCTGATCTTTCTGCCCTTTCTGATCATCGACCTGATCGTCGCATCGGCACTGATGTCGCTCGGTATGATGATGTTGTCGCCAACGGTCATATCGATGCCCTTCAAGCTGCTGCTTTTCGTTCTTGTCGACGGCTGGGCGCTGACGATGGGCTCGCTCGCTTCTTCCTTCGGGACCTAGGGATCATGGAAGCCGATTATTTCGTCGGGGTCGCGCAGCAATCGCTGTGGATTCTCGCGCTCGCCTCCGCGCCGATCCTGATTCCGATCCTGGTGGTCGGCGTGCTGCTGGGCATGGTGCAGGCGGCGACCTCGATCAACGAACAGACGCTGAGCTTCGTGCCCAAACTGATCGTGACCGCCATCTGCCTTGCCATCTTCGGCAGCAGCATCCTCGTGCTGCTCACCGATTTCACGCAGGACATTTTCGCGCAGATCCCGAACCTGGTCCGCTAGGATTCCAAGGGCGCCGATGACCCCCGATATTCCCGTCCCGAACATCGAGGCGATGCTCCAGCTGTGGATGCTGGGCATGATCCGGCCCGGCGCCGCCTTTCTGGCCGCGCCGGTTTTCGGTGCCGCAAGCGTGCCCGTCCAGTTGCGGCTGGTGATCGCGCTGGCCGTGGGGGTGCCCGCCGTGGCGGCGTCGGGCATGACATTGCCGCCCGAGGGGATCGTCTCGGTCCCGGGCCTGCTCACAGTCGTCGGCGAGGTCGTCATCGGGCTCGCCATCGGCTTCGTACTCCAGATGGGGCTTGCCGCCGCGCTGCTTGGCGGCGAAGCGATCAGCAACGCGATGGGCCTCGGCTTTGCGTCGATGGTCGACCCCATGAGCGGCGCGTCGAGCAGCGTGGTCGGGCAGTTTCTCTCCATGCTCGCAACCGCGCTCTTTCTGGCTGCGAACGGACATCTGCTGCTGATCGAAATCATTGTCGACAGCTATCGCGCCCTGCCACCCGGCAACGCCTTTCCCTCATTCGCGGCGATCGGCGGCATCGTCCAGTTCGCAAGCCTGATGTTCGCGGCCGGGTTGACGATCGCGCTGCCGGTAGGCTTCGTCATGATCCTCGTGCAGATGATCATGGGCGTGATCGGACGATCGGCGCCGGCGATGAACCTCTTCGCCGTCGGGCTGCCCGCAACCCTTCTCGCCGGCATCATCCTGCTCGCCATGGCGACCCCGGCGATGGCCGAGGCGATTGCCCGCTTCTTTTCCGACGCGCTCGACATGTCGCGCGTGATCGCTGCGGGACGCTGAGCGATGGCGGGAACGACCGAACGCGACCAGAAGACCGAACAGCCAACTGCCAAGAAGCTGGCCGATTCGGCCCGCGAAGGCGATGTGCTGATGTCGCGCGAACTGGCGACCGCGCTGATGATGCTCGCGGGTGCCGGCTGGCTGCTCGCTGCGGGGGGTTGGCTTGTCCAGGCCGCGGGCGATCTGTTGAAACGCGGCCTCACCCTCGATGCCGATGACGTGGCGCATTTCGCGCCCGGCGAGGCGTTGGTGCGCAACGGCACCGAGGTGCTCCTGCCGCTTGCCGCGCTGTTCGGGCTTGCGATCGCGGCGAGCATCGCCGCGCCCGCGATGCTGGGTTCGCTGGGCTGGCGCGGCAAGGCGCTGGGATTCAAGGGCAGCCGCCTCAACCCCCTGAGCGGCATCAAGCGCATATTCGGCGCGCAGGGCGTGATCGAACTGGTCAAGTCGCTGGCCAAGGTGCTCCTGCTCGGTTCCATTGGCTACTGGCTCGTCGCCGACAGCATGCCCCGGATCATGACGATGGCGCAGGCCGATCTCCAGGGCGCGATCGGACTTGCGGGCAAGGCAATCGGCCATTCGATGCTCGCGATGGCCGGCGGCCTCGTCGTCATCGCGCTGATCGACGTGCCGGCGCAATGGTATCAGCGCAACCGGCGGCTGATGATGAGCAAGCAGGAAGTGAAGGAAGAATCGCGCGAATCCGACGGCGCGCCCGAACTCAAGCAGGCGCAGCGCCAGCGGGCCCACGAGATACTGAGCGGTTCGGCACGCAAGGCGGTGTCCGACGCGACGGTCATCCTGACCAACCCGACCCATTTCTCGGTCGCGCTTCGCTATCGCCCCGGTCAGGATGCCGCGCCTGTCGTGGTTGCCCGCGGCCGCGGCGATGTCGCGCTGTCGATCCGCGAACTGGCGCGCGCAGCCAATGTGCCGATCCTCGAATATCCGCAGCTCGCCCGCGCGATCTATTTCACGGCGCGCGCGGGGCGCACGATCCCCGAAGAGCTGTTCGTCGCGGTCGCCACCATTCTTGCGTTCGTGTTCCAGCTCGAACGCGCGGTCACTGAGGGCCTGAGCAAGCCTTGGGTCGAGGTTCCTCCGTCGCACCGCTTCGACCCCGAGGGCCGCCGGCAAAATTGATCCATCGGCCCTTAAGGTCCGGGAAACGGGACCGTTAAGAGATACGAAGGATATCTGCCATGGTTACGTCTATCGCCTCTTCGCTGGGTGCCGGGTCGGGAATCGACATCAAACAGCTCGTCACCGACCTCGCTGCGGCATCGCGCGATCCGAAGGTGACGCGCCTGAGCGGCCTTGTGACCGCGAACCAGGCGCGGATCAGCGCGGTATCGCAGGCCCGATCGGACCTCGTCGGCTTTGCCGATTCGCTCGAACAGATGATCTCCGACGGTTCGCTGCGCAGCAAGCCGACCGTTTCGGACGAAAGCGTGCTTTCCGCGACCGCACGCGCGGGGCTGCAGGCCGACAAGTTCGCCGCGACGATCGTCGTCAACAGCCTCGCCCGCGCCCAAAGCAGCTATTCGGGGATCGTCGCCGACAAGACCGCCGCGATCGGCACCGGCACGATGACGCTGACGGTCAACGGCGTCGCGAAGACGATCACGGTCGGGGCCACGAACAACAGCCTCGAAGGGCTTGCCACGGCGATCAACGCGAGCGGCGCCGGCGTCACCGCATCGATCATCGCCGACCAGGGCGGAAGCCGCCTGATCCTGAAGGGGGCAACGGGGGCAGACAATGCGTTTACGCTGACCGCCGATGGGGGCGCCGATCCCGGGCTCAACGGCTTTGCGACAAACGGCGGCCTGTCGGTCGGCCAGGCGGCGGCGAATGCCGAATTCACGCTGGATGGCGTCGCCTTCAGTCGCGCGTCGAACACGATCGACGACGTCGTGCCCGGCATGTCGCTGACGCTCAAGAAGGCCGCGCCCGGCCAACCCGTCGATTTGGGCGCCAACCGCCCGCTCGACATGATCAAGCAGACCGTCGGCGACTTCGTGGACGTGTACAACCAGCTCAAGAAGAGCTTGCAGGCCGCGTCGAAGCTGTCGGGTGTGACGACGGGCCTGCGCGACCTCGAAACACAGCTCCAGGGTTTGGTGAACAAGGTGCTGACCAGCCATGGCAGCATCAGCAAATTGTCGGATATCGGCATTTCCACCGCGAAGGACGGAACCCTGTCCCTCGACAAGACCAAACTCGATGCGGTTCTCGCATCCGATGCCGGCGCGGTCGAGGGGCTGTTCAATCCGCTGCGCGACGGGACGCACAACGAAACCACCGATCCGGGTATCGCCGGCATGCTCGACGCGATTCGCGACAAGGCGATCGCCAGCGACGGCGTTATCGGCCGCGTGGAAAAATCGCTTTCGGACAAGAACAAGTCGCTTGCCGACCAGCTCAGCAAGGTCGAGGAGCGCGAGGCGGCCTACAAGGCGCGGCTCGAGAAGCAGTATAGCGCGCTCGACGTCAAGCTGAACGCTTTCAAGGCGACGCAGGCCTATCTTGAACAACAGATCAAGATGTGGACGAAGTCGGACGATTGATGATTACGACCGTGCCCGCCACCGCCTCGACCGTCCGCGCTGCCGGACTTTACCGCCGCATGCAAAATGAAAGCCGCGCGGTCGCGTCCGACCCGATCGAACTCGTCACCATGCTGTATGACGAGCTTGAGACGGCGGTCGGCGTCCTCGTGTCGATGGTGCGCCAGGGCCAACGGGTGTCGGCGACCGAGCCCGCCCACCGCGCCCGCGCGATCCTGATCGGACTCGACGTCGGGCTCGACCATGACCAGGGCGGCGACGTCGCCGTCGCGCTATCGCGCGTCTATCGCAGCATGCGCCGCAAGCTCGACGATGCGGTCACGGCGAACGATGCTGACGACCTCGACGAGTTGCTCGGCGGGATTGTTACCGTCAGTTCCGCCTGGCGTCAGATTCGCCAATAATTTCCGTGATCTGAAAAGGGTTTCGGCACCGGCCGCTTCCCTGCTGCCGCCAATGTGGGGACAGGCGGCAGAGGGAAAGGTGCGACCGGTGCCGAATTCAGCGGCGCCGAAACTGGTGGGGTAGTTGTCAGGCAGCCTGTTGCTGAACTCCATATTTGCGCATCTTTTCAATCAGCGTCGTCCGCTTGAGAGTCAGCAGGCGCGCCGCCTCCGAGATGATTCCGTCGGCAAGGTCGAGCGCATTGTGAATCTGTTCGAGCTCGATCGTCTCGATCTCGCGCTTGAGGTCGATCGGACGACCCGGCGCCGGCGTCTTTGCAAAGGGCATCGCCGCATGATGGTCGTCATCGTCGCTGGCCAGCACCGCGGCCGGGCTGCTGGGGACAGCCGGCCGTGGCGCCAGCGCTGCGGTGGGGTTCAAAAGGATGAGGACGTCTTCGGCGCCGAGCGTCTCGCCACCATGCAGAACACTTGCGCGTTCGACAAAGTTGCGGAGCTCGCGGACATTGCCGGGCCAGCCATGCTGCATGAGCAACGCCATCGCGGCATCGTCATAGCGGCATTTGGCTTCGGTCGGCATCCTGCGCTGGAAATGGCGGATCAGTGCAGGAATGTCCTCGACGCGGTCCGAAAGGCTCGGGACCTGGACCACGACGACGCCAAGACGGAAAAACAGGTCTTCGCGGAAGCGCCCTTCGGCGATCGCGGCGCCAAGATCCTGATGGGTCGCGGAAATGACCCGGACATCGACGCTTTTCAGATCGCTGCTGCCGACGCGAACGATCGTCCGGTCTTCCAGCACGCGCAGCAGCTTGACCTGCATGTCGAAACGCATGTCGCCGATTTCGTCGAGGAAGAGCGTGCCGCCCTCGCTCGCTTCGAAATGGCCGATGCGGCGGGCGTGGGCGCCGGTGAAGCTGCCCTTTTCATGCCCGAAAAGTTCGGATTCGATCAGTTCGCCGGGGATGGCTCCGCAGTTGATCGCGGAGAAGGCCTTGCCCGAACGGGCGCCTTCGTCGTGGATGGCGCGGGCGACAAGCTCCTTGCCCGATCCCGAAGGACCGCAGAGCATGACCGAAGCGTTCGAGCGGGCGACCCGCCGGATCATGTCGCGCAGGCGGACCACCGCCGGGCTGTGCCCGATGATCAGCGCCTCGAGCGCCGATGGATCCGTCCTGTTCCCCACCTCAGTCATTGTCGTCTCCACCGCGCCCCCCAATCGGCGCTTTCGATGGCGACAGAGATTGAGGAAAATGGTAAACGAAAGATTATCCAAACCGACACAAGTCTTTGAAAATAAAGAGTTATTGCCAGATTGGCAGCAATCTTCTCGCAATTGCGTCGTTAAGGATTTTCAATGCTGCCAAACTGGCACTATTTTTCAGTGTCGACCCGCCAGCCCAGGGTGATCGAGATGCGGCGATTGCGCGGATCGAGTCGATCGGTGGGGTTGTAAGGCTCGCGATCGGCGACTCCTTCGATCCGCGCATAGCGTTCGCCGGCGACTCCGCGATATTCGAGGAAGCCCCGAACGACCTCGGCGCGGTCGACCGACAATCGCCAATTGTTCATGCCGGCGTTGGCCGACCAGGGCGCCGCGTCGGTGTGGCCGCGGATCATCACCTGGTTCGGCGTCTCGGCGATCGGCTTGGCGATTTCGCTGAACAGTTTCGCACCCGACGGGGTCAGCTGGCTGGTCCCCATCACGAACATCGAATAATCGGCATCATCGACCACATCGATCCGCATGCCTTCGGTCGTGACGGTGAAGCGCAGGTTGCGCGCGAGCCTCTTCAGGTCGCCCCTTTTCTGGATACGGTCCATCATCGACTTCGCGACCTGCGCGAACTTCTCTTTCTGGCTCTCGCGGCCCGCGGCCTCTTTCGGTCCGCCAACGGCATCCTTCGGGATGGTGAGCGAGCGCGAACCCGTCTGCCCTGCCCGGTTCGGATATTTGTCGGCCGAGACGATCGAATCGCCGCCGAACAGGCCTGAGCCCCCGGCCGCGTCGGTCTTGGTCTTGATGAGCGTCGGCGCGAAATAGTCGGCGAGCGCCTTGCGCTGCTTTTCGGTTGTTGCGCCCAGAAGCCACATCAGCAGAAAGAAGGCCATCATCGCGGTCACGAAGTCCGCATAGGCGACTTTCCACGCGCCGCCGTGGTGGCCGCCGTGCCCCTCCTCGATAACCTTCTTGACGATGATCGGGCGGACAAGGTTGGGACGCGCGGCCATCAGCGACCCCGCATCCCGTCAAAGACCTCGGCAAAGCTCGGCTGGTTGTGATGATCGACCCCCGACCGCGCGGCCTCGATCACCAGCGGCTGCGGGTGGCCGTGGAGCGAGGCGATGATCAGTTGCTTCACCGTGTGATAGATTGCGGCGTCGCTTTCGATCACCGCTTTCGCGCGCGTCGCGAACGGACCGACGAGGCCATAGGCGAGAAGCACGCCGAGGAACGTGCCTACGAGCGCAGAGCCGATCATCCCGCCAAGGATCGCGGGCGGCTTGTCGATCGAACCCATCGTCTTCACGACGCCGAGCACCGCCGCGACAATACCCAGCGCGGGCAAGGCGTCGGCGAGATTCTGCAAACCGTCGGCGGGCTTCATCGCATGGTGGCGATGGCTCTTCAGCGCATTGTCCATCACTTCTTCGACGGCATGCGGGTCGAGCGTCCCCGACGAGACGACGACGAGGCGCAGCGTATCGCAGATCAGATGGATCAGCGTGTCGTCCTTGAGCAGCTTGGGATATTGCTGAAAGAGCGGGGAGCTTTTCGGATCCTCGATATGCGGTTCGACCGCCACGGGTCCGTCGGTGCGCATCATCTTCATCAGCGTCGAGACGAGCAGGATGCAGTCGAGATAGTCCTGCTTCTTGTAGGCCGGCCCCTTGAACACTTTGCCCAGTCCGCCGGCCAGCGCCTTCAGATCGGCGCCCGAATTGCCGATGATCAGCGAGCCGATCGCGGCACCGCCAATGATGAGCATTTCGTGAGGAAGCGCATGGAGAACGGGCTCGAGGTTGCCGCCGGTCAGCGCGAAGCCCCCAAACACCAGCAGGATCAGTACGACGATGCCGATTACGGGAAACATGCGCGATCCACTCCACTCGGGGCCGACCTCGCAAGATCGGGTGCCCCGCAAAAATCAAAGGACGTCTTTATGCTTAACGGCAGGTGCCGGCAGACATTGAGGCCGATCAGGTCAAAAGATCGAATAAGGTCTGCCGATTGATCTTCGCAAAGGCAGCCTGCGCCGCGCTCAGCGTCAGATCCTGGGCATTGAGCTGCGCGATGGCGGTCTGGAGATCGACCTCCTCGACCGACTGCCGTTCGTCGGCAATCGCGATGCCACGCGCCGACAACCCGTCGCCGATGCGTTCGAGCCGGCCGGCCGCAAGGCCAAGTGCCGCATTCTGGTCGGCGATATGCGCGACCGCGCCGGCAATGCTGGTGAGCGAGGCGTCCATGCCCGTCCGGTCGCCTGCCGCCACCGCGGTGGCGGCATCGCGAAGACTGGTCGACAGCGCATTGCCGCCGACCACGAATGCCGCCGCTGCCGATTGCACCGGCGCAAAACTGACATCCGAATCGAATCGGACCACGCGCGCGCTTCCGGCCGCGAATAGCGGTTCGCCATTCGAATCGCGCGTTGCCGCGAGACCGTCGATCTCGTCGGCGATCGCATTGATTTCGGCTGCAACGGTTGCCCGGTCGGCCGGGCTCATCGTGTCGTTCGCGGCCGACAGCGTCAGTTCGCGCGCTCTGGCGAGCAAGTCGCTCGTCGATCCGAGCACGCCGGCCGCCTGCGCGACCTGCGCCTCGGCCGATTTGATGTTCGCCTGCCAGCTCGCCATGCTCGCCTGCGTCGTGCCGATCGTCAGGATGCGGCGCGCCGCGACGGGATCGTCCGACATGCGCTGAAGGCGCTTGCCGCTCGAAATCTGGATCTGGGTGCGCTCGAGCGCGTCGGCGAGTTTGGCCTGGCGCGCGATCTCGCGCGTCATGCGATTGCCTACGGCGTTAATCATCGTCCGCCCTTTCCTACAGGGAGTTCAGCAGCGTCTGCATGGTCTCGCGCGCCACCTGGATCGTGCGCGCTGCCGCCGAATAGGCTTGCTGGAAGCGCAGAAGTTCGGCTGCCTCATTGTCGAGATTGACTTCGCTCACCGTATCGCGCGCCGCGGCGGCGCCATCGGCGCGGGTCGTCGCGGCGGCATCCTGCGCGCGCGCCGAGGCCGTCGCCTGCGCCTGGGTGGCCAGATGCGCGGACCAGGTTGCCTCCGGATCGTTCGCGCCGCGCATGGCGCCGATCGTCAGCATATTGCCGTTGGTCGCCGTCGGCGTCGCGGCCGCGACCTGGCTGGCGGTGAGCGCAGTCGCGGTCAGCGTGGCAGCGCTGGTGCCGGCAAAGAGCGGCTGACCGGCGTTACCGTTCGCATCTACCCCCGCCTGATGCGCCGAGTTGAGCTGGGCCGCGAATTGCGTCGCCATCGTATCGAGCCCGCTGCGTTCGTCGGCGATATGGTTGGAAGCTTCCGCAAAGCCCGCGAGCGACCCCGTCGCGTTCGGGAACGCAGCGCCGCCGATGGTATAGGACACGCGGCCGTCGGCGGCGGTGGTCATCGCGATCGGTGTCACGACGCCGCCCCCGACAAGCAGGTCGCCGCTTCCAGTCGCACGCAGCGTCACGGCGCCATGCGTGTCGAAGGTCGCACTGACGCCGGCCTGCGACGATAGCTGGTCGAGCAACCGGTCGCGCTCGTCGAGCAGGGCCGCCTGATTGGTCGATCCTTCGCGCGCCTTGCGCAGTCCGACATTGATCTGTTCCAGTGCATCGAGATTGGTGTTGAATTGCGAGACCTCGGCCGTTGCCGCACCCGACACGCCGTCGGCGAGGCTCGACAGCCGGCTCGCCGCCGTCTGAAAGCCCGCCGCGATATCGCTGGCCGCTTGCAGGAATTGCGCGCGCAAGGTCGGATTCGATGGATCGGCGGTCAACTGGTCCGCCGTGGTATAGAGTTTGGTGAGTGCCGTCTTGACGCCGTTGGTATCGTCGCTGAGCGCACTCTCGACCCGGTTCATCCAGTCGAGTTTCGCCGACGCACGCTGGGAATCGCCCGACGAGATACGCGCATCGTTGATCAGCCATTGATCGACCGAGCGCACGACGCCCTTGATATCGACACCGCCCGGGGTGACGTTGCCGCGATACAACACCATGTTGCTCCCGGCCGGCACTTCGGACAGGGCAAGCCGGCGCCGAGCATAGCCGGGAGTCTGGGCATTGGCGATATTGTCGCCGACGGTCGACAGCGCTTTCGAATAGGCGCGCAGCCCCGTGTAGCCGATGCTGAGAAGATCGCTCACCGCGCGCCTCCCGTACCGGCACCCGCAATGCGTCCACGCAATTGCGCCTCGACCATGTCGGCGATGCCGAACTGGCGCAGCGATGCCATCGAATCCGCGGTCCTGGCGTCGGCCATTTCGCGGAAATTGTCCGATGCGCTCGATCCGAAGATATCGTCGCCGAGCTTGGCCTGTCGCATCGACGCCATCAACTGGCGGAGGATCACGGCCTCGAAGGCTTCGGCCGCCTTGCGCAGGCTGCCGTCGCCGCCGCCCGCCGCCGCTGGCGTCGGGGTGGGACCGAGGGAGGAGGAAATGGGCGTCGTCATATGATCACCAGTTCCGCAGTCAGCGCGCCGGCCTGGCTCAGCGCTTCGAGGATGGCGACAAGGTCGCCGGGAGGAACGCCCATGCGATTGATCGCATCGACGAGCTGGGACAATGATGCGGTGGATTTCACCATCATCATCGGACGATATTCCTGGTCGACGCCGATCTCGCTCGACTGTTCGACCGCCGTTTCCCCGCGGCTGAACGGTGCGGGTTGCACCACCGTGGGCGATTCCTTGATCGAGACGGTGAGCTTGCCCTGCGACACCGCCGCGGTGCCGACCCGGACCGCACCATTAATAACGACCGTCCCGGTACGAGCATTAACAATGACTTTTGCCGGCGGTTCGCTGCGGATAACCGCCAGATTCTCGATTCGGGACATCAACCGCATACGCTCGTCGCCACCGCCCGAGGCGCGGATCGCGATGCTGGCCCCGTCGATCATGACGGCGCTGCCGGGCAGCGCCTGATTGATCGCATCGGCAACCCGCTGCGCGTTGGTTGCGTCGAACTGGTGAAGGTTGAACGTCAGCTGGTCGGTCGTGGCAAAGCCGGTATCGACCGCGCGCTCGACCGTCGCGCCGCCGGCGATCCGGCCGCTCGACGGTACATTGACAGTCAGCTTGGACCCGTCGGCGGCATCGACGCCCAGACCCCCGATAACCAGATTACCCTGCACCATCGCATAAATCTGACCATCGGCCCCATAGAGCGGCGCAAGCACCAGCGTGCCGCCGCGCAGGCTCTTTGCCTTGCCGATCGCCGATACGGTGACGTCAAGACGCTGGCCGGGCTTGGCGAATGGCGGCAATTCGGCGGTGATCATGACCGCCGCGGCGTTCTTGAGCGCGGGATTGACCCCGGCCGGCAGCGTCAGGCCAAAGCGCGACACCGCCCCCTTCATCCCGAGCGTCGAGTAATCGAGACTGTCGTCGCCCGTGCCCGCAAGCCCGACAACGATGCCATAGCCGGTGAGCTGGTTCGCGCGCAGGCCCTGAAACTGGCCCATGTCCTTGATCCGTTCGGCCTGCGCCGGCGCGGCGAAGGCAAAGCTGGCCAGGAAAAGGGCGATCAGGGTGATGAGGGTCGGACGCTTGGTCACTTCACTATCCTCTATTCAGAATGGGCTGATGATCGAGAAGAAGCGCTGCAGCCAGCCTTGCTTGCTGGCGCGCGCGATCTCGCCCTTGCCCACGTAACGGATGTTGGCATTGGCGACGCGGGTCGACAGGACGCGGTTATCGGGGCTGACGTCGATCGCGCGGACAATGCCGGAAATCTGGACGCGCTCGTCACCGCGATTAAGCGTCAGCAGCTTCTCGCCCTTCACGAGCATCGTTCCGTTCGGATACACGGCGGCGACGGTCACACTGACCTCACCCGACAGCGCGTTCGACTGCGAGGCGTCGCCCTTGCCCTTGAACGCCTGGTTGCCGCTCGCGCCCACATCGCTGGGGTTGAAGAGCGACAGCGGACCGGTCGCGGGGGGCGTGAGGCCAACGCTGCCATCGCGCTGCATGTTCGCGGCGTTGCTCTTTGTCGCCGCTGTGCGCTCGACGAGCTGGATAGTCAGGATGTCGCCGACCTGCCCGGCACGACCGCCCGAGGTCAGCGGCGTATAGCCACCCTGGAAGATCGAGCCGTTGGCGGGCGACGCGGGCGGCGCCGCGGGCATCGATACCGCGAAGGCATCGGGCGCGACCTTGTCCTTCGCGACGGCGGGCGCCGACGCGACAGCCAGCATGATCAGGCCGAGGTTACAGAGTTTGCGCGGCATTTTTCATCATCTCGTCGGTCGCCTGGATCATCTTCGAATTGACTTCATAGGCGCGCTGCGTCTCGATCATGTCGACCAGTTCCTCGACGACATTCACGTTCGATCCCTCGAGCATTCCGCCGCGAAGCGAACCGCGGCCTTCCTCGCCGGCGGCGCCGACCTGCGGCGCGCCCGAGGCTTGCGTCTCGACAAGCAGGTTGTTGCCGATCGCCTGCAATCCCGCCGGATTGGCAAAGCGCGCAAGCTCGATCCGCCCCAGTTCGGTGATCGCGCCATCGGGTCCGGTCGCGGACACGGTCCCGTCGGCGCCGATCGACACATTGGTGGCATCCTCGGCGATCTGGATCTGCGGCTGGACCGGCTTGCCGTCCGACGTCACGAGCGTGCCTTCGGCCGAGCGGCCGAAATTGCCTGCACGGGTATAGCCGATCCGCCCGTCGGGCATCTGCACCTGAAAATATCCAGCCCCGTCGATGGCGACATCAAGGCCGTTGCCCGTGGTTGCGAAGGTGCCCTGCGTGTCGATGCGCGCAGTGCCGCTCAAGGCCACGCCGGTGCCCAGATTGAGCCCGGTCGCATAGCGATTCTCCGCCGACGAGGGAGCGCCCGGCTGGGTCATCATCTGATAGCTCAGCGTTTCGAAGCTCGCGCGATCGCGCTTGAACCCCGTGGTGTTCACATTGGCGAGGTTGTTGGCGATCACCTGCATCCGGAAACCCTGGGCATCCAGACCGGTTCGTGCGACGTGGAGGGCACCGAAGCTCATTTCAAATTCTCCTTAACGGGGCAGCTGCATCAGATTGGCGGTCGCGCTGTCCATGTCGCGCGCGTCGGTGATCATCTTGAGCTGCGTATCCCAGCTCCGGCTCGCCTCGATCATCTCGACGAGCGCGGTGGTTGCGGCGACGTTCGACCCTTCGATCGATCGGGTAACAAGGCGCGCCTCCGGGTCGTCGGGCAGAATCCCGCCGCCCTTGACGCGGAACAGGCCGTCGAGGCCCTTGACGATGTTCGATCCCGCCGGGGTCGCAAGCCGGAGCCGGTCGACCTCCTGCGGGCTCTGGGGGTCGCCGCCGGTCGGCACCACCCAGACACGGCCCTCGGTATCGATGCTGATCGAATCGGCCGGTGGAATGGTCACCGGACCCTGTGCGCCCTGAACGGGGCTGCCGTCGCCGGTGGTCAGAAGCCCGCTTGGCGACAGTTGCAGATCGCCGCGCCGCGTATAGGCTTCCTCGCCATTCTTGGCCTGCACGACGAGCAGCGCGTCGCCCTGCACCGCGACATCGAGATCGCGTCCCGTCTGGGTGACGGTGCCGGCCTTCATGTCGGCGCCGAGTACCTCTTCCGACGACAGCGCGCGAGTTTCGAAGCCGCTGCCGTTCAGCCAGAGCGACTGCGCCTCGGCGATGTCGGCGCGAAAGCCTGGAGTCTGCGCGTTGGCGAGGTTGTTCGCGATCGCCGTCTGCCGGGACATGCTGCCCCGCATCGCGGTGAGGCTGGTATAGATGAGGCGGTCCATCTGGATACTCCCGGCAGGCGGCTAGTCGCGCGTCTTACGTGCGCATGTTGATGACGGTCTGGGTCAGCGTCGAAGCGCCCTCGATCGCCTTGGCATTCGCCTGGAAATTGCGCTGCGCCGCGATCAGCATCACCAGCTCCTCGGTGATATCGACGTTCGAACGTTCGAGCGTGCCCGAACGGATCGTCCCCATCGGACCATTGGTCGCGGCATCGATCGTCGGATCGCCGCTTTCACCGGTCGACTGCCAGTGCGCGTCGCCGATCGGACGAAGCGCCTCCATCGCGGGAAAGGTCGCCATCGCCACCTTGCCCAGCACCTGGTCTTCGCCATTTGCGAAGGTCGCGGTGACGAGGCCATCGAGATCGACCGACACGTTGATCAAGGCCGCCGTCGGGTCCGACGGGGCGCCATCGGGAAGAACAAAATCCGACATCCCGGCCAGCGTGCGGTCGGTGACATTGCCGCTGGCATCGACGGGAAGAAGCTGGAGCTTCTGCCCCGTCGAATCCACGACGGTGCCGTCGGGCAGGGGCGAAAAGACGCCATTGCGCGTATAGGTCACCTGATTGCGCGGCGGATCGCCCTTCACGACGAACAGGCCGTCGCCCACGATTGCCAGGTCGAGCGTCTTTTCGCTCGTCTCGTACGAGCCTTGCGTGAACTGCTGGCTGATGCCGATCAGGCGCTGGCCCTGTCCGGCAACCGTCTTTGTCGACTGCGTCGGCGACGATGCGAAGATATCGCCGAACTGCGCCTTGCTGCGCTTGAAGCCGATCGAGTTGGCGTTGGCGATATTGTTGGAGATGACCGACATATCGGTCTGGGCGCCCTTGAGGCCCGAAAGCGAGGTATAGAACGACATGGACTTATCCTTCCTGCGAACTGGTTAGGTGGTCGGGGCGGCCGGCGTCTGTACGGTCTGCGCGGCCTTGATATCCTTGAGCAGCGCGGTCTGTGCCGAGAGTTGCTCGGAAATGCTCTTGAGCGTCGAATTGGTCTCGCTGACCCCGGCCAGGCTGGAGAATTGCGCCATCTGGGCCACCATCTCCTGGTTATCGACGGGGTTGAACGGGTCCTGCGACGATAGCTGCGCGGTCATCAGACGCAGAAAATCCTTCTGGTCGAGCTGCTGACCCTTGAGCTGGGTGGGCGTGTAGGACTGATATTGCGAAGCGATGGAATCGACGGCCATGATTATTGTCCCAACCGCAGCGTTTCGTTGATCAGGCCCTTTGCGGTTTCGAGGACCTGGACATTGTTCTGATACTGGCGTGCGGTCTCGACCATCTCGACGAGCTCGGCGGCGCTATCGACGGCCGCCTCCCACACATTTCCTTCCTTGTCCGCGAGCGGGTTCGACGGATCGTGGCGCTTGGAGGGCGCCATCTTGCTTGTCGTGACCTGATCGACCTGCACCGTGGCGCGGCCCTGTGCGTCCATCACCGTGCGGAACACGGGCTTCAGCGACCGGAAGGCTTCCTTCTCGCTGCCCGCGACCGTGCCGGCGTTGGCGAGGTTCGACGCGGTGGTATTGAGGCGGACGAGCTGCGCCGACATGGCGCGCCCGCTGATATCGAAGACCGAGAAATTGCCGTTCATGGTCATTCGCCCTTGATCGCGCGCGTCAGCGTGTTGACGCGGCCCTGCAGGAACGAAAGGCTCGACCGGTAGGCGAGCGCGTTTTCGGCGAATGCGGTCTGTTCGGTCGCCATTTCGACGGTGTTGCCGTCGAGCGAAGGCTGGACCGGGATGCGAAAGGCGGTCGCGCCCTCGATCGCGCCCTCGGTCGAACCGCCCTGCTGGGCGAGATCGAGCGCCTTCGAAAAGTCGAGGTCGCGCGCCTTGTAATTGGGCGTGGCGGCATTGGCGATGTTCGACGCGAGCATCATCATGCGCTGGCTGCGAAGCTGGAGCGCCGTCGCATGCAGGCCAAAGAGTTTCTCGGATGCCATCATCAACTTCCTTTCACCGGGGCCCGGACCGGATCGGAACCGGACGCGCGGAAAAACACCAAGGCATGATGCAATGGGCGTGCCAAAATCAATTTCACCATATTTTCCAGATGATTGGAGAAGGGTCCGTGCGCGGGCCAATCAGGCCGGACCGGCTCTCGTCAAAAGATTGACGTGGCCTGGCATCCGGGCGCGGAAACCCGCAGCAAAGTCCGACTGGCACGCATCCTGCAATTTGCTCCGGCGAATGGACCAACAAGGATTACGCCCATGAATCGCCAGATCGCATTCGGGATTGCCGCGAGCCTCGTCGCCCTTTCCGCTGCAGCCGTCCCCGCCGCCCGCGCGCAGCAGGCAACCGAAGATTGGCAGGCGATCGATGCGTTGACGCAAGCCGTGGCGACCGCGATGGGGCGCACCGCAAGCCCGATCGACCGGCGGATCAAGCTTGCCCGCTGCCCCGAAAAAGCGTCGGTCACCACGGTCGACGCCCAGACCCTCGCCGTTCGCTGCGCATCGCTCGGCTGGCGCCTGCGCGTGCCGATGACCGGCCCCGCCGGCGCCACTGCCGCGTCTGCCAGCTTTGCCGCCCCGTCTTCGACCCCGGCCATTCGCCGCGGCGACACCGTGCGAGTGTCGATCGAAACCGACAGCTTTTCGGTCGCCTACTCGGCGACGGCGACACAGGACGGCCGCGTCGGCGAGACGATCGCGCTACGCGGCAACGACGCCAGGAACCTGATAAGCGCCATCGTCACTGGTCCTGGGCGCGCACGCCTGATGGACTAGGGTCGGTACCCCGGGGTCCTGACCCTGCAGCCCGTCGAGCGCAAGCGGCGCCTGCCCGCCTGAGACAGGCACGCTCAAAGCTCCAACCCGTCAAGCCCCACTCACCCGGCGGCGTCGGCTTTCCGACACCGCCGGGCTTCTTTTTCATTTTTTCGGTAACCCGCCCTTAATCTCCCGCCGCACGTGCCGTTAAACCCTGCTGAGACGTTTCCGCCCAATTTTTCGGCGGGGCAAATGGAGGCAGCTATGTCGGGAGACAGCAAGATCGGACCGGTGGGCGGCGTTACCCGCACCACGCCCGTGCGCAAGCTCGCCGGCGGCGCAGACACGGCGTCCGCCGGCTCGGCCCGCGCGACATCGACCGGCGCCCTTCCCGGAGCCAAGTTGATCCGCCTTGCGAGCGACCTCGCCTCGCAACCGCCGCCCGTCGATGCCGCGCGCGTCGCTTCGCTGCGGTCCGCGATCATCGAGGGAACCTACACCGCCGACGCCAAGAACATCGCGCTGGCGATGCTCCGCTATGCCCAAGGGCGCACCGAATGATGCCGATGGAGACTATCCAGGCGAAGCTCGATCTTCTGGTCGGCGCGCTCGACGGACAGGATGCCGGCGCAATCATCGCCGCGACCGAAGATCTGGCGACCGCGGTGATCCTGTTTCGCGGCGCCGCAATTCCCGACGGCGGCGAAGCACAGGCGCGCACGTTGATCACCCGGACGCTGGCTCAGCTCGAAGCCGCCGCGATCCGCGTCAACGTGTTGAAGGACTGGACCCGTCAGAGGATTGACGCAAACCATCAGATCCGCGGAACCCACCATCGAGGTTTGGCATTAAGCTACTGATAATAGGCAATTAGTGGCACTGCCCTTCTAAATGGCACGATGATTGCTTTTGGTCTGCTGAAACAGCGGAACCATTTGCATGAATTCGATCAATCCCTATGCGACACCGGCGCCCGGCGCCGTTCCCGTCCTGGATGCGGTCCAGAATGCATCGGCGCGTACCGGCGTCGACTTCGACTATCTGGTCGATGTCGCACGGGTCGAAAGCCGTTTCGATCCGAACGCGAAGGCTCCGACCTCTTCGGCGCGCGGTCTCTATCAGTTCACCAAACAGACCTGGCTTGCCACGCTGCGCCGCCACGGCGCGAGCCACGGGCTCGGCTGGGCGGCGAATGCGATCGGGCAGGACGCATCGGGACGCCTCGGCATCACCGATCCGATGCTGCGCGACCAGATCCTCGGCCTGCGTGACGATCCTGTCGCAGCGTCGAACATGGCGGCGGCGCTGACGTCGGACAACCAGGACTATATCGAAAGCCGGATCGGCCGCGCGGCTGAACCGGTCGATCTTTATCTCGCGCATTTTCTTGGCAGTGCCGGCGCTGCGCGGTTCCTGGGTGCCTGGTCCGACAATCCCGACCAGCCGGGAGCGACGATGATGCCCGACGCCGCGGCGGCAAACCGCCCGGTCTTCTACAATCCCGACGGCAGCATGCGCAGCCTCGGCGAAATCCGCGAATTCTTCCGCGCCAAGCTCGAAGCAGACGGCGGCCCCGGCGCAATGCCCGGCGGCCCCGTGCCAACGCCCGGCTGGCGCATGCAAATGGCCAGCGCAAGCGGCGCCGGCGGCGGACGCCCGCCGCTTCCCATGATGGATATCCAGCCCATGCCCAAGAAACTGTCGATGGACTTCGCCGCGAGCGCTTACCGCCGTCTGGCTTCCCTGTCGGGAGGCGCGGCATGATCGGCGGCTTCACGCCGGGCAACCTGACCCGCATCGCAGGCGCCGCGGCCTTGCCCGCGGCGATGCTCATTCTCGTCGCGTTGATGGTGATCCCGGTATCGCCGATCATCCTCGATATCAGCTTCGTCGCGAACATCATGATCAGCCTGCTGGTCCTGATGGTCGCGATGCAGGCGTCGAAACCGCTCGATTTCTCGTCCTTCCCGACCGTGCTGCTGCTCGCCACCCTGTTCCGCCTGTCGCTGAACGTGGCCTCGACGCGCGTTGTCCTCGTCCACGGGCATGAGGGCACCGCCTCGGCGGGCCATGTCATCGAAGCCTTCGGCAAGGTGTTGATCGGCGGCGACTATGTCGTCGGCCTCTTCGTCTTTTTCGTGCTGATGATCATCAACCTGGTCGTCATCACCAAGGGCGCGGGGCGCGTGTCGGAAGTCTCGGCGCGATTCACCCTCGACGCCCTCCCCGGCAAGCAGATGGCGATCGACGCCGATCTCAATGCCGGCCTGCTCACGCCCGACGAAGCCAAGACGCGCCGCCAGGAAGTCGCCACCGAAGCCGATTTCTATGGATCGATGGACGGTGCGTCGAAATTCGTCAAAGGCGACGCGGTCGCCGGCCTTTTGATCCTGTTCGTCAACATCGTCGGCGGGCTGATCCTCGGCATGTTCAGCCACGGGCTGTCCTTTTCCGAAGCGGGCAGCACCTATGTCACGCTCGCGATCGGCGATGCGCTCGTCGCCCAGATCCCGGCGCTTCTGCTGTCGATTGCCGCGGCCGCGATCGTCACCCGCGTCGCGTCGCCGCACGACCTGTCGGGCCAGATCGGCAGCCAGTTCGCATCGCCGCACGTGTGGATGGCGGTCAGCGGGGTTCTGTTCGTCCTCGGCCTCGTGCCCGCCATGCCGCAAATGCTGATCCTGCCCGCCGCCGCGGTCGCCGGCGGTATCGGCTGGCAGCTCCGCAAATCCGCAAAACTCGCCGAAACCGCCCCGCCACCTGCGGCGCCGGCGCCCGATCCGCACCATATCGAATGGTCGGATGTCAGCGACATCGGTCCGTGCCAGCTCGAAATCGGCTATGCACTCGTCACGCTGGTCGATGAACGCAAGGGCGCACCGCTGATGACGCGGATCACCGGCATCCGTCGCCAGTTGTCGAAAGAGCTGGGGTTCGTCGTCCCGCCGGTAAAGGTCACCGACGATCTGTCGCTGCCGGGCAATGTGTATCGCATATCGGTCGCGGGGGTCATCGTCGGGGAAGACGAGGTCTTCCCGAACGAGATGCTGGCGCTCGATTCGGGCGACCTGGTTACCAAGGTCACCGGGCGCGCGTGCAAGGATCCCACCTTCGGCCTCGACGCATTGTGGATTCCCAAATCGTCGCAGAACGACGCGATCGCGGCAGGCTACACCGTCGTCGATCCGGCGACCGTGGTCGCAACGCATCTCAACAACAGCATCATCGGATCGGCGTACGAACTCTTCGGGCTCGACGATGCGCAGGCGCTGATCGACAATCTGAAGACACAATATCCCCAGCTTGCGCAGAGCCTGAGCCCGCAGGGCTATCCGCTCACGCGCGTCGCCGCGCTGTGCAAGGCGCTTCTGGTCGAGCGCGTGCCGCTGCGCGATTTCCGCAAGATAGCGGAAGCGATGGTCGGCCTCATCGGCCAGCAGCTCGGCGACAACGACCTTGTCGAGATGGTCCGTCAGCGGATCGGCGCGCTGATCGTCCAGACGATCGTGCCCAGCCGGATGCCGCTGCCGGTGGTGACATTCAGCCCCGAAATCGAAGTGCTGCTCAACCAGGCGGTGCGCGCCAATCCGGGGGCCGAATGGCCATTCGAACATGGCATGGCGATGAAGATCATCGAACAGATCGGCCAGGCGGTGGAACCGCTGCTCCTGTCGACACGCAGCTTTGCGCTCGTCGCCTCGCCGCTTTGTCGTTCGGCGCTGTCGCGGCTCGTGCGCGCCACGTTCCCCGACGTCGCGGTGATTTCCTATCTCGAAATACCCGCCAACAAGGCGACCGAGATCGTTGCGACGATCGGTGCCGACGTTCCGCGCCTGACCGCCGGCGAAGAGGCCCAGATGAAGGACGAGCCCCATGAGAACTGAGCGCCCCGAACAATTCGGAGCGAGCGCCCGTGCGGCGCGGCCGCATGGCTATGGCGAAAGCGCCGAAGCGTTGATCGAGGAATATGCACCGCTCGTTCGCAAGATCGCCTGGCAGGTCCATTCGCGCGTCTCGCGCACGAGCGACCTTGAGGATATGATCCAGGTCGGGCTGATGGCGTTGATCGAAGCAAGCCGAACCTATGAAGAACGCGGTTTCGCGTTCGCAACCTATGCGACGACGCGGATTCGCGGCGCGATGATCGACCAGCAACGGCGCGAAGCCGATGTCGGACGCGCGGCCATGGCCGCCGCCCGCCAGCTGCAACAGACGCGAGCGACCCTCGAACAGAGGTTGCGCCGCGCGCCGGCCGCCACCGAAATGGCCGCCGCACTCGACTTGTCGCCCGAGGAGTATTTCGCGCTCGAAAAAAGCGCGACGCACGGCCGCTCGACCTCGCTCGACGAACTGGTCGACGAAGGCAGTTTCCTGTTCGCCGACGATCGGATCGGCGCAGGCGATGCACTGGAACAGGAAAGCCTTCTCGAGGCCTTGCGTCTCTGCATCGGCAGGCTCGGCGAACGCGAGCAGATGGTGTTGCAGCTCTACTTCTTCGAGGAACTGAATCTGCAGGAGATCGGATTGGCGCTGGATGTCAGCGCGGCGCGCGTCTGCCAGATCAAGCGCGACGCCATGGTCAGGATCGATCGCATGATGCGCGACATGACCGATTGATCCCGGGCGGCTGGCCTCGCCGGGTTTCGACAGTCTTGTTTTCAGGCGGCGCGGCTGTACCCGCTGCGCATCGCGGCACCGAACTTCTCGAAATAGCTCGCCATGCGTTCGGAGCCCGCGTCGGTAAGCCGGACGATCGAACGCCGCCGATCGCGCTCGTCGATCGAGCGTTTGGCAAGTCCCATCGTCTCAAGGGACGCGATCATCCGAAGACCCGACGACAGCGGCACACCGGCGCCGGTGGCAAGGTCGCTCGCGCTGAGCGCGCGGCCGTTGGCGTTGGCGAGCATCAGGTCGAGCATCATGTCCCATGTGGGGCCCGACATCTGGCTGGTGCCAAAATGGCTCTTGCGCATGCGCCGCGCCTGGATGCTGAGCGCGAGCTGGTCGACCAGCCGCGGTTCGGCACTATCGGAGGCGAGGCCAAAGCCCGCCGCGCCGACCGCCAGTTGTTCCTCCGCCGTGCTTTTGGCAAGAAGGTCATGGATCTGATCGATCCTCGACCTGATTTCGGCAATTTCTTGGTTTGAAAACTGCTGCATGAGATGAAACCCTTCGGGCGTTCTTCATCAAGCCCCGGCATTCTCCGTCCGTCTGGTCGAACCCGATGCGTACAGGATCACGAAGAGGATCGGGTATGAGATATACATTGAAAGCAGCGCGTAGGGACGCGCCAATATCTCCGAAAACATCAGCTTCTGAAGATGCCCAAAGATTGCGATCAGTTGCCAACCGGTGATCCAGTAGGGCCAGAACCGCTGAGTTTTCAGGGCTATAAACCAGAAGCTCGCGAGCGCGACGATGTCGATCGCGAAGATACTATATTCAATATGCGACCAATCCGGAGCAGGAGCCAGGACGGTTGTGCAGACCGAAGCGAGCAAGGCGGTATAAGCTGCCCACCGTTCCAAATGGCCGCCGCGCCACATCGCGACGGCCACAGTGAGCAGCAATATTCCGTAATAGGTCGCGACGGCCCACATGATGCGTCCGCTTGCCTTACGATGCCTTGGCGAGCGAGAGGTGCGCGACCGCCGCTTCATCCATGTCGTTGCTGCCATCCTCGACCAGCGAAGCGCTCGCCGGCGGCTTTACGCCGGCGCCGAACATGCGCGTGCCGAGGCCGATCTGCTTTTGTGTCGCGGTAAGCGAGAGATGCGCGTCGGTGAGGAGTTGGCGTACTTCGCCGGCAGCGGCGAGCGCATGCGCCACCTTGGCCAGCGCTTCCTGACCGACGATCGCAGACATGTTGATATCGCGGCGCGCAGCAGGAAGCGTGGCAGCCAAGTTGGCGATACGGATCATGGCTTCATCAATGGCGTCTTCGGCCTGGTGCAGTTCAGAAGCGATCTTCTTCGCAGCGGAAAGTCGTTCGTTCAGCATGTCCTTGGTCCTTGCAAACGAATGCCACCGGAACCCCCCCCGCAGCATTCAGGTCAAAACACGACCAAGTCCGACAAGGATCGAGTAGAGAGCGGAGAAAGCCAAGATGGTCGCAAATGCGATCAGAATTGGCCAGATTATCCTTTCCATCAACCCGTGCCGGTTGGCCGGCTGGGATGCGGTAGGAAACGGCGTGCCTATATCGAAAAGCCGCCGGATCGAACCGTGCCCCGCACCGGCATCATCGGCTGCGACACGGTCGCCTAGGTCGAACAATTGATATGTCAAAGGCTGATAAGGAGTAACCTGGTCGAATACACCGTTACGGGAAAGGATCGTCGCGGCTTCTATCCTGTTGGAAGCATGTAGTTTTTTTAGAGCGCGCCGAACCCGTTCGTCGACCGTATGGGGTGACACATCCATAATGCGAGCAATTTCCTTGGAATTTTTGTGCTCAAAAACATGCCGCAGCGTTTCGATTTGCGCGGCGGAAAGGAGACTGATGTAATTGTCTGGGTCACCCTGCACGCGGTCGGGCATAGAGCATCAGGGGTCGAAATCAAGTTACGTGAACGCATGATTCGCTAACATGTTACCCTAACATCGCGCTACATTGCCGTAACGGAACCGCAAGAACCAGCCCGGAAGAGCACGCGACCGGTGCGCCGGCCCGTGCTTCGCGGGACGATCCGGGCATCAGGCAGCGGCAACGGGCGCCGCACTGGGCGTCCCCGCAGGATGCGTTATTTTAACACGGCAATGAGGACGGACCACATGGCGTTGCGGTCCGGCCGAGCACTCATCCGTCGTCAGTCGGTGACCCCCGCAAGCCACTCCGCCACCATCAACCGTCCCGCCGCAACCGCCGCCGGGCCAAGGCGCGCATGTCGCGTCCGCATGGCTGCGGCACTACTTCCAACCTCTTCCAGCGCATCGGGCCATTGTTCGATCCATGCCCCGAAGCGCGGATCGAGACCCATCTCCGCATGGAATTGCAGCGCCAGAATATTGGGGTCGCGACGAAAGGCCTGATGCCGATAGGCTGGGCTCGACGCCAGCAACTCGACATCGGCAGGAAGATCGAACGTATCGCCATGCCAGTGCAGCACGGCCACGCCCGCAAGGTGACGGAGCGGCGACGCCGTATCGACAAAGCTCAGGGGGTGGAAGCCAACCTCCTTCGCCCGCCCGGGATAGACGGGAGCACCCAGCGCCGCGGCCATCATCTGCGCACCGAAGCAGACACCGAGCGTCGGCCGGTTCGCCGCGAGCCGCCGAGCAAGCCGTCGCATCTGGCACGCTATCCAGGGATGGCGGTCGCCTTCATAGACGCCCATCGGCCCGCCCATCATGATGAGAAGGTCGGGTTCGACCAGATCGACCGAACCGAACGCCGGATCATCGACATCGATCCGGTCGAGCGAATAGCCGGCCGACTCGACGGGTTCGCGAAAGCCCGCGATCCCTTCGTGCGGCACATGCCGAATGATTAGTCCCTTTTTGCCGGTCATGGTCCGAAAGAAATGGCGATGAATGGATGGTCTGATGGGCTGTTTCGTTGCCCGGCCAACTAGCCAGATCCCAGCAACGATGTCACTCTATCTTTGCAGTAGAGATACTGTCGCGGCCCGTAGCGGAGCTTGGCTTCCCTCCGCGGCGGGCCGCCACGTTCCCGCTATCCTCTATCGCGCGTCTACCGCGTCACTCCGCCCGGCACACTCGACAGGCCCATTTCATTCTTGCAAATGACTTGCATTAACATATAGCGACGCGCTGGTGCCTAGCGGGAGTTCGTCATGTACGCCTATGTCGACCGGACAGTCGAAAGCCTGAGCAACTGCGGGCGCTTCCTGCTGTGGGCGATGCGCGGTTGGGTGCGCGCTGCCGCTGCCGGGACCTGTCCGCCGGCAGCGCTGCATCGGGGTTTCGCGCATGTTCGCGCCACAGCCGCGCTGCCCGATTTCCACGTCGCGATGGCGCTTCTGGCGTCCGATTCCCGCGAAACGATCGCTCTCGCACCCATCGACCACACCCACATCGCCGAGGACGAAGCCCTCCTTCTCTCGCTCTGGCGCACCTCCGCGCGGAGCGATTTGGACGCGGTCTCCGCCACCCTCGCGCTGTTCGTCGCCGACGAAACCGCCCAGCCCGTTGCAAAGGCATTCGGCGCAGTAGCCGCCGCGCTGACTGCGGCAGGTTTTGACCCACAACAGCTTCTCGCACCCGATCAGATAGAAGAAAGTCCCACCCAATGAGCGATCGTATCGCTGCCGCTGCCAAGCTTGCCCCATCCGCCTCGCTGACCGTCGAGGAGGTGCTGCGCGTGCACCACTGGAACGAGCATCTCTTCAGCTTCTCGATCACCCGCCCCCAAAGCTTCCGCTTCCGGTCCGGCGAATTCGTCATGATCGGACTTCCCGGCGGCGAAGGCCGGCCGCTGCTACGCGCCTACTCCATCGCAAGCCCCGCCTATTCGGATGAACTCGAATTTCTGTCGATCAAGGTGGCCGACGGCCCGTTGACCTCGCGCCTGCAACGGATCGGGCCGGGCGATCCCATTTACCTCGGTCGCAAACCCACCGGTACGCTGGTTGCCGATGCGTTGCAGCCCGGCAAGCGGCTGTTTCTGCTATCGACCGGGACCGGGTTGGCCCCGTTCCTCAGCCTGGCGCGCGATCCCGACATCTACGACCGGTTCGCGCAGGTGCAGATCGTCCATTGCGTCCGGCGAGTCAGCGACCTTGCGTTCCGCGACACGCTCGAAAGCCAGCTCGCCGGCGATCCGCTGGTGCAGGACCAGGCGCTGCTGCAGTTCCACTATCTGCCGACGGTGACGCGCGAAGCCTTCAGTACCGAAGGCCGGATCGGCGCCCTGATTGACGACGGCCGCCTCTTCGGCCACCCGCTCACCGGCCCGGATCACTTCGACCCCGCGATCGACCGCATCATGATGTGCGGCAGCATGGCGATGATCCGCGATCTCCAGACGCGGTTCGAGGCTCTCGGTTTCCGGGAAGGATCGAACGCCAACCCGGGGGATTTCGTCATCGAGCGGGCATTCGTCGGCTGACGGCTGCGCGCCGACGCCCGGAACCGGGGCGGCGCGCAGCGATATCGGACGGTCAGCGCGCCGGCACGTCCAGACCGAGCGCCTTCGCAACCCGTTCCCACGGCACCAGCTTGAAATTCTGATGCTCGGGGGGAGAGACGTTGCGACCGTCCTGCGCGACCATCAGACCGTGCGGGAAAGCGGGGCCCGCCGACAGGCTGGTAACGTCGAGACCATCGGTTTCGGATACGCCATCGATTCCCGCCGCCATGTCGGCACCGATCCGGAACGAGCCGACATAGGCATTATCGCCCTCGCGGCGGAAGACGGCGTAGCTGTCGTTGCCCTGGCTGGACACGACCAGATAGCCCTTCCCCCCGTCCATGGCATAGAGGCCGATCCCCTCCATGTCGTCCTTGAGCGCGGGGTTGTCGGTGACTTTCGCGAGCATATTGCGCGCCGGCCCGCCGCGCGGCTCGGCGCCCTCGCGCCAGATGCCGACATCTTCTTCGCCGGTGTAAAGCATCCCCGTCGCGTCGTCGGCGACGCAGCCTTCGACCTGGGTCGCGAACGGCAGGTCGCGCACAAGCTTCGCGCGCACCTTGCCCGCGGGGGTCGCAACCAGTTCCCATTGACGCATCTTGCCGTCGGTCTGATTGACGAAGACAAAGGTCTTTTTCGTCTTCGCGCTGCGATACATGCACAGGCCATAGGGGTCCTTGAGCCCGGTGTCCTGAAGCCCGTCCGCGACGTCGGTCAACTTGCGCGTCGCGGGATCGAGCGCATAGATGGAGATGCCCTTCGTCGTCCGATTGCTGGCGGTGACGAGCGTGACGTCCCGGCCGCCAAGGCGGAAACCGTTCCGAAGATCGACATTGTTCATACGTCCATCGGGAAGGAACTGCAGCACCTTGCCGTCCAGATCATAGACATAGAGCCCCGACTGTTTCTGGGTTCCGATCACGACGCTCTGCGCTGGATCGACGGGGTTGATCCAGATCGCCGGATCGTCGGCCGCATCGCCGCCGGTCTCGACGGGGGTCGTCTCGACCGTCGGCCGCGCGAGCGGCATCGTTTCGGGCGTGGGCACGGTGGGTCGTTCGGAAAGCCCCGCTGCGGCGAGCAGCGCCGGCCAGCTCGCGATTTTCAGATTGGGGTCTTCGGGCGAGTTGTCGTCGTCGGCGACCACCACCACCGGACCGGCAATGGTGACGCTGCCCGCATCTTCGACTCTGTCGGCGCCCGCAGCGAGCGATACCGAACCCAGATAGGCATAGTCATCGGCGGGGTCATAAATGTTCAGCCGGTTCGCCTTGGCATCCGAAACCAGCAATCGCCCATCCGGCGCGATGCCGATACCCTTCGCCTCTTCGGTGATATGGCCGAGCCGGACGATGTCCACGATCTCGGGCGTAATTTCGGCTTCCGGCTCGGCGGCGAAGCGCCACACGCCCACGGCTTCCTGCGAGAAGTAGACCGACCCGCGATCGTCGGCGGCGCAATAGCCGATTTCCGACCCCAACGACCAGCGCCGTGCAATTCGACCGCTAGTTGCGCCCGACGCGTCGGATGCGAGCCCCCATTGCTCGATCTCGCCCCGGTCACCGACAAGGAAAAGATAGAGCGTTCCGTCGCGATGGCTGCGCGACAGGCAAAGCCCGGCGACCGTCATCTGAGGCTGGATTCCCGCGAGCGCGATTGGCAATGGAACGCCCCCGGCGCCGACGCGAAACAGCTTTGGCGCATTCTCCTTGCCGTCGAGCGCGGCGAGCAGCGCTTCGCCGCCAGGCGCACTGTTCGCGCGCAGATCGAGCGCGCGGATATTGCCGACCTTGTGCGTCGCGACGCGCTGCCCGGCAAGATCGAAGACTTCGATCCCCGCCGATTCAGCACCAGCAAGAATCAGCATTCGCGACGCATCGGCGGGATCAGCGACCACGACGGCTCCGTCGGTTCCCGATCCCTGCGTCGCCTGTGTTTCGGCCGAAGCCGCCGCGACGGGGACGGGCGCAGCCTGCTGCGCCATGGCATCGACCGCAGGAACGCCAGCCAGCACCGCTGCGATTGCAAAGAAACTCGTTTTCACTCAACCCTCCCTCTTCTATTCGAAATCGCGCCCGGCGAAACGCCGGTCAAACAAGGCGGCGGTAACCGGAGTGACGGGACCGCAACATCATTTCAGAATATTTTTTCTATCTTTCTTATAAAACAGAACGTATATTCATTCCATGACGATGTCACCCCTTATTTCCGCCATGATCGCCGCCGCTCACGCCGCCGGCGAAGGACTGATCACCGACCGGGAGCGCATCGCCACGCTCACGATCCACAGCAAGGCCGGCGCCGCCGACATGTTCACCGAGGCCGACCTGAAGGCCGAGGCCACCGTCCGTGAACGGTTGATGACCCTTGCCCCCGACTACGGCTTCCTCGGTGAGGAAGGCGGGCTGACGCCCGGCCGCGACGCCGACCATGTGTGGGTGGTCGATCCCCTGGATGGTACAACCAACTTCCTGACAGGATCCCCACTCTTCGCCGTCAATATCGCGCTTGCGCGACAGGGCGATGTCATCGCAGGCGTAACCTATGTTCCTGCGATGAATGAACTTTTCTGGGCCGAGACGGGCAACGGCGCCTGGCTTGGCGAGAAACGCATCAAAATTTCGCCGCGCGCGACGATCGAGGAATCGGTCCTAGGGGTCGGCATCCCCTTTGCGACCAAGCCTGACCATGAGCAATTTTATGCCGAGATGGAGCGGCTGACCCGGCGCGTCACGGGAATTCGCCGCCTGGGCGCGGGAGCAATCGATATGGCTTGGGTCGCCTGCGGCCGGCACGATGCCTATTGGGAACAGAGCGTCAGCGCGTGGGACATGGCGGCCGGGGTCGCGATCGTTCGCGAGGCGGGGGGGATCGTCACCGACACGCGCGGCGACAAGCTCGACCTGACGAACGGCACGGTGCTGGCGTCGACGCCGGCGATTCATCAGGAGCTGTTGGCGGCGCTGGCACGGGTTTAGCCAGGAAGGCAGGTCGGGATCTCGCCGGCGCATCAGGCTGATAGGGTGAGGTGCCGGCTTTCGCCGGAATGACGGAGTTCGCTCGAACCCCACCAATTCCCCTCAGGGCTTCACCCAGCCGCCCTCCCGATGCGACCGTCTGATCGCGTCGGCGACCTTCTCGACTGCCAGCGCATCGGCGAAACTCTTCGCCGCCGAAGGCAGGCCGGCCGCCGCTTCGATCGCGGCCTTCACCTCGATCGTCTTCAAGTCGTTGTAACCGATCTGATGTCCCGACGCGGGGCAAAAGGCGCCATAATCGCCGTGGTCGGGCCCAGCGCAGATCGTCGTGAATCCGTTGGTGCGGCCGGGGCCCGAACGGTAGAGTTTCAGTTCGTTGAACTGCTCCTGCGTGAAACCGATCGATCCCTTGGTACCGGTCACCTCGAAGGCGAGACCCATCTTGTGCCCGTTCGCGATCCAGCTCGCCGCCAGCGTACCCGTCGCACCCCCGGCGAATTCGACCACCGCGTCCATCTGATCGTCGACCGTCACGGCCCGGTCGTTGCCTCCTGCGTCGCGGCGCGTCGGATAAGCGGTATGGAGCCGCCCCGACACCGACGCGATATCGCCGACCAGATGCTGTGCCATCGCGATGATATGGCTCCCGATGTCGGCAAGCGCACCGCCTGCCTGATCGGGCTCGCAGCGCCAGTTGAACGGGGCGTCGGCCGATGCCATGAAATCCTCGGCATGGATGCCGCGAAAGGCGGTCACTTCGCCGATCTCACCGCTCGCGATCAGCTCGCGCGCAAGCACGATCATCGGGTTGTAGAGATAGGTAAAGCCGACTGCGGTCGGCAGTCCGGTCGCTGCGGCCGCGGCCGTCATCGCTTCCGATTCGGCAATTGTCGTCGCCAGCGGCTTTTCGCAATAGACCGCCTTGCCTGCCTCGAGCGCGGCGATCGCAATCGGCGCGTGGAGCAGGTTCGGGGTTGCGATCGCGACCATGTCGATGCCCGCGTCGGCGATGGTTTCGCGCCAGTCGCCGCTGGCGCGCGGAATGCCCAGTGAAGCCGCAGCGGCTGTCGCCGTCGGCAAGTCGCGATCGGCAAGGACGGTCACCCGCGGCGTGCGCGGCAGATCGAACGTCCGGTCCGCAGCGGCAAAGGCGAGCGCGTGGGCACGGCCCATGAAGCCGCTGCCGATCAGCGCAATATGAAGGGGCGCGCCGCTCATTCGCCCGCCACCTGGTGAAAACGTTCGCGCAGTCGTTCCAGCGTTTTGCGCTTTACCGGCTGGCCGTCGCGCAGCTTGTACCAGCTATTCTGGCTGATCCGGTATGTCTCGAACAGGCCTTCGCGGGTCGCGCATGGCAGATGCGCTTTCATTGCCTCGAACTCGTCGCGCGCGATGGTCACCATCTCGAAACACATTTCTATTCGCCTCCATAATAGCTGCCGCCGCGCGCCACCCGCTCGCGCCGTTCGAGTTCGTCAGGATCGATAACCGCGCGCCAGCTCTGCCGCCCGTTGACCAGATCGGCGGCGCGCAGCACGACAGGCTTGCCCGAACCCGAGGCGCCGATCACATCGCGCACGCTCAGCGCGACGCGCGGTTCGGGATCGAAGCTGAATTCGAGGAGGCCGAAGTTGGCGCTACGCACGAACGGCTGGCGTAGCCGCACTTCGGGATGCTGATCGACGAACTTGGGCGCCAGATATTGCGCAAGCCCCGAACTGACGAGATCGTAGAAATCATAGCCGCCCTTGTCCGACCAGGGCACGCAATTGACCTCGCCCTGGTGGACATCGCCCGAGATGCCAAAGCAGCCGCCGATCCGTTCGTCGCGAATGAAATCGAGGATTTCGTTCCGTTCGTGCAGATAGGAGGCCCAGCTGTCGCCGTCCTTTTCGGCGAGCGACCAGCCGGTGCCCGAAGCGAGAATCTTGAACACCGCCTTCGAGGCCTTGAGTTCGCGCTTCAGCCAGGCCTTCTGTCCCACACCGAGCATGGTCTTGGTCGGGCTGTCGGGGTCCGACGGCGCATCGCGATAATAGCGACCATCGAGCATGAAGATGTCGATGGGGCCAAAGCTGTGGCGAAAGAAGATTCCCGGCGTATCGGGCAGGCCGGCGGCCGGATTGGCCCACCAGCGATCGAACAGGCGGCGCGTCATGTCCTTCACACCGTTGTGGCGATCCGAATTATTGTAGCCGAAATCATGGTCGTCCCAGACCGCAAGCTGGGGCACCGAACGGAGGAACGGAACGAGCGCCGCGACATTGCGCTGCCGCGAATAGAGCGTCGAATAGGCTGTCTCGCTGTCGCTGTCGGCGTAGATATTGTCGCCAAGCCACAGGAAGAGGTCGGGTTCCATCGCCGCGATTGCTTCGAACACCGGTTGTTCGGGATAGAGCTGGACGCGCGCGCACGAACCGAAGGCGATCCGGATCGGACGCGGCCGATCGGGCGCGGTACGGGTGCGATAGGGGAGCGGCTGGTGCCGGTCGTCGATCCCGTCGGTCTTGACCCGGTAAAAATAGTCGGTGTCGGGTTTGAGCCCGGTCACCTCGACCGTGGTGCAAAGATCATTCTCCTGCGTTGCGGCGGCGCTCGCGGTCGTCCTGGCGTCGCTGAAGTCTCGCTGCGTCGCATATTCGACGGCGACACCGAAAGCGCCGCTGGCGCGCGACCAGACGCGGAAACTGCCGGGCGTCGTCGCGCCGATCATCGGGCCATCGAGGAGGCGCGGATAGCCGAGCGTCGCCGCGTATAGCCGGCGTGGAAGCGCGGCCAGGAAGGCGAGAGCGGTGCCCCCACGCAGAAGGTTTCGGCGGTACATATACTCCCCCTCAGTCGCGCAGCTTTGTGTTCCAGAGCATCGTCGCAAGCAACGTGGCGAGGACCGAACTCCCGATCCAAAACCCGATCACCGGACCGAAATCATAGACATTCACGCCGTTCGCAATGTGCATGTTGGCGTCAATGAGCGCGCCCGACACCTGCTCTTGGATCGCCGCACCCAGATAACTGAACACGCCGACCAGCCCGAGGGCTGCGCCCGCGACGCGCTTCGGACAGATGTCGATCGCGAACAATCCGCCGAGCGACGTGACGAGCCCCGTCATGCCGAGCCCGAACAGGATCACCGCGACCAGAACCACCGCGGGATTGTTCGGGCCGAAGAAGAGCAGCAACAGACCGACGAGTTCAAGGACGCCGAACAGCAGATTGACCGGCGGCCGGCGCGCGCCGAAGAATTTGTCCGACACAAAACCGAAGGCAACGGCGCCCGCCACCCCCGCGAGCGTGCTCGCGGTCAGCATCGCCCCCGCCTCGGCCAGCGAATAGCCCCGCGCCTCCTGCAGATAGAGGATACCCCAACTGTTGATCGCATAGCGCGTTACGTAATTGGCCGCGCTCGCCAGCGCGAGAATCCACACCGCCGGAATCGCAAGGATCGACAATTGGGTCGCGAAGACCCCGCGTTCGGGAACATTACCGGCCGGCGGCGCATAATGATCGTTCCGCCAGTCGGCGACGGTCGGCAGGCCGAGCGAACGCGGGCGGTCGGCCATCGCATAATAGGCGGCAACCGCCGCTACCGTGGCTGCGATACCGGGACCCCAGAACCCCCAGCGCCAGCCGCCGACCGCGACAAGCGCGGACACGACCGCAAAGGTCAGCCCTTCGCCGATCGAATGCGCCGTCGACCATATGCCATAATAGCGTCCGCGCTCACGGTTCGAGAACCAACTGGCCAGCGCGACGACGCAAGAAGGCGCGCCATAGCTCTGGAACCAGCCGTTGAGCGCCCACAACATCACCGTGACCCAGAAGAGCGTCGAAAAGCCCATCGCGATATTGCACAGCGCCGACAGCAGCAGGCCGAATGCGAAGAGCCGTTTCACATTGCTGTGATCGGCCACGAAGCCATTGATCAGCTTGCCCGCCGCATAGGTATAGAACAGCGCCGAGCCGATCATGCCGAGTTCGAGCGGGGTGAATATCCCCTGGTCGATCAGCGGCTTCTTCACGATGTTGATCGCCAGACGGCAGGTATAGCTGATCGCGTAGGCGAGCGTGATCGTCAGGATGATCCGCATCCGATAGCTCTTGAAGGCACCGTCGACGCTGTCGTCGGCCCTAACCGGCAAGTCCGGCCCCGTTGCGAAATATCTCAGCATCGCCTCTCTCCCGCACCGGCGCCCCTCTGTCGTTTCGGGCGTCCGGTGCATGATGCTATTTCATTTTACATACAAATGGAAGATTTGTTTCGTTTATCACAAGCGGGTCACGATGTCGGGATGAGGAAGGCGTTGTCGCCGGCACCGCCATCGGGCCAGCGCTGAGTCACCGTCTTGACCTTGGTCCAGAAGCGCACACCCTCCATCCCATATTGGTTGATGTCGCCAAAGCCCGACCGCTTCCAGCCCCCGAAGCTGTGATAGGCGACCGGCACCGGGATCGGAACATTGATCCCGACCATGCCGACATTGACGCGCTGCGCGAATTCGCGCGCGGCGTGGCCGTTGCGGGTAAAGATCGCCACGCCGTTGCCATATTGATGATCACTCGGCAGGCGCAGCGCCGTCTCAAAATCGGGCGCGCGGACGATCTGGAGGACCGGCCCGAAGATTTCCTCGCGGTAGGCGCTCATGTCGGTCGTCACATGGTCGAAAAGCGTCGGGCCGACGAAAAAGCCTTGCTCGTGCCCTTGCAGGACAAGGCCGCGACCATCGACCACCAACTCGGCGCCTTCATCGACGCCGGTCTGGATCCATTGTTCTATGCGCGTCTTGTGCGCGGCGTTGACCACCGGGCCATAGTGCGCGTCGGGGTCGTTCGACACGCCGACCTTCAACGCCGCCATGGCGGGAATCAGGCGCTCGCGCAGAGCTTCGGCGGTGGCGTCTCCGACGGGTACGACGACCGGAAGCGCCATGCAGCGCTCGCCCGCCGAACCGAAGGCGGCGCCGCACAGATCGTGGACGACCTGGTCGAGATCGGCATCGGGCATCACGATGCCGTGGTTCTTCGCGCCGCCCATCGCCTGCACACGCTTGCCCGCTGCGGTGCCGCGACCATAAACATAATGCGCGATGTCCGACGAGCCGACGAAGCTGACCGCAGCGATGCCGGGATGGTCGAGGATCGCATCGACCATCTGCTTGTCGCCATGAACAACTTGCAAGATGCCTTCGGGCAACCCCGCTTCGCGCATCAGCTCGGCGAGGCGCACCGGCACCGACGGATCCCGCTCGCTGGGCTTGAGGATGAAGGCGTTGCCCGCCGCGATCGCCGGACCGAACATCCACATCGGGATCATCGCCGGGAAGTTGAACGGGGTGATGCCGGCAACGACGCCGAGCGCCTGCCGCATCGCATAAACATCGATGCCGGGGCCTGCGCCCTGCGTATATTCGCCCTTCAATGCGTGCGGGATCCCGCACGAAAATTCGATCACTTCCAGCCCGCGCAGGACGTCGCCGCGCGCATCGGCGACGACTTTCCCATGTTCGCTCGCCAGCAGCTCGGCAAGCTCCTGCATGTTCGCCTCGAGCAGTTCGCGAAAGCGGAACATCACGCGCGAGCGGCGCTGTGGATTAGTCGCCGCCCAGCCGGGCTGCGCGGCCTGCGCGATGGCAACGGCGCGGTCGAGATCGGCGGGAGCCGAAAAGGCGACGCGCGCCTGGACCAGCCCCGTGCTCGGGTTAAAGACATCACCGGCACGCGCTTCTTCGGGACGCACGGAGCCGCCGCCGGCGGCATCGCCGGCGATGAAGGAATCAATCTGTCTCATCGCTCTTCCTTACTGGCGCACGATCCAGTCGTGCGCGGGGTCGTTGCGGAACACCCAGTTGCGTCGGGGCCCCGCCATCACGTTCAGATAATAGAGGTCGTATCCGTGCGGCGCGCCGACCGGATGGTAGCCGCGCGGTACCATCACGACGTCGCCGTCCTCGACCGCCATCGTCTCGTCGATGTCGCGGTCGTCGGTATAGACGCGCTGAAAGGCGAAACCCTGCGGCGGCGACAATCGGTGGTAATAGGTTTCCTCCAGGAAGGTCTCCTCCGGAAAGGCATCGCGATCATGCTTGTGCGGCGGATAGCTTGACCAGTGGCCGCCGGGGGTCACCACTTCGACGACGAGCAGGCTTTCGGCCTCGTCGGCATCGGACAGAATGTTACGGACATGGCGCGTGTTGGTGCCCTGCCCGCGTACCTCCACCGTGTCGGAGCGAATCAACCGCACCGCGCCCATGCCAGTTCCTGGCGCAGTGCAGATTGCAATCTCGGCATCGGACGCCGCCTCGATCGTGTAGCGATGCCCCGCAGGGACATAGACCGACGTCGCGGCACCGTCGAACACCGTATCGCGTCCGCCGATATCGCCGAAATGCTCGCCCCCCGCATCGACCGACACCGTGCCGGTAAGGATCACGAGACACGCCTCGCGCCCGTCTTCTACATGATTGTAACGCGCGCCTGCGGTCAGCCGGACAATGCGAAAGCCGACATATTTCCAGCCCGCGCTTTCGGGGGTGATGTCGAGCAGCGTTCCATCGTCGTCGGGCGCGTGCGGGCGGACGAGCAGCGACATCAGACCAGCGCCTCCTCGCGGGCGAGCCGCTTCAGCGTGTCGAGGCCGAGCTGGCTGTACTCGCGCGGATTGGCAATCGCCGGATCCTGTTCGGCCTCGATCACGATCCAGCCCGAATAATCCATGTCGGCCAGCGCGCGCATGAAAGGCGCATAGTCATAGTCGCCGTCGCCCGGCGCGGTGAACATGCCGCCGACGACACCGTTCAGGAAGCTGGTGCCGTTCGCAAGGAACTCGTCATATTTGGCGTTGCGGACATCCTTGCAATGAACATGCGTAACGCGCTCGGGCCGCGCCTTGATCACGTCGATCGGCTCGATGCCGCCGAACAGGGCGTGGCCTGTATCGAGCACCAGCCCGACATGGTCGCCGGTCGCGTCAAAGAAGCGTTCGAGTTCGTCCTTCGTCTCGACGATCGTGCCGAGATGATGATGGTAGGCAAAGCGCAGACCGCGATCGGTGATGAAGCGCGCCACCGTATTCAGCCGCTCGCCGAACTGCTTCCAGTCGGCAACGGGAAGCACGGGATGCGTGTCGAGCCGGCTGCCGTAGCGGTCGCCGTGCACCGCGTTCGATGTTTCCGCGAGGATGAAAACGCTCGATTCCATATATTCGAGCAGCGCAAGATGCTTGGACAGCGCCGCGATTTCGGCATCGGCATCGTGCACGAGCAGGTTCGACGAGTACCAGCCGCTGACGATATCAAGGCCATAGTTCGCCATGATCGGCGCCAGCGCTTCTGGATCGCGCGGAAATTTGTTGCCGAGTTCGACGCCGTCGAACCCGATGTCGCGTACGTCGGTGAGCAGTTCATCGAGCGTCGTGTCGCCGCCCAGTTCGCGCATGTCGTCGTTGCACCAGGCGATCGGGCTCACGCCCCAACGGATCGTCATTTTCTCTCTCCGTGAATTCGGGTTTCATAAGCACTGCGCGCGGCGCGCACTTCGGCGCGAGTGGACACTTCGGGGACGGCGACGTCCCACCAATGCCCCCCCGCCCCGGTCGTGATCGCGGGATCGGTATCGATGACGATAACATGGCATTTGTCCGACTGCCTCGCGCGGCCGAGCGCCGCCTCGAGTTCGGCAATCCCGGCAACTTTCTCAGCCTCCGCGCCCAGGCTTCGCGCGTGTGCGGCGAAGTCGATATCGGGCAGCACGGCATGCGCCGAATCGGCGAGCAGATTGTTGAACGGGCGCCCGCCGGTCCCCTGCTGGAGCCGGTTGATGCAGCCATACCCACGGTTGTCGAGCAGGATGACGGTGATCTTCCGATCCAGCATGACCGCCGTCGCCAGCTCGGAATTCAGCATCAGATAGCTGCCGTCGCCGACCATCACATAGACGTCGCGCGCAGGGGCGGCCATCTTGACGCCAAGCCCGCCGGCGACCTCGTAGCCCATGCACGAAAAGCCATATTCGACATGATAGCCGCCCGGCCCATGACTGCGCCAAAGCTTGTGCAGTTCGCCCGGCAGTCCGCCCGCGGCGCATACCACGGTCGCATCGTCGCTCGCCTGGCGCCACACTGCGCCGATGACCTGCGCGTCGGACGGCAGCGCCGTACCCGGCGCGGTCGCCGCAGCCCAGGCGGTGTTCCATGCGGCGACCCGGTCACGGTTCGCCCCGCTCCATGCATCATCGACGCGCCAGTCACCCAGCGCTGCGGCAAGCTCCTCCAGCGTCGCGCGCGCGTCGCCGACAACCGCCTCGGCGCCCTGCTTGACCGCGTCGCCTGCTCCGATGTTGATCTGGATCAGCCGTTTCCCCGCAAACAATGTGCGCGATCCGGTCGTGAAGTCCTGCAGACGGGTTCCGACACCGACGATCAGGTCGGCGTGCTCCGCCGCGGCATTGGCGGCGCTCGTTCCGGTAACGCCGATACTGCCAAGCGCCTGCGGGTGATCCCAGACCAGCGCGCCCTTCCCCGCCTGCGTTTCGGCAACCGGAACGCCCGTCCGTGCCGCAAGGTCCGCGAGCGCGGCCTCCGCACGGGAATAGAGGACGCCGCCACCGGCGACGATCAAAGGCGCCTTCGCACCGCGCACCGCCGTGACAAGGGCGGCCAGTTCACCCGTGTCGGGGCGCGGGCGGCGGCGGCGCCACACCCGCGGTGCAAAAAAGCTTTCGGGATAGTCATAGGCTTCGGCCTGCACATCCTGACAGAGCCCGAGCGTCACCGGGCCGCATTGCGCGGGATCGGTGAGAATGCCCATCGCGCGCGGCAGGGCATCGAGAATCTGTTCGGGGCGAACGATCCGGTCGAAATAGCGCGACACGGGCCGGAAACAGTCATTCGCGCTGACCGTCGCGTCGGCGAAATCCTCGATCTGCTGGAGCACCGGATCGGGACGACGGCTGGCATAGACATCGCCGGGCAGAAAGAGCACGGGCAGCCGGTTCACATGCGCAAGCGCGGCTGCGGTGACCATGTTCGTCGCGCCAGGGCCGATCGAGCTGGTACAGATCATCGCGCGTTGCCGCCGGCTCGCCTTGGCAAACGCAATCGCTGCATGCGCCATGCCCTGCTCGTTATGACCGCGATAGGTCGGCAGCTCCGCCCCCACCCCGGCCAGCGCCTCACCCATTCCCGCGACATTCCCGTGGCCAAAGATCGCCCACACGCCCGCGAAATAATTGAGCAGGGCGCCATCGACCTCGACCTGCTGTGCCGCGAGCCAGCGCGTCAGGGCCTGCGCCATCGTCAATCGGATATGCTTGGTCATGCCTCCACCTTAGCACGCCGGGCCGCACGCCAGCCATCGGCGAGGACGCGCAGGTTTTCGGCAAGCGCGGTGATCGCAGCTTCGTCGCCGATCGCTCCCGTCAGCCACTGCTGCGCGACATCGTGAAAGATGGTGCGACCGACGGCAAAGCCTTTGACGAGCGGAAAGGGCGCCGCGGCGACGATGCCGGCCAGCACCTCGTCCTGAGGCGCCGAGAGGCCAAGCAGAACGATACCCCGGCACAACGGGTCATGCCGCAGGATCGCCGCTTCGCTCGCCGCCCAGGCCGCAGAGTCGGTCGTCGGCTCGAGCTTCCACCAGTCCGGATAGATGCCCAGCGAATAGACATGGTCGATGACCTTGGCGATCGTCCCGCTGTCGACCGGCCCATGTTTCGACGCGATGATTTCGAGCAGGAATTCGTGCCGGGTCCGGCGGCACGCATCGAACAGCCGCAGGAGCTGGCGATCCTGCCGCGCGCGCATCTCGGCATCGTCGTCGGGATGGTAGAAGACGAGGCACTTGACGACATGATTGGTCGGCCAGTCGCGCAGCGTCATGCCGACGTCGGGCGACCCTTCGAAACGCAGCGGACGCGACCCCGGAAACTCGATCGGGCGGCCGATCCAATAGGGGTGGTCGGCCGCCGCCTCCAGCGCACGCGCGCCGAAACGGCCATCGAGCAGAACGCCATAGCAGGGATCGCCGGCGCCCAGCCGATGAAGCGCCGCGAGCGCCAGATTCTTGAAGTGATGAACCCCCGCCTCGTCGTCCTCGCCCAGTTCGGCGAGAAGATCGTCGAACTGGCTGCGATGATCGATCGCAAGGACCGTCAGCTCGTCGCGATCGCCCTGACGGTTGCTGGACCAGTGAAGCTGTTCCAGTTCGGCGCTCTCGCGAAGGCGGTGAGGCCATCGTCCGGCAAGAAAGCGCTGCAGCTCGTCCCACGAGGCCATGGCCGGCGCGCAACCGTGACGGGACACGACAAGCGCACCGCAGGCGTTGGCGATCTCGCAGCATTTTTCAAGCGGCATGTCCTTCAGCCAGCCTCGCAGGAACCCGGCCATGAACGCATCGCCCGCGCCAAGCACATTGAACACCTCGATCGGAAAGCCGCGCCCGACCACCCCGGCATCGAGCGACGCGGGAATCTCGCCGGGAAAGGCTACGCAGCCATCGGCACCCCGCTTGCAGACCAGCAGCGCGGTGCTCTCGGCGCGGATCGCGCGCAATGCCGCCAGCGTGTCGGTCGATCCGCCGAGGATATGGATTTCTTCCTCGGTGCCGACGATCAGGTCGCAAAGCGGCAGGACGCGCTGCAGCGCCTCGGTTACACGGCTGTCGGCGACGAACCGGTCCTCGCCATTGTCCTTGCCGGCGAGACCCCACAATACGGGGCGGTAGTCGATGTCGAAAATGACGCGACCCCCGGCCGCTCTCATCAGCGTCGCGGCCTTTAGGCTCGCCGCGAACACGCCGGGCTGCGACAGATGCGTTCCGTTGATCAGCAGTGCGCCCGCCGACGCGACGAAATCGGGGTCGATATCGTCGGCGGAGAGCGCCATGTCGGCGCAATTCTCGCGATAGAAAATCAGCGGAAAGGTGTCGGGATCGCGGATGCCGAGGAACACGAGCGCGGTCAGCCGGTCGGGATCGGACCGAACCCCGCGCGTCGAAACCCCTTCGCGTTCCAGCTCCTCAACGATGAAGCGCCCGAAATGATCGGCGCCGACGCGGGTGATCAGCCCGGCCCTCAAGCCCAGCCGCGATGCCCCGACCGCGGTATTCGTTGGGCTGCCGCCAATATATTTGGCGAAACTCGCCATATCCTCGAGCCGCCCGCCGATCTGCTCTCCGTAAAGATCGACCCCCGCGCGTCCCAGCGTGACGATATCCAGCCGGCGCTTTCCGCCCGATTCCTGCCCTTGTTGCACCATCAGTTTCAGACCATCTCTCCTTGGCCTGTAACACATATTCCAACTTTAGAATCTTTGCAACAGATGTTTCATGTTGTCGGAATTTGGAATTCTATTTCGAACGCCGCGATTTTGGGGTGGGCGCGCGCGTCGATTCGAACGCGAAGTTGATCACCAGCGCCTGCGCGAGGCACATCGATGCCGACAACGAACGGAATTTCCGCACTTCCGACTCGCGCACCTGCAACACATGCTCCGCAGGCTTCGCGACCGGGCTCACCAGACTGTCGCTGATCGCGAGGACTCGCCCGCCGTTCGCCTTGGCGGCATTGACCACCGCAATCGTCTCTTCGGAATAGGGATGAAAACTGATTGCGATCAGCAGGTCGTCGGGACCCATGGCATGAACCTGCTGCAGCCCCAGGCCGCCGACCCCGTCGATGAACACCGCGCGCTTGCCGGCCTGAAGCAGCGAGTAGGCGATATAGGATGCTACGGGAAAGGATCGGCGAAAGCCAGCAACATGCACCGTGTCCGCCGCGATCAGCAGGTCGACCGCCGCTTGCATGTCGGCGCCGCTGACCGTCTGCAACAAGTTCTGGATCGCAAGGCTGTTGCCCTCGACGAACTCGGATAGCAGGTTCGCAGGCTCGGCATCCTGCGCACTGGTCGTCTGGTCCAACTGGCGCACCCGCTCCGAATAGCCGAGCGCGGCATTGTTGCTGAGCAACCCGTCGCGGAACAGGCGCTGCATCTGACTCGCGCCTTCGAACCCGAAGCCCTTGGCAAACCGCACGATCGCCGACGGCTGAACGCCGCAGCGGTCCGCGATGACGGCCAGTGTTTCGAGCGCGATGTCGTTAGGCTCGTCAAGAATATAGCGCGCGATCTGCTTGAGCCGCTTGCTCAGCGTTTCGTATCGGCTCACGATCTCGGCGCGCAACTCTTCCGCCGAAGCCGGGGCAGTCGGGACGTCGGTCAACTTCATTCTCCCGCTTCATCAAAAAAACGGAATATCTGTTCAAAACTTGTAACGCAACTGTCGCCCTGTGCCATTTTCCACGCTATAGAATAATTGTTCCATCAGTATGTGAGGTGGAATTTGGTTTCAACTGGAGAGGTTTGAATGCACGATATCGCACTGATCGGCGCCGGCAGGATCGGCAAAATCCATGCGGCGAATCTTGCTGCAAGCCCGCGCCTGCGGCTAACAAGGGTCGTCGATCCCTTCCCCGAAGCCGCCGCGGCGGTCGCGGCCCGCTATGACGCACGTGTCTCGACGATCGAGGAAGCGCTCGCAGATCCATCGATCGCCGGGGTCGTGGTGGCGAGTTCGACCGACACCCACCTTCCCTACAGCCTGGCCGCGGCCGAAGCCGGGAAAGCGATCTTCTGCGAAAAGCCGCTTGATCAGGATCTGGCCGCCGCGCGCGAATCGGCCGCGCGCTTCGAAGCGCTGCGCGCCCGCCTGTTCCTCGCCTTCAATCGCCGCTTCGACCCGAACTTCGCGGCCCTGCAGGCACGGCTTGCGGACGGCGCCGTCGGCGCGCTCGAAACGCTGCACATCATCAGCCACGATCCCGCCCCGCCGCCGGTCGACTATGTCACAATATCGGGCGGCATCTTCAAGGATATGGTCATCCATGATTTCGACATGGCGCGCTGGCTGCTGGACGAAGAGGTGACCGAGGTTTTCGCGAGCGCTTCGGTGCTCGTGGACCCGGCAATCGGCGCGGCGGGCGATTCCGATACCGCAAAGACCATCCTGCGCACCGCGTCGGGTCGGCTCTGCATGATCTCGTCGAGCCGCCGAAGCGGATATGGCTATGACCAGCGGATCGAGGCCTTCGGGTCAAAGGGTATGATCCGCGCGCAGAACCAGCTCGAAACGACGGTCGAGACGTGGGGCGAGAGCGGGGCCGCCGCCGACCGCTTCCAGAACTTCTTCCTCGATCGCTACGCGGTCGCCTATGCCCGCGAGGCCGAACATTTCGCCGACATCCTGGACGGTGGCGCACCGCTCGTCGATTTCCGCGACGGCGTTGCGGCGCTCGCGCTCGCCGAAGCCGCCGCGCGGTCGGCACAGACGGGCGAGCGCGTGCTGCTGTAATTTGCTGGTCGTCAGCAATTGACCGATTGCGGGGTTTGTCTCCCCTCCCGCTTGCGGGAGGGGAAAGCGGCTCGCGGCTGCAACGTTCCCCGCCTAAACTGGCTGGGCCTTCGGATAGGCCTTCCTACAATATCCCGCTATGCCGGCATCCGCCTGGGGTTCCCTGGCCCTAGGCTCTTTCACTCGGTGGACAAGGACGGTCGCGGCCCGGCTTGCGGGTACCGCCAAAACCTTGCGCGTCCAGCGCATTGCGCGGGCCAAATCAGGCCAAATCGCGGATGAACGGGGCTGAACTTTCCTGAACTTTGGAACAAGGCATTGGCGGATTTCCGCTCCTGAGCCGACAGCACCGCAACCATCGACAGCCGCCAAAAAGAAAGGGGCCGAGTTTCCCCGGCCCCTGCTCCAGTGCGACCCGCAGGGGATCAGAATTTGAACTGGACCCCCGTCTTGACCGAATAGCCGTAACGTTCGACCTCGTCGGTCCGCGACGAAATGCCCTGGAAGACACGATAGGGTTCATCGTTGAGGTTCGATCCTTCGAGGAAGATCGTCACATTTTTCACGATGTCGTACCCGATGCGCGCGTCCCACTGATTGAAAGCGCCAACATAGAGGTCGGTATCGGTATCTTCGCCCGGCTCAAGCAGATAGGCCGAACGGTAGGTGTAGGCGATCCGTGCCGAGAGGCCGCCCTTTTCATAGGAAAGGAAGGCCGACGCCACGCGGTTCGACTGGCTTGCCAGCGGCAACCGCTCGTCACCGCGACCCGGAATGCCCTTCGCCCGCGATTTCACGAACGTGATGCTGCCGCCGACGCTGAAGCCGTCAAGCGGCGACGGCAGGAAGCTCAGTTCGGTTTGTGCGTTGATTTCGATGCCCTTGACGAACGCACTGTTGGCGTTGACCGGCATCGTCACCTGCGCATCGACCAGCGCCTGCCCCGCGAACGTGCCGCTCTGATCGATCGTCGCCGAGTAGATCGGATTTTCGATCGTCTTGTAGAAGCCGGCAATGCTGACGATACCCTTGCGACCGATGTAGAATTCGCCAGCAATGTCATAGTTGGTCGAGGTGAGCGGTTTCAGATCGGGGTTACCCCTCGTGACTTCGTTGTCCGCCGTGTTCACGACCGTCGTCGGCGCAAGTTGTTCATAGTTGGGCCGGCCTATCGCGCGCGTCACCGCAGCGCGCAGAACAAGTGACGGTGTCGCGTTCCAGCGCAGGTTCAGGCCGGGGAACCAGTCCGAATAGCTTTGCGACCCAAAGCTGTCGTACGCCTTGTCGAGATCGGCGATAGTCGTGGTGTCGAGAATGTCCTTGGCCGCATAATTGCTCTTCGTCTTTTCCATGCGTACCCCGGGGATCGCAGTGAACTCCCCGAACTTCAACGTCGCCATCGCATAGGCAGCGAAGATCTTTTCGCGGATCAGATAGTCGGCCGCCAGGCTGTCGCCGACCGTCCCCTCCTCGTCCAGTTCGAACCCGGTCAGATTGGACTGGAAGAAGCCGTCGGCCGCCGGACGGCTGATCGTCGCGCCGAGCGGGTAGCGGCCCTTGAAGATGCTATCGATCGGGGCACCTGCAACCTGATCGAGCGTGAAATCGTCATCATAGTCGCCATAGATCACCGATTCGGCGTCATTCGTCTTGCGCCGCCGCGTGTATTTGGCACCGACCTGGATCGAGCTGTCGTCGCCGATGGCGATCGGCGTGCGGAAATCGGTGCGCGCCTGATAGAGATCCTCGCGCGCGCGGCGATGTTCATAACTTGTTTCGTCGAATTTATACTTGGTCGCATCGAACGCCGCCGCGCTCGACTGATACACCGGGATCGACCCCGACAGATCATAGGACCCGGTAATATTCTTTGCGGCAAAGATGATTTCGTCGCGATGCGGGTCACGCTTGTTAGCCTGGGTATAGCTACCCTCGACACGCAGCCAGCTCGGCCCGAGATCGAATTCGCCGCCAAACGACGAGGTGAAGGTGTCGGAATCTTCTTCGCGCGAGCGCAGGGCGCGCTTTGCCTTGGCGGCGGCGAAATCGCCGCTGGTCGCGGTCTGGTTCGTGATTTCCTCGTCGTCCAGGTCGACCTGGAATCCGGGGCGCGATTCCTTGTCCTTATATTTGGAATAGAGGAAGCGCGCGAAAACCTTCGCATCATCGGTCGGGCGCCAGTCGAAATTGGCGACCGCGCCATAGCGCTGACGGCGGGTGTGATAGTCGCGGAGCGTCTGGCGCAGCGGCACGAATTCGCCGTTCACCTCCTCCCATTTGCCGCCCGACTGGACGTTCTGCGCCTCGAACTCGCGGTTCGAATAGTTGAGTGCCAACACGACCCCGAATTGCCGGTCGGGACCAAAGCGCGATCCGATCGACGCATCGAACTCATAGGGATGCTTGCCGTTCAGGTCGTACTTGCCATAGGCGGCGCGCAGGCTGCCAAACGTCCCCGGTCGGTCGAAGGCCGACACCGTTTCGATGTTGGCGGCGCCCGCGATCGCATTGGCATCCATGTCGGGGGTCAGGGTTTTCGACACCGTCACCGCGCCGATCAGCGCCGAAGGGATATCGTCGAGTTTCACCTGGCGCGAATCGGGTTCGGGAGCGGCCGCGGTCTGACCGTTGAGGGTAACGTTGAGCAGGTCCGGCGACACCCCGCGAACCGTCAGGTAGCGGCCTTCGCCCTGATCATTGGCGACACTGAGACCCGGCAGGCGCCGCAGCGTTTCGGCGACATTCTGGTCGGGCAGGCGCCCGACGTCATCGGCGCGCACTTCATCGACCTGCGTATCGGTGTTGCGCTTCGTTTCAAGGGCGGCGCGATCCGCGGCGCGGCGGCCGCTGACGACAATCGTGTCGTCCTGCCCCGCCGTGGTCGATGCATCCTGCGCCCAGGCACCCGTCGCCGGGACGGCCAGACATGTCGTTAGCAAAAGCGCCCGTGCGAACCGCCGTGTCATTGTATTGCCTCTCCTCCCCGGCACGACTCCCTGTCGCGCTCGTTCGGACAGCATAATGACATAATTATTCTATATTGCAAGTGAAATAGAATATATCTTGCACATCGATGGCGAAAGACACGAATTATCAGGGCGCGGGGCACCCGTTCTGACACGAAGCTGACAGAAAGTTCAGTCGGATAGCGTCCAGTGCACTCGGACCTCGAGTCCCCCGAGCGGCGACCGCGCAAGCCCCAGCTCGCCGCGCGTCGCTTCTGCGAGTTCACGGGCGATCGCCAGACCAAGTCCATGGCCTTCGTTCGCCGAATCAAGGCGGGCACCGCGCAGAATCGCTTCGTCGCGTTGCGCCGTATCGAGCCCCGGGCCATCGTCGCCGACGAGCAGGATGCGCACGCCACCCACGGTCTCCACCGAAACGCGCACGAGGCGGCGAGCATGCCGCGCGGCGTTTTCAAGCAGGGGACCAAGCAGCTCGGCGGCATCGTCGCTGGCGAGCGGCAGCGTGGTGTCTTCATCGCAGGCCAGCGAAAAAGCGACGCGCTCGCCAGCCTCGGTCTGTTCGATGACCGCGACGAGGCGTTCGATCAGCGGCAACGCCAGCGTGCTTCGTCCTTCGTGGACAAGGCTGATCCGCGTCCGCGCCAGTTCGCCGTCGATAGCGGCGCGCACTGCCGCAATCGACGAGTCGAGACCGTCGGCAATCGGCACCGCCCCGCTTTCGCGCGCGCGCGCGCTCTGAACAGCCAGCGCGGCGAGGGGCGTCTTGAGTCCGTGGGCCAGATCGGCGGCGCGGCGCCTTGCCCGCATCAGATCGGCCTCACGCGCATCGGCGAGCGCGTTTATCGATTCAGTCAGCGGCGCCAGCTCGCGGGGATAAGTGCCGCCAAGACGGGCCGAAGCGTCGCGGCGGAGTCGCTCGACCTCCTGCCCGACACCGCGCAGGGGACGCAGCCCGAGACCGACCTGCGCCCAGGCCGCGAGCGCGAGGACGATCCAGAGGAGCGTCAGGAACAGCACCATTTCGCGCCCGAATTCGCGTTGCGCGGGTGCGAGCTTGGCAAGGTCATAGCCCAACTGGACGATAACCGCGGGCTCCTGCGGCTGAAGACGGATCGCCCTCTCCATCAACAACAGCCGCTGTCCGAAAGGACCAGCCGTGCGGCGGATATGCCAGGCATCGGCCGGCGCCGTCGCTGTACGCGGCAGGCGGCTGTCCCACAGCGAAATCGATCGGATCGTCCCCTTGGCGGTCGAGGCCTGCCAATAAAGCCCGCCGGCGGGAACCGCGAAGCGCGGGTCGGCGGGTTCGGACCCGGCAACCGGCATACCCCCCGACAGGCGAAGGTCGGCAAGCAGCGGCCGAACCTGGACCAGAAGTTCGTCCTCAACGCGCCGCTCGACATGTCCATTGAACAGCCAGGTCATCGCGAACCAGGCGACGATCAGCGCCAACGCGATCGCAACCCCGGCTCCCGCGATCAGCCGAAGCCGGAGCGATCCGCTCTTCATGCGGCGGCCACTGGCAAAAGATAGCCGAAGCCGCGCCGGGTCGTGATCGTATCAGCGCCCAGCTTGCGACGCAGCCGCGCGATCAACGCCTCGATCGCATTGGCGTTCTCGGCATCGGCGTCGCCATAGAGGTGGTCTGACAATTCGGTCGCCGGCACCGCTCGACCGGCATGATGTGCGAGATAATCGAGGAGCCGGTATTCGAGGGGCGACAGCTTGACGAACGCGCCGTCGAGCGTCGCTGTCATGCGATGCGTGTCGATCCGCAGTGGCCCTGCTTCGAGCGTCGGGCTCGACCGCCCCGCCGCCCGCCGGATCAGGCCGCGAACACGCGCCACCAGTTCCTCCATCGCCCAGGGCTTGGCCATATAGTCGTCGGCACCGGCCTCGATTCCGGCGACCTTGTCGGTCCATTCGCCGCGGGCCGACAGAATCAGGACGGGAAAGCTGCGCCCCGCATCGCGCCAACGCTTGACGACCGACAGGCCATCGAGCCGCGGCAGGCCGAGGTCGACGATCGCGACGTCATAGTCCTCGACATCGCCGCTGAACCAGGCCTGCTGTCCGTCTCCGGCAAGGTCGACGACGAAGCCCGCCGCCGTCATCCCGCGAACGAGCTCGGCAGCAACGACCGGATCATCCTCGACCACCAATGCGCGCATCAATCATCCTCGATCTTGATCACCCGGCCGGTCTTGGCGTCGATTTCGACCTCGCGCACCCTGCCGCCGGCGGTCAGGATTTTCACCTCATATTTGAACCCGAAGGATTCGCGTTCCAGCTTGACCTTCAGAACGTCACCGGGAACGCGCTCGGTTGCGATCGCGAGGACGCGCGCAATCGGCAGAATTTCTCCCCGCGCCAGAGCCGCGCTGGCGGCAAGCTGGTCGGCCTTGTCATCCTTCGCAAGCGAAAGGGCGGGGGTGGCGATGGCGGCCATGGCGGCCAGCAGGATCAGGGTCTTTTTCATGCTGGCGATCCTGCCACAGCGGCGCTGACATTATGCTGACATCGCAGCGGGAATATTTCTTCGGAGAACCGCATTGATGAAATATATTTTCTGATTTATGTAATGTCGATAAATTTGTTCCGAACGGGAGAGCGCCGTGAAGCGAATGTTCCTTTTGTCGACCGCCCTGCTGGCGGCCTGTGCCGCGCCCGGGCCCGGCACCGACGCATCGACCCCGGCGCCCGAAGAATCGCTGAAGCTGGAAAAGGTCGTGATGCTGATGCGCCACGGCATCCGTCCGCCGACGAAGGCTGCGGTGGTTCCGCCAGGCTATTCGACCGAGCGGTGGCCCGACTGGCCGGTCGACTTCGGGCTGCTCACTCCGCGCGGCGCGGCGGGCGTCAAGCTTCTCGGCGAAAGCGATCGCGCCTATTTCGGCGCGCGCGGCCTGTTCGCCAGCGGCTGCCCGGCGCCCGGCACGGTCGTCCTGAAGGCTAGCTACAAGGAACGTACGATCAACACGGCGCAAAGCTGGGCGGCTGGTTTCATGCCCGGCTGCGCGGCCGACGTCACCCACCCGGCGGGTGCCGACGACGATGCGATCTTTCATGGGCTCGACGGCGGTCCGGTCTCGTTCGACGGCAAACGCGCCTTCAACGCAGCGCTCGCTCAGGCGCCCGAAGGCGGCCTCGCCGCCGAAACCGAACGCCATCGCGGCGAACTGACGCTGCTGGCAAGAGTATTGAACTGCGCGCTGCCGACGTGCCCTCTCATCGCCCAGCCGAGCCGGCTGGTCGCCCAGCCGCACGACCGCCCCGATCTCGAAGGCCCACTCGACGTCGGGTCGACCGCCAGCCAGACGCTGCTCCTCGAATATCTCGAAGGCAAACCGATGGCCGAGGTCGGATGGGGCCGCGTCAGCCGCGCGGAGATCGAACAGCTCCTGCAGTTCCATCCGCTGAAATTCCGCTACGCGAACCGTCCGGGCTATATTGCCGCCGCCGCCGCTGCGCCTATCGTCAGCGAAATCGTCTCCGCGCTTGGTGGGAAAAGCGCGGCCCGCCTGACCTTGCTCGCGGGCCACGACACGAATGTCGCCGACCTCGGAGGATTCTTCGATCTGCATTGGCAGGTGCCAAGCTATCCGGCGGACGAGGTCCCACCCGGCAGCGCGCTGGGTTTCGAGCTTGTCAGCAATAGCAAAGGCGACCGCTATGTCCGCGCCTTTTATCGTTCGCAGACGATGGACCAACTCCGCGCGCTCGAACCGCTGGGCGCCGGCGACTCGCTGTTCCGGCGCTACCTTCCGATTCCGGGATGCGGAAATTCGGTTGCGGCGACTGCCTGCGGTTGGACCGAATTCGCGCGGCTCGCCGCCCCGCGAGGCTGAGCCCGCGGCCTATCCGCCGAAACTGCGCTGGACGGTCAACCCAACATAGCGGCCGCTGCGCAAAACCCGCAGTTCGCGATAGCGCAAGCCGCTATCGCCGCGAACGCCGGCATAAATGTCGCGTGTCCGCGTCGCAGGGCTGTCGGTCAGATTCTTGCCGAACAGACGGATCGTCCAGCGCGTGTCCGGATGATATTCGGCGAACAGATCGAGCCGTCCGCCCAGACTGTCATCCTCGACCTCCTCGACCTTGAAGCTCGTCTCGGTGCGGGCAAAGGCATAGCTTCCGCCCCAGCGCATCTTCCACACCGGAATATCGTGGGTCAGCGAGATCCGGGCCTCGACCGGCATGTCCCCCGAGATGCGGCGGCGCTCGCCGGTTGACGGATCGGTGGCCCGACTGCGCCGCGCCAGCAGGTCGGCGGTCACAACGACACCCTTCGCGCCGAGACCATCGAGCGGCCATTTCAGCGATGCCTCGACGACGTCGCGACGCGCGTCGCCGATGTTGCCGACCGCATCATAGACGACCCCATCCGCAATCAGGGGAAGCTGGTCGACAAGGTCCGATATCCATTCGCGCCGGACCGAGGCGGTGAACGAGCCCGCGCCGAACCGCCGTTCATAGGCAAATTCAAGACGCCAGAGGCTGTCCGGTTCCAGGTCGGCATTCCCCGCACTGACCGTTCCGTTGGTGAGCGAGGCAGCGCCGACGAAGTCACCGAAATCAAGTTGCCCGACCTCGCGCTCGAACAACAGGCGCAGCGTCTGATTCGCGGTCGGCGTCCAGCTCAATCGAGCGCGCGGCTTCCAGAAAGCGAGCGTCTTGACGAGGTCGATATCGCCCGTCTGCGACAGGCGCGACATTTCATAACGCACGCCGATTTCGGCGGTCACATGGGGACCGAGCGGATGGCTGCCCGTCGCAAACAGTTCGGCGCGGCGCTCCGACACCCGGACATCGGCTTGCGGGAGGATGACCGGCAGGCCGTCCTCGGTGAGCGCATTTCGGCTGTCGAGCGTGTTGAGCGCCCCTTCGGCGCCAACCTCGATCGTCGTGCCGCCGCGATGATGACGCAGGGCCGCGCGCACGATGGCCTCGCTGGCGTGCGAACGCTCGTCCGAGATGCTGCTGCCCGACGCCTCCTTCTCGCGATCGATGCCGACCGTCGCGACCGACCGATAGCTTCCTACCACGTCCAGATCCGTGGCCGCGCCCAGCGCCCGCTCATAGCGCAGCCCGCCTTCATAGGTCCGTGCGTGCTCGCGCTCGCTGCCGGTGATCGCCTCGCTCGCCGGGAAATAGATGGCATAGGCGATATCGGCGAATTTCCGCTTGTCCTGCACCAGCCCGTTCAGTCGCAGCGTCCCGCCAAGAACGGGCTGCCGGTAGGCGAGCGTCGCCTGCACGACGTCGGCGCCCTCTGGCTGCGCATAGTCCACCAGCCGCACCGGCGCTCCGTCCGGGGCAAACCGATTGCGGATACCGAAGCCATGCTCATCGTCGATCTCGCGGTACACGGTCCCGAACACGTCGATCACGTGGTCATGGCCATGGCTCGCCTGCACCGAAAAGCGCGGCGCTCGGCGGCCATGCCGGTAGAGCGCCTGTTCGGCCTCGATCCGGCCATTGATTGCGCCGGCCTTGACCAGCACAACGTTGGCGAGCAGCGCATAACCCTGCATGTCATAGCCGGCCGACCCGGCGCGGATCAGCTCGATCCGCTCCACCCGGGCCGCAGGCAGGCGTTTCAATATGGCCTCGAGCGTGTCGGTCTTTCCGGCCGGACGCTGGCCGTCGATCAGGACATTGCCCGCCGCGCCCGAATAGCCGCGCACGTCGGCATCGCCCTCTACAAGCGCAAACCCCGGCAGCAGCGCCACCATTTCATAGGCGTTCGAAGGCTGGGTCCGGTCGAAGAAGTCCTTGTCATAGACCGGACCGCCAACCGCAGACGCATCCTGACCGACCGCCGCCGTGCCCGTGCAGAAGCCTGCCCACACCAGCAGCGCTATGCGAATACCATGAGCCATGCGACGAGCCGTTCCTCCGACAAGCGGGCCGTACCCCGCTCTCGGCGCCTTCTTGGACTCGTTCTGCTGACATCTGCTCGTCAGACCCCGTCAGCTTCCTGTCAGGTCGGCCATCCGCGCAGGTTTCCGGGCAACGGTCGCCAGCGCATCAGCGCCGCCGCGGACGCAGCGATCCTACCGCTATTTCCTGTCGTCCCGATAATAATATGGCCCCAGCGATTCAACGAGCATCCGGGCATCGAGCGTCCGGGCATTGGCCGCATCCGCCTCGACAAAGCGGATCACGATATCGCTCTTGTAGCCAGCTGGTATGCGGCTGATCTCGAATCCCTGGCGACTGGTCGTCTGGAAACGCGCATAATCCTCGCGCCCGACGATCTCGAACGCCGGCTTCTTGTTTTCAAGCGCCAGTTCCGCGGCCCGCAGCAACACCATCTCGCGCACCACGGCCGGCGCAGGCGTCGCTCCGGTCAGCGAAACGCGAACGCTGCCGTCGCCATTCTGATTCGCACTGAATCCATCGGTATTGTCGACGCCCTGAAGAAGCGAGACCCCCATCGTAACCGCGGCCCCAACCAGCGCGCCAAGGATATTCGGTCGCGAACGCTTGTACACCGAGTTGGTTTTGGCGGTCTCAGGCTCGACGACGGCAAGCCAGAGCATCTTGTCGAACAATTGCTTGCGTACGCCCGCTGCCTGCTCATCTGGAATATCGGATGCCGAGGGCGGCGCGACAAAGGGTCGTGAAGCATCTGGAGACGTCGGCTTGTCGCGCATCGCGACGAAGAGATCGGTCGATATGGAATCGAGCGGCAAACTCTTGTCGTTGATCTGCGCTTCGGCGTCCTGTCGGCGGCCCTCCGCCAGCGCGATGCGCGCGTTGATCCGGATATCATAGGCCGCAATCAGGTCGCTATCGCCTTTCAGCAGGCGCTTGCGCGCCTCCTCGCCAAGCGTCGCGGAGGCAGAAGAGGCCAGCGTCTCGTAGCGCGATCTGGTTTCGGCCAGGCTGCGCCTGGCACCCTCGCCATCCCCTGTCGCCGCGCGAGCATAGGCAATAGTCAACCGGCTGCGAAGCTGTTCGCGCGCCGCGTTCAGGTTCGCCAGCGCAGCACGGGAAGGGTCCTTCTTGTCATCCTCGCTCTCCACCAGCGCTGGGGTGGGAATTTCGAGCTGGGTCATTGCCTTGAAATCGCCCAGCAGGGCGAGAAAGGATGTCTGGTAGAGAATGAAATCGGGATCGAGACGATTGGCCGACCGGATTGTTGCGGTCGCCTCCTCATCCTGCTGGCGATGCGTCAGCAGAAGGTGTGCCGCGACCCGCTGCACCTCCACCGCAAAGGGCCGAGCCGCAGCGCTCCGGCGCGCGAGACGCAGCGCCTCGTCGGTTTTGCCCATCCGGTCGTAGACAAGCGCCCGCACCAGGTCGAGTGATACCGCGAAACTCCGCGCATAAAGCGGGTCAGTCGCACTCGGGCCGGCCGCCACACCGGCCGCGTCGATATCCTTCAGTGCCTCGTCCAGCTTGCCGCCGCGCACATAAGCCAGAGCCCGCGCCCGCAACAGGTGCGCCCGCCGAAGCCCTTGCGAAGGCAGGAGCTTCGGGTGTGCCAACGCCGCATCGCAGGCCGAAACGACACCGTTCGTCGCCACCGAAAACTCGCTGAATCGCGCCGCATTGGCCGGCCCGCTCAGCCCTCCAGGCGATTTTCCCGGCTTGCCCAACCCGTCGCAGCTCGCAAAGATGTCGGAATCCGACGCCTGCGCCGACGGCACAGCAACCCCGGCAAGAATGCCGAGGCCAAGCATCAGGAACGTGGCGCGCACTGCGGTCATGAAAGAATCTCCCCGTCGATCCCTTAGACCGACACCGGCGGAGGACGCGACGGGATTTTTTTGGAGGTCCGTCCAATTTGAATACAAACAAAGCACCCAGCGCCAGCGGCGCCGGAAAGCCCGCGATCCGAATCCCGGAACCTCGCCAAAATATAGGATTATCAGTGAATTGCTTGTCTATGGCGCACCCGAAGGGATTCGAACCCCTGGCCTCTGCCTTCGGAGGGCAGCGCTCTATCCAGCTGAGCTACGGGTGCTGATAGAGCGCGGCCTCTAGCAAGAGCGTCGCGCGCCAGCAATGGCCTATCGACCACGGCTTCCGGATATGCGAAGCGGGCTTCAGCGCGGGGAGAGCGTATGCGGGCGTCCGAACATAGCTGGCCGATGGCCGCCGACCTCTATGGCGAGATGCAGCTTGAAGCGCAGCCGCCCGAAAAGCGGAGGTGGCGCGATTATCTGCCCGGGGCATTCGTCACGGGCATCGCCGCGCTCGCCGCGGCGTGGCTAGCCGATCATTATGCCGCACCGATCGTGCTGATGGGTTTGCTGATCGGGCTCGCCCTGTCCTTCCTGTCGCAGGACCGGCGCACTCACGCAGGGCTCGACCTGATGTCGCAGACCGCGCTGCGGTTCGGCATCGTGCTCGTCGGGGCACGAATCACGGCTGGACAACTCGCGGAACTCGGCCCGCTGCCCTTCGCGCTGCTGGTCCTCATCATGCTCGCGGTGATCATCGTGACCGTGGCAAGTGCCCGGCTGTTCCGGCAGGACAAACATGCCGCGCTGCTTGCAGGCGGCGCGACCGCGATCTGCGGCGCGTCGGCAGCCCTCGCGCTCTATTCGCTGATCGGGGACAAGCGGGTGGATCAGGCGCGGTTCACGCTCACTCTCGTCGGCATCACCGTGGCGAGCGCGCTGGCGATGACGCTCTACCCCGTGCTGGCAGCGCAGCTCGGCCTTTCCGAGAGCCAGGCGGGTTTCCTGATCGGGGCGTCGATTCATGACGTCGCACAGGCGATTGGTGGCGGCTTTTCCTTCTCACCCCATGCAGGTGAAGTCGCGACCATCGTCAAGCTGACGCGCGTCGCGTTGCTGGCGCCGATGCTGATGCTCGTCGCGCTCTGGCTCGGGCGCGGGCGCGGGGGAGAAACCGCTGGCGGCACCGACAGGCCGCGCATTCCGCTGCGCCTGCCCTGGTTCATTCTCGGCTTTCTCGCCGTTGCGGCCGTCAATTCGCTCATCGCGATCCCGCAACAGGTGCAAGGGGCGGCCGCCACCGGCGCGCAGGCGCTGCTACTGCTCGCTATCGTCGCCACAGCGATGAAGGCGCGGCTCCACCTGCTGCTCGATCAGGGATGGCGAAGCTTCGCGCCGATCATCGTCGCAACGCTGACAAGCTTTCTTCTCTCGCTTGCCGCCGCGCTCAGCCTGTGACTGCGTGACGTCACACCGGCGGCGGCGATTCAGCCTTTGGGCAGCGCCCAGCTGACGGTCAGTTGCGTCGCGCGGCGCGGAATATCGAGCTTCGCCTCGCTGAAATTGACCTTTTCATTGGGCGGCAGCATCCGCACCGGCGGCTTGATCGTCCAGCTATAGACGATCGTACCCTGCGCATCGCGAAGCTCGGCCAGAATGGGCGGAACCCGCTGCTCGCGGTCGGTCGGGTTGATGATCACCCCCGAGGCCGCAAAATAGATCGTGCCGTCGGCGAGTTCGCGGTGATCCTGGTTCGGTGGCAGCTCGATCACGAGGTCGGGCTCATCGGCTATGCCCGGAATCCCGAGACTCTGCGCCCAGCTCGGCAGACCGAACCAGTATAGTGCAGCCGTCGAAGCCAGCATCAGCGCCGCCGCGCTCGCCGCGATCCACGTCCAGCGCTTCGCCGGGTTGCGCCGCGGACGGCGGAACGGCAGGGGAGTCTCTTCGGCGGGCGGCTGGACAATCTGCGGCTCGGGCGCCGCAAAAGCCTGAGGCGGCGGCGGAGCGGCCGCTTCGGCGACAGGTTCGGGCGCAGGCGGTACAACCGGAAGGACGCTCTCCTCGGCAACCGATGCAGGCGCAGGTTCTGGCGCGGGCGGCGGCGGGACGGTCACCACGGTCGGCGACGGCTCCTGGAACCAGCTATGACGGCAGCTCGCGCAGCGCACGGTTCGCCCTGTCGGTCCTATCGCCGTATCGGGCACGACATAGCGGGTATGGCAGGACGGACAGGCTAGGATCATGACGTCCCTCTAAACACGCCGATTCGCGCGTGGCAAGCGCCGCGTTGCGGTTCGCGCTTTACCTCGGTGGACAGGCGTGTAACAGGCAGGCGCATGAGCGCTCGGGCTCCCCTCTTGTGCGGTTCCGCAAGGGCGCGATGCCGCGCCCCGCTGGCGTCATGACTTCGCCTTCGCGCCCGGGCGGTGCGATGGTCGAATTCAATGGTGTCGGGCTGCGATACGGTCCGGACGCGGAGGTGTTGAGCGACATCAGCTTCAATCTGCAGCCCGGCAGCTTTTATTTCCTCACCGGCCCCTCGGGCGCGGGAAAGACGTCGCTGCTCAAGATGCTCTATCTGGCGCAGCGTCCGAGCCGTGGCATCGTCCGGCTGTTCGGCGAGGATCTCGTCAGCATGCCGCGTCACCGCCTGCCCGGATTTCGCCGCCGCATCGGCGTCGTCTTCCAGGACTTCCGCCTGATTCCGCATCTGTCGGCGCGCGACAATATCGCGCTGCCGCTGCGTATCGCCGGGGTGAGCGAAGAGGATCTGGCAGGCCCCGTGGGCGAAATGCTGAGCTGGATCGGGCTCGACGAGCGTGCGCACGCCTTTCCGCCCACGCTGTCGGGCGGCGAACAACAGCGCGTGGCCATCGCGCGTGCGGTCATCGCGCGGCCACAATTGCTCGTTGCCGACGAACCGACGGGTAACGTCGATCCCGACATGGCGATGCGCTTGCTGGGGCTGTTCGAAGCGCTCAATCGTCTCGGCACCACCGTTGTCGTCGCGACCCACGATATCCACCTGATCAGCCGCATCGAAAATGCGCAGATGATGCGGCTCGAGAAGGGCCGTCTGTCGGACCCGACCGGCGCGCTTCGCTATCCACCGAACCGCTCATGATCATTCCCCGCGTTCCCGCCCAGCATCGCCGCCTGCTTCCCGATCGCCGGCTTTCGGGGCCGACGCCTTGGGTGATCGCAATCCTGATGCTGCTGACGCTGCTCTCCGCCGCGGCGGGTATCGGGCTGGCACGGTCCGCCAACGCGATCGGCGACGCGATCGCCGGCCGAGTCACGGTGCAGATCGTCACCGCCAATCCCGTCACCCGTGCTGAACAGGCCATCGCCCTGCGCCGCACGGCGGCGGCACAGCCGTTCGTCCGCACGGCGCGCGCCGTCGAACAGGCCGAACTTCGCGCCACGCTCGACCAGTGGTTCGGCAGCGCCGAGGGCGACGATCCCGTCCTCAATTCGCTCCCGCTCCCGGCTCTCGTCGATATCGACTTCGTCGGGGAAGATCGCGCCGGTCACATGACGCAACTACGCGCGCTCGTCGCCCGCGAGGCGCCGGGTGCGCGGATCATTCCCCACGCCGAGTGGCTTGGCCCCGTCGCGCGGCTCATCCGTTCGCTTGCCTGGGTCGCCGGGGCACTTGTGATCCTGATGACGCTGGCGAGCGCCGCCGTGGTGATCATGACCGCCCGCGCCGCCCTCGGCACGCATTATACAACGATCGAGATGCTGCATATGATCGGCGCGACCGACCAACAGATCACGCGCCTGTTCCAGCGCCGCATCGCGATCGACACGGCGTACGGCATCGCCCTCGGCAGCGTGGTTGCCGCCCTGATCCTGCTGCTCATCGGCTGGCAATGGTCGGGGGTCACGTCCGGCCTCGCGGAAACGGCTTCGCTTGGCCCTGCCGGCTGGGCGCTCTTGCTGGCGTTGCCGCTATTGGCTATCGCGCTTGCAGCTCTTACGGCGCGGCAGACGCTGCTCGCCGCGCTTCAGAAGATACTATGATCAAGCGCCTGATTTCTCTCCTCTTCCTTGCCTGGGTCCTGGGCTTTGCCTGGTTCGCCCTGCTGCTGCCGCAACCTGCGCCAGCGCAGAAGACCGAGGCGATCGTCGTGCTGACAGGCGGGCCGGGGCGCATCGATCGCGGGCTCGAACGGCTTGAGGCGGGCGATGCCAAGCGCCTGTTGATCAGCGGCGTGGCGCGCGAGGTCAAGCCGAAGGAACTCGCCGCCGAGTACAAGCGGCCGCAAAAGCTATTCGACTGCTGCGTGGCATTGGGGTTCGAAGCCGAAGACACGCGCTCGAACGCGACCGAGGTCGCAACGTGGGTTGCGCGGCGCAACTACAAGAGCGTCCGGCTGATCACCACGGACTGGCACATGCGCCGCGCCCAGTACGAAATCGGTCGCGCCGTCGGCGACAAGGTGACGATCGTGCCCGACGCGGTCCGCAGCCAGCCCAATTTCGCAACGCTGTTCCGCGAATATCACAAATATCTCGCGGGCCTTGCCGGCGGCATTCTGGGTCTCTGATCGCCATGCGCTACGCGATCGCCCTCGTCCGCTCGATCCTGTTCTGGATCCTGTTCGTGATCATGAGCAGTATCAGTTCGATCGGTGCCGTGATCTCGCTGCCGATTTCACATCACGGCACGATCTTCTTTGTCCGCATATGGGCGCAGTTCCATCGGCTGATCTGCCGCTTCGTGCTGGGGCAAAAAGTGGTCGTCGAGGGCGACATGCCCGATATCCCCGTGCTGTACGTGTTCAAGCATGAAGGCGCTTTCGAGACGATCGAACAGCCGATGCTGTTCAGGCATCCCGCCGTTTTTGCGAAGGAAGAGCTGTTCTCGATTCCCGTGTGGGGGCAGGCGGCGCGCTTTTACGGCCTTGTTCCGGTCGATCGCGACGGCGGCAGCAAGGCGATGCGGGCGATGCTGGGCGCTGCGAAGGCCGCACTCGCAAGCGGCCGACCGCTCGTGCTGTTTGCCGAGGGTACGCGCGTGCCACATGGGCTGGCGCCGCCGCTGCGTTCCGGCTTCGCGGGTGTCTATCGCCTGCTCGGCGTCCCGGTGATCCCCGTCGCGGTGAACAGCGGCCTCGTCTACCCGCCGCGGCGCTGGGTCAAGTGGCCGGGAACGATCACCTACAAGATCGGCGAGACGATTCCTGCGGGGCTGCCCCGCGAAGAAGCGGAAGAGCGCGTGCGCGCCGCGATCAACGCGCTGAATCCGCCCGAAGCGTTGCTGGCCGCCAGGCCCGCCGAGTCCGCGATCGGCGACTAAAGATCCTGACCCTAGTGCCGCCGGCCGAAATCGGGTGCCGGATCGTCCTGACCCTCGGCAATGATCGAACGGCGGATTGCACGGGTCCGTGTGAACCAGTCCTCCAGCTTGTCGGCATCGCCGCGCCGGATCGCCTGTTGCAGAACGGTCAGATCCTCGTTGAAGCGTTGCAGCGTGGCAAGCACGGCGTCCCTGTTGGCGAGAAACACGTCGCGCCACATCACCGGATCGCTCGCCGCGATGCGGGTAAAGTCGCGGAAACCGCCTGCCGAATATTTGATGACCTCGCTCTCGGTGACTTCCTCCAGCTCGCTGGCGGTACCGACGATCGTATAGGCGATAAGGTGCGGCAGGTGGCTGGTCACCGCTAGCACCATGTCATGATGCCCGGCATCCATCGTCTCGACCTTTGCGCCCAGCGCCTCCCAAAATCCGCTCAGCGCCGCCACGGCGTCCACGGGGGCATCCACGCCCGGCGTGAGAATACACCAGCGCCCCTCGAACAGGGTAGAAAAGCCGGCGGCCGGCCCGCTGTTCTCGGTCCCCGCAACCGGATGCGCGGGAATCACGATATGGTGGGGCAGCGCCTTGGCCAGCGCGTCGGCGACGCCTGCTTTCGACGAACCGACGTCCGAGATGATCGCATCGACCTTCAGTCCGGGGGCCATCGCCGCCGCGGCTTCCGCCATGCGCCCCACCGGAACGGCCAGGATCACCAGATCGGCGTCGGCGACCGCGACAGCCGGATCGTCCGCGATCCCGTCGCATAACCCAAGCTCGCGCGCCTGATCGCGAACCGCGGCGCTGGCATCATGTCCCGACACCGACGCGAATGGCAGACGCTCCTGGACCGCGCGCGCGATCGACGAGCCAATCAGCCCCAGCCCGACGATCGCGACCTTCCCGATCGCCATCAGCCGGCGAGCGCCGTACGCAGTGCCGCCGCAAGCCCGCGCGTTTCATCTTCGGTGCCAATCGTCAGGCGAAGCGCATGCGGCAGCCCCTGCCCGGGAAGCCAGCGGACAATATAGCCCGCCTCCATCAGCCTCCGGTTCACCGTCTCGGCGCTCACCGCGCCTTCGAAAAGCACGAGGAGGAAATTGGTCGAAGAGGGCACAACCCGCAGGCCATGGTTGCCAAGGCTTTCGATCTCAGCCGTCAGCCAGGCACGCCAGACGGCATTATGCTCGCGGCTCTGCGCCACGAATTCATCGTCGTCTAGCGCCGCGATCGCTGCGGCCTGCCCGCATCGCGTCACATTGAACGGCGCGCGGATCCTGTGCAGCGTCGAAATGACGTCGGCGTTCGCATAGCCCCAGCCGATACGTTCGGCGGCCAGCCCATGAATTTTCGAAAAGGTGCGCGTGACCAGCACGTTCGCCGCATTTTCCGCCAGCTGGAGGCCGCCATCATCCTCGCGATCATCGAGGTATTCGGCATAGGCCTGGTCGAGGACGAGCAGCACATCCGCCGGAAGCCCGGCGTGCAGCCGCGCAACCTCTTCGCGCGTCGACAGCGTGCCCGTGGGGTTGTTGGGGTTGGCCAGATAGACGACGCGCGTCTTGTCGGTCACTGCGGCCAGCAACGCATCGACATCGGTTGCATAATCCTTGTCCGGTGCCTCGACCGGCGTCGCCCCGACACGCCGCGCGGCGATCTCGTATACCATGAAACCATAGCGGACATACAGGATCTCGTCGCCCGGCCCGGCGTAGGCGCTGGCCGCAAGATGCAGCAGCTCGTCCGAGCCGGTGCCGTATATGACGCGCGCCGGATCGAGCCCGAACTTCGCCGCGATCGCCTCGCGCAGCGCCGCGGCGCCGGGGTCGGGATAGCGCGACAGGTCGCCCGCCGCTGCCAGGAATGCCGCCCGGGCCTTGTCGCCAGTGCCGAGCGGATTTTCATTCGCGCTGAGTTTTGCCATGGGGCGACCGTCGGCGCCCGCCGACTTGCCGGGAACATAGGGAGCAATGCCGCTGATCCACGGCTTCGGGGCGAGGGTTGCGCTGCTGTCGGTCATGTCGCGCCGTTAAGCGGCTGCGCGCGCCAAGTCCAGCATCTAGTCCGGCACGTTGACAGGCCCCGCCCACGCGCTTAGCCCCGCGCAGGATGGCCAGCCTGCTCCACGAGATCCAGCACCAGAGCGTGACGATTGGGACGCCGCTGCCGCTGGACAGCGGACAGGTCCTGCCGTCGGTGACGATCGCGTACCAAAGCCATGGCACGCTGAACGCCGACAAATCGAACGCGGTGCTGATCTGCCACGCACTGACCGGCGACCAATATGTCGCAAGCAACCATCCCGCGACAGGCAAGCCCGGCTGGTGGGCGCGCATGGTCGGGCCCGGCAAGCCGATCGACACCGACCGCTTTTTTGTTCTCTGCGCCAATGTGCTGGGCAGTTGCATGGGGACCAGCGGCCCGGCCAGCCCCGATACCGCGACCGGCGCACCGTTTGGCATGAATTTTCCCGTCATCACCATCGCCGACATGGTGCGGGCGCAGGCGATGCTGCTCGACCGTCTCGGCATAGCGCGACTTCATGCCGTCGTCGGCGGGTCGATGGGCGGGATGCAGACGCTTGCATGGGCCGCGGCTTATCCCGAGCGGCTCGCCTCGGCCGTCGTCATCGCCAGCGCCGCGCGCCATTCGGCGCAGAATATCGCTTTCCACGAAGTCGGGCGGCAAGCCATCATGGCCGACCCCGACTGGCAGGACGGGCAATATTACGCCAGCGCGCGTGCGCCGACCAAGGGGCTCGCGGTGGCACGGATGGCGGCGCACATCACCTATCTTTCGGAAGAAGGGCTGACCGAAAAATTCGGCCGCCGCCTGCAGGCGCGCGACAACAAGAGCTTCGGTTTCGATGCCGATTTCCAGATCGAATCCTATCTGCGGCATCAGGGGCTTGCCTTCACCGATCGCTTCGACGCGAACGCCTATCTCTATATCACCCGCGCGATGGATTATTTCGACCTGGCCGAACCGCACGACGGACGACTTGCCGGAGCGTTCGCAAAGGCAAAAAATGTCCGCTTCACGCTGGTGAGCTTTGATACCGACTGGCTCTATCCGACGGCCGAATCGCGCCGGATCGTCCAGGCGCTCCACGCGGTCGGCGCTGCGGCGAGTTTTGTCGAGCTGTCGGCGCCGTTCGGCCATGATTCCTTCCTCCTCGACGTGCCCGCGCTGGATCGCATCATGGCAGGTGCACTCGGAGGCGGCTGGTGACTCCGCTGCGCCCCGATCTGCGGATCATCGCCGACGCGATTCCCGCCGGCGTGCGCGCGCTCGATATCGGCTGCGGCGACGGCGCGCTGATGGCAGAATTGCGCGCCCAGAAGCAGATCGACGCCCGCGGGCTGGAGATCGACGGCATCGCGATCGAGGCGGCGATGGCGCAGGGCCTGTCGGTCGTGCAGGGCGACGCGAATCACGACCTCGCCGACTATCCACCCGACGCCTTCGACTATGCGATCCTGTCGCAGACGCTCCAGACCACCGAACGCCCCGACCGCGTGGTGGACGAGCTGTTGCGGATCGCACCGCGCGCTTTCGTAAGCTTCCCCAATTTTGCGCACTGGCGCGTCCGCCTGGCGCTGCTGTGGAGCGGCCGCATGCCCGTGACGCGGCTGCTCCCGGTGGCCTGGTACGAAACGCCCAATATTCATCACGTGACCGTCAGCGATTTTCGCACGCTCGTTGAGGAAAAGGGCATCAGGGTCGAAGATGCCTGGTATCTGTCGGGCGACAAGCCGACGAGTGACGCCGCCGCCGCGTGGCGGGCCGAGCATGCGATCTTCCTGATCGCGAGAGCGTAGCGCCCCTGTCGGCCTGAACGGTCGGCGGACCGGAGCGGTCGACAGCCCGATCGATCGATTCAGTCGCGCTTCTTCAACCCGTTCGCCAGCATATCGTTCGCAATGCGCGCGATCTCGGCAATGTCGGACTCTTCGTCCCACAAGCCATAGCGCATGCCCAGAAAGACGTTCATCCCGCCGATCGCCCAGGCGTGGATCTCGCCGACGTCAGGGCGGATTTCGCCGCGTGCGGCACCACCTTCGAGCCGCTGCCGCACGCGCGCAACGGTCGTTTCATAGTGGCGGCGATAGCTGGCATAATCGACGAATTCGGCTTCATCGATGATGCGATAGATCTCCTTGTGCTCGCGCACGAAGTCCAGATAGGATTCGAGCCCGATCCGCTCCGCGGCAATCTCGTCGGGCGCCGCCTGCACCAGCGGCGTGACATGATCGCGCAGTTGCTCGCTCATGTAGCGAACAAGCGCCTGAAAGATTTCATCCTTCGAATCGAAGTAGGTATAGAAGCTGCCGAGCGCCGTCCCGGCGCGGCGCGTGATCGCGCTGATCGACGCCTCGTGAAAGCCACGCTCGCCAAATTCGATCGCTGCCGCGTCGAGCAGCTTGCGCAAAGTCCGCCGTCCGCGTTCGGTGCGCGGCGTCTTGTCGCGGACATCGCCTCCACCGTCCCCGGTCGCGCTTTCCGCATCCGATGTCCCGGTCGCTGATCGCGGCTGATCCATTGGCCTTTTCCATCTCCCCAATCCGTCGCGCGCCGCCTCCATCGTGGCTTTTCGGTATCAGTGGCAAGCAAAAAACGACGAACTCAACTTCCAAGTTGAAACTTGGTTCATGTTTCAGTATTGGATATGGCAGGGCTTGGCAAGACCAGGCCCAAAAAATCAACAAGGGGTGGCAAAGGGCCGCCCCGACAAGGGAGAGACTTGATGCGTCCGTTCGCCCGCCGCCTTCATTCCGTTATCTGCGCCTCCAGCGCGCTCAGCCTGCTTGCCTTCGCACCGCCAGCCTTTGCGCAGGACGAAGGTGCGAGTACCGACAGCAGCGACGGCGAAATCATCGTCACCGCGCGCCGCCGCGAGGAATCGCTGCTGGATGTGCCGATTGCCGTCACCGCCTATTCGGGTGCGGCGCTCGAACAGTCGGGCGCGTCGGACATCACCGCCATTTCCGATACGACGCCCAACGTCACGCTGGAGAATTCGCGCGCGACCAACTCCACGCTGACCGCCTTCATCCGTGGCGTCGGACAGCAGGACCCGGTCGGCGGATTCGAAGCCGGCGTCGGCATCTATCTGGACGATGTGTACCTCAACCGCCCGCAGGCCGCGGTGCTCGATATCTATGATGTCGAGCGAATCGAGATCTTGCGCGGCCCGCAAGGTACGCTTTACGGTCGCAACACCATCGGCGGCGCGGTCAAATATGTCACCAGGACGCTGCCGCAGGACTTTTCGCTGAAACTGCGCGCGACCTACGGCACCTATGATCAGGCCGAAGGCGTGATCACCGCCAGTGCGCCGGTCGGCGACCTCCTTCGTGTCGGCGGATCGGTGGCGCGGCTGTCGCGCGGCGGGTTCGGCAAGAATCTGACCACCGGGCTCGACAATTACAACAAGGACGTCTGGGCCGGGCGAGGCACCGTCGAATTCGGCGGTTATGGAGAACCCGTCCTGATCCGTATTTCCGGCGACTACACCAGGGACAAGTCGCAGCCGCGCGGCGGCCACCGCCTGATCCGCAGCCTGCAAACCGGAACCCCTGTACTCGACGACGTCTATGACACCCGTGGCGGCCTCGTCACGCCGAAGCAGGACATCGAAGCTTACGGCCTCGCGATGAACGTCTCCGCCGATCTGTCGGACAATATCACGCTGCGCAGCATCAGCGCCTGGCGCAAGGACACGAGCTTTGGCCCGATCGATTTCGACGCGCTTCCCGCTGTCGATGTCGACGTTCCCGGAATCTACAAGAATGAGCAGCTCAGCCAGGAATTCCAGATCCTGTATCAAAGCGACAGGCTGAACGGTCTGGTCGGCTTCTACTATCTGAACGCCTCGGCGATCACCAATTTCGACGTGCTGCTGTACACCACCGGAAACCTGCTCGGCTTCCCGCAATTCTCGTCCTACACCGGCGGCACGGTCAAGACCGACACATGGTCGGCGTTCGGCGATTTCACCTATGACATCACCGATCAGCTTTCGATTTCGCTCGGCGGACGTTACACGTCGGACGTGCGCAACGCGCGCATCCTGAAGCAGCGCCGAATCCTGGGCCCCGATCCCCAGCTTGGCGGCAACGCTCCGATCGCGCTGGTCACCGATTCCGATTTCAGGGGGTCGCGCAAATTCACCAAGTTCACGCCGCGCGCCTCGATTTCGTTCAAGCCGACCGACGATCATCTGATCTACGCCTCCTATTCGAGCGGCTTCAAGGGCGGCGGGTTCGATCCGCGCGGCAACTCGACGGGCGCGCCGGATACCAATCGCGACGGCGTACGCAGCTATCAGGAGATTTTCGACTTCCTGACCTTCGACCCCGAAACGGTCGACAGCTATGAAGTTGGATACAAGGGATCGCTGGCTGATGGCCGCCTGCGCCTTGCGGTGACCGGCTTCCGCGCCGACTACAAGGACGTGCAGATTCCCGGTTCGGTCGGTGTCGACAACAATGGCGACGGCGTGTTCGAAACCTTCGCCGGGATCACCACCAACGCCTCGAAGGCCCGGCTGCAGGGCGTTGAGGTTGAGAGCTCCGCCACGCTGGCGCGCGATTTCGCGGGCGACGGATCGTCGATCAATCTGGCGGGGACGCTTGGCTATATCGACGGCAAATATCTGAAGTTCATCAACAATCTGGGCGTGGACGTCGCCGATTTCCGGCGCATTCAGAACACGCCCAAATGGACGGCATCGAGCACGCTTTCGGGGCAGTTCCCCGGATTCTCGGGCTCGATCAACGCATCGACCACGCTTTCCTATCGCAGCAAGACCACGCAGTTCGAAACCCCCAGCCCCTTCCTCGACCAGAAGGGCTATGCGCTGTGGGACGCGAACCTCGTCTGGTCGTCGAGCGACGACGGCTTTTCGATCGGCCTTCATGCCAAGAACATATTGGACAAGCAGTACAAGACCTCGGGCTACCAGTTCGTGTCGGTGAACCCGACGACGGGTGCGCCCATTCTGACGCAAGCCGACAACGTGACGCCAAGCCTGGGACAGGAAGGCGTGGTCACTGCCTTCTACGGCAACCCGCGTCAGGTCTTCGTCACCGGCACGGTCAAGTTCTGATCGGCAGTTGGAAGAAAAAAGGGGGGAGAGGGGCGCCCGCAATGGCGCCCCTTTTTCTATGAAGCCAGCGGCGGGGCACCGGTCGGCGCGACCATTCGCTCGCCGTCGATGACGATCGGACTCGCGACGCCGTCGATCTCGGCCCCTTCCGGGCGGAAGCGCATCCCGCGCGCGATCACCTGCGGGTCAGCGAAAACGCCCGCCAGGTCATTGATCGGCCCCGCCGGAACGCCCTCGGCCTCCAGCGCAAGCGATAGCGGCTGCGCGTCCCAGCCTGCGATCTTCGCCGCAAGCAGCGGGATCAGCTCGGCCCGGTTCGCCAGCCGCGCGGCATTGTTCGCAAAGCGCGGATCGTCGGCCCACTGAGGTTCGCCCAATATCATACAAAGCTTGCGATACTGGCCGTCATTCCCGACCGCGACGACAAGCTGGCCGTCGGCGGTGGCGAAGGCCTGATACGGCACCACATTGGCGTGACCGTTGCCCATGCGCCGCGGCGACACTCCGCTCGCGAGATAGTTGGCGGCCTGGTTGGCAAGCACAGCGACCTGCGAATCGAGCAGCGCCATATCGACATGAGCGCCCACGCCCGTGACGTCACGACGTCGTAATGCGGCAAGAATGCCGACTGTCGCGTACATTCCGGTGAAGATGTCGGCGTAAGCAATCCCGGCCTTTTGCGGCGGTCCGTCGGGTTCGCCGGTCAGCGACATGAATCCGCTCATCGCCTGAACGATGAAATCATACCCCGCCCGGTGCGCATAGGGACCCGTCTGGCCGAAGCCGGTGATCGAGCAGACGATCAGCCGCGGAAAGGCGGCGCGCAATGTCGCCGGATCGAGGCCATATTTGGCAAGCCCGCCGACCTTGTAATTTTCGATGACGACGTCGGCTCCGCCTATCAACGCGCGGACCTCCGCCTGCCCTGCCGTCGTCGCGATATCGACGGCGACGCTCCGCTTGCCCCGATTGCAACTGTGATAATAAGCGGCGCCCAGATTCGTCCCGTCTGCGTCGGTCACGAAGGGCGGTCCCCACGCGCGCGTGTCGTCGCCTGCGCCCGGCCGCTCGACCTTCACCACGTCCGCGCCGAGGTCGGCGAGCAATTGCCCGCACCATGGCCCCGCCAGCACGCGCGCGAGTTCGACGACGCGCAGGCCAGCCAGCGGTTTCGGCGCCGGATCAGGCAAAGGCAGACAGGCCCGTGATGGCGCGGCCCAGAATCAAGGCATGGACGTCGTGCGTGCCCTCATAGGTGTTCACGGTTTCCAGGTTCACGGCATGGCGGATGACGTGATAATCGGCGGAAATCCCGTTGCCGCCGTGCATATCGCGCGCGACGCGCGCGATATCGAGCGCTTTGCCGCAATTGTTGCGCTTGAGCAGGCTGATCGCATCGGGGATCAGCCTTCCCTCGTCGATCAGCCGCCCGACGCGCAGGGCCGTTTGCAGGCCCAGCGCGATTTCGGTGAGCATGTTGGCCAGTTTGAGTTGGACGATCTGGTTCGCCGCCAACGGCCGGCCGAACTGCTTGCGCTCCAGCGTATAATTGCGCGCCGCTTCATAGCAGAATTCCGCCGCGCCCATCGCGCCCCACCCGATGCCGTAACGCGCGCGGTTGAGGCAGCCGAACGGCCCCTTCAGCCCCGACACATGGGGTAGCAGGGCATCCTCACCCACCTCGACCCCATCCATCACGATTTCACCGGTGATCGAAGCGCGCAGGCTGACCTTGCCCTCTATCTTGGGCGCCGAAAGCCCCTTCATGCCCTTTTCGAGCACAAAGCCGCGGATCGCGCCGTCGTGCGCGTCGGATTTCGCCCACACAACGAACACATCGGCGATCGGCGAATTGGTGATCCACATCTTCGCGCCCTTCAGCCGATAGCCGCCGGCGATCTTCTCCGCGCGCGTACGCATGCCGCCGGGATCGCTGCCCGCGTCGGGTTCGGTCAGGCCGAAACAGCCGACCAGCTCGCCCGACGTCAGGCCAGGAAGATATTTCCGCTTCTGCTCCTCACTGCCGTAAGCGTTGATCGGATGGATCACGAGCGAGCTCTGCACCGAGCAGGCCGAACGGTAACCCGAATCGATCCGTTCGACCTCGCGCGCGATGAGGCCATAGCTGACATAATTCAGGCCCGCGCCGCCATATTCGGGGTCAATTGTCGCGCCAAGGAGGCCAAGCTGGCCCATCTCGCGCATGATCTCGCGGTCGAAGCGTTCTTCGAGAAACGCCGATGTGACGCGCGGCAGCAACTCGCCTTCGGCATAGGCGCGCGCCGCGCTCTGGATCATCCGCTCTTCTTCGCTGAGCTGGTCGGCGAGCTGAAGGGGGTCGAACGGGTCGAGGGCTTCGATACGCTGCGGATCGGCGAGGGCCATGGGTCGGCTTTCTTCAAGCGCGACCCCTGAAAGGAGTCGCTAGGGGGTCGTGACGGCCGGCGGGCGGGCCATCGCGACGGCGGTTCCGTCGCGCGGCTCCAATATCGCCGCGGTCTCAATGAGGTCAAGCGCGCGACGCGCCTCATGATACCGGCGCGCTTCGATCAGCCATTCGCCCGCCGCGGCGGCGCCGGGCATCGCCTGCACCTCCGCAATCGCCTTGTCGGCCATCCCTCCGGCAAGGTAGCGGCGTGCGCGGTCGAGCCGTTCGGTGGCACGCGGCGATTGTGTACCCGCAGGCCGAACAACGAACAGTTCGCCGAGCTCGCGGCGAAGTCCCGTCCACAGGCTGCCATTGTCGCCCTTCCGCCCGACCAGTTCGGGCGCAATCGCATCGAGTTCGGCGCGCAACTGTTCGAGCGTGACGGGCTCACGAGAGGTTTCGATGATCGTTTTCACCGCATTCGGCTGATCATCCCCGAAACGGAGCCGAAGCTGCGCCTCGAGATAGCCAAGCGACAAGCCGCGATCGAGCGCGCGACGCACCGCGAAAGCGACCAGCAGACCCTCGGCGCGCGAGGCGTTGCCCGAGGCCGACTCGGCCTGAAGAGTGATCCGCGAAAGGCGCTGTTCGAGCTCGGCAACCCGCGCGCCCAGCGCATCGGGATTGTCGATTGGCGCGACAACCAGCGCGGCCTTCCCGGTCGACGGGTCGGCGGCCGTCTGTCCCACCACCGCGAGCTGGCCGCCGGCCGACGGCGTCTCGCCGACCACGGTTTCGGTCTGGGGATCGGCTGCAAGCCAGCGACTCATCGCCCAGCCGCCACCGACCACGCCCGCGAGCAGAAGCACCATCGCGCTGATGAAAAGAGCCCTGAAGGACAGTCGCTTAACCGGTACCGCGCCATCCGCCGGCGCGGACGTTTCGATGCTGTCGATTGCCATATTTCTCTTTCGAACGACCCCGTTATTGGCCCTTTTGGCATAATTTATGCGCCGCTGCCAACATCGAGGCATCGTCAGGCCGTGCCGCGACGGAGATTTCGGTCCAACCGTCGCCTGCCGCACCCGCCACCGCCGGACTGATCGCAACCAGCGAAAGGTGCCGCCGCGCCGCGCCGGCACAGGCGGCAATCCGCCTTGCTCCGCGCGCAGAATGCGCAAGCAGTACCGCGGGCGCGGCGATCGCATCGGCCCAGCCCACCGGCGGACTGACGGGATCGACCGCATAAACCGGCAGCGCGACCAGTTCCATCCCGCGCGCGTCGAAACTCGATCGATCGCGACCGCAAAGCCACAGGATTCGTCGAATATTCCGCGACGTCATGGCATCGATCAGCGCCTGCGCGTCGCCCGCGCCCGTCATTTCAACTCGCCGTCCGATCTTCTCCGCCGCGGTCGCCGTGGCAGCCCCGACAGCATAGACCGGAAGCTCGGGAAGCGTTGGTCGCTGTGGCGATCCGCCCGGCGACAGGCGCGGACCGGCGAGTCGAACCGCTTGCGCACTCGTCAGCAGGAGCGCGTCGAAGTCGCCCTCCGGCATGCTCCATTCGATCGGCCGCGCCTCGAACAGCGGGAAATGCCGGGCATCGATCCCCATCGCCTGCGCCCGCGCAACCGTCGCCATGCCGCCGGGGTCCGAGCGAGTGACAATCAGCGGAAGGCCCTGGATCATGCGCCAAAGAGCCGCCGGATCGCCTCGCTGGCATCCCCAAGCAGGCGCCGGGCCAGCGCAGCGGCATCACCCTCTGCCGCGATCGGCGCATGACCGGCGACATGATCTCCGCCGTCGTCCGAATAGATCTCGGCGTCGAGCCGCAACGATCCATCAGCCTGCCAATGCGCGTGCGCCGCCACGGGCGAGCGACAATCACCGCCCAGCGCGGCAAGCAAGGCGCGCTCCGCCGCCACCGCTTCATGCGTGGGGCGGTGATCAACTGTCTTCAGCAACGCGAGAATTGCCGGATCATCGGCGCGGCATTCGATCCCGATCGCGCCCTGCGACGCCGCCGGAAGCAGCAGATCGGCGGCCTGAACGCTGCCGACATCGTGCATTCCGAGCCGGTCGAGCCCGGCCGCGGCGAGCAGCGTCGCATCGGCATCGCCGGCCGCCAGCTTGGACAGCCGGGTCGCGACATTGCCGCGCAACAGCGTGGTCACGATATCGGGCCGTAATCGCTTCACCTGCGCGGCGCGGCGCGGGCTGCTCGTGCCCAGTCGCGCGCCCTGCGGCAAATCCGTAATCGTCGTCGCCGTGATCCCCTCCCGCACCACCAGCCGGTCGCGCGGGTCGGCGCGCTCCAGCATCGCGCCGAGCGCGAATCGCGGGTCACGAAGTGTCTCGACATCCTTCAACGAATGAACCGCGATGTCGATGTCGCGCGCGTCGAGCGTCGCATCGAGTTCACGCGTCCACAACGCCTTGCCCCCAACATCGGCCAGCGCGCGATCCTGGATCCGGTCGCCGGTGGCGGTCATCGGCATGATTGCGAGCGCTGCGGGGTCAAGCGCATGCGCGCGCGCCAGCGCCGCCGCCGCCATATGCGCCTGTGCAAGCGCGAGGGGCGAAGCGCGGGTGCCGATGCGCAGCGGACGCGCGGTTGTCGGAAGCGGGATCGAAGCCATATCTCCCGCTAGCCGCCCTTGCCCTGTCTGCAAAGGGGCGGGTAAGGAGGCACGCAATAATATGACTCTGATCCTTGGCCTTGAATCGAGCTGCGACGAAACCGCGGTGGCGCTCGTCGATAGCGAGCGACGCATCCTCGCGCATCGCGTCGCGGGTCAGGAGGACGAACATCGCCCCTTTGGCGGCGTGGTTCCGGAGATCGCCGCGCGGGCGCATGTCGAACGGCTGGCGCCACTGGTTGAAGCGGTGCTTGGCGAAGCCGACCTGACCCTCGCGGATGTCGATGCGATCGCGGCAACGGCTGGCCCGGGCCTGATCGGTGGCGTGATGGTCGGGCTGGTTACGGGGAAAGCACTGGCGCACGCTGCGGGCAAACCGCTGATCGCGGTCAACCACCTCGAAGGCCATGCGCTGAGCCCGCGCCTTGCCGATGCGTCGCTGGAATTTCCGTATCTGTTGCTGCTGGTGTCGGGCGGCCACTGCCAGTTGCTGCTCGTACGCGGCGTTGGCGACTATCGCCGACTGGCAACAACGATCGACGACGCGGCGGGCGAAGCGTTCGACAAGACCGCCAAGCTGCTCGGCCTCGGCTACCCCGGCGGCCCGGCGGTCGAGCGTCTCGCGGCGCAGGGCGATCCACATGCCGTTGCGCTCCCCCGACCCCTCGCCGGTAGCACCGAACCGCATTTCTCGTTCGCAGGCCTCAAGAGCGCGGTTGCGCGGACCGCCGCATCGGGCGCGCATCGCACCGCCGACCTCGCCGCTTCGTTTCAGCAGGCGGTCGTCGATTGCCTTGTCGACCGGAGCCGGATCGCACTTGCGACATGTCCCGAAGCGACCGCTTTCGTCGTAGCCGGCGGGGTCGCCGCGAACGGCGCGATCCGGTCAGCGCTCACCACGCTCGCAGCACGCTTCGACAAGCCTTTCGTCGCTCCGCCGCTTTGGCTCTGCACCGACAATGGCGCGATGATCGCGTGGGCCGGCGCCGAACGCTTTGCCGCCGGCCTGACCGACTCCCTCGACACTGCGGCGCGCCCGCGCTGGCCGCTCGACCCGGAGGCCGAAGCGGTTCGCGGAGCGGGGGTGAAGGCATGACGTCACACCATCGTTTCGGGGTGATCGGCGGCGGCGCCTGGGGAACGGCGCTCGCGCAGATGATCGCGGCCGAAGGGGCACCGGTCCGGCTGTGGGCACGTGAAGACGATGTGGTCGCGGCGATCAACGGCGAACACCGCAATCCCATGTTCCTGCCCGGTGCGGCGCTATCGCCCTCGCTTGCCGCCACCGGCGATCTTGCCGACATGGCCGAATGCGACGCATTGCTCGTCGTCGTGCCGGTCCCGTTCCTGCGCTCCGTACTCGCGGCCTTGCCGCCATCCGGCGCACCGCTGATCTTTTGCAGCAAGGGCATGGAGGCCGGGACCTTTGCCTTTCCAATCGACATTGCCAACGACATTTGCCCCGATCGGGCGCACGCCGTGCTGTCGGGGCCGACCTTCGCGCACGAAGTCGCCGCTGGACTTCCCACCGCAATCACGCTGGCAGCCACGGACACCGAAACCGCCGAAGCGCTCGCGCTCGCGCTCGCCCGTCCGCACTTTCGACCGTACATATCGACCGACATGATCGGCGCCGAAATCGGCGGCGCGGTGAAGAATATCCTCGCGATCGCCTGCGGCATCGTCGATGGCGCCGGGCTGGGGCTCAACGCCCGTGCTGCGCTGATCAGCCGCGGATTTGCGGAAATGACCCGTTTTGGCCTGTCACGCGGCGCGCTGCCCGAAACGCTGGCAGGGCTTGCGGGCCTTGGCGACCTTGTCCTCACCTGCACGTCGGCCAACTCGCGCAACTTCGCGCTGGGCCAGGGGCTTGGTCGTGGCGAAGCAGCCTCGGCGCTGATGGCCGACCGTCGCACCGTTGCCGAAGGAGCCTTCAGCGCGCCCGTGATTGCCGCCGCCGCGCGCGCCGACGGTATCGACATGCCGATCACCGATGCCGTCGCACGACTCGTCTCGGGCGAGATTCTGGCGGCACAAGCCATTCAGGCGTTGCTCAGCCGCCCCCTGCGACCCGAAGGCCGATGATCTCCACGATGGAATTGCCTGCACCGCAGCGCCGCGCTAGATTGCCGGACGGGGATATCAGCAAGGGGCGCGAGGCTTGAGCCAGACGGACAGCGCAGCCGCGCCCTCTCCCGTTCCCACAGAACCCGCGATGGCCGACGCCGATGCCGCCGCCCTTGCCAAGGGCGGCCGCACCAATTTCTTCGGCTTCGTCCTCCGCCTCGTCGCGCGCCTGCCCTTCCTCTACTTCGCAGGACGCTGGTACGGGCCCGAAGCGGTCGGACGCTTCGCCTTTGCGGTTCTCGTCATTGAACTCGTGGCGCAACTTGCAACTCTCGGTCTCAAACGGGGCCTTGCGGAGCAGTTGAGCGCGCCCGACGCCGATCACCGCACCGTCGTCTGGGACGGCATGTTCGTGGCATTCCTCGCTTCGGCGCTCGGCTCGGTGCTTCTGCTGTTGCTGCCGCACCTGATGTTTCCTGCCGGCGATATCGACGGCACCGACCGGTGGATGGCACTGCTGATCTTCGCGATCGCCGGCACCGATATCGCGCTGGCCGCCTGCGCCTATCGGTTCGATATCGGCGCGACGGTGCGCGCGCGCGCGGTCGTCGAACCGTGGGTGATCAGCATCGCCGCGGCAGGCTTCTGGTTCGTGTCGCCACGCGACGGCCTGATGCTATCCTACGCCGCGGCCATGATCGGGGCCTTTCTGACGGCGCTCGTGCCGATGATTCGCCATTATGGCGGCCCCCGCGGATGGCAACCGCACCCCGCGCACCTGATCATGGTCGCGCGCCGCAACGCCCCACTCGCCGCCGCCGATGCGATCGAATGGGGTACGCGCCGCCTCGACCTCTTCATCCTCGGCCAGTTCACGTCGCCGACCATCTATGGCATTTATTACATGGCACAGCAGGTCGCTTCGCTGCCGCAAAAGCTGAAGACCAGCTTCGAACCGATTCTGGGGCCCGTGATCACGCGCAACCTTGCCGAAAACAAGCTTGCGGCCGTTGCCGCACAGGTCAGCCAGGTCGGATTCTGGATCATCGCAGCGCAAGCCGGCGTCGCGCTCGCGCTCGGCATTCCAGGCGAAGCCGTGATGGGGCTTGTCGGCCCCCAGTTCGTCAGCGGCACCGGCGCCCTCGCCTTCTTGCTCGCGGCCGAGGTCGTCGCAGCGACCGCGGTCGTCAGCGAAGCGGCGCTCGTCTATGTTGCGCGGCACCGCAACCTGCTGATCAGCCTCGCCACGCTCGCGCTCCAGGCAATCCTCAGCGTCGCGCTGATCCTCGTCGCGAAATCGTGGGGCCTCGACCCGATCTACTACGCCGTGGCGGTCGCGCTTGCATTGATGCTGGCGCTCGGGTTCGCATCGGTCGTCAAGGCGCGGCTGCTCGCGCGCGTCCTGAATGCCCCGGTCAACAGCCTGCGCTGGGCGCTGATCTGGGCAACCGCCGGCGCTGCCGTGCTCGGCTGGGGCGCGACGCAATTGCCCGAATGGGCGGAACTGCTGATCGGTGTCCCGCTGATCCTGGGCATCTATGCGTGGCTAATCTGGACGCGCGGTTTCGGACCCGCCGACCGGGCGCTATTCAAGAAACACCCCGAGACGGCGACGGCCTCGTCCTGAAGAATCAGCCGAGGCGCGCCGCGACCTTGGCCTTCAGGTCGGTCTGCGCGCGCGGGCCCACCTGCGCGATGATTTCGCGCGCGCATACGGCACCCATCGTCAGAGAGTCGGCGATCGAACGACCTTCGGCATGGCCCGACAGGAAGCCTGCGGCAAAAAGATCGCCAGCACCCGTCGTGTCCACGACCTGTTCGATCGGTTCGGCACCAACCTCGGTACGCTCCCCGTTCTGGAGCGCGATCGCTCCCTGTGCTCCCCTCGTGACGACCAGCAGCGGGACCTGCGCCGCGACGCTCGCCACCGCCGCGTCGAAATCGTCGGTTTCGGCCAGCGCGCAGATCTCCACCTCGTTTGCGAACAGGATGTCGAACAGGCCTTCGGCGATCAGCGCTCGGAAATCCGCGCCATGGCGGTCGATGATGAACGCATCCGACAGCGTGAAGGCGACCTTGCGCCCGGCGCCGCGCGACACATCGATCGCGCGCCGCATCGCCGCACGCGACAGCGGCGGATCCCACAGATAGCCTTCGAGATAGAGGATGGCCGCGTCCGCAATCCACGCCTCGTCGATCATCGACTGCTCGAGCAGGTGGCTGGCGCCCAGAAAAGTGTTCATGGTCCGCTGCCCGTCCGGGGTGACGAGGATCAGGCAGCGTGCGGTCGGCGCCCCTTCCTTGAGCGGCGCGGTATCGTATGCGACACCCAGCGCCCGCAGGTCATGCGTGAAAACATGGCCGAGCTGGTCGTCTGCGACCTGCCCGATAAAGGCGCATCGTTCGCCCAATACCGCCATGCCGGCGAGCGTGTTCGCGGCGGATCCGCCCGATACTTCGACCGCCGGGCCCATCGCCGCATACAGGCGCTCGGCTTCGGCCGCGTCGATCAGCCGCATCGATCCCTTGGTCAGACCTTCCGCCTCGATCAAGCTATCGTCGGCGCGGGCAAGAACATCGACGATCGCATTGCCGATGGCAACAACGTCGAAACGGGCGGTGGAGGCCATGAAAAATCCTGTGCTGTATGGGGAGACTGCGCGCGCCTTAAGCGGCGAGACGCGCCAAGGCAAGCGCGGCGCTTGACGAGCCGCCCCAGCCCGCGCCATTCCGTCGGGCATGGCTCATGCCGTTCACGCTCTCCTGCTGGCACTCCGCGACTTGCCGCACCCGCGCGTGCTGCGCATCCTGGTCCAGAGCCTGATCCTGACGTTGCTGATCTTCACCGCGACTGGAGCCGCAGTCGTTTATGGTGCCCGCTGGGCGCTCGGTCATTGGCGCTGGCTCGACGGGGTCGAACTCGACATGGCCGGCGTGCTTATCCTGCTTGTCGTCATCGCCGGAAGCTGGCTGCTGTTTCGCGCGGTCGCGATCGTCGTTGTCGGTCTGTTCGCGGATTCGATCGTCGCGGATGTAGAGGGTCGTCATTATCCGGCCGCCGCCGCGCGGGCAATTGATGTCGGATGGCGTCAGAACTTGGGCCTTGCGCTCGCTTCGCTGTCGCGTTTGATCGCCGGCAATGTGGTCGCGCTGCCCGTCTATCTGGTTCTGCTCGTTACCGGGATCGGGACGCCTCTGTTCGCGTTGTTCGTCAACGCACTGCTCCTCGGCCGCGATCTCGAAGCGATGGTGCTCGCACGCCACCCCGACCAGCCACGCTTCGCACGGCCGGTGCGCTGGTCACTGGGGTTGCTATCCGCCGCAAGCTTCGTGGTTCCCGTCGCCAATCTGTTGGCCCCGATCATCGGCGCGGCTATGGCCGTCCACCTGTTGCACCTGCGGGATGGAAACCGGACATGACAATCAAGGAATTGCTGGCGATCGCGGCGGCGACCGGCCTGCTCGCCGGCTGCACCGCGACCCCGCCGCCCCGCTCGACGCAGCCCGTCACGACGTCGCGGCCACTGGCAACCCCGCCACGGATCGTCCAGAACAACAGTCTGGTCGGGCAGCACGCCAATGCCGCCCTGTCATTGTTCGGAAAGCCCCGGCTCGACGTCGCCGAGGGGGCTGGCCGCAAGCTCCAGTTCGCGGGAGCCGCCTGCATTCTCGATATCTATTACTATGCGCCAAAGGCCGGCGCCGACGCCATCGCGACCCACGTCGATGCACGTACGCCCGATGGGCGCGATACCAATGTCGATAGCTGCGTCAGCGCGCTTCGCCGCTGACGTCAGGACGCCAGTTCGGCGAGCGCCCATGCCGCCGCTTCGGCAACTATCGGCGATTCATCGGCGATGAGCACCTCCAGTCGTTCCCGAAACCGCGCGTCACCGCTGTTTCCGGCCGCAACAGCAGCATTGCGCACCATCCGGTTGCGCCCGATGCGCTTGATCGGCGAGCCGGCAAAAACTTGCCGAAAACCTGCATCGTCGAGAGCGAGCAGGTCGGCGAGCGACGGTGCGACCAGCTCGGCGCGCGGCAGGAACGCACGATGCCGCGCGGCCGTGTCGGCGAACTTGTTCCACGGGCACGCTGCCAGACAATCATCACACCCATAGACGCGGTTGCCGATCCCACGGCGGAGGTCGACCGGAATGGGCCCGTCATGCTCGATCGTCAGATAGGATATGCAACGCCGCGCATCGAGCTGGTACGGTGCCGGAAAGGCTTGCGTCGGACAGACATGCTGACAGGCGGCGCAACTTCCACATGTGGCGCGCGCAGGCCGTGACGGCGTGAGGTCGAGGGTCGTATAGATCGCCCCCAGGAACAGCCAACTGCCATGCTCGCGGCTGACGAGATTGGTGTGCTTGCCCTGCCAGCCGAGCCCGGCTGCGGCGGCCAGCGGCTTTTCCATGACAGGAGCAGTATCGACGAAGACCTTGACCTCGGCTCCCTTCGCCTCGGCAACCATCCAACGCGCGACCGCTTTCAGCGCCCTCTTCACGACGTCATGATAATCGGCGCCCTGCGCATAGACCGAAATGCGCCCGCGTGCCGGCTCATCCGCGAGCGCAAGCGGATCGAAAGCCGGCGCATAACTCATGCCCAGCGCGACGACCGACCGGACGTCGGGCCACAGACCCTGCGGCGACCCGCGCTGGCCCGCGCGACTTTCCATCCAGATCATATCGCCGTGCCGCCCTTCGGCCAGCCACTCGCCCAGCCGGGCGGCCGTGTGGGGGGCGGCATCTGCGCGCGCGATCCCGAATGCGACGAAGCCATGCTCACGCGCGACGTCTTCAAGTTTTTGCTCGATGGAAGGCAAGGCTTCGGCAACCATTGGCGCTCTATACGGCAAGCGCCTCCTCGTGCCATAGGGGTGTGCACCACGATCAGGAACGCCGATTTGACCGAACTTGCCGTTGAGGCCACCGGCCTCACCAAATATTTCGACAGCTTCACTGCGGTCGATCATGTCAATCTCAAGGTCCCCACCGGCTGCATCTATGGCGTGCTAGGCCCCAACGGCGCCGGCAAGACGACAAGCCTGCGCATGACGCTGGGCATTATCGATCCCGACGAAGGGATCAGCCGCCTGCTGGGCGGCCACAAGCCCCAGTCGGTCCGCCACCGCATCGGCTATCTCCCTGAAGAGCGCGGTCTTTACCCCGGCATGAAAGCGCGCGAGGCAATCGCATTCATGGGTGCCTTGCGTGGGCTCGACTGGCGCGAAGGCCGCCGCCGTGCCGGAATCTTCATGACCGAACTCGGACTTGAGCGGGTGATCGACGAAAAAATCCGCAAGATGTCGAAGGGCATGGCGCAGATGGTCCAGCTCATCGGATCGATCGTCCACGCGCCCGACCTGATCGTGCTCGACGAGCCCTTCTCGGGGCTCGACCCCGTCAACCAGGAGCGGCTCGAAATGCTGGTGCGGCGCGAACGCGACCGCGGGGCCACAATTCTCTTTTCGACTCATGTGATGGCCCATGCCGAGCGATTGTGCGACCGGATCGTGATCATCGCCCGCTCCCAGCACCGCTTTGAAGGCACGGTGGACGAAGCCCGCGCACTGTTGCCGATGCAGGTCCGCTACACGCCGCGCGATAACGACGACGCGGTGGCGCGGTTGCTTCCAGAGGACGCCGAACGAAAGGGCGAGGCCTGGCATTTCGCGATCGAAGAAGCCGACGTCGAGCCGCTGCTCGGACGCATCACGGCCAGCGGGCATGGCGTCGCCGGCCTGTCGATCGCGCGGCCCGCGCTCCATGATGCGTTCGTCCATATCGTCCGGCAGGTCGATGCAAGCTTTGCCGCGATGCCCGAAGGCGACGCGGTCGAGGAGGTCGTGGCATGACCCCCTTCCTGAAAAACATGTTCGTGATCGCACGCCGCGATTTCCTGGCCATCGTCGCGACCCCGACTTTCCTGCTTTTCCTTCTCGCGCCGCTGTTCATGGTCGGGATGGGAGCCGTCGGCGGCCTTGGCGCCTCGCAGCTTGCCGATAGCGCGCGCGGCAAGGGACGGATCGTCGCGATTGTCGATGCCGCCGATGTCGAGGCACTCGGCAAAGCCGACGCGCGGCTGCGCGATGCGCTGTCGGGCGGTGAACGGCCCATGACCCTCGAGGTACGGATCGCCGGCCCGCGGGCTCCCGACCCGCTCGTCGTCGCGCGCGAGAAAGGCAGCGATACCTATGCGGTCATGAGCGGGGCGCTCGAACGCCCGCGGATCATCGAACGCAACGAAGGCAGTACGTCGGGCCGCTATCTCGCGCTGCTGGCGGCCGATGTGTTGCGCGATCGCGCTGCCGGCCCGGTGCCGCCCGTGGCGCCGCATTTCGAAGCGCTCACCAGCGGCGGAACGAGTATCGCCGCCCAGCAATCGCTGGGATTCGGTGCCGTGTTCGCGATCTTCCTGATGACGCTGCTTCTCGCTGGCCAGACCGTCAGCTCGATGGCCGAAGAAAAGGGAAACAAGGTCATTGAAATCCTCGCCGCAGCGGTGCCGCTGGAAAGCGTCTTCCTCGGCAAGCTGCTCGGCATGCTGGGCGTCGCGGTCCTGTTTATCGCCTTCTGGGGCGTGGTCGCACTCGGCGGCGGCTTCGTCGCCGCGCTTCAGATGGACCCCGCGGCAATCGCCGCCGCCGGCAAGCCTGCCGCCGCGCTGGCGGTCGCGCCCGCCAGTGGCTGGGGGTTCTTCATCGCAATATCGCTGTGTTATTTCGTGATGGCCTTTCTCCTCCTCGGCGCCGTGTTTCTGGGCATTGGCGCACAGGCAAGCACGGTTCGCGAGATTCAGATGCTCAGCCTCCCGATCACGATTTTCCAGGTCGGAATGTTCAGCCTCTCCGCCGCCGCCGCAAGTGCACCGGATAGCGGGCTGGCGCATTTCGCGCAGGCCTTCCCCTTCTCGTCACCCTTCGCGATGGCGGCACGCGCCGCGACCGACGGCGCGCATGGCATTCATTTCCTCGCGCTCGGCTGGCAGGCGATCTGGGTCGCAATGACCGTTTATCTGTCGGTCCGCCTGTTCCGCGCCGGCGTCCTCAGTGGTGGCAGCGGCTGGAAATTCTGGCGACGCAACCGCCTTGCCGTTACGGCAATCGCTGCAGCGAGCACCGGAGCAAAAGCTGCAGCGGAGACCGGCACGCCTCATTGACAAAGCTGTAAATAGTGGCATTCTGCAACTGAATCGGCCGCGCGATGACGGCCGACGGAGGATATGCCATGGCCACCCAGATCCGTACCGCTCCCGACATGCCGCACCCGCTTGACGTATCGCGCGCCGACTTGTGGCGCGAAGACAAGTGGCAGGACCCGATGCGCCAGCTACGCGCCGAATCGCCGATCTATTATTGCGAGGATTCGAAGTTCGGACCCTATTGGTCGGTAACGACCTACAAGCCGATCCAACATATCGAGGCGCTGCCGAAGGTTTTCTCTTCGTCGTGGGAATATGGCGGGATCACCGTCGCCGGCGACGGGGTCGAGCATCTGAAAGAGGGCGAGATCCCGATGCCGATGTTCATCGCGATGGACCCGCCGCAACACACCGCGCAGCGCCGGACCGTCGCCCCCGCGTTCGGCCCGTCGGAAATAGAACGCATGCGCGCCGACACGGTCGCGCGCACGGCCGCCCTGATCGACGCCCTGCCGGTCGGCGAGCCGTTCGACTGGGTCGAGAAACTGTCGATCGAGCTGACGACCGACATGCTCGCGATCCTGTTCGATTTCCCATGGGAAGACCGTCACCGGCTGACCGGCTGGTCCGACGCACTCGGTGATATCGAATCGTTCAACACGACCGAGGAACGTCAGGCCCGTACCGCGACGGCATTCGAAATGGGCGCCGCCTTCAAGGATCTGTGGGACCGCAAGGCGCTCAATCCGGGCAAGCATGACCTTATCTCGATCATGCTTCAATCGGACGCGATGAAACATATGAGCGAGCATGAGTTCATGGGCAATCTCATCCTGCTGATCGTCGGTGGCAACGACACGACGCGCAATTCGATGTCTGCCTATGCTTATGGTCTTCACTGCTTCCCCGAAGAGCGCGCGAAGCTCGAGGCAAATCACGACCCCGAGCTCGCGGTCAACGCGATGCATGAAATCATTCGTTGGCAGACCCCGCTGGCGCACATGCGGCGCACCGCAATGGAGGATACCGAGCTCTTCGGCCACCAGATCAGGAAACGCGACAAGCTGGCGCTGTGGTATGCCTCGGCAAACCGCGACGAAAGCGTCTTTCCCGACGGCGACCGGATCATCGTCGACCGCGAAAACGCGCGCCGGCACCTGGCGTTCGGCTATGGCATCCACCGCTGCGTCGGCGCGCGTGTCGCCGAATTGCAGCTCACGACACTGATCTCCGAAATGCAGAAGCGTCGCCTGCGCGTGAACGTGCTGGACGAACCGGAGCGCGTCAACGCCAGCTTTGTTCACGGCTATCGCCACATGCGGGTCGAACTTGAACGCTATTGACGACAGGCACGACGCGGCGCATTCGAAACGGCAGCAGGGGGCATGAGGAAGCCTTCAATGATCGAGCGCCGCTATCTTCTTTCGGGCCTCGCGCTGGGCAGCGCGATGATCGCCGCACCCGTGTTGTTCGCCAAATCTGGGAAACGCCCGAAAGCCGAGCCCGGTTGGCAACTCTCCGACGCCGAATGGCAGCGGCGTCTGTCGCCGATGCAGTATCGCGTGTTGCGCGAGGCCGTGACCGAGCGCGCGTTCACCAGCGCCCTCAACAACGAACATCGCGCCGGCACCTTTGTCTGCGCCGGCTGCGCGTTGCCGCTCTATTCGAGCAAGACGAAGTTCGAGAGCGGGACAGGCTGGCCCAGCTTCTGGACGCCGCTGAAGGGCGGAATCGCCACCGCGATCGATTATGAAATCGGCGTTGCGCGCACCGAAGTCCATTGCAAACGCTGCGGCGGTCACCTGGGCCATGTTTTCAACGATGGACCGAAGCCGACCGGAAAGCGCTATTGCATGAACGGCGCGGCGCTGAACTTTCAACCGGCCTGAGGATCGGACACCGCGACGGGGCCGGTCATGGCTCATCGATTCGTCCTGGCCCTAGAGCGGCTCGTCTGCTGGCGTTGAGAGTTTCAGACGCCGATAGGCGTCAGAAAGTCTTCGGTGCCCGAACCGCGGGCCGCATGGACTGAGCTATGGGGAAAGTTGTTTTGCGCTGATGGCGAGGTAGCCAGTTGCTGCCCAAAAGCGGACGTGCGCGAT
>NZ_JAEULM010000022.1 GCF_016793825.1 Sphingopyxis sp.
CGTGCCAGCAGCCGCTTGACCAGAAGCCGAAATCAGTGACAAACCAGCCCATCGATCAGGCACTCTCGCCCGGGCGGCATCAGCTCGGAATGGTGGGCGCGATCAGATCGGAATAGGTGGGCGGCATCGTCGGAATCCGCACGCGATACATCACGCGATACATCAATTGCCGCTTCGGGTAGGCCCAATATATGGGGGTATTTCGCTGGCAGCGGCGTTGTCTGCTTGCGTGTCATCCGAACGGTCGGAGAGTGGATGCGGGCGCCTATTTCATCGGGACGCCCCGGTTTGTCGATCCGCTTTTCCGGCCTGGGGCTTGCGAGATTGGGAAGATCGTTCCAAGGGGCCGCGCTCATGGCCTGTCTTGTCATGAGCTGATGCGGGCTTCGTTCGGCCATGCCCAATGTCCGCCGCCCTGTACCTTGCCAGAGGAGAATCCAAAGTGAATGAATCGCTTCACGAAAATATGCTCGATCGTCTGTTCCGCACAGCGCGTTCGTACAACGGATATCTCGACAGGCCGGTCTCCGAGGGACAGCTTCGTGCGATTTGGGATCTTCTGAAGTTCGGCCCTACCAGCGCCAACGGATTACCGGCGCGTATCGTCTGGTGTGTATCCGACGATGCGAAGGAGCGGCTTGCGGTTGCCGCCCTGCCGGGGAATGCTGACAAGATTCGCAAGGCCCCCGTGACCGCGATCATCGGCATGGACAATGCATTTTATGAACATCTTCCTGAGCTTCTGCCGCATACTGACGCGCGGAGCTGGTTCATCGGCAAGGAAGACCTCGCCCGCACGACGGCTTTCCGCAATTCGAGCATGCAAGGCGCCTATTTCATCCTCGCTGCGCGTGTCCTGGGGCTCGATACCGGGCCGATGTCGGGTTTCGATAATGCGGCCGTCGATGCCGCCTTTTTCGGCGACCAACCCAGCGTGAAGAGCAATTTTATCTCGACCATCGGCTATGGCGATCCGGCGAGCATTTTCGACCGTAGCCCGCGCCCCGGCTTCGATAGGTTCAACCGCATCATCTGACCTGCGCCCGCCTCATCGCGAAGCGGGGGCGCCCGTGGAACCGCGAAGGATGAGTTCGGACGAGCTTGTGGCGTGATAGGATTTGACTAACTTCTCTTCTGGAGTGCGTAGCCGGTCCATGAACCAGAGCGCGCAGTTGACCGCGAGCGACTGGATGGGTGGACGGATGGCCGTGATCGGCGGCTGCCACCACTCGCACCAGTTCGGATCGCCGAAGCCGACCACCGACATCTGGTCGGGTACTGCGATTTGCGCCCTGCGCAGCGCAACGATGATGCCCATGGTTACGTGCGCCGAGCCGGACAGGATGGCCGTTGGAGGCTCGGGCAGGGTCAGCATTTCGTGCACCGCGCGCTCGCCCCATGTCGAAGTCGGCGTGTCGAGAAAAGTCGCGAGCGACGAAGGCGCGATGCCGCGTTTGCGGTAAGCATTATGCACGCCCTCAAGCCGTCGTCGGCCGGTCGAGAGACGTTCGGACGCCGCAACATAGGCAATGTGCCGATGTCCAAGGTCGAGCAAATGCGCTGTGGCCCGCTCCATTGCGTCGCTGTCGTCGATCCCGAACCACAGGTCGTCCGGTCCGGTAGCGTAGCGAAGCAGCTGCACATGCGGCACCTGGCGCAGGAGCGCCATGCTTTCCCTTTTGAGCCCGGCGCTCGGGACCAAGATGATCCCAGAGACGCGCGCGCCGACGAAATCGCGGATATGCCGCACCTCCGTTTCGGGATCGTCGCCCGTTATCGATAGCACGATACGGTAGCCCTGCCGATCGCAGCTTTCCGAAAGTGCCTGGGCGATGGAGGCAAAAAAATCGTTCTGAATGTCCGGTAGGATAAGGCCGATGAGATTGCTCGATCCGCCGCGCATCATGCGGGCGGCCAGGTTGCCGACGTAGCCCAGCTCTTCTGCGGCGGCGCGCACCGCGAGCTTGGTCTGCTCACTGATCCGCGCATCGTCCGCCAGCGCGCGACCGACTGTAGATACCGAAAAACCTAACTTTTTTGCGATATCTTTGGTCGTGACCATTTGCGCTACGTTCCCTCGTCGCCGCTCGGAAAATTCGAGACAAAGCCCCAGTTGCCGATCAATGAAATCCGATCCCGGACGCTCCACCAGGCCCTTTCTCCATAGCATAGGGAAGGCGCGAAGGGGCTGCAACACATCCTCTGCGATAAGGTGGTTGCCACCATCGAAATTAATGCTATCGATTGCATAAATACACAAAGGGAGAGCGAGATGATTCGCGGCATCAACCACGTCCTGTTCCACCACGAAGGTGATATGGACGTGATTAAACGCTTCTTTGAAGACTTCGGGCTGTTCGTTTCGCACGAGGATGAGCGCCGGGTCTATTTTCGCGGCTATGGAGATCGTCCCTTCATTTATGTCGCCGAGCGCGGTCCGCGCCGCTTTGGCAGCATTGGCTATGAAGTCGACAGCCGGGAAGCGCTGGAGGCGCTGGCGAAGCGCTTCGATGCCCCCATTGTCGCCAGCGGCACACCTTGGGGCGGCGAGCAGATCGTCGTGCGAGATGCTGACGGAAACCAGATCGAGCTGGTTCACGGCCTAAAGCAACTCGATCCGATCCCGTTGCCGCGCGAAGCGGTGCCGCTCAACACCGGCAATCTCGTTCAGCGCCGGGGCCGTTTCCCGATCTTCAAGCGCGGGCCCGCTCCGGTCCTGCGTCTCGCGCATGTCGTCCAGAACACGCCCGATCCGGGCAGCCTGATGGACTGGTATGTCGACAATCTGGGCGCCTATCTGTCCGACGTTATCATGTCCGGCGAGGTGCGCGCGGGAGCCTTTATCCGCTTTCCGCGAGGCGCCGAATATGTGGACCACCACAGTGTCGCGGTATTCCAGGGGCCGGTCAACACGGCGCAGCATAGCTGTTTCGAGACGATCGACGTCGATGCCGTCCACATCGGACATCAGTATCTGGCCGACAAGGGTTATCGCCCGGCGTGGGGTGTGTTGCGCCACGCGGTCGGCGGGGCCTTGTCGGACTATTGGTACGACCCGTCCGACTTTCGCGTCGAGCATGTGACCGACAGCGATCTGCTCAATGACGAATATCCGACCGGATACCACCAACGCAGTCCCGAAATAGGGATGCAATGGGGCGGCGACATGCCGGACCATTTCCGCGACTGACCCTTCGGCGCGCCAGCCGACCCGACAATTGGGAGCATTTCAATGCAAGAAACCCGTGACGCCGCGTTCGAGCGCGGCATGGCGATGCGAAAGCGTATCGCCGGCCCCGTCAGCCGTCCCGCCGACCTCGACGAAGATCTCTATGACCTCATCATCCGCTATGCTTTCGGCGACGTGTGGAGCCGTCCCGGGCTCGACATCGATACGCGGCGCCTGCTGACATTATCGATGACGCTGGCGGGCGGGCATCTGGAAGAATTCAAGCTACACCTTCGTTTCGCCCTCGCCAACGGGCTGGACCGTGCGGTGGCCAAGGAACTGATCATCCACAGCGCAGTCTATTGCGGTATCCCCGCCGCGCTCGGCGCGTTCCGGGCGGCCTCCGAAATCTTCATGGAATTCGACGCGGCCACAACTGAAGGCTGATCGGATCGGCCGCGGACGGGACGCCCAACAGACGGAATGAGATGATGCAAAATTCCAATCTGGCGGAATGGAAATCGGGCTGGCCGGTGGTCCTTGTCGGCATCGCGGGCGCCGCGACCTCGTCGATCCAGACCGTCGCGCTGAGCCTGATCATCCCGTCGCTTTCGACCGAACTCGGCTGGTCGCGGGCGGCGATTTCGGTGAGCTTCACCATCACCACGCTTGGCGCGCTGCTGCTTAGCCCGCTGGTCGGCGCGCTGCTCGACCGTTTCGGAACGCGGCGGGTCGCCATCGCGGGGGTGATCGCAAAGGCGAGCGCGCTCGCCGCGGTCTCGCTCACCACGTCGCAGATATGGACCTGGTATCTCGCCTGGGTCTTCGTCGCGCTGGCGGCGCCTTTTGCGAGCCTGGTCGTGTGGACCAAGGCGGTCGCGGGCCGCTTCGCCAAGCAGCGCGGCCTCGCGCTCGCGATCACGATGACCGGGCTACCGATCGCGAACATCGTCTTCACCTTCGTTGCGGCGCAGACGATGGGCGCCATTGGCTGGCGCGCCGTCTATCCGGTACTCGCGGCATCGGCGCTCTGCGTCGTGCTGCCGCTGGCGGTCTTCTTCCTCTACGACGAACGCGATCTGCTGCGCCGCCGCGCGCGCGCGGTCGGCGAAACCGTGCAGGCTGCGCTGCCGCGCGCGCTCGGCCGCGGGGCCGAGATCGGCGAGGCGCTGCGCAACCGGCGTCTCTGGCAGATATTCATTCCGGGTTTCCTGGTATCGATGTCGCTTGGCGGGCTGATGGTCCATCTGCCGTCGATGGTCACCGATGCCGGCGCGACCCCCGCCGAGGCAGCGACGGTCTTCGCACTCGCCTTTGGTCCCTTCGCATTCGCGGGCCGCGTCGCGACGGGATTGCTCCTCGACCGGCTGCACGCGCCCTTCGTCGCCGGAGCGGCGTTCATCCTGCCGGCGCTGGCCGCGCTGATCTTCTACTCGGCGAACGGTGATATCGCCTGGCTGATCGCGGCGGGCGCCCTCGCGGGCTGCGCGCTCGGCGCCGAGCTCGAGGGGATCGCCTATCTGGTCAGCGTCTATTTCGGCCAGAAGAATTACGGCTTTCTCTATGGCATCGGCTTCGGTTTCTATTCGGTCGGTTTCGGCATCGGGCCGGTCATCGCCGGCCATATCTATGACAGCTACGGCAGCTATGAGCGATATTTCGTCTTCATCGCCTCGGCGCTGCTGATCGCCGTTCCCTTCATCACCTTGCTCGGCCGCTACCCCGATTGGGGAAGCGGGGAAGAGCGGGCGGCCTGAATTCACCATCATCATCTGGAACGACGGCCGCGGGACTGACCGAAGCGGCCGCCAAGAGCGGGAGGACTATATGAAGACCATCAAGACGACCCTGTTGATCGGGGCTGCCTCGTGGGGGCTGCTGGCGGCCTTGCCTGCGATGGCGCAGGACGGCGGCGCGTCGGCCGAGGACGCGGACGGCGCGGCCGCGTCGTCGGGCATCGGCGACATCGTGGTGACGGCGCGCAAGCGGGCCGAGAGCGTGCAGGACGTTCCGGTCGCGATCACCGCGGTCAGCGCCGAGCAGATGATCGACCGTTCGGTGAAGGATATCACCGATATTGCCGCCTCGACCCCCAGCTTCTTCACCCAGATGTCGAGCGCCGACCCGTCGGCGCTGCTCGTCTCGATGCGCGGCCAGTCGGCGACCGATGCGCTGATGACGCTCGACTCGCCGGTCGGCGTCTATGTCGACGGCGTCTATCTGCCGCGCTCGATCGGCCTGCGCGCCGCGATGGTCGACATCGAGCGCGTCGAGGTGCTGCGCGGTCCGCAGGGGACGCTGTTCGGCAAGAACACCACCGGCGGCGCGGTCAGCATCACGACCCGCCAGCCCGACCTCGTGGAAACGGGCGGTTTCGTCAGCATGGTGCTGGGCGAGCATGGCAAGATGGAAGCGACCGGTGCGCTCAACGTGCCGCTGGTCCGCGATGTGCTCGCGGTGCGCGGCGTGTTCCAATATTCGGGTAACAACGGCTATGGCCGCAACCTGCTCGGCGAACGGATCGGCGGCGACGTCACCAAGACGGGGCGGGTCAACGTCGCCTTCGCGCCGAGCGACCGCCTGCGCATCAACCTGTCGGGCGATTATCAGCGGATCAAGGGCGACGGCATCATCACGCGCCTGTCGTGGCTCAATCCTTATCCGCAGGCAACCGGCTCGACCTTGCCCGCGCCAACCAATCTGCTGCGCGCAACGCTGGCGCAACAGGGCCTCGCCGACACGCCGGCGAACCGCGAGGCGGCCTATGCCTATCTGCAGACCGCGCTGATCGGCAACAACGCCGGTTCCTTCTACGACGCGCCGACGACCTCGCCGCAGGCGAACGACTATGAAGGCTATGGCGTGTCGGGAACGATCGATTTCGACGTCAGCGACTATCTGAGCCTCAAGTCGATCACCGCCAACCGCTGGGCCGACCGCGACTCCTATGTCGATTTCGACGGCACGCCGATCGTGCTGTTCGAGCCCCATTATGTGACCAAGTCGAAGGTGTTCAGCCAGGAACTGCAACTGCTGTCCGACCCGGCCGAGCGTCTGTCGTGGATTCTCGGCGGCTATTATTCGAAGGAGACGGGCAACGAGTTCACGGTGAGCCGTACGCTGCCGCCGATCCTTCCGACCAACCCGGGGATCAGCGACGGCGACGTCACCAACAAGAGTGTCGCGGTGTTCGGACAGGCGAACTATCGCGTGTCGGACGCGGTTCGTATCACCGCAGGGCTGCGCTGGACCGAAGAGACGAAATCGCTGCTGACGCGCAACCGCAACGCACTCGGCTGCAACATCCCGACTTCGATCCGCATCAACGGCGCCTGCGAAGGCTATTTGTCGGACACCTATTCGGACTGGTCCTATCTGCTCAGCCTCGACTGGACGCCGGGCACCGGAACGCTCTTCTATGCCCGCACCTCGCGCGGCTTCAAGGGCGGCGGCCAGAATCTGCGCGGCCAGGCATCCGATCCGCGCACCTTCAACCCGTTTCGGCCCGAGACCGTCACCGACTATGAAATCGGCGCGAAGCTCGACCTGCTCGACCGGCGCCTGCGCCTGAACCTCGCCGGGTATCACGCCATCTATGAGGATATTCAGCGCAGCACGAGCATTCAGCCGCCGGTCGGCAGCGCGACGACGCTGGTGACGAACGCCGCGAAGGCGGAGATCAACGGCGTCGAGGCCGAAATCACCGCCCAGCCGACCGATGCGCTGACGCTGAATGTCAACGCGAGCTATACCGATGCAAGCTATTCGAGCTTCGCCGATCCGATCATCGGCGACCGCAGCGACGAACGCTTCCCGGTTCCGCGCTGGACGCTGGCGACGAACCTGACCTATCAGCTTCCGACCTCGATCGGCGACCTCAAGTTCATCGCCGGCTGGAACTGGCGCAGCGCGACATCGCTTCGTCCCGCCGCGCTGGTGCAGTCGAGCGTGACACAGAAGGCCTATGGCCTCGTCGATGCGCGGATCAGCCTGCACGTCGACGAACTCGATGCCGATGTCGCGATCTTCGCGAAGAATCTGCTCGACAAGGAGTATATCGTCGGCGCGGTCGATCTCGACCGGACGCTGGGATATAATATCGTCAACGTCGGCACGCCGCGCCTGATCGGCGTGGAATTCCGCAAGAGCTTCGGCAGCCGTTAAATGTGATCGCGGTGCTATCGTTAGCTTTCATGGCTGGCGACGGCGCCGCTCCATCCCCAATGTGGAGGAAGATATGAGCTTTGCACTTTGCGTTCTGGAAAAGAACGGCCAGCAGATTCCCGCCGTCAAGACTGGCGACCAATTTTACCCGCTGAGCGACGTCGCCCCCGGGCTGATCGCCAATCCCGCCGAAGGCCTGCTCGATCTGCTACCCCGGTGGGACGAAAGTTTCGCGAAGCTGGAACAGGCCGTCGCGGGTTTCGACGGCGCGGGCAAGGCGACGCTGACCCCAGGCGCCGACGGTGTGCGCTACGACCTGCTCGTGACCAACCCCAAGAAGATCGTCTGCGCGGGGATGAATTATTACTGCCACCTGCGGAAGGACGCCAAGCGCGAGATCAAGAAGGAGGATTATGACTGCCTCTTCTTCCTCAAGGGATCCGACCAACAACTCGCCGCCGACCGCGAGATTCCGTTCCCCAGCCACACGGTGAAATATGACTGGGAAGTGGAAATCGTCATCGTGATCGGTAAGGAAGGCCGCAACATCAAGGCTGCCGACGCGGCGCAGCACATCGCGGGCTATGCGGTCGGCAACGACCTGTCGGCGCGCGACTGGCAATTCAATCCGCGCCACATCCGTCAGTTCGACCTGGTCGCCGGCAAGGCGTTCGACAACGCCGCCCCGGTCGGTCCGTGGCTAGTTCCCGCCAAGTTCGTCGACATCGAAAATCTGTGGCTGAAGCTGTGGGTCAACGACGATCTGAAGCAGGATTCGACGACCAAGGAGATGATCTGGACCGTCGGCGAACTGATCGAATCCTACAGCTCGCACAGCACGCTGCGCCCGGGCGACCTGCTGTTCACCGGCGCACCCGCCGGGGTCGGGATGGCGACCGATACCTATCTGAAGCCCGGCGACCTCATGGTCGCCGAGGTGGAAGGCCTCGGCCGCCTCGAAACGCGGCTGCGCGCCGACTGACGAACGGGCGGGGCCGGCGCGTGTCGCCGGCCCCGCCAACTGGATACGGAAATGAACCAGACCATGGACCTGCAGGCACCATCCGATGCGGTGGACGCGATTGTCGCCGCTTTGCTGGAATGCAGGGTCGCCGCGAGCGAAGCCGGCGTCCGCCGCGTCGCGCCGATATCGGGCGGGGTGTCGTGCGACGTCTATCGCGTCGACCTGACCGATCGCACCGTGTGCGTGAAGCGCGCGCTGCCCCGGCTGCGCGTCGCCGCCGTCTGGGAGGCGCCCGTCGAACGCGCGGCCTTTGAGGTGATGTGGCTGCGCAAGGCACAGGCGAGCGGCCTGTCGGTGCCCGAAGTGCTCGCATGGCTGCCCGAACGCAACATGTTCGTTATGCAGTGGTTCGATCCCCCCGCGCACCCGGTGTGGAAGCAGCAATTGCTGGCCGGCACCATCGATACCGGCTTTGCGGCGAAGGTCGGCACCGCGCTCGCCGCGATCCACAATGCGACCGCCGGTGACGCCGCCGTCGCACAGGATTTCGCCAGCGACGACCTGTTTCGCCAGCTCCGCATCTCGCCCTATCTCGATGCGACCGCCGACGCTCACCCCGACCTCGCTGGGCGCATCGGCGCGATCGCGGCGCGGCTCGCCGAAACCAGAATTGCTCTCGTCCATGGTGACGTCAGCCCCAAGAATATCCTGCACGGACCCCAGGGTCCCGTGATTCTCGACGCCGAATGCGCCTGGTACGGTGATCCGGCGTTCGACGCCGCCTTTTGCCTGACGCACCTGCTGCTGAAGTCGCTGCAGCGCGAAAGCTCCGCCATGCTCGCCGCCTTCGACGCGCTCGCAGGGGCCTGGCTGGGCGTCGCGCACTGGGAGGACCCGATCACGCTGTCGCGCCGCACCGCGCCGCTACTCGCCGCGCTGCTCCTCGCCCGCGTCGATGGCAAATCGCCGGTCGAATATCTCGATGATCCCGCGCGGGATTTCGTGCGGCGCTTCGCCCGCGGAGCCCTCGCTTCTCCGGTCGGCGACGACGTCGGCCTCGCTACGCTCAGAAGGAACTGGTCCCAATGCATGGCAGCTTGATGAACAACAGGATTTCCCGCGTCCACGCCCGCTCGGTGTGGGATTCGCGCGGGCGTCCGACGGTCGAGGCCGAAGTGCATCTTGAAGGCGGCGCCATCGGCCGCGCTATCGCCCCTGCGGGCGCCTCGCGCGGCAAATATGAGGCGGTCGACCTACGCGACGGCGGTGCACGTCATGGCGGAATGGGGGTCGAAAAGGCGGTCGCCGCGGTCAATGGCGAGATCGCCGCCGCGCTGCACGGCGCCGACGTCCGCGATCAGGGCGACATCGACGCCGCGCTCTGCCGGTCGGACGGCACACCCAACAAATTGCGCTTCGGCGGCAATGCGACCGTCGCGGTATCGATGGCGGCGGCGCACGCGGCGGCGGCAGCCGAAGGCGTGCCGCTGTGGCGCTGGCTGGCACAGGACCGGCCGGTGTCGCTGCCACTCCCCGAAATCCAGATTTTCGGCGGCGGCGCGCACGCCGGACGACGCACCGACATCCAGGATTTCATGGTGATGGTACCGCGCGCCGGTTCGATCCGCGAGGTGTTGGAGGTCACTGGCAACGTGTATCGCGCCGCAGGCGAAGTGATGCACGATCGCGGCCGGCTCGCCGGCACCGCCGACGAGGGCGGCTGGTGGCCGATGTTCGACACCAATGAACAGGCGCTCGAAACGCTGATCGAGGCAATCGAACGCGCCGGGCACCGCCCCGGCGAGGATGTGTTCATCTCGCTCGACATCGCCGCCAGCGAATTTGCCGACGGCGATGGGTATGTGATGGCGCTCGACGGCGCCCGTGCGACGAGCGCGGAAATGGTCGAGCGCGTTTGTGCCTGGGCCGATCGCTATCCGATCCTGTCGATCGAGGACCCGGTGGGTCAGGACGACACGCCGGGGATGGTCGCGGTGACGCAGCGGCTGGGGTCGAAGATCCAGATCATCGGCGACGACTATCTAGTGACCAGCGCCGAGCGCGTCGCCCAGGCCGCGCAGGCGGGCGCGTGCAACGCGGTGCTCGTCAAGGTCAACCAGGCTGGATCGGTGAGCGAGGCCAAGGCGGCGCTCGACGCCGCGCAGGCGCACGACTGGGCGACGATCGTCTCGGCGCGATCGGGTGAGACCGAGGATCTGACGATCGTCCATCTCGCGGTCGGCTGGAACGCGCGCCAGCTCAAGGTCGGCTCGTTCGCGCGCTCGGAACGGATGGCGAAGTGGAACGAACTGCTGCGCATCGAGGAAGCGATGGGCGTCGGCACCAAGTTCAACGGCATCGCCGCCTTCGCGCCGTCGGTCAACGCGGGGCTCGGCGTATGAAGGCGGTGCTCCACTATCGCGCGAGCCCCGGTTTTCGCGCCTCGCTCGCAGACCTCGCAAGCGAACTCGAGATCATTGTCATCGACGAGGACAGCCCCGACTTCGACCGCGAGATCGCCGATGCCGAGGTCTTGCTCCACGTACTGAAACCGGTGACGCGCGACATGATCGCGAGCGCGCCGCGGCTCCGGCTGATCCAGAAGATCGGCGTCGGAGTGAACACGATCGACCTCGATGCCGCGCGCGAGCATGGCGTCGCGGTCGCCAACATGCCCGGCACCAACAGCCAGGCGGTCGCCGAACTGGCGCTGGGGCTGATGATTTCGGTGCTGCGCCGCATCCCGGCGCTTGACGCGCTGACCAAGGAGGCCGCACAATGGGCGCCCGAGCCCGCGTTGCTCGACACTATGGGTGAAATCAGCGGCCGCGCCGTCGGCTTCCTCGGCTTCGGCGAGGTTCCGCGCCGGATCGCACCCGCGGTCGCAACGCTCGGCGGACGGGTTCTCTTCCACGATCCTGCGGCAAAGGACCAGACCATCGGCCAGGCGGTCGATCTGGACACATTGTTCGCCGAAAGCGATATCCTGTCGCTCCATGTCCCACTGACCGAGAGCACGCGCGAAATCGTCAATGCTGGACGGCTGGCGCTGATGCGCCCCGGCGCGATCATCATCAACACCGCACGCGGCGAACTGATCGACGAAGTCGCGCTGTATGAGGCGCTCGCGAGCGGACGTCTGCGCGGCGCAGGGCTCGATGTGTTCGCCGCCGAACCGGTACGCCCCGACAATATGCTGCTGACGCTGCCGCAGGTCGTCGCCACCCCGCACCTCGCATGGCTGACCCCCGAGACGCTGACTCGCAGCATGGCGGTCGCACGCGAAAATTGCCGCCGGATCGCGGCGGGCGAAGCGCTGCTCCACCGCGTGGCATGACGAGGACAGGATGATGGGCCGACCGACGACGCTTCCCGCGCTCGCCGCACATTTCGCCGCAACCACCCCTGACAATCCCGCCTTCATCTTTGCGGGACGGACAATCGGCTTCGCGGCGTTCGCGGCGCGCTGCCGCCTTGTCGCGGGGGCGCTTGCCGACGTGGGCGTCGGTCCGGACAGCCGCGTCGCCTGGCTGTCGAAAAACCATGTCGCGGGATTCGAACTGTGGGTCGCGGCGAACATGCTCGGCGCGACCTTCGTCCCGCTCAACTGGCGCCTTGCGCCCGATGAACTCGCCTTCATCATCGCCGACGCCGAAGCGCCGATCCTCTTCGCCTCGTCCGAATATGACGCCGCGGCGCGGCAGGCGGCGGCGGGTCTCGATGTCCGTATCACCGTGCTCGATGAAGGCGCCGACTGGGCGCACGGCGCGACCCCGCTGGCCGAAACCGCCGCGGACGACGCCGAGGCCATCTCGCTCCAGCTCTACACTTCGGGCACGACCGGCAAGCCCAAGGGTGCGATGCTCAGCCACCGCGCACTGCTCGGCGCGCGGCCGTTGTGGCGCGACATCGACTGGTATCGCTGGGACGACGGCGACGCCGGGCTGCTCGCGATGCCGATGTTCCATATCGGCGGCATGGGTTGGGCGCTGATGGCGTTCGATTCGGGCCGCCCGAACATCATTCTGCCCGAATTCGATGTCGAGACGATCCTGCCGCTGATCGAGGCGCGCGCCTTTTCGAAAACCTTCCTCGTCCCCGCCGCGCTGCAACTGCTGCTCGACCATCCGCGCGCCGATGCCATCGACTTCGGCGGCCTCCGGACCGTCCTCTATGGCGCCAGCCCGATGCCGACGGCGGTGCTTGATCATGCGATGCGGAGGCTGTCGTGCGATTTCGCGCAGCAGTACGGGATGACTGAAACCTCGGGCACGGTGGTCGCGCTGGCGCCCGGGGACCATGTTCCCGGCAACCCGCGGCTGGCATCGGCGGGTCAGGCGCTGCCCGGGGTCGAGCTTGATATCCGCGATGCGGCGGGCGCGTCGCTGCCCGCAGGCGAGACCGGCCAGATCGCCATTCGTGCACCGCTCAACCTTAGTGGGTATTGGCGCCGCCCCGATGCGAGCGCGGCGGCGATCGACGCCGACGGCTGGCTGCTCACCGGCGATGCCGGCTATCTCGACGCCGACGGCTATCTCTTCGTGCGCGACAGGCTCAACGACATGATCATTAGCGGCGGCGAGAATGTCTATCCGGCCGAGGTTGAATCGCTGCTATCCTCTCATCCTTCGATCATCGAGGTCGCGATTGTCGGACTTCCCGACGCACGTTGGGGCGAAGCCGTCACTGCAGCAGTCGTTTTGCGCGACGAACAGATTGCCGATACAGCAATAATCGCTTGGATGCGTGGGCGGATCGCAGGATATAAAATTCCCAAACGGATCGAGCGTGTTCCGTTCCTGCCCCGAAATGGCGCCGGTAAGATACTGCGCCGCGCGATCAAGGAGGACCTAGTCGCGCGAGGCTAGCAATCTTTGACGCGTTCGAACGCTGGCCGAGATGCATATCGGCACGAATATCCTCGCCTCCATGTCCGGTTTGCGGGTGCCCCCTCGAGAAGCGGCCAGACCGATATCGTTGAGAGTTTCAGACGCCGATAGGCGTCAGAAAGTCTTCGGTGCATCGTTGAGAGTTTCAGACGCCGATAGGCGTCAGAAAGTCTTCGGTGCCCGAACCGCGGGCCGCATGGACTGAGCTATGGGGAAAGTTGTTTTGCGCTGATGGCGAGGTAGCCAGTTGCTGCCCAAAAGCGGACGTGCGCGAT
>NZ_JAEULM010000051.1 GCF_016793825.1 Sphingopyxis sp.
CGACGACATGACCATGCGCCGCTTCTCGAAGGAGACGCAGCGCAACTATCTTCGCGATGTCGGACGGTTCGCGACCTGGCTCGGACGCTCGCCCCACACCGCGAGCGCCGAGGATGTCCGGCAGTTCCAGATCGAGCAGCAACAGGCGGGCGTCCCCGCACCAACGATGAACAGCATCGTTGGCGCGCTGAGGTTCTTCTTCACGCACACGCTCGACCGCCCCGATCTCGCGCGCAAGCTCGTCCGCACGAGGCAGGTTCGCAAGATCCCGGTCGTGCTGACCATGGCCGAGGTGAAGCGGCTGCTCGATGCGACCCGTTCCCTCAAGCATCAGGCGGCGCTGTCGGTCGCCTATGGCGCCGGGCTGCGCGTCGCCGAGGTATCGGCGCTCAAGGTCACCGATATCGACAGCAAGCGCATGTTGCTGCGGATCGAGCGCGGCAAAGGCGGTCGCTACCGCAACGCCATGCTGCCCGAAGGCCTGCTCCTGCTGCTGCGCGACTGGTGGCGCGCGGGGCGGCAGCAGGGCATCCTCGTTCCCGACGGCTGGCTCTTTCCCGGACAGAGCGCCGCGGCGCCGATCAGCACCCGCCAGCTCTATCGTGTCGTCGTCGAAGCCGCGGAGGCCGCCGATATCGACAAGCGCGTCGGACCGCACACCTTGCGCCACAGCTTCGCCACCCACCTGCTCGAGGATGGCGTCGACATCCGCGTCATCCAGGCGCTGCTCGGCCACGCCAAGCTAAACACCACCGCCTTCTATACGCAGGTTGCCACCAAGACCGTCCGCTCGATCGTCAGCCCGCTCGACAGGCTCGCGCTCGCATCGCAGAGCGAGGAGGCCCCTGACGGCTGAGCGGTGCGCGCCTCACTCGAGGTTGCCGACATCTTCCGCGATGCTGGACCTGCCTATCGCGCCGCCCACGCCGGGCACATCAGCCTGCATCAGCTCAAGATCATGTCGGCGATCGAGCATTGCCGCACCGCCGCTCTCGGCGGTCATGTCGAGGCCTGCACCGACTGCGGGCATTGGCGGATCGCATACAACAGCTGCCGCAACCGGCACTGCCCGCGGTGCCAGGGCGCCGCCGCGCGCAGCTGGCTCGAAGCGCGCGAGGCCGACCTGCTCCCGGTGGGCTATTTCCATGTCGTGTTCACCCTGCCTGCCGAGGTCGCCGCGATCGCCTTCCACAACAAGGCGCTCGTCTATGACCTGCTGTTCAAGGCCGCGGCCGACACGATGCTGACCATCGCCGCCGACCCCAGGCACCTCGGCGCCCGGATCGGCATCACCGCCGTCCTCCATACCTGGGGCTCAGCGCTCACCCATCATCCCCACATCCACATGATCGTGCCGGGCGGCGGCATCTCGCGCGATGGGACACGCTGGATATCAGCACGCCCGGCCTTCCTGCTGCCGGTCCGCGTGCTCGGCGCCCTGTTCCGCCGGCTGTTCCTGACCCGCCTTCGCGCGCTGTACGATGCCGGCAAGCTCGCCTTCTTTGGCAGCATTACGCATCTCGCCGAGCGGCGCGCATTCCTGCGGCACCTGTCACCGGTCCGCAAGAAGCGCTGGGTGGTCTATGCCAAGCCGCCGTTCGCGGGGCCCGAGGCGGTGCTCGCCTATCTGTCCCGCTACACCCATCGCGTCGCCATATCGAACAGCCGGCTCCTCCGGTTCGACGAGGCCGGGGTCACATTCCGCTACAAGGATTACCGCAAGGCCGGTGACGGACGGCAGCAGGTCATGACCCTCGACGCCGACGAGTTCATCCGCCGCTTTCTTCTCCACGCTCTGCCGCGCGGGTTCCACCGCATCCGCCACTATGGCCTCCTCGCCAGCGCACGCCGCAAGGATCATCTCGAACGCGCCCGCCGCCTGCTCGATGTCGCATCTCCACCCATCGATGAGCCCGCCGACGATGCCGAACCACGGCCAACCTGTCCGTGCTGCGGCGGTACGATGATCATCATCGAGGTCTTCGAGCGCCGCTATCAGCCTCGCGCGCCGCCACCGTCCGTACTCTCATCCGGGGCACCTGCGCCGTGACCCGGCACGGCCCATCGCCTTCCTCCTCCAGGGCACACCCGCGCCTGGAAGCGGACCCGCTCACCCCGGCGCTGCCCAAAAGCAGACGTCGCCTCACCAAAATCGGCCCGTCTGCTTTTGCACGTCCGCTATTACGACCCATATCCAGACGGTCCGATATCGCGCACGTCTGCTTTTGGGCAGCACCTGGCTTCCCCACCATCAGCGCAAAACCGCTTTCCCCATAGCTCAGCCCATGACCCCCGCGGTTCGGGCATCGAAGACTTTCCGACGCCTGGCGGCGTCCGAAACTCTCAACGTTAGCGGTCAGGCAGCTTTCGGCCAACGAGACAACAATGCAGACTTTTCGACGCGGGTCGTGCCTTGGCATGAATGACTTAATCGTCAGGTCAGCCCGAAAACAGCTCAAATGGGGCCCATAGCCCCGGATTGTCGACTTTCGCTTCACCGTCATTTCCCTTGCGAACCGTCAATATGGCGGCGCGCAGGGCCTCGGCGGGCGTTTCGCCGGCACGCATCCCGCCGACCATGCCGACCGAGAGTCGCCGCGCGATATCGTCGCGGACGGGCCAGTGACTCGCCATCACCTCGTCGGCTCCGGCAAGGAAAAACCCCTGAACGAGCCCCGAGAGCTGGGGCCGGTCGGCACCGGCCGCGCCTGCGCTGTTGCAGGCTGAAAGGATGACCAGCCGCGCCGGCAGGCTCAGCGACCCAATTTCGCTCGGCTTGAGGAGACCGTCATCCTCTCCCGCCGGGTTGAGCAGCAGCGCCGGCTCGTCCAATCCGTCGAAATCGCCGGGCAACAGGCCATGCGTGGCGAAAGCGAGCACCGATCCCGGCGGCACCGCGGCCGCGCGCAGGCCCGCCTCGGTCGCGTGATCGCCGATCAACAGATGGTTGCTGCCGGTCCCCAGCGCCTCAGCCAGCGCCCCCAATTCACGTTGGGCATCGGGCAGATCGGGCAATTCGGCGATTTCGTGCGCCGCGCCGCCCGATCGCATCGCCATCCGTTCGCCCGTCCGGCGCCCCTCCACGCCGCCGAGCGCCACCAGCGTGTCGATCGCGCCGGCTCCCGTTTCCGCACGCGCGCCTTGCGGAGCCCGGACCAGGCGGCTGATTGCCATGCGGTCGATCAGATAGGGTCCGCGCTTGCCCCCGGGCATCAACATCCCGAACGGCAGGGCCCCGAGCGATCCATTGGCGATTACCGCCAGCCGCTCCGTGCCCTTCAGCATGGTATCGGCCTCGCCGGGGAAAAGGCGGGCGTAGAGCATCGTGGCGGCGGCCGGATCGAAATCCGACGCCGCGCCGCCATCGATCGCGGTGCGCAGACGGCCGACGAGGCTCGCCAGCGCCGCCCCGTCGGGAATCAGATATTGCCGCGTCCCGGCATCGGTCGCCATCGTTGCCAGCCAGGACGGACCGAGATCGGTGAACATGACCGACGCGCTGCGCGGGGTGACCGGACCGGCAAATTGCGCGAGCGTCGCCGGCGTGAAGGTCAGCCTTGCGCGCTGCGCGGCGGAGAGCGTGGCGTCGAGATCGCCGATCGCGCGCCGGTTGTTGTCCAGCTCGCGGGCCAGACCAGCCAGATCGAAAGCCGCATCGGGGCGCATCAGATTGGCGTCGAGCTTCGCCTCCAGCCCCTGCCGCGCGGCGAGAAGCTGGCGGCGCGTTGCAACCGCCGCGGCAAATTCGGGCTCGACCGTCACGGCGCGTTCGCTTTCGACGATCGCAAGCGCGTCGTCGATGCTGCTCCGCGCCGCCCATTGCTGTGCCTCGAACGCATCCTCGACCGCCCCGCGCCGGGCGAACAGTTCGGCAAGCCAGCCATAAGCCGGGCGCTGGCGCTCCGCCTGCGCCGATCCGCGCGCGAGATTGGCGTTGAGGGTCAGCGCCCGGAACAGCGCGCGCGCCTCCATCAGCAGATCCGCCGGCGGTCGACGGTCGGCGCGGTCCTGCGCCCGCAGCAGCATGGCACGCGCCAGCAGGAGGTCGGGATGTTCGGGTGGCAGCATCCGGTCGCGCAGCGCGACCGCCTCTGCCGCAGCCTGCTCCGCCGTCTGCCAAGCGGCATTGACAAAGGCAGCCTTCGCCAAATTCTCGCGCGCGTTGGCGCGATCCCGATGCCCCTCGGGCAAGCGCGCATCGCGAATGCCGATCAACTCCCGCGCCAGCGGTTCCGCCTCTGCGCCGTGACCGGTGTTGAGCAGCGCGATCAGCCGAGTGTCGCGGGCAACCAGAGCGCGGTCGCTCTGGGCACCGAGCTGGGCATCGATGATCGGCGTGGCCGCGTCCAGAAAGGCGATCGCGTCGACATCGCGCCCGGCGCGGATCAGCGCCTGTGCGAACTGGACTCGCATCGCCGCGCTGTTCTGATTGGGGCCGCCATTCGCCCCCTCGGTCAGTTCATAGGCATGGCGGATCATCGGCATCGCGTCGTGCGGACGGTTCACGCGCAACAGGATCGCACCGAGATTGGCATAGAGATTGGCCATCATCGGATGGTCAGGGCCGATGGCCGGGCCGACGCGGGCGATGGCGTCCTGCGCTGTCGCGATCGCCTTCTCGGTGCGACCGGCCGAATAGAGATAGACGACGCGATTGGCGTTCCAGATCGCCACGTCGGGGGGAACCGGATCGAGCGTCAGCGCGATGTCGATCGCCTGCCGGTTGCGCGCGAGCGCATCGTCGAGCCGCCCATGTTCGAGATAGGATGCAGCGAGATTCGAGAGGGTCGTCGCATAGTCGCGCTCCTTCCGGCCCTCGGGGATCGCTTCATAATCGGCGATCAAGCGTTCGTTGAGCGCGAGCGCCGCGGCATGTTCGCCCTTGAAATTGAGAATATAGGCGCGCGCGCCGATCGCATTGCGCCAGTTCCCGCGATAGGCGGGATCCGCCTCCAGGCGCGGGATCGCGCGATCGACAAGGGCGAGCGCGGCGTCCATGTCGCCCGAAGAGGCCAGCGCCATGGCGACATGCAGTTCGCCCAGCGCGATATCGGGGTGATCGCCGCGATGGAGGCGCTTTGCCTCGGCCAGCGTTTCGTCGGCCAGCGCGCGGTATCCGGCGGGATCGGCGTCCGCCGTTGCGGCGTCGAACTGTGCGGTCAGAGCTTCCAGCCGGCTGCGATCGATCGCGCCGTCCTGCGCCCAAGCCGCCGCGTTGCAGGCTAACGCCGCAGCAAAGCACGCGACCCAGACCGTCCGGTCGATTCCCCGCGTGACCATGTCATCTCCCGAAAATAGGGCTAGAGCCGGTACGATCTTGATGGAGTCAAAATCTGGCCCTAGCTTGTTGTTTTACCGCGATTTATGATTCGTGAAATGTTCCATTTCACTCGAAATCACTCTAATCGACCACCAGATAATAATGCGCCGTCGCCGCGCCGCCATTGGCGATCTCGATCCGGTAGCGTTGCGTAAAGACGGGCGTGAAGCTGCAGTCGCGCACATGGGCGGGCGAGCGGTCGCAGACCAGCTTGCCTTCACCGTCAAATATCTTCAGCCGCAAATCCTTTTGCGGTCGCGCGCTGGCGGCCACCGTCGCCACCTGCCCCGACAGGAACACCTGGTCCATGCGCCGCGCCCCGCCCGGCGCCAGCGTGCCGCGAACATAACCAGGGCCGAGCGCGCGTCCGCGCACGGGCGGTATGGCCTCGGGAACGGCTTCGCGCCAGCGGGCGACGGGATCGCCCGCGCTGTCGTCGATCGGATGCGGGTTGCGCCGATCGATGCGCGCCACCGCCGTGGCAAGTGCGGCCTTGTTTCCGGTTTCAAAGGCCCGTTCGGCATCGATCATGTCGCGGGCCAAACCGCCAGCCAGCGACGCGGGCTCCGCCGGGCTAAGGCCCGCCGCTCGCGGCGCGGCGCAGGCCGACAGGACCGAGAGGAGGATTGCCGCGCCCGGCCATATCACTCCGCGTATCATCGCCTTCCCTCCTTCACCACAAATCTGGCTCCCCTTTCGGACGGCTCGAGCACGATGGTCAGATCGTGTCGTTCGGCGATCGCCTTTGCCAGCGCCAGACCAAGCCCGCTCCCCGGCGAATCGGACGCCTCGTCGCGGCTGCGATAGAAACGCCCGAAAATCCTGTCGCGATCGGCTTCCGCGATTCCGGGGCCGTCATCCTCGACGGTCAAGACCGGTCCGGCGGCGAGCGAGAGCCGGATCGTGCCGCCCTTCGGAACATATTTTAGCGCATTGTCGAGCAGGTTGGTCACGAGCTGCGTGAGTTGCATTTTCTCTCCGTCGAACAGGATGCCGGGCGAGATGTCCCAGGCGAATGCATGGCCCGAATCCTCGGCGCTGTCGGCGTATAGCTCGCAGATTCGCGTGACCATTTCGCTGAGGTTGAACTGCTTGAGGCCGTGGCGATCACCCTGACGCGCCTTGCTCGCCGCGATGTCGAGCAGCGATTCGAGCATTGCAACCAGCCGCTTGATGTCGGCGCGCCCTTCAAGCAGACGGGCGGCAACGGTCTCGCCGGGGTCGGCAGCGAGCGCCTTGGTCAGCCGCCCGTCGAGATGCATCAACGGCGTCCGGATTTCGTGCGCGATCTGATCCGACGTGTCGCGGTAGGCCTCCACCAGCCGCTTCTGCCTCGCGAGCGCCGCGGCGCTGTGCCCGGTCAGTTCGTCGATCTCGTCGGCGCGGCGGCCCGGCGCCATGGCCGTCAGGCGTTCGTCGTCGGATTCGCGAAAGGCATCGTTCAGGCGCTGGATGCGCCAGCGCAGTCGCCCCGCCGCCGTCCGCCCCCACGCGCCGACCAGCAGCACGAACAGCGCTCCCCCACCCAGGAACACGATGGCGACATGGCGGCGAAGCACGCCATTGTCCGACGTTTCGCGCGCGACGAGCAATTGCAGGTCCGGCCCCAGCCGGGTCGCGCGCGCATAGGCGCTCGTTCCCTTGCCCACCCGGATCGCGCCGCTTTCGGAAATCGCCGGATCGAGCTTCGGCCATTGATGGATATCGCCCGCGATGCGCCGCCCGTCCGCGTCGGCGAGCATGTAATGCGGCGCGCTGCCGTCACGCGGCGTGATCGCCAGCCGGTCGGCGATCCGGCGCTCGAGCTCTTGCGGACCGCTGGCCGCATGGATGTCGGCAAGACCGGCGAGATCGACGTCGATCGACCGGCGCGCCGATGTTTCGAGCGTCGAGCGGATCGTCCGATCGGTCAGCGCCCACAGGCCCGACACGAGAGCGACGGACAGGAAAATCGCAACGGCGACGAGGCGCGAAAAGATGGAACGGCGAGCGATGCCGACTACCTCCCGTCCAGCAGGCGATAGCCCGAACCCCAGATCGTTTCGAGCGCCGGTGTGGCAAACCCCTCCTCCAGCTTGCGCCGCATCCGCCCGACATTGACATCGACGACATTGGTCTGCGGGTCGAAGGACATGTTCCACACGTCCTGCAACAGCATTTCGCGCGTCACGACCTCGCCCGCATTTTCCATGAAATAGCGGAAGAGTTCGAATTCGCGCGGGCTGAGCGCCAGGTGCCGGTTGTCGCGAAAGGCGGTGCGCGCCTTCACATGGCATTCGAAGGCGCCATAAAGGATTACCGCACTATGTTCGCGGCCGGCGGCGCGCCGGTGCAGCGCGCGAAGGCGCGCCAACAATTCCTCGGCCTCGAAAGGTTTGGCCAGATAATCGTCGGCGCCGGCATCGAGTCCTTCGGCGCGGTCGGTCGTGCGGCCGAGTGCCGACAGCATCAGGACGGGCGTCCCGACCCCGCTTTCGCGCAGCCGCTTCAGAATCGTCAAGCCGTCGAGGTCCCCGAGCATCCGGTCGAGGATGATGATATCGAACTTTTCCATGCCCGCGCGCAGCAGCCCCCCCGACCCGCTGTTTTCCCAGACGACCATATCGCCCCGACGGGCGGCCAGTTCCTGGACCTCGCCTGCGGCGCGTTGATCATCCTCGACATAAAGGATTTTCAGCGTTTCCATGTCGTTGGCGCTGTCATTCCCCCAAGATCGCGACCCCGGCCCTTTTGGCATAGCCTCCGGACCGGGGCAAGACGGGCTCTCAGCCAAGGTCTTCGACCGATACCCATCCCTGGGTGCCGTAACTGTCCTTCACCTCAATGAAGAGACCATCGCGCTTGCCCGTCGGGGTCAGGTCGGTCCCGGCGCGCAAGGCGCGGACCGAAGCGCCATCGACGGCAGGCGTTGCGCGCATCACCGTGTCGATCGCCACATTGGCTGCGGAGGCAGCAGGCGCAGCGGCGGCGAGCGGTGGGGCCTTGGGCAGCGAGGCGAGGGTCGCGCCCTGGGCGGACACGGCGTTGAAGGCCTTGACGAAGGCCTCGACAAGCATCTTGCCGTCCTTGCTCGCGCCATAGCCCGCAGCGTTCGCCCCGGCGGTCCAGGCATTGCCGCCTCCAAAACTGATCGAGGTCTTGCGTACCTCGCCGGTCCCCGTGACGATCGCTTGTCCGGTGGAGGGACTGAGCAGCTTGATGCCCGCAGCGACGCGCTTTTTCTTGCCGCCAAAACCGCCGAACATGCCGAGCAGGGCACCGCCGACGGGGATCTTTGACACCAGGCTGCTTGCCGCGCCGGAACGCACCAGCCCTTCGACCGCCGCCGATTTCGCCATCTCGACCGATTTGTCCACCTCTTCGGAATCGCCCGCAACAACGTTCATCAGGAAATCGGCCGGGGCGACCGACGCCGGACTATGCGGCGTGAAGCAACCCGATTCGATCGCCAGCGAAGCGATCAGTTCGCGCGGCGAGCCGAGACCATAGTTCGACCAGCCCTGCGTATCACCCTCCACCACGGCGATGGTGCCATAGCTTTGCGTGCATTTGTTGAGCGTAACCGCTTCCTGCTCCGCAGCGTGGGCGGCGGATAACGGGCCCGCGAGCAGCGTGGTCGCGGCGATGACGGCAATCGACTTGTTCATGGAAACCCTCCCTCGTTTGAACAACGGAATATGGGCCGCGTCATCGACACGGCCCACACACCAAGGCTGTCAGGCAAATGACAATTGCCGTTAGGAAGCGTCGATATCAGGGTACGGCAGGCGGCGGAGCCGCGAATGTCGCAACACCACTGACCGCCAGGCTTCCGTCGTTGATCGAGTAGCCGACCCCGACATGCGATGCTCCCGGCCCGAACAGGGCGCCGCGCACATTGCTCGAACAACTGGTGGTGCAGCTCGCGGCGGTCGTGCCGCTGATCAGCGCGGCGCCGTCGAACTCGACCTGTCTGCTTCCCAACAGATTGTGGCCGCCGTTGGCCGGGTTGGCCGCGCCGCCCGCCGTCCGGACTTCCCAGCCATATTGGTCGATGGCGACGGCGAAATCGAAACCGACCTTCTTCGTCGCGAAATCGATCGCGAGGTTGCCGGTGAAGGTGCCGGGTTCCAGATTGGCGTCGCGATCGACCGGCCGCGTCTTGCCGATCAACTGATATTCGACTCCGCCGCTGGTCGGCAACGCCGATGCCTGGGTGCCCGTCACGATCGGATTGCCCGAATTGGGCAGCTTAGGGTCGCTAGTGTTGAAATTATTAGTGTCGAGCCAGCGCGCCCAGCCGATCACCCCGTTGACGCTGCCGCTTTCCTCGGCGGGTCCGCGATGCTGCGGCAGGACGCCGACCGGCGATCCGTTGCTGCGCGTCCACTGCGTGATCGCCCCGTTCGCGTCATAAGTGACCTTCGAATTATAATGGGCATCGTTGGTCCGGGCGTAGGTCACGTTGAGCAGATACTGGTTCGTATAGTCGCCGGTCGAGACGGTCGGGGCGGGCTGCGCCGCGAAGCCGGCGACACCGATCACCTCATTGGTCGCGCTTCCCAGCTGGACGACATATTCGAGGCCCATTTCCTTGCCCGAGGGTCCTGCAAGAAAGCCGGTCCAGATCGCCCGGCAACTGGTGGTGCAGGTGCCGCCCGTGCTGGTCACATTGCCGTTCGCGCCGATCGCGTAAAAGGCGCCGTTTGAGAGCGAAAGCTCGCTCGCCGACAGATCGGCGAGCCCGCCTGCGGTCCGGGCGGTGAAGCGGTCGCTGTTATAGTCGAACACCAGATCGATTCCGACTTTGGCCTGCGCGCCGAACTGCACCGCCGCGGCGCCGCTGACCAGTGCGCCGGGCGCACCGGCGCCATAGCGCTGCGTCGGACGCGTGCCGCCGACGAGCTGATAATCGACGCGGCCCGAAGCCGGCAGGTTGACGGATGGAGTGCCGACGATGAAATGATAGCCCTGGTTATCGGAAAGCGTGACGGGGCTCCGGCCGCCAGTGCCGGCATTGCGCCCCATATCGAGCGTACCACCCCTCCAGCGCGTCCATTGCAGGACGCCGCTGTCGGTCATTCCGCTGTCGGCGTGCGTCGCGGTGCCGATCCGGTCGTATCCGCCGAAGCTTCCAATGGTCCGTATGCCGACAATCGCGCCGCTCGCGTCGATTTCATAACCCTGGTTCGCATTGGGGTTTGCCGTGACCGACAGGTTGATCGGATGGATGGTATTGGCGTCGTATGTCGAACTGAGCCGCGCCTCCGCACTGAGGAGGTTGGCGGTCACGAAGGTCGGCTCGGGCGCAGGGCCCCCGGAAAGCGTTCCGTTGCCGAACAGCGCGGCGCCGATCAGCGTCTTGGCGTCGCCCAGGTCGTTGCGCGCGGCATAGGTCAGGCCGAGTTGCTCGCTGTTGCCGGCAAAGGCGCCGTTCGCGTCGAACTGACAATTGGCCGTCTGGCAGTCGGGGCCGGCGACGCCGGGAACGAGGAAGCCGAAACGGCCGCCGCTGGAGCTGGTGAGGCTGGTCTGGCTCTGCGTCGGGTCCGACATCCCGCCTGCGGTCGCATAGCGGAAGGTCCGGTTGGCTTCGCCGATCAGTCCGGGCATGGTGATCGTCGCGTCGAACGCCACCTTGGGCGCGGCGCCCAGCACGATCGCCATATCGCCGTCGAAGCCGCCCGCCGGCAGCGAACCGTCGATGATCGTCGGCCGCGTCGCGGCCAGCAGGTCATAGCTGATCAGGCCCTGCACCGGCAGCGCGAAGTCCGATGCGACGGGTCGGGTCAGCATGTAATGCAGTCCCTGATCGGCGCTGAGTGTAAAGGGATTGGCGCCGGTGTTGACGCCATCGGTCCAGCGGCCGATCAGCATGTCCGCATTGCCCGACGCGTCGGTGATCGTCGTGCTCCCGTTGGTCCGGGTGACCCCTCCGTGGGTATATTGAACGAGCCCGCCATCACCGGACAGCCCGTAGCTGGTCGCGATCGATCCGCTCTCGCTTCCCGGGACCGTCTGACCGTTGTTCAGGGTCAGCGTGGTGATGAAGTTGACCACCGGACCCGTCGGACTGAAACCGCCAGCATAGGCGAGCCGGGGCGGCGGTGCGACGCTGTTATACTGCGGATCGGGGTCCGGATCGACGCCGCCGGTGCCGGCCGAGGCAAAGGCGACTGTGCCCTGAATGCGCTCGGCACTCTGGAAATTGGGGTTGTCGACCGTCTGATAGGTCATGCCGATCCGGTCCTGCGACCCACCGAAGCCGCCGTAGAAGAGGATCAGGCAATTGCTGCTGTTGCAGGCGCTGCCGCTGCCGGTCATCTTGCCATTCATGTTGAAGACCGGGTTGATACCGCCGGTATTCACCAAAGCGCCGGTGCTGCGTCCCTCCGACGCGAAGTCGTAGCGGACGTCGCCGCCATTCTCGGGCATGACGATCGTGCCGTCGAAGCCGTAGCTGAGGTTGGAGGGGCCGAAGCCGATGGTCAGACTGGCGTCGAAGCTGCCGGGCGCGGCGCGGCCGGAGGCGAATACGGGCTTTGTCGCGGCGAGCACCTCATAGTCGATCGTGCCGGCCGTCGGCAACGGCGCGGCGAGCGGCGCGGTCACCACCCACGGCACGCCGCCATTGGGGCCGATGTTGACATTGCCGCCGCGAAAGCGCGCGGTGCCGTTGGTATAGCGTCCGACGACCACCGACGCGTCGCCCCCGACATCGGCGACCTGTGCATCGACGTTGGCGAGGTCGCCCGCGTCGGTCAGGGCGCCATTGGCATCGAGTTGGGGCGCTCCCGACGCGTGTGCGGAGACACCGGCATGGGCGGCATAGGCGCGCGCGCCGGTCACACCGCTCGGGAACCCGCCCGGATAGCCGGGATTGGTGCCAGTGCCGGGCAGTCCGGCGAACTGGTCGGGATCGGCACCCGTTTCGATATGGGCGAGATAAGCGACCAGGAATTGCAGCGCCGCGCCCGGCAGCCGCTCCTCCAGCACCCCTGCGCGGTCGAGCGCGGCAAGATAGGTTTCGACCTGTTCCGGCGTCAGCGCCGTATATTCGGACGGCACCCCACCGCCGAGCAGGAAAGCATAATAGGCCTGCACCGCCTGCAGCCAGTTCGCATAGACCGGCAGCCCGCCATAATCCGCGGCATCGCCGCCACCGGCGAGGAAGGCGTAATAGGCGCCGAAAAAGGCATCGAGGTCGCCATGCGCCGCAAAGCCGCCCGCCGCATTCAGCGCCGCAAGATAGGCAGCGATCTGCTCCTGCGTCAGCGTCGTATAGCCAGCGGGGAGGCCCCCGTTCGCCAGATAGGCATAATAAGCGTTCAGCGCCGCGACATAGACGTCATGGACGGGAAGATCCGCATATTGTGCGGGATCGCCGCCGCTCGCCAGATAGGCGTAGTAAGGGGCGAAAAAGCCATCGAGGTCCGCAAAGGCCGACAAGCCGCCAGCGCCGTTGAGCGCCGCCAGATAGGCGCGGATCTGCGCCGGTGTCAGCGCGCCATAGCCCGCCGGAAGACCCCCGTTCGCGAGATAGGCGTAATAGGCATTCAGCGCCACGACATAGTTGGCATAAACTGGAAGGCCGCTGAAGCCGTTCGGGGCACCGCCGCCGGCAAGATGGGCGAAATAGGCATTGAGAAGCGCCGCATTGTTGCCGAGCAGGTCGGCAAGCCGGCCCGAAGCGACGACCGCGTCGAGATAGGTCTTGAGCGTCGCCAGGCTCTGTGCGTCATAATCCGCCGGCAGGCCGCCACCGGCGAGGAAGGCCGCATAGGCATTCAGCGCCGCCGCGAAGGCGGGATAGTCGGGCGGCACGGGCAGCCCGGCATATTGATCGGGATTGCCGCCACCCGCGATGAAGGCAAGATAGCCCGCATAGAAATCGGCCCTGTCGCCGAGGAAAAGCCCGCTGGCCCCCGCCGCGTCGAGCGCGGCGAGATAGGCGCGTATCTGCGCCGGTGTCAGCGCGGTATAGCCCGACGGAATGCCGCCATTTTCAAGATAGTCGAAATAGGCCGCCAATGCCTGGGCGTAGCCCGCGAAGATATTGGCGTTCAGGCCAGCGAAGGCGTCGGCCTGTCCGCCGCCCTGCAGAAAGGCGAGATAGGCGGCAAAGAAATCCGCCCGCTCGCCGAGGAAGCGTTCGAGCGCCCCGGCAGCCTGCAATTGCGCGAGAAACGCCTGTAGCTGCGCGACGTCCGCACCCTGATAGGCGGACGGGAGCTTGCCTGCCGCGAGCCAGGCGAAATAGGTGTCGAGTTGCCCTGCGTAGCCCGCAAAGACATTGGCGGGCAGCCCTGCGAAGGCATCGGGCGCGCCGCCGCCGCGCAACCAGTCGAGATAGGCGGAGAAGAAGGCCGCCCGCTCGCCCGCCACCGCGGAGAGCAGACCGGCGCTCGACAGCGTTTCGAGATAGGTCCGCAGCGTTGCGGCGTCGAGTTCCGCATAACCGCTCGGCAACCGGCCGGCCGCGAGCCAGGCGAAATAGCCGTCGAGCGCCGCGCGATACTGGCCGGCGAAAGCCAGCCCGCCGTTCGCCAGATAGGCATCGAGCAAGGCCCGATCGCTCGCGCCGAGTTGCTGCGCCAGTCCGCTGTCGGACAGGAACGCGATGTAGCGGGCGATGGTGTCGGCGCTTGCCTGTGTGAAGTCGTCGGGATTTCCGCCTGCCCGGACGAAAGCGAGATAGGCCCTGGTCAGATCGACGAAGCGCGCGGTGAACAGGTCGCGATCACCGCCGCCCCGCAGGAAGGCCAGATAGGCCTCCGCCAGCGCGCGATCGCGCGCGCCGAGCTGGGCCAGTCGGCCGGTCCGGTCGCCATAGGCCAGAAAGGCCTCGATGTTGGCGAGGTCCGCCGCGCCAAAGCTCGACGGCGCCGCGCCCGAACGCAGCAGATCGAGATAATCGCCGAGGAAGCCCGCATAGGCCGTCAGGAAATCGGCGCGCGAACCGCCTCCCGCCAGCCAGGACAGATAGGCGCGAACAATGTCTGCCTGCGCCGCCGGGAAGGATTCGCCGCCATAAGCATGGGCAAGGTCGCCGGCCCGGGCGACGAGCAGCGCAAGATCGCCACTCGGGAACGTCTCGATCGCCGGATTCGCGACCGCCGCATCGATGCGGCGCGCCGCCGCCAATATGTCGCTCGACGCACCCGCCGCCGCCAGCGCATCTCCGAGGGTGACGGGCACGCCGTTCTGCGCGGCCGCGACGGGCCCGCCGTCCGCCATCGACACCACCGGCGGCGCGTCGGCGCCGGGCGTCGCCTGCGCGCCGTTCGCGACCGTCTGTTCGGGCCGCCTGCCCGGCGCGAAGGCAAACATCTCGCCCGCCTTGAAGCGCCGCAAGTCGTCGGCGGGGCCAACGCTCACCTGCCCGGACAGGGCATGACCGCGCCCGGCGCCGTCGGCGGCCACGCTGAAATTGGCCGCCGAACCGCGACCGGCCACCCGCCCTTCGACACCGGCCGGCATCCGGACGACGGTCTCGCCGGCGCCGCTCGCGACCGTCACGCTTCCCGCATACAGATCGACCGACCCGTCGGCGTTGATCCGATAGTCGGCGGCATCGAGCACCGAAATGGTCGCACCGCCGTCGAGCCGGATCTGCTTGAGCCCGTCGACCTGGTGCACCCGTTCGCCGACCGACGGCAGGGTATCGCCCTTCGATGAGAAAAGGATGTGCGCGGCCTGGGCCGGTATCGCGAGCGACAGACCCGAAACAGTCGCCATCAGCACGGCGCTCAGGCGAATCTTGGGATTGGAAGTCATCACATCATCTCTCCCGGGGAAATCAGCGGATCAGAATTCGAGGCGAAGGCCGGCCGAGACGGTCCAGCGTTCGTAATCGTAAAGGACGATGTTGCTCCAGTTGCGCGTCCAGGTGGCGCGCGGCTGGAGGAAGAGCCGGTCGGTCAGCGCGAACTTCACGCCCGCCGTCAGGTCGAGGCGTTCATCCTGGCGCTTCGTCAGGAACAGCACGTCCGGCTGGTCATAGCGGCGCAGATCGAACGCCGCGCCGGCGACCAGCGCCAGCCTGGGCGCCACCGGCAGTTCACCACCGATATTCGCGCCCGCGAACCAGTTGGATTCGGCATCGCCCGCCCGGCGCCGCACCTCCTCCTTGCCGCCGGTCAGATTGACCGCAACGGCACGGGTGACATAGCCGATGCCCACGGCAAGACGGTCGGCATCGCGCAGCGGCGCGCCATCATAATCGAACCGGTTCCACTGCGCCGACAGGGTCAGCGCGCGGCCGCGATCGAGCGTCTTGGTATATTGGCCGATGACGCCATAGGAGGTGCGATAGCCATTGTGACCGAGCCAGAATCTCTGCACCTGCCCCGACATGGAAACGACATCGCGATTGGCGAAGCTGTGCGCGTAGCCTGCGGTGCCGGTCAGCGCCGCCTGGTCGAAGACGCGGCTGTCGACATTGTCGCGCCAGTTGCCGAGCACGCTCGCGAACAGCCGATCTTGCCGCCCGATCGCGGTGACGCCGGACACGCCGCCCTGGATTTCATAATATTCGTCATCCTGCGCGACCGCCCCCGGGCCGAGCGTGCCGGGGCCCAGAAAGCTGAACAGCGGAATGACGATGCTGGTCAGGTCGGTCGCGGCGTTGACGTTGCTGTCGTGCCCGACGCGCGCGTCGAGAAAGCCCGAGACGTCCGACCCGCCCCCGCCGATCTGCTTGTCGAACTGGCGCACGAAACCGGTGAAGCGCTGCCGCACCGGGTCGGGCAGGCTGGGGTCGTCGACGACCGTCGAGAATTCCTGCCGCGCCGTGTCGATGTCGCCGGCAAGCGCATAGGCGCGAGCCAGTTCCGCGCGAGCCGGGGCATTGTTGGGCTGCACTGCCAGAACGCGCTGAAGCGCGATCACCGCCTCGCCATAATGGCCCGCGTCGAGCGCCGCGATCCCGAGCTGATAGTCGAAATCGGGATCGCCGGCCCGCTGGCCGACCTGTGCGGCCAGCGCGTCATAGCTGGCAGTTGCCGACGCCTGCTGCGCCGCGGCAGCTTGCAACGGCATCATTGCTCCCAGCGCAAGTACCGTCAGGCTGGTCAATAATCGCGTCGTCATGGCCCCATCCATCCATCGTTTCGGTGAGGACCGACCTATGGCGACGCCGGCCGCCCTGTCCGCTGACGAAGCCTGTAGGAATGATGACAATCGCTGACAGGTGAGGCGATGCCGAGACAGCGGCTACCCGCCGTGCACATCCCGGACGGTTACAACCGGGTCGGAATGGAGCGACAGCGACATGCGCGTGTCCAGGCACCGACGACGAACGGCATCATCGCAGCGCCGTTGCTTTGGATTAATCACGACGAACCGAAAAGCATGTGCACGGTCAGATTCGTCCACCGCAAGGAGTTAAATGTCCGCTCTCAGATTCCCTTGCCCTCATCCGAGCAGCCGGAAGCAGGCGCATAACTGTCACCCCGGCGTGCGCAAACACTACAAAATCGGCAATCGGATGCGGGCCTGGGAGCGCGCAGCCTCGCAATGTGGTCATCCCCAGTTCTGGGTATGGCAGAGCGCAAACTAAACACCGATGATGTCGGATATTCACTCAGCCGAGAGGAGGAGCACATGAGACCGATCTGGATTTTCACCGCGATTGCGACGGCCAGCCTGAGCGCATGCGGGTCGCCCGAGCCGCGAAGCGAGTTGTTTTTTGCCGAGCATCTTGATGAAGCGAAGCGCGTCGTTGAAGGTTGTCGTGATGGTTCAGTCCGCGGCGAGGAATGCCACAACGCCGAGCGTGCCCTTACGCGAGCCAAGGCCAAGGAACGCTCGGAGAGGATTTTCGGCGACGGAAAGGCCTATACCCCGATAAAATAGGCGTGGCACCCCGGCAGTCAATTCTCGACTGGACGCTCGCCTGCCAAGGCTTCGAGTTCGGCGATCCGCTCGGAGCAGATCACATGGACGGCGCGCCCCAGATTTTCGACCCGGGCACCGAGCCACCGCAGTTCCTCCGCCGAGATGCGGTAATGTTTCGAGTAGCGCGCTTTCACATAAGCTTCCTTGAGCTTCTCGAACCGAGCGCGGTCGCCGCGGGTTTCGCGCGGCCAGGCTTCGACGAGGCGCATGTCCAACCGCTCCGCTTGCGTGCGGAGAAAGCCAAGATTGTGTACGTGTGGCGTGTAGAAGGTCCGGACTAGGAGCACGCAATGATATAGAAACTCTGAGCTTTGATGCAGATCGAAGGCGGCCGGCTTCAAAAACCCCTTCTCCGCCCCCATCTTTGAAAGTTCAAATCGCTGCATCGCGAGCGGAAACCACTCGTCAAAATATTCTCGCGCCATGTCGAGCGCCTGCTCAGGCGTCTTCGGCTTTGGCGTGTGCAGTTCAACGTCGTCAAATTCGTAGAGCGCAATCCCATCGCGCGCGACATCCATGAAAAAATATCGCCCGTGCGCGAGCCCGTCATTCACTTCCTGTAGGGTGTGAACGATGAAGTTCACCGGCGTGTGGAGCGTGCGGTCGATCGCGAGCTCGCGCGTCAGCCGATCATCAAGCTTCGACCAATAATCGACCTTGTCGGTGAGCCGCTTGTCGTTGACGATGATGAGCAGGTCGAAATCCGAACGATAGCCTTTCGCGGTGTGGGGTTCGTCGACCCAACCGCCGCGCGCATAGCTGCCATAGAGGATGATCTTGTCGATCCGGCCCTTCTTCTTCCAGCCTTGGGTCGCGAGAGCCAGCGCATCTTCGAACTCTTCGAAGACGATCTGCTTCACGCGCTCGAGTTCGCGCTGTTTGTTCGCCGGAAGATGATCAAGATCGGTTCGCATTACGTCTTCTACTGTGTCCGCGCATGCCGGCATTGGCAAGGCCGAACCCCTTCCATTCGGGAGGAATCGCAACCGTTCCCGGATGTTAACCGCAGCGCGCACGACTAGGAAATCGATGGTCCGCCGCGCTGGCGCCCGAGCGACCAGTCGATGCCGCCGGCACGAAGCGTTCCTGCAATCGTTTTGCCGATATGACGATCGAGGACCGGGCGCCATGGCACCAGGGTAAAATCGCGCGAACGTTCGACGAGGACATGGCGCCTGCTTTCCATATTCACGAGACGCGCAAGCCGGCCCTCGATTCTCTCCCCGATCCCCGCCTCGTGAAAGCGCTTTCCGAGCTCCTCAGAAATCCGGTTTGCCTCACGCAAAAGTTCGCGACGCGCGAGGAGGTTCAGCGCGTCGCGGCGGATGATGAGCCGGCCCCCGCTTTCATGGGCCAGATTTTCATCAAGAAGCCACTGGCGCCGGATCGCCTGGGCCGCCCTGACTTCGCGCCCGAAACCCGCATCGCGCACGGGAGCGGGATGGTCGGATATCATATCGCGATCGAGCCAGGTCGCGCCATCCAGCGTCGCCGTCCGCTCGACCGGTTTGAACGACAGCAGCTCGACGCCGACCGGCTGGTCGCGCAGGCGCCCTCGTTCCCAGGCTTCGACCTTCGCCAGATGATCGGGGGTGATCGTCCAGCTTCCATCGGCTTCGCGCTCGACGCTGCGCATCGCCTTGCGCATCGCCTCCAGCCTGCGGACGTGCGTGCCCGCGAAAGCTTCGCTCGCCCCAGCGTCATATTCGAGATGGGCGTCGAGTGAATATCGCCCACCGTTTGCCGCCGCCACTTCGACGATCGTGCGGTCGGCCTGCCGCACGCGTGCATCGCGCTTATCGATGCGAATGATAGCGCCTTCGGGTGTCGCCTCTAGGTGACTGCCCAGCCCGACATCGACATAGTGAACACGCCCGTCGACCCCATCGACGATCACAAAATGTCGGTCGCGAAGTTCGTCTGCGAGCCCGCGCGAGACGACGCGGCCGAGGAGCGGCGCCGTCCCCTGCTCCTCCGGATCGAAAATCACCCGGTCGCTGTGCAACTGCGCACCGCCGCGCGCCGTGATCTCGCGCTGCATCGTGCGGATGATATCGCCGCGCTCGCCCATCCGGCGCAACGTAGTGGCGAGATCGGACTCGAGCCGCCAACTTTCGCCGCCCATATACGTCGCGAGACCGAGGCGCGCGAGCTTCTGCAACCGGCCTGTGCGAAGCGCCTGTCGAAACGCGTCGGCAGCCGACGCGGATACTATACGATGCTCGTCCATATCGGCGATCAGCTGACGGTCGATCCCGGTAAGCCGCTCGGCCCCCGTCTCGGCGCGCAGTCGCGCCTCGATTTCGAGTTCTGTGCGGGGCCCGAGATCGAGCGTCGCAATCTCAGCCGCCCGCTCCCGCGCCCCGTGGGAAATATATTCGCGGGCGATGACGAGATCGTCGCCGCGATCGTTCCTGCCACGAAGGATGATGTGGCTGTGTGGATGGCCGGTGTTGAAATGGTCGACCGCGACCCAGTCGAGGCGGGTTCCCAGATCCTTTTCCATTTGGTCCATCATGCGGCGGACGAAGGGCTTGAGATCGGTATATTGATCGCCGTCCTCCAGCGACACGATCAGGCGGAATTGATGGCGGTCGCCGCCGGAGCGTGACAGGAATTCGCGGCCGTCGGCGATGTCCGTCTCGGCGGAATAAAGCTGCCCCGGCGAACCCTCGCGCGTCACCCCGTCGCGCTCGATATATTTGAGATGTGCCTTTGCGCCGCCGGCACCCCTTCCGCCAAGCGTCGCGAGACGAAATTTGACGACCGCCCGCCGGGACCGAAAAGCGGAATGGCGATCGCGCGATCGCAACACGCGGGCGACGCCGGCGCCGCGGCCGATACGGCTGCCGTCGAAGCCTCCGCGTCTGGGCGCGCGGCGGCCTGCGACGCGCGCGGCTTTCACGACGAGTGCAAGATAGCCTGCTTCCTTGCCCCGGCGGCGCATCCGCCCCAGCCGCGGCGTAAACTCCTCGTCGTCCATAGTGCGTCCTTCCTCGCGGAATGACGCTCCCCGGAACATAAATGGGACATCAGCGCCGCGCCGCAAGGAGTCTCGCGGTATTCCGCCACAATCAACGCAAATCCGCCGTTGGCGCTTACCATATCTCGCCGGCGGGTGACCTGTCTCGCGATAGCGACTAAAAAAGGATGTGCAGACAAAGGCTTGCAGTATCGCGAGATATTGCTTCTATCTTGCCCTCCGGACTTCTGCTCCCCAAGCGTGCCCCTCAGCCGCTCCTACGCCCTCCCCGCCAACAGCTCGCGAACCGCCAGCCCGAGCTCGGTCGGCTCCCACACCAGCCATTCGTCGCCGCTGTCGCTCTCCCAGATTTCGCCGCAGGTGAAGAGGTCCTCGGGGATCGCTTCGGCCTCTTCGAAACTCGTTGGACCGCAGGCGACAATATCGCGCTGGGTATCCGAGAGCGCGTCGGCGATTTCCTGCGGCGTCGGCTCGGTGGCAGTTTTGGTCATGCAAAGAGCATAACGAAACGCATTATGGAGTGAAGAGCCGCACCGCGCCGGGAATGCGAAAAAGGCGGCACCGAAGCGCCGCCCCTTGGCGGTCTCGTGCGACCGTTAATGCATCGATGCAAAGGCGCGGCCAGCGTCTTTCTCGTTCGCAAAATCGCGGCACCCAAGCATTCCGTGCACCGCAAATCCTGCATCCAAAAGCAGCACCGCAACATAGAAATGGCCGTCGATAAAGCCCAGGACCGCGACCCGTTCGAGCGCTATCTCCTCCTGCTCGAGGCTCCAGTAGCAGCCGAGGACGCGCTCGCGGATGCGCGCGTCCCAATGGAATTCGGCATCTTCCGCCGCGACGAAAATGCGCGCCAGACCTTCTGCTGCCGCCTCCCCGAATTCGCGTTCGAGCCCCGCGACAAGCGCCGAGAAGCAGCGGTCCGAGGGCTGAATTTGCGATGTGTAAGCCATGTTATCCTCCTGGATTCGACCGTTCCCGACCTTGGGAACAACCTTCCCGGGACGGGCGGCGGCGCGGCTGTCAGGGCCGCGCGGAGCGCGCCGCGAAGCGGCGGTGGGGGAACCGATTTTCGCAGAAAATTGGGGGGACCGCCGGCCTTGCACAGCCGCGCCGCCGCCCGTCATACTCGGCCTTTTCCGAGACGAACCATCCACCCTCTCGAAGCGGCGCGCCCCCTCGGCCTTTAGCAATTGCCAAACAATCTGTGCCGCCACTGACGTACGACACGCGCCGTCTTGAGGGAAAAGAGCAGCGCAAAGCCCCCGCAAATATTGGTGCGGGGGCTGCGCGGACCGGCCGGATCAGTCGTTCGGATTCCAGATCAGCGCATAGGCGTCGTCATCGTCTTGTCCCGCAGCGCGGCCGAGATTGCAGTAGAGGCGGCGCGGCCCGAACTCGGGGGCGGCGAGGCTCAGCGAGACATATTCCTTGCCCGAAACCTCGCCGGTGCGGATCCAGCCTGCGCCGATTTCGACGCCGTCGGAATAGACCCGGTAGTCGGGCTGGGTTTCGCCCGCCTTGCTGCGATTGGTGCGGACCTCGATGCCCGCGCGGATGGTGAGCGTCTTCAGCTGGCCGACAAAACCCTTGTCGATGCTGCCGTTCACAAAGCCGATTGCTGCCATTTTTCGTCTCCTCAAATCCGCCGCCAGGACCATTCCCGGTGGCATGGGCGGACCAGAGGCCGGCGCCGGAGGCGGGGCGCGAACCCGCAGGGCCGCAGCGTGAGCGGAGGACCCGAGACGCGCGATTATTTGGGAGCGAAGCGGCCGCGAGGAGCCCGCGCATGCGGGCGGGGAAATAATCGCGCGGCGACGGTTTCGCGCGCCGCCGCGCCGGACCAGGTCATTTCGCCCGCCGCCGGACATGGCTTTGGAACGCCGGGAGACGAGCGGCACCGGCGCGTAACGTGCTGCATCGCGGATTGGCATGCTGGGGACCTTCCCGCGCGCTATCGTGAACCGAACCAGCTTCGGCGATGGCCTCACCCAGTATGATGCGGTCTTCGAACCATGGCGCGAGGAGGCGTGAACCGACCTCGATGATCGGAGGCAATATGGCTCGACGCGACACCGCCACCGACGTTTTGGCGTTTCGGTGCAATGCAACGAGACGCGCTGACGGCAGAGGGGCGCCGACGGCATCTTCTGCCGACCGGAGGCTGCAGCGACCCGCAGCCGCCAACAATCTGTAGGGGCGATGATCCCGGTCATGGATAGGCGGCGCGCGGAGCAATCCGCGCGCCGCCGCTTTACTTTGGGGCTCGCGCGGGCCGGTGCCGCCCTGCGGCGCGGCCCGCGCGCGCAAAAAACCATCGCGCCGTCCCGAGCCGCAATGCGGCGAGGGGCGGCGCGATGGCGCACCGGACGGGACCGGAAAGCTTTCCCAAGGAGGCGGACACCGGGGTGCCCGCCTCGCTCAAGGTCAGGCCGCGAGCGGCGGCGTCTCGATGTCGCCGTCGCTTGTGCCAGCGTCATCGGGATCGCCCTGTCGGGCTTCGGCGTCGATCATCGCTTCAAGCTCGGCGCCCCACCTCCGATGCGCGCGAACGCTCCCGACGCCGCCGCGCGAAGTATAGGCCTCGGGCGGGAATGCCATCCACTTCGGCACCCATGGCGCGATCTGCGCACGCCCGTTGGTGCCGTCCAGATGGTCGGCGATGATCGCTTTCTGCGCCTTCGCCTTTTCCTTCGCATTGGCGTCGGCGACCGCCTCGCCCGCAACTTCTGCGGTGATCGCGAGCAGCACTTCGCGGTCGCGAAGCTGATCGAAAAAGGCCGCATCGGCGCGCCAGTGGGCGCGCATATCGGTGCCGAGATAAAGACCGATCGCCTCGACCGCCTCGCTGCCCGCCTGCAAGGTTTCTCCCATCACGATCGCGACGATTTCGAGCACGACGGGGTCGGGAAGTTCGAGCAGCCGCGCGAAGACGCCCGCGAAGGTCGGGCGATTATAGCCCGTGCCGGTGACGGTCGGCACCTCGGAATCGAAGCCGAGCACGCCGAGCACCGCGCGGCGCTGCGTATCGAAAACCGTCTCGGCGGCGCAGGTCTCGACGCTCTCGGCAATATCTTCCTTGGGCCCGCGCTGGCCTTCGACATCGACGCGGTAATGGCCCGAACCCGCGATGACATGCGCCGCCATCGCGCGCAGCGCCGTCCCACCGTGCCGCGCCAGATCGGCGCGGACGGCGGCATGGCGGTGAAGATCGATATAGGCGTTCATCGCCGATGTGACCTCGGGCCGCACCGGCTTCGCCGCATCGGACGGCGCCCCGTCCGCGCCGCCGCGCGAGCCGCGCGCGGCTTCCTTCGCCGTCACGAAACCCTCATGGAAGCTGACCTCGCCGCTGTCGCGAATTTCGACATAAATGCGCCCGCCTTTGCGCTTCGATGCATGGGCATGATCCCATGAACGGAACCAGTCGCCGCGCGCCATCACGACGACATCGCTCCATCCCGCCTCGATATAGGCCGCCTTCCGCGCCTCGATTTCGGCCATCTGCGCGGTCCAGAATGCATCGCCGTCAGCGAAGAAACGGTCTTCGCCGAACAGGTCGGCGACGATGGCGGCGCCGCTCGCATCGACGTCGAACAGCGCATGTTTGACGGCGACGGCGGTGCCGCCGAACAGCCATGCTTTCAACTGGTGACCGGTCGGGCAATAGGCGTCGGCGTCGTCGCGAAGCGCGAGCCATGCGGTCTGCTGGCTTTTCGATGCGAGGGTCAGATGGCGCACCGTCGCGGCGTCGATTTCGCCGCCACGATACAGCGTACGGATGCGCGGCAAGAGCGCGCCGAGGGCGAGAATCCGCTTCACCGCCGCCGTCTCGAAACCGAAAATATCGGCGATGTCGTCGATGCCCCGTCCCGCCTTCACGAGCGCGACGAAGGCTTCCCACTGGCTCACCTCGTCGGGCCGGACGCGCGCGAGATTTTCGAGCATCGATGCTTCGATGGCGGCGGCGTCGTCGGCATCGTCGAGGATCGCGCAGGGAAGCGGACGCGCGGCACCGCCTTCGCGCACGATGGCGTTCGCAGCCGTGAAGCGGCGGCGGCCCGCGACGATTTCGAAGCGCCCCGCCTCGCAGTTCGGGCGCACGAGCAGCGGCACGAGTACGCCGCGCGCGCGGATGCTCGGCAGGATATCGGCGACGTCGGGGTCCTTCCCCTTGCCGCGCATATTGGTCTTCGCAATCGAGAGATTGCCGAGATCGACAAAATCGAGTTTCATGATGCTGCTCCGTGTGAGCGCCGGTCCGTCGAGTTTCGCGATTGGGCGGACCGGCAATTGACGGCGAAACGCGCCGCCGCGTCAGCTGCCCTCGCCCCCTTCTCCCGCGTCGGGGAGCATTGGAGGGCGGGGCAGAAGCGGGTCGGCCTTGCGGCGCCGGAGCGCGCTTTCGGCGCCAACAATCGAACCGAGGCGCCGCGCCTCGCGCGTCCAGACCGAGAGGGGCCCGAGCGGATCGAACTGCCGGTCGCGCTCGATGGCGAGCCCGAAGGGCAGCCGCACCGCGCGGATTTCACCGAGCGAGAAATAGCCGAGTTCGGGGCAGCCGAAGCCGAGGTCGGCGAGCCCGAACAGCGTGTCGCCGTCCTCGCCAAGTTCGGTGGCGATCCATGTCGCGGCGCCCACGGGGTTGAAAAGCTTGATGACCGGCCACGGGTCGAAAGCTTCGTCGCGCGCGGCGTGGATGCGGCTCGTCACGCCATTCGCGTTGAGCGCGAAAGCGAGGCTGTGGGGGAGCAAGGTCATGCGCCCGCTCCCGCCGCGTCCACGCCGCGCGCGCCGTCCTCGGCATGGCTTGGCGCGAAGGCGACCAGATAGTCCGCCGCCTTGCTGGCAAAGCTCGCGGCCTTGAAAATCGCGCGCGTGTCGGCGCGCATGATCGCGAGCCACGCGCCGATATAATCGGCATGGCGCACGCTCGGCACGATGCCGAGCGACGCGCAAAGAAAGGCGCTCGCGAGTTCGGCGCACAGTTCCTCGCGGCCATAGGCGGCGCTGCCGAACGCGCCGGTCTGGTCGCGGCCAAGCCGCGAACCATGGCCGGTCCAATGCCCCAGTTCGTGGAGCGCGGTGCGATAATAATCGATCTGCTCGCGGAACGCCTGTTGCGGCGGGACCGCCACAAAGTCGTGCGAGGGCGAATAATAGGCCTCATTGCCGCCGACGCGGAAGTCGGCGCCGGTCGCCGCGATCAGCGCCTCGGCGTGGGGGATGGTGTCGCGGGGCGGCAGCGGTTCGGACAGCGCCGTGCAGCGCTCGGGCAAGCCCTCGCACTGGTCGACATTGAAGACGGTGAAGCGCTTGAGGAACGGGATCGAACGCTCGGCGTCGCCGCCGCCGTCGCCGTTTCCTTCTCCCCTCCCGGCACCTCCACGCCCGCTGCCATCGCCGCTTTCGCCCTTGGGCGTGAAGCGGGCGGCGTAGAAAATCGTGGTGCCTTTCTCGCCCTTTCGGACATTGCCGCCGACGCCAAGCGTTTGGCGGAAGGTCAGCCAGCGCTGCGAGCGAAAGCCCCGCGCCGCCGCCTCGCCCCAGAGAATGAGGATGTTAATGCCCGAATAGCCGCGCCCACTGTCCGCGTTGACCGGAAGCCCCGGCGCAAAGCTTGCCGCATCCCAAGGCTGCACCCACGGTACGCGGCCCGCCTCCAGCTCGGCGACGATCCGCGCGGTCACCTCGTCATAGAGCGACAAGCGGGGCGCCGCACCCGCGCGCGCGCCCGCGCCGCCCCGCGCGGGAGCGCGCCGCTTGTCTCCAAAGGCCTGTTTTTCCCGGCACGGCGCAGTCGCAGCAGCGCGGTTATTCGGACCCGTCGAGCCAGTCGCGGCGCCCTCGCGGCCATCGGCCAAGGCTTCGATTTCATATGACATCGGTGCGGTTCCTCCTGACCAAAATCCGCCGCGGCTCGCCCCGGACGGCGGGGCGGGCGGCAGATCAGGACAAGGGGACCGCCTCCCGAGGCGGGTTCGCACCCGAAGGGCCGTAGCGAAGCGAAGGAGCCGGCTTGCCGGCTTGCGAACGCGCCGGGCGGGCCCATGGCCCTGCGCCGCCCGGCACGCCGACCCGGTGCGCCGCCACCGAAACGCCGCCGCGCGCGTCCAGCGCGGGGCGCCATCTTCGGGAGGCTATGCCGGTGCGATCAACATCCCGTCGCCCCAAGCCCCCTCGACAAATGAGAACATTAAGTGAACAATGCTGATATCGAATGTGAGTCGGAGTGAAAAAGATGGAGCTGACGCCCGAGCAGGTCGACGCTTATGTGAACGAGGCGACCCCGCAGCTTTTAAAGGCGTTGATGCCTGAAAATGTGATGATCGACGGCAAGCCTGCGACATTTTTTGCCATCGAGGGCGCGCTGGCGGCGCTCGCCAGGACTGCCGCGATGGTGGTCGCGATGAGCGGCCATTATCGATCCCCCCGCGACCGCCGGTTTGTGCTCGAACAGATGACGAAGCAGGCGGTGAAGGAGGCGAACGCGATTTCGGAGAGCGGCGAGCTCGCGGGCCGCAATTTTGCGAAGATGTGGCCCGCTGGGCTCGTGCGCGGAGCGAACGACTGATGTTTCTGGTGCGCTCCATCACGCCGCGCGAACTCGATGCCGCCGAAAATCTGCTCGCCGCTGCTGTGGCGGAGGGGCGCGAACGGGTCCCGTCGCTCGCGGTTTATACCGATGGCCTCTACCATAATCCTGAGATGGCGCTGCTCATCCGCGAGGACGGGCGCGAGTTGATCGAAGCGGTCCTGCCGGGGGGCTGGGGGCCGTGCACCGACGCGGAAGATTATGACTGGTTCCTGTGGGCGGGCAGTCCCTTCGCCGATATGCACCGGGGCCTGAGGCTCGCAAGTCTTGGCGGTGGCTATAAGGCCTATTCGACGCGCCCGCGGAATGACTATTCGACCCCGCTGCCCTTGTTCGCCGACGCATGACCAGCGGCGCACATTCTTCCCAGCGCCGCGACGCAGACCGGATCGCCGCCTATCTCGAAACCAAGGCGGAGCGGTTCAGCCGGCGCGCCGATCGGACGGGCGACGACGAGCTTCGCGGACGGGCGACGACGCTCAACGCTGCCGCTTCGGATATTCGCGCGCGTCTTTTCGAAGATTGAGATGGTCTATCGCAAAGGCGAGCGCCCGGTCCCGAAAGTCGTTCGCGCCTACAATGAAGCGCATCCGGTCGCCAAGTGCATCGCAGACGGCGACCTTTGGCTGCGCGCCTGGATGGTCCAGATGTGCACGCCCTGGCCGTCGATCGCCCGGAAAACGGGGCTGTCGATCGAGCGCATCGCTGAACTCGACAAGGGCGCCGAGCCTACGCAAAGCGAGGTCGCGAAGCTCGCCGCGCTGTGGTGGGTGACCCCCGAGGATCTGAGCCTCTCGATCGCGCAGGCGGCGGGTAAACGATAATCCGCCGCTACCGCCCTTTGCCGCTTTCCCGCACCGTCGTTCCAATGAGCTTGCCCGCAGTGATATTGGAGCGCCCCAGAATTCGGGATCGACGCCAAGTCCGGCGCCGCGCGCCGGGACCTGAAGGAAACCGCGCCCTTGGCGAGCCGCAGACGGGGCGGCGTGGGCGCAGCCGCGGCGGGTCGGTCCTGGCAAAGCCATGACCGGGACAGCGGCGAAGCGCTGTCTACCCGATGCGGAAGCGACCCGCCGCGCCGGCAAGACAGCGAGACCAAGAGCGCGCGCGCGCCAGCAAGAACGGAACGCGGCCTCTGGCGGCGGCTTCCGCCGCCAGTGCACGCTCCTTCGAGACGCGCTCACTGTTACCGCGACCAGCGGGCAGCCACCGAAAACCTAACAGCGCTGGCGTCGCGTCAGCGCCGGATGAAGAAAATCTCGCTTTTCCGAGCAGCCTCTTCGGGTCGAGGTAGCCCGCCGCTCCGAACTCCAATATCATCGGCGCGCGGCGCGGCCGACACCGATCGGCGCAGCTTGGCTGCCGGGACGATTGATGGGTTCGCCCCGCTGTCCGTTACTTTCATCATATAAGCACGCGTCTCGGCAGGCAGCTGCTGGCGGCCGCCAAGATAGGCGGCATAACGGGCGGGCCCCGCATTATAGGCACCGAACAGGCCGGGATATCCGAAGCGGTCGTGCATCAGGCGCAGATAAAGCGTCCCCGCCATGATGTTGTCGCGTGGATCGTGCGGATCGGAACCCAGTCCCAGCCGTCGCCGCATGTCGGCCCAGGTCCCCGGCATGAGCTGCATGAGCCCCATTGCGCCCGCGCTGCTCGTGGTTGGTCTTCCGCGGAACATGGTACGCCCGCCGCTTTCGGCCATCATCACGCGCTTGATCCAGCGAGCGGGAACGCCGAATCGGCGCGATGCTTCCTCGACGAAGGGACCCCAGGCGACCGGCGATGCCGCCGGTCCAAGTCCGATGTCGACAGGCTGGGCCCCCGCCCCGATTGGCATCGCCGCCGCCGGGGCCGCAAATGCCGCCAGCGCTGCTGCAAAGAGGCACGGAAGCATCGGGCGACGGCCCGGAAATGTCAGCGCGTCCATAGCTGCCGAACCTCGCCGATGAGGTCGGCCTGCGACGTCGGACCGAAATAGCGGCCATCGAAAGATGCCGCGTCGTCCGTGAGGAGCAGATATTGATCCCGTCCCAGCGTCCGGCAACCCTCCCAAGCCGGCAGCCGTCGGCCTTGACCATCCTGCTCGCGGCGGATCGCGGCGACGCGGCCGTTGATCGCGAGGCTGCGGCCGAGTGAACATATGCGGTCGCCGCCCGCCGCAGCGACGCGCTTGATCAGCGGCACATTGGCCGGAATATAATGGCGGCCACTCGCGATGCCCCGCCATGGAAGCGGCACCCGCGCCGCGACCATATCCCCTCGTACGATGCCCTGTTTCGACTCCAGCAGATAAGCCCCGATGGGCGCGCTCGGCGACATGTTCCAGATGATAATGGGGTGCGGCGTCCAAACGAGCGTCGCGACATTGGCTTCAATAACGAGGGTAACGACCATGATCCAGCGCGTCAGCCGGCGCTCGGATTCTGGGGGGTGAAAAAGTCGCCAAAGGATAACCAACAGCGGACAGCGATCAATTTCCATGCGATTTCTCTCGCGAAGTCGCACGCGACCACATCTCAAGATCGTCGCGATGATAAAGGATGAGGCGGCCATGCCGCCGGAAGTCGGGACCTTCCCCGGCGACCCGGAGCCGCATCAGCTTGCGCCAGCCGATACCGAGATAATGAGCCGCCTGCGCGGTATTGAGGAAGGGTCGGTCCGCCCGCTCGATTCCGGTACCGGCGTCACCCATGGCGAACGACCTTGTCTGCTGGTCGGCACCGCGCCGTCTCGCAGCCGGCCTGGGCGGACGCGCTCCCGACTGCTCCGCGCGGCTTGCCCGCCGTCGTATCGCCGTCTCTTTCCAATCGTGTCTGCATGATCTGCTCCCGTTTGTTCGACGGGGAAGGGGAGCACCGATCCGGAAGCGCGGGGATCATCATTACTGTGTAAAAATGTCGTCGATGCCGAGCAGCCCGAGCCGGTGCGCAAGCCGAGCGAGCTGGGTGCGGCTCCGGACCCCGTAGACGCGGCGCAGATACGCCATATGCGTTCGCACCGTGGCGAGCGCGATGCCCATCGACGCCGCGATATCCGCGTCGCTCATGCCCATGGCCGCAAGACGAAGACATTCATGCCGCCGATGGCTCAGCGGCGGGGCCACGTCGTCGCGCGGCACTGGCAGTCCATGCAGCCGTCTCGCCTCCGCGAAAGCCTCGTCGATGATCCACGCGGCCGCGCGGCAGTGCTCGCGCGGCGGAAGCTCGCTGGCACCGGTTCCGATCGATCCGCATCCCGCTGGCTCGCCGGGTACGCCGACCGGGACCGTCATCCCGCAGCTGAGGCCATGCCGCGCCGCTTCGCGGAGGATCGGCTGATGCACATGTCCGGCACCGAGGATCGCCGATAGCTCGCTCCAGGCAAAGCAGCGGTTCGTCCGCAGCGAAGCGAGATGCGCGGGATCGCGCCGGTAATAACCTCGCGCAAGGAAGACGTCCCGCCACTCGCCATAATTGTCGAGACAGAAATGCTGCGGTCCCCGCTGCTGAAACCATATCATCTGGACGAGCGCGACGCGCTCGAACCCGAGTTCGCCTACCGCGCCGACGGTATGGCCGAGGAGCTCGCCGCCGCTTCGGGCGGCGCGCGCGGCGCGCCTATGCTGATCGATCAATCGGTCGATCATCACATACGCCTCGAGGTGCGGTGCCGCAGCGGGTCCATGTCGAAGCCTCCCCGTGGAACCGGCCGCCTGCTATCGCGCTCGCGGCAACGGCGCCCGGCTGTCCTAGATGCTCGTCCGAATGCCACCGGCCAATTCGCTCCTTGAACGACACGGTCTCGGTTTCTCATTGATCGACACGACGCGCGCTATACCCAGAAGCGGTTCCCCAGCGGAGGGAAGGGTCACCGTCCCCCACATCACCATATCACTGGCCCGCGATTCCGCTTCGGAGAGGTAAGTGCTTGCGCAACCGCGCTTTTTGACAAGAGTGTCAAAATGCTCGATTCGGGGTCGCCATCACCGGAAGACGAAGCCTGCTGGGCGCGCCTCACGCCCAAGCAGCGCGCCTGCCTCGATCTGCTTCTCGAGCGGAAGACATCGAAACAGATTGCGCGCATCCTCGGAATTGCGAAACCGACCGTCGACCAGCGGATCGCGACGGCGCGCGCGGTCCTCGGCGCCGAGGACCGCGATGAGGCCGCACTTCGATATGCCGCGCTCAAGACAATGTATGACCGGATCATACATGATCCGGTGGGTATTCCGGCTCAGCCGACGTTCGTGCCATCCCATTTTCAGGACGGAGACCCCGCCATGCTGACGTCGCTCAAGGATGACGCGTCGGACATTCAAGGGTCGTCGGGGTCGCATCCGCCGTTCGGGGATATTTGGAGACCCGACCATTCTCCCAAGACGCGAGTGATGCTGATCGCCGCCATGCTCGTCATCGCGGTCATCCTCATTCTCGCCGGCCTCGCCATCGGCAACGCTTTGACGGAGCTGATCGCGGGCTGACCCCTTTCCGCAGCCAAGAAGATGCCCGGCGCGAACATATCGCGTTCCGGGAAAGGAGAGACTATGCCTGACATGATCGCCGCCACCACCGCCCGCCTCCAGCGCGAAGTTCCCGCAGCCGAGCATCGCATCGACGATGCGATCGTCGCCATGTCGTCCCTCATGGGAACCATCGCGGCGGCGCGCCGCGATATCGCCGGGCTCCCGCCGCGCGAGGGCCAGGCAACGATTCGCCGCCTCGCGGCGGCACAGCTCGCTCTCGTCGACGTCGGCGGCGACGTGCTCCGGGTTCATGGCGCGCTCGCCCGGATGGGCCGCGAAAAAGCCGGGTACGATCTTCATGAGTGCCCCGAGTTCTCCGCGCCCAGCGGACGACATCTTCATGCCGTGCCAGCCGCTTGATTGACCGGGGGCAACCGGCATGAAACTATCGGAACATGCGAATAATCCTGTTCCTCGCGATCCTGCTGGTTGCCCTTGGCTACGCCGCTTGGCGCGGCGGGGCGCCCGAGCGAGCGATGGTGGCAATTGCGCTCGCCATGGTTGGCGGGGACGCGCTACTTCACTATTTCTTACCGGCGAACTTCATCTCGCTCGACTTTGGACATCTTGCCATCGATCTGTTCGGAGCATCGTCCACCGTGCTTCTCGCGATATTCGCCTACCGCTTCTGGCCGCTCTGCGCCGCGGCGCTTCATATCCTGCCGTTGCTGGCGCACACGAGCCGGGGCCTGGAGGTGTCGCTCCATCCGGCAGCCTATCTCACGATGCAGGTGGCGGCCTCCTGGCTGGTGCCCCCGCTCCTGATTTTCGCAACCTGGCGTCATCGGGTGCGGCTCAGCCGAACCGGCAGCGATCGGCCCTGGCTCGGCTCATTGCGCTCGTCGACCCCGCCGATGCGGATGCGGTAGCGTCGAGGCTTCTGGGGGAATTCCAGAGTCTTGCCCGCATTCTCGCGCAGAATCCTGGATCCACGGCACGCATCGTGGGCAACGCGAGCCCGATCCCCGCCCTGCTTCGCGCGGCAGGCGCTGCGGCGACGGAAGCGGCGCGCGCGAAGATCGAGGGGATGCGGTTATCCCCGCGGTCGCCTAACCTCGCCGAGTATCTGAAATGTTCGATGGGCGGGCTCCCAATCGAGACATTTCGCGTGCTCTTCCTCGACCCGATGCACCGCCTCATAGCCGACGAGCAGATGCAGGCCGGAACGGTCGACCGCCTGGCGCTTTTTCCGCGCACACTCTTTCAACGCGCAATGGAGCTGCAAACTGCAGCGCTGATCCTTGTCCACAATCACCCGAGCGGGTGCGCTGACCCCAGCAAGTCCGATATTGCCGTCACAAATCAGCTGATGGCTATAGCCCGCACGCTAGATATCGACATTCTCGGTCATGTCATCGTGACGGCCTCATCACACCAAATTCTGCTGCCCGACTTGAAGACCGCAAGGGGTTCTGCCGGGACGTTCGACCTGCGAAGCGACGGCGGGCAAGCAAGGACGGGGGACTTTGGATCAGCCGACGAGCGCCTGTCGCTGGCATTGGTCAATGCGCGCAGAGCGATACGTCGGCGCATCTTGCGCGATCAACTGCTCGATGCCCCCGGCCTCTTCGGCGAGCCCGCATGGGATATGCTGCTCGAAGTCTTCGTCCATCAGGCCGAAGGAAGACCGATCTCGACGAGCTCACTGTGCATCGCATCGGGGTTGTCTATGACGGCAGCGCTGCGGGTCCTTCCAAGGATGGAGGAGGCAGGGCTTGTGCAGCGCGAGCCCGACCCGGCTGACGGTCGAAGGAATTTTATATTGCTTGCCCCGGCGATCCTGCAGCGTCTCGTCGCCTTCTTCGAAGAATATGACGTTTAAAACGTGGAAGTCGGCGTCGTGCGGACGCTGAAGGCGCCGCACAACGACGCATGGCGATTTATTTAGATGTTCATGGCACTTTGCAGCCATGGGAAAGCGGGGAAACAGCAATGTCGGAGCGATCGCGATCGTCGCGTTGATCGCCTTCGCTGCCGGGAAAATGTCCGGCGACGATGGTGGTCCGGACGGCGGGACAGGTCCGCAGGCCCTTGTCACGCCCGTCGCCGACGGCTCGCCTGCGGCATGGTCCTACGCGGAGACAGATGCGCCGGACCCGGCGCCCGATCAATTTGTCTCTACCGAGCGTCAAAGCGCGTTCGGCAGCGCGCCGTTCCGAAACTGCTCGCACGCCCGCGCAGCTGGCGCGGCTCCGGTCCATGCCGGAGATGCGGGCTACGGGCCGCATCTCGATCGCGACAGTGATGGCGTCGGTTGTGAATGACGAAAGCAAAGTGCTTTCACTGAATCTTCAGCCATGCATGGCGCCATCGTCCGATGCAAGCGGCACCTCGACACGAAGCACGGCAATCCTGGCGATGCTGGCGGTAATTGGCAGCCTGCCGACCTACGCTCGAGAAACTGCGAGATGACGACCCTAGACCCGGTCCACCTCAACGATATGGTCCCAACCCTTGCCGTCCCAAAAGGCGACGTGTGTGGCACCGGCCCGGTTTGCCTCCGACAGCATCAGCGTTCGGCGGTTCTCCGGGATCGTCACGGGCCTCCATTTTTCGCCTATGCGGATGAGCCCGTACCAGCCGTTTAGCAAAGTGCTGGGCTTCTCCCGCATCAATGCGGCATGCCGCGGTTGGATAGCGGCCTTCGATCACTAACGCTCATCGCTCGGCTCCGACATTCGATGTCCGAAATTCTCCGGCGTCATCGGCTGGATGCGACCAAAGTCGATGCCGCGGATTAGATATTCTGTGCGCGGAGGAGAAATGTAGTGGATGATCGAAAGTTCCGGAGACTGGAACTCTGGGAGGTCGACGATCTCGAGCCAGCCGTGGTCGATGCCGCAACCGCAGCGGGCTTGGAGGTGCTCGATAATGCTGGCGTGTCGCCATTGGAGGCCCGCATGGCGCAATTCAACCTTGAGGGCGCGGATGACCGAGGCGTTCTCGACAACGCCGACGACCTCGAGAGCGTTGGTGTCAGCAAGTCTCATCTCGCCGCAGGGCAGCTTGCGTCGCGTGAGGCGATGCGGGTGATCGAGCGGCTGGCACCGGGCCGCGCCGAGCCTTATCTCACGCTCGGGATAGCGGCGTGGGTCATTGAGGACTGGGACGCGAGCGGCGCTGATCCAACGAAGGTCTAAGTTCCGACATCGGCGGTCGAAGTTGAAAAGACGCCGAGGCGCCACCCATCCACGGGGCCATCCCTTTACCCGTATTTAGAACCGGAACCGGTTCCAGTTCCTTCCTCCGAGGACTTTTCCCGGCGATCTCCAATTGTTACACTTATGTTGCCGGTTGTCATCGAGCATGGGGTAGCGGCCAAAGCCGGCCCTTCGGTGACAGGACCAATCGCGCATCCTGTTATGGCGCCGGACCGGGAGAGGAACCCGCGATGGAGCGAAGCGGAGCGGTCGACGGGCAGGCAGGTTGGGACTGTGTCCGCCGCCGACATACTCATGATGCAATATCATTTGACGGAAGACCTAGCGCTCTCGGTCGCAAGCGCCGCGACCGAGGAGCAACTCAGAAACGAGCTCGCCAAGGCGTCGGCACGGCTCGGGTTCGAGCATTTTGCCCTCGCATACGACCGCCGCGGCCGCGCCGCGACTTCGCTGCTGGTGCACGACTACCCTCAGGAATGGGCCGATGTGTATGTGAGCTTCGATCTCGGCGGGGCCGACCCCGTCCGGCGCGCCGGCGAACATTCCATGGTAGGCTTCGAATGGCGACATCTAGCCGAGCTCATCCCCCTCACCCGCGCCGATCGGCAGATGCTCGATATCGGCCGCGACAACGGGATCGTCGACGGCTTCACCGTGCCCCGGCATTTGCCCGGCGAAGCAAGCGGCGCCTGTTCTTTCGCCGTCGGCCCTAAAGGCCGGCTCCGCGGCGAAAGTCTCCTTACCGCCGAGATCGTGGGAGCTGTCGCGCTGACCACGGCGCGCCGTATCGTCGGCGCGATGCCGCCAAAGGGGCGACCGCGGCTCAGCGAAAGACAGCGCGAATGCGTGCTGTGGACCGCGCGCGGCAAGACCGCCGCCGAGGTGGGCGCGATTCTCGGGATCAGCGAAGAGACCGTGATCCAGCATCTGAAGACCGCGCGCGACCGTTACGACGTCCATTCGCGGCAGATGCTGATCCTCTGCGCCCTTTTCGACGGACTCATTGGATTTGCGGACATCTACGACTGGTGGCGCATCCGCTAGGCTGCGACGGCGAGGGAACAAGAATACGCCAAACCCTCCCCAGAAATGGGGATACCGGGTAGTTGAAGAACATGGTTTGATCCTCGGCACAGCCAACAGAACCGAGGATCAAACATGACCGACATGACCGTGCGGGCGCGCCAAGCGCCCGGCGACGATGCGCTGCGTGCAATGTTCGCCGCCCGGAAACGGGTATTTATCGATCTCTTGAAATGGGACCTGCCGGTCCTTGCCGGCGAATATGAACTCGATCATTTCGACAATCCGGCAGCCCATTATCTCATTCTTATGGGTCCCGACGGGGAGCACCGCGCCTCGGCCCGCATTCTGCCGACGACAGGATCGCATCTGCTCGGCGATCTCTTTTCCGAGCTTTGCGAAGGCGAGGTGCCTCGCGGAGAGAGCGTGCGCGAGATCAGCCGCTTCTGCATCGAGCCTTCGCTGGACGCCGGCGCGCGCCGCGACGCACGCAACCAGCTCGTCACGGCGCTCGCCGAACATGCCGTTCAAGAAGGTATCACCGATTATACCGCGATCGCAGACATCTGCTGGTTCGGGAAGATCCGTGCCTTCGGCTGGAAGTGCGAGGCGCTCGGCCCCGTCGCGGACGACGGCGAAAACAAGTTGACCGCGCTCCGGATCACCATCGACGACAGGACGATCGAAGGGCTGAAGGCGAACGGCACATATGCGCCGCTCTCGCTGCGGCTCGCCGAGACCGGGGAGTTCGTCCGGTGACCGCGCTCTCGGCAACCCATATCGCAAGCGAGATGCGCGAGACCGGCTATTGCATCGTCCCGGACCTCGTTCCTCGGGCGACCATAGAAGCCTTCACCGCCGACCTTGACCCCGTATTCGAGGCCACACCCTTCGGCGAAGGCGACTTCTACGGATATCGCACCAAGCGCTTCGGTTCACTGCTCAAGCGATCGCTCCACGCCGAAGCGCTCGTCCTCGATCCGGTCATTCTCGCCGCCGCGGAGGAATTATTGCGCGAAGGCTGCGACCGCATTCAGCTGAACGTCGCGCAAGCACTCGAAATCCATCCCGGCGAAGTGCGGCAGTTCCCGCACCGCGACGAGGATATGTGGGCCGGCGCCAAAAGCGATCAGGAATATCTCGTCAATGTGATCTGGCCGCTCGATCCCTTCACCGAGGCGAATGGCGCGACGCACCTCTATCCTCACAGCCATGGCGGAGCGGGCCGGCCCGAGGCGCCGCCGGCTACCCCCGTGATCGCCGAATGCGCGCCCGGCTCCGCAATCTGCTTCCTCGGTTCGACGCTCCACGGTGCCGGAGCCAACCGGTCCGCCGCGCCGCGCCGCGCTGTGATCTTCGGATACAGTCTCGGCTGGCTCAAGCCTTATGAGAATCTCTGGCTCGCCTACCCGCCCGCGGTCGCGCGCGGCTTTTCGCCCGAGCTTGCCGCGCTCGCCGGCTATGCGCAGCACCGCCCCAACCTCGGAAATTATGAGGGCCAATGCCCCTCGGTACTTCTTGGCGAAACGACGCCCACGCACCTCGGCGCGATCGACGCGCTCCGCCCCGACCAGCAAAGCGCGCTCGCCGACTTTGCGCAAATCGAGCGAGGTGGAGCATGAGCCCGTCGCATGTCGTCGAACCGACCTACCAGGCGATCAAGCGCCGGCTGATGGCGGGAGACTGGCCGATGGGCATGCGCATCGAGGCCGCGAGGCTCGCCGACGAGCTTGGCGTCAGTATGACGCCCGTCCGCGACAGCCTCTTCCGACTCGTCGGCGAACGCATGGTCGACTTCTCGCATGGCGAAGGCTTTCGGGTTCACCGCCTCACCGAGATCGAGCTGCGCGACATGCTCGAACTCCATCTCATCCTTGCGCTCGCGGCGCTGGCGACCTCGGTCGGCGCGCGGCAGGAACAGCCAGGAGAACCGTTGCAACTTGCGGACGATGCCGACCGCGCCGCGCGGCTGTTCGGATCGCTGGCACGGCGTTCGGGCAACAGCGAGATCGCGCTCGCGATCGCCTCGCTGGGCGACCGGCTTCATCTGGCGCGCGCGAGCGAAGCGTCGGTCATAGGAGAGACGGGGACCGAGATGGATGCGCTGGAAGATGCAACGCGCGGTGCGCACATAATGCCAACCATCCGCGACCTGATGCTGCGCTACCATGAACGAAGGGCCCGCGAAGCCGCCGCCATCGTACGGCTCCTCGCCGGGGAGGCGAGCTGAGAGGTCGCATGCCAAACCGTCCGCACTCTTGTCTTTCTGCGGCCACTTTGTCATGATTCTCCAGCGCGGCCCACGGATGGCATCCGCCGCGCATCGGTGCCGCGCATCAAATACGCCCGTCCCCGCTGGACCGGCCGCAGCCTTGGGACGAGGATTTATCCGGAGCCCGAAGGCAGCAAAGCGCTGGACGACGAGCCGCCGGCTTCGACCGGCGTTTCGCCGTGCCTCTGGATTGCAGCGTGCCCTTCCCTCCCTGCGACGCCGCCCTGGCCGACCGCCGGCCTTGCCTGTCGGCAGCATGCCCGCTTCCACCGGACGATCGGCGCAGCTGTCCCCACGATGGCGACGGTGAAGCCGCGCTCGAGCAGGCGTTTCGGGTCCATGGCGGCGCGCTGCTTCGCTATCTGCGCCGCAAGACCGGCGCGGATGAGGCGGGCGATCTGGTGCAGGAGGTCTTCGCGCGCGCGGCGGGGAGCCCGCAGCGCAGCCGCCTTACCAATCCCGGCGGATTCCTGCGGCGCATTGCCCAGAACCTCCTTATCGACCGGGCACGCAAGCAGCGCTCGCACTCCGTGGTGCTGTTCCCGCTGCTCGACGACCGGGACGCCTTCAGCCCGCCAGAGCAGGAATGGAACCTCGTCGCCGGCGACCTTATCCGGCAATATGAAACCGCGGTCGAGGGCATGCCGCCCAAAACAAGGCGCGTCTTTCTGATGCACCGCGTCGACGAGATGAGCTATCGCGAGATCCACCAGAGGCTAGGCATCAGCATCGCGACAGTGGAATATCATATGATCAAAGCCTTGGGACACATAGCAAAGGTGGTCGACGCCGGACGATGACTGATGATCGCGAGGGCTATTCTCCGGACGAGATTGCCCGGGCCTGGCTCGTGAAACTGCACGGCGAGGATGCGGCGGCGCTGCGTCCCGAGTTCGAGGCATGGCGCGATGCGGCCCCGGAAAACAGGCAGGCGTGGGAACAGGCGCACGGTCAGTGGCAGAGTGCAGCCGCTCTCAAACAATCGGCGCGTTTCGGAACCGGCCATACGGTGACCCGCCGGAAAATGTCGTGGAGCATGACGAAGTGGCCCGGCGCTATCACCACAGCCATCATTCTCGCCGCCGGCACAGGCGCACTCGTGACGACGATGCCAAATGCGAGCGTATCGAGCGCGCGCGCGGCGGAACGGTTCGCCACGGCGCGAGGGGAAATCAAGACATTCGAGATCGCCGACGGTGCGGCGGCGACTCTCGACACAGCGAGCCGCCTCGACGTGCTGGCCGGCGGGGGCGAGCAACATATCCGCGTGGTGAGCGGCCGGGCGCGGATCCGGTCCTTCGGCAACGGCCTTCCGATACGCATCGAGGCCGGCGGCGCGACGATCGTCGCGACGAACGCCGAAGTCGACATCAGCATCGGACCAGCTGGCAAGCTTCAGATCTTGCTGCTCCGCGGTTTGGCGCGTTTCGAAGGAAACTGGGCGAGACGCGTTCCCGCCGAAATTCCGGTCGGCAAACCCCTGCACTTTTCGGTCCGCGGTGAGTTGCAGCGCGGCACGCGACCGGACGCGAGTCTCGCGACCGACTGGCCCGCCGGCTGGGCCGAATATGACAGCGTCAGCCTCGGCACGCTTGTCGGCGAAGCCAATCGTTATACGGCGCGGCCGATCAGGATCGACGATCCGGCGATCGCAAGGCTAGAGCTGTCGGGCCGGTTTCAGGTCAGCGAAACACCCCGCTTCGCGCGGCGCATCGCAGAACTTTTCGACCTCGAGCTCCAGCAACGCTCGGATGGCATCCACCTGTCACGCAAAAAAATCTCGGCTGGCGGCTAAGGTCGTCCCCCTCACTACGTCAACGCAGTCCCGCAAGCCGCCTGAACCAATCGGGGCGGCCACAGGCGGGGAGTTGATATGCCGAAAAAGTCCATTTTGTTCGCGGCCTTGCTGCTTGGCAGCGCCACCATTTGCGCCCCTGCCATGGCGCAGGCATCGCAGGAGCAACGTCACCGGTTTGATCTTCAACCCCAAGACCTCGACACGGCCTTGCGACAGGTCGCAAGGGTGGCCGGTGTCGAACTTTATGCTCCGTCCGCCGACCTCGCCGGAAAGCGCTCACCGTCACTTCGCGGCGATTACAGTCTTCGCCAGGCGGTGGAGCAATTACTCAGCGGCAGCGGCCTGACCGCGAGGTTTGCGTCGGGGTCGATCATCGTCACCCGGACGAGCGACACGTCCGCCATCGAAGCGATGCCTGAAGAAGCGATCATCGTGACGGGATCGCGGATTGCCGGGGCGCCGCCCACGACACCTGTCACAACCATCTCGTCCGACGAGATCCGTCGGAGCGCCCAGAATGATCTTGGCGAGGTGGCGCGAAGCCTTCCGCAGAATTTCGGCGGGGGGCAAAATCCCGGCATTGGTAATGGTCAAGGCGCAGGAAACGACAATGCCAATGTCAACGGCGCCTCAACCTTCAACCTCCGCGGCATCGGCCCCAACGCCACGCTGACGCTGCTCAACGGCAATCGATTTGCCTACACCGGGGCATCGTCGGTGCTCGACATCAGCGCCATTCCCGTGTCCGCCGTCGACCGGGTCGAGATCGTCGCCGATGGCGCTTCGGCGATATATGGAGCCGACGCCGTCGCGGGTGTGGTTAACATCATTCTCAAGCGCGACTATGAGGGCCTTGCAGCAATGGGACGGCTCGGTGCGTCCACCGACGGCGGCAATTTCCAGCAACAATATGGACTGCTCGGGGGCACACGCTGGAGGTCCGGCGGGATTATGGCCGCCTATGATTTCAGCCGCTCGACCGCAATCGAGGCAGGCGACCGCAGTTACACGCGCGCAGCAAACCCTGAAACAACGCTTTTCCCGTCGCAGCGCCGGCATTCTGTCATTCTGAGCGGTCATCAAGAACTCGGCGCGGGCGTCACGTTTTCCGCCGATGCGCTCTACAAACGAAGCCGCAATCATGCGGCGACCGGATTCACACCGACCGGCGACCTGCGCACTTCGGGCTTCGACGCCGTCACGCACTCGGAGGTTTTCGGCATCGCCCCGACGATCGAGATCGACATGGGCGGCGACTGGACATTCAAGGCGAACGGGTTCTTCGGCACCGATCGCACGGCGGGCACCACCGCATTGTTTGCGGGCGGCACCGGGATTGCGAGCTTCGATCGGTCATTTTTCAACCGCAACCTCGCTATCGAAGGCGGATTTCAGGGATCGCTCCTCGCGCTCCCCGCCGGCGATGTCAGGCTCGCGATCGGAGCGGGTGCACGGCGCAACCGGTTTCGAACTGGCGGCTCCGTCGGCGATCTCTCGAAGCGGCGCGATGCGATCTTTGCCTATGGTGAAATCCACGTTCCGCTAGCGGCGCCCGCACAGGATATCGCCGGTCTGCACCGGCTTTCGCTGTCCGGTGCAATTCGCTTTGAAGATTATTCGGATTCCGAAGGCATCTTCACCCCGAAGCTCGGGCTGGACTGGGAGCCGGTAGCAATGCTGCGGCTCGGGGTATCGTGGGGCCGCTCGTTCAAGATGCCGACGCTCAATCAACAGTATAGCGGCTATTCGGCGGTCCTCGCGCCTGCCGCGGCGTTCGGCGCCGGTTTGCCGGCGAATGCAACGGTCCTCTACGCCGGAGGGGCCGACAGCCGGATCGGCCCGGAGCGCTCGGAGAACTGGACGCTAAGCGCGCAGCTTACGCCCGTCGACGGCCTCGAACTCACCGCCGCCTGGTTCGACATCGACTATCGCGACCGTGTTGCGACCCCCTTTGTCTCTTCCCTTGGGGCACTGGACAACCCGATCTTCGCCGATTCCATCACGCGAACACCGAGTGCTGACTTCCTGTCGGAAATCATCGCGAACGCCCTGCCGCCGCTCCAGAACGCGACAGGTGGGCCCTACAACCCGGCGAATGTGGTTGCCTTCATCGACCTGCGCGATCGCAATATCGCCCGGCAGCGCTATCGCGGCGCCGACCTGTCACTGCGCTACCGCTTTGCAGCGACGGGCGGTGAGGTCGCCATCACGGGCGCAGGTACGCTCCTGCGCAGCCGCCAGCAGCTCCGTCCCGATGCAGCGATTACGCCCCTCGCTGGTACCCTATTCTACCCCGCGCGGTTTCGGGCACGGGCGGGGGCGAGCTGGTCGACCGATCGCCTGTCGATCGCCGCCTTCGTCAATCACTCCGGCGCCCTCACCGACGCGCGGCGAACACAATCGGTCCGGGTGCGAGGCATCACGACGGTCGATCTGACGGGCGAACTGCTTATCGGAAAGGGTACCCGAATCTCGCTCGCGGCCCTCAACCTGTTCAATGCCAAGCCGCCGCCGATCGTAACGAGCTCGATCGCCGAGACACCTTATGACACGACGAACTACTCGCCCGCCGGACGTTTTGTCGGGGTCACCCTGCGGCAGGAGTGGTGAGCATGAGGAAAATCCTTGTGCTCGCCCGAGCCTCAGCGCTTTCGGCCGCCCTTTGCGCTATTCCGTGCTATGCCTCCGGCGACACGGAACGGGGCGCGCCGAAAACCACGGAGTCGAGCAGCGGCGCGAACGGCCGATATTGGACGCTCGCTGACCAGCTAATTGTACCTCGGCTGTGGTCAGTCACAGTTGCCGCTGACGGAAAGAGTGCGGCCTATGTTACCCGTGTGGCGGATGCAGCCAGCAACAAGACGGACGCGCGGCTCATCCTTGCCGATCTCGAAAGCGGCGAGAGTCGCGAAGTCTTGCGCTCGCCGTGGATCGATCAGGTGCGGCGCATCCCCGGCAGCAGCGCGTGGAGCGCGCTCGTCGATCGCGGCCAAGGAGTGCAACTTTACCGCATCGAGGCCGACGGCCGCGTCGATCCGATCGTAGTTCACCCGGCGACCGCGAAGTTTGGCGACATCGACGGGCGGCTTTTCCCCGGCGTCGCGCATGCTCCGATTACGGTTGGGGTGCGTGCATACAGTTGGTCTCCCGACGGGCGTCGGCTCTTCCACATCACGCTCGATTCCGTCAGCGATCAGGGCAAAATCCTGCTCGATGAGAAGGTGAGCGAGCAACGGGGATTGCGACGTCTGACGGGCCAAGCGACGGCATCTCTCCATCTCCGCGCGGCGAATGGGCAAGTGACATTGATCGCGCGCCGTCCGCGTACCGACCTGCTGTCGACCATGTCCAAGGGAGATGTCGTATGGAACAAGGACGGCTTTCAATTTCCCGTCATGGACACTGACAATAGCGGCGGTCAGCGCCGTGTTACGATGGCTTGGTCCTTCTCAGACAAACGCGCACGCGAAATCGCATCGACCCGCGACTATGTCTACTGGCAGATGGTCGGGCCGCGCGGCGGTCAGCTTTCGACCGAAGGGTTTGGCGACCAGCGCGAGATCGTCGAGGTAGGCGAAGACGGAAAGCGCCACAGTTACGGCAAACATCCCTTCTCGATCGGCCATGGCGCCACTTTTGGCGGCGCCCGATCACCGGACGCGCAAACGACGGCCGTCAGTATAAGGGCGCTGGACGATCCGCGCTTCGGGATCGGTGTCGTCACGCGAGACGGCGTGCGGCCGATCTGGAGCGACGGGAGCCTGACCAAGTGCGACTTCACCCCGACGCTTGCCATTGCGGCATGCCTCGCGGAGAGCCAGACACAACCACCCACGCTCGTCACCGTCGACGTCAGATCTGGGCGAACAATGCGCGTTGCGTCGGTATCGCCCGAGCACGAGAAGATAACGCCCCTGCAGGTGACACCGCGCGCTTGGACCAATCGCTATGGGCACAAGGTCAGCGGCTATATCGTATGGCCGCGCGGTTACCAGAAGGGACAACGCTATCCGGCAATTGTCGTCACCCATGGCAATGATGCCGACCAGCGCTTTGCACTGCAGGATAACCAGTGGGAGTACCCGGTCCAGACCTTTGCCGAGCGCGGCTATGTGATATTGCTCATCAACGAGGCGAGCTCGCGCCTCAACCCCGAAATCCGCGCCGCGGATCAGGCTTGGGGGCTGCAGGGCAAGGCGCTTCCACCCGAGAAGATGCGCGAGTTGCTCTGGCTCACTGCCGCGGCAAGTTTCGAAGACGCGGTGACTGAACTGGCGCGCGAAGGCATCGTCGATCCGCAGCGCGTCGGCATCGCAGGATATAGTCGCGGCTCGCAGCTCGTAAATGTGGCGATGACCCAGTCGAACTTCTTCCGTGCGGCTTCCAGCGGTGACGGAGGCTACCTCGAGCCGGTAGCGGCAGCCGATATGCCCGAAAGTTACATCGCGGTCTTCGGAGGACTGCCGTACGATCCCCAGGCGCTCCCCAATTATCTCGCGCTTTCGCCGTCGCTGCGCGCGGGCGAAGCCTGCGGCGCCATCCTCCAGCAAGTCGCGGCGCCGCACGCCGCATCAATCGATTTTTACCGCGCGCTACGCAAAGCCGCCGTCCCGACCCAGATCAGCCTGTTCCCGGGTGAAAGCGCGGCATCTGACGAAACCCATGTTTTTCACATCCCTTCCAACCGCATGGCGGCGATGCAGGAGAATATTGCGTGGTTCGATTATTGGCTGCTCGACAAACGCGATCCTGAATCCCCGTTTGCCGACCGTTATGCCGGGTGGGACGCGATGAAGGGGGCATTGCCGGCTCGCTGCCGCTAGATTGGCGCTGAAGTCCCAGGTTCCGCGACGTCACTTCGCGCGCCGCTCTCCCACCACCGCACCCAAGTCTCGGCGGCCGCAAAGGCAAGGATGCGATGGTCGCGCCCGTCGCTGCGCCAAGCTTCTGCGGCGGTGCGGCCTATAAAGGCAGGGTCGACGACGCCGGCCTCGACAAGGCGGCCCCCGGCGAGCAGTTCCAATGCCGCCGGCAGCTGCGCCTCGAATATCCGACGCAGAAAACCTTGCGGGCTCCCCTTGGTTCTTCGATCAACGATCAGGGGCGGAAGATCCGCGGCGAAGGCGGCGCGCGCGACCGCGCGGTCGCGACCGCCATGCACAGCGTGCCAAGTTGGAATCCCGAGGCAAAGTTCGAGTATCGGCTGTGACATCAGTGGCGCAATCTGCGGAGCGTTCGTTCGACGGGGATAAAGTTCGACGCTTTTTTGTCCGCGCGCCTGCATCGCGACATAGGCTTTCTGACCGGGTAGCGCGCTGGGCGGTGCGTCGAGCCAAGGGTGACGATCGCCTTCTTCGATCGCGGCAGCGGCAGCACGCGGGGTGAGTCCCGTGAGATCGAAGCGGATCCGGTGCGGAGCATGTCGATTGCGAAACCGGTGCCAGCCGTGACGAACAACTTCGGCAAATGACGAACCGGTGAGATCAGCGAGGTCGCGGGCGGTACGCCATGCGCCCGCTCTCGCACCATGGGTGAGCAGCCGGTCGATGAGCGGAGCGGCACTATGAATGTTGCAGAAGATATTGTCGCCACCATTCCCCGTGAAGTAGGCGTCGACAGGCTTGCTCCGATCCTCCGCGCGGTGAATATTACTGACGGCTTGGAAGATCGGCAGTGCGAGTGGCACGGGAAAGTGCGGCAACGTGGGTCTCGTTACATCGACTGTGCCAAGATCAAAGCATGGTGCCGAGAGCGTGGGGCCGAGCGTGGCAGCAAGTGCCTCGGCATAGCGCCGCTCGTCACCTTCGGTGCCGGGTTCAACCAGCGTCAGAAGGCGAAGTCCGGGCGTTCGCGGTATCGCCGCAGCGGCAACGATGCTGCTGTCCACACCGCCCGACACGCCAAGCAGGATGGAATCGAAACATGTCGTCCACGCGCCGACCGATTGTTTGACCGCCCCGCGGAGCGCGCCGGCATGCTCGGCAAAGCTCGCGCGACACCGGCGCTGCATGTAGTTCCAAGGCGACCAAGCCACGGTCACGCTTGAGCCCGAGGCCGCGACGTTGAGACGTTCTCCGGGCAGCAACTCCTCGACACCCGCGATCGCAGTCCTGCGGCCGAGCGCGTCTATGCTCGCGAACATTCTCGCGATGGTGTCGAAATCTAGCTTGGCTGCGCCGGGGGGTACCAGTTCCGTCATGTCACTCGCAACGCGGGTCGAGTTTTCGCCGTGCCGGACGTAGCAAGGCAGCATCCCGGACGGATCCCGGATGACATCAATGCTGCCGTCGCCACATTCGATGATCGCGACATATCCGCCCCAATAATCGGCGAGGAGCGACGCCCCGCGCGTGCGTACCGCAGCGTCGATGGCGTCGGCGTCGAATTCGAAAACTCGCCCGCATGGAGCCTCGCGTCGAAAAAGATAGCCGGCCAAGCAGCCACGCTGTCCGAGGGGAAGCAGCGGCAGCCCACTTCCAACGCGCGCGAAGCGGTTCGAATATTCAAATTGTTCAACCGAGCCTATTGGGTTTTTCGAACGCGGACTTTCGCCTGCGGGAGAAATCTCGGCGTGAAACCAGTAGCTCATGCTGCAGCCAGCGGATGAAAGTTTTGAATGCGGCCGAACGTATCGCTCAGCACAACTTCGCCAGACTGCAGCCAGCAATGCGCCGCGAACGGCAGCATGACTCCAATTACCAGCTCCGAGGCAATGCCTCTTCTGGCAAGCATTTTGCGCATCGCGACCGCGTTTGGCAGACACCGATCTGTCGCCGACCGGTAACGCGCGGCGATATGGCAAGCCGCGACGACCGGGCCGCAAGTTTTCGCATCTTTCCTACCGGGGACGGGACGAAGGATATCCATGAGCGAGGCGCGGAGGACCTGGCGGCGAGCGACAAGCTGCACGGCAAGCGCTTCCGCCACCATCCATGGAGCCGGGCGATCCAAAGGCTCGTCGATCAGACTGCGCGCTGCGGCGATCGGCAGTTCGGCGGACATAGCCGGCACGCCCGGCTCGATAATGCCGTGACCGCAAAGCCAGTCGAGCTCGCGAAAATCGGAGGAGCCTTCCCGAAAAGCCGCAAACCGCGCGGCAGCTTCGCTTTCGAGGAGAAAGTAGCGGCTGGCGGCGAGATCAAGAAAGATGAAGCGCTGACCGATTTTGCACACACGGAGATGTACGCGGAGGCGATAATGGGGATGGATTGCGGTCCCGCGTGCCAGTGACGCATCTGGCTTGGCGACAGCGGTCTGTAAGTCGGTCACAAGATCACCCCCGCTTCGCGGCAGCAAATCAGCGAGTGGCGTGCGGCCCGGATTCGAACCGCACGCCGGGCCCGCTCAGTCGTCGGCCTGGATGCCGCCGTCGATCTTGCGCAGTCCCGTCTGGAGATCGACAGGACCGACCGGGTCGATGCCCTTGGTTTCGACACGGACATCGCCCAGATCGACGACGCCGGTGTCGTTTTCGAGCTTTTTCATGGCACTTCCTTTCCACAAATTGCGACCGAAATGAGTCGCAGTCCCAAAATATGGAGGCCGGAAAGTGCAATCCATTTTATAATCGGATTATAATCGTCGGAGCCCGCTAGCTAAAAAGGTGACCGAGTAGAGGAAACACGCGTTTGGGAATGCGCATCGACACCTTTAGCGTATCGCCTGGACATACGTGTCGAATCCCGGTCACGCGCCTTTACAGATAAAGGTGCAATTCAACTCTGCTGGAGATTGGATGTTGTGCAACCTCAACTGCATCCGACACCGGATGTTGTTTGGGGATCGGCGTCGCTCGTCTGGCGCGCCGTAGCGAAAGCTGGAACAAAAAAGGCGGCCCCGAGAGGCCGCCAAGATTGTGAATGAAGGGAGCCCTCCATTCGGGTCGCGTCGGTGCGCTAATACCAAGCAGGATAACATGCCAGCGGATTTACCATTCCGTAGCGGAAACTTCGTGTGTGATGCCTACATGCAACATATAGCCATGCCGAATGGCACGCCCGCCACACACTCGCAGCTCTTCGATCGGTCGCAAAAACATGTGCGCGCCGAGCGAGGCTTAAGCGCCGAGGAGCCCGCAATCGCACCGCAAACGGGTTTTTTTGGTGCTTGCTATGTGATTGCTAGAAATTCTAAGCCACGAACAACGGAAAGATAAAGGTTAGAAAATGGCGGAAAACGTGGTGCACCCGGCGGGATTCGAACCCACGGCCCCCAGATTAGGAATCTGATGCTCTATCCTGCTGAGCTACGGGTGCGCCGGCGGACCGTGTAGCGGCGGGGAGCGGCGCAGGTCAATCGGCGCGGTTCAGTTCAGGGTGTCGGGCGGCGCGATCGGTACCAGCAGCGGCATGGCGGCGATCCCGTCGTCATGCAGCGCCTGTGCTTCGTCGGGGGAGGCCTGGCCGTGAATCAGATCCTCTGTCGCCCGCCCTTCGTGCATCGCCCGCGCGGCATCGGCGAAGTCGCGCCCGACCCAGCGCGAGCGGGGCAGCATCTCTGCTTGCTTCGCCGCGATTTCAGCAAGCACCTTGCGGACGAGTTCGGGTGTGGGCTCGGCAGCGGCCGGCGCCGACGGCATCGCTGGCGCCGCTTCGACCGGAAGCTGGTTCGACTTGGCGCCGACGCGGGGCGCCATCACCGCCTTGTTCACATCGACGTCGCCGCAGACCGGGCAGGCGATCAAGCCGCGCGCCTGCTGGTCGCTGAAGCTCTGACTGCTCGCGAACCATGCTTCGAAGCGGTGGTCGCCGGCGACACAGCAGAGGTCGAATACGATCAAGATCAGGCCGCGCGAAGCATGGCGTCGAGGTCGCCCTTCGCATCCAGCGCCGCGAGATCGTCGCTGCCGCCGACATGCGTGCCGTGTATAAAGACTTGCGGCACGGTTCGGCGGCCGCCCGACCGCGCGACCATCGCGTCGAAACCGGCGCGATCCATCGTCACGTCGATTTCCTGAAAATCGGCACCCTTGCCGTCCAACAGCGCCTTCGCGCGCGTGCAATAGGGGCAGAACGCCTTCGTATAGATTTCGATCTTGGCCATGCGGCTACATCATCCTTTCGCCCTGCATATCGGAATCAACGTCGGCAAAGTCAAATATGTCGCCCGCCCCACCCGTCAGCGCCGCGTCGGGAACCACTCTCGCCCAGGTCAAGGCCGAAACGCGCGCGGCACCGCATCTCCGGAGCGTCCTTGCCGCCGCGCGCAGCGTCGCGCCGCTGGCGTGAACGTCATCAATCAGCACGAGATGCCGGCCCGCCGCGCGGTGCCGCGCATCGGGGACGAGCGCGAACACGCCGGCGACGATCCGCTCCCGCTCGCGGCGGCCCTTGCCGCGCAGCGCCGCCGTCGCCTTCCGGCGGACAAGAAGATGGGAGTCGTGCGGCGTGCCCGTGATCCGCGTCAAACCGGCAGCGACAAGCGCGGCCTGGTTGAAACTACGCGACCACAGCCGCCAGCGATGCAGCGGCACCGGAACAAGCAGCATCTCCTCATCCCCGCGCAGCGCCGCAAGCGGGCGCGCCATCAGCTGCGCCATCAATCGCGCATGCCCTGTCCGCCGACCATATTTGAGCCGCAAGGCGACAGTCCGCGCGACGGGGCCATAAGCGACGGCCGACGGCGCCCCGCGAAAGGGCGGCGGGTCGGCCATACAGGCGCCACAAGTCGCTTCGCCGCCCGCGGGCGCCATCGGCAATGGCAACGAGCAGTGCGCACAGGCGGGGCCGTCCAGGAAATGCAGTGACGTCCAGCAGGCCAGGCAGAATTGCCGGTCCTTGCCGACGACGACTCCGCAGCCCGGACAGCGCGGCGGCAGCGCGTAATCGATGATCGCGCGCGCGGCCTGTCACGCCACGCCAAACAGGGCGCGATCCGCGCCGCGCGGCGTTTCGATTTCAGCGTCCCCGGTTGCCACGCTCATGTCGCACTTGTGAAGCATGGAACCCCGAGGCACAAGCGCCCCCATGTCGCCGTCGCCCTCACTCTTTTCCTCCGCCCGTCATGCCGCACAGCGGGACCGGATGGCGCGGCTGCCCGCGGAGGCCAATTTCCTCGCGCCGATCATCGCCGAGACCTTGCTCGACCGGCTGTCGATGGTGACACGAACGTTTCGGCGCACACTGCTGATCGGAGCGCACGACCACACCCTGATCGCACATCTGCGCGCGAGCGGAACCGAATTGACGCTGTTCGAAGCCGGAGCCCGCGTTGCGGCTTCGACCGGTGCCCTCGTCGGCGAGGCCGATACGATCGACCTGCCACTCGGCACGTTCGACCTGATCCTGTGGCCGGGCGGACTTGATGCGGTCAACGACGTTCCCGGAGCGCTGGTGCGGATGCGAGCTCTGCTGGCACCCGACGGGCTGCTACTCGGCGCCTTCGTCGGCGACGGCAGCCTGCCGACCCAACGCCGTGCCGTAACGAGCGACGGCGTGCGGCCGATCGCGCGGCTGCATCCCCAGATCGACCTGTCGGCGACCGGCAACCTGCTCCAGCGCACGGGCTTTGCGCTTCCCGTCGTCGACGTCGACGCGCTCACCGTACGCTATCGCGATTGGTTCGCTCTGGTACGCGATCTGCGCGCGTGCGGATTATCGTCACGACTTGCGCCCGCACCGCCATCGCTGACCCGCGAGGAGGCGGCGCGAATCGCAGCGGCATTCGCGGCGCAAGCCGATCCCGACGGACGAATCGCGGAAATTTTTCGTGTCATTCATTTCAGCGGGTGGGCGCCGCACCCCGACCAGCCACAACCCGCCCGCCGCGGCAGCGCCACGACATCGCTCATCAATGCGTTGAAACCGAAAGCCTAGGGTCAGGACCCTAGATCAGCGCTTCGAGGAGGCCGATCAGGGGTTTGTCGGCGGGCGGCATGTCGAGCCCGTGCAATTCCACCGGCCGCACCCAGCGAAGCGCGCTGGCATGACGGGCGATGGGGGTTCCGCCCCATTTGCGGCAGACAAAAAGCAACAACAGCAGGTGCTTGTCGTCCAGCCTGTCGCTCGCGAAGCAAGCGGGGGCAAGGCAGGCATGATCGACATCGATCGCCAGTTCTTCGGCCAGTTCGCGGATCAGCGCCTGCTCGGGCGTTTCGCCGGGTTCGATCTTGCCGCCCGGGAACTCCCACAATCCGGCCATCGGCTTGCCTTCCGGACGCTGCTGAACCAGCAACCGGCCGTCGCGATCGACAAGCGCTGCCGCTACGACAATGAGTGTTTTTCTTGCGGCAGTCACGCCCCCGAACCCGGACAAATTGTTAACCTTCCTGTGCGACCCTCGGAAGCCTCGGGAACTATAACTTCAATTAGGGGCGGAACAATGAACAAGTTTCATGGGCTGCTGCGGTCGACCAGGGCCGCCACAGCCGTCGAATACGGGCTAATCCTGGCCCTGATTTTTGTCGCCGCAATGTTGGCCATTACCGCCGTCGGCACCTCCACCAACAAGATGTGGACCAAGGTGTCGGATACGTCGGTCAATGCGATGGGCGGGGGTTGAGCGTCCTAAATCGGGACTTGAAAAAGCCGAAAACGTCGGGCGAGGCATTAAGATTTTCAAAACCAATTCGCCCTAATCTGCAGTTGTTGACCACGACCAGACCGTCAACAGGGTAAGTGATTGTCAGGAGACCAGACATGAAGTTCATCAAAAAGTTCGTTCGCGATACCAAGGCTGCGACCGCCATCGAATACGGCCTGATCGCCGCTCTCATCGCCGTTGCCGGCATTTCGGCCATGACGGCCGTCGGCAAGAGCGTCAGCACGACGTTCTCGAAGGTCGATACCGGCCTGAAGACGACCTAATCTGGCGAATAGCCAGCTCCGGTTCGGTTCGCCGAACCGGCGTAGGAAAAAAGAAAGGGCGGTGGATCACTCCACCGCCCTTTTTCTTTAGTCTGCGCGCTTAGCGGCTGGCGTAGACCACGATCTTGACCTTCTGCCCCGGCGTCAGCCGGCTCGAGGCGGTCAGCCGGTTCAGTACCTGAAACCGCTCGGTCTGATAGGTGCTGTAGGCCATGCGGCGCGATAGCGTCGCGACCGTATCGCCGCGACCGACCGTGACGACATCGACACGCCGCGGTTTGATCGCGGCGGCCTCGGCCGCGCTCAGCCGCCGTACACTCTTGAACATCGAATCGAACACGCCCGCACCGCCGGCCTGGGTCAGCGTGACAAAGTGAAACGCGCTGCTTGTCGAAAATTCATAGGCGAAGACGGTGACATCGACCTGCCCCGACTGGGTGTTCGCGCGAGCGACCGAATAATAGGCCGGGATCCCGTTTACCGTCGTTCGCTGGATGTTGCCCGGACTGAGCGACGCCTTGCCCGCCACTTCCTTGAACGCCGCCGAAATATAGGCGTTCATGTCACCATTATAGGCCGCGGTCGTGAACTGGGCCTGCCCGCCATTGCCGCTGACCAGCACCGCCGTCGCCCCGTTCTGCATGCCATAGCCGCTCGGCACGGCGAACTTCAGGCGAAGGTCGGGATGCAGAAACTCCTGCCCTTCGACGACGCCCTGCGCCGGATCGTCGCCATAAAGGACGCCATCGACCGAAGCGAGAAAGGCGTCGGCGTTGCGCACGCCGCCGCCACCGACCCTGGCGGCCAGCGTTTGCGCATTCTTCACGCGCGACGCGGGATCGGGGTGGGTACTGGCCCATTCGGGGATCGCGCGCGCATCGCCGCCCGAGACCCGGGCTTCGAGCGCCGTCTGGTTCGCCAGGCTCGCCAACATCGTGGACAACGCCACCGGGTCATAGCCCGCCTTCTTCAGATACTGGACACCAAGTTGATCGGCCTCCAGCTCCTGGCTGCGCGAGAACCCTAGGGTCGCGAGCTGCGCCGCCCGCATCGCGTTATTCTGAAGCAGGCCGCCGAGCCCTCCCAGCAGTCCACCATTGTCCCCGATCGCGCCGCCGATCACCGCCCCAAGCACGCCAAGGATCGTATTGCGCGTCGCCGCCGACTGGCGCTTCTTGCTGTGCTGCGCCGCGACATGACCGACCTCGTGCCCCAGCACACCGGCCAGTTCGGCCTCATCGTTCATCAGCGCCATCAACTGGCGCGTGACATAGACATAGCCTCCGGGGATCGCGAACGCATTGTTGACCGGCGAATTCAGCAGCGTGACGGTAAAATCGCTCGGCGAACGCGACAGCCCCGACTGCACGGCAATATTTTGTCCGATGCGATTCACATAGGCGGCTTGCGGGCCGGCGTACGCCCCGCCGAATTCCTGCAGCAACTGCGGATGCGCTTCATCGCCTTGCTTGCGCTCGGCGGGCGTGATGTTGGTCTGGGTCCGGATCGCCTTCAGCTGCGCATCCGCCGCGCCCGTAAAGGCGACACCGCCCAACACCAACAGGGCCGCCAGCCTCTTTCCATAAGTCCGGGTCATCGAAGTGCCTCCCACTCAGCGCGTCCGTTCAGAGATATCCTCGAAACGCCACAAGGCAAGCCGTCTGAACGAGGCGTCGCCTGAATCGAATCCTGAACGCGGCAGGCGCGGATCGGGTTCCGGAATTCAACCCCGGCCCATGGCGAGAAACTTTTCCTCGCGCACAGTCAGCAACGTCTCGCGGGGCAGCCCGGCCAGCGAATCGAGCTCCTGCGCAATCGCATCGCCGAGCGATCGGATCGCCACTTCGGGAGCGCGATGCGCGCCGCCCACTGGCTCGGGGACGATATGATCGATCACCTTGAGACCGAGCAGATCCTGCGCGGACATCTTCATCGCCGTCGCGGCGTCGGCGGCCTTGTCCGACGTACGCCACAGGATCGAGGCACAGCCCTCGGGCGAGATCACCGAATAGACGGCGTGTTCGAACATCAGCACGCGGTTCGCTGCGGCCAGCGCGATCGCACCGCCCGATCCGCCCTCGCCCACGATCGCCGCGACCATCGGCACGCCAAGCCCGAGGCACTGCTCGGTCGATCGCGCGATCGCCTCGGCCTGGCCACGCTCTTCGGCCTGGATGCCGGGGAAGGCACCGGAGGTGTCGACAAGCGTCACCACGGGAAGGCCGAAGCGGTCGGCAAGCTGCATCAGGCGGATCGCCTTGCGATAGCCCTCGGGCTTGGCCATCCCAAAATTATGCTTCATGCGCGAGGGGATATCGTCGCCTTTTTCGTGGCCGATCACCATCACGCGGCGGCCTCGGAACCGCGCAAGCCCACCAAGGATCGCCTGATCGTCGCCGAAATTGCGGTCGCCGGCCAGCGGCATCCAATCGTCGAACAAACCCGCGACATAATGTTTGAAATGCGGGCGATCGGGGTGCCGCGCGACCTGCGTCTTCTGCCAGGGCGTCAGCTTGGAATAGATTTCACGCAGCAATTTCGAGGACTTGTCCTCCAGTCGTGCGATGTCATTGTCGATGTTGAGCGAGGGGTCGTCCCCCATCTCCCGCAGCTCGGCAATCTGCCGGTCGAGGGCCGCGACCTGTTTCTCGAAATCCAGAAAGGCTGTCATGCGCAGTCGCTAGGACGAAGGGCCATCGAGGTCAACGCCTGCCGGGCGCGAATCGCCCGCGCCCATACGCGCCAACGGATGCCGCCGGTTGACCAGTTCGACCAGCCTGCGACTGTCGACATGGGTGTAGATTTCGGTCGTCGCGATATCGGCATGGCCCAGCATCAGTTGCAGCGCGCGCAAATCCGCTCCGCCTTCGAGCAGGTGGGTCGCAAAGGCATGGCGCAGGACGTGGGGACTGATCGCCGCCGGGTCGATGCCAGAGCGCGCAGCCAGCTCGCGCAGCATCTGAAACAGCCGGACCCTTGAAAGATGCGATCTGCCCGACGGAAACAGCCAGGGCGATCCCTCGGCAAGCAACGGGAGCCAGCGCTCGATGGCATCGCGCGCACGCTCGGACAGCGGCACCAGCCGTTCCTTGTCGCCCTTGCCGCGGATGATCAGGAATTCGCGCCCGCCCGCGATCGCCCGGCGCGGCAGCGACACCAGCTCGCTGGCACGCAGCCCCGAACCATAAAGCAGTTCGAGCAAGAGCAGCATCCGCACGGCCTGGCCCGGCGCAGCCTCTCCGCCGGCCTCCTCCCCCGCCTGCGCAAACAGCCGCTCGACGTCTTCGTGCGTCAGCAGGCGCGGCAACGGCCGCTGGGTCGCAGGGCGGGCGATGTCGAGCGCGGGATTATCGGTCCGATCGCCCTCGTCGAGGAGAAAAGCGAAGAATTGGCGCAACGCCGACAATTTGCGCGCTGCGCTGCTTGCCGCCAACGATCGATAGCCAACCATCAACTGGCGCAAATCACTGGCATCGGCATCGCCAAGCGCGCCCCGGACGAGTTCGGCCGCTTGCTCCAGGTCGCGGCGATAGGCCGCCAGCGTATTGCGCGCGGCACCGCGCTCGGCGGCCATCATCTCGAGGAAGCGGTCGATCAGTACCGCGTCAGACACGCACCAGCGCTTCGGCGGCGATCATCCGCGCTTCGGAATCCAGACCCACGTCGCGCAGCGCGCGAACGATATGATAAAGATGATAGGGCGGAAGCTTCGACCAGTCGCCCTGCATCCCCGCGGCCGCCAGCAAGGCGACCATCCCGGGTTCGCGCCGCTCGGCCGCGGTCCGGATGGCGCGCGTCCAGCGCGTCTGCTTACCAAGATCGAGGTCGAGTTCGCTCGCCGCCGACGCCGCCTGCCCGTCGTCCAGCCGGCCGAGCCCCGCCAGACCCGCGACAAGGAATTTCGAACGCAGCGAGGCATCGCTGTCATCGCTGCCCGAAAAGCTGTTGATATTGCTCGCACTCATGCCGTTAAGCGGGCGCGGAGAACCCACCGCGAGGACGCCCCACGCGCGGCTGCCGACGTTGATCTTCGACGCCCAGTCCATCGCCCTGATGTCATAGCCGCCCGCAAGCATCGAACCCAGAAGCTGCCAGGGATCCGTCCCGACATCGGTGTTCGCCGGCAGGCCCGCCGCGGCCCGCGCCGTCGCCACCATCGCGGCATACTGATGCACCGGGTCCGAACCTGCCGCCCACAGCGTCTGCATGGCCGCATAGCGATCGCCGCCATTGGCCGCGCCGAAGGCGTTGCGAAGCTGGTCGATCTGCCCTGCGATCGCCTCGGGCGGCTCCTCTTCGCTCGATGCGGCACTCAGCAGCGAGACATAGGCTTCGCTCGACAGCACGCCGCGCGCCGCCGCATCCGGCGCGGCCGCGATCCGGTCGGGCATGTCGGTCATCGGCGCCAATACCGTCCAGCCGCGCATATAGGCCGGTTCGGTCTTGCGCAGCTCGTCCGGGATGCCGATCCCTGTCGCGGTCGCCATCCCAAAGCGCCAACTCGTCAGCCGGTCGACCTTGGTCCATTCGATGGTCGTCGAGCGACGGCCGGCGCCAGTCGCGCCCAGCACCCGTTCGGCCAGCAGGATGTCGAAATTGCTGATCCGGCCGCTCGATCGCACCCGCGCGATCGCCCAGCCCGCCGGCCCCGCTTCGCCCGACAGACCGGCACAAATCCCCGCCGCCAGCCGCCAGGACTGTTCTTCGCCATGGGCCAGCCCGGCGCCGACATAGGGGCAAAGACCGGCCGGGTCGGCGTTCGCCAGAAAGGTCTGCTGCGCCACCTGCACCAGCCGCGGACTCGCGCGGTCATAGTCGACCGACTGGACGATCCAGCGCGCCGCAGTCGATTCGCCCATCCGAAGCAGCAGCCCCGCCCGGTCGGCGGCAAGGTCCGCCCCGTTGATCGTGTCGGGCGTATCGATCGCCGACGACAACGCGCGGCGGACCAGAATCTGGCCCCAGCGCGAGGCGAGCGTGCCATTCGTCCGCCGCATGATCGCAGCGGCATATTGGCCCCGGACGCCAAATGCATCGGGCGCAAGTCCTCCGCTTTCGGGGGTCAGCGGGCCGATGCGCGTCAACAGCCGGCGCGCGCCGGGCGGCAGATCATATTTGAGGCCGCCCGAACCTTCCACATCCTCCTCGGTCGCCTCCTCGCCGTCCTCGCTTGCGACATCGCTTGTCGTCGCGACGACCGCCGGCGGCGTGACCCCCGAAGGCGATCCAGACGACGATGGCGTCGGCGTCGGCGACGCGGTCGGCGAAGGGGTCGGAGATGATTTGGGGGCGGGCGTTTCGGACGGGTTGCCGAAACCTTCCGGAAGCAGCGATTCCTGTGCCAGCGCAGGCAGGACGAGCGCGGCGGCCATGGCGGTGCCCGACAGGCCCAGCGTCAGCGTCAACAATTTCTTCGTCATCGCGCGCCGCTTTCGATGATCTTGTCGCTCACGTCCACCCATATCCTCTGTGCATCGCAGCAAAATGATTGTTCCGCGCGCTTCGGTCGGTATAGCCGCGCGCAGCATGTCACGAAACCCGAAAAGCCCGGCTTCGGCCGCCCCGGGACCGATCCCCGCCGCGATCCGCGAGCGGTCGATCGTGCTCGTCGGTCTGATGGGGTCGGGCAAGTCGACGATCGGTCGGCGGCTGGCGATGCGGCTGGGCATGGCCTTTGCCGATGCCGACGACGAAATCGAACGCGCCGCGAGCATGACGATTTCCGATATTTTCGCGAAGTTCGGCGAAGCCCATTTCCGCGATGGCGAACGGCGCGTGATTGCGCGGATGCTGGCGGGAAGGCCACATGTGCTGGCGACGGGAGGCGGCGCGTTCATCAACGACGAGACGCGCGCGCTGATCCTGCGCGACAGCCTGTGCATCTGGCTCGACGCCGACATCCCGACGCTCGTCGAACGAACCGCGCGGCGCAGCCATCGCCCCCTGCTGAAGGACCGCGACGCGGGCGAGGTGCTGCGCGAACTCGCAGCGGTGCGAAATCCCATCTATGCCGAGGCGCATATCCGCGTCAGTTCGGCATCGAGCCCGCACGAATATACGGTGCGCGCGATCTTGCAGGAGCTGTCGCAATGGAAAGCCTGACCGTCGATCTTGGGGCCCGCAGCTACCCGATCCTGATCGGCGACGGCCTGCTTCGCGATATCGGGCGTCATGTCGCGCCGCTGCTCAAACGTCCGCGCGCGATGATCGTCACCGATACGAACGTCGCGCCGCATTATCTGGTCGCGCTCGGCGCCTCGCTCGGCGCGGAAAATATCTCCTTCTCCTCGCTCGTCCTGTCTGCCGGCGAAAGCACCAAGAGCTGGGCGGGGCTCGCGCGGCTGACCGAGTGGCTGATCGGCGAAGGGGTCGAACGCAGCGACCACGTCATCGCACTCGGCGGCGGCGTCATCGGCGACCTCGTCGGCTTCGCGTGCAGCATCGTCAAGCGCGGCTGCCATTTCATCCAGGTTCCCACGACCCTGCTCGCGCAGGTGGACAGCAGCGTCGGCGGCAAGACCGCGATCAATGTCGAGGCCGGCAAGAATCTGATCGGCGCCTTCCATCAGCCGGCGCTGGTGGTCATCGACCCGACGACGCTGACCACCCTTCCCCGCCGCGAACTGGGTGCGGGCTATGCCGAGGTCGTCAAATACGGGCTGATCGACGACGCGGATTTCTTCGCCTGGTGCGAAGCGAACGGGGCCGCCCTGCTCGCCGGCGACAGCGATGCGAGGCACCGCGCCATCGCACACAGCGTCGCCGCAAAGGCGCGCATCGTCGCCGCTGACGAGCGCGAGACGCAGGATATCCGTGCCCTCCTCAATCTGGGGCACAGTTTCGGGCACGCGCTCGAGGCGGAAACCGGCTATTCGGATCGGCTGCTCCATGGCGAAGCGGTCGCGGCGGGCATGGTTCTTGCGCATCAATTCTCGGCCGCGAACGGGCTTTGCCCTGCCGCCGACGCCGACCGCGTCCGCGACCATCTGGCCAGCGTCGACCTGCCGCACAGCCTCGCGAGCGCAGGAGTCAACATCGGCGGTGCAGCACTCGCGGCTCATATGGCGCACGACAAGAAAGTACGCGGCGGCAAACTGCCGCTGATCCTGACGCGCGGCATCGGACGGAGCTTCGTCACCGAAGACTATGGCCTCGACGCGGTCGCGGCATTTCTCGACGGCTCACCCATCCGTAGTTGAAAATAGACGCTTTCCCTTGCGCCCGCAGCACGCTAGCCAGTTGCAAATGACTCGCAATATGTGCAGCACGGGGGTCGAGATTTGGGTGCACTTGCCGATACGGCCGGACCGAACGCCAGCGACAGGCTGACCACGCCTGCGGGTTTCTGGACCGTCGCCTTCCTCGGGGTCACCGCCGGCGTCCAGATGAGCGATCGCGGGCTGCAATCGATCCTCTCGCCCGCGATCCAGCGAAGTTTCGACGTCGGCGATGCCGTCATCGGCGCGCTCCACGGGATCGCCGGCATTTTGGTGGCCAGCGCGCTGGCCGTGCCTCTCGCGCGCCTTGCCGACAGATATTCGCGCAAGACGATCCTGCTCGGGTTGATCCTGCTTTGGGGTCTGCTCACCGCGCTTGCCGGCTTCGCTCCCAATTTCCCGCTCTTCTTCATCGGACGCGCCGCGTCGGGGATCACCGAATTCGCGATGATCCCGATCGTCTATTCGCTCATCCCCGATCTGGTCAGCGACCGGCACCGCGTGCCGTCGAACCTCGCGTTCGCCGCGCTGATGGCAACGGGCGCAAGCGCCGGCTTCTATTTCGGCGGCAACCTCCTCGAATTCGCCGGGACGATCGCGCCGGCGGGGTTCGACCCGTGGCGCACGGCGCTATTGTGCCTCAGCCTGCTCGCGCTGCCGCTGCTCGCCGCCGGACTGCTGCTGCCCGATCCGCCGCGTACCGCCATCGCGACCGCCCGCGACGACGGATCGGGTGCGCTCGCATCCTTCCTTTCGGAGAACCGGCGCCGGATTCTGCTCTTCCTTGGCGCGGCAGGGGGTCTTGCCGTCGCGGTACAGGCCGTCGCGCCGCTCGCCGCGCTGGCGCTCGTCCGCCGCTATGATGCCGATCTCATCCCCACCGGCCACGCGCTGGGGCTGACCACGCTGGTGACCAGTCTCGGCAGTCTGGTCGTCGCCGGAACGGTCGACCGGCTGTTGCAGGCGCGGTTCGGCGAAGCCGCGCGCCCCACGGTCATGGCGGCCGGGGCGCTGTTGGCCATCCCCTGTCTGGTCTGGCTCGCGGCGGCGTCCAGCGAGGCGCAGGCGCTGGCCGCCATCGCGCTGTTCCTCGCGCTGACCAGTACCGCCAACGCGCTGATCCCGACGATCCTGCAGGACATTCTGCCAGCCGATCTGCGCGCACGCTGCTTCGCGATCTACAGCTTCGTCATCGCCGCCTTTTGCGCGGTCGGGCCGCTGGTCACAGGGGCATTGTCGGACCGGATGGTCGGCGGCGACCTGTTGCTGGCGATGACGATCGCGGGGGTGCCGACGTTGCTTCTGGCAACCTGGTCGGCCGGGCGAATGGCGCGCGGGCGTTAGGGACAGGACCCTAAGCCGCCGCTTCGCCCTCGGCGTCGTCGCGCGCCTTTTTCGCCGCCTGCCGTCGCTCGCGCAGCGCCTCCAGAACGCTCGACGCCTGTCGCCCACCGCCCGCGACAAAACGATGGTCGCGCCCCGCAGAAAGGTCGCCTTCGCTGATCTGCATGTCGAGCCGCTCGGCGTCGAGCTGCCGCAGCGCGCTTTCGACATCCTCGATCTCGCGCGGCTCGATCTCGAGCTGGCGGAGCGCCATCAGGCCGAGCGCGATCGAGCTTTCGAACACTTCGCGCACCGCGCCCACCGCTCCGGCACCATCGATCGCGAGCAACTGGCGCCGGTCAAAGACGCGCGCCAGCACGCGCGCATTGGGAAAGGCATCGACGATCGGGGCAAGCGCCGCCGCATCGATGCTGCGATCGTCCGTACAAAAGATGATCAGCGTGGCGTCTTCGGCGCCCGCGCGGCGCAGCACGTCGATCCGCAAACCGTCGCCGAAATAGACCTTGGTATCGAAACGCCCCGACAGCTCGATCTGGCTCGGCTTCCTGTCGATCAGCGTGACCGAACAATCGACCGCGTGGAGCATCTGGGCCACGATCTGTCCGAAGCGGCCATAGCCGATCACGATCGAGGATCCCCGGGGCGCATTCTCGGGGTCATCGAGGTCGGTGTCGGTGGCGGGCGCGAATTCAAGATTGCGCGCGAACAGCATCAGGAACGGTGTCGTCACCATCGACAATGTCACCACCGCGCTGAACAGGCTGGCCGCCGACGGCAGGATCAACTGCGCGTCGGCTGCCTGGGTGAACAGCAGAAAACCGAATTCGCCGCCCTGGCTCAGCAACAGCCCGAGGCCAAGCGCCATGTTCCAGGGTTTGCCGGACAGCCGGACCAGAACGGTGAGGACGGCGACTTTCACCGCAACCAGCCCGGCGGCCAGCGACACGACAAGCAGCGGCCTCTCGGCAACGACACCGACGTCGAGCACCATGCCGACCGCGAGGAAAAACAGCCCGAGCAGCACGAGGCGGAAGGGTTCGACATCGGCCTCGATCTCGTGCCGATAGGGCGAGTCCGCGAGCATCATCCCGGCAACGAACGCACCCAGCGCGGTCGACAGGTGCAGGCTGTGCATGAACGCCGCGCTCGCCAGGACCGCCAGCAGCCCGACGACGACGAACAGCTCACGCTCACCATAGCGGCCGACGAGCCGCAGCAGGGGATTGACGACGAAGCGGCCCGCCAGCACCAGCACCACGATCGCGCCGACCGTATACAGCGCCATCTGCCACCCGGGCGGCGCGGACGGGTTGGCGGGCGCACGCGACAGCGCAGCGATGATCGTGATCATCGGGACGATCGCGAGATCCTGGAACAGCAGGACCGAAAAAGCCTTCTCGCCAAAGGGCGAATTGATGCGCCCCGAGCTCTTGAGGCTGGGCAAGACCTGCGCGGTCGATGACAGCGCGAGCGGCAGGCCGAGCGCCAGCGCCGCCTGCCAGCTAAAGCCCAGCGTCGCGAAGATCAGCACCGCGAGGATCAGCCCCGACACGACCACTTGCGCCAGACCGAGGCCGAAGATCGCGCGCCGGAGATCCCAGAGCCGCCGGGGATGCAGTTCTAGGCCGACGAGAAAGAGCAGGAACGCGATACCGATTTCGGCAAATGCGAGTTTGGATTCGCCGCCACCGACCAGACCCAGTCCGTGCGGACCGACCAGCGCGCCCGCGATCAGGTACCCCAGCACCGCACCCAGACCGAGCCGGCGAAAGATCAGGACGAACAGCGTGGCGACCCCGAGCAGGATCGCCCCTTCAAGAAGCGCCGCGTCGGTGGCCGTCTCGGCGACGACGTCGGTCGCCGCCGCGGTCAGCATGGCAAGGATCACGCGGCGGTAGCCGGTTCTTCGAGCGCTGCGATCGCGGCGTCGAAGGGCAGGAGGATCGCGCCGTGTCGTGCCGGATAGTCGCGAGCAGGCACCAGCAGGGCAAAGCCGGGCCAGCGCGGCTCGTCGCCTTCCCCCTTGAACCAGGCGGCCATCGCATCGCGGGTGGCGCGGATCTCGGCCAGCCCCTGCCCGGCCGCGTGGCGCGCAAGCAGCGCGGCCGAGGCCTGCCCGAGGGCGCACGCCTCGACATGCAGGCCGACGCCGGCAATCCGCCCCGCCTCGTCGGTGTCGAGATCGAGGATGATCGCGCTGCCGCAAAGCGGCGCCCGCGCCGAGACGCGGTGCCGCGGCGCATCGAGCGGCGGGAAATCGGCAGTCGCGACCGCGAGCGCCAATATGTCGCGGTTATAAAGCGCGGCGCTCATTGCGATGGCGCCGCCGACGCGCTGCCCTTTTCGGCCGCACGCGCCTCGGCACGCCGATCGGCGATCACCTTGCTCAGCGCCGAACTCGTCGCGTTGAGCGCGGGATAGGTCCGGCTGTCGATGATCCACGCCGGGCGCTGCGCATTGCCATAGCCAATGTCATAGAGAAGGGTAACGGCCATAAAGCCGATCGTCGCGATCATCAGCCCCTTCACGGCCCCGAAACCGGCGCCCAGGCCGCGATCGAAGCCGCCGACAAGCGACGCGCGGCTGCGCTGACCCATCGCGCGCGAGCCCCATTTCGTAATGGCGAAGACCCCGCCGAACAGGACGACGAAAGCCAGCGCGGCGGCACCGCCCGCTGTCCCAACCCAGCCGGCCATCAGGTCGGTGGCCGCGCCGTGAAAAAAGCGCACCGCGACGATCGCGAGGATCCAGGCGAGGAGGCTCGTCACCTCCTGCACCAGGCCCCGCATGAAGCCGAGCACGGCGCTGCCGCCGACCAATGTCAGCACAAGAATATCGAGGGCGGTCAGATTTGCCATGTGCCGGTCGCTAATCGCGACCGAGCATGAGGTCAACGAGTTCGCCGAGCCGCGCAAAGCCAGTGACGCCGATTCCGTTCACAGCCTTCATGCCCTTTGGCCCCCACCCGCTTGAAAAGCCCAGTTTTGCGGCTTCGCGAAGGCGCAGAGAGTCATGGGCAACGGGACGGATTTCGCCCGACAGCGACAATTCGCCAAAGACGATCGCGTCGGCCGGCACCGGCCGCTCGCTGAACGCCGAAATCAGCGCCGCCGCAACCGCCAGATCGGCGGCGGGATCGGTCAGGCGATAACCGCCCGCAATGTTCAGATAGACTTCGGCCCCGCCCATCTGGAGCCCGCAGCGCGCCTCCAGGACCGCAAGCACCATCGCGAGGCGACCACTGTCCCAGCCGACCACGGCGCGACGCGGCGTCGCGCCGCTCGCCAGCCGCACGGTCAGCGCCTGTACTTCGACCAGCACGGGGCGCGTGCCCTCCAGCGCCGGGAAGACGACCGAACCCGGCACGTCACGGCTGCGGTCGGTCAGGAACAAACTCGACGGGTTTGAAACTTCGCCCAGCCCCTCTTCGCCCATCGCAAAGACACCGATCTCGTCGGTGCCGCCAAAGCGGTTCTTGACCGCGCGGAGGATGCGATACTGGTGGCTGCGTTCGCCTTCGAACGCCAGCACGGTATCGACCATATGCTCCAGCACGCGCGGTCCCGCGATCGTGCCGTCCTTGGTCACATGGCCGACCAGGACGATCGCCGCACCGCTGTCCTTGGCATAACGGATCAGTTCCTGCGCGCTGGCTCGCACCTGACTGACCGTACCCGGCGCACTTTCGATCAGGTCGCTGTGCATCGTCTGGATCGAATCGATCACGACGAAATCGGCGGTCTGCCGGTCGAGCGTCGCCAGAATGTCGCGCACCGAGGTCGCGCTGGCGAGCGCGACCGGCGCGTCACCAAGCCCCAGCCGCTGCGCGCGCAGCCGCACCTGCGCGGCCGCTTCCTCGCCGCTGATATAGACGACCGACCGGCCAGCCTTCGCGAGCCGCCCCGCCGCCTGCAACAGCAGCGTCGATTTGCCGATCCCCGGATCGCCCCCGATCAGCGTCGCCGACCCCGCGACGAATCCGCCGCCCAGCGCGCGGTCGAATTCGGCAATGCCGCACAGCATCCGCTCGGGCAGGATGCTGTGCGCATCGAGGGTCTCGAGTGCGAGCGTTCGCCCGCCCTTGCTGAGATCGTGCTTGGCCGAAAAGGTGGTTTCCGCTGCCTCTTCGACCAGCGTGTTCCATTCCCCGCAATCGGCGCACTGCCCCTGCCAGCGATAGGTGGCGGAACCGCAGTTCTGACAGACATATTGACGCTTCGCTTTGGCCATGCCGTTCGCTTAATCGGAACAAAGATGGAACGCCAGCGCTTTTGCCCTCTCCGTCATTGCGAGGCGCCGCAGGCGACGAAGCAATCTCCGGCCATCGGCCTTTGCGCAAGGTCGATGGCCGGAGATTGCGTCGCTCCGCTCGCAATGACGGGGAAAGGGTTCTAGGGGATCAGCAACGCCCGAATCACCCATCCAGCAGGAACACCCGCACCATGAAGTTTTTTGCCGACACAGCCGAGATTGCGGACATTGAGGAACTGGCAGCGACGGGTCTGCTGGATGGTGTAACGACGAACCCGTCGCTGATTGCGAAGTCGGGCCGTGACTTCAAGGAAGTGACGAAGGAGATCTGCGCCATCGTCGACGGCCCGGTGTCGGCGGAGGTGGTTGCGCTCGACCATGCG
>NZ_JAEULM010000012.1 GCF_016793825.1 Sphingopyxis sp.
TTGGAACGATCGCTATCCCGATATGCTCTCCCCAAAGTGGTGCTCCAAATCGTCCGACATGCCGGGCGCAATGCCAAGGTCTAGTGCAGTACCGCCCACCGCTTGATGCCGATGCGGACGGGATAGCTTGTGAGCCTTACCGCGGACGCTTCTAAGGAAAACAGTCGGATCAAGCACCAAGCGAGCACCAAGTGACGCTGGGAGGGCGACGGGGCGCTGCTCTGCGATCATTGCGGCGAGCGTGATGGCGTCCGAGTGATCTGATCGAGTTTGTTGGCGATCGCCTGCCAGCGTTCTACCCCGGCCATATCAGCGGCAAGCGTGAGTGCCAGGATCCGTTCCGCAATGACGCTCGGTGCATTTTGCCCATGCTGACGTTCTATGTGGTGACACGCCTCGAAGAGGAGACCCGGATCGGCAAGGGCGGGACCCTGGCGGCACAGCTGTCGCGGCTCGACCTGATCGTGCTCGACGAGCTTGGTTATCTGCCGTTCGCCCGTTCGGGAGGGCAGTTGCTGTTCCACCTGGTCAGCAAGCTCTATGAGCGCACCAGCGTCATCATCACCACGAACCTAGCCTTCGGCGAGTGGCCTACCGTCTTCGGCGATCCCAAGATGACTACGGCGCTGCTCGACCGCGTCACCCACCACTGCGATATCATCGAGACGGGCAACGACAGCTGGCGCTTCAAAAACCGCAGCTGACCGCCACCTTCGGCGCCTTCAAAAATCTATCTTGCGCTGCGCGCGCCTCCGGTCGGGCTACGCCCGCCCTCCGCCGCACGCAGCGCAAGGCGACCTTCAACTAACCGGCATCATATCCGAAAAGGGGGTCCCTCTTCGACGCCGATCGGGGGTCCCTTTTGAACACGATGACGTAATTGCTGCCGTTGTTCCCATTGGGGCGCGACAGCTGCAGGATACGAGAAACCATCGTAACGGAGGAGCATCGCCATGAAGCACTATGTCGGACTGGACGTGTCGCAAAAGGAAACGTCGATTTGCATCGTCGATGAGACAGGACGGCCCATACACCAAGGCCGGGTGAAATCCGATCCGGGCGTACTGGCGGCCGTCATCGCCAAGAAAGCTCCCAATGCTGAACGCGTCGGCCTCGAGACGGGCGCCATGTCGAGTTGGCTCTGGCATGAACTCAAGCGCACCGGTTTGCCCGTGGTCTGCATCGATGCGCGTCACGCCCACGCGGCCCTGTCCGTTCGCATGAACAAGAGCGACGAGAATGATGCTCGTGGCCTGGCGGAGCTGGTCCGGGTCGGCTGGTATAGAGAGGTTGCCGTCAAGAGCGAGGAAAGCCAGACCGCGCGATCCATCCTCGTGTGTCGATCCCGATTGGTGCGAGTCCGACGCGATCTGGAAAATCAGATGCGTTCCATGCTCAAGGAATGCGGCCTGCTCTTTCCACGCGCTGCCGGCGGGCAGTTTCAACGGCGGGTCAACGACCTCATCACCGATGGACATGCTCTCAGCACCATTCTTTGCCCGCTGCTATCCGTGCACCAACAGACTTGCAGCGAACTGGAAAAGATCGACCGAATCGTCCGCGACCTCGCGCGCGAGGATGAAACGACGCGGCGACTTATGACGGTGCCGGGCATAGGCGTCGTCACGGCCCTGACATATCGTCACACGATCGACGACCCGACCCGCTTCCAGAATGCAGCAAAGGTCGGTGCCTATCTCGGGCTCACGCCCCGCCGAAAGCAATCAGGTGAAATGGACGTAACGGGAAAAATCTCGCGCTGGGGCGACAGGCTGTTACGCGCCTATCTGTTCGAGGCGGCCAGCGTGCTGCTCCATCGAACCAAGCGGTGGTGCTCGCTCAAGGCGTGGGGGCTGCGGCTTGCAAAGCGAAGTGGCATGAAGAAGGCGCAGGTCGCCGTCGCTCGAAAGCTCGCCATCATCCTCCATTGCATCTGGGTGGACGGAACCGAGTTCGAATGGGGAAAGCAGCCTGCCTGACTGTCATACCCACCCCGAGATCGCGGGTCTGATATCAGATCTGCGTTGATCCACCGGGACGGTGGTTGCGGTGACCTCGTTCAAACGGCTGCGGACTTCCAGGACCGCGTTGCGCACGTTGAGGCACCCGACCCGGACATCATCATGAGGCCATGACCTCGAAAAGGACCATGACCCCGGTTCGGATCAACGATCAGGCTTGACAGAAACCCGCAATTAAAGGGCCGTTTGACACATAGCCCTGCATGTCGACACCGGGTGCGCCCGCCCGGACAAGTTCGATACGCTCAACGCGTGTCGCCGGGATGCGCTTAAGCACTTCCTCGAGAGTCTCTGCTTTCCCGGCGGGGCGTTGGCCGTCAACCAGAACATTGCCTGACGCTCCGGAGTAACCGCGAAGCTCGGTGTCGCCTTCAACGAGCCGGAAGCCCGGAAGCAAAACCACCATGTCATGGGCGCTGGTCGGCTGCGAGCGGGAAAAAAAGTCGGACGCATATGCGGTTCGCCCCTCTCCCGCTGCCTCCTGCGCCGCGGTCGGCACGGCAAGACACAGACCCTGGATGAGAGCGGCGGTCGAAAGAAGCTGGTTGACGATATGCATGTGACTCCCCTGCGGCCTGCGGATTTCGTGCCGCGGCAGTTGGCTCCATGCAGCAGGGTGGCTGACGCCATCCGGCCAGCCGATGTCAGCGCACTGTCAGACTCACTAAACGCCATCGGACAGATACAGAAAGAGCGGCGGTGCCCATGCACTGCCGCTATTTACTATCCTGCCATCTGATCGACAGGAGACGCGCCGTGGCCCGGCCCTTGGCGATATCTCAATCGCCCTAGAAGTTGACGAGCATATTGAGCCGAAGGCGGTCGATCCAGTCGGAGGGTGTATTTCCGGCGGCGTAGAGGGGATCCTTTGGCCGGTAGCGATAATAGGTGGCGTTGAAGATCAGATTGTCGATCGGAACGAAGTCCATCGACAGGCTATGCTGGCGGTAATTGGTCGCGATATTGGTGTTGTCGTGGCTGAAGGCAGCGAACACGGCGTCAACGCCGGTCTGGGCATAGCCGTAGCCGAACCGAAGATCGCCTTTCTTCGCGGCGCGGCCGACGAGAAGATCGACGCCGAAGCCATTGTCGCCGGGAACGGTGGCCCCGAAGTTATGAACATAGTCGCCAACGAGACGGACCGGCCACGCCGCGCCGAGACCGTTGTACTGAACCGCCGCGATCACATCGAGCAAGTCGAAGTCCGACAGGTAGCGGCCAGCGAGGAAGCGGTTCGACCGGAAGTCGCCCGCATCGCCGCCTGCGGTACTGCCGAGCTGATAGTCGTAATAGCCCGCCGCCAGTTCGAACTTGAACGGCGCCGACGGGGCGGTCTCGAACGCGACCTGTCCACCGACCATATCGCTATTCTTGCCCGCGACCGACTCGTCGATCAGAAAATAGAGACCGTTCGCCTTGATCGAGGCACCGCCGCCAATATCCAGTCTGTAGGAGGCACTCAGGCCCTGCGGGCTCACGTCGCCATCCCAGACGAGTTCGGTGCGGACGAACGGCTGCGGGATCTTCCCGCCATGGAGCGTCAGATTGCCGAGCGCGAACTTTGCATAAACCTGATCGAGGCTGACATCGAGATCGTCGTCGAAACTCGAAAGCGTGATGTCGGTGCTGTTGGGATCATCGGCATCGCCCGTCGAAAGCTGACCGCCCAACGTCAGCCAGGAGTTGACAGCATAGGCCGCACGAAGCCGCGCCCGCAGCACTCCCCGGTCACGATTCCGCGCGTCCGCATCTCCGAAATTCGATTCGTAGCGCAATCGGAAATCGCCGTTGAGCGTGAGCTTCGACGGCACCGAGGCTGGCGGTGTGCCCGGCGCAGACCCACCGGCCGGGTTCACCGCCGCCGCCGCCGAGCTATAGGATGCCGGCTCGGGCGAACGCATGATGAAGGATCCATTGCTCACGGCCGCCGGTTGCAATTGCGCTGTCGTCGCGACGGGTTGCCCGGCGCTCTTGTCGGCCGCCGGCACGGAGCCCCCCCCCAATTGTGCTTTCAATCCGGCGATTTCCTCGTTCGACTTCGCCTGCGCTGCACGTAGCGCCTGGATTTCGGCCTTCATCGCCGCAAAGTCCTCGGCGGACTGCGCGATCGCGGGCGCTGGCCCAACAGCGATCATGAGCGCGAGCACCGATACCGCGCGCCGACGTCGCAGATTATAAACCCTGTTACGCATTGCCAACCCTTCCTCTCTCCGCCAGGGAGCGCACGCCGTCTCGGCGGCTCTTCTCGTTGTCGATCCTGTGCGAAGCCCTGACGCGACACCGAAACTGAAATGCCAGCTTCGGCTCCTGCTCCCGCTCCTTTGCCCCAGGATATCTGACACAAGGCTGCTGCGACCTGTCAGAGTCCTGTCAGCTCGCTTTTCTTACAAAGAAAATCGGTTCGGTCCGTTTCCGGTCGGACGGGTACATGCTGGTTCACCGCCGAGAACAGCTCTCCGCTCGACCGGCGAAATTGGCCGATCTCGAAGAGACTGAATCGGCGACGATCAAATGGTCCTGATGGACATTAGTCGACGGTCGTCTTTTGCCCGCGCATATTCGGCCGACGCCCTATCCGCGAGACATCGAAGACGATGAGAAACCGGCCCGAACCCAGCCGGTCCAGCAACGCATTACCGTGGTTTCAGGGCTCGCACCTGCTCACCGAAAATCCTGGCCATCTCGAGGCTCGCAGTTTGCGCATCATCGACCGCGTAGCTGTGCTGGAGAAAGCCGTGAATCAGGCTCGGGAAGAGGAGGTAAGTGGCAGGGACGCCATCGGCGCGAAGCCGGTTGGCAAGCTCCTTACCTTCATCGCGAAGCATGTCGAATCCCCCGACGCCGATCAGCGTCGGCGGCATATCGCGGAAGCTTTTGGCGAGCAGCGGCGAGGCATCGGGGTTCGCCCGCTGCTGCACATCCGGGAAATAGGTGCTGCGGATATAATCGGCGAAATGAATGTCGAGCCCGAAATTGCTGCCGAGCGATTTCAGCGACGCATAGCCCGAATTGGCGCGAATGTCGGCCGCCGGATAAAAAAGCAGCTGATAGGCAGGTCCTTTTTCGCCGAGATCGCGCAGCCGCAGCGAGGTCACGACAGACATTTGGCCCCCGGCGCTGTCGCCACCAATCGCAACCCGGCTCGGGTCGCCGCCAAGCTCGCCCGCATGGTCGCGGACCCAGCGGAACAGCGCGAGCGCGTCGTCCTGCGCAGCCGGGAACCTGTTTTCAGGGGTAAGCCTGTAATTGCCCGACACGACAATCGCCTGTGCATGGTTCGCAATCATCCTCGCGGCGGGATCGAGGGCCTCAACGCTTCCAAACAACCAGCCGCCGCCGTGCAGATAGAGAAGCACCGGCAGCTTCTCGTCGCTCCGGCCCGTCACCTCGGGCCAGTAAATGCGGATGTCGAGCGGGCCGCCAGGCCCGGCGACAGTGCGATCCTCGGTCTTGCGCATCGGCGCCGACGCCATCGTCCGGCCTGCCCAGTTCGAATCGACCGACGCCCGCATCTTGGCGACCGCTTCGGGCGAAACAAGAACCTTGCCATAGTCGGGCTGCGGGCCGTTGCGGGTGAATTTTTCCAGATGGTACTGGATCTTCGGGTGCAGCGTCATGCCATCGACGACGTCCTGCGGACCGCGCAAGCGTTCCTTGAACCATTCGTTCGAATGATTTTTTAGGTCATCATAATAGGCCTGCTCCTCCGCCGGCATCGGCTGCGGTGCCGCGGTTGCGACGACCGCTGGCAGCATCGCTGCCGCCAGCGCCGTCATCGATCGCAGAAAATATCGTCGCATGTTATTCTCCCTGGCAGTTGGCCTGCCGTATTGCCTCAATAGGAAACACTGTACGACAACCGTGCCGTTGCACCCTGCCCCTTGGTGAAATAGTCATTTTCCGCGAGCCGGTAGGCGTCGGGCGTAAAATAATCCTCGTTGAGGATATTGTTCACGGCAAGCGTCAGGCGTCCCGGTCCGACCGGACCGCTGATCGACGCATCGAGTAGCGAAAAAGCATCGATATCGGCGCGGCCATAGCGCAGCGGATTGCCCGGGAAACGGCTCTGACGACCGGAATAGATATTCTGGATCCGCACCAGCCAGTCGCCGGCAAAACGATGCTCGACAAAGGCAGTGAATTTGACCGGTGCGATGCGGGTTGTGTCGAGCTTTTGCCATACACCGCCGACCTGCTGCTTTCCGTCGACCCAGCTAACCGAGCCCCCGAGCTTCCAGCCGTCGCCCGGCGTCACGTCGAGCGAACTTTCGATACCCCACACCCGCTCCGGTGCGCGCAGCAGTTCGCGCGTCGAGGCATTGAAGGTCGAGCCGAATTCGGAGGTACTGAGAAAGGCGGCCACCGATGCATTCAGCGTCGACGACGTATAGCGAACGCCGGCCTCATAGCTGTCGATGATCTGCGCCTTGAACCCGAACGCTCCGATCGAAGGCGCATCGGTCGTGGCCAGCGCGCGTCCGAGATCGCCGACCGAGAAACCCTGCGAGAAGCCCGCAAAGAAGCCGACATTGGCCAGCTTGCCTTCGGAGAAGGGTGAGAGAACCGCGCCGAGGTTGAACAACAGCTTTTCATATTTGAGCTTGCCGCCCTGAACCTGGCGCCCCCCCGGCAGCCATGCCGCGACGGCCTGGGTGGTGAAACCGTCTACCTTCACATCAGCATTTTCCCATCGCGCGCCCCCGCGCAACGTCAACCAGTTCGCCGGCACGAGGTGAAACTGTGCAAAGGGCGCGATCGATTTCTGCCGCATCCGCGGTACGAAAAGCGCAGCCGGAAACGACGGGCGCTGCAGCAACTGATAGGTTGTGTCGTGCATGTAATCGACGCCCCACAGGACGTTCGACCCGCTGCCGATCCCGTCAAGCGGCGTCGTGACGTCGGATCGAACCCCCCACCGGCTCGCCCTGATTTCGGTCTGCCCGCCGGCAGGCGGATAATAAGGTAGGGGATAGAAGGAGAAGAGCGCAGCATATTTGCCGGTAAACGCCTGGATGTTGAGCGCACTCCCGGCAATGTCGTCATTCTCGTAGCTGGCGATGGCAACCCAGTTGCGGGTATATTCGTCGCGACCGGCCGGCTCGCCCTCACGCGACGGCGATTCAATCGACCCGACCCGACCAACGCCAAGGCGATTGGTGAAACCGGTATCCTGAAGGGTCTTGTAATAGTTTCCACTGACCGAAATCCGTTGTTCCGGCGTCAGGTTGAATACAAGTTTTCCGTACAGATTATATGAATCGGTATCGGCGATACCCCCTTGCAGCTGAGGATTGGGCAGAATCCGGTTTCCGTCGGCATTGAAGAGCGAATTATATTTCTCGTAGTAGCCGCTCAATACGAAGCCAACCGCGCCATACCGCCCCGACGCCGACTGATCGACGCTGAGGTTGAGGCTGTCGCCCGGATGGGTGAGCGAAAGCCCGGTCGCCACGTCGGTCTGGAAGCGGATTCCTTCCTTGTCGGGATCTTTGGTCGCGAAATTGATGATGCCGCCCGCGCCGCCGAGGCCGTAGAGCGCTGTAGCGCCGCGAATGATCTCGACGCGCGAAATCGCGCCCGGACTGATCAGGCGGAGGTCACGACCGCCATCGCGAAGCGGCGTCGTGGTCGGGACGCCATCGATGAAGACCGCCGGCTTGCGGCCGCGAAGCGTCTGGCCGAAATTCGAATAGCTGCCGCTCGACGCAACACCGAATCCCGGCACGGACCGCTGGAGTATCTCGCCGAGATCATTGCCGAACTTCGACTGCTTGGCGATTTCCTCCGCCGAGACGATCGTGACCGAGCCCGGAGACGATTTCAGTTCCAGCGGGATGCGCGAATGGGTCGCGGTCACGACAATGTCCTGCGCTTCCGCTTCGTCCTCAGCCTCCTGACCGAAGGCCGGTGCCGCACCGCACAGCGCCGTCACCGCGCCCCCAACGATAAGGCCGCTCCGAATCACCGAATGCCCTTTCATACTCCCTCCCTATGAATTGTTTTTACAATGAACAAAGTACATATTTTTCACAGGGAGGCAAATGAAAAAGCCAATTCTCCTTCAAGTTCGGCTGGAAAATTACACTTCATTGCTCTGGAATGCTATTTTGCATCCATATCCCACATACGCGGAATGCCCATCGTCCAGCCGCGGTAACGCGCTAGCGCCGGCCCCACGGCATCGACCCGCACATAATTGCCGATCATGATGACAGGGTTCCATGCGATCGCCTTGCGATGCAGACGATCGAACAATTGCTGACGCGTCGCCGGATCGGCTTCGACCGCCGCCATATTGGTCAGCATGTCGGCCTCCTGATCCTCCCACAGATACCAGGCATGATCCCCCTTCTGGCCGACGATCGCGCTGTACATCAGGGCGGGATCAGTCCGCGCCGAGAAGATGATCGGCGTGATCTGGTAATTGTGCGAGCCGTAAGTCTCATATTGCGTCTGCCACGGCACCTCCTTCACTGCGGCGTTGAACCCGGCGGCGGCCATCTCCCCCTGCAACATCCTGGCGACGGCAAGATTGACCGGATAGACATCGCCGCTGGCAAGGATATCGATGCGCTCGCCCTTGTACCCCGCCTCGGCAAGCAGCGCCCGCGCGCGCGCCGGGTCGTGCGGCACCGCATCGGCGTGTATCGCGCTATATTGCGGAAGACCGCGCGCGATCATCGAGGGATTGGCCCGGCCTTCGCGCCCGAGCACGGCATCGACGATCGCTTCACGGTCCATGGCGTGCGCAACCGCGAGGCGGATTCGGGGATCGCGCATCACGGGATCGCGGGTCTGGATCGCGAGCATCAGGGCTTCAGCGGTTTCCTGCGGCACCATTCGGACACGGGCTGCGCCGCTGTAGAGCGCGCGGTTCGTCTCCTTGACGTCAGGCACGAGATCGAGTTCGCCCGCCTTGAGCATTCGGGCCGCGCGCGCAGCGTCGGTCACCACCCTGAATTCGACCCGGTCGGCGATCGCCTTGCGGCTGCCGGCAAGCCCGCTCGCCTGTCCGCGATCGGCGACATAGCCCTTGTAGCGCTCAAGGATGACGCCATCGCCCTTGCGCCATTCGACAAAGCGATAGGGGCCGGTGCCGACCGGCTTCGACCAACTGCCGTCGGCAGCCACCGAGTCGGGGTGGATGATGCCATAGATGCAGTGATTGCTCGCAAGATGGTGTGGAAACATCGCGCTCGGGCTCTGCAGCCGGATTTCGACCGTCCGCGTATCGGGCGCCGCAACCGAGACGATGTAGGACGGGCGGATATATTCCTCGAACCCGCCGTCGATTTGTGGACGGCAATTGGTGCCCCAGTTCCGCGAAGGGTCCATAAAGCGGTCGAAGTTCCACTTGACGATCTGCGCCGTGAGCGGCTGCCCGTTATGGAAAGTCACGCCATCGCGGATCGTGAAGCGATAAGTCTTGCCGTCGTCCGACACCGTCCAGCCCGATGCAAGGTTCGGGGCCAGTGTCATGTCGTCGCGATAGGCGACCAGACTTTCCATGACATGGTGAAGGACCATCGTCGTATTGTCGTCGTTCTTCGTCGCAAATTCGGTGCTCGCGATATCGGACGATATCGCGACGCGGATAACCTGCCGCGCATCGGCGGCCTGTGCCGCCGAAAAACTCGAAACGATCAGAAAAAGCGTACAAATCCTCAGGAAGAGAATGTTCATAATGTCCCCCAATCTGTTATTGGCTCAATGTCGGAAATGCTGAAACCAGCTTCTTCACATAGGGATTGCCGGAAGCCCCGAAGACCCGCCCGGTCTCGTCGAACGCTTCCAGCTTCCCGTTCTTCATGATCGCGACGCGGTCGCAGATCGACCGGACCACCGCGAGGTCGTGGCTGATAAAGAGGCAGGCGAACCCGCGCCGGCGCTGAAGCGCGGCCAGCAGGTCGAGGACTTGCGCCTGAACGGTCACGTCGAGCGCCGCCACCGCCTCGTCCGCGATCAGCAGGTCGGGATCGACCGCGAGCGCGCGCGCGATGCAGACACGCTGCCGCTGCCCCCCCGACAATTGATGCGGCAGCCGGTCGGCAAAGGCCGCCTCGAGCCCGACGTCGACGAGCAGCTGCTCGACCTTGGCGCGGCGCGCCGCGCGGGGCAGCTCCGCAAGGCCTGCCGACACGATCGCTCCGATCGTCTGCCGCGGATTCAGCGACGAATAGGGATCCTGAAAGACATATTGTATCCGGTTGCGCGCCTGGTGCCGCGCCGGCCCCTCGGTCCCGGCGACATTGGTGCCGTCGAAAATAATCTGTCCTCCGGCGACATCGACCAAACCCGCGATCGCGCGGCCCGTCGTCGATTTTCCCGACCCCGACTCGCCGACCAGACCGACGAACTCACCGCGCCGCACGTCGAAGCTCAGCTGGTCGACGGCACGAAAAGACTTCGCGCGCGCGCCGAAAAATCCGCCTGATGCAGTATAATCGACGCACAGCCGATCGATCGCCAGCAGGACTTGCCCGGTACCCGTCGACCGGCGCGGCGCGCGCTTCGATGGCGCGGCGGCGAGCAGTGATCGGGTGTAGGCCGACGCCGGAGAGCGGAGGAGTTCTCCCGTCGGCCCGGCTTCTTCCATTTTCCCGCGGCGCAGCACCACCAGCTGGTCGGCGTAGCGTTCGACGAGACCAAGGTCGTGGGTGACAAAAAGGACGCCGGCATTCATGTCCTTTGCGACGCGGACCATATCGTCCAGCACGTCCTTCTGGACGATCGCGTCGAGCGCGGTCGTCGGCTCGTCGGCGATCAGCAGCTTCGGCCGCAGCAGCATCACCGCCGCGAGCATGATCCGCTGCCGCAGGCCGCCGGAAAATTCATGCGGATATCTGTCGAGGCTCGTCGCCGCATTCGGGACGCGGAACGCATCGAGCATCGCAACCGCCGCCGTGCGCGCATCGCCCGGCGACATATGGCGATGCCAGCACAGCGCCTCGGTCACCTGCGTGCCCACCGTCAGTGCCGGATTGAGCGACGACATCGGCTCCTGAAAGACCATGCCGATGCGCGCGCCGCAAACGCGTCGCAATTCAGCCGGCCCGAAATCGAGAAGATCCTCACCGCAAAAGCCGAGGGCGCCCGACTTCACCGCCAGATTTTCGGGCAACAGCCCCATCACCGCCCGCGACGTCAGCGTCTTGCCCGAACCCGATTCGCCCACCAGAGCGCACACGCTCGCGGGCAGCACATCGAAGGAGACCCGGTCGACAAGCGCCACCTCCCCCAATTGCGGCGCGATCACCAGTTCGCGCACGGACAGGATGACGCCTTCCATCAGCCACGCTCCTGCATATGTGGATCGAGGCGGTCGCGCAGAAGATCGCCGGCGAGGTTGACGGCCAGCACGGTCAGCGTGATCGCGAGGCCGGGCCAGATACAAAGCCAGGGGGCGCTCGACAGGAAACGCCGCCCTTCGGCGAGCATATTGCCCCATGTCGGTTGCGGTGGCGACACACCGACGCCGAGGAAGCTGAGCGCGCTTTCCGCGAGCAGCGCGCCCGAGAGCAGCGACGCCGACAGGATGATGACCGGGCCGATACTGTTCGGAAGAATCTGCTCGCGGAATATCCGCCAGCGCGAATGGCCAAAGAGGCGCCCGACTTCGACGAACTCGCGTTCGCGCACCGCCTGCACCGACGCGCGGAACTGGCGCGCGACCACGGGGGTCTGGGCGATACCCAGCGCCAAGATGACGCTCGCCGCCCCGCCCCCGAGCGCCGCAGACATGGCAAGCGCGAGCAGGAGCCCGGGGAATGCGAGGAGGGCGTCGATCAACAGCCCCGCGAGGCGATCGATCCATCCTCCGAAAAATCCGGCGATCCCGCCGAGCAACATTCCCGCGCCAAGCGACAGAAGCACGCTGGCGACCGCGATCGCCGCGCTGGTAACGGCACCCGCAGCGAGGCGGCCGAATATGTCGCGGCCATATCCGTCGGTTCCGAGCCAGTGGGCGGTGCCCGCCACGCCGAGCCGCTGATCGATATCGAGCATGTCGGGATCTCCGCCGATGCCGAGAAGGCCCGCAAGGACGAGCAACGCAAGCGCCGCGAGAAGGACGCCGACGATCGATGCGCGCAGTGAAAGCCTCATGGCTTCGTCCTCAGCTTCGGATCGAAGACCGGATAGAGGAGATCGACAAGAAGGTTCACCGCGATATAGACCAGCGAGATGAACAGGACCGCGCCCTGGATGACCGGATAGTCTCGCGACGTGATGCTCTCGACGAGCAGCCGCCCCAGCCCCGGCACGGTGAACACGGTCTCGATGATCGCCGCGCCCGCGAGCAGATTGCCGAAGATCAGACCGACGATCGTCAGCACGGGCGAAAAGGCATTGGGCAGGACGTGGCGAAACAGGATGCGGCGATCGCTCAGTCCCTTCGAGCGCGCGAAGGTCACATAATCCATGCGCATCACGTCGAGCGTCGCCGACCGCGCCATACGCAGCACGGTGCCCGCCTGAACGAAAGTCAGCGCAACCACGGGCAGCAGGATGAAGGCCAGCGACCGCAATCCGGCCGACGGCGGCAGATACCCCATCGTCGGCAGCCAGCCGAGTTCGACACCGAACAGGAGGATCAACATGATCGCCATCCAGAAGCTCGGGACCGACAGCGCGAGAACCGACAGGAGTACGATCCCCGTGTCGAACCGCGACCGATGGCGCCATGCGGCGATCATGCCGAGCGGCACCGCAATCAAGGTACTGAGCGACGTCGCGATCGTCACCAGCCAGGCGGTCACTGAAAAACGCGACAGAACCAGCGGAAGCACTTCTTCCTGCGTCAGGAGCGACCGGCCGAAATCGAGCCGGACGATCCGACCGAGCCAGTCGGCATATTGCTCGATCAACGGCCGGCCCAGCCCGAGCTCGACGCGCACCCGTGCGAGAAGCTCGCTGTTGTTCGCATCGCCCACGATCAGGACCGCCGGGTCGCCCGGTACGAAATGGACAAGCAGGAACACGACCACCGACACGATCAGGATAGTCGGAACCGCGAGCAGCAGTTTGCGGAAGATCAGGCGTCCAGTCATTGCCGCGCGACTCCCCAGAGGCGGAGCTTGTTGAGTCCCCACGGCTGCACGCCCCGCAGATCAGTGCGATAGGCGTTGACGACCGGAATATTGTAGAGCTGGAGGATCGGAACGTCGCGGATCATCGCACGATGGACGTCGACGAAAACCGCCCGGCGCTCACCTGGCTCTTGCTCGCCCGCTGCGGTTTCGAGCAGCGACGCCGCCGCGTCCGACTGCCATTGCACCCAGGCGTCGCGATCGAAATCGCCCAAAATGACACGATAACCAAGCACCGGATCCGGACGCCCCGAAAATTGCATCGTCATCAGCGAAAAATCACCGGCAAGATAGCGGCTCATCATCCCGGTCCATTCGGTCGCCTCGATCCGGGCGTCGATGCCGACATTCTGCAGCATCGACTGGATATAGACGGCATTGTCGAACAACATCGGGAAGGCGCGGCTGGTCTCGATCACCAGCGGCTCGCCGCGATAGGCCGAACGGACGAGATAGCGGCGCGCAAGCGCAGGATCGAACACATAACCCGCCGCATGTCCCGGCAACCAGTCCGGGCTGTCCAGCGGGACGATCGACGGATTCGCCTTCGACAGACCGAAGCTGGCGGCCTTCGCGAGACCGCGGTAGTCGATGGCATGCGCAATCGCGAGGCGCAGGTTGCGATCGGCGAGCAGCCCCGACCGCGAGCGCATCAGCAGCGCGGTCCAGTCATAACCCGGCACCGAAACCACATGAATGCCGCGCTGCACCTTCAGCTCATCGACCGCGCCGACGTCGACATTGCCGACGATATCGACCTCTCCTGCCACCAGCGCAGCGCGCGCGCTCGCAGGGTCGGGAATGACCTGCCACCGGATACGGTCGACCAGCGCGCGGCGCGCGCCTGCATAGCCGTTGCGCGCCTCAGGGCGCGGCCGGTAAGCCGCGAACCGCTCGAGCATGACATATTCGCCCCGGCGATGACCGGCGAGGCGGAAAGGTCCGGTGCCCACCGGCCCCGCCCACGAACCGTCGCGCGCAACCGAAGCGGGATGCATGATACCAACAAGGCATTGATGATTGGCCAATTTGGTCAGAAACATCGCGTCGGGCCGGTCGAGATTGACACGCAGCGTCAGCCGGTCGGGCGCTTCGATGCCAACGATGCGATGCCCTTGCGAACCATCGAACCAATAGCTGCACGAGAATTTGCTGCCGGGGTGAAAGGCCCGCTCAAGACTCCATTTCGCCTCGCGCGCGGTGACCGGTTCGCCATTGTGAAAGACGACGCCGGGTCGCAGATGAAAGCTGTAGCTGCGGCGGTCGGCGGACAGGTCGATGCGCTCGGCAAGCGCCAAACCCACCGTCATGTCTTCGCGGTAAGCGACGAGTCCCTCGACGACATGGTTCAGAATCTCGTCACTCACCGCATCGCGATTGACGCCGGGCTCGCTCGAGCGCAGATCGCTGCCGATCGCAACGCGCAGCTCGCGCGCGTCGTCGTCGGGCAGGTCCGATCCGCAGCCGCCGGCCAGCAGGACGACAGCGGCCAACAACCCGCTAAACCGTCCTGCAATTCCCGTCATTGACCGGCCTGCAGCCGATATACCGAATAGTCGGCACCTTCATAGGGGGCCGCAGCGACGTGGAGTTCGCCGGCGCTCACGTTCATGATGACCGTCGCGACCGTCGACACCTCGGACTCGCCGACCCCGCCCGGCTCGGGCGGACGACAGACCGAATGCGGCCAGCCGTAGCGATCGGCGAAGGCCGATTTCAGATCCCCGATCTCCGCAGGGCGATTAAGATTGCGCAGATGCGTCTCGACGCGGCGACGGCGATAGAGCGTGTCCGGCGCCGTCGAGATGCTGAGTTCGCGAACCTTCGCCTTGGCGGCTGCGGAGAGAAAATGGTTCGAATGGACCAGCAGATCCTGTTCCGCTTCCACGAAGAAGGTCTCGACCGGAGTCTTTTCGAACGACAGCGCTTCGCCGGCGGACCAGCTCAGCATCACATTGTTCGAGAAGGACACGGGCGTATCGATGAGCGTGCGAACCGCATCGACGTAATGTTCGGCGCACAGCGTCTTGCGGCGAAGGATCGAGAGCGGAATGCCGTCGCGCCCGTCGTCATGCTCGGTACGCAGGAAATTCCCGGTGATCGCGATGCCTTTGCTGTTGAGGCCGCAACGCGCCAGCCCGCCAGCCTCGACCAGCGTCAGAATTTCAGGCCCCTTCTCGGGAAAGACATGCAGGACGATCGTCGAATCAAGGCATTCGTCGCGCCAGTCCCAATTCTGGCCGTGCAGGACATCCTCATGGAGCGAACGCCCCGGCAGAATGATCACGCCGGTGCATCCCTCATCGATCGAGCCATTCGCCGCGCCATAGAGCAATTCGGTGCGGGCGTTGAGAAAGATGATATCCTCGACCGGAAGCCCGGCGCCCTCGGCGATACCTTCCAGTTCGCCGACAATGTCATGGTCAAAGGCTTCGAGGCGCTTGCGAAACCCCGCCGCCGCGCGCCGGACCTCGCCCCATTCGAGCCCTTTGGCCCGGAGTGCGGGCGCATAGATTTCGAGACCCCGGTTGATCTGGGTACCTGCCGCAGCGCCATACTGGCGCCCGCGCTCATAGGGCCCGCCGCTGATGCAGATATAGGGAAAATGCCGCACCTCGCTCATGCCGCAGCCTTCCCGCGTACCGCCAACAGCGTGTCGAGGAAGAAGGCACGGACGGTATCGAGCACCGCAACGCCATCATGCGCAATGCCTTCGACGAAATCGAACCGTACAGCAATTCCGTTGTCTTCGAACGATTTCCGCAGCGAGGTCAGCCGGTCGATCCGCGTCACGCCGCTGTCGTTGATCCCCGGTATCCACCAAGGCGTATCTTCGGCGACCGTGATTTCCCAGGTTTCGCGATCATTGGTGCCCACCACCATCTGGATCGGAACCTCCCTGATCCTTGTAATATCGATCTCCCGACCGAACACCGCGTCCATGCCGCCGGTGCCGACCCACCAGGGCAGGGTATCGTCGAGCAGCGTCACGACCCCGGGCGCGCCGATCGAGGCGCCCGCGAGCAATTCGGGGTAAAGATAGAGGAAGCGGTGCGTGAAATGCCCGCCGCCGGAAAATCCCTGCATGAAGAATTTGTCGCTGACGCGATATTTCTCGCGCACTTCCTCAATCATGTCGAGCAGCAGGAGGTCAAAGCGAACTCCGTTGCTGGCCAGCAGCTTGTAATTGTCGAGATCGCCGACCCCGAACAGGTTGCACGCAAAAAGCGGCGCCAGCACGATGCAGCGGTTGTCCTCGCAAAATTGCGAGAACAGGTTGCGATAGTCCGAAGCTCCGCGCTCGGTGCCATGGACGATCACGACCAGATCATAGCTGTCGTTCGCATCATCCGAATAGGAGGTCGGCACATAAAGGCAATAACTTACCCGCTGGTCGGAGCGCGAAGCGATGAACGGCGTCGCCCCCCGGTCATAATAGCCCAGCTTCGGCCGCCCGATATCGCCTGTCATGCAATCCCTCCCGTCTTCGATTGAATCTTGATTGCACTTATATCAAACAGAATACAACATAAAAATCAGATTGAGGCATGTTTGCAGGCTCAATCGTCTTTTCCCCGCTCACAGCACATAATCTGGAACTTTTTTGAGTGGCCGCAGCCGGGCAGACGGGATAGGGTCTCCATCCCATTCCTCTACCGGTGCCAACAATGCCAGACCAACCCCGCAAGATGAGCGCCCTCCAGTCGAAGATCGCACGGCAGATACTCGATTATATCCGTGACAATGAACTGAGCGTCGGGCACCATCTGACCGAGGAAAGTTTTGCCGCCCAGTTCGGTGTGTCGCGCACGCCGGTGCGGCACACCTTGAGCTTCCTCGCCGAAGCCGGCATCCTCGAACTCATCCCCAACCGGGGATTGTTTCTTGCCAGGCATTGGAGCGATATCGATGTGGGCGACCTCGATATCCCCGATTCCGCGGAAGACGAACTGCACGCGCAGATATTGCGCGACCGGATCGGCGGCAAGCTGAACGGCCAGCATACCGAGACCGAGTTGATGCGCGCCTATTCGGTGCAGCGCGGAACCCTGACCCGGGTCCTGTGGCGCCTCGCGAAAGAGGGCGTAATCGAGCGCAGCGCAGGTATCGGCTGGACCTTTCTCGAAAGCCTCGAAAGCCCGGAGGCCCATTCGGCCAGCTATCGCCTCCGGCTCCTCATCGAACCCGCAGCCTTTGCCGAACCCGATTACGCGCTCGACCGCGAGCGCCTCGCCGGTTGCCGGGCGCTGCACGAAAGCCTGCTGCGCAAGGGACTGGAACGTGCGACCGCCATCGAATGGTTCGAGGCCAATTCGGAATTCCACGAAATGATCGCTTCCTTTTCACGCAATCCCCATTTTCTCGACATCATCCAGCAACAGAACCGGCTACGCCGGATCCGCGAATATGATGTGCGCGACAATGACCGCATGGCGCATTCGTGCCGCGAGCATCTGTCGATCATGACTGCGATGGAATCCGACGACCGCCCACTGGCGGCACTCATCCTGCGTCGCCACCTTGAGGAAGCCAGCGATTTTGTCGCTCGCGAATGGGAAGAACTGCCCGAAATCAACGGGGCCTGATGTACCAGCCCCAGGGCGTGTCGGAGCAATAGCGGGTGATTTGCTTGACCTCGCGATACTGGGCCAGCCCCCACGCACCAAGTTCGCGCCCGACGCCGCTACGCTTCAATCCACCCCACGGCGCCTCGCAGAAGGTCGGCTGCGAACAGTTGATCCAGACCACCCCGGCACGAAATGCGCGCGCAACGCGCTCGCACCGGGCGGCATCGCGCGACAGGACGGCCGCGGCGAGCCCATAGTCGCTGCAATTGGCGAGCGCGACAGCCTCCTCTTCGGTCCGGAAGCAGCGCACGGCAAGCACCGGTCCGAACACCTCCTCGGTCCAGATTTCGGCATCGACCGGCGGCTGGAACAGGATCGTCGGCTCATAGAAAAAGCCCGCATCGAGATGGGGCGGAACGCCTCCGCCGGCGAGCAGTTCGACGCCCTGCTCGCGTGCGCGATCGACAAATCCCGCGACCCGGTCGCGCTGCGCTGCGCTGATCAGTGGCCCGAGCGTCACGTCGGGATCGAGCCCGCTGCCGATCCGGATCGCCGCCACTTCCGTCACCAGCCTAGCGAGCAGCCTGTCGGCGATGCTCTCGTCGACGAGCAACCGCGATGTGGCACTGCAGACCTGCCCCTGGTTCCAGAAAACCCCGAACATGATCCATTCGACCGCCACCTCGATATCCACGTCGTCGAATATGAGGATCGCCGATTTCCCGCCGAGTTCGAGACTGACATTCTTGATGTCGGGCGCCGCGGCGGCCATGATCTTCGCACCGGTCGCCGCCGACCCGGTAAAGGCAACCTTATCGACATCGCGGTGCTCGACGAGCGACATGCCCGCCTCGCCGCCATAGCCGGTGAGAATGTTAAATACGCCGCGCGGCAGCCCGGCATCCTGCGCGATCCGTCCCAGTTCGAGCGCAGTCAGTGACGTCAATTCCGAAGGCTTGAGGACCATCGTCGCCCCTGCCGCCAATGCCGGGGCGACCTTCCAAGCCGCCATGAGCAAGGGATAGTTCCACGGAATGATCTGCGCCGCGACACCCACGGCCATGGTTTCGACCGACGCCGAAAAGCGGCTGTCGGGAACGGCCAATACGGCCCGATCGCCGCCATCCAGATCGTCGGCCAGCCCGGCGTAAAAGCGAAAACAGGCTATCGTGTCGTCGACATCGCCAAATGACTCGGCGAGCGGCTTGCCATTGTCTCGCGTCTCGAGCGCGGCAAGCGCATCGCGCCGAACCTCGACCCCGTCGGCGATCGCACGAAGCAAGGCAGCCCGCTCCCGACCCGGAACCGCCTCCCATCCCTCGAACGCCCTGCGCGCCGCTGCAACTGCCAGCCGCACCTCCCCGGCGCCGGCAGCCGCGACGGAGCCGATCACCTTTCCATTGGCCGGATTCACGCTGTCGATCGACCGCCCGTCCGCAGACTCGATCCAGTGACCATCGATCAGGAGTCTCAACATACAAAGCCTTTCCCGGAAAGCCTCCGCCCGCAAATTGCTCGTGAAGCGAAGAAAAATACAATGATACGCTAAATTTCCCGAATTTTTGGCTATGTCAAATATGATTTTGTATTTTATACAAACAAAAATCATTTCAACGTGGAGAGGATCTATGACACAAGCCAGCCCGACCCAGCGATCGCATTCCGCCTTCTGGATGCCCTTTACGCACAATCGCCATTTTCGCTCGGAACCACGAATCCTCGCCTCGGCGCTGGGCATGCACTACAAGACCGAAAGCGGGCGCGAGATACTCGACGGCACTGCGGGTCTCTGGTGCGTCAATGCTGGGCACGGCCGGCACGAAATCGTCAACGCGATTCAGCGCCAGGCCGCTATCCTCGGCTTCGGGCCGACCTTCCAGCTCGGACATCCGCTCGCCTTCGCGTTCGCCGACAGGCTGGTAGAGATGATGCCCACAGGCCTCGATCGCATCTTCTTCACCAACTCGGGCTCCGAAGCGGTCGACAGCGCGCTCAAGATCGCGCTCGCCTATCAGCGCGCAATCGGACAAGGGACCCGAACCCGGCTCATCGGGCGCGAACGCGGCTATCACGGCACCGGCTTCGGCGGCCTGTCGGTCGGCGGCATCGCGACCGTCCGGCGTGACTTTTCCCCCCACATTCCCGGCACCGATCATCTGCGCCATACGCTGGCCGGGGAGCCCCTGTTCGCGGTCGGCCAGCCTGCGGACGGCGCCGAACTCGCCGACGATCTCGAAAGGCTGGTCGCCCTGCACGGCGCCGAGACGATCGCCGCGGTCATCGTCGAGCCGGTCGCCGGCTCGACGGGTGTGATCGTGCCGCCGGTCGGCTATCTCGAACGGCTGCGCGAAATTGCGACGCGTCACGGCATTCTGCTCATCTTCGATGAAGTCATCACGGCTTTCGGACGGCTTGGCGCCGCAACCGCGGCGCATCATTTCGGAGTTACACCCGACCTGATCACGATGGCGAAGGGCCTGACCAACGCCGCCGTGCCGATGGGCGCGGTCGCCGTCCGCACCGATATCCAGGAAGCAATCCTCAACGCTGCGGGGTTCGGCATCGAACTTCACCACGGCTACACCTATTCGGGGCATCCGCTCGCCGCGGCGGCGGGCCTCGCCACGCTCGACGTCTATCAGAAAGACGGGTTGTTCGAGCGCGCCGCCGGTATCAGCCCCTATTTCTCGGCGAAGGTCCATTCGCTGCGCGGCGCGCGCCACGTCCGCGACATCCGCAACCTCGGCCTCGTAGCGGGGATCGAACTCGATCCCCGCGAGGGCGAGCCGGCGCGGCGGGCGCTGGAGATATTCCACCGCTGCTTCGACAGCGGCCTGCTGATCCGGGTAACCGGCGACATCATCGCGCTCTCGCCGCCACTGATCGCCGAAGAGGGCCATATCAACGCGATGATCGACACCATCCGCGCAGCGCTCGAAGCCGTCGACTGAAGGGCGGCAGCCGGGCCGGTATATTCGACCGCGGGGGCGGATCCGTCCACCCCCGCCCATGCTTCAGCCATGCATCTCGACATAATATTTCCGCGTCGTCACCGGCATGCGCCACAGGCCGCGAAACCCCTTTCGGATGATGAAAGCGTCGCCCGGGCCAAAACCCCACGACCCGCCGCCTTCCTCGACAAGCTCGATCCGCCCTGAAACCACACTGCAGAATTCGTCGAACGGATAGGATGCAAAGTCGATCGCTCCCGCCTCGCTCTCCCACAGCCCGACGCTGGCCCGCGATGCAGCATGGTCATGCACCGTCACCCCGGACTCCACCGGGTCGCCCTCGACCACCTGATCGGGAAAACTCAGCCCCAGATGATCGAGCGCCGCGCTCGCCGGAATCGGTAGCACATAGTCAGTCATTTTTGACATCTCCCATTGAATTGCGCATCAGTTCGGCAAGCGCGATATCGGCGGGGCGCCCGCGCTCGTGCAGAAAATCCGCTACCCCGGCTTGTTGCGCCACATCCTTGTCCTGACTGAGCTTCAGCGCGCCCTTGAGTTCGGTCACCTCGATCGAGAACACGATCACGCCCTTGCGGAATGCAGCCGGGATCGCCGGATCGATTTCGGCAAGCGACCAGGGCACAGGCTCGAAACTTTCATAATGATCGACGATCGCCTCGAGGTGCCGGCCGATCGCCTCTTCGTCCGCCTCGCGCCGCCAGCGCCCGCGCGCCTGGACGACCCCGTAATTCCATGTCGGGACATCGGGCGCCCGATAACAGCGCGGCGAAACATAGGCGTTGGGCCCCATGAACGCCGCGAGCACTTCCGCACCGTCGCGCAAATGCCGCCAGTGCGGGTTCGCGCGTGCAAAATGGCCATGCAGCCGCAATCCGGCCACACCTTCCTCAACGAGCAACGGCACATGGGACATCGCGAGCTCGTCGCCGCCCGCCAGAGCCGCGAAGCTGTGCGCCCGCATGAAGTCGATCAATACGCGCGTCCGCTCTTCCCGCAGCCACTCCGCCAGAAACATCGCCACCCCCACCAGTACCGCCATCGACACACCACACAGCAAAGCTGCCCCGACCGATCACATTGATTTCATATATTACGAAGACCTATTTTCAAGTCCAGTTTGAACAGAAAGGCTGGTATTTGGTATATTTTTTATGATAAATACAATTTATGAGATCCGACAAGACCTTTGCCCCTTCGGCAAAAAGCTGGCCAACCCGCGTCAAGGTGAGGCGCAAATGGCCGACTGCGGCTAGGCCGCTTTTAGGCACACACCCAAGAAAGCGGACGTCGGAGAATAAAGTGCGCACGCCGTCGCCACCTGCGTCCCGCAAAGTCGCGGCGGGGGTGTGGTTCTGGCGCGAGTGATATCTGGACAAATATCACAGGCGTTGAACAGCAGACTCCCTGCCTTTTCTCGACCTATTACCCCCGCCACGTCGCGTCGCGTCGCGTCGGGAAAACGCTCCGCGAACCAAGAAGCGCGTTCAACTCGCGCACGTTGCGCTGGATACCCGACACAGCGATGATGGCAGGTGACGTGATGGAAAATCTGGCGAAACTGATTGGTGCTGCTCACAAGCGGCTTCATGAGGTGGATGCGTCACCGCTTAAGCTGACGGCCCATCCGGACGTGAAGGCGCCTGCGACCGAATAGATACGACGCCGAACAACGGTCGGAATGCTGGCGGCGGATATCCAGCGGGCTCTGCGGACGGGCGGCGCGCCAGCCCATGTGACGACGAATGGATGCTCGCACAAAACTGGCCGTTCTACTGGGGTCGGCAGCGCGCCATGTTCAGGATCGCGGCATGAAACCCGAAAAGCTGGACTTCGCCCGCGGCTTCGAGCTCTCGGCACAAGCTGACATGATATGCGTGTGGACGCGGTGACGGCCCGCGAAAGGCTGGCACATGTTCGCTGACGGCTTGGTGAAATTCAGGCAGCTTCCGGCTCGATAAGGGCGCCGCTAGTTGTGGCCTAAGCGATTGTTGTGCGCTGGGACTGATATCGATATTGTTTTACCAGCGGCAGGTGTCGGCTTCGTGCTCTTTACCGCTATTCTGAGATATATCTACGGCAGCGAGCGTCGGTGCTTGCCTCGCGGATTTCGGAAACAACCCGTTTTTTTATAATATCAGTTGATGAGCTGTTGATACAAAATGACATCGGGTATTAAGCTACCACGACACTCAATTGTAAAGATCCGGCCAAGCGGTACATATCCGCTGAGCTTGCATTTGCCGCCTTTATGACGACATCGTCCGTCTGGTCATAATATCGCTCAGATTGATCCATCAACACTTGATCGCCAGCGACAGTTTCGAGTTCGCCATTATAGCTGACTGAAACATCGCCGAATTCATTGCTGTCGAGACCGGAAAGCACAACTTGGTGACCCGTGTTGCAATTACGATAAACCTGGAGCACCAGCCGATCTTCCAAGACGGTGCCGCCGACGACATCGAGCGTGCAATGGACGGGAATCCTCAGAACAAGCCGAAGCGTCGCCGAGCTGGCAAAGGCGGCCGTCGGTGCAGCAGTCAGCGCAGCTGCGGTCAAAACTGCAATCGTTCGTTTCATCGTCTGTCACCCCTATGGATGACACGCTATTAACGATGAGCCGTTGCGGACGAGATAAGGTAAATGGTTAAGGCGGGATTATGAAAATGATCAATTGGCATCGACATCGACGGTGATGCGGTCGCGGTAACGGCCGGCAAAATTGTGCGTCGTATCGCCCAGCGTGATCGCGAGTTCATAGCTGGCACCCAGTATGGACATCGGCGGGGTCCGGTTCAGCGTCTGGACATTGGCGAGCGATAGCGCGTTCCCGTCAAACGTCGCGCTATAGCTGAGCGGAGTCAGCGAAGGACTTTGCAGGTTCCGCATGATGCCGCCATTTTCCGATGTCAGCCGCACCTGGACACTGGAGTTGGCCCAGACGTTGATGAAAACCCTGCCGGTCTGTCCCGTTTGAGCATTGGGGAAGTTGATGGTGGCAGGCGCCATGCCGATCGAGGTGAGCGAGGGCGACGGAGCGCCCGAGATGCTGATTTCGGAACGTGCGGGAACCGCCATTGTGACGATCGGGATAGCGCCGCCAACCGGGACCGGCTCGTTGGCAGCTGTTTCGCCCCGCAGCGTCAGGCGGCCCGTGTAGAGGCCGACAGGGACGATCTGTTGTGCCTGGACGGTGAACCGGATAGAAAATTTCTCGGAGCCGCCAGCGGGCACGTTGACATTGAAGGGGCCGAATTCGTTCGGCAGCGCGCCACTGTTTGCACCTTCGATGCGGTAAGCAAGATACTGTCCACCTGCCGTCATGTTGAGCTGGCCGTCGAGCGGCGCGATGTAGAAGCGCCCGAGGCAAGCTTCGTCGCCACTGTTGGTCACCGACACGCGCAAATCAACCACCGTATTCTGCGGAGCGAAGGGGTCGTAGACGGCCTGGAGCCCGCCGCCGCTCGTACTGGCCGACAGTTCGCAAGCCTGTGCGCCCGTAGAGAAGGTCAGCAGCGCCCACGCCAAGGTCATGGGAAGATATTTCATCGTGATACTCCACCCCGAAGTTCCCCGACATCGACCAAGCCCTCGGCTTCATCGGGAACGGTGATTTCGCCGATCGACGTCGTCTGTCCGGACAATATCACCCGATAGCGGCCCGGCGCGACTTTCAGAACCGCCATACGCCCGGTGCGGTTGGTAAAGAATTGCACGGCCTTCGCTTCGCTGCCGGCAAGTGGTTCGAGCATGCCGGTCGCATAGGCCATCGGGTTCCCCGCATCATCGATCAGGCGGCCGAGGACGGTATTCGATGCCGCCGACCCGATGGTAATCGCATATCCGCTCGCTGCACCGGGCAGGATATCATAGCGGCCCGGGCCGATGTCGTAACCGATCGGAAGGTCGGCGATGTCGATATTCAGGGTCGAGGGCTGATAAGCGCGCCGAACGGGTACGAGCGCGGGCCCGAGCACCCCGGTCTTGGCCGTCGGGCCGATGCTGAAGGAATCGGAGACGACGACCTCGGCATCGCGCAGCGTCTTGTGGCGGTCGACGATGGCGAAGCCGCGCGCGGCGTCGCGGCCGATCGCAACCTTGCCGTCGGTGAAACCGATGCCAAAGCTGGCAGCGAGATCGGTCGACTGTTGCGTCATGCCGTCAAAGCGATCGTAATTGTGCCGAATGGCGGCGCGGAAACGATTCGAATAATGCTCGATGTCGACGTTGAAAGCTTCGCCGTTGTCGGCGCGAACGGCCCCGAGACGGACGTCGGTCTGGTCGAGACCTTCAAAGCCCAGCATCTGGAAATCGGCCGAGACGCGGTTGCGGCGCGTATCATAGCTTGCGCGCGCCGATTTGCGCGGGCCCAGCGGTATGCTGATCGAAAACAGCCCCCGATGCTCCGCCCCCCGCTCGTCGTGCCGATAGGAATAGTTGAAATTGGCATTCACCGGGCCGATGCGGCGGTTGGCGGAGAGTCCGGCCGTCCATGTATCGGCCAGCGAAAAGCGACTCCAGCTATAGCCGGCGGTGGCGCTGACATAGGTGTCCTCGCCGATCGGGGTCTGGTAGCGGGCATTCAGATCCCAGCTGTACCGATTTGGCTGCCCCGATCGCTCCATCGGAGAAAAGCGGGCGCTCCGATATTGCAGATCGACGTTGAAACCCGACGTACGGTTCCCGGTGGATCCCGATTCCATACGATAGCTGATCGTGAAGGCGGACTGCCTCGATTCGACGTCGCTGAGGTCGAATGCCGATTCGAGCCCGATGATTCCGATCGGCATGGCGACGATGGCCTGACCGCTAATCAGGGCATTGTCCTTGTCCACCTGAAACGCCCCGCCCAGCGTCAGGCGATCGGTGATGCCGCGCAGGTAGAAGCCCGAGAAGATCGGCGATTCATCATAGGCGGTGCTGACGAATTCGCCGAAGCGGTTGCGCCGGAACCCAACAGTCGCGGAGAAGATCGATACGTCGGCGTCGACCAGATCGATGTCCGAGAAAAAGGACAGGTTGATCGTTTCGGTCCGCCCGTTTTCTTCGCGAACGACGAGTTGGACATCGTTCAGCCCGTTCAACGACGGGAAGTCGCGGATATCATATTGTCCTGGCGCCAGGTCGAGCGAACGATAGATCGTACCATTCACCAGCACGTCGACCCGCGAGGGACGTTCGATGATCAGCGCGCCGCGACCGGCCGGGCGCAGGTTGCGATAGGGCTGGATGGTCTGATAAAGGCGTTCGATGCCGGCGCCGACGACGCTGGCGGGGGCGGTGTAGGAACCAAAGACCTGCGGTTCGACGTCGCCCAGCGAATAGCGTATCGCGCGGCGGACATCGTCGTGAAACAGCGTAGTACGGCGGCGGGATATTTTCCCGCCTTCCTGATAGTCCCCCTGGAACGTCAGGTTGAAACCGTCGATGCCCCCGATGTTGGCAAAGCCGTCGGCTGCGATCTCGAAAGGCTGGCGATCGATGTCTCCGAAATTCGACCGATGTTCGAGACGCTGGCCGATCGAAAAGGTAATGCCGGCCGAGGCGCTTTCAGGCTGCGTCAATCCGCCGCGGCGGAACTGCGACTGATCGACGATGCTCAGCGCGTTGATCGCGCGCGCCTCAAGCGGCACGACGACATTGAGGCGCAGGCTCGCAAAATCGAAAGCGATGGTGATACCGCTGTCGTTCAACTCGGTCAGCGGCACCATATTCGCGCCCGAGCCTCGCGCTCGGAGCGCCTCGATCGTCCCGGGCGACGCCACCGGTTCCAGCATGACGAGCAATTGCACAAGGTCTATCGACGCCACGCCGTTAGTATCGGTTTCGACAGCGATGTCGCCCACAGGCGCGCCGTTGACCGTGGCGGCCACGTCGAGCCGAACGCGCCGCTCGGCGGCCGCGGTGGCCGTCGGCACCTCCAGCAGCGCCGAAGCTGCCGCCGACACTGGCGTCAGGCCGGTCGAGCAGGCCAAAAGGCAGACAAGTGACATCGCGGCTCTACTGTCCTGTAGAAGGCAACTCGTATTTCGCCGTCGCGCCCTCCCGGACGAAGCTGGCGCTCACCGGAAGCTCGATCACCCGGCGGGTGCCGGGTTCGATCAGCGGCTGGGCAATGGCTTTTTGCAGCGCTTCGCCCTCCAGAATCTCGGATGCGCCATTGGCCGCGGTAAAGGTCCAGCGTCCGGTGCGAAGCCGCGTGTAGCGGCTGCCTTCATTCGACACCGTAACCGTCAGCTTGGCGGCTTCGGCGCTTGGAGCGACCGTCTCGACGACGACGTTCGGTTCCGAATTCGGCGGAGAGACCGCTGCGAGCGTCCCGAGATTGAACAATACCTGCACGCCGCTGTCGCCGGATCCCGACATGTCCACGGGCTGCTGGGCGATGGTCACCGAATAGAGCACCGTCCTGGTGATCGGGGCGCCGACATATTGGACGCGAAACGTCTGAAAGCCGTTGCCCGGCACGATACCCTGCGGCGGAAAGATCAGAAAGTCATCATCGGCGGGTGTCCGCTTTTCGCTGCCGTCCGGAAGGATTTCGCGCCGCTCGACAAAGACGTCGACCGGGGTCGGCTGCGCCGAGGTGTTTTCGACGCGCAGGTCCTGACGCGCACCAGTGCCGCTCGGCGACAGGTCATAGGACATCGGCTCGACGCGCACGCCAGCGTGCGCGGGACTTGCCGCGAACAACATTGCGGCGGCAATGCCGCGCAGCAGAAAAACCATCTTCAATTTCATCCCCCCGCGCCCCCAAGCGCTTCGCACCCGACATTTAGTTGGGCGTGATTTCTATCGTAACCGTATCGATATATTCGCCCGCGAGCAGGCGCGGCGGAATCGCCGGAATCTCGACGCGCAGCACGCCGCTGCTGCCGATCGCCAGTTCGGGGAATGTCGCGACCTCGTCGCTCTGGAGATTTTGCAGGCTGATCGGGGCGAAGGCCAAGCCCGCAACGCCGCTCTGCGATAGCAGATAGGGGATGCCCTGCGTTCCGCGGACCAGCGCCCCGCCATTTTCCGAAGAGACACGACGCGTAAAGCCCTCGAGGTTGTTGCAGGTATAGGTAACATTCGACACGTCCTGCGCGCCGGTACCCATTTGCACAATCGCGAGCGGGGTATCGGTCTCTACGGTGCAAACCGGCACGACCGTCCCGTAAATCAAAGTCGTCGCGCTATCCTCGGGTCCTTGCGGCACAGGCACAAGCTGCGCCGCCGCCGGTGCGGTGGACAGAAGGCAGGCCAGGCCAAAGAAGCGGATAAAGCGCATCGAATATGCTGAAGTGCAGGGAGGGACGGCCGAAGCCGTCCCTCCACCGAACTTAGTTAGCGCTGATCGTCCAGGTGATGGTGTCCTGGTACGTGCCGGCATAGGCCGCACCGGTCGGACCCGAGGTCGTCACGCTGACGGCAGCCGACTGCGGCGTGATCAGGGCAGCGTTGGCGCCCAGTGCGTTCGAGTTGAACGACTGGTTCGACGTGAACGAGCCGGGGACGCCAGCGATCGCGAGCGAATAGGCATAGGTCGTGGCGTTGGCGCCATTGTCCTGGTCCTTCAGCTTGAAGCCGTTCAGCGACGTGATCGAGAAAGTGAAGCCGGCAGCATTGTTGCACTGTGCGGTGATGTCGCCGAGCGCGGTGGTGCCGTTGAGATTCACGCCGCCATTGCTTTCCGGACCGTCGACGTTGCAGACGAGCGGAACATTGGCATAGATGACCGTGGTGTCGGCGAACGCCGGCGTCGAAATCATGGTAGCGGCGGCAACGGCCGCGAGAGCGAGCTTCTTCATCTGGTAATTCCTTACTACATTTGGGTTGAACGAAACGTCGCGCATTGCGCACCGCCTCAAGTTTCCCCTTCGAGAAGTCTGGAATGGCTCCGGATACGACCGGACCGCGACTCGATTCCCCCCATCCCCAAAAGGTAAACAAGGGGTTAAGATTTTCTTCCCGAGTCGTGCATCCCCAACATTGGTGAGAAATGGCCGGACTGCCATATCGGGCAAAAGTGTCCCGAAGCAGGACGTCTTCTTATTCAAATGGTTAAGCGAATTTCCGCTCAAATTAATCACTGCATCGCCGCGATTTGCGCCAAAATTCCCAAGAAACTTTACGGTAAATTCACCGTATGTTAGCGTGACATCGTCCAAGATCCGCGGACCGGGCGGAATGGACGGGGGGGGGGATTTGGTCAGCGAAGCGGGGGCGCCTAGTCCACGGGTGCCAGAACAAGCACGCGATTTTTACGCGGCAAGTCTCGGCTGGCTGGATAAGGAAGCTCAGCCCCGGGTAATGGTGGATTCGCGCTTGGAGATTCTGTGGCAGAACGACGCCGGCGCGAAATTGCTGGCTGCGCGCCATGAGCTGGAGGCGGTGAAAGGAATTCTCACCACAACCAAACGTGTCCAACAGCACATGCTTGCACAGTTTATTGGCGATGCACGCGATGATCTGACGACCTTACAAATTCCTCGGAAGGATGAGCAGGGCTTCCTGCTGCTCCGCGCAGTTCGCCTGGACAGTGATATCGTCGGCTGCGTCGCAGTTCGAACCGGCACCGAATATAAACCAAATTTCCTCGATCTAGACCTCGCCTTCAATCTGACAACGTCGGAACATCGCGTCCTGATCGGGTTGCTTGATGGAAGAGATGCCGACAAGCTCGCGCGCCTTCACGGGGTTTCGCTGGATACGACGCGCACCCATATACGGAATTTATATGCGAAGATGGGAGTGAATAGCCGCGAAAGCATGTTCGCCCGCGCCCTTCCGTTCCGGATATGAAATCTTCCGCCGACCGATCGCCGTCGCCTGACTCGATTAGCAGGGCGGCAATTGCCCCATCATCGGGCCGATCATTGTTGAAAACGACATCCCAAAGATATGTCATCAACGGCCCGGGCTGGCTTCCAGCACTCGCAGCGCTAGTCTTAGCCGACCGCTTCCCGAGACATCATATCGCTGTGGCCTACGACGCAACCGGCGCCAGCCAAGACTTAGAGCCTTTCATATTTGACGAATTGTCAGACGATATAAAACGGATCATTGCCGACGCTGTAGTTCGGCAATGGGACGACTTTGTAATCGCGGGAAGTGGGCAGATAAAAACGGTGTGTAAGGCGGCGGGATTGTTCGATCCCGCGCAACTCATAGTAGATGCTATGCGCCGACTGCCCTCAGTCCCAGTGGAGATCGCGCAAACGCCGCAATCCTCGTCGGTCTGGATTGACTTACGAACATTTGCCGAAAGCTGTTCTTACGTCCATGTCTTTTCGACGACGAACTCGCGGTGGGTGGAATGGGACGGATCCCTTCACCTGCCTTGCCCAGTGTTCGCCGATTTTGACGATGGCAACCTTGACTGGCACCGACAATATCTACCTTTGGCCCCAAACCGGATATTAGTCCGACGCGTGGATCACATCGCGCCGTCGCGACCTTTGGACTTCTCACAGACGCCGACAGATCTGGCAACCCAATACCAGCGACAATACCCTTCCACTCTTCATTACTTGGAAGTTTTAATTGTCACTTTGGTAGACAAGTTGTCTGCGGCAGGATCGTAAAAAAGCTAAGGATTAATTAGGAGCGATCATATTGTGGAACCGCCGAACGACATTTGTATAGCTGAGGATAAAATGGATACATTTGGTGAGCGTCTTCGACGCTTGCGCATTAGAAAAGGTCTAAGCGCTACTGAGTTTGCCGCCGCTATGAAGGTTAGCGTAACGGCAGTTTGCAATTGGGAAAATGACGGCGCCCGGCCGAAACCGAACCGCATGGCAAGTATAGCCAAGACGCTCGGCGTCGATCCCCATTACCTCCTTGGCGGAGCTGTGTCGGAAACGTTTTCTGAGGAAATTGACCGCCTTCGCGGCGAGATTGCCGCTTTAGCAGGCGTCTCAAAAAAGCAAGTTAGAATCACCTTAGAGCTATAGGATGCCCCAGCGTATAAAATGACCGAAATGATGCTCGCTCAGGAATAGGTATTCGGCGCGCGCTGAGAGTGACAGGCTATTACTTGCGCGGACGGCGGCCAGGCTGCGGGCCGCCTTTGCCTTGCGTCCCGAGGCCGAGCTGGATCGCAAGTTCCTTGCGCTTTTCCGAATAGCTAGGGTCAGGACCCATTGATTTGCGGAGATGGCTGTGATTCAGGCGACCACGAAGGAGCCTGAATTTGAGCGATTTATTCTGGCTGACGGACGAGCAGATGGCTCGGCTTCAGCCCTATTTTCCGAAGAGCCATGGCCGCAAGCGTGTCGACGACCGGCGGGTTTTGAGCGGCATTATCTTCGTCAACCGCAATAGGCTGAGGTGGCGAGATGCGCCGAGGGAGTATGGCCCGGCGAAGACACTCTATAATCGCTGGAAGCGGTGGAGCGACAAAGGCATCTTCATCCGCATGATGGAAGGCCTGGCTGCACCTCAGGCGCCAGAGCGCAAGACGATCATGATCGACGCGACCTATTTGAAGGCCCACCGCACGGCGTCGAGCCTTGGGGTAAAAAAGGGGGTCAGGGACGCCTGATCGGCCGTACGAAGGGCGGCATGAACACCAAGCTTCATGCCGTAAGCGATGCAAATGGCCGCCCGATCAGCTTCTTCATGACCGCCGGGCAGGTCAGCGATTACACGGGCGCGGCCGCTTTGCTCGACAGTCTGCCCAAAGCACAATGGATGCTGGCCGACCGAGGCTATGACGCCGACTGGTTCCGCGACGCCTTGCAGGAAAAGGGGATCACGTCCTGCATCCCGGGCCGGAAAATACGCAGCAAGACCGTCAAATATGACAAGCGCCGCTACAAACGCCGCAACCGCATCGAGATCATGTTCGGCCGTCTGAAGGACTGGAGACGCGTCGCGACGCGCTACGATCGGTGCCCGAAGGCCTTCTTCTCTGCCGTGGCTCTCGCCGCAACCGTCATCTTCTGGCTCTGATCAATGAGTCCTGACCCTAGGCCCGGACACGAAATTTGCGATTCTCAAACCGTGAGGCGAGCAAGCATGAGTGGCCGGTGCACGAACCGCTGCGCGGATTGGTGCTAGCCTCGATGTAAAGCGGCCCAGCGATCGCCGCACCTGATTGAACGCGGGCTGCCGCAGGCGGACCCTTTCGGCTCCTTTACCTGAGGAGTCGAAAGATGAACATAGAGTAATCGCGGGGCGTGATCACCTTCTCAGGCGATCTGCGTGGGAATGGTGGTTGCCCCCCGATAGGTTGAAAAACGGGCTCACGATGGACACCGGGCCCAGCAACAAACGGGAGACAACCATGGACCAATTTATCGGCCTCGACGTGTCTTTGAAAGATACTTTCATATCGGTCCGCGAAGGCGGCAATCGGATATGGCGCGGCAAGTGCCCATCGGATCCTGCGCTGATAGGAGAGACCATCCGAAAACGCGCACCGAACGTAAAACGAGTTGTTTTTGAGACGGGGCCGCTGTCGATCTGGTTCTATCACGCCATGAAGCAGGACGGTTTGCCCGCGATCTGTATTGATGCTCGCCACGCCAAGGCAGCACTCGATATGGCGCCGAACAAGACCGATGCAAACGACGCGGACGGCCTTGCGCGTCTTGCCGAAGTCGGCTTCTACCGCGAGGTACGTGTGAAGACCTTCGACAGCATGCTGATCCGGACGCTTGTCGCAGCGCGCACTCAGATGCTCAGAACGACAACACAGATGTCGAACCAGATCCGCGGTTTGATGAAGACGTTCGGCCTGGTCGTTCCCGCTGGTGCCGGTCGCGTTTTTGAGGGTCACGTGCGCCGCCTTCTGGCGAGCAACGCCGGCCTCGAAAAGATCATTCTGCCAGTGCTAGAGGCGTGGCGCGGTATGCGCGCCCGTGCTGCAGAGTTGAGCAGGCAGCTCATCGCCTCGGCGCGTGCGAGCACGCAGTGCCAATTGCTTTCCTCGATTCCAGGCGTCGGCGCGGTAACTGCCTCGTCCTTCGTGGCGGCGATCGAGGACCCGAAAAACTTTCCGAAGTCGCGTGCGGTTGGCGCTTGGATCGGATTGACAACCCGGCGTTATCAGTCGGGCGAAGTCGATTGCGATGGTCATATATCCCGGCGCGGCGACAACCATTTGCGCGGTCTGCTATATGAAGCGGCAGTCGTGATACTCACGCGCGCCACGGCTGACAGTGCGCTCCGGACCTGGGGTCTCAAGCTCAGGGAGAAGATCGGCTTCAAGCGAGCCGCAGTTGCGGTCGCGCGCAAGCTCGCTGTCATAATGCATGCCATGCTCAAGACAGGCGAACTATTCGATCAGTCGATCGCTGCCAAAGCATGAGATGCAAGGTGAAGGGACCATACGTCTGCTGATTTAACCTTCTCTCTCTCTCTCTCTCCCGTTTGCTTCCCTGCTGGACGCGCCGAGCCGTCCCCGTCGGGACGAGGACAGGATCATTCCGTTAAGCTCGTTGCATGTGCCACTATCCCGGCAGATGCGTGATGAACATTGGAAGGTCCCATCCACGAAGACCTATCCTGCGGCAGGCATGTCCCGACCGCGTAAACGACCATGTACCCGACAAGCGGCATTGCTGGCACGTGTAAGCACAAGAAGCAGACGGCCTCACCTTGTTCCATCTGCGATACGCAATCGTAGATCAAAGACGTTCGCCAAAAGCTCGCTTGACGAGGCCACGATTAAACGACGAGCTTATCCAGATTGGCCCGATCAGCCCGCTGCGCCAGCGCCTGATCGACGACATGACCATGCGCCGCTTCTCGAAGGAGACGCAGCGCAACTATCTTCGCGATGTCGGACGGTTCGCGACCTGGCTCGGACGCTCGCCCCACACCGCGAGCGCCGAGGATGTCCGGCAGTTCCAGATCGAGCAGCA
>NZ_JAEULM010000038.1 GCF_016793825.1 Sphingopyxis sp.
CAGCCGGAAAGCATGGTCCCAACGATCAGGCACCGCACCCCAAGGGTGGGCGGACATTAATCGGAACGGTGGGCGGGATCAGCTCGGAATCCCGGGCGGGAATTCCTCGGAATGGTGGGCGCGATCACCTCGGAATCCGCATGCTCGGATGGACAGGGCCTCATGCGTAATTTCCATTCTACGCGATGATCCACACCGTTGGTACCTTCTGGATGTGGTCGCCGCGCTAGATTTGCCGGACTGTTGGATCGGCGCAGGCTTTGTAAGGAACGCGGTGTGGGAACACCTCCACCAGCGATCAGCTATGCCGATCTGTGGCGATGTTGACGTAATTTGGCATGATCCGCGTCGCGCCGATCCGATCTATGATCGGGAGTTTGAGGCGCTGTTGCAGGCTTGGGAGCCGTCCATAACTTGGTCGGTCAAAAACCAAGCCCGGATGCACGTCCGCAATGGTGACGCTCCATATGCCTCCGCGACTGATGCCATGCGGTATTGGCCCGAAACGGCAACAGCGATTGCCGCTCGCCGCATTGGAGCAGGTGGTTGTCAGATCGCAGCCCCGTTGGGCCTGAATGACCTGTTCGGCCTCGTTTTGCGTCCGACGCCACGCTTCCGCGAAGATAAGCGCGCCATCTATGAGGATCGCATACGCTCGAAATCTTGGTGCGATACTTGGCCGCTTCTCACTAGGATCGAGGCCTGATGCCGCCGCTGGCGACAAACAGGTGATAGGAGATATGCGGCCTATGCGACGGCCTGCAATCCTCTACGCTGGATTATGGACAGCAAACGCAAGGCGGGACCACCCGGCCGCTTTACGCCGCGCTCCCAGTCGGACACCAGATTGCGCGATACGTTGAGATAGGCGGCGAACACCGGCTGCGAGACATGCTCGCGCTCGCGGATCGCGCGGATTTCATCACCCGCTAGCACCGGGGCCGGAGCAAGGCACGCCTCATCGAACGTGCGAAGCGTCGCGCGCGACACCACGCCTGCGTCGTGCGCGTCGCTCATCATCTCATGGATCGCGCCCGCGATCTCGCTGCGATAGCCCTTATCCTTCGTTGTCGTCGTCATCTTCGATCTCCACCAGCGTTCCAGATGCCACCAGTCGGTCCAGTTCCTCGCCGCTCCATTCCAGTGCCTCCGTTGCCGCGTCCCGCAACAGCGCGAGGTCGATTTTCGATATGTTCGCCTGTGCGCTCTTGGCGAACCCGAAAGCGAATATCGCGCGGTCGCCATGCCGGAACAGGATCAACGTGCGATAGCCGCCTGATTTGCCCTGACCGGCGCGCGCCACGCGCTGCTTGATGACGCCGCCGCCAAGGTCGGCGTCAATCAGCCCGCTTGTCGCACGCTGCACGGCGTCACGAAGGGCCGAATCATCTATTCGCTCCTTCCGCGCAAAGCGCTCGAACCAGCCATTCTTGAAAATGCGCGTTATGCCCGGTTCTCCTGCTTTACCACATATATAACACTTAGCGTTATATTTCAATATCGGGCATCGGCATTCAATCGCGCCGAAGTGCCGAAACCTGCTGCAAGCGGCACGGTAATGCCTCACCTCTTGTGCGGCGGGGCAAGGCGATACAGCATGCACCGTGGCGAGCGGACCGGTCGATGGAATATTCGCGATGATGCAAGAATCGATCGCTTCAACAATTGCTCCGAGTCGCAAACAAGCGCCTGTCATACCTAGCGGGATGCGGACGGCAGACCCCAAAGCGCGCGGGCTGGGACGCATTGGGAAAAAATGTTCGCAACGCTGTCGCACGACAGGAGACGACAGGGGACGCCAGCGGACGACAGAGCCCTACGACACCATTTTCGGCACTCTTGCGCCGTGCCGAAGAAGCGCCAACTCTCAACCCAAGGGGCACCATCGACAACCATAGCATGGAGAAGAAGCGCCCCGTGTCCCACCCTGAAAAAATCATCCGCCTCAAGACGGTGCTGCTGCGCACCGGACTTTCCCGTTCCACCCTCTACCGCAAGATCGCGGACGGGACGTTCCCCCGGCAACTGCCGATCAGCATCAACGGCGCTGGCTGGCATGAGTCCGCCGTCGATCGCTGGATTGCCGATCCGGGCGGCTATCGCGCCAGCGATAGCGAAAGGGCTACGCGGTGAAGACCACGCCTTCTCCCGATCCGATCTGCGTCCGCGTCAATGACGCTGCACGCATGATCGGCGTCGGGCGGACCAAGCTCTACGAGCTGATCGCGGCCGGAGAAGTCGAGACGGTGAAGCTCGGCAAGTCCACCCGTATCACCACCTCCAGCCTGCATGACCTCATCAGGCGGCAGCGCGGAGCGGGATAGGCTCAGACGCCGTGGCGGCGGCGTCCTTCCCCTTGCGGTCCAGATACTCGGCCCAACGCGCCATCAGGTTCCGGCGCTTCTCGAAAAAGTCCGTGCGGCGATAAGCGGCCTCGACCTTGTTGGGCAGCTTGTGCGCCAACGCCTTGTCGGCAACCTCCTTGGGAAAGCGGGTTCGTTCCGATGACCAGTCGGTGAAGGCGGAACGGAAGCCGTGCACGGTCACGCCCTTGATGCCGTCATCGCGGAGCAGCTTGGTCATGGTCATGTCGCTGATCGGCTTGTCGCCGTCATTGCTGAACACAAGGCCGGTGTTGCTGGTGCGCTCGTTCCACCGCTTGCGGAGCAAGGCGACGGCGGGCGCGGACAGCGGCACGACATGGGTTTCCCCCGCCTTCATGCGCTCGCCCGGAATGGTCCAGATAGCTTTCTCAAGGTCGAACTCGGTCCAGACGGCAAAGCGCGTCTCGTTCGACCGCACGGCATTGTAAATCGTGAAGCGCAAGGCATCGCGCCCGGTCGTGGGCGAAGCCGCTGCCAGCTTCTGCATGAGGGTTGGCACGTCCGCATAAGGCATGGCTTCCAGATGCCCGCCCTTGTCCACCTGACGGGGAAGCCCCTTACGGACGGAGCGCAACGATACCTCGCCCGGAAGCCATCCCTTGATATGGGCGAAGTCCAGCACCGCGCCGATGCGCTGCAATATGCGCCGCGCCGTATCGGGAATCTCAAGCCAGATGGGCGAAAGCACGTCGACCACGGCGGCGCTGTCCACCTCGTTCACCGGCTTGGTGCCGACCATCGGAAAGACATGGTTCTCAAGGCTGGAAATCCAGTTGGCATGACGGCGGTTCTTCCAGCCCTCTTTCAACGCCTCGTAGCAGTCGCGCGCCACCGTCTCGAAGCTCGGCACGACCTTGCGCGACTTGCGTCGTTCCGCAACCGGATCGACGCCTTCGCGCACCCGACGGCGTAGCGCCGATGCGGCATCGCGCGCTTCCGCAAGCGATACGTCCAGTGCCGATCCCAAGCCATAGTCCCGCCGCCTGCCGTCCTTCTGCATCCGTAGCACCCATGTCCGCGCGCCGCTTGGCTTCACCAACAGGCAAAGCCCCCGGCCATCGACATGCCGACCGGGTTTCGCGTTCTTCACCTTCAATGCCGTGAGGGCCATCGGTTCTATTCCTTGCCTGAAATGATCCCACAATCGTTCCCACATTTCGGTGGGAATTCAGGCAAATCAGGGCGACCGACCGCGAACACATTACAACATAAATCGCTGATTTTACAGTGCAGTTAGGGACACCCTGAGCTTGCTTGACACAAAAGTTCTACACTCGTAGGGGTCACCATCGGTCAAGCGGGCGGTCGGCCCGCGCGCTTTCGACCATTCCGACCATGCGGCCCCTTCGTCTAGCGGTCAGGACGCGGCCCTCTCACGGCTGAAACACGGGTTCGATTCCCGTAGGGGTCACCAGCTTTTCTGCGGCTCTCAGGGATGCACCGGGGGAATTTCCCCAATGCATCCCTAATAAGCGGTATTTGTCAGGCTCGGATTACGCCCACATTGTGGACCTCGCGAAGCCAGCCAGCCGCGCGCGCCTTCGCACCCTTCGACCGGCCGTGCAGAGCTAGCCGGATCATCGACGCGACATCGTCATTGGCGGCGGCGATTTCGATCACGCGACCTTCACAACGAGCGCAGCTCAGTTCGCCCGGCACTTCCAGATTTTCCATCTTGCTCATCGTCGTACTCCTTTGTTGCGACAGCTAAAGCATCTGAAATCAATATGTTGATTGCAACGAGATTGTTGTCGGGCGATTTGTCGATGGCCACCAACGTGGAGCGCCGCCCCCTCCTTGGCGATGCTGCGAACGCCTGTAGATTTCGCTGGCGCGTTTCCGGGATCGGTGGCCAGCTGTGGAGTGATGCATGTCGACAGCGACCAACGGCCGCCGACATTGATGATGGCCAATGCGCCTGGCTGGGTGCGTCGCTCGTGACGGCTAAGCATCAATCTCAGGAGGCGGGTACGCGCAACATGCTGCATCCCGCTGGCCATAGGGGCAGGGCGAGGGGCATGGTGGCCACCTCGTCAGCCCGAACCGGACCCCGCCGGGGGTACCCGCCCGCGCCGCCCAAAATCTATTTCGGGCACCCACACTAAATTTTTGATTTTGCGGCCTTTGGGACAGATTGTCCTCAACTAATTATTTTTATTGATCAAATTTGTATCGAATAAGCCGAAACAGGGTTATGTTGGTCGGCATGGACCAACAACAACCAACGCCGGCTAGGCTCATGGAGGTGGGCAGAGCCCTGCGCATTGCGGACGAAAGAGCGCGGCGCCTAGCAGCGGAAACTGGTCTATCCGTTCGAGAAATTGAGAATATGGCGCGCGCCGCGTGCGCGCGACCTGAGCCAAAGCCAGTCGGCCGCCCTGCCACCTGTTGGTCTGATCGCCTCGGGTTCGCCAAAGATGGCGCCGGACCTGTTCCTTTTCACAGCAACCGCTCGACGATCGCATTGCGCATTGTCGTCGAGCGCGCGGCCGACCGTGCCCTAGAAAGCGATGCGGCCGCGTATCGCAAGTTGGTGGCTGGTCATGGCAATCCCGGCTGGACCGCGCGTGAGAAACGGCAATGCGAGCAGGCGCTTAAGGATGCACTATCTGCGGCCGGAGTTCGATAACTTTCCGCGTATGCTACCGTGCGCACTTCCGCGCCTACGCAGGAATTGCGTCGGCTGGGGGCTCATCGAGCGCGAGATAATCTTTAGGTGCCTCGACGTTGGTACCTTTGAAATACGTCTTCACCAAACGGCGGTTTTCCTCGTCGAAGCTCACATATCCGCTCATGCAATAGGCAGCGATTTCTGGGTTGGTGCGGTGGATGGTGAGAAAGTTGCGCTTTGTCCAGCCAAGCAGCGCTTTGCGCAGCGAGTAGAACTCGCGTCCAAAATCGGTGTTGTTACCGACGCGGAGGCCCATCACGTTGAGACAGAAGGCGAGAAGCCTGGCGCCCTTAAAATTCGGCCACTCGCGCATATCCTTGATCTCATCGAACAGTCGGCGTGACAGCTTGAACCGGAAAGCATCCCATGCTGCGCCATCGCCGCGAAGGTCGGTCCAGATTATATTGTGATGAACCCACCAAACCGCGTCTGCAGGCGCTTGGAAATAGGCGGCGGTGTGTATTATCTCAAAGGTCATTTCGGCGAGCCGATCAAGTACCGTTTCTTCGCGATATACCTTGCGAGGGTCCGGCTTTCGCAGCGTTCCAATTTGAAATTCCTCACGTTTCGAGAGGAATGTTACCGCATCCTTTACAAAGTCCATCGCGGCGCGGAGCCGCTCTCTCGGGACCTCATTTCCATCTTCCATGGCCGAGCTGTCTAGCCTGCCGCGGCCACTTCCGGCCTGCTGAATGATTTCAAACGCACGATTAAGCGGCATCGATGATCCGCGATATCGTCCGCTGATGACGTAATCCTTAAAGGTGAGGAGCGCGATCCGGCAGTATGCGTCGAACTGGTCGCCATCAAGCGACAGAGAAATGCGATAATCGATGTCAAATGGCGAGTATCGGCCCCTGCTCAATCCCTCCACAAGAAGATAATTCCCGTACATCGCGTTGCTGAAGGGCTGCTGCCGGCCGACCAGGTCGAAGGCGTCGAGATCGTCTTCGAGATAAAGGATCGAATCCTTGTTGAGCAGGGCCTCGGTAGTGATGTTGCGGGCAAACTCGCCGAGCGGCACGTCATAGATTTTTTGCTTCGCCGCCTCCTCCATGAAGACGATCGCTGTGATTGGCGCGTTGGCGACGATGTGCCGGCACAGCTTCCGGTTTCCCAACATCATTAGCGCATCGTGTGCATAGGCCTCCGGCGTATGCTTTGGGACATCGCCTTCCGTTCGCTCGCGGCGCGACTTGCCGATGGCCCCATAGATCTCCACCAGATTCTTGGCCGAATAGGCCAGTTCGGCTCCGAGGGCAGAGAGCTCGGCATCCGAGCCGCGCACGATAGATCGATAAGTTACCGCGGAGAAATGACGGAAGTTCGATCGACTGAAGACGGGCGGCCTGAGGAAGGCGTACCAGATCCACAGCAAGGTCACGATGAGGAACAGGGTTCCGAGAAGAGCATGGATGTCCGCGCGCGAAAATCCGAGCGCGGGGGCAAGCCAGCGATCGGCGAACCAGAGGTCGGTGATGAGTGCGCCGAAGCCGATGACGATCGTGCCAATGAACGTAATCTTGTAGAGCGGCAGCGGAGCGATCGAGATCCGGTATTTGTAAAGGTAGTCGCTCGAATTAAAAACGAGGATGAGCAGCGCCAGCGCGCTGATAAATTCGGCGAACCCGAAGATCGCGCTGCCGGCATCGGCGGGTGGCGGGTTCAGACATATGCCCAGCAGGGTGGAAGAGCAGGCCATGTCAGTGGCTAGGGGCGGGTTCAGGCCGCGGGCCCAACGACAAGCACTCGGGCGCAGGTCGTAGGCTCGCGATGGATCGCGGCCTTGGTCATGTGTTTTCTATGTATCTGCTGCATAGCTTTGTGCCCCGTGCGGGTAATGCGACAGATCGAACGCGCAGCACAAGGGCCGATTTTTTTAATCGCAAGAGCTTCTATGTGGTTCGCAATCCCACCGATCAGCCAAGCGGTTAAACAAGCCCCGCAACGAACGATCCTCCGACAATGAGGGGCGCAAGCGTGAACCCCATTGCTAGAGCGCGGTCTTTGTCATTTGGTTCGTGGGACATGTCGCCTGAATGGCCAGTTGCCCATCGTCGACAAGCAAAAAGGCCCCGCATGTGATGCGGAGCCTTCCCGGCTGTCTTAAGCTGGTCCCCACAGTCGGTACGGGTCGCTACGCCCGACTGGAGAGTACCGAGAATAGTCGAGCAAGACTTTCCGTCAATGGGCGGAAACCGCGTACAGAATCTCGATTCGGGCGAAATCCGGGATCATTCCTTAACTGCTTTGGTACCGTATCGCGGGTGAGTGGACGGCAGCTATTCATCACCTAAGCTTTTTCGCCCGGCTCGCCACAACATAGATCTGTTCCATAATGGAGCAACTATCCGGAATTGCCATCGGCCGGCAGGTGTAATGCGTGATAGGCCCCGCCGATCTATTTGATCTATGGGGGATTCGTCGATGAGGGTTCGTTCAGCTATTTTTGCCGCAGCCTTGCTTGCCGCAAATCCAGCGCAGGCTGCCACTGTCGTTTGGAACATCGTTGGCACCGTAGCTTCAGTCGACCCGGCGTTGGCAGCGTATTATACGACCAGCACGCCAGTGACGCTTTCCTTCAGTTACGACACGACGACGCCCGGCTTCGGTAATTTTATGTCTCAGACATATAGCTTGGCGAGCTTCAGCCTCTCAGTGGGCGCTCAGGCATTCACGCCCGTGTCTGCTCCAGTCGTCACGATATTGGACAATGCCCCCTATGATGAACTGATCATCCAAACACCGCTGACAGGGGTTTCCGTTCCCGGCTTGGACGCGCCATTCTTGGCGTTCGGAATGTATGACACCTCGGCAACGACAGTCTCAGGCCCCAACCTCCCGACCGGACTGGGCGGCCTAGTTACAAATTCGTTTTTCATTGATCACGAAGATAGGCTTGCGAACGCAGCCCGACGTGTGAGTTTTCGGGTGACCTCAATTTCGGTGGAGAATGCAGCCGTTCCGGAACCCGCTACTTGGGCGACTATGCTTCTCGGGTTCGGTCTGATCGGTGGAGCAATGCGCTACCGTCGTCGTAAACCGTCTGTCACGGTGGCATACAGATAAGCAGGTTGTGGGGTTTGGCCTGTGATCATCGCCGAGGCTTGCTCCAAATCTGAACAGCTATACGGAATTACCTTCGCTCCCTTAGCGTGGACCGTGATACCGCTGACCTAACTGAACTTGTGGGGGAATAGTCGTGAAAAGTTTTATATCGGCGTCGGCTGCTGCACTTATGTTGGCCTACGCAGCGCCTGCTTCAGCTTCCGTGACGGTAGGCGAGCTGCCAGGCAACTCAGGAAATTGTTTTCCGTTCTCGTGCACGTATAACGGTACGTATCAGCAAATTTACGGTGCAAATGCCTTCTCTGGTGTAACGTTATTCGATACACTCACGTTCTACGTAGATCCCGGCTTCGAAGGGTCCGTGAATACGGGCACGTACGATATAAAATTTTACTACTCGGCTGCCAGCGTAGATGGGCTAAGCACGAATGGAAGCGCAAACCTTGGCTCGGCTATTGGTAACTTTGGCAGCTTCACTTTGACTGGACAGTTCGTGGACTCGACTCTCGTATTCTCGGGCGTAAACCTGCAATACGATCCAAGCTTGGGCAATCTTTTGATGAACATCGCTGCGACAACTACCGTCGGAGGAAATACGTCGTTCGATAGCGTTTTCGCAATCGACGAGACAGCACGGCAGTACTCGGGACTTGGCCTCAATGGTACTGACAGTCTTGGTCTCATCACTACCTTTTCGAACGAGCGGACCAACGCCGTTCCAGAGCCTGCTACATGGGCAATGATGCTCTTGGGCTTTGGCGTGATTGGCGGGGCGATGCGCTCGCGCCGCCGGACTCAGGAGAACTTCCGGATCGCATAGCGATCATAATTGCGTCGCGACTCCGCAACTCTTCGCTAAAGCGCTTGGCGCAACGGCGCCTAGTCAGCGTCTCGGTTCCGCGCCACCACCGCAATCACACAGACTACAATAACGGCGGCGGCGAACGTGCCTGAGGATCAGCGTGCAATAGGCACCCCCTTCGTGGGGTGATCGGCGTGCAAAAAGGACCCCTTCATCCCGGGGATTTAGTCGGCCGACTGGTTTTGATCAGTTGGCGAGAACGGGATGTTGATCGTGGAGACAGTGGT
>NZ_JAEULM010000039.1 GCF_016793825.1 Sphingopyxis sp.
CAGCCGGAAAGCATGGTCCCAACGATCAGGCACCGCACCCCAAGGGTGGGCGGACATTAATCGGAACGGTGGGCGGGATCAGCTCGGAATCCCGGGCGGGAATTCCTCGGAATGGTGGGCGCGATCACCTCGGAATCCGCAAGCTTTTGGCGCATTGGTCCAATATTTTGTCGCCCCGTCGATCTAGCCAGCGCGTGCGACCCAGGAGAGCTCGCCTTCAAACGAGGGCGGTTTTCCATATCTTGCGCCCGTCGGCCTGGTTCCGGCGGGCGCTTTTTCAGATCGCTCCGTTATGGGGATCACCGGCGACTGCGATGTTTGCCGTCACGCTTGCCGAGGAGCGAGACCCTTGGGCTCGGCGCCCGGAATGCTGGCTTCCATGTCCTTGTTCTCGGGGAAGATAGGCCAAAGAAGTTGCTGGCCGAGCGTCGCCGGAGGAAGATTCTCGACACCATAGCTCTGCGGATACGTCCGCGTGATCTTCGCGGTGCCGAACAGCACGTCCCAGAAGAAGAGCAGGTTTCCGAAGTTGCCTTTATAGTGGACCGCAGGATCGTCGAGATGACGGCCGTGGTGCGCGTGATGGGTGGCGGGCGTGCTGATCGTCCGTTCGACGAGCCACATGATCGGCGAGAGAGCCTTGATGCGATACAGCTGGCGATCCCATGCGACGTCGCTGTGCGCGCCGATGATCACAGCCATCTTCACGACGAGGTAGCCGGCGTAGAACCAGCCGAGACCGAGATAGACGAGCACGCCGGCAAACCAGATGCTTGGCATCAGGGCATAATAGATGATGTTGTTACGGTAGACGAGGCGCATGCTCATGTAGCGCGCATTGTGGTGCGCGCGATGAAGGTTGTAGAGCCAGGCATAGCTGTGGCTCGCCCGGTGCCACCAATATTGCATCATGTCCTCGAAAACGAGAAACAGCGCGAGCGCCGCGACGAACGGCAGGTGGGTTAACACGCCTTCATATTGCGGAAAGAAACGTTGCCCTGCCGCCCCGACGATCAAGAGGATCGTCGGCTGCGTGATGGCCAGCAGGACGAACGTGCTGACCGCTTCCAGGATGCCGTCATCGCGCGTCTGTTCGGCCTTCGAGAACAGCCTTGTCGATGCAAGTTCGAGGAGGCCGAAGGCCAGATAGATACCAAGGACGATGAGACTCGATTGTGCGGTTGTCAGGTGCATGGCCGTCTCCCGGTTGGCATGCGATCCTTTGCCGCTTGCCATCAGCCGCCCAATGCCACAGCAATGCATCCCGGAATGCAAAGAAGTTATCATTTTGCGATGGCCGAACGATCCAGGCTTTCCGCGCAAGAACTCGCGCAGCTCAGGGCGCGCGTGCGCGTACAGACATTTGAAGCGGGGCAGTTCGTGCAGCATCAGGGCGATCCGGGCGACGCCTTCTGGGCAGTCGTCGATGGCCATGTCGCGATTGGCCGCTTCAGCGAGGACGGGAGCTTCACGCATTTCGCCACCCTCGGTGCGGGCGACCTGTTCGGTGAGTTGGCGTTCTTCACTGGGGTACCGCGACAAGTCGATGCGATAGCGGACCGAGGGGCGCGTTTGATCGCGATCGACCGCGCCATGCTACGACAGTTGATGGCCGCCGATGTCGGATGGGCTGAACTGCTCCTTCGCAGCCTTTCCCGGCAGCTTGCGGGTGCCCTCGATATCATAGACGCCGAGCGCCGGTTGAGCGCGACTGAACGACTGGCGGAGCTTCTCGTGACGATGGCACGCGATAGCGAGGGTCGCGACGCCGTATACGGAACACAGCAGCAGCTTGCCGATCTGCTTGGTGTGTCGCGCGTGACGGTGGGAGCTGCGCTCGGCGAACTAGCGAAGCGCGGTCTCGTCGAGCGGCGGTACCGCGAGGTTCGCCTTTGCGGCCAGCTTGCCTTTCAGGCAGCCGGAGAGGAGGCTGGCTGAGCGTGGCACATTGGCCCGCATAGGCTATCGGAGCCGGTGAGACGGGAGAACCGCGCCGTCAAAGCGTCCCCGCTGGAAGGACTGAACCCACGACGCCTGTGGCCGCCCTCGATTCCGCTTGTGTGGGACGCTTCGGGCGCCGCTCGCCTGCAATCAGGCGTGGTTCTCGGGTTGCTTTTCTGTTGTTATGCCGCCCATTGATCCTCTGATGCGGCGCTTCGTGAGGCCGAGTGCCGGATGACTGCTTTGGCACACAACGACGCGATGCTCGATCCCACCTTTCGGCTTGCCTTCGGATCGGGTCGCCGTCAGGCAAGGCCTCATGTCAAACCTCTCTCAGTCCCTTTCGCTTCGCAGCCGCTCAGTCAGGCGCTGGTGGCTCCGCGACGTCGTCGGTAGCGTCGATCATGGCGAAGTCGTTGCGCGGGTCCGCGCCGAGGGCGGCTGGAACGGACATTATGCCTTCATGACGCTCATGTCGGGCGGCATCGCCATTCTCGGCCTGCTGCTGTCCTCCCCGGCGGTCGTCATCGGCGCCATGCTGATTTCGCCGCTGATGGGGCCGATCGTTGCACTCGGGTTCGCGCTCGCGACCTTCGATTCAGAAGAAATCTACCGCTCGCTCGTGGCGCTTGGTCTCGGCATCGTGCTGGCGGTCGGGTTCAGTGTCCTGATCGTGCTCGTCTCGCCGCTGCAAACGGTCACCGCGGAAATCGCTGCGCGAACAAGGCCCAATCTCTTCGACCTTCTCGTCGCGCTCTTCTCGGGGCTCGCGGGCGCCTATTCGATGGTACGGGGGCGGCACGGCGCGATCGTCGGGGTCGCAATCGCCACCGCGCTTATGCCGCCGCTCGCCACGATCGGCTTCGGGATCGCCACCGCGAACGGAACGGTTTTCGCGGGTGCGGGTCTCCTGTTCCTCACCAACCTCATGGTGATTGCCCTCGCTTCCGCGATCATGGCGCGTCTCTATGGTTTCGGCCACACCCTCTCGCCCGAACAGACACGTCTTCAGGCGACGCTAATAGCCATTACTTTCCTCGGTCTCGGCATTCCGCTCGGTCTTGCGCTCAAGCAGATCGCCTGGGAGGCGGTGGCCTCGCGGCAGGCAAGCGAAACCATCAAGAACCAGTTCGGCGACGACGCCCGTATTGCCGACCTCCAGATCAATTTTGCGGCCCAGCCTGTTGTGGTGACGGCGACCGTGCTGACGCCGCGCGTGGTGGCGGACGCCGAACGGAACGCGGGGAAAAGACTGATCGCGGCGCTCGGGCAGCCTGTCCGGCTCGAGATCGATCAACTCCGCGTGGGGAGCGGGGACGCCGACAAGAGCCAGGTATCGGCGGCGCGCAACGCGTCGGTAAACCTGGCGCCCGCGCGCCTTGCCGAAAAGCTGGCGCTCGCTGGGGGCGTGGGGATAGAGGATGTCCTCATCGATGCGGACCATCGCCGCGCCGTCGTGCGCGCGGCACCCCTCGGCAGCGCCGACCTTGCAAGTTTTCGCGAACTCGAAACGCGCATTGCGGCCAGCGAGCCGAACTGGAAGGTCGAGATCGTCCCGCCGCTGCTCGCGTTGCCCCCTATCAGTTTCGATCGCGAGGGCGAGCTCGATGCAGCCGGCGCCGAGGCGGCGGCCGTTGCGGGCTGGGCTGCCAGGCGCCTCGGACTGCCGGTCACCTTGAGCGGCGGGACACCCGCTCTACGCGAGACGACCGCAAAGGCGCTTGGCTTGCCCGATGAAAGCGTGACGATGCGATCGGGTGGCGCCGCGCTAACGATCGAGTGGAGCGCGCCTTCAGCTCCCTGAAGGGGTGAGGGGAGGCAGAGAGGCGGGTAGCGGTGGCGCGCCGACGACGTCTTGTGTGTCGGTGTTGATCGACGGCTTGTCCTGACTATAAGAGCCGCTGGCGTGTGCTGCGTGCGCCCGGGCTTGCCCTCAATACGGAGACTGGTTCGACCTTTTTCCCGTGAGGAGCGCAGCGCATGACTGCTTCGACACCCCGGCCCGCGACGGGCTTTGTTTCGGCCCTACGCAAATTTCTCGAGAGCGCGGCGGCGGGCGGCATCGTGTTGATGGTCGCGGCCGCGCTTGCCATGCTGGTTGCGAACTCGCCCCTCGCATCCGCCTATTTCGGGGCGCTCCACGCCTATGTCGGCGGCCTCTCGCTCCTTCACTGGATCAACGACGGGCTGATGGCGATCTTCTTTCTGTACGTCGGTCTCGAGATCAAGCGCGAACTGGTCGATGGCCGGCTCGCAAGCTGGGATCAGCGCCGCCTGCCGGTGCTCGCCGCCGCAGCGGGCATGGCCGTGCCCGCCGCCATCTATCTGCTGGTGGCAGGGGGTGAGCCAATATTAAGGAATGGTTGGGCTATCCCGGCCGCCACCGACATCGCCTTTGCAATCGGTGTGCTCGCACTGCTCGGCGAGCGCGCCCCGACCTCGCTCAAGCTCTTCCTCGTCACCGTCGCGATCGTCGACGACATGGGTGCGGTCGCGATCATCGCCTTTTTCTATACATCGCAGATCGACGTCGTCGCTTTGCTTGCCGCGACCGCAATCCTCGGGATCATGTTCGCGCTCAATCGCCGCGGCGTCAGGTCGCTGGCGCTTTATCTGATCTTCTTCGGCCTGCTCTGGTTTGCCGTCTTGCAGTCGGGGATTCACGCGACCATTGCCGGCGTGCTCGCCGCCTTCGCAATCCCGATCGTGAAAACGCCCGGGCATCCCGACGCGGAAGACTCGCCGCTGCATCGGCTGGAACATGCGCTCGATTTCCCCGTCTCTTATCTGATCGTACCGATCTTCGGTTTTGCCAATGCAGGTGTTGCGCTTTCGGGCATTACATTCGGCGACCTTCTCGCGCCCGTTCCCCTCGGCATCGCGGCCGGCTTGTTCGTCGGCAAGCAGCTGGGAATTTTCGCCGCGATCTGGCTTGCGGTTCGGACGGGCTTCGCCGCCAAACCCGGGGGGGCGACATGGCTCCAGATCTATGCGGTCGCGGTCATCTGCGGTATCGGCTTCACGATGAGCCTGTTCATCGGCGGCCTGGCCTTTGCCGACCCGTTGCTCGTCGAAGAGGCCAAGCTGGGTACGCTCGCAGGGTCGCTCGCCGCTGCGCTGGCGGGCTTCCTGCTGCTCCGATTCGCGCCGCTCGCCGGAGACAGCGCGATGCGGGAGGACGCGCTTGCGCGCGAAATCGATTCAGGTGTCGGCTCGCATGAAGCGTGAGCGCAGTGGCACAGTCGCATGCGCTCGCTCCTCCAGACTTGGCAACTAACGGCCTTCCGCGGGAAGCGGGCTAATCGTCGTTGCGCGACCGCAAAATGACGATCGCGGTGCAAATGAGCATAATCCCGGCCGCTGCAAGGCCGATTGTGATCAACGGGCTATGCATGGTTCCCATCGTCGCCAGTTCTTCGTTCGATGTCAAATCGCCGGCTTGTCAGCCTGATCCGAACTGCGCGCTGAGCACCGCGGCCGCGACCAGGATGACGATCAGTACCAGCGGCGCGCCGACGCGGGCATAGTCGGTGAAACGGTAGCCACCGGGCCCCATCACCAGCAGATTATTCTGGTGTCCGATGGGAGTCAGGAAGTCGGACGACGCCCCGATCAGCACAGCAAGGAGCGCGGCGTTTGGATTGACGTCGAGCAACCGCGCCGCCTCAATCGCGAGCGGCCCCATGACGATCGCCGTCGCGATATTGTTGAGGAAGATCGAGAGCAGCATCGTCGCCGTGCAGAGAGCGGCGAGCACGATGAACAGCGGTGCGCCTGCGAGGCTGCTGCCGAGCCACTGCGCTGCGATGGCCGCGGCGCCGCTCTCGTCGAAACTCTGTCCCACGGGAATCATGGCCGCCAAAAGAACGAGCACCGACCAGTCGATCGAGCGATACACATCTTCCGCGGGTAGCAGTCGCAGGCTGGCAAGAAGGACTGCGGCGCCGACGAAGGCCAAGGCAGGGGACAGCGAGAAGAACACGATTGCGGCAATCGCGCCTGCAAAAATGGCGGCGACGATCGCCGCGCGCAGGCGGTTTACGGGAGGGCGGTCGAGCCGGTTGACCTCGAGAAGGCGGCTCGCGGAAATCAGGGAAGCGAGCGCTTCGGGCTCGCCGTGCAGGAACAACTGGTCGCCGGCATGGATTCGCATCTGCACGAGCGGTCGCCGCGCGCGCGATGCGCGGGGTCCGGCGGCCAGAACTTCGACGGCTTCGGCGCTACGCGTTCGCACCTCGTCATAACCGCGGTCGATGAGCGGCGATCCATGTGCAACGACGACTCTCGCGATCGCGCTGCCGGCAGCGCCCCGGGCGGTGTGGGCGAGGTCGGTTGCACCGGCGAGCGCCCAGGGGTCGGTCCGCGCCAGCACGAGAAGACGATCGCCGCGTTCGCCGGGCGTATCGGGATCGATACGCTGGGCGCCCCGGAAATTGGCGAGAAGGCGAGCGCCTGCCGCGCGCAGCATGGCACGGCGGTCGCTCGCGCTCGCGCCCGAACGGGCTGCCTCCATTTCGAAGACATACCAGAGCGGACGGGTGCGATCCTCGCTGTTCCGCCGGTGCGGAAGGAAGCGCCACCCGAGCAGCGCCAGATAGGCAAGGCCCGCGAGCGCGACAGCAGTTCCGACCGGTGACATCGCAAAGAAGCCTAAAGGAGCGCCAAGCTGATCGTCGCGGATCGAGGACAGAATGAGGTTCGCGGGCGTGCCGATGAGTGTCGTCATGCCCCCGAGGATTGTCGCGAAGGCGAGCGGCATGAGCGTGGCGCCCGGAGGGAGATGCGCATCGCGCGCAATGGCGGCCGCCACGGGCATCGTGATCACGAGAGCCGCGATATTGTTCATGAAGGCGGAAAGCAGGGCGGCGACCGCCAAGAGCGCAACGAGACGCGGGACGAAGCCCGGGATGCGCTCGGCAATCAGACGGGCAACCGACGACGCCAGCCCCGAGACTTCGATCGCGCGGCCCACGACAAGAACGCCCGCCACCGCAAGTACGGCGGGGTCGGAAAATCCACGAAAAGCCTGCTCCGGGGAGACCAGTCCCGTGACGAGGCAGGCCAGAAGGGCAAGCAAAGCGACCAGATCGTGGCGAACGCGCTCGGAGGCAAACAGGATGAGCGTCGCGGCGAGAATGAGGGCGCTCAGCGCTGCTTGCGTCATCTTCGTATCGTGCTCGCCCGATAGCCGTCCGGGAAACTATCCTATGTCGGATGGCAGCGTCCTGCCAACGGATATTGTCGTCAGCCCGATTGAAAATGGTGACGAAACGCCTCTGAAATGCGCTTCGTCCCGGCCGGTGCACGGGCTGCCCCGCCCTCCGGTGGCGCCTTGCGTCCGGCTGTGGGACGGTGGCGCTTCCCAAAACAGCAGGAGAAACGAAGCGATGCAGAATCGCGCGACATTCGCAATTTTATCCAGTCTTTTCATGAGTGCAGCGCCGCATGCCGCGCTTGCTCAGTCCCCTGCGGCGGTGGCCGCGCCCGACCTGTCTCCTGGCGTCATGGTCTATGACCCGGCTGGCGGCGAGGTCGGTAAGATCGAGAGCCGCTCGGGCGATACCATAGTTATCGGCCTCGACGGTGGCCCGATCGCTCTTCCCGCTTCCTCTTTCGGTCTCGTCGACAAGCGTGTCGCGATCGGCGTGACTCGCGCCGACCTGGTCGCCGCGCGCGACAATGCAGCAGCGGCGCGCAGCGAAAAACTCGAAGCCGCGCTCGTCCAGGGCGCCGAGGTTCGGGGCGCGAACGGACAGGTGGCTCTTGCCAAGGTCAAAACCATAGCGGCGGACGGGGTTGTGATTTCGACCGCGTCGGGCGACATCAAGATCGCGCGCAGTGCCTTCTTCCTCGCACCGGGCGGTCTGGCGATGAACTATTCACCCGAGCAGTTCGCCGCGCTGCTCGCCAAGATCGACAAGACGTCTGCCGACCGCGAGGCGGCGCTCGCCGCGGCGCTGCAGCCTGGCGCCGAGGTCCATAGCCTCAAGGGACTGGCGATACTCGGGACAGTTGTTTCGGTGGGCAGTGAGGCGGTGGTCGTCAAGGCGTCGAGCGGCGAGGTCAGCGTTCCCCGAAGCGCGTTCACGATCACGCCGGCTGGCCTGTCGGCCGCCTATACCGCCGAGCAGTTCGCTGCTGCCGTCGGTTCGGCGAGCTGACCTGGATCAGCGAGCGCCCGCACGGGCGCTCGCGTCCTTCGGTTGATCGGCGATCAGCTTTTCGCTGCGCGTCAATCTCCCGCTACGAATCCCAGTCTATTTGCCAAGCGTGGCAATCGGGGTCGGAAATATGAATCCGGTATCCGCCCGCTTGCGACTGTCTTGCCGATTGGACGATCCAGCCGCCCGCCGCGAGCAGACGCTCGCCGAGCGCCTCGACTTCGCCGCGTGACCCAGCCGCAATAGCAAGGGCGCAGGGGCCGGGTCGCTCGATGGCGAACCGCCCCAACTCGGCCTCGAACGCCACCTGCTGCCACGTTTCGAGCAGCAGGCCGCCGCCCATGTCGTAGCAAATGCGTTCGCCGTTTTCGGAATCGACGCTCCAGCCAAATCCTTTGGTATAGAAGCGCCGCGAGCGTGCGAGGTTTTCGACGCCGAGGCGAATGGCGGCTATCTTCGACTGCATGCGTCCTTACTCGCTCCCGCTGCGATCGATCGCGCCCGTGTCTAGCAGCGGGGCAGCGTCATTGTCGGCACCGAGGATGGCGGCGAGGCGCTCGGCGCCCGCGAAGATCATGGCCTGCTCCCAGGGGGCAAGCATGGTGAAGCGGTGCAGGAAGATTTCCTGCAGCATATCGGGCGCCTCGGCTGCCGTGCGCGAGCCGTCGGGCGTGATCGCGAGCAGGAACTGCCGCTTGTCGGTCTCGCTTCGTGTGCGGGTAACGAGGCCGAGTTCCTCAAGTCTGTCGACCACCGCAGTGATCGTCGCATGGCTGAATTGCAAATGCTGGGCGACGGTGCCCGGGGTCACCCCGCGGTGGGCGCCGATCTCGCGCAGGACAAGCAGCTGCGACGGGGTCAGACCGGTCGCGCTCGCAAGCCGCCTGGTTCCGGCGTCGGTCGCGCGGAGAATCCGGCGCAGCGCGCGCAAGGTTCCGGTCGCGATTTCCTGTTCCATGATTGCGTCTGCCGATCCGTATCGCGCGGGCGTTCGTGCCCGCAATGTCTGCCTGCCGCGCGCATGATATTTCGTCAACTGAAATAAAGTTTCGGCGAACGGGTTGAAAAATGCGACGCTTATGCTAGATAGACCAGCGAATACAGCGACTCGATCCGGGTCGCATCAGCCATATATTTCAGGAGATGAAAGATTCTGGACCGCCAGAACGACGAAGCCTTCCCTATTTCCGATCAGACACAAGGGGCGAGGACGGAACCGGCAATCCGGTTCCGTCCTCCGGTTGCTGCCGACGGTCCCGCTGTCACTGCGCTGATCGCGGCCTGTCCGCCGCTCGACCGCAACTCGCGCTATTGCAATCTTATCCAATGTTCGCATTTTGCCGATCATTGCGTCGTGGCCGAAAGGGCAGGGCGCATTGTCGGCTGGGTCTCGGGCCACCGTCCCCCGTCGGGGCCCGAGACCTTCTTCGTCTGGCAGGTCGCGGTCTCGCCCGAAGGGCGAGGCCAGGGCCTCGCGGGCCGGATGATCGACGCGCTGCTGGCGCGTCCCGCCCAAGAGGGCGTTTCGCATCTCATCACGACCGTGACGGACGATAATAGCGCGTCCTGGGCGCTCTTCCGCAAGCTTGCCCGCCAACATGACGCGGCGCTCGATCGCAGCGTGATGTTCGAGCGCGAAGCCCATTTCGCGGGCGTCCATCCCACCGAGTTTCTGGCCCGCATCGGGCCGCTCAAGACGATTTCTGCCGACTAAAGGGGAATATCATGTTGACCAAGCTCAAGCCGTCCGGATCGATTCCGGACCGGAGCCTCTATGAGCGCCGCGAATCCGCGGTTCGCAGCTATGCCCGTTCGATGCCGCGCCAGTTCGGCAAGGCCGAGGGCGTCTGGATGCACGACGACCAGGGCGGTCGCTATCTCGACTTTCTGTCGGGATGCTCGACCCTCAACTATGGCCATAATCATCCGATCCTGAAGCAGGCGCTGCTCGACTATATCGCCGCCGACGGCATCGCGCACGGGCTCGACCTGCACACCGAGGCCAAGGCTGATTTCCTGACCGCCTTCGAGGAGTTGATCCTCCAGCCCCGCGGTCTCGACTATCGCGCGATGTTTACCGGGCCGACCGGCACCAACGCCGTCGAAGCGGCGATCAAGCTGGCGCGCAAGGTCACGGGTCGCGAGCTGGTGATCGCCTTCACCAACGGCTTTCATGGCATGACGCTCGGAGCCCTCGCCTGCACTGGCAATTCGGCGAAGCGAAGCGGTGCCGGCGTACCGCTCGCGCATGTCGCGCACGAGCCTTATGACGGCTATTTCGGCCCCGACGTCGATACAGCGGCGCTGCTCGCCCAGCGGCTGGCGGATCCGTCGAGCGGGCTCGATGCGCCGGCCGCCATCCTGGTCGAGACTGTGCAGGGCGAAGGCGGTCTCAACGCCGCCTCGCCCAAGTGGCTGCGCGACATCGCCGCGATTGCGCAAGCGCATGGTGCGCTGCTGATCGTGGACGACATTCAGGCCGGCTGCGGGCGCACCGGCGGCTTCTTCAGTTTCGATGGCCTCGGTTTCACGCCCGACATCGTCACGCTTGCCAAGTCGCTTTCGGGCATGGGGCTGCCGTTCGCGCTCACCCTACTGCGCCCCGAGCTCGATCAATGGGCGCCGGGCGAGCATAATGGCACCTTCCGCGGCAACAATCATGCCTTTGTGACCGCGACCGCCGCACTTCGCCATTTCTGGAGCGACAACGCCTTCGAGCATGACGTTCTCCGCCGCGCCGGCCTTCTCGAACAGCGGCTGGCGCGCATCGCCGCGCGGCACGGTTTCGAGATGCGCGGCCGCGGAATGATGCGCGGTATCAGCGTCGGCTCGGGCGAACTCGCCGCCACCATCACGCGCGCTTGCTTCGACGCGGGCCTGATCATCGAAACCAGCGGACCGCATGATGAGGTGATCAAGGTGCTTGCGCCGCTCGTCATCGACGATGCCGCGCTCGCCGCGGGGCTCGACGTACTCGAGGATAAATGCCGTGACGCGATGGCGGCCGATCTCGCCGTCGCAGCCGAATAGACACAAGGAGACAAAGAATGATTCTTCGCAATCTCGTCGACGTCCGGGCCTCGGACAAGAATGTTCGCTCGAAGGGCTGGGCCAGCGCGCGCATGCTCCTCAGGGACGACGGAATGGGATTTTCCTTCCACATCACGACCCTGCACGCGAAGGCCGAGCTCGAAATGCAATATCGCAATCACCTCGAGGCCGTGTTCGTCCTCAAGGGCAAGGGCACGATCGAGGATCTTGCGACCGGCGAGGTCCACAAGCTGCAACCCGGCATGCTCTACGCGCTCGACCAGCATGATCATCATATCCTCCGCCCCGAAACCGACATGCTGACCGCGTGCGTCTTCAATCCGCCCGTCACGGGGCAGGAAGTCCATGACGAGAGCGGCGCCTATCCGGCCGAAGCCGACATGGCGCGCGAGCCCGCGCCCGCCGAATAGGAATGAGGAAAGGGAGACCCCCGATGCACGATCTCTACCCCTCGCGTCACGCGGCCACCCCCGAGATGCTCGAGCGGCACGATGCCGTCGTTCATGGCCAGTGGACCGGTAGCGCACCGATCAGCGAGCTCCAGGCGGCGCAATTCGAGCGCGACGGCTATATCATTCTCGAAGATCTCTTCTCGGACGAGGAGGTCGCCTTTCTTCAGCGTGCCGCCGGCACGCTGCTCGCGGATCCCGCCGATCTCGACGCGGAAACCATCGTTACCGAGCCACGTGGCGACGAAATCCGGTCCATCTTCGAAATCCACCGGCAAAGCGCGGTGATGGCCCGCCTAGCGGCCGATGCGCGGCTCGCCGATGTCGCGCGCTTCCTGCTCGGTGACGAAGTCTACATCCACCAGTCGCGGCTCAACTATAAGCCCGGCTTCAGGGGTAAGGAATTCTACTGGCACAGCGATTTCGAGACCTGGCATGTCGAGGACGGGATGCCGCGCATGCGCGCGCTGTCGATGTCCGTGCTTCTGGCGGAGAACACGCCGCACAATGGCCCGCTGATGCTGATCCCGGGATCGCACCGCACCTATCTCACCTGCGTCGGAGAGACGCCGGACGATCATTATCTGAGCTCGCTGAAGCGCCAGGAATATGGCGTCCCCGACGAGCACAGCCTCGCCGAACTCGCACATTGGCATGGCATCGTCTCGCCGACGGGCAAGCCGGGAACGGTGATCCTGTTCGATTGCAACCTGATGCACGGATCGAACGGCAACATCACACCCTTTCCGCGGACCAACGCCTTTCTGGTGTACAATGCGGTGAGCAACCGTCTCGGAAAGCCGTTCGGCGTCGACAAGCCCCGACCGTGGTTCCTCGCCGATCGCGGCGAGCCTGCGCCGCTAGCCGTTGAAAGCGGCCCGCTGATCGAGGCGGCTCCGGCATGAAAGGCCATAGCGTCGAAAAAATCGGCGGCACCTCGATGGCCGCCACCGAAATCCTGTTCGACAACGTTCTCGTTGCCGGTCGTTCGGGCGCCGATCTCTATGATCGCATCTTCGTCGTCTCGGCCTATGCCGGCATGACCAACCTGCTGCTCGAGAACAAGAAGACCGGCGAGCCCGGCGTTTACAGCCGCTTTGTCGCCGACGAGGACGCGGACGGGTGGCGCGAAGCGATGAAGGCCGTGTCCGGGGCGATGCTCGCGCGTAACGCCGCGATGTTCGAGCGCGGCGCGAGCCGCACGAAGGCCGACGCGTTCGTCGAACTTCGCATCGCCGCGATCACGGCCTGTCTGGATGACCTGGCGCGGCTGCGCAGCCACGGCCGCTTCTGCGTGAAGGAGCAGCTGATGACGGTGCGCGAGCTGCTGGCGGGGCTGGGGGAGGCGCACAGCGCGCACAGCACGGCCCTGCTCCTTCGCGACCGCCGCGTCAACGCGCTGTTCGTCGATCTGACCCTCTGGGACCAGGGCGATCTGCGCAGCCTTGACGAGCGGATCGAGGCGGCCTTCGCCGATATCGACCTTGCGACGACGCTGCCGATCGTGACCGGCTATGCCGGCTGCGAGGGCGGCATGGTCCGGCGCTACGCGCGGGGCTATACCGAGATGACCTTTTCGCGCCTCGCCGTGATTACCGGCGCGCGTGAGGCGATCATCCACAAGGAGTTCCACCTGTCGAGTGCCGACCCGCGGCTGGTCGGCGAGGACAAGGCGCGCAAGATCGGGCGCACCAATTATGATGTCGCCGACCAGCTTGCCAACCTCGGCATGGAAGCAATTCATCCCGGCGCGGGGCGCGGACTCCGCCAGTCGGATATCCCGCTGCGTGTGCGCAACACCTTCGATCGCGAGGATGGCGGCACGCTCGTTACCGCCGATTATGTCACCGACGTCCCCCGCGTCGAGATCGTCACCGGCATTGCCCAGATGCAGGCTCTGCAATTTTTCGAGCAGGATATGGTGGGGGTGAAAGGCTATGACGCCGCTATCCTGGAGGCGCTGACCCGCCATCGGCTCTGGATCGTCAGCAAGTCGTCGAACGCCAATACGATTACCCATTATCTGTCGGCCAGCCCCGACAAGGTGAAATCTGTCATCGCGGACCTGCAGCAGCAATATCCCGACGCGTCGATTTCGTCGCAGCCGGTGGCGATGGTCTCGGCGATCGGCAGCGACATATCGCGCCCCGGCCTCGTTCCCGACGCGCTCCGCGCGCTCGAAGAGGCAGGCATCGCGATGGTTGCGCTCCAGCACCAGATTCGCAACGTCGATATCCAGTTCATCATCGAAAGCCGCGATTTCGACGCGGCGATCTGTGCCCTGCACAAGGCCCTAGTCGAAGAAAATGATGACATCGGAGCGGGCGCTGCGGAGGGCCGGCGCGCCGCCTGACGCGGCGCGCCGGTTATCGCTCCATGCTCGCAGTCGTTCGGCCCGTTCGCAGCCTGCTGGCGGCCATTTTCATCTTGATGGCCGGAAGCGGCTTCCTCGCGACACTCATCGGGCTCCGGCTCGAGCGCGCAGGCAGCGCGACAATCGTTATCGGGCTCGTCGCGACCGCCTATTTCGCTGGGTTGACCATCGGCGCGCTGCGTGCCGGACGCATTGTTTGCCGCGTTGGCCATATTCGCGCCTTCGCGGCGTTCGTCGCGCTGCTTTCGGCCAGTACGCTGACCTATGGCCTGATCCAGCATCCCTCGCTGTGGGCGGCGTTGCGGCTGGTCGACGGTTTTTGCGTCGCCGGCGTCTTCATCTGTATCGAAAGCTGGCTTGGCGACCGCGCCGGGTCCGAAACCCGCGGCTCGATCCTCGCCGCCTACATGATCGCGCTCTATTCAGGGCAGGCCCTTGGCCAGATGCTGCTCTCGACCGGCGAAATTGGCCCCGCCATACCCTTTCAGCTGGCGTCGATCCTCATCACGCTCGCGATCCTGCCCGTTTGCCTGACGCACGGTACGGCGCCCGCGCCCGGCGAGGGGCGCTCGCTGTCGTTCGGCCGACTTTTCGAGGCCTCGCCGCTCGGCGCCGCCGGTGCCGCGTTTACCGGCCTCATTCTTGGCGGCTTCTATGGCCTTGCCGCAATTTTTGCGCGCCGTGTCGGGCTCGATCTCGCCGCAACCGCCAATTTCATGGCGACGGTGATTCTCGGAGGCGTCGCGCTGCAATGGCCGCTCGGAAGATTGTCCGACCGGCTCGATCGGAGGCGTGTGATCATCGCGTCCTTCGCCGCGACCGCCCTTGTCAGTTTCGTGCTGGCGGCCGAACCGGCAGGGGCGATGCTTCTGGCATCGGCGGCAGCCTTTGGCGGCCTGAGTTTCGCGCTGTATCCGCTCTGCGTCGCGCATGTGAACGACCGGTTGCTCGCAACCGAGCGGGTGTCGGCAAGCGGGCAGCTGGTGCTGCTCTACTCGGGCGGCGCGGTGCTCGGACCCCTGCTTGCCGCCGGGTTCATGGGTGCCGCGGGCGCGGGCGGCCTCTTTCTCTTTTCCGCCGCTTGCGCGGCGCTGATGCTGATCTTCAGTGTCTGGCGTCTCCTCGCCGCCGCTCCGGTACCCGCCGAAGCGCAAGGCGAATTCCAGACCTTTCCTCGCACCACGCCGATGGCGGGTCTCCTCGATCCCAAGGTCGAGGAGCCCGAACTTGCGGGTGCGACCATTCCTTCCTCGACAGGTGAACGATGACCCCGACCGATCCCATGCCAGCTCCCACACACCCGGCGCCCGTCCTGCAGCCGTCCCCGCTGCAACGCGCGATCGGAGCCTCGGCGCTTGGCAATGCCGTCGAATGGTTCGACTATGGCATTTACGCCTATGGCGTCACCTATATCTCGGCGGCGCTCTTCCCCGACATGGAAGAGGCTGTGCTGTTCGCGCTCGCGACCTTTGCAATCTCCTTCCTCGTGCGTCCGCTCGGCGGCCTCTTCTGGGGTCCGCTCGGCGATCGTATCGGGCGCAAGTCTGTGCTCGCAATGACGATCCTCCTGATAGCCGGTGCGACATTCGCGGTCGGCCTCATCCCTTCCTACGATAGTATCGGGCTCTGGGCGCCGGCAATTCTCGTGCTGCTGCGCATGATCCAGGGTTTCTCGACCGGCGGCGAATATGGCGGCGCGGCGACCTTCATGGCCGAATATGCGCCCGACGCGCGGCGCGGCTTCTATGGCAGCTTTCTCGAATTCGGGACGCTGGCGGGCTTCTCGTTCGGGGCAGTGCTGATGCTCGGCTATTCGCTGCACCTCGGTGAAGAAGCGATGCGCGAATGGGGCTGGCGCATCCCGTTCCTCGTCGCGGGACCGATCGGTCTTGTCGGCATGTATCTGCGTTCGAAGATGGAGGATACGCCGGTCTTTCTGGAAGCGCAGCGGGCGGCCGAAGATCGGCCGGGGGCGCGTCTCGGACGACTCGCGCGCCATCACTGGCGGCCGCTGATCGTCGTCGGCGGGCTGGTCGTCGCGCTGAACGTCGTCAACTATACGCTGCTCAGTTACATGCCGACCTATCTGCAGCGCCGTATAGGTCTGACGCATGAGCAGGCGTTGCTTGTTCCGATCATTGGAATGGTTTTCATGATGCTTTTCGTCCCCTTTGCGGGTGCGCTGTCCGATCGTATCGGCAGGCGACCGATGTGGCGCTTCTCGCTTGTCGGACTGCTCGTCGGCGCGGTGCCGCTCTATATGCTGATCGGGACGGGGTTCACTGGCGCGGTGATAGGCTTCATGGCCCTGGGGCTGCTCTATGTTCCGCAACTTGCCACGATCTCGGCGACTTTCCCTGCGTTGTTCCCTACCGCCGTCCGCTTTGCGGGTTTTGCGATCGCCTATAACATTTCGACCTCGATCTTCGGCGGCACCGCCCCGATGGTCGGCAGCGCACTGATCAGCCTTACCGGCAATATGCTGATGCCCGCCTTCTATATGATGGCAGCCTGCTTGGTCGGGCTGATCGCGCTCCATTTCATGCCGGAAACGGCAGGGAAATCCCTGCACGAAGATCCCTTCGCGCCGCCGCCTCGCACGGCCGACGCTCAATTGCGCGCGACGGGCTCGGGCGGAACGAACGTCCAGACGATATCCTCCGCCCCGACCGAGGGACGATGATCGGTCGAGAAGATCGCCATCTCGCCCGAGGGACGGACGACAAGCAGGCTGTCGCCGCCGTTTTCCTTCATCCGTGCGACGAACTGCTCGTAGGGAAATTTGTCGGTGATACGGGTCCGCCCGAAGGTCCACCCCGATTGCAATCGGTCGAGCAATTCCTCGATGGGCGTGCCCGCGAGGGTGAAGATGCGGCCGCGCCGTTTCGTCGATGCGCGGCTTTCGCCGGCGGCGCGGCTGACGCGGTTATGTCCGATCTCGGGCGCGAGTTCGGTGCAGACCAGCGCATTGTAGCTGTCGTTGTCGGTTGCCGCGATCAGCTGCTGATATTGCCCCATGTCGACGACATCGTCGTGCGCTTCATCGAGAATGTCGCCCTCATAGACGGGAATGTCGGCGCGCCGGGCGCTCCGAAGCGCGAACTTGCTCGGGTCGGCGATCAGGACCTCCTTGCCCTGTGTCTTGATGAATTCGGCGAATGCGACCGTCCAGCTGTTCGCGCCGACGAGAAGCAGGCCATCGCCTTTGCCACGGTCGAGACCAAGCCAGCGCGCGAAATGACCAGCGGTGAAGCCGTGCGCAAAAATGGTGGCGATGACGACGCCGAACCCCAGCGGGACCAGCGCGTTGGCGCCGGCGACGCCATAGTCGGACAGGCGGAGCGCGAAGAGGCCCGTAACCGCGACCGCGACGATACCGCGGGGCGCAATCCATGCGACGAACAGCCGCTCGCGAAACGGGATACGAGTCGGCAGCAGCGCCAGCATGATCGTCAAGGGCCGGACCGCGAAGAGGAGCAGAATCAGGAAGGCCAGGAAGCGGAATTCGAAATTGCTCACCACCTCCCAGTCGAGCGTCGCCGAGAGCAGGATGAAGACGCCGGACACGAGGATCACGGTCAGATCCTCCTTGAACCGCAACAACGCCCGGCTCGAATAGGTCTCGCGGTTCGCCATCACGACGCCCATCACGGTCACGGTGATGAGGCCCGTCTCGTGCATCACCAGATCCGAAAGCACGAACATCCCGATCACGGTCGTGAGCAGCACCGGCGCCTTCAGATATTCGGGCACCAATCCGCGCGGGAAGGCCCAGGTGAGTGCCAGCCCGGCAAGCGTGCCCAAGACGATCGCGAGCGTGCTCGCGGCCACGACATCGACAATGACCGAGGCGCTGTTCGCCTCGCCGCCGCCGTGCGTGATATAGCTGTATACGCCAACCGCGAGCAGCGCGCCGATCGGGTCGTTCACGATCGCTTCCCACTTGAGCATATGCTTGACGCGCGGCGCGATATTGAGCGAGCGGAGCAGCGGGATAATCACGGTCGGCCCGGTCACGACCATGACGCCGCCGAACAGCGCGGCAAGTTCCCAGGACAGGCCCGCGGCATAATGGGCCGCGAGGGTGCCGAGCGCCCAGCCGATCGGTACACCGAGGAATACCAGCATAAACACGGCGATGCCTGCATGCTTGAGCTCGCGAAACTTGAGACTGAGGCCGCCTTCGAACAGGATCACCGCGACCGCCAGTTTGACGACCGGCTCGCGAAGCGCCCCGAAATCCTTCTCGGGATCGAGGATGCCGAGGACGGGCCCGGCAATGATTCCCGCTATCAGCATCAACGCGATGGCAGGCCGTCCGGTGCGCCACGCGATCCATTGCGCGCCGATACCGAGAACGCCGATCAGCGCGATTTTGACGAGCAAAGAGTCGATGACGAACATTCGGCCTTCTTATTGCCGATTGCCTGCGGGGAAAGGTGAATAATGTGCTCCGCAATTTGAGGAGGAAGGGCCCGAAAAGGCTTGCCCCCGGACCGCGAGGTCGTTCATGGACCGCTCGCCGCTCCGGAAACGTCTGGAAATCTTGTTCAATGGCGGGATGCCGACCTTGAAGCCGCGCAAATATCTTGAAGCCCTGAAGCGGTCAGCATCCGCGCTCGACCTCCAGGTGAATCTCGCCAAGCGTCGCCTCGCGACATTTTCCGGGGCCATTCTGCTCGGGCTGGTCGCCATCGGCTTTGCTTGGGCGGGCGACCGCGCTCAACATGTCTTTCGCAGTTTTCAGCTTCGCTTCGAATATGCGCCGTTGATCCTGACGCCGCTTGGCTTTGCCTTCGCCGCGGCGGTAGCCCGGCGGTGGGCGCCGGCCGCGAAAGGTTCAGGCATTCCGCAGGTCATGGCGGCCGGCCGCCGCCCGGAGCTTGCAGGCGCATTGCTCTCGTTGCCGACGGCGTTGATCAAGCTCGTCCTCACGACCTTGCTATTGCTTGTTGGCGCATCGGTGGGCCGTGAAGGCCCCACCGTCCAGGTCAGCGCGGCGATCATGGTTGCCTTTCACCGCTTCCTTCGCGTTCCCCTGACCTCCGGCGTGTTGATTGCGGGCGGAGCGGCGGGAGTGGCGGCGGCATTCAACACGCCTCTCGCTGGCGTGGCGTTCGCGATCGAAGAGCTTGCGGCGGCGTTCGAGCAGCGGGTGGCGGTTCTCGTCATGGGCGCGGTGGTCGTTGCCGGCCTCGTCAGCCTCGCGCTGGCCGGTGACTATGTCTATTTTGGTGCGATGAGACAGACGCTCGGCTTATCGGGAATGCTTCTTGTGCCGCCGGTAGCGGGGATTGCTGGCGGCGCAGTCGGCGGTCTCTTCTCGCGCACGATCCTCGCCTTTGCCAGAGGCAATGGGCGGTTCGCTACCGCTGCGCGGAGCCACCCGGTGCGTGCCGCATTTTTGTCCGGCATCGTCGTCGCGAGTCTTGGCGTGGCCTCCGGTGGATTGACCTGGGGCACGGGCTACGAGACGACCAGGCTGCTGATCGAGGGCTATGGCGAGGCGCCCATCTGGTTCGGTCCCGCCAAGCTCGCAGCGACAGCCGCCACCGCGATCTCAGGCGTGCCGGGCGGGATATTCGCGCCGTCGCTGTCAGTTGGAGCGGGGTTCGGTGAGCTTCTCTCGCGCTGCTTTCCTTCCTATCCAGCCGGCGCAATCGTCCTGCTTGGCATGGTCGGCTATTTCGTCGGGGTCGTGCGCGCACCGCTCACGGCGGTGATCATTTTGATGGAGGCCACGGCGAGCCGCGGCATGATCGTGCCCCTGTTTCTCACCGCGATCATTGCGGATGCGGTGAGCAAGTTCGTCTGTCACGACAAGCTCTATCATGGGCTAGCCGGACTGTTTGACGAGAAGCCCGCGATCGCTGGTCAGTCCAAGTGACGGAGGCCGATCCTGGTATGGCCACAGTGGTTTCGGGCACGATGCTCCCATGATCTTGCACCGCGAAGCCTCGCAACTGGGCCTAACGCGCACTCCTGTGCTGGAAGCGTGGCACCATTTCTGCTTTGCGGGTTATCAAGATGGCAATTATCTGAACTGGGGAAGACTTCGTGTCCTCAATCACAATATTCTAGCGCCGAACACGGCTCTGTCTCCCAGCTTTCATTCAGGGACCGAGGTACTGTTCATTGTCCAGGAAGGCTCGATCGTGATCGAGAAGGACGACGGCAAAACATTGGCCGTAGCAGCGAATGAAATTGCTTCGATTGCAACGGGGCTGGGCACCGAATTCGGTATTAGATCAGCGGCGGGTGGGCCTGCGCGATATTCCGTTCTCTGGCTCCTGTCCGACGACGCGGACTATCGCCCGAATTACCGAGGCGTGGTTGGCGACCTGTCGCGCGGCGATTGGTGCGCCACCGACGATTTCGAGGGTGGCCATAACCTTCGTTGGAGCGTGCCTGCGAGTGTCAGGCTACTGCAACTGGAAAGCGCTCCCTTCTCGCTCTCTGGAAATGGCAGCAAAAGCTATCTCGCAGTTTTACGCGGCGGAATTTCGGTGGGCGAAATGCGGGTCGACCAGCGGGACGCGCTGATGATGGATGCGGAACCGGTTCTGACGGGCTTTGCGCACGACGACACTCGATTGCTGATTTGCGACGGCGGACCCGCATGAGATTCCGGGTAACGCATGTCGGTCCGGATTGAGTGAGCAGTGGCCATGGCCAAGGCTGGATCGCGTTTGAGCTTCTACTGGCGAGCGATCTCCATTTTTGCTTCAGTGCCGAGGGCAAGCAATCGCGCAATCTCGTCGGACGTTCGCTGCACGGCAAGCTTTAGCGCCTCGTCGATGTGGACATAGTCTTGGGTTACATTCTGCGAGGCATGACCCAGCATTGCCCGGATC
>NZ_JAEULM010000008.1 GCF_016793825.1 Sphingopyxis sp.
CCGGGCTGAAGCCGGGCCAGATCGTCGCGACCAAGAACGCATTCCTGCTCAAGGCCGAACTCGGCAAGGGCGCGGGCGAGGAGGAATAAACCGTGATCGCGAAACTGATGGCGCTATCCGTCCGCGCGCGCTGGGCGGTACTCTTTCTCTTCCTCGTGATCGCGGGACTCGGCGTATGGCAGCTCACCAAGCTGCCGATCGACGCGGTTCCCGACATCACCAACAAGCAGGTGCAAATCAACACGATCGATCCGCGTCTCTCGCCGGTCGAAATCGAGAAGCTCGTAACCTATCCGATCGAAATCTCGCTCGCCGGCATTCCGGGGCTCGAGACGACACGCTCGATCTCGCGCAACGGCTTCAGCCAGGTGACGGCAATCTTCACCGATGAAACCGACCTCTATTTCGCGCGCCAGCAGGTGGGCGAACGGCTTCTCCAGGCGGGCGAGAATCTTCCCGACGGGGCCCAGCCGCAGATCGGTCCCGTCACGACGGGTCTCGGCGAGGTCGTCATGTACACCGTCGGCTACAAAAATCCCGACGGGAAGGGCGCCAAGAAGGTCGCGGGCCAACCAGGTTGGCAACCCGACGGCAGCTATCTGACCCCCGAGGGCGATATCCTCACCGACGAGATCGCCAAATCGGGCTATCTTCGCACGGTCCAGGACTGGATCGTCAGCCCGCAATTGAAGTCGGTCGGCGGCGTCGCCGGCGTCGACTCGATCGGCGGCTATGCCAAGACCTTCGTGGTCGAACCCGATCCGACCCGCCTCACCAGCTACGGCATTTCCTATAGCGAACTGGGCGAAGCCCTTGAACGCGCCAACCTCGCGGTCGGTGCCAACTACTATAACCGGGCAGGCGAGGCCTATCTCGTGCGCGTCGATGCACGCGTCCGCTCGGTCGACGAAATCCGCAACGCCGTCGTCGCGACGCGCGGCGGCGTGCCCGTGACGGTTGGACAGCTCGCCAATGTGAAGATCGGCGGCGACCTCAGAACCGGTGCGGGCAGCATGAACGGCAAGGAGGCGGTCATCGGGACCGTGCTCATGCTGATCGGGCAGAATAGCCGCACTGTTGCGGAGGATGTTTCGGCGAAGATCGCGCAGGTGTCGAAGACCCTGCCGCCCGGCGTCGAAGTGAAGGTGGTACTCGACCGCGCCAAGCTCGTGAACGCAACCGTCGGCACGGTTGAAAAGAACCTCACCGAAGGCGCGCTGCTCGTAGCGGCCGCGCTCTTCTTCCTGCTCGGCAACTGGCGCGCCGCGATCATCGCGGTGCTCGTCATTCCCTTCTCCTTCCTGATGATGGCGATGGGCATGAACGCCTTCCGGGTCCCCGGTAACCTGATGAGCCTCGGCGCGCTCGACTTCGGTCTGATCGTCGACGGGGCGGTGATCATCATCGAAAACTGCCTCGCCAGACTGGCGCACCGGCAGGAGCATGAAGGGAGATTGCTCAACCTTCGCGAACGTCTCGAGGAGACGATGCGCGCGAGCCAGGAGATGATCAAACCGACCGTCTTCGGCCAGGCGATCATCCTACTGGCCTTCGCGCCGTTGCTGATGTTTACGGGCGTCGAGGGGAAGACCTTCTCGCCGATGGCCATCACCATCATGCTCGCGCTCGTTGCGGCCTTCATTCTCGCGATCACCCTGGTTCCGGCGCTTGTCGCGCTGATGATTCGCGGCAAGGTTGCCGAGAAGGAAGTCTGGGCGATCCGCAAGTCGAAGGAGCGCTACCTGCCCTTGCTCGACAAGGCGCTCGCCAAGCCGTGGGCTTTCATCGCCGGCGGCTTTGCCTTCTTCGTCCTTGCGATCCCGGCGTTCGGACTGCTCGGCTCGGAATTCATTCCGCAGCTCGACGAGAAGAATATGGCGCTTGCCTCGACGCGCGTGCCTTCGGTGAGCCTCGAACAGTCTCTGGTCATGCAGCGCAACGTCGAGACGGCGATCTCGAGCCTGCCCGAAGTCGAGCTGATGTTTTCGAAGACGGGTACGGCCGAGGTGGCGACCGACCCGATGCCGCCGAACATCTCCGACGGTTTCGTGATCCTGAAACCCCAGGATCAGTGGCCGGCAGGTGTCGATTCGAAGGCCGATGTCGTCGAGCGTATCGAGAAAGCCGCTGGCGGCCAGCTCGGCCAGCTTTATGAAGTCAGCCAGCCGATCCAGCTTCGTTTCAACGAACTGATCGCGGGCGTTCGCGGCGACGTGGCCATCAAGCTCTACGGGGACGACCTCGACAAGATGTCGCTCGCGGCGAACGAGATGGTGCGCGTGCTCCAGGGCATACCGGGTGCGGGCAGCGTCAAGGCCGACCAAGTGGGCGGCGCTCCGACGCTCGACGTGAAGCTCGATCGCAATGCGATCGCGCGCTACGGTCTCTCGGTACAGGAGGTTGCCGATACGGTGTCGGCGGCGCTCGGCGGGCGGGAATCCGGCCTGCTCTATGAGGGCGACAGGCGCTTCGACATCACGGTTCGCGTCCCCGACGCGACCCGGGTCAATCTCGACGACATCCGCGCGCTGCCCGTGTTGCTGCCCTCCGAGGGCGGCAATCGCGGACAGATACCGCTCGCCCAGGTGGCGCAGATCCGGCTGACCGAAGGGCTCAACCAGATCAGCCGCGAAAATGGCAAGCGGCGCGTCGTCGTGCAGGTGAACCTCGAAGGCCGCGATGCGGGATCCTTCGTGGCCGAAGCGCAGGCGAAGATCGCCAATGTGAAGCTTCCGGCGGGCTATTACCTCGAATGGGGCGGGCAGTTCGAAAGTCTGCAGGCCGCATCGCAGCGGCTCTCGATCGTGGTGCCGCTCTGCTTCGCGGGCATCTTCATCCTGCTTTACATGGCGCTCGGCACGTTCGGGCGCGCGACCGCCGTGTTCCTCGCCGTGCCGCTTGGGCTCGCGGGCGGGGTGTTCACTCTCGCGCTTACGGGCATCAACTTCTCGGTGTCGGCGGCGGTGGGCTTCATCTGCCTTGCCGGCGTCGCGGTGCTCAACGGTCTCGTCGTCATGACGGCGATCCGCGAACGGCTCGAGAATGATGTCCCGCTCACGGAGGCAATCCGCGAGGGCATGACCGAGAAGATGCGTGCGGTGATCATGACCGGCTTCGTGCCCGCGATCGGCTTCGTGCCGATGGCGATCGCGACCGGCACGGGTGCCGAGGTGCAGAAGCCTCTCGCGACGACCGTCATCGGCGGTCTCATCGCGGCGACCATCCTGACGCTGCTCGTTCTCCCCGCGATCGCAAAAGTCGTCCTCGGGGCGAACTGGCAGCCGAAGTTCCTCAAGCGAAAAGCGGAGTCGGCGGTCCAGCCGGTCACGGAATAGGGAGAGACTGTCATGACAAAAGCATCCAAGCTCTTGCGCATCTACACCGATGAATCCGCCTTCTTCGGTGATCAGCGGGTCTTCGAGTTCATTTCCGAACTCGCTCGCCAGCAAAAGCTGGCAGGCGTTACGGTGCTCGAAGCGGTTCTCGGTTTCGGTCGCTCGGCGCATCTCCACCGCAAGCATGCGCTGGAGAATGACCGGGCGGTCGTGATCGAGATCATCGACGAGGAGCAGCGGCTCCGCGACTTTGCGGCGCAGCTGACCGAAATACCGGACATCGGGCTCATCACGCTCGAAGCGGTCGAAATCCTCGGCGGGAAATCCGCCGCGGAGCCCCCCGATGTTCAGAGCTGACCGGCATCTTGCCGGTCTACACCGCGGCGCAGGTCCCCGGCCTGCGTCGCGGACCAGCTCGTGCGAGCGAGGAGGTCTCCGATGTTCTCGGTAGGCACCTCGCTCCGCTTGCCGGTCCCGATCGGGCGGGTCTGGCGACTGCTCGTCGATATCGAGCGGTACGACGACTGGCATCCGACGCTCCGTTTCACCGATCGTCCGGGAGATGATGAGCGCGTAGGCTATGTCTATTCTCCGCGCGGGAAGCGGGGTCCGGAATTTGCATCCGAGGGGCGGATAACCGGCCTCGACTGGCTGACGGGCTTCTCCTGGCGGACAGGCACGCGCGGGCTGCTCGTCATCGAGGAGAGCTACCGGCTCGAAAAGCTCGGCCAAGGGGTGGAGGTTACCCATCGCCTGGAATGCGCGGGTCTCTTCTCATGGCTCGGCTATCCCATTCTGCGGCGGGTTTGCAGCGTTTTTCTCAAGCGCTCGAACATGGCGCTCGAACAGCAACTCCGTCGCACGACAGTTCAGTCCCGCTACGCGCGGCCAAGCGGGCGCCGCGCATGATCTTGAATTCGAAACCTGGCCGTCGGAGGCCCCTCTCAATCGCCCCCCTCACCACGGGCAGGGATTTCCGGCTGTCAGGGAGGTGCGGGAGCCGGGTCGCATCCCGCAATGGCTCCCGCACCTCATCCTGCCGCGCGTTTAACATGCGCCCGGATCGCATTGCCGACCGCCAACAGAAAAGGATGGCATCATGAGTGACCAGTTGCGGCTCGATATTCCGCTTCTCCTCCCCGAAGTCGCCGATACCGCCGACCGCTGCGTCGCGCGCCTGACGAGCGAACTCGAAGGACGCGAAGGCGTCGACAAGGTCCATGTTGTCCGCTCAAGCGACGGTTCGCCGCCACAGCTCTGCATCCATTACCGTCCGGATATTCTCCCGCTCGAACGCGTGCGGCAGCTCGCGCGCAGCGCCGGTGCCGAGCTCACCGGCCAGTATCAGCATCTCTTCTGGGATGACCTCGAAGGCGTCGGCCACGCCCGTCGCGCGCGGACGATCGGACTGAAGCTTCGCGAAATGCCGGGCGTGATCGAGGCCGAAGTCGGCGCCGCCGGTACGCTGCGCGCCGAGTTCCAGCGCTCGGAGACCTCCATCGAAATGATCAGAAAGACACTCTCGGATATGGGCGTCACTCAGAAATCGACTGCCGTCGCCGCGGCTGCCCCGGCACAAGCCGCCCACCAACATGGCGATGATGGCCATGACCATGGTCCGGATCACGCGCATGGGCCAGATCACAAACATGGCCATACGGGCGAGGATAGCCACGACCATGGCCATGATCATGGCGGCATCTTCGGCGAGCGGACCGAGCTGATCTTCGCGCTGCTGTGCGGTCTCGTCCTCGGCATCGGCTTTGCGATCGAGAAGCTCGCCGCGGCGCCGGAGTGGGTGCCGCTCGCATTCTATATTGCCGCTTATGGCTTCGGTGGCTGGTTCACTGTCCGCGAGGCCATCGAGAATCTGAAGCTCAAGCGCTTCGAGATCGACACGCTGATGCTCGTCGCCGCGGCCGGCGCTGCCGCGCTTGGTGCGTGGGCCGAAGGCGCGCTGCTCCTCTTCCTCTTCAGCCTCGGCCATGCGCTCGAACATTATGCCATGGGCCGCGCCAAGCGCGCAATCGAGGCGCTTGCGGAGCTGGCGCCGCAGACCGCGACGGTGAAGGATGCCGACGGGACGGCTCGCGAAGTCCCGGTCGAGCAGCTGGCGATTGGCGACACCGTCATCGTCAAGCCCAACGAGCGTCTTGCCGCCGACGGCTTCGTCGTCGTTGGCCGCACGGCGATAGATCAGGCTCCGGTGACCGGCGAGAGCGTCCCCGTCGACAAGGAACCGGTGGCCGATCGTGCGCAGGCCGCGGCAAAGCCCGATGCACTCGACGCAAAATATCGCGTCTTCGCGGGCACCATCAACGGCTATGGCGCGATCGAGATCGCGGTAACCCGTCTTGCGGCCGATACCACGCTCGCTAAGGTCGTGAAGATGGTGAGCGAGGCGGAAACGCAGAAATCGCCGACCCAGCGCTTCACCGACAAGTTCGAGCGCATCTTCGTGCCGAGCGTGCTCGCGCTTGTGTTCGTCCTGCTCTTCGCCTGGGTCGTTGTCGACGAGCCGTTCCGCGACAGCTTCTATCGCGCCATGGCGGTCCTTGTCGCGGCAAGCCCGTGCGCGCTCGCGATCGCGACGCCGAGTGCCGTCCTGTCGGGCGTTGCGCGTGCGGCGCGCGGCGGCGTGCTGGTCAAAGGCGGTGGCCCGCTCGAAAATCTCGGCTCGCTGACCGCGCTGGCGTTCGACAAGACGGGAACGCTCACCGAAGGAAAGCCGCGCATCACCGACGTCCTGCCGGCCAGCGGCGTGCCGAAGGAGGAACTGCTGCGGATCGCGGTGGCGGTCGAGCGGCTGAGCGATCATCCGCTTGCCGCTGCCATCGCGCGCGATGGCGAGGCCATGCTGACGTCGACGCGCGTACCGGTGGCGGACGACCTTAACAGCCTGACGGGTCGCGGCGTCACGGCAAAGGTCGAGGGCGAAACCGTCCTGATCGGCAAGGCCGAAATGTTCGGTGCCGACGGCATCGCGCCGATCGGCGGCGAAGTGGCGGCTGCGATCGCCGGCCTCCGCGAGCAGGGCCGCACGACGATGGTCGTTCGTATGGGCGACCGCGATCTTGGCGCGATCGGTCTGATGGACACGCCGCGCGAAGCGGCGCGCACCGCGATCGCCAAACTGCGCGAGCTCGGCATCGGCCGGATGATCATGATTTCGGGCGATCACCAGAAGGTCGCGGAATCGATTGCCGCCGAGGTCGGGATCGACGAGGCCTGGGGCGACCTGATGCCCGATCAGAAGGTCGACGCCATTCGCGACCTCAAGGCGCAGCAGCCGGTCGCCATGGTCGGTGACGGCGTCAATGACGCACCGGCGATGGCGAGCGCCACCGTCGGGATCGCGATGGGCGCCGCGGGGTCCGATGTTGCCCTCGAAACCGCCGACGTCGCGCTGATGGCCGATGACCTCGCTCATCTGCCGTTCGCGATCGGACTTAGCCGCCAGACGCGCCGCATCATCCGCCAGAATCTGGTGGTCAGCCTCGGCGTCGTCGTGGTCCTCGTGCCGGCGACGATCTTCGGACTCGGAATCGGTGCGGCGGTCGCGGCGCACGAAGGCTCGACCCTCGTCGTCGTCGCCAACGCGCTTCGCCTGCTCGCCTATCGCGATCGCAGCATGGGCTGAGGGCGCACAGTCGCGGTGGGATCGAACCGGAAGGGGGAGAGAGGATGAACTTCAAGAATATCTCGGCCTGGTCCATCCGGAACCCGATCCCGCCGCTCGTCATGTTCTTCGGTCTGACGGTGGCGGGCATCGTCTCCTTCCTCATGATGGGGGTCCAGAGCGATCCCGACATCGATTTTCCGGGCGCCATCGTCATCATCGCCCAGCCGGGCGCCGCGCCCACCGAACTCGAAACGCAGGTCACGCAGCGTGTCGAGGCGGCGGTGCGGACGATCGAGGGGATCGACGAGCTCAATTCGACGGTTACCGAAGGCCAGTCGCAGACCTTCGTCCAGTTCGCGATCGGCACGCCGATCGACCGGGCGGTGACTGACATTCGCGACAAGATCACCCAGATCCGCAGCAACCTGCCGAACGGCATCCTCGAACCGCAGGTTATCCGCCTCTCTACCTCGGGCAACACGCTTGCCTATTGGTCGGCTTCGGCCACCGATATGACGCTCGAGGAATTGAGCTGGTATGTCGACAATGTCGTCGCGAAGCGGCTGATCGCGGTCCCCGGCATGGGCGACGCCTATCGCCGGGGCGGCGTCAGCCGCGAAATCCGCGTCATCCTCAACCCCGAACGCATGCGCGCCTACGGCCTTACCGCCGCCGCGGTGAACACCCAGCTCGTCCAGCTCAATGTCAATGCGGCCGGCGGCCGGATGGAGGTCGCGGGCTCCGAGCAGGCGGTGCGTATCCTCGGGAACGCGAGCAGCGCCAACGCGCTCGGCGAGACGCTAATCTCGGTCGGGACGAACCGGACCGTGCGCCTCGCCGATATCGCCGAGGTCAAGGATCTCTACGCCGAGCAGCGCTCGGTCTCGAAGCAGGACGGGCGGCAGGTGCTGACCTTCGGCTTCGAGCGCGCCAAGGGCGCCTCGGATGTGACCGTCTATGACGCTGCGGTCGAGGAGCTGCGAAAACTCGAGAAGGAAAACCCCAAGGTCAAATTCACCGAGCTGTTCAGCGATATCGAATATACCAAAGGCCAATATCATTCGGCGATCAATGCGATGGTCGAGGGCGCGATCCTCGCGGTCGTCGTCGTCTTCCTTTTCTTGCGCGACTGGCGGGCGACGTTGATCTCGGCGCTCGCCATCCCGCTGTCGGCGGTCCCGACCTTCCTGTTCATGGACCTCATGGGCTTCTCGCTCAACATGATGACCTTGCTCGCGCTCAGCCTCGTTGCCGGCGTGCTGGTCGACGATGCGATCGTCGAGATCGAGAATATCGTGCGCCACATGCGGATGGGCAAATCGGCCTATCAGGCCTCGATCGATGCGGCCGACGAGATCGGCCTCGCGGTGCTCGCGACAACCATGACGATCGTCGCGGTGTTCCTGCCGGTCGGGCTGATGCCGGGCGTCGCCGGGCAATATTTCAAGAATTTCGGACTGACGGTCGTGGCCGCGGTGCTGATGAGC
>NZ_JAEULM010000024.1 GCF_016793825.1 Sphingopyxis sp.
GCTCGTTCATCGTTCGACTCCTCAGGTAAAGGAGCCGAAAGGGTCTGCCTGTGGCAGCCCGCGTTCAATCAGGCGCGGCGCTCGAAGGGCTGCTTTACATCGAGGCTAGCGCCAATCCACGAAGTGGTTCGTGCACCGGCCCTCGCGCGCTATTGCCGCTTTCGGCCGCCGCCGTGGGTCCGGCCGCGTCGCGCTGGAGCGGCCGCAGCTTCAGCGTTCCCAATTTGACGCGCGGCGCCGCCTTCCCCGGCCCCACACTCAGCATGAAAGCGGGGTCGAGCCGCAACGCAGCAGCCGATGCTTTCGCCATACGCACCGTGTATCGGCCGTAAGCCACACTTTCGAAAAGGAAATATCCGTCGAACTCCGTCAGCGTCGTCGCGCGGACGCGGCCTTCGGCATCGACCAGCTCAAGGCTCAGTCCTTCGATCGGATTACCGCCGTCGCGGATTGCAACGCCTTCAATTTCGCCGGCCTGCGTCATCGGCAGCGCGACGCGCGTCGCAACGCCGGGGCGCGGAGTAACGACCACACCGGGAAGTGCCGGCTGGACATAGGGATCGGGAAGGCTGCCCGCATCGATCCCGATCATTACCGGGCGAAAGGGCTCAAGCCCGTCGATCGCGGCCCGCCCGCTCTTATCGGTCGATGCCTCGACAAAGGCATTCCCCGCGGTCAGCGGGACTCCGACCACCGCGGCTTCACCGGGCTGACGGATACCATCGCCGTTATCGTCCATGAAGACGTCGGCCATCACTTGCCCGCGACCGCCCAGCTTTTCGCTCGACAGGCGCCAACCGCCGCCGGCCGGCTTCGGCCCGAAGCTGAAAGCGAGCGACAGCGACGCCGCGACGGAGCCATCGGTCGCCACTTCGCCGAATCCACTGAGCTGTAGCTTGTTGAAACGGCGCGTATATCCCAGGCCTGCCCGCGCGCGATCGAGCCCTCGATCATAGCCGAGTTCGGCGCGCCATTCGGCATCGTCCTTCCCCGTCCATTCGCCAACCACCGCGACGCGCGTGTCGGCACTGGCACCGGACAGCAGAAAGCGCGCCTCACCGCGCAGGCGGACGCGCCCGATCCGGGCATTGGCGAGCAGCGTTGCGGTCAGATTATCGGGCGGATCGGGCCCGACAGGAACCTTGGAACGCGCCCAGTCGAGTTGGCCGGTGAAGGTCAGTGCGCGAAAACTCAACGATGCTCGTCCCGACGCCTCAAGGGTCGAGGCTCCCGAGGCACGGTCGATCTTTGCGAGATCGAAATGAAGCGGCAGGATCGTCCGTCCCAACGTCACGGACTGATCGACCGACAACGAATAGAGTCCCTCGATCTTGCCGACGAACCGATCGGACACGAAGCCGCCCCAGCCGCGCATCGCATCGGCCCGCACATTGGTATCGCCGAACGCCGCAACCCAGCTTGCGCGCGCCGCCGCGCTGCCGTCGTCGGCATAGCTCCCGGCGATTTCGAGCAGCGAGGGGCCAATCGAACGACGCACTGCCACTTCACCATAGGTGCGCCGGATATTTTCGATCATCAGGCTGTGGAGATACGCCGCGATCGAGGTACGGGTATTGAGTCCTCGCTCGATTCCAGCGGTTCCGCGCCAGCCACGCCGAAACGCCCCGCCACGCCGGCCGAATTCGACAAGATCGGTGTTTTCCTGGGCGACGCCCGCCCAGTACCAAGTCTGCTGCGGCGGTATCGAATCGATGCCGACCTGCAGTTGCTTGATTTCACGACGAATTTGCCCCTGCGGGCCATACATCACGATCTCGAAGCGGTTCGATCCATATTGCAGCGGGACGTCGAGAAATTCGTAACGACCGTCGCTGTTCGGCGCGGTAAAGGCCAGCAACTGCCCGTTGCGATACAATTCGGCGTCCCAACCCGCCGGAAGGTCGCCGCGAAAGCTCGTCTTGTCGAAGCTGTCGGGGCGCTCGACGGGGCGGTTGGTCAGCACGGCACCGCGCCCCGGTATCGACTGCGCGACGAGTCCGGTCGACAGCAAGCTGACATCGCCCACGGCATAGTGCGTCGCACGCAGTGGACCCAGCAGCCGCCCCTCCGGATCGGTTCGGTAGAGCCGCAGGCGCAGGCTGTCGGGCACTCCCTGATTGTCCGATGACAGGCGCGCATCGAAACTCTGGCCGACCACTTCGCCGGCCGCGAAAACCTCATAGCGCGCCTGTGCGTATGATCCGCCCTTCTTGTCAGACACGAACCCGGCAGAAGCGACCACATCGACCGAAGGAGTCGCCCAGCCCTGATAGGGCCGCTTGGTCTGCGGCAGACTGGCGAGATCGAACGATGCCTGCGGCCGGATTCCCGCCGCCCGGGCCCGCCGCTCGGCCGCTAGCTGGAACGGCAGCTTCTCCTTGGAATCGACCCGCAAAACGGCATTCGACAGATCGGCAACGACGGGAACGCCCAGCCATGTGTTGAGACTGGCGAGGTCGACGCACCAGCCTGCGGGAACATCGCGGATTGCGGTCGCGCCGATCGCATAGCTCTGGCTGCCGACATGGACCTCTCCCGCGTCGCGGTCGATTACCAGGCTGCGCCGTTCGTCGAACACCCAGCCGGTTGCGCGGCGCAACTTCTTGTCGACGCGGACGGCCAGATCGAGCGCAAGCACCATGTCGCCCAGATCGACGCAAATGCCCTGCGGGGTCTGATAGCCGCGCACGCCATCGCCCAGGCGGTATTGGCCAGACCGCAGGTCGAAGAGCCAGCGGTCGTCCTCGTTCGGCGCCCAGCCATCGGATGCCAGAGATACAGGATTCTTTTCAACGGCATGGGCGCCGAACGGGGCAAGCCCGACCAGCGCCAGTCCAGCGAAAAGCGCCGGAAAATACCGAAGTATGGCCGCGCGGATCATCGCACGCCTGCGGTTTCGTCCTGCCCCGACCTATTTCACGACCCGATCCACCGCATCGATCGTAGCGCCGCCAACCTCGCGGTCCTCGGTATAGCGGATCTGTACCGGACCTTTGAGCTTCACCGCCAGTTCGGGCGGAACGCGCAGCGATACCTTGCGCGCGCCAATCTCGGGATAGACAGCAATGCCTCGTGCGAGCAGCAGCGGTTCTGAAACCCCGGGCCGCGTCACTTCGATATCGCCATAAACCGAACGATTGCCCGTACGCGAGAGGTCGAACTCGAACGCTGGGCCATCCTTCGTTTCACCAACCCAGGCGTTGCCGATCGTCGCGGTCGCACCAAGATCGCCGACGCGCACGATGATCGGGATGGTGATGCCGTATATCGGCGTGAGCGCGATCGAAACACCGGTCGGCGCAGGCTTCGCAGGATCGACCGCGACGGCAGGCACGGCATCGGGGACCGCGCGAAACAGCATGTGCGCCCGATACTCCCCCGAAGCAAGTCCGTCGGGAAGGCGCACGCCGACCCGGATCACCTGCGGCTGATTCGGGGGCAGCGTCACGCGCCGCGGGCTGAAGGCGATCATGTCGAGCGCCGCGCGCTCGGCGGCCGTGACATTCGCTTCGTCTATTTCCTCCAGCCCGCCTTCGGGCGTCATTCGCTTGATTTCCAGGCTGATACGGTATGTCGCCGGCTCGGCGCCGATGTTGTTCAGCACCACTTCGGTGCCGCGCGATCCGTCGAGGATGACGCGCGTCGGCGCGACGAGCAGGTCCCCGGCCGCCTCGGCCGGTACAGCGGCCGCTGACAGCGCAGCCGCGGAAAACAGGCACAGGGCCCTCATAAGGCGCAACATCGATACGATCCCCACAATCGTTGCGGGCGTGGTCCCCACCGCGCCCATTGGTTGGTCGATCCCTGTTGCGCCTTCATGGTTGATATTTCGCTAACCATGGCGGAGCGCCCAGCGCTGGCCGGTTCTTTCCGTCTTACCCCGCCGATATTTTCCAGTGGCGCGGGGCGTCAGGGAGACGGCACGGCCGGAACACAAAAAGAGCCGCCGAGGCTGGTACCCGGCGACCCCTTTGTGGTCGGCGCGCCCGTCCGGCGCGCCGTCCCCCCACCTGAAAAATCAGGACTTACTGATAGTTGGCGGTAACGGTGAACGTTCCCGCGTAGTTGCCGGCAGCCTGGCTGGCACCGACGGTCAGCGTGCCGCCAACCGAGAAAGTGCCACCCGTCGCGCCGAGCGTAACGGTCGGAGCCGAATAGGTCAGCGCCGCCGACATCGTGTTGCTACCCGACGTCAGCGAAACCGTGGACGGACCGCTGATGCCGACAACCGCGCCGCTCGTACCGGCGAGGTTGAAGCCCGCGGCGGTCGTGGTGCCGATGCAGGTCAGGCCGGTGCCGCACGATACCGCGCCGGCCGTCGAAACCGCAACGGTCGACGCCGCGGTGCCGCTGACGATCGTGCCGAAGTCGAGATCGGTCGAATTGGTGAGCGTGAGCTGCTGGAGGATGCGGGCCTTCGCCGTGGCGGTGGCCGTTGCCGCATGTGCCGCCGAGGCGTTCATGGCGAGGGCAGCGATCGCGGCGCCGACGATGGCGCGCTTCATTCCAATGGTGCGCATATGATTTGGTCCCTTGAAGTCGATAGGTAGAGTCGAAACCCGAATGGAAATCCCACCCCATTCGCCGACCTCTTTAGCGACGCACATCTTCAGGCTTTGCCAGCAAGCATGGTTAACAGCCCATATAGTTTTGGCCCGCGTTGCGAGGTGCAAGCGAGCGAAAACATGGCCTTAGGCCGCAGTTTGGCTAGTCGTGGGGACCGCCTATGGCCTGTTAACGGCCCGCGCTGACACAAATTAAGTCGCGCGAAAAAAGATTCGCAGGAAGGCGCACCGAATCGGAACCGCATTCGCCATCACTGCGAAGGCCAAGCCTATCCGTTCAAATTTTATGGGGCCCGCCCGGGCGCCGATTCAGATCGATTCGCCGCTAAGCCGCTGGCAGATCATGTCGAGCTGGTCGAGCGAAGCAAATTTCAGCGTCAGCGCACCTTTGCCCCCGCCCGCATATTGAATGGCAACGCCAATACCCAGCAGTTCGGACAAATGCCGCTCCACGGCCATGATGTCGGGGTCGCGCCCCGAACCGCTGCTCGCCGATTCATCCGCGGCCTTGCGCCCACCGCCCTTTTCGGCGCGGACCAACGCTTCGACGGCCCGAACGGACAGCCCTTCCTTCGCGACCTTGCGCGCGATCGACTCGGCGCCATCGGCCCCGATCAGAGCGCGCGCATGCCCCATCGACAGCGATCCGTCGCCGACCATCGCCTGCACGGCTTGCGGCAGGTCGAGCAGGCGCATCAGATTCGCGACATGGCTGCGCGATTTGCCGACGAGCTTGGCCAGTTCTTCCTGGCTATGCCCGAAATCGTCGATCAGCCGGCGATACGCGGTGGCCTCTTCGATCGCGTTGAGATCCTGACGCTGGATATTCTCGACGAGCGCGATCTCATAGGTCGCGGCGTCGTCGAGCTCTCGCACAAGAGCGGGAATCTGATGCAGTCCTGCGCGCTGCGCCGCACGCCACCGCCGTTCGCCCGCAACCAGTTGATACCCCTGCCCATCCGGAGCGCGCCGGATGATGATCGGTTGAAGCAGCCCGCGCGCGCCGATCGAATCGGCAAGCTCCGCGATCGCCGCGTCATCGAAATGCCGCCGGGGCTGATTCGGGAGCGGCCGGATCGACCCGACCGATACATGCTGCACCGAATCTCCTGTAGCCGGGGCGGTTTTTGCCGCTCCGCCGGGGGTCGCAAGCACCGGCGCCTCGACGGCCGCATCGCCAAACAGGGCATTCAATCCGCGACCCAGTCCCGAGGGACGCTTGCGCGGCGTTGATCCGGAATTTTCCTTTTCAATATCAGACATCTAAGCTGCTTTCCGGACATTCGGAAGCCGATCGATCAGCTCGCGGGCAAGCGCAATATACGCGGCCGACCCGGCACAGCGATGGTCGTAAATCAGCGCGGGCAAGCCATGGCTCGGTGCTTCCGACAGCCGCACATTGCGCGGGATCACCGTTTCGAACACGACCGGGCCCAGCACTTCGCGGACATCGTCGGACACCTGATCGGTCAGCCGGTTGCGGCGGTCGAACATCGTCAGCGCGACGCCAAGGATCGACAATTTCTGGTTGAAGCGACCCCGCACGCGCTCAACGGTCGTCAGCAACTGACTCAGCCCCTCGAGCGCGAAAAATTCGCATTGCAACGGAACGATCAGCGATTCGGCCGCGATCAGTGCATTGAGCGTCAACATGCCAAGCGACGGGGGGCAGTCGATCAGGCAAATATCCCATTGTCCGGCCTCGGCGCCCGTCAGCGCCTGCTCGAGCCGGTGGAGCCGGTCGGCAAACTCGATCAGTTCGATCTCGGCGCCCGACAGGTCGACCGTCGCCGGGACGATATCGAGCCGTGGTACCGCCGTCGGCACCGCACATTCGGCGACGGTCGCCTCGGCGCGCAATAAATCATAGCTCGAATATTCGCGCTGCGCCTGCTTGATGCCGAGTCCCGTCGATGCGTTGCCTTGCGGATCGAGGTCGATGATCAGCGTCCGCCAGCCAGTTGCCGCGAGTGCGGTCGCCAGATTGATCGCGGTCGTCGTCTTGCCGACCCCGCCTTTCTGGTTCGCCACGGCAATGCGGATCATCGCTTTCCTCGCTGTTGTGCCCCAATCGACCCTTCGCCGACCAGAATGTAACTTTCCGCATCGGTGCGGCTCTGTTCCACGTGAAACATCCTCTGCCACGCCCGCGGCAGCAACGCCAGTTCCTTAACCGCGTTTCGTCCCTTTGGCAGCAGCCAGCGGGTCGATTCGGTGGAAAAGCGGGTGGATAAGCCGACCAGCTTGTCGAGCGGCGCGAAAGCGCGGGCGCTGATGGTCGAAGCGGCGCGCGTTTCGACGCGCTCCAACGACGCTTCGGCAACCTCTGCATGGGAGAGATCGAGTTCGGCCGCCACTGCACGCAAGAAATCGCACCGCCGTTTGCGCGATTCGACCAGCAACAGGGGCCGATCGCTCAGGATTGCAACGACCAGACCCGGCAGCCCCGGCCCGCTTCCCAGGTCGATCCAGAGCCCGTCGCGCGCCCAATCGAGCACCAGCAATTGCGCACTGTCGGCGACATGCCGCACCCAAAGCGTCGGAATAGTCGACGCCGCAATCAGATTCTGCCGGTCATTCTCCGCGATCAGCATCTTCGCGAAGCGGTCAAGCTGCGCCCATTGCCGAACCGTGGGAGAGAGGACCTCATCAATCCAGGCGCGAGCGCTCTCCTCGCTGTCGAGCAACGCTATATCCGTCATGCGCGCGCCTTCGCCGATCCTTCGCGCGCCACTTCATCGATATCTGCGGTGACAAGGCGGCATGCGACGCTGCGTCCGGATTCGCCACCTGGCAAAGAACGGACCATAGGCCACATCACGCCGCCCTCTTTCGGCTGTGGACCATGATCGCGGTCAGTGCCGCCGGCGTTACGCCGTCGATCCGCGCAGCCTGACCCAGCGTCTCGGGTCGCGCCCTTGTCAATCGCTCGACCATCTCGCGCGACAGACCGCCGATCGCGCCGTAATCCAGCGCGGGGTCGAGTCCGATGGCCTCATTTGCCGCAAGCGAGCGTAGCTCCGCGTCCTGCCGCGCGATATAGGGGGCATAGTGCGCATCCTCGGCAAGCTCCGCCAGTATCGCACCGTCGATCGCCTCTAGATCAGGCGCGAGCGCCTTCAGCGTGGCGATCGTCACGCCAGGAAAACGTAAGAGATCGATCCGCCTCCGCGACACGCCGTCCGCCGGAACCGCCAGACCGATCGCCAGATAGTCCGCCGTCAACACCGGCTCGGCCAGCAGCGCCGCCGCCGACTCCCGATTCACTTGCCGCGCCTCGAACAACTCCGCCGTTGCGCGACGCACCAACCCCAGTGCGATCCCCCGGGGCGTCAGTCGCGTTGCGGCGTTGTCGGCGCGAAGCCGCAAGCGATACTCGGCCCGCGCGGTCAACATGCGGTAAGGCTCGGTAACCCCCTGCAGCACAAGATCGTCGACCATGACGCCGATGTAGGATTCCGATCGGTCGAGGATCATCGATTCGCGGCCCTGCACCGCAAGCGCGGCATTGGCCCCGGCTACCAGACCCTGCGCCGCCGCTTCCTCATAACCCGTGGTGCCGTTGATCTGCCCAGCGCAATATAGTCCTCCGATCGCGCGAACCTGCAACGTCCGATCGAGCGCCCGGGGATCGATATGGTCATATTCGACCGCATAGCCCGGCACCGTCATTTCGACCTGCTCCAGCCCCTCCATCGTCCGCAGCATCGCAAGCTGGACATCGGCGGGAAGCGAGGTCGAAATTCCGTTCGGATAGACAAGGGATGAATCCAGCCCCTCGGGCTCCAGGAACACCTGATGGCCGTCACGGTCGGCAAAGCGGTGGATCTTGTCCTCGATCGATGGGCAATAGCGCGGGCCAGCCGCGCCGATCGCCCCCGTGAACAGCGGCGAGCGGTCGAGATTCGCCGCAATGATCGCATGCGTTTCGGCGTTGGTCCTCGTGATCGCGCAGAAAATCTGCGGGACTGTTCGGCCCCCGTTCCACGTGGAACAGGTCCAATCGCCCATGTCCGACGGCTGCGCCTCCAGCCGCGCCCAATCGATCGATCGTCCATCGAGGCGCGGCGGCGTCCCCGTCTTGAGTCGGGCCATCGGCAAATCCGCCGCACGAAGCTGGTCGGCCAGCCGGTGGGCGCCGGCCTCTCCGATACGTCCACCCTCCATCCGCTCCTCACCACGGAAAAGGCGTCCGCCTAGAAAGGTCCCCGTAGCAAGCACCACCGCGGACGCCAGAAGGATCGATCCGTCGCCGAGTTCCAGCCCTTCGACACGGGCGCCATCATCCGAAAGCCTCAACGCCGCCGCCTCACCGGCAATCACGGTGATGCTCGTTTCGGCGGCGAGCAGGGTCTGGATCGCATCGCGATAGAGCGTGCGATCGGCCTGGATGCGCGGACCCTGTACCGCCGCACCCTTCGAGGCATTCAGCATCCGATAGTGAATCGCCGCACGGTCGGCGGCGCGGGCCATCCAACCATCAAGCGCATCGACTTCACGCATCAGATGCCCCTTGCCGAGCCCGCCAATCGCCGGATTGCATGACATCGTTCCGATCAGCGCAGGGTCGAAGCTGACAAGCCCGACGCGCGCACCAATCCGAGCCGCCGCCGCGGCGGCCTCGGTTCCGGCGTGTCCACCGCCGACGACGATGACATCGAAAAGAGCTTCATTCGGCATGATTGCCGGCGCCTTTAGCGCAATGCGAGCAGCGAATCCACCGGCGTGCGCCCGGAGCCGTGTTTCACGTGAAACATCATTTTCCGATGCAGAAACGGCCAAACAGCGCATCGAGCATGTCCTCGACGCCAGCCCGCCCCGTTATCCGGTCGAGCGCTATGCCCGCAAGCCGCAAGCGCTCGGCAAGCAGGATAAGATCCTCCGCTTCAGGTGACTGCGGCATGATGTCGAGCCATTGCCTCGCTTCGACGAGAGCGCTCCGCTGCCGCTGCCGCAGCGCCGCCTCCCCTTCCCTCGGCAACATCCTCCGCGCCTGTTCGACGATGAGTCGGTGCAGGGCATCCATCCCCTCACCCGTCATCGCCGACAGAGCGAGATCCCAGCGCGCCACGGCGTCAGCATCCGGCACCCTCTCGCTTCCCGCTTCGTCCCGCCAGCGGTCCGCCTGCGCCGCAATCCGAATGACGCGCGGATGTTCGGGCGCATCGCTCGGGCGTCCCAGCCACAACAGAATATCCGCCGCCTCGATCGCCGCCTTTGCCCGGTCGATACCGATCGCTTCGACCCCATCGCCGGCTTCGTCCCGAATGCCGGCCGTATCGGAGAAACGCATCGCGATCCCATCCAGCGCCAGCGGCGTTTCGATGACGTCGCGCGTCGTTCCCGCAACAGGTGACACGATCGCAAGCTCGCGCTGTGCCAAGGCATTGATGAGCGTCGATTTTCCGGCGTTCGGCGGGCCCGCAATCACAACCGAAAGTCCTTCGGAAATCACCTCGGCCGCAGGCCGCGCCAGCCATTCGTCCAGCGCACGGCCGAGGCTCTCCATCCCCTCTCGCAGCCGCCGCATCACCGCATCGCCGACCTCGACATCGTCCTCGTCGGCGAAGTTGAGTTCGGCCTCGGCCCCCGCCATCAGCGTCAACAGCCGATCCTGCCAGCCCGCCACGGCGCGCGACACATGCCCGCTCGCCATGCCGAGCGCCTGGATACGCTGACTTTCCGTCTCGGCGGCAAGAAGATCGGCCAGTCCTTCGGCCTCAGCCAGGTCGATTCGCCCATTCAGAAACGCCCTGCGGGTAAACTCTCCTGCCTCGGCACGCCGCAGCCCCGGAATCGCCCCGAGCGCCGTCTCCACGGCCGCGACCACCGCGCGGCCACCATGAAGATGCACTTCGGCCAGATCCTCGCCCGTCGCGGTGGCCGGGCCGGGAAACCATAGCAGGAGGGCGCGGTCGAGCGGTGTGCCGGCTGAATCGTGAAGGTCCGCCAGCGACGCCCGCCGCGCTTCGGGCAAGCGCCCGGCGAGCGTCTTCAGCGCCACGCCGGCTTCCGGTCCACTGACCCGCACAACCGCGATCGCTGCCGGCGGCATTCCGCTCGACAACGCAAAGATCGTATCACTTACAATGGCTTGGTTCAGCTCTTGCGCCCCTTGGCGGCCTTGTCGTCATCGCCGGCGCCTGCCGCCTTCCCGGCCGACTTCGACGCGCCGCCCATCAGTCCGCTCCCAAACTGGCCCAGCAACGACTGGACGAGACCCAATCCGCTTTCGCCCATTGGCACCCATGTCTTGACCATCTGCTGGACCATGTCGGGCGTGATGCCTTTCGCCATCAATTCCTTGACCCGGCTCAAATAGATGTCGTGCAGCGGCTCGAGGTCGGGGAGCCCGAACAGCCGCCGGGCTTCCTCGGGCGTGCAATCGATCTCGATATTGAACTTCATCGTGTGGCCTTCCCTTTCGGCGCTTGAGCCGCGCCAGAACGAAGGCTAGCTTCGCGCTTTCCCTACCAAGAAGCAAGAGACAGGAGATCTCCCCGCCATGACCGCAACTTCCGCGACGAACACGACCATCCCGGCGCTGGACGGCGAAGGGGCAATCCCGGCCTATGTCGCGCGGCCCGACGCCGATTCGTCGCGTGCGATCATCGTGATTCCGGAGATCTTCGGCGTCAATGCCGGCATCCGTGAGAAGTGCGACGACTGGGCCGCACAAGGCTATCTCGCGATTGCCCCCGACATTTTCTGGCGCTTCGCTCCCGGTGTCGAACTGGATCCCGACGTCGAAGCCGAGTTGCAGGAAGCCTTCGGCTATTTCGGCCAGTATGACGCCGACGATGGCGTGAAGGATATCGAAGCCGCAATCCGCTGGCTCCACTATCAGGGGGCAAGCAAGGTCGGTTGTGCAGGCTACTGCCTCGGCGGGCGTCTCGCCTATATGACCGCGGCCCGCACCGACATCGATGCGTCGGTGGGCTATTATGGCGTGATGATCGACCAGATGCTGAACGAAAGCCACGCGATCGCGCGACCGTTGATGCTTCACATCCCGACTGCCGACCATTTCGTCAGCGCCGAAGCACAGGCCCAGATACACGAAGCGCTCGACCCGCATCCCAAGGTCACGCTTCACGACTATGTCGGGCTCGACCATGGCTTCGCCGCGACGCATGGCAACCGCCGCGACAATGCGGCGGCCGAGCTGGCCGACGGTCGCACCCGCGCGTTTCTTGCGGAGCATCTCGCATGAGCGCGCGCGCTGACGCCAGGACGGGTGTGGCTGCCTGGCACGCCTATATGCAATCGGGCGATGCGCAGGCACTGAAAGGCAGCCTGGCCGACGATGCGGTATTTCATTCGCCTGTCGTCCACACCCCGCAGGAGGGCCGAGAGAAGGTTTTCGCCTATCTCCATGCGGCAAGCCATGTGCTGGGCGGCGAGAATTTCCGTTACCTGCGCGAGATCGTCGACGGCGACCAGGCCATGCTCGAGTTCCAGAGCGAGATCGATGGCATCCAGATCAATGGTGTCGACATCATCCGCTGGAACGACGACGGAAAGATACAGGATTTCAAAGTGATGGTTCGCCCGCTCAAGGCGATCAACAAGGTCTGGGAGAAGATGACGGCGATGCTCGCGGCGCAGGCGGGGTGACGGGGACCGGGTGCTCGCCATGCGCCGGCTGATCGCTTTCCCGATCCTGCTCGCGGCGATCGCGCTGGCCGCGTGGTGGACGCCGGCACGCTGGACACTCCTGCTCTGGGTGCCGCTGCTCCTGCTTGCAGCCTATGATGCCCTGCAACGTCATCACAGCCTCCGCCGCAATTTTCCACTGATCGCACGCATCCGCTGGCTGTTCGAGGCGCTGCGCCCATTCCTCTACGCCTATATCGTCGAGGGCCCGCTCGACGGCCGTCCATTCGCCCGCGCCGAACGCGATATCGTCTATGCCCGTGCGAAGGGCGAACTCGACAGCCATCCCTTTGGCACCGAACTCGACGTCTATTCGGACGAATATGAATGGATGAGCCACAGCATCGCCCCCGCCACGGGAGCCGATCGCAGCCAGCGCGTCCATGTCGGTACCGCCCAATGTACCAAGCCCTACGACGTCGCGTTGCTCAATATCTCGGCGATGAGTTTCGGCTCGCTCGGGGCGAAGGCGATCGAAGCGCTGAACCTCGGCGCCAAGCTCGGCAATTTCTACCACGACACCGGCGAAGGCGGCTTCAGCCCCTATCACAGCATCCACGGGGGCGACATCGTCTGGGAGCTCGGAAGCGGCTATTTTGGCTGCCGCGATGAAGCGGGCCGCTTCGATTCTACGCGCTTTCGCGACCGGGCCCAGAACGACCAGGTCAGGATGATCGAGATCAAGCTCAGCCAGGGCGCCAAGCCCGGACATGGCGGCGTCTTGCCGGGCGCAAAGGTCAGCGCAGAGATCGCGGCGACACGCGGCGTCCCCGAAGGACGGGATTGCATTTCCCCTGCCGCGCATTCGGCGTTCACGACCCCGATCGAAATGGTCGAATGGGCCGCGAAACTGCGCGATCTGTCGGGTGGCAAGCCGGTGGGGATCAAGCTTTGCGTCGGCCAGCCGCACGAGGTTTATGCCGTCATGAAGGCAATGATCGAGAGTGGAATCCGCCTCGATTACATCGTCGTTGATGGCGCCGAGGGCGGCACCGGTGCAGCGCCGATCGAGTTTTCGAACCGCGTCGGTATGCCGCTGCGCGAAGGGCTGATCTTCGTGCGCAATGCGCTTGTCGGTTGCGGGCTGAAAGAGGACATCCGCCTGGCCGCATCGGGGAAAGTGCATTCGGGTGCGGGGCTCGCGGTCAATTGTGCGCTCGGCGCCGACTGGTCGAACGCGGCGCGCGCCTTCATGTTCAGCCTCGGTTGCGTCCAGTCGCTGCGCTGTCATACCGACCAGTGCCCGACCGGCGTCGCCACGCAGGATCCCGGCCGCCAGCGCGGGCTCGTTCCCGCCGAGAAGGCCGGGCGCGTCCGCCGCTTCCAGGCGGCAACCGTTTCGGCGCTGTGGGATATCAGCTGCGCCATGGGGCTCGACAATCCCTGGCAGATCCGGCCTCACCATCTGCACGAGCGCCTCAACTCGGCGCGCTCGGACACGATCGACCGTATCTATAAATTCTACGAGCGCGGCGTGCTGCTCGACGATCCCGATTCCGTCGCGGGCGCCCGCTATTGGGCCATGGCGCGCGCCGACAGCTTCCGCGCGGCCTGCTAGGGTCAGGACCCTAGATCAGGCTCAATTCGGCGAGTTCGCGATACAGTTCGGGCGGCAGGTCGCCGATGCCGTCGCCCTCTCCAACGCCTTTTGGCGCGTCCGCCTCGGTCAGGTAGCGCCATCCCTGATGCGCGCGCTTCGGTTGCGGATGGATGCGTTCGAGCACGCCGGCACAGACGATATCGATCCGCCCGTCATCGCGATCGTCAAAGCGCAGAATCTCGACGCGCCCGACAAGCGTATGGCGGACGATAAAATGCAGCTTGCCACCGATCAGCTCGTCGGCGCGCTTCGGCTTGAACCGTGTCGTGAACCGGACTTCACCTTGCTCAGTGCGCGCCTCGATCCGCGCGGCGAGCGCCGGATAGTCCGGGCAGCCGACGGCGACGCGGGTCATGTGCAGGGCAGCCATCGCCACCATATGGGTGCGCCAGCGCCAAAGCGCCAGCCCTGCGATCAGCCGCCAATCAGGTTCATGAAGTGCGGATGGACATCGTGCCAGCCGTCCCAGATCATCTTGATCGCGACATAGAGGATGACCAGCAAACCGACCCACGCGATCCAGCGATAGCGTTCGATATATTTGGCGATGACATTTGCCGCGACGCCCATCATCGCGACCGCGAAGATCAGCCCGACGATCAGGATTCCCGGGTGCTCCCGTGCCGCGCCGGCGACCGCGAGGACATTGTCGAGGCTCATCGACACATCGGCGATCGCGACGCCCCACGCCGCGGCCGCAAAGGTCTTTGCGGGACGGAGACCTGAATCCTCATCACCGACAATCTCCGGCGATCCCGCCGATTCGCCGTGATCGCTGCGAATGTCACGCCACATGCGCCACGCGACCCACAGCAACAGAACCCCGCCGGCCAGCACCAGCCCGACGATCCCGAGCAATTGCTGGACGACCAGAGCAAAACCGATGCGCAGCACCAGCGCCGCGCCGACGCCGATCAGGATGACCTTGCGCCGCTGGTCGGCCGGCAAGCCCGCGGCGAGCGCGCCGACGACGATCGCATTGTCCCCTGCAAGCACGAGGTCGATCAACAGGACCTGGATGAAGGCCGTGAAGGCGGCAGGTTCGGTGATGTTCGAAAAATCATGGACGATCGCGTCCCAGATTCCACCTGACGCCGGCACCCCAGCGGCAAACAAGATCATGTCCCAAATCATCTCAGCGTATCCATCCGAACAAATGACCCAGGCCGATCTCGGGATCGACCCAACCGTCGTAAATCATCTTCAGCGCCACATAGAGGATCACCACCAGCCCGACCCAGGCGATCCAGTGATACCGTTGCAGCAGCTTGGCGACATAATTGGCGGCCAGCCCCATGATCAGCACCGTGACGGTCATGCCGACGAACAGCAAGGCCGGATTTTCACGCGCGATCGAGGCGACGAGCAGCACATTATCGATGCTCATCGACAGATCGGCGATCATGATCGAGATCGCAGCCTTGAAAAAGGTCTGCTTTGCCGGTGCGCCTTCGATTTCTGCGGTATCTGGATCATCGATCGGACCCGCTTCGGGCGCCGGGCGAATCTCGCGATACATGTTGTAGGCGACCCACAGCAGCAGCAACCCGCCCGCGAACACCAACCCCGTGATCTTGAGCAACTGCGTCGCGATCGTCGCAAAAGTGACGAGAAATACCAACGCCATACCGACGCCCAGAAACAGCACGCGCTGGCGCTGGCGTTCGGGAAGGCGCCCCGCGATGGTTCCCATGATCAGCACATTATCGCCGGCCATGGTGAGATCGCCGATAATGATCTGACCCAGCAGCAGCAGTCCGGGTGCGGTAAAGATCGCCGAAAAATCCATCAGAGCGGCTCTCCGAAATATTGAACCTCGGGCACGGGGTCATAAAAGGGATGCAGAAGCGCGCGCCACTGCCGATAGCGGTCGGACAGCCGGAAACCATCGCGGTGATCAGCCACCGACCGCCATTCCACCAACAGCAGATAGGGCTGTCCGGTTCCGGTCGGGCGGCGGATTTCGAACGAGAGGAAACCGGGCGAGGCCTCGATCAACGGCCTCGCTTCGACAACGGCCGCTTCGAACGCCGCCTCGCTGCCCGCTCGCACGGGGAGCAATGCATGCTCGATCACGGCCATCGCCCTGACTTATTGATTCATCGAATCGAAGAAATCTTCGTTCGTCTTCGAATCCTTGATCTTGTCGAGCAGGAATTCCATCGCATCGACGGTGCCCATCTGCATGAGGATGCGGCGCAGCACCCACATCTTGCTGAGCTTGTCCTTCTCGACCAGCAGTTCTTCCTTGCGGGTACCGGATTTGCCGACGTCGAGCGACGGGAAGATGCGCTTGTCCGAAACCTTGCGGTCCAGCACGATTTCCGAGTTACCCGTACCCTTGAACTCTTCGAAGATGACCTCGTCCATGCGGCTGCCGGTATCGATCAGCGCGGTGGCGATAATCGACAGCGAACCGCCTTCTTCGATGTTGCGCGCGGCACCGAAGAAGCGCTTCGGGCGCTGGAGCGCGTTGGCATCGACACCGCCGGTCAGCACCTTGCCCGACGACGGCACGACGGTGTTGTACGCGCGGCCAAGGCGCGTGATCGAGTCGAGCAGGATGACGACATCCTTCTTGTGCTCGACGAGGCGTTTCGCCTTTTCGATCACCATTTCAGCAACCTGGACGTGGCGCGTCGCGGGTTCGTCGAAGGTCGAGGAAACGACTTCGCCGTTGACGCTGCGCTGCATGTCGGTGACTTCCTCTGGACGTTCGTCGACCAGCAGGACGATCAGATAGACCTCGGGGTGGTTGTCGGTGATCGCCTTGGCGATATTCTGCAACAGCACGGTTTTACCGGTGCGCGGCGGCGCGACGATCAGCGCACGCTGGCCCTTGCCCTGCGGGCTCACGAGGTCGATGACCCGGGCCGACTTGTCCTTCACCGTCGGATCGACCGTGTCGAGCGACAGCTTCTGGTTCGGATAGAGCGGGGTGAGGTTGTCGAAGTTGACGCGGTGACGAACGGCTTCAGGATCGTCGAAATTGACCTTGATCAGCTTGGTCAGGGCGAAATAACGCTCGCCGTCCTTCGGCGCGCGGATCTCGCCTTCAACCGTGTCGCCGGTCCGCAGGCCATATTTACGAACCTGGTTCGGCGAGACATAGATATCGTCCGGACCCGCCAGATAATTGGCGTCGGACGAGCGGAGAAAACCGAAGCTGTCGGGAAGGACTTCGATCGTCCCCGATCCGATGATTTCCTCGCCCTCTTCGGCGAGTTCTTTCAGGATCGAGAACATCAGGTCCTGCTTGCGCAGCGTCGATGCGCCTTCGACGCCCAGTTCTTCCGCCATTTCGACGAGCTGCGCGGGCGCTTTGGTTTTGAGTTCTTTAAGATGCATGGATGGATTCCGAGTGTAAAATAAGAGAGATATCTGGACTAAGTTCGGCGCACCGGCTGGTGCCTATCCGGCCGTGGGACGACCGTTCAAGATAGATCGACGCGACGACGCGCCGCCCGCAGGACGCGGGGTTGATCGGCCCCTATAACCGGCTTTTGCCCAAGTCAATCGGCGCGGAGCCCTGCAGGCAGGAAGATTCGACCATTTGATGCCCGTTTTCGCCGGACCGAAACCCGGACCGAAGCAGGGCCCGCCCGAGAGTGAAAGCGATGCCGCGGCTCAAAACGGCCGCACGACCACCAGGATAACGATCGCCGCCGCGGCCACCCCGGGCACTTCGTTGAGCATCCGGAGCTGTTTTTCGGTCAGCGGGCGCAGACCCCGCTTCAGCTTCTTGAAATAGCCGATCAGCCACCCGTGATATCCCGACAACAGAAGAACGAGCAGAAATTTGGCGTGGAACCAGCCTTCGCGCCAATAATCGCCATTGAAGGCCAGCATCAGGCCGAGAATCCAGACAAGGATGATCGACGGATTGAGGATGATCTTGCGGAGCCGATCCTCACGCTCAATCCATACCCGGTCTTCGTCCGATCCGACCGCGCACTGGTGGTGATAGACGAAAAAACGCGGCATCATGAACAGGCCGGCCATCAAGAATATCACGAAGATGACGTGCGCGGCTTTGACCCAAAGCATCGTCACGCCCAGAAATCCCACCAATTCCATAAATACCGCCTAGCCACGCACGCGCCGGATCAGATGTTCGACATGGGCAATGGGCGTGTCGGGTACGATGCCATGCCCGAGATTGAAGATATGGGGACGCGAAGGAAAAGCTGCAAGGATGCGATCGATCGCCGCGTCCAGCGCTGCACCGCCCGCAACAAGCACGAGGGGATCGAGATTGCCCTGAACCGGTAGCTCCGCAGGCAGCGCCGCATCGGCCCATGCCGGATCGACCGTCTCGTCCAGACCGATCGCATCGGCGCCCACTTCGTTCGCGTAAGCGGTGAGCTTGCCGCCAGCCCCTTTGGGAAAACCGATGATCGGCGTCTCGGGATGAAGCGCCTTCAGCCGGCGTACGATTTCGGCGTTGGGCGCGATGACCCAGCGTTCGAATTGCGCGGGCGACAGGCTTCCTGCCCAGCTGTCGAAAAGCTGGACCGCTTCGACCCCCTGTTCGATCTGGCCCGACAAATAGGTGACCGACAGGTCGATAATCGCCTCGATGATCGCGCCGAAAGCCTCAGGATCGTTCAGCGCCATGCGCCGCGCCGCGGCCTGGTCCTTCGACCCCTGCCCCGCCACCATATAGGTCGCAACGGTCCAGGGGCTTCCTGCAAAGCCGAGGAAGGTCGTCTCCGGCGGCAACGATGCCGCGACGCGCGCGACCGTGCCATAGACCGGGTCGAGCCGCTGGGGCATCGCCTCAAGCGACGCCAGCGCAGTGTCGACAAGCGGCGGCGCGAGACGCGGCCCCTCTCCCGCCTCGAACCACAAATGCTGGCCCAGCGCGTGCGGTACGACAAGGATGTCGGAGAAGAGGATCGCCCCGTCGAACCCGAAACGTCGGATCGGCTGCAACGTCACCTCAGCCGCCGCCGCGCTGTCGTAGCAGAGCTCGAGAAACCCTCCCTTGGTTTCACGCAAGGCGCGGTATTCGGGAAGATAGCGCCCGGCCTGGCGCATCAGCCACAAGGCAGGTCTGTCCTGCCGCACCCCGCGCAGCGTTGCCAGCAAGCTCTTCGACGACGCCTTCACGCGGCCCCTCTTTCTCTCATCTAATAATCTTATAGATAATTGTGGTGGTTTGTTGGTCGGCGGACAGCGCGGCTTTAGGCGGCGATGTCCCTTTTGCCAACATATTGACTCGGCAGGTTACGGGTAACGTCGCGGAGTCGCCGGGCGCTGTCCCCCTAATTCACAGCCTGTGGATAAAATTCATCCCTTGTGGACAAAGGGTGGAGCGGAATCGGCACCGCCGGGGACAAATCGGCCGTACCAAATTTGTCCCGCCGCTTATCCGGAAACTATCCACAGGACCCTTGTTCGCCTCTGCCGATCGAATCCGCGGTGATGTTTGACGGTCGATCGTTCGCGGGCTTGCCTTTTTCCGCGCCGTTCCGCCATGGTGGCCGAATGAGCCGGCTCCATCTCCACCTCATATCCGATTCCACGGGCGAGACGCTCGAAAATATCGCAAAGGCGGCGATCGCGCAGTTCGACGATGTCGAGGTCGTGCGCCATTTCTGGCCGATGGTCCGGTCGGAATCGCATCTCGATCGCATCATTGCCGAAGTACAGGCCAGCCCCGGGATGATCCTGTTCACGCTGGTGAGTGGCGAGTTGCGCGCCAGCCTCGAACGCCGGGCGGCGGCGCTGAATCTGCCGATCGTCCCTGCGCTCGATGCGGTCACCGATGCGCTGTCGCGCATGCTGGGACAGGAAGCCAAGGCGCGGCCCGGACGCCAGCACGCGCTGGATGCCGCCTATTTCGCGCGCGTCGAGGCGATCCAGTTCACCGTAGCGCATGATGACGGGATCGGTTGGGAAAACTGGGAGCAGGCCGACATCGTCCTCGCGGGCGTATCGCGCACCTCGAAAACCCCGACGAGCATCTATCTCGCCAACCGCGGGTACAAGACCGCTAATATCCCGATCGTCCCCGAATCGCCGCCGCCCGAGGCGCTGTACAATCTGAAACATCCTCTTGTCGTCGGACTGACAACCGGACTCGACCGGCTTGTCCAGGTGCGCAGAAATCGTCTGCTCTCGCTCAACCAGGCGCCGGAAACCTCTTATGTCGATGACGAGAATGTGAAGGCCGAACTCGCTTATGCCCGCCGCATGTTCGCCGATAATGGCTGGCCGGTGATCGATGTCACCCGCCGGTCGATCGAGGAGACGGCGGCCGCGGTGATCAAACTGGTCGAGGATCGCTCCGCGGCATGACACAGCTTCTTCTCGCCTCGCAAAGCAGCGGCCGCGCCGCGATGCTGCGCGCCGCCGGGCTCGATTTCGAAACGACGGCGGCGCATGTCGACGAGGAGGCGCTTACCGCGTCGCTCGTCGCTGCGGGGCAGACCGCGCGTAATATCGCCGACGCACTTGCAGAGGCAAAGGCGGTCAAGATCTCCTCGCGGCTTCCCGGAGTTACGGTGATCGGCGCCGACAGCACCCTGGCGCTCGACGACGGGTCGATGCTTGCAAAGCCCGCGACGACCGAGGAGGCTGCGGGTCATCTACGCCGGATGGCGGGTTCCCGTCACCGGCTTTTCAGTGCCGTGGTCGCCGCGCGGGATGGTACCCCCGTCTGGCGTGCGGTCGGCGAGGCGAAGCTGTGGATGCGTCCCTTGTCCGACGCCTTCATCACCGACTATGTCGCGCAAAACTGGGACAGCATCCGCTGGACCGTCGGCTGTTACGAAATCGAGGGGGCGGGCGTGCAGTTATTCGACCGGGTCGAGGGCGATCCCTGGACGATCATCGGGATGCCGATGCTTGCGCTGCTCCAATGGCTGCGCGCGACGGGACTCGCGCCGTCATGAGCGTCCCGTTCGCGGAGGTGATCGGTGATCCGATCGCGCACTCGAAATCGCCCCTGATTCACAATTTCTGGTTGGAAGCGCTCGGCATTCCCGGCGACTATCGGCGCTTTCATGTAACGGCCGATGTGCTTCCGGACTATATCGCCGGGGCCTGCGCCGACGCCGACTGGCGGGGTTGCAACGTCACGCTTCCGCATAAGGTGGCGGTGATGGATCTTGTCGATGATCCTGGCGACGTTCGCGGTACGATCGGCGCAATGAATACGATCGTTCGACAGCCCGACGGGGCGGTCATCGGCACCAACACCGACGCGGCAGGCTTTTACGCGCCGCTGGCCGATCTCGATCTGGAGGGCGCCCCCGTGGCGGTCGTCGGGGCGGGCGGCGCGGCGCGGGCGGTCCTGTTCGCGCTGGCGCGGGCGGACGTCGGCCATGTGACGATCTTCAACCGCAGCCCGTTGAAGGCGATGGGCCTGCTCGCGACCTTCGGCCTCAAGGGCGAAGTCGTCGGGCTTGATGCCGCGTTGCCGCCGGTATCGCTGCTCGTCAATTCGAGCAGCCTCGGCATGACCGGCCAGCCGCCGCTCGACCTCGACCTGTCGCCGCTGCCCGACGCTGCCGTCGTCTATGACCTCGTCTACGCGCCGCTTCAGACCGGTCTTCTCAAGGCGGCGGCCGCGCGCGGACTCGATACCGTCGATGGGCTCGACATGCTGATCGGTCAGGCCGCGCTCGCGTTCGAACTGTTCTTCGGGCAATCGCCGCCCGAAGGCCGCGACGACGAGCTGCGCGCGCTGCTGACGGCATGAGTGTCCGGAAACATCGCGGGCTGCGGCTTCGCCGACCGTTCATTCTCGGACTTACCGGTTCGATCGGGATGGGAAAATCGACCGCTGCCGCGATGTTCGAAGAGGAAGGCGTTCCCGTCTTCGACGCCGATGCCGAGGTGCATCGGTTGCAAGGTCCGGGCGGTGCGCTGGTCGCCGCGATCGAGGCGCGATTTCCCGGTACGACGGGTCCTGCCGGCGTCGACCGGCAAAAACTTGGCGCCTGTGTTCTTGGCAATGGGCACGAACTGGCGGCGCTCGAGGCGATCGTCCATCCTGCGGTCGGCAAGGCGCAGAAACGTTTCCTCGCCAGGCATCGCGCGCGGGAGCTGGTCGTTCTCGATATCCCGCTGCTGTTCGAAAAGGGCGGTTGGCGAAAGGTCGGTGCCGTCGCGGTCGTATCGGCCCCCGCCTGGATGCAGGCCAAGCGGGTCCTGCGCCGCCGCGGGATGACGCATGCCAAGCTGAAAGCGATTCGCCGCCTGCAGGTGCCCGACCGCGTCAAGCGCGCGCGCGCCGATTTCGTCATCGAAACGGGCCGCCCAAAAAGCGCCACGCGCCGGCAGATTCGCGCCATCGCCTCTTGTTTCCGCTCCCGATAAGGTCCAGATTGAAGCTTCGATGCGAGAGATAATCTTCGATACCGAAACTACGGGACTCGATCCCAAAACCGGGGACAGGCTGGTCGAAATCGGGTGCGTCGAGCTGATCGATCGTCGCGAAACGGGGATCACGTTCCACGCCTATTTCAACCCCGAACGGGACATGCCGGCAGCAGCCGAGGCGGTCCATGGCCTGTCGATCCAGTTTCTGTCCGACAAGCCCCTGTTTGCGACGCGGGTCGATGAATTGATCGCGTTTCTGGGCGATGCGCCGATGGTCGCACACAATGCGGCCTTCGACTTCGGCTTCATCAACGCCGAACTCGCGCGCGCCGGGCGTCCGGCGCTCGATATGGCGCGGATGTGTTGCACGGTACAGATGGCGCGCAAGCTTCATCCCGGCGCGAAACACAGTCTGGATGCGCTCTGCACCCGTTACGGCATCGATCGCAGCCACCGTATCAAGCATGGCGCGCTTCTCGATGCCGAACTGCTCGCGCATCTGTATATCGAAATGACCGGCGGGCGGCAGATCGGTCTTGGTCTGGCATCGGCTCCGTCGGGCTCTCTGCGCGTTGCCGCCGAACAGGTGCGTGCCGTTGCCCCGACCCGGCCGTTTCGCGAACCCCGCCCCCATATTGCAACCCCTGCCGAACTGGCGCGACATGCAGAATTCGTTGCCGCACTGAACCAACCTTTGTGGCACGATAGTCCGTAACGGCGGCTCCCCGCCGTTGCCGAGACCCAGAAGGAGAAGAATGATGGAAATCCGCGTCTCTGGCCACCAGATCGAAACCGGCGAAGCGCTGCAGGCGCATGTGTCGGACCGGATGAACGCGATTGCCGACAAATATTTCTCCCGCGCGATCGGCGCGCATGCGACCTTCGGTAAGGGTCCGCACGACAGCTTCCAGTGCGATATCGTCGCGCATGTGATGCAGGGCCTCGTGCTGAAGGGGCATGGCCAGGCGCAGGACGCCCATGTCGCGTTCGAAGGTGCGGCGGAGCGCATCGAAAAACAGCTGCGGCGCTATATGCGCCGCCTGAAGGACCGAAACGTCAATGCATCGGTCGCCGCCGCTGCCGCGGCTTCGCTCGACGAAATCGACGATAATGCGAGCTACACCGTTTTCGACGCCGGAAGTGACGAGGATGACGCGGGCGACGCCCCGGCGATCATCGCCGAAACGCGCGTCGATATTCCGACGAGCAGCGTGTCCGATGCGGTGATGATGCTCGACCTTCGCAACACCAATGCGCTGCTCTTCGTCAACAGCAAGACCGGGTCGCACAATATGGTCTATCGTCGGGACGACGGGACGATCGGCTGGGTCGAACCCCGCTAGTGCAAAGGACAGGCGCCCGATCGGTGCTTTCGGCGGAAGGACAATGCCCTTCCGCCGCATGGCGCCCCGGGTCGGATACGATAGGGCTGGATTTTCTCTGCCATCCGGCCTAAGGGCCGCGCCCAACGATGCCCGGATGGCGGAACCTGCCGCACGACCGATCCGATGATCGATTGCCAACAGGATGAACCGGGCGCGGGCCCGGCGGACAAGATTTGACCAAAGCGATGAACCTATCCTCTCTTCTCTATCCGGCGACTGTTCGCGCGCATGTGCAGCTGGATTCCAAAAAAGCCCTCTTTCCCTTCGTCGGCGATCTTGCGGCCCGTTCGCTCGGGCTCGACGCAGGTGAAGTCAGCGAAGCGCTGCTTGAGCGCGAGCGCCTTGGCTCGACCGGTTTCGGTCGCGGTATCGCGCTTCCGCACGCCAAGCTCGCGGACCTTTCGGGGGTCCGCGGCCTGTTCCTCCAGCTTGCGCGGCCGATCGATTTCCAGGCGGTCGATGGGCTGCCTGTCGATCTTCTTTTCGTCCTGCTCTCCCCGCTCGATGCGGGAGCGGACCATCTGAAAGCGCTTGCAGGCGTGTCGCGGATGCTCCGCAACGACAGCATCGCCGAACGGCTGCGCGGTGCGAAGAGCGACGAGGCGCTGTATGCGATGCTGCTCGATACCGAAACGCGTGACGCGGCCTGACGCAGCCGTTTTCTCGTGACACGGCTGAGGAGCCGATTTCTCGTCGATTTGCTGATCCGCCGGACCGAAGCGGCCGGAGGGTTTGCCGCGATTCTTGCCAGCGGCGACGAGACGGCGGGAATCATCCTGGTCCAGTGCAGCGAACGCGGGGTTCCCGGCCCCTTGCTCGAGCGGCGCTTTTTGCCGTCAGGCACCTATATGTGGGAGGCCGTCGGCCCCGATGACCCAAATGATGGTGAATCGCGGGCAAACTATCGGGATCGGCGCCGCACGGCCGATCCGGATCTGTGGATCGTTGAACTGGATATCGCAGATGCGCCACGACTCGTCGCGGAGTGGGGTGCGTTAACTTGACTCTGTTGCAGCGCACAATAGGTCGCGCGCACCCTTAATGCGTAGGTCGGTCTGCGGGTTCCTTTTGGTTGGCCACAAGGAACGCCGATACAACGGACTGGACACGCAGTCGGATGATGGCCGCAGGCGGACAGGAACCCCATTTGTTCCGCTGCCTGTTTTTGTTTCGGTTCATCAGCCGCCCTTTTGACGGACTATATGAGTCGCATTTTGAACGCCGCCAGTGTGGCTGCCGTCGGCTTGACTGCCGCCTCCATGCTGTTGCTGGCCGAACCGGGCTTTGCGAGCGATCTCGCTGAAAGCGCGAATCTTCCCGCCATCATTCTCCCGGGCGCCGACGCGCCGGTCGAGTCTGAACAGGCGACTCTGTCGACCGATGCCGCATCGCCGGTCGATACGACCCCCGAAAACAAGGACGAGTCCGAGGCGGAGCCCAAGGCTGCACCGCTCGATATCGATTCGCTTGCCGAACTCGTCACTGCAACTCCGCGTCCGGTCGAGCTTGATCCGGAACTGCGCTGTCTCGCCGGTGCCGTCTATTTCGAGTCGCGCGGTGAATCGCTGGCCGGCCAGCTTGCGGTCGCGCATGTCGTTCTCAACCGCGCCAATTCGGGCCGCTTTCCCAGAAGCCTGTGCGGCGTCGTCCACCAGCCGAGCCAGTTCAGCTTCGTGCGTGGAGGCAGGATGCCGGCGATCCGTGAAGGGTCGCAATGGAACAACGCTGTCGCCATCGCCCAGATCGCGCGTGACGGCAGCTGGAAGAATCAGGCACCGGGCGCGCTCTTCTTCCATGCGCGCCACGTCTCGCCCGCTTGGCGCAAGACGCGCGTCGCGTCGATCGACAATCATATCTTCTATCGCTGATCGGGGCGGCGGCCCCCCTGACGAGACCTCCCCCTTCCCCGGGCCGCTCCCGCATCCCGTTCATTGCCAAGCCATTATTCGTGGCGCATGATGCCGCGATGATGCGTTCTTCCTCTGTCGCCCTGCTTACGGCAGCGGCGCTCGCGCTCGGCGGCTGCGCCACCGTGGTTCCGCCGGTCGAGGTCACCCGTTTTCACAATGCGTTGCCCGGCTGGGCGTCGGGGACACGATATGCGATAGCCACAGCGCCGCTCGATGGATCGGCGGCGGCGATGCCGTCGATCGAATGGAACAGCTATCGCGCCGCGGTCGAACAGCAGTTGCAGCGTCAGGGGCTGGTCGCGGCCGGCAGCAACGATCGCGCCTCGCTTCTTGTCCGGATATCCTTCGAACGCAGCGAACAATTGCCCGAGGCGCGGCGCTCGCCGGTCTCGGTCGGCGTGGGTGGCTCGACGGGCAGCTATGGTTCCGGCCTCGGGCTTGGCATCGGCTTCAACCTCGGCGGCGGGCCAAAGCGGATGGCCGATCTCCAGTTGTCGGTGCGGATCGACGACGCCACAACGGGTCAGGCCATCTGGGAGGGCCGCGCGCAAACCGCGGTTCCGGTCAAGGCGCCGGCCGCGCAGCCATCGCTCGCGGCGGCGAAATTGGCCGAAGCGTTATTCAGGGACTTCCCCGGCGAATCGGGACGCACTATCAGCGTTCCATGACCATCAGCATCAACGCCGCTTTCGATAGCGGCAATATCGTCGTGGATTCGATCGACGGCACTTCAGCTCGTCTGTCGATTCGCAAGGACCGCGAGTCCGACTTCTTTCAATGGTTCCACTTTCGCGTGGCGTGCCAGACCGGCGACGCGCTCGATCTGGCGATCACGGGCCTTGCCGATTCGGCCTATCCGGATGGATGGCCGGGCTATGCGGTATGCGCGAGCAGCGACCGCGATCACTGGTTCCGCCTCGACACCGATTATGATTCCGCGACGGGCACGCTGACGGTCCGACACACCGCGGAAAGTCCGCTTCTCTGGCTCGCCTATTTCGCGCCCTATTCGATGGAGCGCCATCACGACCTCGTTGCGTCGGTCGCCGAATGCGAAGGCGTGACCTACCGCTGCCTCGGCACGAGTCTCGAAGGCCGGCCGATCGACTGCCTCGAAATGGGCAGTGGCGATACGCAGGTCTGGCTCTATGCGCGCCAGCATCCCGGCGAATCGATGGCCGAATGGTGGATGGAAGGCGCACTGGAGAAGTTGACCGACCCTGCGGATCCCTTTGCCCGCTCGCTGCGGCAGAAGTGCCGGCTCCATATCGTTCCCAACATGAATCCCGATGGGTCGTTCCGCGGGCATTTGCGGACCAACTATGCAGGCGTAAACCTCAATCGCGAATGGGATAATCCGACCGTCGAGCGCAGCCCCGAAGTATTGGCGGTGCGCAATGCGATGGACGAAAGCGGCGTGGACTGGGCGATGGACGTCCATGGTGATGAAGCGATTCCGGCCGTTTTCCTGGCGGGATTCGAAGGCATTCCGTCGCTGAAGGCGGGACAGATGGATCAGTATCAGGCCTTCCGCAAGGCGCTGGCGGCGAACACGCCCGATTTCCAGACCGATCTCGGCTATGTCGAATCGGCACCGGGTCAGGCCAATCTGTCGATGTCGACGACGCAGCTCGCCGAGCGTTTCGGGGCGGTGTCGATGACGCTGGAAATGCCATTCAAGGACAACCGCGACTTGCCCGATCCGGTGCAAGGCTGGTCGCCCGAGCGTTCGAAGCTGCTCGCGCACGCCTGTCTCGCGACGCTGGATCAACTGCTCTGATGCCGAACGCGGACGGGGGCTGGCGGATTGTCGAGGACGATCTGTCGGGCACCCCGATCCGCGCACTGCTGGAGGCGCATTTTGCCGGAATGCTGGCGAATTCGCCGGCAGAGAGCTGCCATTTTCTCGATTTCGCCGGTTTGCGTGCCGATGGCGTGACCTTCTGGTCGATCCATAAGGGCGACGATCTCGCGGGCTGCGGCGCGCTCAAGGTGCTGGACGCCCAGCACGGCGAGATCAAGTCGATGCGCACCGCCGACGCCTTTCTGCGGCAGGGTGTCGCTGCGCGGATGCTCGCCCATATCCTGGACGAAGCGCGCAGCCGCGGCCTTGAACGCCTCAGTCTCGAAACCGGGTCGAGCCCGGCGTTCGAACCCGCCCTCGCGCTCTACCGCAATCACGGCTTTCGGGATTGCGCGCCATTTGCCGGCTACAAGCCCGATCCGTTCAGCCGTTTCATGACGCGCCCTCTGCGGACGTGAAACAGGGTCCGGAAGGGACTCCGGACCCTGCCTGTTCCGCGATCACATACGGCGCGTCGTCACGCGGCCTTCTTGTCCTCGATCACCGGCTGCGCGCCGCCGATCGCGATCTTGTGGGGCTTCATCGCTTCGGGCACTTCGCGCACCAGATCGATCGTCAGCAGCCCGTCGGCGAGGTCGGCCACATCGACGCGAACGAAGTCGGCGAGCTGGAAGCGGCGCTCGAACGCGCGCGTCGCGATGCCGCTATACAGAAGCTGGCGCGTATCGCCTTCGGCCGCCGGCGCCTTGCGGCCGCTGACGGTCAGCATATTCTGCTGCGCGGTGATGTCGATTTCCTGCGATTTGAATCCCGCGACCGCGACGGTGATGCGGAAATGATCGTCGCCCAGCCGTTCGATGTCGAACGGCGGATAGTTTTCGGCCGTCGATCCGCCGGTTTCGAGGAAATCGAACAACCGGTCGAAGCCGACCGTCGAACGGCGATAAGGGGTCCAGTCGAAACTGTTACGCATGGTCTTTCTTCCTTTCAAAAGCGAAGTCAGGGACCGCAGCCGCTCGCCGCGATCGCCACCCGGCCCCGTTGCGGCGGCCGGATGATGCGAATCTGGTAACCGCGGAAACCATTTCAAGGGGGCGGTTGGCCTTTGCGCAAAAGGCGCGCTATGGCGCGGCGAATCGCTCCATCCAAAGGACAGGACATGCCGCAGCTCATCCTCCTTCGCCACGGTCAGTCGCAGTGGAATCTTGAAAATCGCTTCACCGGCTGGTGGGACGTCGATGTCACAGAGAAAGGGGCGACAGAGGCCTGGGCGGCGGGCACCCTGATGAAGGCAAAGGACATCGCGCCGGACGTCTGTTTCACGTCGGTCCAGACGCGCGCGATCAAGACGCTCAATCTGGCGCTCGAAGCGATGGGGCGCCTGTGGCTTCCGGTCACCAAGGACTGGCGGCTCAATGAGCGGCACTATGGGGGCCTGACCGGGCTCGACAAGGCCGAGACCGCGGCGAAACATGGCGACGAACAGGTGAAGATCTGGCGTCGCAGCTTTGACATTCCGCCCCCGCCGCTCGACGCCGGTTCGGCCTATGACCTGTCGAACGACCCGCGCTATGCGGGCATCGCCATCCCCGCGACCGAGAGCCTGAAGGACACGATCGCGCGCGTGCTGCCCTATTATGAAAGCACGATTGCGCCGCAATTGAAGGCGGGGAAGACGGTGTTGATTTCGGCGCACGGCAACAGCCTGCGCGCGCTGGTCAAACATCTGTCGGGCATTTCGGACGCCGACATCACTGGCCTCGAGATCCCGACCGGCCAGCCGATCGTCTTTGACCTGAACGACGATCTGACCGCGCGCGAACGCTATTATCTGAGCGAGCGCTGAAGGCGGCCGCGCGCCGGATCGGAATCAGAGCGTTCCCGTAACCGTAAGCTGGAAAAACCGGCCAAATCTGCGTTGGCGGCTTTCGCTGAAGGCGATCGGGCCGTCGCGCCGGTCGACGAAGACGGTACGATCGAACCCGTCCTTCATCCCCGCAAGGTTGCGGTACGACAGCTTCACCGTAAAGCCGGCGACATTCTTGTGCTCGATATAGGCGGTGACCAGCGGGCCGACCGTATAGTCGTTCTCGATCGCATCGAGGCGTAGACCGGGCGCGTAGCGCTCGTCGAAATAGCCGGCGCCCCACGCCAGGTTGCTGCCCGGGATATCGTGGCGAAAGCTCAGGTCGACGACATAATCCTGCCCGAAGCTCTGATCGCGCCACAACCCGGTAAGGGGATCGCGCACGCGGTTGCGGCGCCAGGTGACGTCGCTGTTGATGCGCGCGCCCTTGAACCCCAAGGGGTCCAGCAGCAAGGTCGCTTTCGAACTGATGCGATACAGGTTCGCGGGCGGCAGATTGCCTTTGCCCTCGGTCGTCGGCGACAGCGGGATCTGGTCGACTAGGTCCTGCGCATAGGCATAGGCGAAGGCGACGGACGCATTGCCCCAGCGTCCGAAATCCTGGACGAACTCCAGCTCGGTGCGGTTGACGATCGGCGGGACGAGCTCGCCGTTTCCGGTGTTGCCCTGCTGGTTCGCGACATCGACCGAGCTGGCGAAATCGAAGAAGTTGAGCTGATCGACGCGGCGCTGGATATGCCAGTTGATCGTCGTCTTTGGCCCGACCTTCCAGGCGAACGCCAGCTTGCCCTTTGGCCGGATGAAACTGCGCGTCAGCCCGCCGGGTCCGGATGATCCGAGCTCGCTATATTCGGCCGCCAGGTTGAGCTGCGCGGTCAGGTTGGTCGCCAGCGAGCGGCCCCAGGTCAGCGATGCCTCGCCGCGCTTTTCTTCGACCTTGGTCCTTTCGCCGCCGAAAACGACAGGGAGGAAGCTGCTATCCGGTTGCAAAACCGCAAGTTCGGCATCGACGTCGAGCGTGTTGTACGCACCTTCGATCGCGACTTGCCAGTCGGTGCCGCCGGCGGTGCGCCAGCTATACTCGCCGCGCAGGATCGACTCGCTTTCGTCAGCGGTCTGCTTGAAACGTTCGCCGCTTCGTCCGCCGTTTTCGCGTTCGACGACGAATGTGTTGACGAAGGGGCTGTGTTCGAACCGGTAGAGACCGATCAGCTTCAATCGCCCCTTGCCCAGCCCCAGCTCATAGTCGCCGCCGATATCATAGTTATACTCGTCCTCGGTAAAGCGGAAGCGCTCGTCGACGTGGCCTGCGACGGGCTGTAACGATGTGCCATGTACCTCCTCTTCGAGGAGCTGGAGCTGGCCGCCTGCGTTGAAATTCCATTTGTTGCCGTTCGCGGTCGATCGCGACAATGCCGCCGACAGGCGCGGCCGGTCGCCATAGCTGCTCGCGAATTCGTCGCGCACGAACGACAGGTTGCCGTCGCCGTCAAAGCGACGCTCGGGTCCCCAATGGCCGCTGCGATTGGCCTCGTTCTTGAGGCTGAGCGTCAGATTCGTCCTGCCGATCTTGCCCGTCGTCGAAATTTCGCCGTTCAGCCAATTGTCCTGGAGCCGCGGCCGCCAGTCGGGCTGCCAGCGAATGGTTGTCTGGAATCCGCCGTTCCCGGCGCCGGCAACCAACACGACATTGGCAACCTGACCTGTCAGCCCGGGGACGTTCAGGCTCGCCCCGTCGACGATGTCGATATAGGCGACCTGTGTGGCGGTGATCCGTTGCAGGGCCGCGCGCGCGTCGGTCGTCTTGCTCGCGATGCGTTCGCCATTGATCAGGACGTTCTGCGTTGCCTGCCCCAGGCCGCGGTCGCCGCCATTGGTACCCGTGACGATCAGGAAGCCCGGAATCTTCTCGACCATATCGAGCGCGGTCCGCGGTGCGAAGCGTGTGAAATCGGCGCCGCTGTACCTTTGTGCACCGTTGGCGGACGCCGGAATCGCGGCGGGCGCGTCGCCTGTCGGTTCGGCCGTTTCCTGTGCGGCGACGGGTGCGGCCGACATCAGGATTGCGGCGGCAAGCGACGAGGTCTGAACAACGGCTGGCATGATCCCCCTTCACCCTGCCTTCGAAACCGGCGGGGCTCACAATCGCGAATAGTTCGCAATTACTCTGAGGGGTTGCGCCCGTCTACCAACGCTCTGTCTCGTTCGACGAGTGCGGTGCGAAAGCGTGAAAATGGCGCCGTCTGTCCTTGCATCGTCTGGAAATGCCGACATTATGCGATGAGTCACGGGGGCTTATGGTGCGCATCTTTACATCGACGTTACTGGCGATCTTTTTCCTGCACGTCCCGATTCACGCGGAGCCCGGCGCGGTACAGGTGGCCCCGGTGCCCGACTGGGTGGTTCCCTCCGAACTGATGCCGGTTCCCGACAATGCGACGGGACTGGTATTTGTTCGGCGGCAGGACGTGCTGGCTCATCTCGACGACAAGGGGCAGGCGCAGTATCTTGGCTACCGCATCAAGATACTTCATCCGAACGCGCTGCAAATCGGAAACATATCGATTGTGTGGAATCCTGCGTCCGGGCCACCGATTGTGCATTTCATTCGGATCTATCGCGACGGGGACGTGATCGACGTTCTGGGAAAGTCGTCGTTCGAAATATTGCGCCGTGAAGATCAACTCGAAGCCGCAAAGCTTGACGGAGTTCTGACGGCGGTGCTTCGCGTTCCCGATCTTCGGGTCGGTGATGAACTGGAGGTGGGTCAGACGGTTCGCGTGAGCGACCCTAAATTGGGCACAAATGACGCCGGACTTCTCTACCTGGCACCGAATCCTGCGCCGGGTCGATATCGCCTTGGTCTCAGCTGGGGAAAGGCTCCGAAACCCAATCTCAGGATGACCCCCGATATGGCCGCCGTTGCCAGTGCTCATGATGGCGGCATCGACTTTCGTATCGACAATCCTGCGACGCTGAATCCGCTAAAGGATACGCCGGCACGTTATCAGTGGCAGCGCGTCGTTGAGTTTACGGACTTTCCCGACTGGGCTGCCGTCTCGCGCCATTTTGCGCCGCTTTACGCCAAGGCAGCGCGGATCGAGGACGGATCGCCGCTCGACAAGGAGGCCAAACGTCTTGCCGCGGCCGATTCCGATCCGATGGCCCGGGCGAGTGCGGCGTTGAAGCTGGTCCAGCAGGATGTGCGTTATATCTATGTCGGGCTGGGCGATGGCAATCTGACCCCGGCGACTGCGGAGGAAACCTGGGCCCGCCGATATGGCGACTGCAAGGGAAAGACGGTGATGCTCCTCGCGCTCCTCGCCAGGCTGGGGATCGAGGCCGAGCCTGTGCTGGTCAACAACAGCGGTCTCGACGATGGCCTCGATGAGCGCCTTCCGAACCCTGGAATGTTTGATCACGTCCTCGTGCGGGCGCGGATTGGAGGCGTTTCCTATTGGCTCGACGGCACCCTTCCGCCGGTCGTCGCGCCGGACGTGAACCCGTTGATCCCGTACAGATGGGTCCTGCCGCTGCTCGAACGGGGCGGCGCATTGCAGAATATCGCTTGGCATCCGGCGAAGAGGCCCGACGAAATCACCCTGTACGAAATCGACGCCCGTGCCGGGTTTGACCAGCTCGCCAAGGTGAAAAGCACGACCATCATCCGCGGTATTACGGGCCTCCAGCAGCAGGTTCAATTTTCTGGACTGACGCCCGACCAGTTGCTCAATGGGATGCGACAGCAGCTCGTCGGCAACACCTGGCAAACGGTCGATGACATCCAATGGCATTATGACCAGAAAGCCGGGGCCAGTGTGCTGACGGTCGATGGGACATGGGAGGTCGACTGGGATGACGATGGGGCCGGCGCCAGATCGTTGGCCTTGCCCGGAGGCGGCTTCAGTCCCCCTGAAAAGCGGGTGCGGCCTGCCGATCAGAATCAGGACCTGCCATTTTACAACGCGCCGGAATTCAGCTGCAACGTGACGACCCTCCGGCTGCCATCCACGGCGCCTATGGCGAAATGGACGTTCAAGTCAGGGTACGACACGCATATTTTCGGCAAAAATTATTATCGCGCGTTCGACGTTCGGGATGGTTCGATCCGCATGATACGGGGTTTTCGTGTGGAGAAGACGGAAATCGACGCGGTTACCGCGCGCGCGGACAATGCGCGGATCGCAGCCTTCGACAATAGCAAGGCATGGGTATTCTATGATCCCGATGGCGACAGTCCGCCGAGCGCGGCCCGGAAACCCGTACCGGCTACCTATGATATCGACTGGACGGGCGATGATGCCCCCTGCCTGTCGCCCGCGACGGTGCGCTGATCCGCAAGCGCCGGTGCGTCAGTCGCGCAGGAGTTCGTTGATCCCTGTCTTTGCGCGCGTCTGTGCGTCGACGCGCTTGACGATCACCGCGCAATAAAGCGACGGTCCCGGCGTCCCGTCGGGCAGCGGCTTGCCTGGCAGCGCGCCCGGCACGACGACCGAATAGGCCGGGACTTCGCCGACAAATACTTCGCCCGTCGCGCGATCGACGATCTTGGTCGATGCACCCAGATAGACGCCCATCGACAGCACCGCACCCTCGCGCACGATCACCCCTTCGGCCACTTCGGCGCGCGCGCCGATGAAGGCGCCGTCTTCGATGACGACCGGTCCAGCCTGCAGCGGCTCCAATACGCCGCCGATCCCGGCGCCGCCCGACAGATGGACATTCGCGCCGATCTGCGCGCAGCTTCCCACCGTCGCCCAGGCATCGACCATCGACCCTTCGCCGACATAGGCGCCGATATTGACGAAGCTTGGCATCAGCACCGCGCCCTTGCTGATGAAGGCGCCGCGCCGGACGATCGAACCGGGGACGGCTCGGAAGCCGGCATCGCGAAAGCGGTTTTCGCCCCAGCCGGCGAATTTCGACGGCACCTTGTCCCACCAGTGCGCTCCGCCGGGGCCACCTTCGATCGGCTCCATGTCGTTGAGCCGGAACGACAACAGCACGGCCTTCTTCAGCCATTGATTGACCTGCCAGACGCCCGAGCCATCGCGTTCCGCGACCCGATAGCGACCGTCGTCCAGCCCGGCGAGCGCCGTCTCGACCGCATCGCGCACCGTGCCGGTCGTTGCCAGGCCCAGCGTGTCGCGCGCCTCCCAGGCGGCTTCGATCGTCGATTTGAGGTCGGTCATGAAATTCCCCCGGGTAAAGCTAGGTCGTCGAGCCAGTCGGTGATGTCGCTTACGTGGAAATCGACATGGTCTGGCAGGTGGTCGCGATGGCCACTTTCGCTGCCATTGTCCAGCCACACGGTCGTCATTCCCAACGCTTTCGCCGGGGTCAGGTTACGCGCCATATCCTCCACGAACAGGCTTCGCGCGGGATCGATGCCGAGATGGGCCACCATGGCGGTATAGGCTTGCGGGTCGGGTTTGGGCGTATAGCCGGTGATCCGGATGTCGCAGATCGCGTCGAACAGGTCGGCGATGCCCCGCGCCTCCAGCACGCGCGCCGCGTAATCGGCGTCCGCGTTGGTAAAGATCAGCTTGCGGCCGGGCAACCGGGCCAGCCCGGCGCGCAGCCGAGCGTCGATCGTCAGGCGGTCGAGCGCGATGTCGTGCACATCGACGAGAAAGGTTTCCGGATCGACCCCGTGATGACGCATCAGCCCCGCCATCGTGGTGCCATGATCGTGGAAATACCGCTTCTGCACGCGCCGTGCCTCGACAGCGTTGACGCCCAGCAATCGCATGATGAAGGCGCCCATGCGGTCGTCGATCAGATCGAACAGCCTGGCCGACGGTGGATAAAGCGTGTTGTCGAGATCAAAGATCCAGTTGTCGATATGGTCGATGGGCGCAGTCATGACGTCGCGTCGCATAAGACGGCAACCGCGTGGCGGCAAGACGCGCGATTTTACTTTCCGGCAACGACTATGGCTCTAGATTGGCGGACGTTATCTTGTTGTGATCGTGGCAAGGGTCGGGGTTGAGGTCAGCCTGTCCGGCCTGCAGGAAAGATGTCACGCGCGCCGGGGTTAAGAGACGGTCAGGGGAAACGGCTATGGCCGAAAAGTTACGACGCAGCGCGAACCGGCATCTCTCGGGGCGGACTTTGCCCTTCTTGCTCGGCATAGCGGCCTTGTCGCTCGCGGGTTGTGGCGGCGGCGGCGCCAGGCCTTCGCCGACACCCGCGCCGCCGCCGGCGCCAACGCCCGTCCCCACGCCCACACCCACGCCCACACCCACGCCGACTCCAACTCCAACGCCGCCATCGGGCATTTTCAACACGGCTGAAACGCGCCGATCGGACGGCGTCAATTTTCACGGCGCGATCACGGCCTATCAGGCGGGCGCGACCGGGCAGGGGGTTCTGGCGGGCGTCATCGACGACGGGATCGACGAGGATAGTCCCGAATTCGCGGGACGCATTTCCTCTCTCTCGGCCGATGTCGCGGGATCGCGCGGGATCAACGGTGAAGGATCGCACGGGACGAACGTGGCGCAGGTGCTGCTGGGCGGGAAGAATGACGCCGGAACGTTCGGGATCGCTTTCAACGCCAACCTGCTCGTGCTGCGGGCCGATAGGCCAGGAAGCTGCGCCACCGAAGACCCGGACGACGATGAGAGCGGATGCCGCTTTGGTGAGAGCGCGATCGCGGCCGGCCTCGACCGCGCGGTCACCGCGGGCGCGCGCGTCGTCAACATCTCGCTCGGCGGCGAGGATGCGCCGGGCGCAACGCTGCGTGCCGCCGTGGCACGAGCGACGGCGGCCGGGATCGTCGTCATCCTTTCGGCAGGCAATGAAGGCGACACGACGGCCGATGGCAATGATCCGAACAACCCGGATCCGTTCGCGCAAGGGATGCGCGATGCGGGTGGCGGACTGGTCATCATCGCGGGATCGGTGGACGAAAACGGGGTCATGTCCGGTTTCAGCAACCGCGCCGGAAATTATTCGGGATCCTTCCTGTCGGCACTCGGCGAAGGGGTTTGCTGCGCTTATGAAAATGGCGTGCTCAAGACCGACGGCAGCTTCGTCTTCGTCCTCAACGGGACCAGCTTTGCCGCGCCCCAGGTTGCGGGCGCGGTCGCGCTGCTCGCGCAGGCCTTTCCAAACCTCTCCGGCCAGCAGATCGTGCAGTTGCTCTACCAGTCCGCGCGCGATGCCGGCGCGGCGGGTGTCGATCCGGTCTATGGGCAGGGGATCCTGAACATCGCCCGGGCTTTCCAACCGGTGGGCGCGACAACGTTGGCGGGAACCGCGACTGCGGTTCGGCTCGATACGTCGCTTGGGCTGCTTGGCGGTCCGATGGGCGATGCCGGCGCGCAGGGAGCGGGGACAACGCTTGGACTGGTCACGGATGGCTTTGGCCGCGCCTTCAACATCGATTTCGGTCAGTCGTTGCGCCCGCGCAGGCCCGATTTCAAATTGGCGGGCGCGATCGGCGGATTGATCCGCCAACAGAGCGCGACCTCGCGGGCGACCGCGATGTCGTTGCTCACCGCGCCGGGCCTCGCCGGCACCGACGCGCTCGCGGGACTCTCGTTTCACGATGCCGATCGGGCGCGGACGCTGGCAGCTTCGGTGATCACGCGCCTCGACGCGAACACACGCATCGGCTTCTCGGCCGGACGCGGGATCGGCGGGCTGCTCGCGGGCGAGCGTGGCGAAAGCGGTCATGCCATGCTGATCGGCGACGGCGCGCAGGAGGGTATCGGTTTCGCCGCCAGCCCCGGCATCGGCACGCTATTCCGCTATAAAATATATCAGGATCAATATGTTAACATACTCGCCGAAAGCGGCTGGGTGTCGGGATCGCGCTGGCAGGATGACCCTCTGCTCCGCTACCGTTCGGGCCACGACAGCCGTTACAACCGCCTCGGCGCCGCCTGGGACGGACGTTTTGGCCGAATTCGCGCTGCTGTCGGCGCAAGCTGGTTGCGCGAATCGGACAGCCTTCTGGGCGGACGGCTTGGTCCGGTCTTCGGTGCGGCGGGAGCGACGAGCCTGACCGGCGACGCGAACCTCAGTCTCGACGCCGGAAGCGGCTGGCGCCTCTCGGGCGCGTGGCGTCAGATGTGGACCCGGCCCGACCGCGCCGGCCTCGTCAGCGGCGGAGTGCTCCGGTCCAGCGCCTTTTCCTTCGACATTGCCAGGGCGGGTCTCTTCCGTCCCGACGATCAGGCGGCGCTCCGCTTTGCGCAGCCGCTCCGCGTCGCGCACGGCGGCATCGATCTGACGCTCCCGATTGCCTATGACTATGCCACGGGCGCCGCCGAATTCGGCCAGCGAACCTATAGCCTCGCGCCCACGGGACGCGAACTGGTGGTCGAGGCCAGCTATGCGCTGGCGCTTCTCGGCGGCGATCTTGTCGTCAACACATGGTGGCGCCAGGATCCCGGCCACATCGCCGCGATGCCCGATGACAAGGGCGCGGCGCTCCGCTTTACGATGGGCTTCTGATCGGCTCTAACATCCCCAGGTCACAAATCAGGTCACAAACAGGGGATCATCAGATGAAATCGATCTACGCCCTCCCGCTCGCACTGGCCGGTGCCACGGTTGCCATGCCGCTGGCGGCACAGCCGGCCGCGCGCACGGTCATCCATGCCGGAAAGCTGCTCGCCGAACCCGGAAAGCCGGTTCGCGGCGCTTCGACGATCCTTGTCGAAGGCGACAGGATCGTTGCGATCGTCGATGGTTTTCAGGCGCCGGACGCCAGCGCGACGCTGATCGATCTCAAGGACAAATATGTCCTGCCAGGGCTCATCGACAGCCATGTCCATCTGACAAGCGATGCCGGCGGCCTTGCCGGCCAGCTCGAGGAGGTGACGCTCAGCCCGGCGGCGCAAGCTTTCAATGCCGAAGTCAACGGCTTGAAGACGCTCCGTGCCGGCTTCACCACCGTGCGCAATCTGGGCGACGGTGATGGCGCAACGCTGGCCCTGCGCGACGCGATCGCTGCGGGCAAGGTGCGCGGCCCGCGGATCATCGACGCGGGCAATGCGATCTCCGGCAGCGCAGGCCATATGGATGGCTCGCTCGGCTATCGCGACGAACTGCGTCCGTTCTTTCAGGGCGCGGGCAATACCTGCAACGGCGCCGACGACTGCCGCCGCGCCGTGCGCCTTCAGGTCGGACGCGGCGCCGACGTGATCAAATTCGCCTCCACCGGCGGCGTGAACAGCCGCATCGGGGCCGGGCTCGGCAAGCAGATGTTCGATGACGAGGCGAAAGCGATCGTCGATACCGCGCATATGTTCGGCAAGAAGGTCGCGGTCCATGCCCATGGCGCCGACGGTATCCGCCTCGCGCTCGAGGCGGGGGCCGATTCGATCGAACATGGTACGATTCTCGACGAAGCGACGATCGCGGCCTGGGCGAAGTCGAAGGCCTATTATGTCCCGACGCTCTCGACCGTGAACGGGTACAAGGAACGCCTTGCGGCGAATGCCAACGCTTATGCACCCGATGTGCTTGCCAAGATTCAGTGGCGCATCGCGATCACCGGAAAAAGCCTTGAACAGCTTGTGCCGCGCGGCGTGCGCATCGCATTCGGAACCGATGCCGGCGTCTCGAAACACGGCCGGAACGGGGATGAATTCGAACTGATGGTGCAACATGGCATGACGCCGATCGAGTCGATCAGGGCGGCGACGATCAACGCCGCCGACCTGCTTGGCCTGTCGAACGAGATCGGGACGATCGCAGCGGGCAAGAGCGCGGACATCATCGCGGTGACGGGCGATCCGGTCGCCGATGTGCGCCTGCTCAAGAAGGTCGATTTCGTGATGGCGCGCGGAAGCGTGATCGATTGATTTCAGAGCGCGGCGCGGATCAACTGCCAGCGTTCCAGCTTCGCCGCGAAGCCGGTCGTGTTCGCAGCGCTGCTCGACGGCAAATCGATCATAGCGATGCCATTCGCGGCGGGAAGGCGTTTCCGCCCGATTGCCGAGGCCTTGCCGCCGTTGAACGCGATCATGCGGAGGTCGGGCAAGGTAGCGACGAGCGCGCCGAGATCGTGCGCCTCGGCGTCGCGGATGTCCGAATCGCTGCTTGTCCGACGTTCGGCGGTGCGGATCACGTCCCACAGGCCGATCTTCGCTTCGCGCAGCGCGGCCAGCCGCTCCTCATAGGGCAGCGCCGCAAGCGGCTGGTCCGTCACTTCTCCCAGCAGGCGCCAGAACAGGTTCGTCGGATGCGCATAATATTGCCGCGCGGCCAGCGACCGCGCGCCCGGCAGGCTGCCGAGGATGAGCAGGCGCGTATCGCGATGGACGTGGGGCGCGAAGCTGCCGTGGCGAAGGGTGGGCATCGTCTTGCGGTAGCGCGTTCCGGACCGCGCAACAATATTGCTGCCCCTTGACCCGCGAGGGAATCGCCGCTAGGGGCGCGCTCGACCGAAAAGGGCGGTTTGCTGCCTCTTCCGGTTACAACAGCGCTTGAACATTGCTGGCGCGGATGGAGCCTCCGGAAGATCAACGCGATCTGCCGGGGTCTTTTGCTGTTATCAGGTCGGTCCTTTTTCGCGATTTCGCGAACCGGGCGCCGGAGCTTCATCCACCGCGGCACAGTAACCGTTCGCTTTGATGGGCGGACATATAAAGGTGAAGCATTCATGCCCACGATCAACCAGCTGGTCCGCAAGGGCCGGACTCCGCAGAAGGCGAAGTCCAAGGTCCCGGCGATGGACGCAAACCCGCAAAAGCGCGGCGTTTGCACCCGTGTCTACACGACGACCCCGAAAAAGCCGAACTCGGCGCTCCGCAAGGTTGCCAAGGTCCGCCTGACCAACCAGCGCGAAGTCATCACCTACATTCCCGGCGAAGGCCACAACCTCCAGGAACACAGCGTCGTGCTGATCCGTGGCGGCCGTGTCCGCGACCTTCCCGGTGTGCGTTACCACGTCCTGCGCGGCGTGCTCGATACGCAGGGTGTGAAGGACCGCAAGCAGAGCCGTTCGAAGTACGGCGCGAAGCGTCCGAAGTAAGGACCGCTTTTTCGGCTATCTGATCATCCCGAGCCGCCAACGCGCCGGGATGCTGTTGTAAAAGGAATTACCTATGGCTCGTCGTCGTCGTCCTGAACGTCGCGAAATCCTGCCCGATCCCCGTTTCGGGGATGTCGTGCTGTCGAAGTTCATGAACAGCGTCATGCTGGACGGGAAGAAGTCCGTCGCCGAAAGCATCGTTTACGGTGCGCTGGAGTCGGTCGAAGCCCGCGCCAAGAAGGAACCGCTCGGCGTGTTCCATGAAGCGCTGGCGAACATCCGCCCGAACATCGAAGTCCGCAGCCGCCGCGTTGGTGGTGCGACCTATCAGGTGCCCGTCGAGGTCCGCCCGGACCGCGCGCAGGCGCTTGCGATCCGCTGGCTGATCACGGCCGCGCGCAACCGCAGCGAGACCACGATGGCCGCGCGTCTGTCGGGCGAACTGCTCGATGCGTCGAACAACCGTGGCAACGCGGTCAAGAAGCGCGAAGACACGCACCGCATGGCGGAAGCGAACCGCGCCTTCTCGCACTACCGCTGGTAATTTGCCGGACGCTCCCCGTGTTACGGGGGCGTCTCGCAATCGCAACAAAACTTCCTATATCGGGGGCGGCTCCAAAGGCCTCCCCCCAAATCCAAGGAAAAGATCATGGCACGCAGCCATCCGCTCGAACGCTATCGCAATTTCGGTATCATGGCGCACATCGACGCCGGCAAGACCACGACGACCGAGCGCATTCTCTATTACACCGGCAAGTCCTACAAGATCGGCGAAGTCCATGACGGCGCTGCGACGATGGACTGGATGGAACAGGAACAGGAACGCGGCATCACGATCACGTCCGCTGCGACCACCTGTCTGTGGAAGGCTGAAGAGGGCAATGGTCCCGAGCATCGCCTGAACATCATCGACACCCCCGGCCACGTCGACTTCACCATCGAAGTCGAACGCAGCCTGCGCGTCCTCGACGGCGCGGTTGCCGCGTTCGACGGCGTTGCCGGCGTCGAGCCGCAGTCGGAAACCGTGTGGCGTCAGGCCGACAAGTATCGCGTGCCGCGCATGTGCTTCATCAACAAGCTCGATCGCACCGGTGCGAACTTCTATTATTGCGTCCAGACGATCATCGATCGTCTCGGTGCGGTCCCGGCCGTCCTCTATCTGCCGATCGGCGCAGAAGGCGACTTCAAGGGCCTCGTCGACCTCGTCAACGAACGGGCGATCATCTGGAAGGATGAGAGCCTGGGCGCCGAATTCTTCTATGAAGAGATTCCGGCCGATCTCGTCGACAAGGCCGCCGAGTATCGCGAAAAGCTCGTCGAGCTCGCCGTCGAACAGGACGACGACGCGATGGAGGCCTATCTCGAAGGCACGCTGCCCGATGTTGCGACGCTGAAGGCGCTGATCCGCAAGGGCACGCTCGGCCAGGCGTTTGTTCCGGTCCTTTGCGGTTCGGCGTTCAAGAACAAGGGCGTTCAGACGCTGCTCGACGCGGTCGTCGACTATCTGCCGTCGCCGCTTGACATCGAAGACGTTCAGGGCATCAACCCCGACACGAACGAACCCGATTCGCGCGCGACCGCCGACGACGCTCCGCTGTCGATGCTCGCGTTCAAGATCATGAACGACCCGTTCGTCGGTTCGCTCACCTTCGCCCGCATCTATTCGGGTACCCTGACCAAGGGCAGCTATCTGAACTCGGTCAAGGACAAGAAGGAAAAGATCGGTCGTATGCTCCTGATGCACGCCAATTCGCGTGAAGACATCGAGGAAGCGTTCGCAGGCGACATCGTGGCGCTCGCGGGCCTCAAGGAAACCACCACCGGGGACACGCTCTGCGCCAACAACGCGCCGATCATCCTCGAGCGGATGGAATTCCCCGAGCCGGTCATCGAGCTGTCGGTGGAACCGAAGACCAAGGCCGACCAGGAAAAGATGGGCATCGCGCTCAATCGCCTCGCCGCCGAGGATCCCTCGTTCCGCGTGTCGACCGACCATGAATCGGGCCAGACGATCATCAAGGGCATGGGCGAGCTTCACCTCGACATCCTCGTCGATCGCATGAAGCGCGAGTTCAAGGTCGAAGCGAACGTCGGTGCGCCGCAGGTTGCGTACCGCGAATCGCTCGCGAAGCCGGTCGACATCGACTACACCCACAAGAAGCAGTCGGGCGGCTCGGGCCAGTTCGGCCGCGTCAAGGTCAGCGTCGCTCCCGGCGAACGCGGCTCGGGCATCACCTTCATCGACGAGATCAAGGGCGGCAACATTCCGCGCGAATATATCCCGTCGGTCGAAAAGGGCATGCGTGAGTCGGCCGAAAACGGTCACATGATCGGCTTCCCGATCATCGACTTCGAAATCAAGCTGACCGACGGCGCCTACCACGACGTCGACTCGTCGGCCCTTGCGTTCGAAATCGCGGGCCGTGCGGCGATGCGCGAAGTGGCGGCGAAGGCCGGCATCAAGCTGCTTGAGCCGGTGATGAAGGTCGAAGTCGTTACCCCTGAGGAATTCATGGGTGACGTGATCGGCGATCTCAACAGCCGCCGCGGCCAGATCCAGGGCACCGACAGCCGTGGTAACGCCCAGGTGGTTGAAGCCATGGTGCCGCTTGCCAATATGTTTGGCTACGTCAACCAGCTGCGGTCCTTCACGCAGGGCCGTGCGCAATACTCGATGCAGTTCTCGCATTACGAAGAAGTGCCGAGCAATGTGGCGGAAGAAGTGAAGGCCAAGATGGCCTGATTTGGTTTGGCCGTGCGGGGGTCCTCGCACGGCAGGACCTGAACAAGCGCGGACTTGCACCGCGCGCCAAGACCTACTAAGGGCGGCGCCTGATTCAGCAGGCTCGTCCACGACTGATCAACCGAAACATCGAACAAGAAGGTTCAATATCATGGCTAAGGCTAAATTTGAGCGGACGAAGCCGCACTGCAACATCGGCACCATCGGTCACGTCGACCATGGCAAGACCTCGCTGACCGCCGCGATCACCAAGGTGCTCGCCGAAAACGTCGCCGGCAACGCCGCCGTCGATTTCGCGAACATCGACAAGGCTCCCGAAGAGCGCGAGCGCGGCATCACCATTTCGACCGCGCACGTCGAATATGAAACCGACGGCCGCCACTATGCCCACGTCGATTGCCCGGGCCACGCCGACTATGTGAAGAACATGATCACCGGTGCCGCCCAGATGGACGGCGCGATCCTCGTCGTGTCGGCCGCTGACGGCCCGATGCCGCAGACCAAGGAGCACATCCTGCTCGCCAAGCAGGTCGGCGTTCCGACCATGGTCGTCTTCCTCAACAAGGTCGACCAGCTGGACGATCCCGAGCTGCTCGAACTCGTCGAGCTGGAAATCCGCGAAGAACTGTCGAAGCGCGACTTCGACGGCGACAACATCCCCATCATCCCGGGTTCGGCGCTCGCCGCACTCGAGGGCCGCGACGATGCCATCGGCAAGGACGCGATCATGAAGCTGATGGCGGCCGTCGACGCGTGGATCCCGCAGCCCGAACGTCCGCTCGACAAGCCCTTCCTGATGCCGATCGAAGACGTGTTCTCGATCTCGGGTCGCGGCACCGTCGTCACCGGCCGTATCGAAACCGGCGTCGTCAAGGTGGGTGAAGAAGTCGAGATCGTCGGCATCAAGGACACCAAGAAGACCGTCGTCACCGGCGTCGAAATGTTCCGCAAGCTGCTCGACCAGGGCCAGGCCGGCGACAATGTCGGCGCGCTGATCCGCGGCGTCGGCCGTGAAGAGGTCGAGCGTGGCCAGGTTCTCTGCAAGCCCGGCACGATCAAGCCGCACACCGAGTTCACCTCGGAAGTCTACGTCCTGTCGAAGGACGAAGGCGGCCGTCACACGCCGTTCTTCGCGAACTATCGTCCGCAGTTCTACTTCCGCACCACCGACGTCACCGGCGAGGTCATCCTCCCCGAGGGCACCGAGATGGTGATGCCGGGCGACAACGTCCAGCTGTCGGTCAAGCTGATCGCCCCGATCGCCATGGACCCGGGTCTGCGCTTCGCCATTCGCGAAGGTGGCCGCACGGTCGGCGCAGGGGTTGTCGCGACGATCACAAAGTAATATAGGGCCGCGAGCCGCGCGATTCGGACCTGATTCGCGCGGCTCGTAGCTTTAAGAATTTCAATGGCCGGTTCGGCTTCCATGGGGGAGCCGGAGCAGGCCATTTCGGCTCTTTCGCATCGTTAGACGGGATTCGACTGGAATAGTCATGGAAACGCAGAATATTCGCATTCGCCTGAAGGCCTTTGATCACCGCGTGCTCGATCAGGCCACCACCGACATCGCCGACACGGCGCGTCGTACCGGAGCGCTTATTCGCGGCCCGATCCCGCTTCCGACGCGTATTGAAAAATTCACCGTGAACCGCGGCCCGCATGTCGACAAAAAGTCGCGCGAGCAGTTCGAGGTGCGTACCCACAAGCGGCTGCTCGACATCGTGCAGCCCACCCCGCAGACGGTCGACGCGCTGATGAAGCTCGACCTCGCCGCGGGCGTGAACGTCGAAATCAAGCTGGCCTAAGGGTCAGCAGCCCCGCGAAAGCGGGGTCTCTATCGGCAGGACGGTTCGCCGCCTGCGTCACGATAGGGTGGATACCGCCGGACCGCTTCCTTGGAAGCATCATGGTCCGGGCTGCGTCCCCCGTCTCGCCGCTTATCCTTCGGGAAGCGGCACCTCAGCCCGGACGGGGCGATGCATCGAAATTTTGGGCTGGGAGGGTTCCGTAAGAGGCTTGCCTCAACGGGTCCCGCAAGCCGTGCGGAATGGTCCGCCCGGCCTCTGTTGAGGAGTATGGATCATGCGTACTGGCGTGATCGCGAAGAAAATGGGGATGACCCGCCTGTTTCAGGACGACGGCCGCCATGTGCCCGTCACTGTCCTGAGCCTCGAAGGCTGCCAGGTCATTTCCGTGCGCGAACAAGAACGTGACGGCTATGTCGCCGTCCAGCTCGGTGCCGGCTCGGCAAAGGCGAAGAATGTCGCCAAGCCCCAGCGCGGCGCTTTTGGCAAGGCCGAAGTCGAGCCCAAGGCGAAGGTCGTCGAATTCCGCGTCGCCGACGACGCGACGCTCGACGTCGGCGCCGAACTGTCGGCCGACCATTTCGTCGCCGGCCAGATCGTCGACATCCAGGGCGTCACGCAGGGCAAGGGTTTTGCCGGTGCGATGAAGCGCTGGGGTTTCGGGGGCATGCGCGCCACGCACGGCGTGTCGATCAGCCACCGTGCCCATGGTTCGACGGGTAACCGCCAGGATCCGGGCCGCGTCTTCAAGAACAAGAAGATGGCCGGCCATATGGGCGCGCGCAACCGCACCCAGCAGAATCTCGAAATCGTCCGCACCGACGTCGAGCGCGGCCTTCTCTTCGTCAAGGGCTCGGTCCCTGGCTCGAAGGGCGGCTGGCTGATGGTCCGCGATGCGGTCAAGCTGCCGCGCCACCCCGAGGCCCCCTATCCGGCGGGCATCAAGAGCGCGGCCAACAGCAACCAGGAAGCCCCGGCAGACGCGCCGGTCGAAACGCCGGTCGAAGAGACCGTCGTGACCGACACCGCGACCACCGACGGCGCGCAGGAGTCCTGATCATGAAGGTCAAGGTTCAGACCCTAGAAACCGCGGGCTCCGGCAAGGCCGGCACCGATATCGACCTCAGCGACGACGTCTTCGGCGTCGAAGCGCGCGCCGACATCCTGCACCGCGTCGTGTCGTGGCAGCTCGAAAAGCGCCGCGGTCCGGCTCGCGCCGCCCGCGAACGCAGCGACGTCGCCCGCACGGGCAAGAAGTTCGGTCGCCAGAAGGGCGGCGGTACCGCGCGTCACGGCGATCGCAGGGCGCCGATCTTCATCGGCGGCGGCAAGGCGCACGGCCCCCGGGCCCGCACCTTCGGCCACTCGCTGAACAAGAAGATCCGCGCGCTCGGCCTGAAGATGGCGCTCAGCGACAAGGCCAAGGGCGGCAAGATCGTCGTCCTCGACACGCTCGAGCTCAAGGATGCCAAGACCAAGGCGCTCGCCGGCAAGCTCGGCAAGCTCGAACTCGGCAACCGCGCCCTCTTCATCGACGGCGATGCGGTCCATGAAAGCTTCGCCATGGCGTCGGCCAACCTGATCGGTATCGACTCGATGCCGGCGGCGGGTGCCAACGTCTATGACATCATCCGTGCCGACACGCTGGTCCTGACCCGCGCGGCGGTCGAAAAGCTGGAGGCCCGTTTCAATGGCTAAGGCAAAAACTGTCGACGCGCGTCACTATGACGTGATCCTCGCTCCGGTGATCACCGAAAAGTCGACCCTGCTCAGCGAGAATAACGCGGTGGTGTTCAAGGTTGCGAACGACGCGACCAAGCCCGCCATCAAGGCCGCCGTAGAGGCGCTGTTCGATGTCAAGGTGATCGGCGTCAACACGCTCGTCACCAAGGGCAAGACCAAGCGCTGGAAGGGCAAGCCCTACACCCGCAGCGACGTGAAGAAGGCGATCGTTCGCCTGGCCGAAGGCCAGTCGATCGACGTCACCACCGGCGTCTGATTGTAGGAAGAGGCAAGAACAATGGCACTTAAATCCTATAATCCGACCAGCCCCGCGCAGCGCGGCCTGATCCTCGTCGACAAATCGTCGCTGTGGAAGGGCAAGCCCGTCAAGGCGCTGACCGAAGGCAAGAACAAGACCGGTGGCCGCAACAACAAGGGTCATGTGACCTCGCGCGGCATCGCCGGCGGCCACAAGCAGAAGTACCGCTTCATCGACTTCAAGCGTCGCAAGTGGGACATGCCGGCCACCGTCGAGCGTCTGGAATATGACCCCAACCGCACCGCCTTCATCGCGCTGGTGAAGTATGAGGACGGCGAGCAGACCTATATCCTGGCGCCGCAGCGCCTGGCGGTCGGCGACACCGTCGTCGCGGGCAAGAAGACCGACGTGAAGCCGGGCAATGCGATGGAATTGTCGCAGATGCCGGTCGGCACGATCGTCCACAATATCGAGATGAAGCCGGGCAAGGGTGGCCAGATCGCCCGTTCGGCCGGCACCTATGCGCAGGTCGTCGGTCGTGACCGCGGTCTCGTCATCGTGCGTCTCGGTTCGGGCGAACAGCGGTATATCCGCGGCGAGTGCATGGGCACGGTCGGCGCGGTGTCGAACCCCGACAACCAGAACACCAATCTGGGCAAGGCCGGTCGCGGCCGCTGGCTCGGCAAGCGTCCGCTGACCCGCGGCGTTGCCAAGAACCCGGTCGATCACCCGCACGGCGGCGGCGAAGGCCGTACATCGGGTGGCCGTCATCCGGTGACCCCGTGGGGCAAGCCGACCAAGGGTGCCCGCACCCGCTCGAACAAGTCGACCGACAAGATGATCATCCGGTCGCGTCACGCGAAGAAGAAGAGGTAAGCCATGGCTCGCTCGGTCTGGAAGGGTCCTTTCGTGGACCTCCATCTGCTCAAGAAAGCCGAAACGGCCCAGGACGGCGGCAGCTCTGCCCCGATCAAGACCTGGTCGCGTCGGTCCACCATCCTGCCGCAGTTCGTGGGGCTGACCTTCAACGTCTACAACGGCCGCAAGTTCGTGCCGGTGTCGGTCAATGAAGACATGGTCGGCATGAAGCTGGGTGAATTTGCGCCGACGCGCTTCTTCCCCGGCCACGCGGCCGACAAGAAGGGCAAACGCTAATGGGCAAGGCAAAATCCCCCCGCCGCGTTGCGGATAATGAGGCATTGTCCGTGGGCACGCAGATTCGTGGCTCGGCGCAGAAGCTGAACCTCGTCGCTGCGCTGATCCGCGGTCGCAAGGTCGAAGACGCGATGAACGTCCTCGCTTTCTCGAAGAAGGCGATGGCCGTCGACGTGCGCAAGGTTCTCGCCAGCGCCGTCGCCAACGCCGAAAACAACCACAACCTCGACGTCGATGCCCTGGTCATCCAGGAAGCCAGCGTCGGCAAGTCGATCTCGATGAAGCGCTGGCACGCTCGCGGCCGCGGCAAGTCGACCCGGATCGTCAAGCCGTTCAGCCGCATCCGCATCGTCGTGCGCGAACAGGAAGAAGAGGCGTAAGATGGGCCAGAAGAGCAATCCGATCGGCCTGCGCCTGCAGGTCAACCGTACCTGGGACAG
>NZ_JAEULM010000026.1 GCF_016793825.1 Sphingopyxis sp.
GCCCAAGCTTCGCAGCAGCCGCATTCGGGATCGCGATAAACGAGCATTCGCTTGGGGCTGGACGTCTCGGCGCCCGGCGCGGGCGCCGCGCCATTCTTATCGCTGGTCGCCGCCGGGCCCGAGGCAGAATTGCATGCCGCAAGCGCCATCCCCGATCCGACCGCAATCAGGCCGAAAAGATGACGGCGCGTCATCAGATTTTTCATGTCATTTCCTCGCGAGAATGGATTTCATCTGTTCGATTTCGGCCGCCTGCCCCGCGATGATGCCGCGGCAGAGTTCGCGTATCTCGGCATCTTTGAGAGAAGCCTGTTCACACATGAGGATCGCGCCCGAGTGATGCGGGATCATCGAACGCAAGAAGGCCGTGTCGCCGATCGTCGTCTGTGTCCGGATGAGCCCGAAGCTCCCGAAGAAGGCAACTGCCGATCCCAGCAGCAGGAACGTATTGAGACGTTTCGACGGGAACATGCCCGGCATTGCGACGATCATCAGCACGACCATCGGCGAGACCATCATCAGCGTCATGTAGAGCATGTTGAGATTATTGTAGAAGCTCGAGAGGCGGTCGATCATGACGAACATCACCAGATACATGATGACGCCGCTGACGATCGTCTGCAGCGCGAGGCTGCGATAGGCTGGTTTCACGGCATTTCTCCTCGACGTGTCGCCACCCCGCGAAACTTCTAGAACCAGGCCCGCACCCCCATCACGAAGCTGACGCCGCTCGCATCCTCGCCCGCGGCGCGGGCAAAACGCGCGGTATCGCCGACCTTGCGCGCCCATTCGACGCCGACATAAGGCGCGAATTCCTTCACGACCTCGTAACGCAGGCGAAGCCCGAGCTCGAAATCCGAAAGCCCCGAACCAACGCCGGTCTCGGGGACATCCTGGAGCGCAAAATTGACCTCCGCCATCGGCTGGAGGATCAGTTTCTGGGTGATGCGCTGGTCGTAATAGCCTTCGAGCCGGGCGAGCAGATCACCCTTGTTCGAAAGAAACAGCGCGCCCTCGACTTCGAACCAATAGGGGGCGAGCCCCTCGAAGCCGATCGTCGCATAGGTGCGGTCGGGGCCGGGCCCAAGATCCTGCCTGATACCCGCCTGCGCGTTGAAATAGGGTCCGATCGCCCGGCTGTAGAGCGCCTGTACCTCGGCGCTCTCGATGCCTTCGCCGAACACGCCCTCGCCTTCGCTCTTGATCGTCAGCCGGTTAATGTCGCCGCCGTACCAAGCCTCACCGTCCCAGCGGAACCCGTCGCGGCCCTTGCGCGCCTGATATTCGGCAAGGTTGAAGCTGATGAAAGCGATGGTCTGCGCACCATTCTCTTTCATCATGTCGTGGCGCGAATGCTCCATTTCGGCTTGGGGATAAATGCGATCGGCATACCAGTCGCCGGGAGGCGCAGGCGCGGTAGCATCGCCCGGCGGCAAATCGGTGCCGCTAGCGCTGCTCGTGGTCGCCATGCCTTCCATTCCCGCCATCGCGTCCGCAGATCCGCCCTTCGGGGTGCAATGGCCCATTTTGGCATGTTCGGGCGGGCAATCGGGATCGGACGGCTGCGGTGCGCCATGATCCATCGCACCCATGTCCGAAGCGCCCTTGCCTGGAGCTTCCGCCTCAGGCGTACAATGACCCATCGCCGCATGTTCGGGCGGGCAGCTTGAAGCCTCGGGTTCCATGTCCATGCCCTGCATGTTCCCATGGTCCATCTGCTCCATCGACCCTTCGGCGGGCGCTTCGGGCGCGGACTGCGCTACGGGTGCTGGCGTTGGCGAGGGAGCGGGTGTCGGCGCGGGCGCCGCACCATGCATCGAATGATCCATCGACTGCGCCGCGGCGGGCACAGCAAAGGCCAGCGGGGCGATACCCGCGAGGAGAAGCGCGACCCGGGTCATTCGCCGTCTCCCTTCGGACGGACGCTGACGACGCGCATCATCCCCGCGTGCATGTGATAGAGAAGGTGGCAATGGAACGCCCAGTCGCCGAGCGCGTCGGCGGTGAAATCGAAGCTCGCGATGCCGCCCGGCTGGACAAGCACCGTATGCTTGCGCGGCGACCGGTCGCCCTTGCCCGTCACCAGTTCGAAAAAATGGCCGTGGAGGTGGATGGGGTGGCTCATCATCGAATCGTTGATGAGGTTGATCCGCACGCGCTCTCCCTCGATGAAGGGGATGGGCTCGTGGTAGTCGGACATCTTGATGCCGTCGAACGACCACATGAAGCGTTCCATATTGCCGGTCAGATGGATGTCGAGCGAGCGCGAGGCGGCGCGGGTATCGGGGTTGCGCTCGAGCGCGACAAGGTCATGGTAGGTCAGCACCTTGTGCCCGACATTCTCCAGTCCCTGCCCCGGCTCGCCCATGCGATCCATCGGCATCGGCGAGATCGTCTGAACGCTGGGATCGCGCTTGACCTGCGGCGCGACACTGAAGTCGCGCATGCTGTGCTGCATGCCTCCGCCAGATCCATGATCCATGCCCGCCATCGCGCCGCTTTCCCCCGCTGGCGTACAATGGCCCATCTTGGCATGTTCGGGAGGACAAGAAGGGTCGCTCGCCGGCATGGGCATGGCGCCCATATCGCCGCCCGAATGGTCCATACCCGCCATCGCGCCGCCCGACATGTCGCCCATGCCCATGTCCTTCATGGTCGCGAGCGGCCGTTCGCGGAGCGGCGGCACCTCGGCGACCATGCCAGCGCGCGGTGCGAGCGTCGCGCGTCCCATGCCCGAGCGGTCATTGGCCTCGGCAACGAGCGTATAAGCACGGTCCTCGACCGGGGTCACGATGACGTCATAGGTTTCGGCGACCGCGATCTGGAACTCGTCGATTTCGGTCGGCACGACATTGAGCCCATCAGCCTGGACGACGGTCATCCTGAGGCCCGGGATACGGACGTTGAAGATCGTCATCGCCGACGCATTGACGATGCGCAGGCGTACCCGCTCGCCGGGGCTGAAGAGCGCGGTCCAGTTGTCGCGCGGACCATGGCCGTTGACGAGGAAGGTGTAGGTCGAACCATTGACGTCGGCGACGTCGGTCGGGTCCATCCGCATCTTGCCCCAATCGATCCGCTCCTTGAGCGGTTGATCCTTGCCGGCAAGCAGGCCCGCCAGCGTCTGGCGCTGCATGTTGAAATGGCCGGGATTGACCTTGAGCTTGCGGAAGATCGCCTCGGGCGACAATTGACTGTGGTCGGACAGGACGACGACATGCTCGCGGTCGTAGCCGATCGGGTCGGCGCCCGCGGGATCGATGACGATCGGGCCATAATGGCCGAGCTGTTCCTGAAGCCCCGAATGGCTGTGATACCAATAGGTCCCCGATTGAACGACCGGGAATTCATAGACAAACTTCGAGCGCGGCTTGATCCCGGGGAAGCTGACGCCGGGCACGCCGTCCATCTGGAACGGCAGGATCAGGCCGTGCCAGTGAATCGAGCTGTCCTCGTCGAGATCGTTGACGACGGTGAGGCGCGCGTTTTGTCCCTCCTTCAGCCGGACGAGCGGCGCGGGCACGGTGCCGTTGATCCCGATCGCGCGACTGACCTTGCCGTCGATGCGCATCGTCTGGCGCGCGATGCGCAGCGTTATGTCATTGCCGGATACGGTCGGAAGCGGCGCGGTGATGCCGGACGACACCGGCTGGGCCCAGGCCGGGAACCATGCGGCCATCGCCGCAGCAGCCCCTCCACCCAAAGCTCCACTGACGAACCGACGCCTTTCCATCTGCATATTCTTTCCGACCGTTACTGACTGTTCCTAAAGCTATACGCAGGCGGCACGCCTGCCCCTCAATAAAAATGCCGGACGATGAGGAGATGCCGCCTGAACGAGCGGTCGAACCCTCAACCCTCGGCGCTCGCAGATGTTCCCGCGAGCAATTCCCGGAGCCTGGTCCGCGCTCGATAGAGGCGCGTTTCGACTGTTTTCTCGCTGACCCGCAAAATGACCGCTGTTTCGGCCTGGCTGACCTCGTCGACACCGCGGAGGAGCAACACTTCGCGCAAATTCTGCGGCAGCTGATCGATCGCCCCGCGAACCCTGGCGAGCTCTCGCCTGTCGGTCGCCGCGGAATCGGGCCCAGGACCATCGCTTGCTACGTGATGCGCATTTTCGAGCGGGAGCGCGCGGGAGAAAAAGGCGCGCACCTTTCGCCGTCGTGCCCAGTCGCGACAATTGTTGAGCGCGATACGGGCGATCCATGTGCGGAAGGGGCGTTCGCCATCATAGCGATCGAGCGCCGAAAAGCCGGAGACGAACGTCTCCTGCGTCAAATCCATCGCCTCGTCGGCATCGCCGATCTGCTTTACGATGAGCCGGTAGACGCCCGTTTTGTAACGGCGCAGCAACTCGCGATAGGCGTCTTCGCGGTGCGCGCGCGCAAAGGCCGCCAGATCCTGGTCGCTACATTGCGATAGGTCGGCGCTCACCGCGCATCGGCGGTCAGCGCCTTGACCACGCTTTTGTCGAACATTTCCGCTTGATCGGGGTTGAGAACCCCGCGCATCGCGAAGAGATGCTGGAGCGTTTCCTTCTGCAATGTCCCCATCACCTCATGCGTCTCGTCGATCGCCTCGGTGACGCGCGGTCCATAGCCATGCTCGGCTTCGATCGCCTGCGCGAGCCGGACATTGGCGGCGCGCATCTCGAGTTCGAGCGCCTGGCGGCGACCGGCGAAGTCGGCTTCGATCCGCTCGAGTTTCTTTTCCTGCTCCGGGGTCAGGTCGAGTTGGCCGTGGAGAAGCGCATGAAGTTCGGTTTCGCTGGCTTTGGGCGCATCGGCTACCAGACGGCCGATGAACACGCCGGCAATCGCCGCGGCGAAGGCAATGAGCCCCAAGAGAAGAAGACGGCGCGACGGCATCGCTACTGTACATCCAGCAAGGTGGAAGGCACCAATGCGCTAGGCGGGCCGAATGGGGTCAGGGGGCTTGCCGCGACCGCCGGCTGGGAAATCGCACTCCCCGCAAAGACACCGCCGCCGAGCGAGACAAAGGCCGCGAGCGCCATCAGGCGGCGCATCGCTACCGCTTCGCGCCGGCGGATCGCCAATGCGCCCATGATGCGATCATCGAGCGCATCGAGCGCTGCGGGCAGATCGATCCTGTTCAAAATGCGAAGCTCCTTATCCATCGATCGTCTCTTCAAACCTTTCCATCATTGTACATACGCGCCGAAGCGCCTCACCCCTCACACCAGAATATTATTCCGGAATATTTGAGGGCCATGCCGATATCCTGCGTATTAGCAGGACAGACACGCATTTGGAGGTGTTCATGTTCAAGTCTCTTCTCCCCTCTGCAGCGGCGGCTTTCGCTCTGCTTCTCATGCCGGCCACGGCAAGCGCGCACACCAAGCTCGTCAGCTCGACGCCCGCCGCCAATTCGACCGTTTCGAAGGTCACGTCGGTCAATCTTCAGTTCAACGAAAAGATCGTCGCCTCGACCCTCAAGACCGAGCTGGTCATGACCGGCATGCCCGGCATGGCCAATCATGCCCCGATGAAGGTGCCTTACTCGTCGATGATGGGCAAAGAGGGCAAGTCGGCGATGCTGATGCTCAAGCGGCCGCTGACAGCCGGAACCTACAAGGTCACATGGTCGGCGGCGGGCGCTGATACCCACCGCATGGGCAGCGAATTCAGCTTCACCGTAAAGTAAAAGACGGTGGGGGACCCCGTTCTGATCGGCATCAGGTTCGCACTTTATGCGGACCTGATGCTCATCGCCGGCCTTGCTGCGTTCCCGCTTTTTGCGCTGAC
>NZ_JAEULM010000027.1 GCF_016793825.1 Sphingopyxis sp.
AAGTTCTTCGCGGTGCGCGGCAAGCTCCGCAATGAACGCCTGCTCTTCGACGCTGCGCTTCTTGAGCACGGCTTCCACCTGGTCGGCGATACCCAAATTGCATACGACAATTTGCGTTAGAAGCTCGTCGTCCTGCAGCCCGAATATAGCTTCCATAGTTTGCAGATGGAGCAGCGTTTGCGGGGGCGGGTTCCGGTGGTATATCGCTTGGTAGAGCCGGACGACGTTCGAGATCTTACTCATCAGAACAGCCCCCCCAACGCGTCTTCGACATCGCGCTGCCACATACGAAAGCGCGCGCGGGTTCCTCGGGATAGGCCCGCATCGATCTGATCGAGACCCATGTTATCGGTGCGAAACTTGTCGTAGATGTGCTCGGGCAGCGCCGGACAGCAGAAGACATCGCCCCCAGTCTTCGCGACTGCTTCGAGAAGCTCGGCGTCGACGAGCACGAACTTTTGGGGCGGCCCGTGCCAGGCTGGGAGGTTGAGCAGCACGCGGCCTGGCGGATCGCCGGCGAGCATGGCATCGAGCGTCGCGCGTGACGCCTGATCGAGGCCCATGGTCCAGATGATATCGACGTCGATATCGAGCGCGTCTTCTTCATCCTCGATCGCGAAGCGGATGAACTCGTGGACCCGATCAAGATCCTCAAATCGCCCGCCGGGAACGTTGACGAGGATGTACGCGTCATCGGGCGCGTCATCGATGATCGTGATGAGCTTCTCCTGATCGGATTCGTCACCCAGGTCGATCGGCTCGACGCGATGTCGATTGCCATAGGCATGTTCGATGTCGCGCTGCGACAGGCTCGCTTCGATGAAGATGACGGGAATGCCGCGGTGCATGAGCGAATGTGCAAATGTTGCCAGCGTGCCGGTGCTGCCGACGCCGCCCTTCTCCTTCTCGTAAAGCATGAGGCGCTTGCGCCGGTGCTCCTCAACCTGTTCTTTGGTCGACATGGGTCACTTCCTTTCTGCGTTGAATAGTTTGGTCGCCTGGCCGCAGGGGTGCGGCTACCCGCGTGAAATGTGCGGTCATGATTTGGGCCTGCCGTGCTTGGCGTGCGCCTCGGCAAGACGTTGCCGGGCGTCGCCCTGCGATCGTGCTCGCCCGGCAAATCTCGCGGCGAGATTCGCCCCACGACCCGGCGCTGCGGCTTCGTTCGCCGTCCTTTGCGGAGACCGCGTCGAAGGGCTGTATGTTGCCTTGTCCGCGTGTTGCGCCGTTGTAACGGGCTGTTGCCGCGAGGGGACAGTGGGCGGCGGACCGGTAGGTGGCAAGGGAGCAGGCGGCGGCTCGGGGAACTGCTGCGACCCTGTGTGGAGCGTGTATCGATCGGCGACGGCGAAGTGCGCCTTGCGTGAGTAGCCCGCTGAGAGCAGACGCGTGATGATTTGATTGAATATCTCAGGTCCATCATCAAGTTCGGCGAGGGCCGATAGCTTTGTCGCGATCGCGCCGACGTCGAGAGCGGTGCCGCGCATGGCCGCGAGATTGGTGATCGCCGCGGCCCACTGCTCTGGCCCGTTCGTCGAATTCAGGAGGATCTCAGCAATCTCGTCTGGAATATCGGCCGCAGTAATCTTGCGGCGGCGGAGCGAGGGTGCGCTTTTCTTTTGCTGACCCGGCGGTGCCGGTTCGGCAATGCATTCAGGCCCAATCGCTATTGTGACGGCGCGGATCCGGATAATAGCGACCACGATGTTGAAGATGCGGGACGGCCAGACTAGGCCGGACGAGTTGAGGATCGCATCATGGAAAGATTTCTCAGCGTCCTCGAGTTCAAACACGAGCGCGTCATGGCGATACCGCGGATGGAGCCGCCAGGCGTTGAAACGCGGGACCGTCTTGCGGATCGCTTTACCGGTGATTTCTTGTAATAGCCTGTTTATACACGGGCCGAGCAGCGCGTGCGCCACAGCGCCATCGCGCAGTTCAGCGCCCGTCGCTCGCGATGCCTGATGCTGATCCACCGCGGCGTCGAAACCGGCGAACGCCGCTTCACACAATAGATTACCAATGGCATCAACAGCGTCGTCAAGGTAATCCAAATCGTCCTCCCGCACCGAGAAGACCGGGCCTCGCAAACAATCTCGCGGAGGCCTGACGAATCGGGCGGGCTACCATTTATGGTAATGTCAAAGCGATATCCACAATAACCGTTATTTTCGCATGTGGAAATATCGCAGGATGGTGGTCCATTTGTCACGGATAGCTCGGTGTAAGAGACCGTTGTTTCACCTTACATCCGCCATTTTCGTGTATGGTGAAACGAAAATCCCCTTACATTATCGATAGAGTTTCCAGCACAGGAGATTTTGAGATCCCCGAAGATGTAAGCTATATTCGATGCGGGCTTACTTGTTTTGCGCAATAGGCTAACCTCCCATTCTTCGATTGTGGAAGTTAGCAGCAACATGATATCCTTCGGATTAGGAAGGTCGGTTTCGCTCGGGACTTCCCGAGCGGGCGCCTGCCGCGGGCTGGTGGGAGGGGCGCAGCCCGCCCTGGAAGCGTGGACTGGAGATCATGGATCCGATCGGAACTTTTCGCAGGCGCGCAGCAAAGCGGATCATCCGCGACTTGCCGCTCGACCTGGCGGAGACCGAACTCGATGATCCGTTGGGGCTCCTGCGCGGCAAGGTCCGAGCGAGCCTCGATTCCGCGCAGCGCTGGGAGCGCGGGAAGGCGGCTCCTGCCCGGCGCGCCTGGTTCGGCATTCCGAGCGTGCCGGACATATCGCGGCTGACGAGCGTGGCGGGGGAGCGCAGCTTCCACCTGGCGCGCAACGTCACCCGCGAGCGAGCGGCGGCCGCCTTCGATGATTATGCGACCGGTAAGATCGGCGATGCGAATGCGGAGCCGGAAATGGCGGCAGAGGAGCGGCCCGCTGCGACGTTCGACCGCTACACGCAGGATCATGGCCATGACGATCGCCAGGTCCTCGTCACGACGCTCGATCCGGATCCGGTCAAGCGAGCCAGGCAGTGGGACGCGGTCGAAGCGCATGAGTTCGGTCGGCGCAAGAATAAATCCGCCGGACCGCCGCGTCTCAACATCAGATATGAAATCGCGCCTGCGTTTCTGGCGGGCGCTGCGCTTCGCGCCGATTGTCCCGAAGGTCTGCGTCACATTCTCAACGCCGAGCAGAGGCGGGTGGATGGCGGCAAGGCGCTCGGCAAAAAGCGCCAGTCGGTTGGTGTGCCGTGGATCGATCCGGAGGCGCCTGCCGCGCTGAAGTGGCTCGCGGCGCTGCCCGGCTGGCCGGATGCGGATCCGCCGGTGAAGCTCAGCGAAGGTCGCGGCAGCTATGCGGTCATTGCGGGCGAGGCGGAGCTGCCCGCCGATCTCGACGGCGCGGCGCACGAACGCATTCTCGTCGGTGCGAACGCCTGGGTGCAATCGCTCGCCAAATCCGAAAGCGGCGATGCTGACGCAAATCGGGTCGTGCCCGCCCTGTTCGTGCGGCATGAACCCGACGCGCTCAATAACCTGACGAACTGGCACCTGCACTTCCAGGTCGGTAAGCGTGCGGTGTCCATCGATGGCGACGGTGAACTGGCGTTCGACGCCCACGTCGTGCCGCAAATCGCGACCAGCTTCATGAAGCCGTTCCGCTGCGAGATCGCGCGACTCGTCAACGTCGAACTGAAGGCCACTGACGCTGACTATCGGCTCTCGCCAGAAACCTATGCGAAGATGGGGCTCGACGCGCAAACCATGCGTAAGGTCGGCGGCAAGGCCACCGTACTCGAACGCGCGGGAGATACGCCGGATGTGTCGCTCGACAATGCAGCGATCGGCTGGGCGCGCGTGCTTGCGCAGCACGTGGCGAAGCGCGAGGCGGATTTGGCGAATGCTGATACCGCTTTCGAATTTCGCGAAGCGCGCGTGCGCGAAGTCCGCACTTCGGATGAGCGTGACCGGCTGGACCGGCTCGCGCGCGAGCTTCGCGATCGCGAGCATGCCGCGATCCGGCTGCGCGCTGAGGCCGCCGAGATCGAAACGCTGTGCGCTATGGCGCGCAGCCATCCGCGTATCGTTGCGCAATTTGCTCCGGGCTATGCAGACAAGGCGCGGAAGGACGGACACGATACCTACCTGTCGCACGCGTGGACCCGGCGGGGTAACGAGGCCGAAGCCTATCTCGATGAACTCGAACGGGAGTTGGTCGTTGAACAGGCCGCGATGGCCGAGCGTCGCGAGCAGGCGATGCTTCTTGAACGCAGCGCTGCCGATCTTCGCGAGCGCCTCGAGCAAGACCTGGGTCTTGCGGTCCAGAATGCAGAGCCGACCCGCGTGATCGACGCAATTTTGTCACGTGAGCCCCGCACTCAAACCATCCTCGACCCCAATGCGGTGATGCAGCGCATCGCCGAGACGCCGCTCCTGCTCAGCGACGTCGACGGACACCTCGTGGTCCTCCCGGCCGACGATCCTCAGGATTTGATCCACGGCGTCGATCTGAATGCCGCGCCCTATCGAAAGCGGCTTCCGGCGATCCGCGATGCCCAGCAGAAGGAACTCGCCCAAGTCGGCGCGTTGCTGACCAAGCGCGGGCCGGCAGGTTTGGATGATGATAATCTCGTCGACAAAAGCGCCTGGCTGCAAAAGGCGGTGAGGCGCTGGCGCGACACTCCCGAGATGGGGCGGCGGATCAAATTGCGCGATCTCCGCATTAAGGCAGTCCGTAAAGTCGCGTCAGGCCGCAAACGGGAGGCCGACCAGGAGTTTGCACTGTCGCCGCCTCGCGCGCTCGATCAGCCCTTACCGACCATTGCATCGCTCGGCGCACGCGGACTCGATATGGTGGGGCTGGGCGAGATCACACCTGGCCGCGAACCACAGCCGGTGCCCGCATGGCTCTCACCGCGCGCAGAACTGCCGCGAGAATATGATATTTCCGCTCACGAAACTGTCCCCGTCGCGGCGAAGCAGGCGACGACTTTGCGCGATGTTCGCCGTGATGACTATCGTCCTATCCATCACAACGGGCGGGAACAGTTTGCTGATCTGTATGAGCGGCTTGCCGACACCTCAATCAATGGGCCATTTCCCGACAGACCGACCAATGACCAGCTTCAGGCGCTTCGATCGGTGATCGAAACTTATCCTGTTCGCATCGCGCGCTGGCGCGGCGCGCTGCAGATCGATGTGCGCGACGACCCTCGCGACTGGTTCGATACTCCGTATATCCGGGGCACCGCGGGTCAGGACCTGTTGTCCTCGATCGTCGATAAGCGTGTGCAGATGTTCAGGAACCTGCCCGATATCGATCCGGCGCGCCGGCCAACGGCTTGGGACGTGGAACAGAAGCGACGGGCATCTTGGCTTGATCGACCTGCCACGCACGTCGCGCCGGTGCCTGCCGAATTGATGGACACATATCAGGAAACCGACCCTGCCGCCCTGTGGCGCCGTGCGCCTGTCCCTTTCCTGTTCGCGCGGCGTGCGGATGCCGAGGCACCGGACACGGTGAAGACGCTGCGCCACGCCCTCGGACCTCGCGCCGCGTGGCTGACACGGCCCGACATACGCGCCCGCACCCGCGCCGCCTGGTTCGTCCAGCAGGAGACGCGGAGCGATATCCTGCATGATCTTATGGTCGATTCCGGCTTGCTGCCAGCCGCGCCGCTGCGTGCAAACGAAGCGGACCGCTTTCGGCACATGGGCGATCTGCTGCTCGACGAAGAGTGGCTGCTGGTCAAGCGCGGTTCGGTGCGGTTCGATCCGCCGAAGGAGGCGGATCGGTTGAAGCGCGCGTTGGCATCGGCTCGATCCAGCGAGGATATGGCGGCTGCCGCGGCGATCATGGCGTTCGGGATCAAGCGGCGAACAGCGAAACAAAATGCGAAACGGTCGAAGCCATCTAAGGGCCGTCATCCCTACGATCGCGGGCTGCCCGGCCGAGAGCCCAGCGGGCGCGGACGCTGAAGGCCTCATTGTCAGGAAATCATGCTCCTTGTATCGACTCTCACCCCCAAGACGACGCGAACACAGTCGCGCGTTCTCGTAATTCTGTTTGGCCGAGATGGCGCGCTCGCACAGAGGATTCCGATTACCCAGAGAAACTTCGCAGCTATATTAAAGATTTATTCATCTTTAGGGTCTATATGCCCGGCACAGTTGCGAACATGCGGCGGGGATAGCATCCCAAGTCGGTGACCTATGAATTTGTGATTCGCGCCAATTTTCGAGCTCCGCATCTGCTGATGCGGGCTTGAATGGCGTTCGAGGTCATGAATGAACCAGCCTAAACATTGCTGCCAAGCAGCCATGGCTTCGCTCGCCGAGCGAGGAAACCATAGCCATGGGAAATGCACAGAACACAAAGCCGTCGAATAAATTATCCCTTACATCCCCCGCACTCCCCCGCGGTTCGGATGTCTGGGCAAACGCTTCTCCTTCCGGGCTGTCAGCGGCAAAATTGCCGTTCGGCGGCAAATCGTCGAATTGCATCGGTTCGAAGGTTAGTAGCGGTTCGGCCGGATCGTCAGTCCGCCCGGAGCCTGGAGGCGAAAGTTGTGCTAACCTAATTGTTGAATTGCGCGAAGCGCGCGTATCAAAGGGTTGGTCGCGAAAGGTCATGGCCAAGCATGTCGGAGTGTCGCCCCAGACAATTACGCGGCTCGAAAAGGGTGTCGGCACCGTGTCAACGCTTGTGGCGGTAATGGACTCAACCAATTTCATGCTGACAGGTCTGAGTGCCGGTAAGACGCTGTTCGAAAAGCTCCGCAACACCCGTATCAAACATGGAAAGTCGCTGGAGAATTTGGTTAGGCGAACCGGACTGTCGCACACGGCCATCCTCGACCTCGAAAATGGTGCGGGATCAGTTGAAGACTTGCTGCGCCTGCTGGCAGCGCTTGCGCCGAGAGCTCGGCGTCAAGCTCCCGCTCGAGCGTATTGGGCGCTGGGTCAGAAGGAAGATCGTGATTCCCGCTTCACCCCGCCAGATTTCATGGACAATATTTATAAAGCGTTTGGCGAAATAGATCTCGATCCATGCGCTCACGAACTCAGCCCTGTCCTGGCGCGCCGTAAGATATTGGCCAGTAGGGGCGGCGACGGACTTAGCCAGACATGGTCAGGGCGTCTCGCTTTCGTCAATCCGCCGTACTCATGTGCCCTGCAGTGGCTACGGCGAGCTCATGAGCAATGGTCAGCTGGCCACGTTGCCACCGTTGTGTGCCTCGTTCCGGTCAGAACAGATTCGGCATTTTTCCACGAGGTTTTGAGCTTGGACGCCGATATCTTCTTTCTTAAAGGGCGCGTCAAATTCCTGAAACCGGACGGGGCGGCGCAGCAAACGCCCTTCAGCCTTATGGTGTTAACCCTTGGAGCAAACGCAGAACAGCGAGCTCGCTTTGCGCAATTAGCAGCCGGATTCTGGTCGCGAAGGCGTCAGCCAAATGACACTGACCTCTAGCGGGAAGGCGTAAACCTCGAAACGGAGCTTAAACCCGGCGAGGGTCTCGATAACGTGCGGTATGCCGCCATCGATACCCTCGCCGGGTCGCATGCGCTGATGATGGGGTTTCTTGTAGAGCTCGCGTTCTTGAGCAAGTGAACGGGGGCGCTGCGTTCGGGGCAGTCTCGCTCAGTCTGAGCCCATTGGCTCCTAGGCTCTAACGACCAAAATAGTCGAAGTGGCGTTCCCAGTTCGCTGTTGGGAAGCGGGCGGCGAGTTCAACGGGCTTAGAATTGATTGTCTAAGTGTCAGAAAGGCCTGCTGCTCAAAATCAAAATCACCCATTCGGTGAAACCGCAGAACGGCCTCGCATGTCCGCCGGATGGAAAAGCGGGACGCGGCTGCGCGCCCGCCAAGCGGTGGAGACGCTGACGCGGGAAGCGAGGAACAGGGTGAAAGGAAAAGAGGCAGGAGTTCTGTCTCGGATCCCTGATCCTCCGAAAGGAGAATATCGTGAACGAGTATCAACTTCCCAAATGCCTGCAGGTGATCGGTCTGGCATGCATTCCCGTCAACGACATACCAGACCAGCATCCGGCGCTGGCACGCAGGCCGGTTGCGGCGGCGGTCCTGACGATGGTCGATCAAGATGATGGTCATCGCTGGATCAACACGATCTGCGTCTCCGACGCGCGCAAGTCGGAAATCCCATTGCCGCACTTGCTCGACAAGACACTGTTGCCCGGCGTGGTCCAGATCGCGTCCATGGCCGATCGCATGACGCTGGCGATGGACGCGATGAGCCGGCGCTTCTTCGTCGAGCCGGCTCTTGCAGAACTCTGCTTTGGCGAGACGGCTATCGATCCCGCCGCGATGGGTGACCATGGGTTCGATGAGCGAACAGCGTGCCGTCGTTTCTCGATCCCGATGCCCGAGATCGGCGATGCGGACATCGAGCTTGCCTGGTCGCGCTCGGCGCCTGCGGCAGCCGAAGACCATGCGCTGCGCGTCGCGACCGCACGCTTGATGCTGTGGGCGCATGTCGAGGCGTTCCGCATCGCGCGACCGGAACCCTTCTTCGAGATCATGCTGGCCCTGCGCGACTGGATCGATGCCAGCGAGTATCTCAAGGCCGCGCTCGCCGATATCGGGAACTCACGCCCAATCCGCCGTGCAGACTCTTTCGCGCATCATTATCGCGACTATCGACAACGCCTTGCTGCGGGCGACGAAACCGCGAGATGGGTCAGCTTCGAGGACGGCCTGTTCCACGCCTGAGCGCGCCTAACGCGTAAACTCACTATCGATGAAAAAATGGCCTCGCTGCTCGGGTCGCGCGAGCAGCGAGGCCTGCGAGCGTGCATATGCACAACGCTTCGCATGCGACGGGCCGCTGTCATGCCCGTCAGGGCACGGTCTAGCGACCAGCTTTAAATATCCGGTGAATCGACGTCCAGCAGCCACTGCGGCGCCGTCTCTCCGTCCCACCATCAAACCCAAATCAGCAAGCGGACCGCTGCGATGCGGTCCCTTTGTCCTTTGTAGAAAGACGTACCAAATGACGACCATCCATAACATCCGCCCGTTCAACACTCGATATGTAATCCGGGAACGCTCAAGCCGCTACACGCCCGAACTCTTGCGCACGCACCGCACGGCGCAGGCGAGCTATGCCTACATCAACCGCCAGAATAGCGTTGATGAATGGGGTCCGACGCCGAACTGGGCGTCGCGCTCCGACCTTGCGGCGGCGGGCCGATGTGCTCCTGCCCGCGCCGCCGGACCCAAGCTGTCGGGGATCGCGCTCTGGGCACAAGCGGACGAGAATGCGCTCCGGTATCGGCCCGACGAGCCGACAATCGCGCATTGCGTTGGCAGCTTGCCGCGCCATGAGGACCTCGCCTTCTGGCGCAATCTGATCGAAGGCTTTGCCGAGGATTATCTCGTGGCCCGCGGCATGGTTGTAGACTGGGCGATCCATCATCAAGCGGAAGGCGACGATCAGCCCGAAATTGCGCCGCACGTCCATCTCCTCATCACCTTGCGAGGATATGACCCCGAGCACCGCGATTACGGCAAGGTCCGGCAGAACTGGCTGCGGACGGACAACTCTCGCAAGCGCCTGGCCGAGCGTTGGTGGGACCGTACCGGAATCGTCCCGCCCGAATATGTCATGGCAGCGACAGCGCAAAAATCCCGCTGAGATCGTGTCGGCACCGAGCACCGGTAACGCCCGGTGCCGACCACCCTGAATATCGCATTGCCTGTTCTGGCTTCTGAAGGAGCGGATAGCGAGGCCTTCAAGCCAGAACAGGAGAGAAATTGAGCGGAGAGGGTGATCTGAAGATCGGAGGAGAAAATAGAATGTTTATCGTTGAACTAACTGCTGTAGTCATTGCCGCGTATGTCACGGCCCTCGTTATGCGCGAAATGCCGCGCCTGTTTGCATTGCTCATCGTCCGGATCGCCGACCGGCTGTCGGCAGCTAGGCACACTCAGATCGTGGAAGCGGTTAGCGGTCGCCAAGTCCCAGCGAATTGGACCGCGGCGTCGGAAGATCGGAAGTTGTTGCGCGCCGGCATGCGCTCGACGATGCGTATGGCGACGTTTCGTTCGCTCTATCCGACTAATCGCTAAGGGAATCTGCTGAGCCCAGGCGTCGGCAATCGAATTGCCGACGCCTGGGCCAGCCGGATATGTCATTATGCGAGCCCCATATCAGGGGTTCATCAGATGGCAGGTGTTCGCTCGCGCCATGATACTTATTTCGTCTCCAATCGGGAGCGCGGCCTTGCCAGCGACCTCTCGTTGCGCCCAGGGAGATCAATGAACCCTGACATAAGGATTGGGATCGCATGCCATGATCTGCGGCATCAGTGACAGGATCTTACGCGCCATTTTGATCCGATCAGCCCGATGGTCCAACGGGATTTCCAATACCCGACAAAGTGCCGCATCGTGATAAGCGAAGCCGAAATCCGCGCCCTTGGGAACTATCAGAGCCGGTCCTTCCCTGGAAAGAACCCATACCGAGCATCGAGGCCACGTCTTCACTTTACCGTCATAGGTCTCATAAACCGCGATATTGGCGGGTCCACGGCGTTCCTTCCCGGGCTTGAAGGCAAGCACAATCAGGTCTTTGTTGGCTTCTTTTACCGCCTGCTCAAAACCATGCTCATTCCCTGCTTCAGCAACAGTGAATGCAGCCTCTCTGAAAGGGATCCCGTCTACTTCTCGTCTAAGGGTTATCATCCTGCCGAGACAAATCAGGAAATCCATCGCAATTTCTCGATTAAAACTGGTCTTCATTCTCATTCTCCTTGGAGCTAATGTTCAAAGCTCGTCGGACGAGATTATTCCGCCGACCCTGAGTTATAGGATCGTCGAAAGCTGCTCCCAAGCTACTCAGAATTTTTTTTTCATTTATTCGAATTTCGATAGATCTGGGCGCAACGTAATGGGCGCCCGACCGCACCAAGGTTGACCCCACTTAGATTCTGGGATCATCATCGCGGCGCTGCTGCCTAGGTGAATGGACGTGCTTGGTCGTTGCTAAGGTAAGTTGGCGCCGCTGATTGAGGTGCAGTCGCCGCACAGGCAGCCGTTTGTTTAAGGATTAACCTAGTGGACGCGGAGCGATGGGCGATCTCTGTGGTAGGACAGGGCGTGCGAGGCGGGGTAGCTACGGGGAAAATGCCTTCATTCGAGCGAGATCAGGCGACGTGCCACGTCCGAATTACGGCTACCGCACGGCTGTCACAGCGCGCAGCAAAAGACCCTGAGCGCCTGCATGGGAACGCCGCACCGATGTTCTATTGCGGTTGGTCTGTGATGCCACTAACTGTAGCCAGTGAGTGTAGCCAGTCGCAACTGGTGCCACGCGAAATTGGCCGAAAACAGGGCTTTTTGGGGTGCAGCTTTTCCTTAGGTGAGGTTCCTGCCGCCCCAGCCAGCCGGTGTTTTCCTTGATATCTGGTGAAAGTCGTCGGCGTTCCCGCCGCTAATCGCCGCGCTGGAGTGTCATCGCCAATTCCTCGACGTCGAGGTCGCGTTCCAGTTCGTGGAGAACCTCGTCCTCGATCAGCCCCGCGCGATGCAGTCGGATCAGTTCGGCCCGGCCGGCAGCGATTGCCTGGAGCAGCACGTCGAAATGCGAACGCAGCCCATCCATCGCGGTGCTCGCATCGGCTTCGTAACGCTCCATGAAATTCATCCGCTTGCGATGCTCCTCCAGCATCATCGGATGGATCAGCGTGCCATCTTCGTCATAGGACAGTCTTTCGATAACCGCGAAACGTGCGCGCGCCATTGCGGCCTCGGCCGCGGGCATCGCCATTTTCGCCGGCGGATCGGTGTCGACCGGCTGCACGCGGCGAATGAGCATGCCGAGGCTGGAACCCTGCGCGACCACGGTTACAAAGATCACCGCAAAGGCGCAGATCAGCATCAGGTCGCGACCGGGCATGTCGATGGGCAGGGTCAATGGAACCGCCAGCGTCACGACACCTCGCATCCCCGCCCAGCTCAAAACGGTTGCCTGCCGCCAGCCGAGCGGGCGCGCGCGTTTCAGCCCGATCTTGCGCGCGGTCTCGAGAATGGCTTCCGACGCAAAGATCCAGACGAAACGCGCAATGGTGACGGTGATCACGACCGCGGCCACGACGATGATCGTCGATGCAGGGATCGCTCCGATTCCGCCGATCCGCTCGATCGCGCCGCGCAGGGAAAAGCCGATCAGGATGAACACCAGCGCTTCGAGGATGAAGACCATGATGAACCAGCCCGAATTGGCGCGAAGGCGGACGTCCGCGGGCAGTATCTCATGCTGATACCAGCCGAGGGCGAGGCCCGCGGTGACGGTCGCGATCACGCCCGAGACATGCACCGCTTCGCCGGCGAGATAAGCCGCCCAGCAGAGCAGGATCGTAATGAGCATGACCAGCATCGGGTCGCGCAGACGTCTGGCGAGGAACACCCAACCAGCCGCAACAATGGCGCCGACGATCACGCCGCCGATCGCGACGAACGCGAAGCTCCGGATCGCTTCGCCGGTGTGGAACACCCCGCTGAGGGTCGCCGCGACCGCAAAGCGAAAGAGGATCAGGCCGGTCGCATCGTTGAGCAGGCTTTCACCCTCCAGCAGCGCTTCGAGCCGACGTGGCAGGTGGACGCCTTTCAGCACGGCGCGGGCCGACACCGCGTCGGGCGGCGAGACGATCGCGCCGAGTGCGAAGCAGGCCGCCCACGGCAGGGCCGGAACGATCCAGTGTACGACGACCCCGACGACGAGGGTGGTGAAGACCACGGCGCCGACCGCGAGTGACAATATGCCCGGAAGATGGCGCCGGAAACGGCCGAGTGCGGTGAAATAGGCGCCGTCCATCAGGAGCGGCGGCAGGAACAGAACCAGCGCCAGTTCGGGGTCAAGCGAAATGGCCGGCAGCCCAGGAATGAAAGCGAGCCCTCCGCCGCCGACCAGCAGGGCTGTAGCGGGCGGCCATCGCAGCTTCAGCGCCAGCCAGTGGAGCGCGATGACCAGCGCCAACAGTCCGAGAACAAGCTCGAAGGCTTCTACCGCGTGCATGGGTCAGGTCCGACCTGAAACGGCGTTGAAAAACACTGGCATATCGAAGCCTCTCCCGTCAGATCCGGCGAAGCCATCTCTGACGCGGTTTGTCGCCGCGATCAATGCCGGGGCCTCTTCGAGACGAAAGCCGGGCAACCCTTTATCCCCCGCCCGCCGCCCTTGGCGGCCGCGACGGGGGAACAGGTTGTTTGTGCACGATGAGAACATTAGATGAACAAACTTGATCCGTCAACCCCCTGAACTGCCGCGGCCAGGTTGACGTTAACGTCAATCATCTCCAGAACTGCTGACAGCAAAAATGGAGACGACACATGGTGCAACAGCCGACCTTCGACCTTTCGGGGCGCGTCGCGCTCGTCACCGGGGCTTCTTCGGGGCTCGGTGCTGGCTTCGCCAGGGCTTTGGCGGCGGCGGGCGCAAAGGTCGTGCTTGCCGCGCGCCGCGCCGACAAGCTTGCCGAACAGGTCGCGCAAATCCGGGCTGCGGGCGGCGAAGCGGTCGCGGTGTCGATGGACGTGACCGACGAGGCCTCGACGAAAGCGGCCTATGACGCCGCCGAGGCGGCGTTCGGGACGGTCGACACGATCGTCGCGAATGCCGGCGTCGCGACCGAGAAGATGGCGATGAGCCTGAGCGTCGACGAGGTCGACTTCCTGTTTGCGGCCAATGTCCGCGGCGTGTTTCTGACGGCGACCGAAGGGGCGAAGCGGCTCGACGCCTCGGGCAGCCGCGAAAAGCAGAACGGGCGGATCGTCCTGATCGGATCGATCACCGCGGAAAAGGTCTTTCCCGCGACCTCGGTCTACGGCGCGACCAAAGCGGCGGTGCGCCATCTTGGCAAGGCGCTGGCGCGTGAATGGGCCCGGCGGGGAATCAGCGTCAACGTCATCCAGCCGGGATATTTCGAATCCGAAATGACGGCCGTCCTGTTCGAAAGCGACGTTGGAGTGCAGATGGTCAAAAGCTTCCCGCGCCAGCGAATGCGGCCCGCGACCGACCTTCACGCGCCGTTGCTGCTGCTTTGTTCGGATGCGGCGCAGGGGATTACGGGCAGCGTGATCACGGTCGACGACGGGCAGACGTTGTGAGCGGCGAACTGCTGATCGAAGCGCGCGGGCAGGTCGAGATTGCGACCCTCAACCGCCCCCAACGACTGAATGCGCTGAACGAGGGGATGGTCGACGAACTGAGCGCCTATTTCGGCGGACTCGCCGATCGCAAGGAGGTTCGTGTCGTCATCCTGCGCGGAGCTGGCCGCGGCTTTTGCGCCGGCCTCGATATTCAGGAGGACCGGTCGTCGGACGAAACGCCGGTGCTGCGTACGCTTCGTACCCAGACGAACATCGGCAACATCTATCGCAAGATGCGGGCCTGCCCCCAACCGATCATCGCATTGGGCCATGGCGCCGCTGCGGGAGGTGGGCTGTCGCTGCTGCTGGCGTCCGACGTGCGCTATGCGTCGCCGGATTTCCGATGCAATGCCGCCTATATCCGCATTGGACTTGGCGGCTGCGACATGGCGTCGAGCTATTTCCTGCCGCGTCTCGTCGGGGCGAGCCTGGCGTCGGAGATGATCCTGACGGGGCGCTTCATCGACGCCGAGCGCGCGCTGCGGGCCGGGCTGGTCAGCGAGATCGTCGCGGCGGAGGACCTGCTCGATCGAGGCCTCGCACTCGCCGATGAGATGCTCGCGACGAGCCCATGGGGCCTTCGCCTTTCGAAACAGGCGCTGAACCTCAACATCGATGCACAAAGCCTTGATGCGGCGATGGCGATCGAGGATCGCCAGCAGGTCATCCTGTCGGCGACCGAGGATCACCGTGAGGCACTGGCCGCCTTTCTGGGCAAGCGGCCACCCGAGTATCGCGAGACATGACCGACAGGCTTCGGCTCTTCGCCTTCAACACCGGCTGGTTCCAGTGCCGCCCGGGCTATTTCATCGAGGGCGAGGAGGGCGATTATCTGAAAGGGCCGGTGCCCTCTTACCTGATCGACCATCCGAAGGGGCGCGCACTTTTCGACACCGGTATGGGCGTGCGGTATCGCCGCACGCTTGCCGACGCGCTGCCGCCGAACAAGTTCGGGCTGCAATATTTCGAGGGGCAGGAAATCGCTGCGCGGCTGCGGAGTATCGACGTCGATCCCGGCAGCATAGACTGGGTGATCAATTCGCACCTGCACATCGACCATTGCGGCGGCAATGCCAGCCTGCCCAATGCCACGATGATCGTCCAGTCGCGCGAGCTGGCGGCGGCGCAGGCGACCGAAGAAGCCGGGCTCTATGAAGCGGTGGACTATGCGACCGGCCAGCCGGTCAGGGCGATCGATGGCGAACTCGACCTGTTCGGCGACGGCAGTGTACGGATCGTGCCGACCTATGGGCACACGCCCGGGCATCAGAGCGTCATCGCCAGATTGTCCGGCGGGCGGGAGGTCCTGCTCGCCGCCGACTGCTGTTACACCGAGCGCAATCTTGACCTGATGATCCTGCAAAAGGCGGTCGTCGATCGCGAGGCGGGCCTCAGCACGATGGAATATCTGGCGCGGCAGAGGCGGGCCGGCGCGCACATTCTCTTCGGGCACGACGGCCGCCAATGGGCGGGTGTCGAAGAAGGCAAACCGATCGGCTGACGTTCGGGCTTTCCGCGCTAAAATTGCTTCGCCACGCGCTCGGCGAAGTCGGGGGCGACACCGGCGCTATTGAAGACTTCATGCGCAAGTCCGGCGTCGAGCGGCAAGTCCGCCTGCTCGCGATAGAGCCGTTTATAGGCGAAGACGCTGTGCCGCGACTGCACGGCGATCGCGTCGGCAAGGTTTCGGGTTGCCGTATCCAGGTCGGCATCGGCGACGCATTGATTGGCAAGCCCGATCCGCGCGGCCTCGGCGCCGCTGACCGGCAATCCGGTGAAGCTGATCTCGCGCGCTTTCCATGGTCCGACGCGGCGCGGCAACCGTTGGCTCATACCCCAGATCGGCACCAGGCCGAATTTTCCGTGCGTGTCTGCAAAGCGCGCACCCTCCCCGGCGATAATGATATCCCCGGCCAGCGCCAGTTCGAGACCGCCCGTGAAACAGCCGCCCTGAACCGCGACGATCAACGGCTGGGGCAGTTCGGCCAGCTTGGTCACGATCGACGCCTGGTAATGCGGGCGCGGCGTGTCCAGTCCGCGCTCCTTGAGGTCGTTGCCGGCGCAGAAGACCGGCCCGGCGGCGCGCAGGATCACCGCGCCGATCGCGTCGCCCGCCGCTGCGATCCGATCGGCGTGTGCGTCGAGTTCGCCCCACAGCGCCAGATTCAGCGCGTTCCGCTTGTCGGGGCGGTTCAGCGTCAGCGTCGCGATGCCGCCCGCCTCATCATACAGGACCAGTCCGCTCATCGCCGTCTCCCTTGTTTCGTTCCCTGCACAGCATGGATAATGATGCATGCCAAGAGCGGGCATTGACTCGCATCTCTATTGGCATATCAAATGCCAAAAGAATCGCAGGGGAGAGCCGATGAAAGCGCGCGGTGGAGCCGGTAAGGGGCCGGGTCGTATGGGCCGGCACCGCGTTGCCATCGTCGCCTCGTTGACCCTGCTGGCGGCGGCGCCGGCGATGGCTCAGGCCAACCCGGCGTCGCCGCGTCACCCCAATATCGTGATCCTGCTCGCCGATGACTGGGGTTTCAGCGATGTGGGTTCGTTCGGCAGCGAAATCGCGACGCCGAACATCGATGCGCTGGCGCGCGCCGGCATGCGCTTTTCGAATTTCCATGTCGCGGGGTCGTGCTCGCCGACGCGCGCCATGCTCCAGACGGGCGTCATGAATCATCGCAACGGCCTCGGCAACATGCCCGAGACCATCCCCGACGCGCATCGCGGCAAGCCGGGGTACGATACGGTGATGAATTTTCGCGTCGTCACGATCGCGCAGCTTCTGAAAGCGGCGGGTTATCGCACCTATCTTACCGGGAAATGGCACCTCGGCAGCGATGCGAAGCGGTTGCCGCACGCGCGGGGATATGATCGCGCCTATAGCCTGGCCGACGCGGGCGCCGACAATTTCGAGCAACGGCCGATCGAGGGCATGTATTCGACCGCGGCATGGACCGAAAACGGCAAGCCGGCGACACTGCCGAAGGACTATTATTCCTCGCACTTCGTCGTCCAGAAGATGATCGATTATATCGAGGCGGACCGTGCGAGCGGGAAGCCGTTCCTGGCGTCGGTCAATTTCCTCGCCAACCATATTCCGGTGCAGGCGCCGGACAGCGACATTGCGCGCTATGCGGCGATGTACAAGGACGGGTGGACCGCGCTTCGCGAGGCGCGGGCGAAACGCGCCGCGGCGCTGGGCATCATGCCCGCCGGAGTCCCGATCGTCACGATGGGCACGACGCCCGACTGGGGCACGCTCGATGCCGAAGAACGCGCGGCGGCGATCCGCGTGATGCAGGCCTATGGCGGGATGGCGACCGCCATGGACCGCGAGATCGGCCGCCTCGTCGCGCACCTGAAAGCAACCGGCGATTACGATAATACCATCTTCGTATTTCTGTCCGACAATGGCGCCGAGCCGACGAACCCCTATAGCAGTACGCGAAACCGCCTGTTTCTGGGGTGGCAATATGACACGTCGACGGCGAATATCGGGCGACGCGGCAGCTTTAGCGCGATCGGCCCCGGCTGGGCGAGCGCGGCGGCCTCGCCGCTGTCGGGATACAAGTTCAGTGCGACCGAAGGCGGCTTGCGCGTGCCGCTGATCATCGCCTGGCCGGGCAATCCCAAGCTGCGCGCGGGCGCGATCAACGACGGTCTCGCACATGTGACGGATATCCTGCCGACTCTGACGGACCTGGCCGCGGTGCCGGGTCATGGGTCGTCGTGGGAAGGCCGGGCGGTCGAACCGGTGACCGGGCGCAGCCTTGTTCCCATGCTCGAGGGGGCCGAAGGCAGCGTCCACGGCGACGCACCGATCGGCTATGAGCTTTCGGGCAACGCGGCGTTGTTCCGCGGCGACTACAAGCTGGTGCGCAATCTGGCTCCGACCGGCGACGGAAAATGGCGGCTCTATGACCTCAAGGCCGATCCCGGCGAAACGCGCGATCTGTCGCGGGCGATGCCCGACCGGTTCGCCGCGATGCAGGCCGATTATGCCGCCTATGCCAAAGCGAACGGCGTGCTCGACATGCCGGCGGGTTACACCGCCGACGAACAGATCAACCAATATGCGTGGGAACGGCAGGGCAGGCCGCGCGCGATCAAGGCGGCACTGATTGTCGGCGGGGGTCTTCTGCTTCTATCGGCGATTGTCTGGCGCTGGATTCGCAGGCGCCGGGCGCGCCGTGTCGATCAGGCGAAAGCCGATGTGGTCGGTGCCTAGGCCGCGCTCCTGGAACTGCCGCGCGGCGGGGCGATAGCGGGCGCAATAATTGGCGGCGCAAAGGAAGCTCCCGCCTTTGATGACATTGCGTTCCTCGGTCGCGGACGGGGCTGCCGCGCTGGCCGTCCATTCCCACACATTGCCGATCAGATCGTGCACGCCGTGATTGTCGGCGGGAAAGCAGGCGACTGGCGCGCGGCTCGTAAAACCGTCCGTGCCAAGGTCGCGGACAGGAAAGACACCCTGATAATAGTTCGCGCGGGGGGGCCCGTCTTTGCCGACGGGGACGTTGCGATCGGCACCGCCGGTCGAGGCTGCCAGTTCCCACTGTTCCTCGCTCGGCAGCGTCTTGCCCTTCCATTTGGCAAAGGCGAGCGCATCGTCATAGCCGACCTGGACCACCGGATCGCGGCTGCGGCCGGTGATGGTCGTCTGCGGCCCGGCGGGGTGACGCCATTCGGCGCCGACCACCCAGCGCCACCAGTTCGGATTGCCATCGGTCGGGGCGGTGAATACCGCCGATCCGGGAACCAGCATCTCGGGCGGTGCGCCGGGCAGCTTTGGCGGATCCTGTTCGGCGAGGGTCCTGTACCCCGTGGCCTTCACGAATTCGGCGAACTCGGCATTCGTCACTTCGTGCGTCGCCATCCAGAAGCCGGGGACGGTGACGGTGCGCGGCGGCCCTTCCTCGGGCAGATGCGCGTCGGCGCCGAACGCAAAGGTCGCGCCGGGGATCCAGACGTAGTCCTCGACGGGCATGGCCGGGCATTCGGGCGGCTTTGCTTCGGCGACCTTTTCGGCTGGGGCCGGGCCACATGCGGCCAGCACGCCGAGCAGCATCAGAGCGGGAGCCGCGGCGCGGGAGATCATGGCTTTGCGGCTGCGACCAGCGCTTCGACCATATGCGCGACGACCGCGCTCGCATCCTCGACCGACAGTCCCTGATCCTGGCGTATCGCGCGCCAGTTCTGGAACGAGAGCGTGGCGCAAAGCGCTTCGGCGAAATATCGGTCGCCGCCGACGCTTGCGGGAAGGAGCCGCAGCACGAACTCGCGCTCCAGCGTCACCACCTGCGCATATTGGCCCATCAGATAGGGCGACTGATAGCGCTTGATATTGGCGGCGAGGCGAAAGGGCAGCATGGTTTCGAACACACGCACGCGCCGCCGCGTCAGATCGCGCAGGTTGGCGCGCCAGTCATTGTCGGGGTAGGGTGCAGTGACGATCGGCCAGATGCGTTCGCCGATGATCTTCGAAATCTCGCGATAGAGCGCGTCCATATCGTCAAAGTGGCGAAATACCGTGCGCAGGCCGACGCCCGCTTCCTCGGCGACGCGCGCCGCGCTTGGGCTCAGGTCCCCGCCTTCAATCAGGCCCATCATCGCCTCGACGATGCGCTTATGGCTCGACCGGCTACGCTCGCGCCGCCCGTCAGGCCGCGCGTTCGGGCTTTCGTCGGCCGCTGCTTTTGCCTTCCCCACCATAGCGTCTCCGCTGGCCCAGCTTTGCAAGAACGTCAATGCCCGAACTGGGATCCTGGCCTTAGGGTCAGGACCCATTCATTCCGCGTTCGAGGCGTCGAAATGGCGAAGATATCGGGCCTGTTCGGATGCAGCGGGTAGCATCGCTACCCGCAAGGCCGCGCAGGTTCGAGATCGAAGCCATTTCGGCGTCCCTGCGGGATTTGATCGATTTTGCCCATGGCTTCGTCAAAAAGTCTGGAAATATCGCCCATATTCCTGCGCCTTTTCTCCTCGCCCTGAACAAAATCGCTTCAAACCTCGATCGTGGAATGAATGGGTCCTGACCCTAACCATCTTGCGCCGCCATCCATATAATGACACATATAGTGCCATAATATGGATGGCAACGGCCAAAGGGGGGCAGGGTGGTCGATCAGACAGCGTATCTGGCGGTAACATGGGCGGGCGCATTGCTGCTCTGGCTCGGGTTTCTGGCATTCTATGACGGCCGGCGGCGGCCTCTGCGCGAGCCCGAGATAGAGGCCTTTCTCGCGACGCTGGGCCCGCGCATGGTCGAAACGGGAAATGATGCGGCGCGGCTCCGCGCCTTTCTGGAGGCTGACGACGGCCGCGAGTTCGTGATGGTCAATCTGGTGCGTACCCGCCCCGGCGCGGTGACCGACCCGGCGAGCGGCGAGACGCTCGATGGCCGCGAATGGCTTCGTCGCTATTCGGACCCGTTCTTGCGGACGTTGATGCGACGCGGCGGGCATCCGCTATTCGTAGGACGCAAGGTCGGCGGCTATATCGATGCGTGGAACACGCCCGAGGATCCGGGCTGGTCGCTGGTCGGCACGATGCGATATCGCAGCCGCCGCGACCTTGTCGCGATGGCGGGCGACCCTGCTTTCCGGACAGCACATCCCGCCAAATCGCTGGGGATCGAGACGACTTTTTCGTTTCCGACGCAGCGCGAGATCGCGTTCTACGCCAGTCCGCGCGTAACGATCGGGTTGGCGCTCGCGCTGGCGGCGGCAATGGGGCATATCATGATAGTGACGTTCGGATGGGGAGGGGCGGCATGAAGAAGAGATGGATGGCGCTGGGATTGCTCGCGGCCGTCGGCGCGGCGGGCTATTGGGGCTTTCAGGAAAATAAGTACCGGATCCCGGGGCTGCTCCAGGACTGGCGCGACCCGGTGCAGGACAATCGGCCGGTCGTCTGGCAGCAGGGGCCGACGCAGGCGCCCACCGGTGCGCTGGCCGGCAAGCGGCCGCCGAACATCATCCTGATCGTCGCCGACGACATGGGTTTCAACGACATCAGCCTCAACGGCGGAGGGGTTGCCAACGGGATAGTGAAGACCCCGAATATCGATGCCATCGCACGCGAGGGGGTCAATTTCACGACCGCTTATGCCGCGAATGCGACCTGCTCCCCTTCGCGCGCGGCGATGATGACGGGACGGTACCCGACCCGCTTCGGGTTCGAATATACGGCCGTACCGGTGCAGTTCGCCGAAAATCTGGCGCATGGCGCGGGCATCGGACCGTTGAAAACCGTGTTCCACAAGGAACTGATCACCGACGACATTCCGGACTATCCCGACATGGGTGTACCGGCCAGTGAGGTGACCATCGCCGAAGCGGTAAAGGCGGCGGGCTATCATACGCTGCACATCGGCAAATGGCATCTCGGCGAAGCACCGAAGCTGCAGCCACAGGCGCAGGGATTCGACGAAAGCCTCGCGATCCTGGCAGGCGGCGCGATGTTCCTGTCCGAAGATGATCCCGACACGGTCAACGCCAAGCTGCCGTGGGATCCGATCGATCGGTTCATCTGGGCGAATCTGCGTCATGCCGTGACCTTCAACGGCAGCAAGCGCTTTCATCCCAAAGGCCATATGACCGACTATTTCGCCGACGAGGCGATACAGGCGATCGAGGCGAACAAGAACCGGCCCTTCTTCCTGTACCTTGCCTTCAATGCGCCGCACACGCCGTTGCAGGCGACGAAGGAGGATTATGCAAAGCTTCCGCAGATCAAGGATCACAAGACGCGCGTTTACGGCGCGATGATCGCGCAACTCGACCGGCGGATCGGCGATGTGATGGCGAAGCTGAAAGAGGCGGGTATCGACGACAACACGCTCGTCATCTTCACCAGCGACAATGGCGGCGCCTGGTACAATGGCATCGCGAACCTCAACGCGCCGTATCGCGGCTGGAAAGCGACCTTCTTCGAAGGCGGCATCCGCACCCCCTTCTTCATGCGCTGGCCGGGGCATATCGCACCGGGGTCGACGCGCGCCGACATGACCGGGCATATCGACATCTTTTCGACCATTGCTGCCGTGGCGGGGGCGGCGGTCCCAACCGACCGGACCATCGATAGCGAGGATATTCTCGCCGGGCCGGCGAAACGGCAGGCGCTCTATTGGCGGTCGGGCGACTATCGCGCGGTGCGCATGGGCGACTGGAAGTTGCAGGTAACAAAGCGGCCGGAGAAGGCGCGGCTGTACAATCTCGCCGTCGATCCGACCGAGCATCACGACCTCGCCGCAAGCGATCCTCGGCGCGTTGCGGCGCTTCGCGCCATGATCGAGGCGCAGAACAAGGGGATGGCGAAACCGATCTGGCCGGGGCTGATCGAAGGGCCGGTGCGCATCGACGTGCCGCTCAACACGCCCTGGAAGGACGGACAGGACTTTATCTACTGGACCAACTGACGGCTTGTGAAACGGCGCCGGGGCGCGTTATGGGACGGCCATGGCAAGTGGCACCGGTCCCCACGGCGGCGGCAACGCGCGCCCGACGATGGCGGACATCGCAAAAGAACTGGGCGTCGCAAAGATCACCGTATCGCGCGCGCTGTCGAGCCATTCGACGGTCAAGGACAGCACGCGCAAGCTGATCCGCGAAACCGCCGAGCGTATGGGCTATCGCCTGAATGTTTCGGCCCGCAACTTGCGGCAGCAGCGCACGCGCACGATCGCCGTCGTCATCGAAATGGCGCCGTCGCACGACCGCCTGATGAGCGAACCCTATCCGCTCTCGCTGCTCGGCGGGATCATGCAGAAACTGACCGGGGCGGGTCAGAATATGGTGCTGACGACGATCGACCTGTTCGCCGAACATCCGCCGTCGACCGATGGGGTAATCCTGCTGGGACAGGGTGTCCACGACGATGCCGCCGCGGCGATCGAGGCAATGGGGCTGCCCTATGTGGTCTGGGGGGCGGCGCATGGGCCGCCCGAGCGCATCGTCGTCGGCAGCGACAATCGCGCGGGCGGACGGCTCGCGGCGGACTATCTGCTGGGCCGTGGCAGGACGAAGCTGCTGTTCCTGGGTGAGACGCAGCATGGGGAAGTGGAAGACCGGCTCGCCGGTTTCGAGGCAGGGCTGACGGGAAGCGACGCCGGAATCGTCAACCGGATTGCCTGTGCCTTTACGGCCGCCGCAGGCCGCGAGGCGGTGTCGCGCCTTCTCGATCAGGGAAGGATGTTCGACGGCATCTTCGCGGCGAACGATGCGATCGCCATGGGCGCGATCGAGGCGGTGGAAGCCCACGGACTGGCGGTTCCCGCCGATGTCTCCGTCGTTGGCTTCGACGATTCGCCCGGCGCCTCGATCTTTTCGCCCAAATTGTCGAGTATTCGGCAGGATTGGCCTGTCGGCGGCGAACTGCTGGCGCAGAAAGTGCTCGACCTCGTTGCCGGACATACGGTCGTGTCGCGCGTCATGCCGGTCGAACTGATCATCCGCGAGAGCTGATTCAGGCTGCCTGGAAGCCTTCGGAAACGGCTGCTTTTCTGTAAATGGTATCGATATCTTGACATCGATACCATTATGCGGGAGATAGCCTCGCGGAGCCCCGGGTCAAAGAGCCTGCGGCCATGGGTGAGGATTTAGGTGGCGATTTCCGATTGTTCCCCAGAAACGATGCGGCTCGTCCGGCGCGGCGCCGACGCGGTCGGCGATCAGGCGGCGGCGCTCTTCGCGCTGGCGAACGGCCTGGTCGGTGTCGAAGGAACAATTGACGAGATGGCCTCGGGACCCGGCGCCTACCTGCCCGACGCTTATGTCAGCCGGCCGATCACCTATCATGAAAGTTTTCCGGGTTATGCGGCCGCGACAGACACGCGGATCGCTTGCCCTAGCCCGGTGCTGCTGCGCCTGCACATCGACGGCCAGCCCGTGGACTTCGATACCGCCGAACTCGTCGATACCGAAAGCACGCTCGATTTGGCGAGCGGCCAGCTGCAACGGGTTTCGCGTTGGCGGCTTGCCGACGGCCGAACGCTCGAAATGGCGGCGGATCGTATCGTCCCGCTTTCGGACGACGCCTGCGTTGCCTCGCGCCTCCGCATTCGCCCGATCGATTTTGCCGGCAGCTTCCAGGCCTGGCTGACCTTTGGCGCCAATGTGTCCATCGCGGGCGCCAACGATGACGACCCCCGCATCTCGGGCCGGCTGCGGTCCCGGTGGACGATCATGCCCCCCCTGCCGGGTGACACCCCTTCCGTCACCCGGTTCGCGCAGGATGCCGTCGAACTCGCCTATCGTCAGCACGTCGCCTGTCCCACTGCCCAGGTCGCGGCGGTGCATGCGGGACATGTCGTGCGCAGCGAACTGGGCGTTGGCGGCATCCTGACGATCGACCGGGTGGTCGCGCTGGCTTGCGCCCGCGGCCGCCCGGTCGACCTTGCTGCGCTGAGTGATACAGTTGTCGGCTTCGACGCGATCGCGGAAAGCCAGAGTGCGACGGTTCGTGCGCTGTGGGATCGCGCGGCCTTCGCGGTCGATGGAGACGAAACCCTCACCGCCGCACTTCGCTTTGACCTGTTCCAGCTCCATCAGTCGGCGAGCCGCGATCCGAACCACGGCATCGGCGCCAAAGGTCTGACCGGCGAGGGGTATGAAGGCCATTATTTCTGGGATGCCGAAACCTTCATGCTGCCGGCGCTGGTATTGCAGGCGCCGGGCAGCGCGCGCATCCTGCTCGCCTATCGTATCGGCAAGCTCGACCGCGCGTTGGCTCATGCAAGGGCGATGGGGCACGCGCGTGGCGCGCTTTACCCGTGGCGAACGATTGCTGGCGATGAATGTTCGTCGCACTATCCAACCGGCTCCGCGCAATATCATATCAACGGCGACATCGCCTATGCGCTTGCCCTCTATGTCGCCGCGACCGGCGACGAGGCGTTCCGCGCCGAGGCGGCGGCGATGCTGTTCGAAACCGCCCGCATGTGGATGGAAATCGGCGCCTTCGATGCCCGGCGCGGCGGCGCGTTCTGTATCCATGGCGTGACCGGCCCGGACGAATATTCGGCGCTGGTCGACAATGATTTCTATACCAACGCGATAGCGCGCCGGCATCTGGCCTATGCCGCCGACACCGCCGACTGGCTGCGCGGTCACCCCGAATTCGGTGCAGCGGTTGCGGCGGTCGGCCTCGACGACGCCGAAGTGGCAAGCTGGCGTAAGGCGGCGGAGGCGATGTGGCTGTCGGTCGACCCCGCGCTCGACATCAATCCGCAGGACGACGCCTTTCTGGGGCGCCCCGAACTTCCGGGCCTGGCGGACGCGTTCCGCGGAGACGGTCCGTTGCTGATGCGATATCACCCGATGATCCTGTTTCGCCATCAGGTCGCGAAGCAGGGCAACGTCATACAGGCGATGGCGATGGATCTGGTCGAAACGCCTCTCTCGCGCCAGCGGCGGAATTTTGACTATTACAGTCGCGTCACCACGCATGATTCGACGCTGTCGTCGGTGTCGTTCGCGATTGCCGCGGCGCGGCTGGGGAACGATGCGGCCGCACTCGACTTTCACCGCGAATGCGCGTTCGTCGATCTGGAAAACCGGCACGGTAACACCTCGCACGGCCTCCATATGGCGGCGCTCGCGGGAAGTTGGCTCATCCTGGCGCAGGGTTGGGGCGGCCTTCGCCTCGACGGCGCGGTGCCGGCGTTCAGGCCCCGTTGTCCCGCGGCGTGGAGCGGCTATCGCTTTCGCCTCGAATGGCGGGGCAGCGTGATCGAGGTCGCGGCCGATGCCGGCGGCTGTAGCTATCGCCTGCTGTCCGGCGCGCCGCTCGACATCCTCGATCATGGTCGCCCGCTGCTCGTCGGTCGTGACCCGGTCGTGCTGCATCGGCCGGGGCTGAAAGGCGTGATCTTCGACCTCGACGGCGTCCTGACCGATACGGCCGAGGATCATTATCAGGCCTGGCAGGCGCTCGCCGATGCGCACGGTCTTGGCTTCGATCGCGAGGCGAACCATCGGCTCAAGGGGGTCGATCGCGCAGGCTCGCTGCGGCTGATCCTCGAGCATGCGGGCGCGGTGGTCGATCCGGAGCGGTTCGAGGCGATGCTGGTGGAGAAGAACGACCTCTATCGGGCGCGGCTGTCCGCCTATTCACCCGCGAACCTCTTTCCGGGCGTTCTCCCGTTGTTCGATGGCCTGCGCGCTGCGGGCCTGCGCATCGGCCTCGCATCGGCGAGCCGCAATGCCGGCGATGTCGTGCGTCTGCTGGGCATCGCCGACCAGTTCGATTTCATCGCCGACGCGGGCGCCGTCGCCAACACCAAACCCGCGCCCGACATTTTCCTGGCCTGTGCCGCCGGCATGGGCCTGTCCCCCGACCAGTGCATCGGCGTCGAAGATGCACGGGCCGGAATCTCGGCCATCCATGCGGCGGGCATGGTGGCCATCGGCATCGGGTCAGAAGAGGCGCTGCCCGACGCCGACCTCAATGTTCCCGCCATCGGCCAGCTTACGGTCGCCATGATCCTGTCATCAGAACGGGACGCGGCCCCGCCCGCAGGCCTTTCAACCAGACAAGACAAAGTGGAGGATATTTCATGTTGAACCGGACCCACCTGCTGGCGTCGATCGCGCTTCTTGCGCTGCCGACGACGGCATTCGCCCAGGAAGCGCCTCAAACCGACGATGCGGCCGCTGCGAACGACGAGATCATCGTCACCGGCACCGCCGGCGGCGGGATCAACCGTCAGGCCGCGGCCTTCGCCATCACCAACATCACGTCGGACGCGATCGACAAGGCCGCGCCGAACAGCACCGCCGACCTGTTCAAGGTCATTCCGGGCGTGTCGGCCGAAAGCTCGGGCGGCCAGAACGGCGCGAACATCTTCGTGCGCGGTTACCCCTCGGGCGGCGACGCCGAATTCGTCACGCTGACGGTGCAGGGCGTCCCCTTCTTCTCGCCCCCCACGCTGTCGTTTCTCGAAAACACGCAGCTCATCCGGATCGACGAGACGATCGACCGTGTCGAGGCCGTTCGCGGCGGCACCGGCGCGCTGTTCGGCAACGGCCAGCCCGGTCTGACCGTCAACTTCGTCCAGAAGGAAGGCGGCCGCGATTTCGAAGGCCTCGTGAAGGCGAGCATCACCGATTATGGTGACATCCGGGGCGACATGCGCCTGTCCGGACCGCTTGGCGACAGCACGACCTTCATGGTCGGCGGCTATTATTCGAGCGGCAACGGCATTCGCGACCCGCGCTTCACCGCTGAAAAGGGTGGTCAGATCACCGGCAACATCCGGCATGATTTCGAAAAGGGATCGCTGCTCGTCTTCGTGCGCTACCTCAACGATCATGGCCAGTGGCTGCTGCCGATTCCGGTGGTCCGCGACGGCAGCAAGGTGCGCCAGTTCGGTAACATCGATCTCGGTACGGGCGTCCTTGCCGGTCCCGAGACGCGGCTTTCGGTGCTGCCCGACGGCACGCGCACCGATCTGGCCGACGGTCGCGGGGCGAAGCTGATCAATCTCGGCACCAATTTCGATTACGAGGTCGGCGAGGGGCTGCAACTGCGTTATCGCGCGAGCTATCTCAACGGCGACGCCGACACGACGGGCCTGGTGCCTGCGAGCACGGCGATGACGGCGGACGCCTATGCCGCGTCGCTGCAAAGCGCGGTGGGCAGCCTGACCTACGTCAACGGCGGACAGGCCGTCGCGGGTACCCAGCAGGTGATCCGGGCCGGTACCTGGATCGTGCGCAAGCAGATCGAGGATTTTACCAGCGACCTTGGTGTCGAATGGGAAAGCGGGAACAACAAGTTCACGCTCGGCGGCTATTATTCCGACTTCTCGTCGAACGACCAGTGGAACCTCGGCAATATCCACCTGCTGACTGCCGAGAATAACGCGCGTTTGCTGAACCTGACGCTCGCGAACGGTCAGATCGCGACGAACAACGGCTATACGCAGGGATCGTTCTTCAACGTCAACGCCGCCTATGACGGCCGCGAATATGCCTTCTACGCGGTCGACGAATATCAGATCACGCCTGAATTGCGTCTCGACGCGGGCATCCGATATCAGAATTACAAGGCGACGGGTTCGATCGAGAACAACAGTTCGGTCGATACCGACAACAATCCCGATACGCTCTACAACAATGGAACGGCGGTGCTGAACGGCACCTTCCGCAACATCGCCTACAAGAAGGGCGCCTGGTCGTGGACGGCGGGCCTTAACTACGACTTCTCGTCGTCGGTCGGCGCCTATATCCGGTACAATCGCGGCAACACCAATCCCTTCTTCGACAATCTGCGCGATGGAATCTTCGTCTCGCCGCGCGTGGACAATTTCGAAGGTGGCGTGAAGGTTCGCACCGACCTCGTGTCGCTCTATGCGACGCTGTTCCATACCAAGTTCACCGGACTGGTGACCACGGTGATCCAGAGCAGCGGGCCGGTCGCGGACATCGGCGGCGCGCGCAGCACGGGTATCGAGCTCGAAGGCCAAATCCGTCCGGTCGACAATTTCACTGTCGCTTTCTCGGGCACCTGGCTCGATGCGAAGTATCGCAACTTCTTTGCGGGCGGCGGCACGATCGACCTCAGCGGTAACCGTGTGCAAAGGCAGCCGAAGTGGCAGTGGCGCGTGACCCCGTCGTACGACATCGAGTTCGGCAACGACAGCAAGGTCTCGCTCTTCTCGACCTTCAGCTATGTCGGCGATCGCTTCTCCGACACCGCGAACACACAGAGCCTTCCGCATTATTTCAAGATCGATGCGGGCGTCAGCTTCGACGTGAACAAGGCGCTGAGCTTTGCCGTCACGGCCGACAACCTGACCGACAAGGCCGGGCTGACCGAAGGTGATCCGCGTACGCTGGGCCAGACCGGGGGCGAAGTCGTCAATGCGCGTCCGATCCTCGGCCGGTCGTTCCGGTTCAGCGCGGCATACAAGTTCTAAGAGGCGTGGAGAGCATCGACCTCCCTTCGTAACTCTCCTACTGGGTGGTCGCGGCCTCTTCGCGGCCACCCCTTCTTTTATCGTCCGGGGGACAGATATGGCGCGTACACGGCTGATCGCCGCTCTCATCCTGACCTATGTCGCGTTCGCGATGCTGCTCAACAGCGTCGGGACGGTCATCCTCCAGTCGATTTCCAGCTTCGATGTCACCAAGCCGCAGGCGAGCACGCTCGAAGGGTTCAAGGACATCACGATCGCGATCGTGTCGTTCGTGACGGCAAGCTATCTTCCCCGCATCGGCCTCAAGAATGCGCTGATCGGTGCGCTGGTGCTGGCGGTCGCGGGCTGCCTCGTCATGCCCCTTTTCGGCAGTTTCAATGTCGCGCGGCTTCATTTTGCCATGGTCGGCGCGGCGTTCGCGATTGCGAAGGTCGTCGTCTATTCGATGATCGGGCTCGTCACCGACAGCCCGCGCCAACATGCCAGCCTGACCAGCCTGATCGAGGGCATGTTCATGGTCGGCGTATTGTCCTCCTATTGGGTGTTCAGCGCATTCATCGATCCGGTCGGCCTGCGCTGGCTCAATGCCTATTGGGTGCTCGGGGTGATCACCGCGCTGGCACTCGCGCTGCTGCTGACCGCGTCGGTCGACGAACATCGCACGCACGAAGGCGAGGAGGCTGATGCCGGAGGGGGACCGGCCTTCTCCCGGATGCTGAAGCTCGCCGCCCTGCCGCTCGTGCTGATTTTCGTCGCCTGCGCCTTTCTGTTCGTCCTGATCGAGCAGGGGATCCAAAGCTGGCTGCCGACCTTCAACAACGAGGTGCTGCATCTGCCCGCGCAGATGAGCGTACAGGCCGCCAGCCTGTTCGCCGCCTGCCTGGCGATTGGGCGCTTTGGGGCGGGCGCCGTGATGGCGCGCTTCGACTGGTATCCGGTGCTGAACATCTGCCTTGCCGTCCTCGCGGCGCTGATCATTCTGGTGCTGCCGCTTGCCGATGGCCTTGCGCCGGGCGCGATCCATGGCTGGGGCGATGCGCCGATTGCCGCGTTCCTGTTCCCGCTGATCGGGATCGCTCTCGCGCCGGTCTATCCGACCATCATCTCGGTCATGCTGAGCGCGATGCCAAATCGCCAGCACCCCCCGCTGATGGGGCTCGTGGTCGTGTTCTCGGCGCTTGGCGGGACAACCGGGTCGCTGATCACGGGACAGCTCTTCGCCCGTCTGGATGGGCAGACGGCGTTCATGCTGGCGCTCGTGCCGACGGTCATCCTCGCGGGCGGGCTGTACCTGCTCCGCCGACAGATCGCGATCGGCGCGTCGGTTCAGGCAGCCGCGTAAAAGAATTCAGCCGCTATCGCTGCCCCTTGGATCGCCACGAGGTCGGCGGGGCGGTCGATCAGGAGCGCGTCGCCGGGGGCGAGATCGACCCGGGCTTCGCGCAGTTCCAGCGCCGTGGATTCCAGCGCGAACACTAGCAGGGCGATGGCCTTCGCTCCCTCTGCGGTTACCCGGTGGCCGACCCTCATGGACACCCGGCCTCGGCGCGTCATGATATTGAGCGCGGTGCAGTTCTCACCCACGGGGCGAGCCTCGACCCGATCTTCGCCGGCGAAGACGAGCGTGGGCGCGCTGGGCCGGAGACGCCGTTCCTCCTGATCGCCAACCGTGATCGCCAGCTCACCGCGCAGGAGCAGGAATGCGCGATCGACGCCCGGAAAAGACGAAAAGGGGCCGGCCTGTGCGATCGTCGCAATGCTCGCACGCCAGAGGAAATCCGCGTCGCTCGCGCCCTCTGGAAAAACGGCGACATCGCGCGTGACGCCGCCGCCATTCTTCCACGGCCGCGCTGCGCGATCCGCCGCGCGGAGCAGGCGCGTACCGCTCAACCCAATATGCCGGGGAGGTCGAGCCCCTTCTCGCGCGCACAATCGAGCGCGATGTCGTAACCCGCGTCGGCGTGGCGCATCACCCCGGTGCCGGGGTCGTTCCACAGCACGCGCTCGAGCCGCTTTGCTGCTTCGGGCGTGCCGTCGGCGACGATCACCATGCCGCTGTGCTGCGAATAGCCCATGCCAACGCCGCCGCCGTGGTGGAGCGAGACCCAGGTTGCGCCCGATGCGGTGTTGAGCAGGGCATTCAGCAGCGGCCAGTCCGACACCGCATCGCTGCCGTCGCGCATGGCTTCGGTCTCGCGGTTGGGCGAGGCGACCGATCCCGAATCCAGATGATCGCGGCCGATGACTACGGGTGCCTTGAGCTCGCCCGATGCCACCATTTCGTTGAACGCGAGGCCAAGCCGATGGCGGTCGCCAAGCCCGACCCAGCAGATGCGCGCCGGCAGCCCCTGAAAGTGGATCTTCTCGCGCGCCATGTCGAGCCAGTTGTGGAGATGGGCGTTGTCGGGCAGCAACTCCTTCACCTTGGCGTCGGTCTTGTAGATATCCTCGGGATCGCCCGACAACGCCGCCCAGCGAAAGGGCCCGATGCCGCGGCAAAAGAGCGGGCGGACATAGGCCGGGACGAATCCGGGGAAATCGAACGCATTCTCGACCCCTTCGTCCTTCGCCATCTGGCGGATATTGTTTCCATAATCGGTCGTCGGCACGCCCGCCGCCTGCAGGTCGAGCATCGCCTGCACATGCACCGCCATCGACGCCTTCGCGGCCTTGGCGACCGCCGCCGGATCGCTCTCGCGCTTCGCGAACCACTCGTCGAGCGTCCAGCCGGCGGGAAGATAGCCGTTGACCGGATCGTGCGCCGAGGTCTGATCGGTGAGCAGGTCGGGGCGGATGCCGCGGCGGACCATATCGGGCAATATGTCGGCGGCGTTGCCAAGCAGGCCGACCGACACGGGTTTGCCTTCGGCATGACTTGCCTCGATCATCGCGATGGCTTCGTCGATGTCGTTCGCCTGCTTGTCGAGATAACCGGTGCGCAGGCGCATTTCGATGCGGCTCGGCTGGCATTCGATCGCGAGACAGCTTGCACCGGCCATCACCGCGGCGAGCGGCTGCGCGCCGCCCATGCCGCCGAGCCCGGCGGTCAGCAGCCAGCGGCCCTTGAGGTCGCCGCCATAATGCTGGCGCCCCATTTCGACGAAGGTTTCGTAAGTTCCCTGAACGATGCCCTGGCTGCCGATATAGATCCAGCTTCCGGCCGTCATCTGGCCGTACATCATCAGGCCCTTCTTATCGAGTTCGTGGAAATGATCCCAATTCGCCCATTCGGGGACGAGGTTGGAGTTCGCCAGCAACACGCGCGGGGCATTTTCGTGGGTGCGAAACACGCCGACCGGCTTGCCCGACTGGATCAACAGCGTCTCGTCACCTTCCAGCCGCTTCAGCGTCTCGACGATCCGGTCATAGCTTTCCCAGTCGCGTGCGGCGCGGCCGATGCCGCCATAGACGACCAGTTCCTCGGGACGCTCGGCGACGTCGGGGTGGAGGTTGTTCATCAGCATCCGCATCGGCGCTTCGGTAAGCCAGCTTTTCGCGCTGATTTCTGCGCCGGTGGCGGGGCGGATCACGCGGCTGTTATCGAGACGGGTCATGAACGTCCTTTCGCAAAATCGAGGGTCGCGGCGATGACCTGTTCGAGGACGGGTCGGATCGCGGGATTGGGATCGAGGGGGGATGGCCAGTTGGCGTGAGTGATCGTGTCGGGCTCCGCCATATAGCCGCGCTGGGCGAGCTCCATCTGGATCGCATGGATGCCGTCGTCGGGGCGGCCATAGTGGCGCGTCGTCCAGCCGCCCTTGAAGCGGCCGTTGACGACATGACTGTGGCCGCTCGCGGCGCAGATGTTGGCGACGATCGTCTCAAGTTCGGGGGCGGAGGTCGCACCGCCGTTGGTTCCGATGTTGAACTGCGGCAGCTCGCCGTCGAATAGCCTCGGGACGCGGCTTCGGATCGAGTGCGCGTCGTAGAGAACAACTTTGCCGTGCGCCGCTTTCAACCGGTCAAGCTCTTCGGTCAGTGAGTCGTGATAGGGCCGGTGATAGAGATTCAGTCTCCGCGTGATCTCCGCCTCGTCGGGCTCGCCGAAGCGATAGAGCGGCTCGCCGTCGAAGGTCGTCGTCGGGCAAAGCTCGGTCGTCGCCTGCCCCGGATAGAGCGAGGCGCCCGACGGATCGCGGTTCATGTCGATCACGCTGCGCGAAATGTCGGTCGCGATCAGCGTTGCGCCGAGACCGGCGGCGAAAGTGTAAAGCTCTGCGATCCACCAGTCGGTGTCGATCTGCGCGTGCCAGGGCGAGACGAATTGTTCGTCGAACCCCGCAAGGTCCGTCCCACCGTGCGGGAAGGCGATGACCAGCGGCGCGTCGCCGCGATGGACACGCAGCCAGTCCATCAGGCGATGCCCGGCAGGCCGGCGGGCACCGCGGCGATGAGGCTGCCGGTGCGGATCAGCGCGGTCGCGGCCTCCATATCGGGGTGGAAATGGCGGTCGTCTTCGAGTGTCGGCACGGCGGCGCGCAAATGCTTGTGGGCGGCTTCGAGCGCGTCGCTCGATTTGAGCGGCGCGTGAAAGTCGATGCCCTGGCACGCCGCGAGCAGTTCGATGCCGATCACCGCGCTGGCATTGTCCGCCATGTCGAGCAGGCGCCGCGCGCCGTGCGCGGCCATCGACACATGGTCCTCCTGATTGGCGCTGGTCGGGATCGAGTCGACGCTCGCGGGATAGGCGCGCTGCTTGTTCTCGCTGACCAGCGCGGCGGCGGTGACCTGCGGGATCATGAAGCCCGAGTTGAGTCCGGGACGCGGGGTCAGGAAGGCGGGGAGCCCCGACAGCGCCGGATCGACGAGCATCGCGATCCGGCGTTCCGAGATCGAGCCGATCTCGCACAGCGCCAGTCCGATCATGTCGGCGGCGAAGGCGACGGGCTCGGCATGAAAATTGCCGCCCGACAGCGCCTCGTCGGTATCCGCAAAGATCAGCGGATTGTCGGACACACCGTTCGCCTCGATGCCCAGCGTCGTTCCCGCCTGCCGGAGCAGGTCGAGCGCGGCGCCCATCACCTGCGGCTGGCAGCGGAGACAATAGGGGTCCTGCACGCGCGGATCGTCGATCGCGTGCGACGCGCGGATCGCCGATCCCGCCATCAGGCCGCGCAGCGCGTCGCCGACCTCGCGCTGCCCGGCGTGGCCGCGCAGCGCGTGGATGCGTGCATCGAACGGCGCGTCGGAGCCCTTGGCGGCTTCGGTCGACAGCGCCCCGGTGATGAGGGCCGACCGGAACAGGGTCTCGGCGCGGAACAGCCCGGCGAGCGCGTTTGCGGTCGAGAATTGCGTGCCGTTGAGCAGCGCGAGCCCTTCCTTGGGGCCGAGATCGAGCGGTGAAAGCCCCGCTGCCGCCAGCGCCTCGGCGGCGGGCAATGTCTTGCCGTCGACCTCGATCTGACCGACGCCGATCATTGCCGCGGCCATATGCGACAGCGGCGCGAGGTCACCGCTCGCGCCGACCGATCCCTGCGACGGCACGACCGGGGTTAGGCCTTTGGCGAGCATCGTCTCGAGCATCGCGACCGTCGCGCGCTGCACCCCCGACGCGCCCATGCCGAAGCTCGCGAGTTTCAGCGCCATCATCAGCCGGACGATCGGCGTCGGCGACGGCGCGCCGGTGCCCGCGGCGTGGCTGAGCACGATATTGCGCTGGAGCGTCGACAACTCGTCGTCGGCGATCCGCACGCTCGCGAGCTTTCCGAAGCCGGTGTTGATGCCATATACGGGCGCGCCCTTCGCGACGATCCGCGCGACCGCGGCGGCGCTCCGGTCGATGGCCTCCCACGCGCTCGCGTTCAGAGTGGCTCCCGCCCCCTCGTAGATTGCATTCCAGTCAGCGAGCGTCATCGCGCCGGGGGTGATCGTCACCATGGTCATTGTCCCATCCAGATTCGTTGGTGCAGCGGGTTGAAGCCGATCCGGCCGACCAGGTCGGCGGGCCGCTCGATATCCCAGATCGCGAGATCGCAATGCTTGCCGACGGCGAGGGTGCCGGTGTCGGTCCCCAGCCCGAGTGCCGCTGCGGCGTGGCGGGTGACGCCGAGCAGGCATTCATCGACGGTGAGGCCGAACTGCACCGCTGCCATGTTCATCGTCAGCAGGATCGACGTCAGGGGTGAAGTGCCGGGATTGCAGTCGGTCGCGAGTGCGATCGGTACGCCGGCCGCGCGCAGCGCGGCGACGGGCGGCAGTCTGGTTTCGCGGAGGAAATAGAAAGCGCCGGGGAGCAGCGTCGCGACGGTCCCGGATTCGGCCATCGCGGCGATCCCGGCATCGTCGAGATATTCGAGATGGTCGGCCGACAGGGCACCGTAGCGCGCTGCGAGTGCGGCGCCATGCTGGTTCGAAAGCTGTTCGGCGTGAAGCTTGACCGGCAGGCCATGCCTGGTCGCTGCTTCGAATACCCGTTCGGTCTGGGCCGGGCTGAAACCGATATTCTCGCAAAAGGCATCGACGGCATCGACCAGCCCGGCCGCCGCGATCGCGGGCAGCATCGCGTCGCAGACGAGGGCGATATATTTGTCGGCTTCGCCCGCATACTCGCCCGGCAGGGCATGGGCGCCAAGGAAGGTGGTGCGGACCGTCACCGGCCGCACCTCGCCAAGGATGCGGGCGGCGCGCAGCATCTTGGATTCATCGCCCAGCGACAGGCCATAGCCCGACTTAATTTCAATCGTCGTGACGCCCTCGGCGATCAGTGCGTCGAGGCGAGGCAGCGCGCTGGCGACCAGTTCGGCCTCGCTGGCATTACGTGTGGCATGGACGGTCGACACGATACCCCCGCCGGCGCGTGCGATCTCCTCGTAGGAGGCGCCCTTCTGGCGCAGTTCGAACTCGCCGATGCGATCACCCGCAAAGACCAGATGCGTATGTGGATCGATCAGGCCGGGGGTGATCCAGCGTTCGGCGCAGTCGATCACCTCGGTTGCCGCCGGTGCGTCGGCCATCGGGCCGACATAGGTGATCGTCCCGGCCGCCATGCCGACGGCGCCGCGTTCGATGATGCCAATACCGGACAGGCCGTCCTGCATCGTTGCAAGACGGGCGTTGGTCCACAGGCGATCGCACTGCATCGAGCCCTCTCCTGCTTGCTGGTGCCGACTCAATAATGTATATACATTAATTGCGGACATATGGCGATGTCCAGAGGGATGATCGATGACGCTTTGGTGCGAACAGGCATGGCTGGCCGACGGCTGGCACGAAAATGTTCGGATTTCGGTCGATAGGGGGCGAATTTCCGCTATTGAATCCGGAGTCCACCCGGCGCCAACTGACGAGCGCCACGCAATCCTGCTGCCCGGTTTGCCCAATCTGCACAGCCATGCGTTCCAGCGCGGCATGGCCGGGCTCGCGGAACGGGCGGGCGACGGTGATGACAGCTTCTGGACCTGGCGCGAGGCCATGTATCACTTTGTCGATCGCCTCGATCCCGACGGGATGCGGGCGATCGCGGCACTGGCCTATGCCGAGATGCTGGAAAGCGGCTTTACGCGCGTGGGCGAGTTTCACTATCTTCATCATGGCGTTGACGGGCAACCCTACAACGAAGTCGCGATCATGGCGCAGGCCATCGCTGCGGCGGCGGACGAAACCGGGATCGGGCTGACGCTGCTTCCCGTCTTTTACGCCCATTCGGGTTTTGGCGGCGGGGCGCCGACCCATGGACAGCGTCGCTTCATCAACGACATCGCGCGCTTTCAATCGCTTCTCCACGGTGCGCGCGATGCGGTCGCGGGTCTGGACGACGCTCTGGTCGGCGTGGCGCCGCACAGCCTGCGCGCTGCGACCGCCGACGAACTGACAGCGGTCGCTGCTATGGCGAAGGGCGCGCCGGTTCATATCCACATCGCCGAACAAATGCCCGAGGTCGAGGCATGCATCGCGTGGAGCGGGGCGCGCCCGGTCGAATGGCTCTATGATCGGACCGAGGTCGGGCCCGACTGGTGTCTCGTCCACGCCACGCACATCACCGAGGCTGAACGGCGAGCGATCGTTCGAAGCGGGGCGGTCGTCGGTCTTTGCCCGATCACCGAAGCCAATCTGGGCGACGGCCTGTTTCCCGCGCGCGCGTTTGTGGAGGAGGGCGGGCGCTTTGGCGTCGGCTCCGATTCCAACGTCGAAATCGACGCCGTCGCCGAACTGCGGTTGCTGGAATATGGTCAGCGGCTCGACCAGCGCGGGCGCAATCTGCTGTCGGACGGGGCGGGGCGATCGACGGGCGCGAACCTCTTTCGCGGCGCCCTCGCGGGCGGTGGACAGGCGCTCGGCCGACCCTCTTGCGGGATTGCTGTCGGCGAGCCGGCCGACTTGGTCAGCCTGAAGGGGGCCGATCCCTATTTTGCCGGGCGCAGCGGCGATACAATCCTCGATAGCTGGATTTTCGGTGGAGGGGCGCGGTTGGTCGATTGCGTCTGGCGGAGCGGCGTAAAGCAGGTTGCGGACGGGAGGCATGTCCGGCGCGCCGCGATCGATGCGCGCTATCGGGACGCGATGCGAAAGCTTTTCGCATGAAGCAAAGCGGCGCCATCCATGCCCAGATCCGCCGCGATATCGAGGCGCGGATCATGTCGGGCGAATGGCAACCGGGCGAGCGCATCCCCTATGAGCATCAATTGATGGCAAGCTATGGCTGTTCGCGGATGACCGTGAACCGGGCGCTGCGTGCCCTGATCGATGCGGGGCTGCTCGAAAGCCGGCGCCGCGCCGGGACGATCGTCTCGCGGCCGCGAATCCAGCGCGCGGCGCTGGAAATTCCGGATATTCGCGATGAGGTGGCGGGACAGGGCGAAGAATATCGCCTCGATCTCGACCGCCGCGATATTCGCGCCGCGACCGCCGAGGACCGGCGCCTCCTTCAGATCGACGACGGCGAAGTCCTCGCGCTCGAATGTCGCCACCATGCCGGCGGGCGCGCCTTTGCGCTGGAGCGGCGCTTGATAAACCTCGCGGCGGTGCCGGAGGCGGCAGGGGTCGACTTCGCGGTCGAACCGCCGGGATCATGGCTGCTCGCCCATGTTCCCTGGACCGAGGCCGAGCATCGTATCACCGCCGTCAACGCCGGCGCGAAGGAGCTTGTCGCGCTCGGCATCGCAGCGGGTGCCGCCTGCATGGCGCTCGAACGCTGGACCTGGCGCGGCGAGGAACGGATCACCTATGCGCGGCAGGTGTATCCCGGCGACCGCTATGCGCTCGTCGCGCGCTTCCGTCCCTAAGATCCTGACCCTAAGCCGCCGAAAGGTCAGGCGATCAGCCCGGCCTTCCAGTCGCGGCGAATCTTCTTGGCGAGGCTCCACTTATGGACCTCGGTCGGGCCGTCATAGATGCGGAAGGCGCGGACTTCGCGGAACACCTGTTCGACGATGGTCTTGTCGGTCACGCCGGTGCCGCCCATGACCTGAACGCAGCGGTCGGCGATGCGCATCAATGCTTCCGACACGGCAACCTTCGCCATCGAGCTTTCGACCGTGCCGAGCGATCCGGTGTCGAGCACCGATGCGCACCAGTCGATCATCAATTCGGCCTGTTTCAGGTCGATCATGTTCTCGGCGAGCATGAAGCCCACGCCCTCATGGTCGATCAGCGGCTTGCCGAATGCCTCGCGGCGGTTCGCATAATCGGTTGCGATCTCGTGTGCGCGGATGCACGCGCCAAGCCAGCGCATGCAATGCGACAGGCGCGCGGGGGAGAGGCGGACCTGCGCATAGCGGAAGCCTTCACCGGCTTCGCCCAGCATCTGGTCGGCCGGAACGCGCAGATTGTCGATGGTCAGCGTCGCATGGCCGCCGGGCATCGAACTGTCGATCGTGTTCGGCACGTCGTCGATGCGGATCGCGGGATCGGGAAGATCCACCAGGAACATGCACGCGCCCTGTTCGGCTTTTGCCATGACGATGCCGACGCGGGCACCCTGCGCGCCGGTGATGAAGGTCTTGCGACCGTTCACGACCCAATGATTGCCGTCGAGATGACAGGTGGTCTTCATCATCGACGGGTCGGACCCCGCGCCGCCGTCCTCGGCGGGTTCGGTCATGAAGAAGGCCGACCGGACTCGCCCTTCGACCATCGGCTTCAGAAAACGCTCCTTGAGGTCCGCGCTGCCTTCCTTGCCGAGCAGATACATATTGCCTTCGTCGGGCGCCATCGTGTTGCAGGCGAGGGGCCCCAGCGGCGACAGTCCGCTCTTGATCAGCACCACGGCGGTTTCGCGTTGGTTGAGGTGGTCGCCGTCCTTCAGGATATGCGGTGTCAACACCCCGGCGAGGCGGGCATGTTCGCGCATCTCCAGCACCAGTTCGTCGGTCGGCGCGCCATGATGGTCGCGGCGCGGATCGGCTTCATAGGGAACGACGGTTTCGCGGACGAAGGTTTCAACCTTGGCGGCGATGGCGAGGGCGCGGTCGGAAATGGTCATCACCCGGCTTTGGGCGACGCGCCCGATGCGATCAAGTCACTTTGCATCGTCCGGCTGTTGCTTTTGCTACCGGCAGGGCAAGTTCCGTTTTCGCACATCGCCGCTATGTTGCGAGCTTGCGCCGAATGCCCCTATGGCGCAGCAGGAACGTTCCCGGGGCGAGCGCCGGGATGCGGATGAAAGAAGGCGACATGCGGATTTCGATGGTGATGAACCAGTGCGCTCGCGGCATTTCGGGCAGCCGCTGCGGCCGATGGGGCGCTGCCGGAGGCGCGCGATGAGCCTGATGGAGTTTCGGGGCTTTGCCGGCGTCCGGCTCGAAGCGGAGGTCACCGGGTCGGAAGACGACCCTGCGGTCCTGCTCGTCCATGGGGCTGGACAGACGCGCGCCGTCTGGGGCAACGTGGCCGAAGCGCTCGAACTCGCGGGACGGCGCGTCATCAGCCTGGACCTGCGCGGTCACGGCGGCAGCGAATGGCCCGACGACGGACGGTATGACCCCGAAGCTTTCGTCGGAGACCTCCGTGCGATCCTGGCCCAGTTGGGCACGCGGCCGGTCGTCGTCGCCTCGACTCTCGGCGGCTGGATCGCGGCCGCGGCGCTTGAACAGGATGCCGCGATGCTCGCCTCGGGGCTCGTGCTCATCGATGTTCCCGTCGACGTCGATCCGATAGCGTCCGGGCGGATCGGCGAGCGGCTGCGCGATATCGCAGGGCTGGCACCGGGGCAGGTACCATGGGACACCCGGCTGATCGGCGCGCTGGACGCATCCGCGATGGCCGCTCGTATGGGCGAGGCGGCGGCGAAGATCGCGCTTCCGACGCTTTATGTGAGGGGCGCGGTGAGCGAGATCGTTTCGCGCGACGACGCCACGGCTTTCGTGGCGCGCCTGCCCGACGGGGAGTTTGCGGAGGTCGAAGACACTGCGCTCGTCGTCCGCGAAGACCGAATCGACGCGCTTGGCGGTTATCTCATCGACTTTCTGGAACGCCGCGCGCCGCGTGGTTCGCCTGAATATCGCGAGGGCTCCGACGCGCGCACGTTCCGCGATGCGCTCGGCTGCTTCGCGACCGGCGTCACGGTGGTGACCGCCATTTCCCCTGACGGAACACCAGTCGGCCTGACCGCGAACAGTTTTACCTCGGTTTCGCTCGACCCGCCGCAACTGCTCGTCTGTATCGCGAACAATGCGAGCAGCGCCCCTTTTCTGCGCGAGGCGGATCGCTTTGCGGTCAATGTTCTCCAGATCGGGCAGCAGCCGACGTCGAACCGCTTTGCGGGCAAGAGCGAAGACCGATTTGCCGCGACGCCGTGGGAGATCGGCGAATATGGGACGCCGGTGCTGACCGGATCGCTTTCCAGTTTCGAGTGCGCCCGCGAGGCCGTGCACGAAGGGGGCGATCATTTCATCCTCGTCGGGCACGTCCTGAAGGCGATCTTCGAGCCGCGCCGCGACCCCTTGCTCTATTTCCGCGGCAAGTATCGCAAATTGCATTTTGCCTGACGCTCGGGCGGACGCGCGAATCCAACGGGCTGACCCAAGCCGCGTGACGCGCCACCCGGCGTTGCACATGTCCGGCCTATCAGCCGGAGAGGGCGGGGGAACCGGGGGCGGGGCCGCAGTCTTTGGCGCCGCTTCTTCAAGGTGCCGCCCTCGCTCATGAACATATTCCACCGATTTGCCTCCGCCAGCGCTCACGACATCGCGATCGACCTCGGGACCGTCAACACGGTCATCTATGTCCGGGGCCAGGGCATCGTGCTCAACGAACCCTCGGTAATCGCGCTCGAAACCCGCAATGGGGTCCGTTCGGTCAAGGTCGTCGGCAATGACGCAAAATTGATGATGGGCAAGACTCCCTCGAATATCGAGGCGCTCCGGCCCCTGCGCGACGGCGTCATCGCCGACATCGAGGTTGCCGAACAGATGATCAAGCATTTCATCGCCAAGGCGCTCGGCGGGGCCAGCGTGCTGCGGCGGCGCAGCAATGTCGTCGTCTGTGTGCCGTCGGCCTCGACCATCGTCGAACGGCGCGCCATCCGCGATGCCGCGTCGAATGCGGGGGCGGCAAGCGTCCAGTTGCTGGAGGAGCCGCTCGCCGCTGCGATCGGTGCCGGCCTTCCCGTGACCGAACCGCGCGGGGCGATGGTCGTCGACGTCGGCGGCGGCACGACCGAGGTCGCGGTGCTGTCACTCGGCGGCATCGCCTACAGCAATTCCACGCGCGTCGGCGGCGACAAGATGGACGACATGATCGCGTCGCACATCCGGCGAAAGCATAATATGATGATCGGCGAAATGACGGCCGAGCGCGTCAAGCTGGCGATCGGTTGCGCCATCCCGCCCGAGGGCGACGGCCGCGTCATGGCGGTAAAGGGCCGCGATCTGGTAAACGGCCGGCCCTCTGAAGTCAGCGTCACCGAGGCGGAAATCGCCGAGGCACTGCAGGAGCCGGTATCGCAGATCATCAGCGCGGTTCGCGCCGCGCTCGAACAGACAGCGCCCGAGCTTTCGGCCGACATCATCGAGGAAGGCATCACACTGACCGGCGGCGGCGCGCTGCTCGCCCGCATGGACCGCGCGATCGCCGCGGCGACCGGCCTGCCGGTCCGCGTCGCCGACAATGCGCTCATCTGTGTCGCGATGGGGGCAGGACAGGCGTTCGAGGAAGCGGTCTATCGCAACGTGCTGATGGCGGCGTAAAAGCGCGGAGGCCGAACGTTCCTCTCCGCGTTCAAAGTTCTGTCCGCCGTGTCGACGGAATCGGCGCATGTCTTCGGCGAAGGTGGCGGAGCGGGAGGGATTCGAACCCTCGATACGCTTTTGACGTATACTCACTTTCCAGGCGAGCGCCTTCGACCACTCGGCCACCGCTCCGCATGCTTGGAACGCGCGCCCTAATCGCTTGGCGGGGCTTTCGCAAGTCGGATGGGCGTGGCAGACAGGCGGCATGAAATATCTGCTTGTTGCTGCGGCTGCAGCTTCGCTTGTACTCCCCGCCTACGCTGACGAGCCGGCGCCGATCCCGTCGCCTGGCGAAATCGCCGCCGCGGCCCCTGCGGGCGACTGGATCGCGATCGCGCCGTCCGATATGCTCGTCATGGACCTCGTGCCCGACGTGAAGGGCAAGCCGCGTCGCGTTGTCATCCAGTTGATGCCCTCGCCGTTCAGCCAGGGCTGGATCGGCAATATCCGCAAGCTCGCCGCCGCGCACTGGTGGGACGGGACGAGCGTCAACCGCGTGCAGGACAATTATGTCGCACAATGGGGCGATGCGACTGAGAAGAAGGCGCTGCCGGAGGGGTTGGCGGTGGTGCCGGAAAGTGCATACGTCGTTACGGACAGTGACAGCTATGAAACGGTCGTGAATGGTAATGTGGTGACGCGACTGTCCAAGAGTGCCGCAGACCGGCTGCTGGCCCGACGGGAAAAATCGAGCCGTACGAGCATATTCGATGCGGGCTTTAATCCGGGAACCGATGCTTACGCACCTGCGGTGGCATTTGAATCGGGTTGGCCAATCGGTCTCGATGATCGCAAAGTGCTCGAGCCCAGATGGCCACTTCATTGCTATGGCGCCGTTGGCGTCGGCCGCAACATGTCGCCTGACACCGGATCGGGGGCGGAACTTTATACCGTGATCGGCCACGCTCCGAGACACCTTGACCGCAACATAGCGGTCGTCGGCCGCGTGATCAGCGGAATCGAACATCTGTCGAGCCTGCCGCGCGGGACCGGAGCGCTGGGCTTTTATGAAAGCGAAGGTGAGCGTGTGCAGATTTCCTCGATTCGGCTCGCCAGCGATCTTCCTGTCGCTGATCAACCCAAGTTCGAGTATCTGTCGACCGAAAGCGACAGCTTCGCGCGGTATGCAGATGCGCGCGCCAACCGTCGCGATCCCTTCTTCATCAAGCCCGCCGGCGGTGCAGACATCTGCAATATCCCCGTGCCGATCCGTCCGGTCGCCGCGAAATAGGCGCCGATGGAGGAGTTCACGGTCACGACGCCGCTCTGGCGCTGGCAGTCGGCAACGGCGCCGGCCGCCTGGTTCTTCGTCACGATCGCGGGCGAGGCCGCCGACGGAATCCGGATGGCTGCAATCGGCGGGCAATGGCTGGATGGTCGCAAGGGGTTCGGCTCGGCGAGAGTGCGGGCGTCGATCGGCGATACGAACTGGAACACGTCCGTCTTTCCCCACAAGGAAAGCGGCGGTTGGTTGCTTCCGGTCAAGGCCGCGGTGCGCAAGGCGGAAGGATTGACCGAAGGCGACGACGTGACAGTGATCGTCAGTCTTTAGGCTGACTTTCGCTTTTCGCTTCGCGCGCCTTTGCCTTGCGTTTGCGCAGATTGGCTCGCAGCGCTTCGGCCAGGCGGCGTTCGCGTTCGATGTCGGCGGAGGAGGGCAGCTTGCTCACAGCGGCGCGATGCGGTGAAATCGCCGGGTCGTCAAGCCTCGCATCTTGACAGGCGAGGAGCGCCCGGTCATAGGCCGCGCCTGCTTTGCGAACAGGTGTTTGCGGGCGCTTCGGTTGCTGCTGTAGCTCAGTGGTAGAGCGCGTCATTGGTAATGACGAGGTCGACAGTTCAATCCTGTCCAGCAGCACCATTCCTCCATACGCGATTCAAAGCTTTACCGGGCCTTGGCTGCGCGGTTAGAACCGACCTGCACGCCTTTGTCGGCGTGTGATGGGGGATGCAATGGCGGCAGGTGGTGGCGGCAGGGGAAGCCAGAATCCGGGGACGAGCGATCGCTGGACGTTCCTGGTGCTGTTGATCGCCGTTTCGATCGCCTTTGCTGCGATCCTGTTGCCGTTCTTTGCCGCAATCCTTTGGGCCGTGATTGTCGCGATCCTGTTCGAGCCCGTCTATCGCCGCCTGCTTGGCCATATGCCGAAGCGCCGGAATGGCGCGGCGTTGCTGACGCTGTTGCTGATCGTGGGAATGGTCATTCTGCCGGCGGCTATTCTAGGGGTGGCGCTGATGAACGAAGCCGCCGCCGTCTATCAGCGTATCCAGTCGGGTGAGATCGATCCGGTCGGTATCTGGACCGGTTTCCAGTCGGGTATGCCGGACTGGCTCGGCCTCTGGCTCGATCGCCTTGGCGTCGGTGACATCGCGGCCGCCAAGACGACGTTCGGCGGCACCGCTGCTGCCGGAATTCGCGCGATCCTGGAGCAGGCCCTGTCGATTGGGCAGAGCCTGTTCGGGCTGCTCATCAAGCTGATGGTCATGCTCTACCTCGCCTTCTTCCTGATCCGCGACGGCGAAGGCCTGCAGCAGCGTATTCGCGCAGCGGTGCCACTGCGTGGCGAGCATCTGCAACTTCTGATAGACCGTTTCATCGTTGTCGTCCGGGCCACGATCAAGGGCAGCATCGTTGTTGCGATCCTGCAGGGGTTGATTGGCGGCATCATATTGTGGGCGCTGGGCATCGAGGCGGCGCTGCTGTGGGGTGTCCTGATGGGGGCGGCTTCGCTGTTGCCGGCGGTAGGCACGGGCTTGGTCTGGGTGCCGATGGCGCTCTATCTGCTCGTCACCGGATCGATCTGGCAGGGGCTTGTGCTCGTCTTCTGCGGCCTGTTTGTCATCGGAATGGTCGACAACGTCCTTCGCCCAATCCTGGTCGGGCGCGAGACCCGGATTCCCGATTATGTCGTGTTGATCGTCACGTTAGGCGGCTTACAGCTTTTTGGCTTCCACGGCATCGTCATCGGGCCGGTCGTTGCTGCGATGTTCATTGCGGTCTGGGATATCGCGACGAGCATTCGCACCGGATCGCTATCGTCCGATTGATGTGGCGGCAGGGTCCTGCCCCTAGATCCGGGCGGCGAGCAGCCAGTCGTGGAACAGTTTCACTGCGGGCTGCCTCAGCGCCCGCGGGCGGCACACGAACCAATAGCTGTACGGGCTGTCGACGTCGAAATCGAACAGGCGAATGAGGCGGGGGTCGTGCGCATCGTCGAAGTGATGGCCGTGCATGAAGGCGACGCCGATTCCCTGTGCCGCCGCTTCCAGCATCAGCGGACCTGAATCAAAAAAATCGACGCCCGCGGGTTCGAGATACGGCATGCCGATCGCCTTTTTCCACTCGGTGAAGGTTTCGGGCATTTCGCGGTGGACGAGGATCGTGAGCCGTTGGAGCTGTTCGGGCACCGTGATCGGTCTCCCGCTGTCCTTCAGGCTTTTCGAGGCGATCGGGAATACCTTGTCCTGGTCGAGCCGCGCGGCGTAGAGCGCCGGGTCGATCGACCGCGCGAGCGCGATCGCGGCGTCGATCCCTTCGCCAAGCCGCGCTTCGGCATGCGACATCGTGTCGATATCGATGTGGAGTTCGGAGTGCTGACGCCGCAGTTCGGGCAGCCGCGGAAAGAGCCGTTGCTGCGCGAACAGCGGCAGCACGTTGAGGTGAAGCCGCAGCGAGGCGTCGGGGCTGCCGACGCGGCCCAACACGCCGCGCAGTTCGTCGAGGATCGGCGCCAGGTGATCCTGCAGTTCGCGCCCCGCTTCGGTCAGCTTCAGCCCGTGATGATGGCGGTTGAACAACGGTCGGCCAACTGCATGCTCCAGCGTCTGGATACGCCGCGACAGCGCCGGCATCGACAGGCCAAGCTCGCTCGCGGCCGCCTTGACGGTGCCGTGGCGGGCGACCTCGAGAAAGGCCTCCATGCTGCTGAGGGGAGGAAGGCGTGCCATGATCGTCTGGGGCAGGATGATGGCATGGGGCTTGCCGACATGCCAGATAATTTGTGCAGTGCGGTATAAGGCGTTTCTTTGGCCCGTACGACCGTCATCGGAACCTTAACTCTCGAAAATCGGGAACGAGCGTCCTATCTTCCGCATTCTGACCTTTTTGCGGGAGAAACATCTTGGCCGATGCGGCGGTAAAGGAAAAAACGGTCAAACTGCAGGTGGCCAATGCCCGCGCCGAAGAAAGCGGCGGCGGTATCGCGCGCATTCCGCGCTCGGCGATGGCCGAACTCGGCGTGACCGAGGGCGACATCGTGCAGATAAGCGGCAAGCGCCAGACGGCGTCGCGCGTCGTCGCCCCTTATGCCGAAGATGAGGGGCTCGAGGTTATTCGCCTCGACGGCCTGCAGCGCGCCAACGCAGGCGCCGGTGCCGGCGACATGGTGGCGCTGAGCCGCGTCGAAACGCGGGCCGCGACGCGCGTCGTGTTTGCGCCGGCGCAGGAGAATCTTCGCCTTCAGGGCTCGGCGATGGCGCTGAAGCGCAGCTTTTTCGGTCGTCCCCTCGTGGCCGGCGACACGGTCGCGACGGCGGGGCAGCAGCGGTTGCCCTCGGGCGATATGCCGCCGCAACTGCGGCAGATGCTCAACGCGCCGGCCTATGCGCTGGCCGAGGTTCGCCTGCTTGTCGTCTCTGCGAGCCCGAAGGGCGTCGTCTTCATCGACGAGAATACCGAAGTCGAATTGCTTCCTGAATATCAGGAACCACAGGACGCGCGGCGCACCGATGTGACCTATGACGATCTTGGCGGGCTTGGCGATACGATCAACCAGCTTCGCGAAATGGTCGAGCTGCCGCTCCGCTATCCTGAACTGTTTCAACGGCTCGGCGTCGATCCGCCGCGCGGCGTGCTGCTCCATGGGCCGCCGGGAACGGGCAAGACGCGCCTCGCGCGCGCGGTCGCCAACGAAAGCGATGCGCAGTTCTTCCTGATCAACGGTCCGGAGATCATGGGCAGCGCCTATGGCGAATCCGAAAAGCGGCTGCGCGACGTGTTCGAGCAAGCGGCGAAGGCGGCGCCGTCGATCCTGTTCATCGATGAAATCGATTCGATTGCGCCCAAGCGCGGGCAGGTGCAGGGCGAAGCGGAAAAGCGCCTTGTCGCACAGCTCCTCACCCTGATGGACGGGCTCGAGCCGCGAACCAATCTGGTCGTTATCGCCGCGACGAACCGACCCGACGCGATCGACGAGGCGCTCCGTCGTCCCGGCCGGTTCGACCGAGAGATCGTGATCGGAGTCCCCGACGAAAGCGGTCGCCGGGAAATCCTCGGCATTCATACGCGCGGCATGCCGCTGGCCGAGGACGTCGATCTTGCCGAACTGGCGCGCACAACCTTCGGCTTCGTTGGGGCCGACATGGCGGCGCTGACCCGCGAAGCCGCGATCGAGGCGGTGCGGCGCATCATGCCCAAACTGAACCTCGAGGAAGGGACGATCCCGCCGGATGTTCTCGACGAGTTGCGCGTCACGCGCGAAGACTTCAACAATGCGCTGAAGCGCGTCCAGCCGTCGGCGATGCGTGAAGTGATGGTGCAGGCACCGAAGACACGATGGAGCGACATCGGCGGTCTCGACGCCGCGCGCGACAAGCTGATCGAAGGGATCGAGCTACCGCTCAAGAATCCCGAGGCGTTCCGCCGGCTCGGTATCCGTCCTGCCAAGGGCTTTCTGCTTTATGGCCCGCCGGGAACCGGCAAGACCTTGCTCGCGAAGGCGGCTGCCCGCGAATCCGACGCCAATTTCATTTCGATCAAGTCGTCGGACCTGTTGTCGAAATGGTATGGCGAGAGCGAGCAGCAGATTACCCGGCTGTTCGCGCGCGCGCGCGCCGTTGCGCCGACGATCATCTTCATCGACGAACTCGACAGCCTGGTGCCCGCGCGCGGCAGCGGGACGTCGGGAGAGCCGCAGGTGACCGAGCGCGTTGTCAACACGATCCTCGCGGAGATGGACGGGATCGAGGAAATGCAGTCGGTGGTCGTGATCGGCGCAACCAATCGTCCGAACCTGATCGATCCCGCGCTGCTCCGCCCCGGTCGGCTCGATGAACTCATCTATGTGTCGGTGCCCGACAAGGGCGGCCGTCAGCGCATCCTGGAAATTCAGACTGCCAAGATGCCGCTGGCGAAGGACGTCGACCTTGCCGTGTTGGCGGAAAAGACCGACCGCTTCACAGGTGCCGATCTGGAAGACCTGACGCGGCGGGCGGGTCTGGCTGCGCTCAAGCGGTCGATCGCCAGCGATACGGTGACACGAGAGGATTTCGATGCCGCGCTGAACGATACGCGGGCCTCGGTCACCGAGGCGATGGAGAAGGACTATGAAAAGATCCAGGGAGAGATCAAGCAACAGGCGATGAGCGTCAATCCCATCGGCTTCTTCGCTCCCGGAACGCTGAAGCCCGTTCGCGAGCAGAAGCATCCGGACGAACCAGCTGCCTAGGGTCCTGACCCTAGGTTGCGGGCTGGTCCTGTTGCAGAGCGGACCAGCCCCACGCGACCAGCCAGATGCAAAAGCCCGCCATCAGACCATAGGCGACCATCGGGTGCCAATTGTAGAGCAGCACGCCGATCGCGGGGGATATGATGTAGGCTGAACCGTTGATCGATGCCGTCATGCCGGCGACTGCGCCCTGGTCACGGCGGGTGACCGAGAGCGAGGCGCCGGCGGTAAAGCCGGGGCGGAAGAGGCCGAAACCGAGCGAACCTAACGCAAATCCGATCACGATCGCGTGCAGATCCTGTGCGAGGCCAGTCATCAATATCCCGAGAACCGCCAGAACCGCACCGGCGAGGACCGTCGGTCGCGGGGTCAGCTTCAGCAGCGGAATCAACCCCCATTGAGCGAGCAGCGTCGCAAAGGCGCCACCCATCAGGACGATGCCTGTCATGGCGGCGCCTTCATCGGGCCGCAGGCGCAGGTGTAACCGGTCGAGGATCAGGAACCCGATGACGCCGAGCATCATGGCCTGGGCCTGTCCGCCGATAAAGCCGGCCAGGAGCCAGGGGCGCACCCGCGTGTCGCGCCAGCTCAACGGTTCCTGACCGGGTATGTCGGCTTCCTCCTCGTCCTCGCCGGCGGGTTCGGCCGGGCCGGCCGACAGCGGGTAGGGGGCGATCGCGCCGCGTGCGGCGAAGCGCGGTGTGTCGTTCGGCAGGCGCCACCGCAGCATGATCAGGACGACGAGGCCGATCAGCGCAAAGACCAGCAGGGGACCCGCAAGCCCGACGAAGGGCAGAATGAAAAAAGGCGCGATCGCAGGGCCGATGACGGTTCCAAGGCCAAAAGACGAGGACACAAGCGATAGCGCCTGCGTGCGATACTCGGGGTCCGTGCGCGACGCGACATAGGCCTGCACCGCTGGCGGGGAAGCCGATCCGAGCCCACCGTAGAGACTGCGGAATATGGCGAAAACGATGAAGGTCAGCCCGGCGCCGATCAGCCCCTCAAGTCCCGCCCAGAGCGTCAGGCCACAAAGCGCCATCGACGAGAGAAAGCCGATGACGCCAAGCGCCATCAGCACTTTTCGACCGCGCTTGTCGGATTGCCGAGCCCAGTGCGGCGCGGTCAGGACCCAGAGCAGTGCCGACCAGCTGAACGCCAGGCTGACCCATACGTCGGGAATATGCAGCTTGGCGCCGATCGCTGGCAGGATGGACTGCATCGCGGTGTTGCCGGCTGCCGCGACCAGCATGATGGCGAAAAGAACAGCCATCCGGTCGGCGGGAATCGAATGCGAAGTCGTCGCCATCTATCTCCCCCCGAATTCCACAGTTGCGAGCCGCCAGCGTAGCGCCTCCCTACACGCGGGTGCCTCGCTGTCCAGAGTCAAGACAGACTCTTTCCTTGCGCAAACGCCCCGATTTTGCCACGCACTTTCGAACCCCAACAATGCGAAAGCCATCATGACCAATCCGCGGGCGCAGGCCCAATCGAAGATCGCGTGGCCCCACCGGGTTCGCGATAGGCTGAAACGCTTTTTCGGTCCGTGGGGGATGTTCGTTCGCGGATTCATCAAGCATCCGGTCATGGTGGGATCGATCGTTCCGTCGTCGCCGACGCTGATCCGGCACATGCTGCGTCCGGTCGACTGGAAGAATACGAAACTCTTTGTCGAATATGGCCCCGGCGTCGGCACCTTCTGTCGTCCGGTTCTCGAAAATCTGGCGGGCGACGCGACGCTGATCGCGATCGATACCAATCCCGATTTCATCGACTATCTGCGGAAGGACATCCGCGACAGTCGTTTCATCGCGGTTCACGGCTCGGCTGCGGATGTCGAAGAGATCGTTCGCGCCCATGGTTTCGAGCACGCCGATTATGTGCTGTCGGGCCTGCCCTTCTCGACGCTTCCGGTAGGCGTCGGGCCCGCCATTGCCGCCGCGACGCACCGCGTCCTGCGCCCGGGCGGCGCGTTCCTCGTCTATCAGTTCCGCGCCCGCGCCCGCGATTTCCTCGCCGCGCATTTTCAGCGGATCGATAATGCATTCGAATGGGTGAACGTCCCGCCGTGCTTCCTCTTCTGGGGGTGGAAGGACTAATCCTCCAGATCGGGATCGGTCTCGGCGAGGCCGAAGTTCAGGCGGCGCGATACGGTGTAATCCGCGACCGTGACAACGAACCATGACAGCGTCCAGCGCAGCCGCGTCAGCCAGCCCGCGCGCGCCTTGTGACTTTCGGTCGTCATGACCTCGCAATCGGGTTTCAACCTGTCGAGAAAGTCCCGCATCTGCCGGGCGAAACCTGCGTCCTCGATGCGCAGCATCGCCTCGACATTCACGAACAGGCTGCGCATGTCGAAATTGGCGGTGCCGACATGGACGACATCATCAATGACGATCAGCTTCATGTGCAGCCGGCACGGCTGATATTCCCATATCGCCGCTTTCTGTCGCAGCAGATAGCCATAGAGCAGCCGCGATGCGCCGATGGTGGCCGGATTGTCCGATTTGGCCGCCATCACGAAGCGCGCCCGACCCCGCCGCGCAACCCGGCCCAGGCGGCGCAGCATGCCCTGGCCCGGCGAGAAATACGCCATCGCCATATCAAGCTGGCGCGCGCCTTCCAGGTCGCCGCGAACTGCTCGCGCCCAGGGCGACAGGCGCTGCGTGGGGCCGCCGACCAGCCACGACACCGGGCCGCTATCGACGGGCCATTCGCGGATCAGCCGCCGCAGGACGAGCAGCTTGCCGTCGTTGTGGACGGTATAGTCGTAAATCGCCTCGAACCATTCCATCATGCGCGCGACCGTGGGCCCGCGGACGATGATGCCGAGATCGAACCAGCAATGTGCGCGCCGGTCGCTGAGATAGGGATCGGCGATGTTGAAGCCGCCGGTCACGGCATGTTCGCCGTCGATCAGCAACAGTTTCTGGTGGTTGCGGACGAGATAGCTGGACCGCCAGCGACGCGAGAAGAAGATGACCGTTCCGCCCGCGTCGCGCAGGGGCGTGAAGATGTTGTCGGAGATGTCGCCCGATCCGAAACTGTCGATCACCGCTCGCACGCGCACGCCGCGCCGGGCCGCGCCGATCATGGCATCGAGGATGCTCTTGCCGGCGCCATCATGCTCGAAAATATACATGACCATATCGACGCTGCGGATTGCCCCGCCGATCAGCGCAAGCAGCCTGTCGAGCCGTTCGGCACCGTTGAAGATCAGTTCGAACCGGTGATCCCCGACGTCGGCCTTGAGGGGCTCCACGTTGCTCGCGGGGTGGGCGGCGTCGGTCATCCACCGCTCATAGGCCGAGCGCCGCAGCGGCTGCAAGGGCATGGGTTTGATTGACATCCGGGTGCCCCACTGCTAGCGCGCAGCGCTTGCCGCCATGCCTCCGGCTGGCCTCTCCTATCGCTAAGGAAACAACATGGCCCGCGTTACCGTCGAAGATTGTGTCGACAAAGTTCCCAACCGCTTCGACCTGGTTCTGGTCTCGGCCCACCGCGCTCGCGAAATTTCGGGTGGTTCGGAGCTGACCATCGATCGCGACCGCGACAAGAATCCCGTCGTGGCGCTTCGCGAAATCGCTGAGCAGACGGTTCGTCCGACCGATCTCAAGGACGCGCTCGTCGGCTCGCTGCAGAAGGTTGTCGTCGATGATGACGATACGCCGGACGAAATCAGCTCGATCGCGCGTTCGGCCGAAGCGCTTCGCCTGACCGCTGCGGCCCCGCCGCGCAGCCCGGCCGGCGGCGGCAGCGACTTCGAATAAGTCGCCTGCATTCGATCACCAGGGGGCCGCGGGAAACCGCGGCCCTTTTGTGTCAGGGAAGCCGCGTCAGTTCGGCGATGCGGAGGGCGCGCGAGGCGATCAGTGGTTCGACGATCACCCCGATCCGGCGCGCGCGCGGCGAGCCGACGGTGATATTGAACAGGCTGTTTGCGATGACGTCGGCGATCTGTACGCCGTCGGAACGACGGCTGTCGGCCAGCGAAGCCCGGCCCCAGCCGGCCAGCCCGGCTTGGATCGTCTCGCGGACATGGCCAAGGACCACAGGATCGTAGCGTCCATCGTCGATAACGACATCGGTGCACACGCCGCCAGTTTCAGGAAGCCAACTGCCAACTGCCAGATCGAGCAAAGCCGCATAGAGCGCCAGATCGCTGGCCGGCTTCCCATCCGGCGGAAGCGTGAGCCTTTCCCGCTTCGCAACGGCGACCCAAGCGCGGCCGCCCGCCCGATCGAACAGTTCGAATAGATAGGCGCGCTCGGTCAGGCTGATCCGGCTTCCCTTGAGCTCGCCGCGCAGGCCCGTCACGGCCCGAAAGCGCGCATGGACTGCGGCGGCGGCTTCGGGCGAAATCATCGCCGCGGCAAAAGTCATCGCCCCGGCGTTGAGTCCACCCGATTCGTCACAATAGATCGTCATCGCTGCGGGACCCCGGCTTGCGTCACTTTACTTTGCCGAAAAAGGCTACAGATCGAGTGCTGCCGGGTGCAACGGCGTCGGTCCAGAGCCAACGCACATGCGTGACGTCGGCGGTGGTCGCTGCCCGGGGCGTTGCGCCTGCAACAGGGACGGTCAGGTCCGCCAGCGCGCCGAAACTCTTGCCGCCATCGGCAGAGACGGTGAAATCGCTCGTGTCGTCGGTCCCGTCGAACACCAGGTCTTCCGGGATCGGGTTGACGATGTTGACGCCGGCGGCCGGGGCGTCGCCGTGGTTCGTGAAGCTGAGCGTTACGCGGATGCGATCTCCCGGAACGACGACATCGGGGGCGGTATAGCTCGCCGCGGGAGGTCGCCCATTGGCTCCGGGCGTCAGCTTTTCGAGTTCGATCTTCGACGTCAGCGTCCCGTCGTTCTGCGCGGCAGCGGATTGGGCGCCGATAATCAGCGCAACCGCCAGCAATGCCGGGCCGCAAATCTTGCTTCTCATCGCCTACTCCTTGATTTGCGTCGCGTCAGGCCGGGCAGGGATAGCGCTTCCGCATCAGCCCGTCGAATGCCGAATAGACGGAAATCGATTTGCGGGATGCGGCGGGATAGCTGCGCAGGTGCGCGAGCCATTGGTCCGGCGTGAGCGTGCCGTTCTCGGGCGGACAGCTTGTCGTTTTGCGTCCGGCCTTGCGGTCGGCGTCGATCCGCGCCTTGTAGCGTTTGCCCGCTGCGACCACTTCGCCTTTCAGCACCTGCGCTTCGGGGGTCGCGATCGCGAGCGGACCCAATCGCTCGATCGACCCTGCGCGTTGAAGAAAGGCTGCGATGTTCATGTCGCCCGGCGCCATGCCGCAAAGCAGAACGCCCGCACCAAGCGCGGCGAGAGCCGATCCGGTTCGTATTTCCCTTTTGGTCATACGAACCGGAATCGTTCCAAATCAATGAACAGGCTCTGAATCAGACGCCCTGCGGATTCGCATCGTTGAAGGGACGCGGTTTGCGTTTGATCTGCGGCAGGCCGCCGGCGTGGCCGGAAACCGGCGTCCCCGACTTGTCCCGATCGTTATCGCGGCCGATATCCTCGCCCTTGATCGCGCGCTTCGCCTCCTCGCCGGACAGCGTTTCATATTCCAGCAGTGCGGCGGCGAGCAGATGCAGTTCGTCGAGGTTGTCGGTGAGCACCTTGCGCGCGACATTCTCGCCTTCCTCGACAAGGCGGCGAACTTCTGCGTCGATCAGCTTGGCGGTCTCTTCGGACATATTTTGCGCGCGCGATACGCTGTGACCGAGGAATACCTCATCCTGATTGTCGCGATAGCGCAGCCAGCCGAGCTTTTCGGACATGCCATATTCCATGACCATGGCGCGGGCCATGTCGGTCGCCTGCTGAATATCGTTCGACGCGCCGGTGTTGAGCTCGTCCTTGCCATAGATAAGCTGTTCGGCGATGCGACCGCCGAAACAGAGCGCGAGGCGTGCCTTCATCTGCTTCATATTCTGCGAATAGCGATCGCGTTCGGGCAGATTCCAGGTCACGCCCAGCGCCCGACCGCGCGGGATGATCGTCACCTTGTGCAATGGATCGTTGTGTTCGACGTGGAGCGAGACAAGGGCGTGGCCGGCTTCGTGGTAGGCGGTCGCCTTCTTCTCGTCCTCGGTCATGACCATCGACCGGCGCTCGGCGCCCATCATGACCTTGTCCTTCGCTTCTTCGAACTCGCCATTGGCGATCAGGCGCTTGCCTTTGCGCGCGGCGAGCAGGGCTGCCTCGTTGCAAAGATTGGCCAGATCGGCGCCCGAGAAACCCGGTGTCCCGCGCGCGACGCGGCGCAGATCGACGTCGGGCGCGAGCGGTTTCTTGCGCGTGTGGACCTCGAGGATCTTCTGGCGGCCCTCGATGTCGGGCCGCGGCACGACGACCTGGCGGTCGAAGCGGCCGGGACGGAGGAGTGCAGGGTCCAGCACGTCGGGGCGGTTGGTCGCCGCGACGATGATGATCCCTTCGTTCGCCTCGAACCCGTCCATTTCGACGAGAAGCTGGTTCAGCGTCTGTTCGCGCTCGTCATTGCCATTGCCCAGCCCGGCGCCGCGATGGCGGCCGACCGCGTCGATTTCGTCGATGAAGACGATGCACGGCGCATTGCGCTTGGCTTGTTCGAACATGTCACGGACGCGCGAGGCGCCGACGCCGACGAACATTTCGACGAAGTCCGAACCCGAAATGGTGAAAAAGGGCACGCCCGCCTCACCCGCGATGGCGCGGGCGAGCAGCGTCTTGCCGGTGCCCGGCGAGCCGACGAGCAGCGCGCCCTTCGGAATCTGGCCACCAAGTTTGGAGAATTTGCTGGGATCCTTCAGGAACTCGACGATTTCTTCCAGTTCCTCGCGCGCTTCATCGATGCCTGCGACGTCGTCGAAGGTAACGCGACCTTGCTTTTCGGTGAGCATCTTGGCGCGCGACTTGCCAAAGCCCATCGCGCCGGAGCCATTGTTCTTCTGCACCTGCCGGAAGACGAAGAAGGCGATGCCGAGGATCAGCAGGAAGGGAAGCGACTGAATCAGCAGATACATCCAGACATTGCCGGTTTCGACGGCCTTGCCGTCATATTTGACGCCATTGTCGTTGAGCATCTTGAGCAGTTCGGGGTCGCGCACGACGTTGGCGGAGAAGCGGTCGCCGTTCGACAATGTGCCGGTCACGCGATCTTCCGAAAGAACGACGTCCTTGACGGCGCCCTCCTGAACCTTTTGCCGGAACTCGGAATAGGCAAGGGAATTGCCGGTAGGCTGCGAAGCGCCGCCGAACACCGAGGCGACGAGGAGCATGGCAAGCAAGATGCCGCTCCAGATCATCACGCTCTTCATCCAGGGATTGCCCTGCGGTTCCTTGTCATCCTGCATCGGAATCTTTCCAAAACGCGCGCATATCGCGCTCAATCCCGATAATGTAGGATAATTGGGTTAAATGACAATGAGCCAAAAGGCCCTATTTTCCCGCTTTTCGGCGCGGCGCGGCGGAAATGCGCCAGATCGTGCGTGCCAGACCGGGAACGGCATCGATCAGGAGGGCGCCGACCATCGCGCGGCGCCCGCTTTTCATCGCCGCGATGACGCCATCGAGCGAGGCGCCGCGCACCCGGAGCTGGCTGTCGTTGGCGCGGAGTCGCTGGGTGACCACCCGCCGGAAAATCTCGGGTGGATAGGCATCGTCACGGATCACGGCGATGTCGGAGGCATCCGGCCAGGATGCGATCAGCCGCTCGACCGCCCAGTCGATCGCCTCGTCCGCCTCGGCGAGCCAGGCCGCAGAGCGCGCCGCGGCCTCTGCGTCGAGGACGGTCTGCGATTGAAGGCCGCGACGAAGGCGCGCGCGGTCGAACCGGCTGTCGCTGTTCGAAGGGTCATCGACGAAGGGTAGATCCTCATCGAGCGCGAGGCGTACCAGATCGGCGCGGCGCCAGTGGAGCAGCGGCCGAAGGATGACGCCGTTGGTCGCCCGAATCGCGGCGAGGCCGCCGACGCCGCTCGACCGATTGAGGCGCATCACGATCGTTTCGAGCTGATCGTCGGCGTGATGTGCGGTCAGGATATACGACAATTCGTCGCTTTGGCGCCATTCCTCAAGAAGCCGGTATCGCTCGGCGCGCGCCGCCGCCTGTTGCGATCCGGTGATCGGCGTCGGCGGGCAAAGCGTCCGGTGCGGGATCATTTCGCGTCCGCAAAAGCCCGCGACCATTCGTGCCTCGTCGTCGGAACCACGGCGCAGGCCATGATCGACCGTTGCCGCGCGGACCTGCCCCGGCAGCAACGAAGCCATCAGCCACAGCAAGGCCATGCTGTCGGGACCGCCCGATACGGCGACGCCATAGTGAAGCCGGTGCCAGCCGGGCCCGGCGAGCGCGGCGAGGTCGCGCCCTAACCGCCCGACGGCGTCGGTATCAACAGCCTGCTTTTGCTTTTGCGGCGGCAGCATCGGTGCGGACATCCTGCGGGGCCTTGTCCCCATAGACTTCTTCGAGTTCGCGGAAGGCCTTGCAAGCGTCGGCTTTGCGCCCGAGTTTGTCGAGCGCGACCCCCATGTACATCAGGCTATGCGGCGCTCGCGCGCCGCTCGGACGATCCTTGTAATTGTTGTAGAACGCAACCGCAGCAAGGCTGGGCTTGCCTTCGTCGAGATAGGCGCGGCCGAGCAGATTCTGCGCGAAGCTCGCCTGGCTGCTGGTAGGCCATTTGGTGACGACCTGCTTCAACTGGGCCTGAGCCTCGGGATAGAGCTTCGCTTCCCACAAGCGGTAGCCATAATCATAGGCGTCCTTGGTTTCGTTCCCCGACGAGGGGATTTCCACCTTCTTGACGAGCGCAAGGCGCGCCGCGTCGGGTTTGCCCGGGGCGGCGGCGGGTGCTGTCGGCTTCTTCGTCGGCGTCGCCGATGCCGTGGTCGGGGCAGGCGTCGGGGCAGGTTTGGGCGTGGTCGCGACAGGCAGGCTCGCGGGCGTCGCCACAGCATCGGGTCCGGCCGTCGGCGGCGCGAGGCGCTTTTCCATCTCGGCCTTGTAGGCAGTAAACTGCTTTTCGAGCTCGCGTAGCTGGAAAGCGTTCTGTTCGGTCTGGCCGGTCAGCGTCTGGAGCTGGGTTTCGAGTGCATCGACGCGCGCCGTCAGGTCGGCGACGGGTGTCGATGCCCGGGGCCCATCACCGGGCGTGCTGTCGGGTGCGATCTCGCCTTCGAAAAAAGCGGGTGCGCCGCCGGGGAAGACCTGCCGCTGAACGGCGCGCATTTCCTTTTCCAGACGATCCACGCGCTTGGTGACCGCGGCATCCTGCGCCTGTGTCGCGGGAACCGTCATCGCGATGACGGTCGTCGCTGCGCCCAGAAACATCAGTCTTTTCATCATGTGCCGATCGGCCCCCAGATTAACTATCATCCCGGTGCCCTCATAACGCCGCAAACGGCGGATGCGCAAATTCATTTCGGCGTATCGCCGCGTCCGGTCGTCGGGATGCGGGCGGTCAGCGCTCGGTTTTGGGCGCAGCGGGCGTTGTGGTCGGAGCGGTGCCCGCGCTGCCTTCGGCGCGCGCAATCAGGTCGGCGGGTTTCAATGAGACGCCTTTGACGAGCGTGTCGGCGGGGCCGATCGCGCCGACGTCGCGGCCGCCCACGGTGACCTTCAACGCCTGGGGAATGCTGGTGCGCAGCGTGAACTGTTCGATATAGGCGGGGGGGACCTGATAGGTTTCGCCCGGATCGAGCGTGCGCCAATTCTCGGTTTTTCCCTGGGCGTCGTCGAAGCCGATCCAGACTTCCGAAATGCCCGTCAGCACGACCGGCGCGTTGGCCGCGACGGCGCCTGCCGTGCCCGCGGAGCCCGTCTTGGTTGCCGGCGTCGCGGCCTCGGGCGCTTCCGATGCCTCGGCTGCCTGGTTCTGCGCGGCGATCAGCGCCTCGTCGGGCTCCACCGACAGGAAACGCCAGACGCCATAAGCGGACACCAGAACCAGCGCGACGATGACCAGCGTCCAGGTCAGGCGCGCGGTTGGCAGGCGTGCGGGGTCGGTGGGCTCGTACGCCTCATACGCCGGGCGCGCGCCATATTCGTCTTCTTCGAGTTCGCGGCGCACGGCCGCGCCGACTTCGACCTCGGGCAGGCCGACCGCGCGTGCATAAGCGCGGGCGAATCCGGTGACATAGGTGCGGCCCGGCAATCCGGAGAAGTCCGAATTCTCAATGGCTTCGAGGTGCCTTTGGGTAATGCGCGTGCGAGTCGCCACGTCGGCGAGCGACAGGCCTGCGGTTTCGCGCGCCAGGCGCAGCTTGTCGCCGGTGCGCGTAATCGCCAACTCACCCTGCATGGGGGTGGTCTCCTCATCTGCCATTACTGTCTCCGCATCGGTCTTTTGCAACCCGTATCGACCGCTTGGCGCCGTTCATCGCATTGACGACGCGCGAAAGTCAAATGAAGTTCGGTAAACGGCCGGCCGAAAAGAAGCGGATTCGGGATTGTTGGAAAGCCTTCAGGCCCGGCGCGCTCCGCGGCGGCGGCGCGCCCCTGTTTCGCCGCCTCGTCATCCCGGACTTGATCCGGGATCCATGACGGCATGGGAGCCGTGGACCGCCGGCCAAGTCCGCGACGACTGGCAAGGGTATGGCAGGAAACCGCTAGAGCCGGGCGCTATGGGTCAGAGGATATATTTGCTGAGATCGGTGTCGCCGACCACATCCGCGAGCTGCTTGTCGACATAGGTGGCATCGATATCGAGCGTGGTGCCGCCGGCATCTTCGGCGGTGAAGCTGATCTCTTCGACCAGCCGCTCCATGATCGTTTGCAGACGACGTGCACCAATATTCTCTATCTTTTCATTTACTTCTGCCGCGAGCCGCGCGACACGCGCGATCGCGTCAGGCGTGAAACTCAATGTCACGCCCTCGGTTCCGAGCAGTGCGGCATATTGTTCGGGCAACCCCGCCTTGGTTTCGCTGAGGATGCGGACGAAATCCTCTTCGCTCAGCGCGCCGAGTTCGACACGGATCGGCAGGCGGCCCTGCAGTTCGGGGAGCAGGTCACTGGGTTTTGCGACGTGGAAGGCGCCCGATGCGATAAAGAGGATATGATCGGTCTTCATCGGACCATATTTGGTTGCGACCGTCGTGCCTTCGATCAGCGGCAGCAGGTCGCGTTGCACGCCCTCGCGGCTCACCGAGCCGCCGCGCACGTCGCTGACCGCGATCTTGTCGATCTCGTCGAGGAAGACGATGCCATTGGCCTCGGCATCGGCGAGCGCGACGCGCGCGACGTCGTCCTGGTCGAGCCGCTTGTCCTGTTCCTCCTCGATCAACCGCGTCGCGGCTTCGATCACCTTGAGCTTGCGGCGTTTCTTTGGCGCACCGCCCATCGCCTTGCCGAGCATGTCGGACAGATTAATCATGCTCATCTGCCCCGGCTGGCCGGGCAGTTCGAATGGCATGCCCGGGGCGTCGGCGACTTCGACCTCGACTTCGCTATCGTCCAGATGACCCTCGCGGATCCGTTGGCGAAAGCTCTGGCGCGTTGCCTCGCTGGCGCCCTTGCCGGTGAGCGCGTCGAGCAGCCGTTCCATCGCGGCATCCTCGGCGGCGGCGCGCACCGCCTCGCGGCGGCGTTCCTTTTCAAGTCGCACCGCTTCCTCGACCAGGTCGCGCGCAATCTGTTCGACATCGCGGCCGACATAGCCGACCTCCGTGAACTTCGTGGCCTCGACCTTGATGAAGGGGGCGTCTGCGAGCTTGGCGAGGCGGCGCGAAATCTCCGTCTTGCCGCACCCCGTCGGGCCGATCATCAGGATATTCTTGGGGCTGACCTCGTCGCGAAGGTCAGGCGAAAGCTGCTGGCGACGCCAGCGGTTACGGAGTGCAACGGCGACGGCGCGCTTGGCGGCATTCTGGCCGATGATATGCGTGTCGAGCGCGGCGACGATCGCCTTGGGCGTGAGGTCCTTGTTCATTCTTAGTTCCGGATTTCGATGGTTTCTTGGGTGAACTGGTCGTTGGTGTAGACGCAGATGTCGGCCGCGACCTCCATCGCCTTGCGCGCCAGCACCTCGGGGTCCTTTTCATAGTCGGCGAGCGCGCGGGCGGCCGACAGGGCGAAGTTGCCGCCCGATCCGATCGCAGCGATCCCGCCCTTGGGTTCGAGCACATCGCCGTTGCCGGTGATGACCAGCGTCACCTCCTTGTCGGCAACGATCATCATCGCTTCCAGATTTCGCAGAAATTTGTCGGTGCGCCAGTCTTTGGCGAGTTCGACCGCGGCGCGAAGAAGCTGGCCATTGTGGCGTTCGAGCTTTGCCTCAAGGCGTTCGAACAGGGTGAAGGCGTCGGCGGTCGCGCCCGCGAAGCCACCGATGACGCTGCCGTCGTGAAGGCGGCGAACCTTCTTCGCATTAGGCTTCATCACCGTCTGGCCCATCGATACCTGGCCGTCGCCGATGATGACGACCTTGTCGGCGCTGCGGGCGGAAAGGATGGTGGTTCCGTGCCAGGGCGCGGCACTGTGCGCATGGGGATTGGTCATGCGGGGCGATATGGGAGAGGGGTCCGTCGCCTGCAAGACCACTCCGTCATCCCGGCGACGGTCGGGATCTCACCTGTCAACTTCATGCGCCCACGAGATCCCAGCTCTCGTTGGGGCCAGGATATCGTGTCAGGCGGGCCAGGTGAGGAGCGCTCGGCCGCCTTCATCGATTGCGATCGTCGTGGGATCGGTCAGTAGCACCGCCTCGCCGAGCGCTACGATTTCCCCCGCGACGCGGCAACCGCTTGAGAGCGGGACGAAGGTCAGTTCGCCCGCCGCCTGTTCGAGCAGCGTCGGATCGATCGGCGCGGCGAGATGAGCGAGATGGAAATGCGGGCCGTTCATGAGCATGCGGTTGGCGTGAGCATCCACCTCCGTATCGCGCTCGTCATGGACCGGGCCGGGGTTCGCGACCTTCAGCCCCGCATCAAGATGCAGTTCGCGCGGGCGGCCATAATCATAGAGGCGGTAGGTGCAGTCGACATTCTGCTGTACCTCGACGACGGTCAGGCCGGGACCGATCGCGTGGATCGTTCCTGCGCGGTTGCAGACGAAATCGCCGACTTTTGACTGGCGCCAGTCGATCATGTCGACGATCGAGCCATCGAGCGCGGCGTTGTGGAGTTCCTCCCGGCTGCTCCGGCGATTGAGTCCGATGCCGAGCTCGGCGCCCGGTTGGGCATCGAGGATCAGCCAGCATTCCTCTTTGCCGCGAGGGTAGCCGGCCGCTCGGGCGGCGGTATCGTCGGGATGGACCTGGATCGACAGCCGCTCGGACGTGAAGAGGAATTTGATCATGATCGGCGCGTCATCGCCGGCTGGATGGGAAAACCAGATTTCGCCGATGCGGCGGCCACCGAAATCCCCGAAATCCGAGGGGATATCAGTGCGGCCCCACGGTTTTTCGACGACGATCGTTTCGAGGCGGGTCAGCATCGGCCCAAAATGCGGGCAGACCAGGGGAGCGTCAAGCAGAGAGCGTCAAGCCGCTCTGTGCAAACGATTGCCATTGCCGCCGTTCGGCTGGTCGAGCCACAATCCGCGCGTGTCATAGACGATCTTGTCGCCGCGCTCTTCGAGCGGGATCGACTTGAACAGGTCATGGTCGACAAGGACGATGAGCAGCTCGCAGGCGGCGAGCGCGCTGTCGAGGTCGATCAGTTGGGCGCCGGTTCCGGCAAATTCCATCGGCAGGCCGCGCGCATAGGGCTCCACGATCTGGATCTGCTTGCCGAAGCGGCGCGCGAGCGCGGCAGCGACCTCGACCGCGGGGCTTTCGCGGAAGTCGTCGATATTCGGCTTGAAGGCCAGCCCCAGGCAGGCGACGCGG
>NZ_JAEULM010000047.1 GCF_016793825.1 Sphingopyxis sp.
CGCGGCGTCGACAAGGACGAGCGCGCGGTCGCTATCGAGCGCGCTGAGATCGAGCGTCTCGCCAAGGACCGCGACGACGAGAAGGCGATCCTCGAGCGCAGCTTCGCGACGCGCCTCAAGGAGCGGCTGCTCGGCCAGACCACGGCCGGCGGCTTGAAGGCGATCAAGCCCGGCACCAAGCTGACCGACGAGGTCCTGGCCGAGTTCACGCCGGGCCAGTGGCGACAGATCGCCATCAAGAGCGACAAGACCGAAGGCGAGATCGAGGCGATCAAGAAGCAATACGACGAGTCTGTTAAGGCACTCGAGAAGCGCTTCGAGGACAAGGTCGAGAAGCTGCAGCGCGGCGATGAACTGCCGCCGGGCGTGATGAAGATGGTCAAGGTCTTCGTCGCGGTGAAGCGCAAGCTGCAGCCCGGCGACAAGATGGCCGGTCGTCACGGCAACAAGGGCGTCATCAGCCGCATCATGCCGGCCGAGGACATGCCTCATCTCGAGGACGGCAGCCCGGTCGACGTGGTGCTCAATCCGCTGGGCGTGCCCAGCCGCATGAACGTCGGTCAGATTCTCGAAACGCATCTGGGCTGGGCTTCGGCCACGCTCGGCCGCGAAATCGGGCAGATGGTCGATAAGGTCCGTCGCGGCACGGCCAAGCCCGCCGATCTTCGCAAGAAGATGGAGAAGGTCTACGCCAAGGAAGAGCTCAAGGAAGGCGGGCGCGAGCTCGAGGACGCCGAGCTCATCGACCTTGGCGAGAACGTGCGCCGCGGCGTGCCGATGGCCACGCCCGTGTTCGACGGTGCCCGCGAAGCGGACATCAACGCGATGCTCGAACAGGCGGGTCTCGCCCACACCGGTCAGGTGTGGCTGACCGACGGCCGTACGGGCGAGCGTTTCGACCGTCCCGTCACCGTCGGCTACATCTACATGCTGAAGCTGCACCACTTGGTCGACGACAAGATCCACGCGCGTTCGATCGGTCCGTACAGCCTCGTCACCCAGCAGCCGCTGGGCGGTAAGGCGCAGTTCGGCGGACAGCGCTTCGGTGAAATGGAGGTCTGGGCGCTCCAGGCCTATGGCGCGGCATACACGCTGCAGGAAATGCTGACGGTGAAGTCCGACGACGTGATCGGCCGCACCAAGGTTTACGAAGCGATCGTCAAGGGCGACGACACCTTCGAGGCCGGCATTCCCGAAAGCTTCAACGTGCTCGTCAAGGAAATGCGCTCGCTGGGCCTCAACGTCGAGCTTTCGTCCTACTCGGACGAAGATCCCGACGAAGGTCCGGACGCTCTTCCCGAAGCCGCCGAATAATATCTTTTCCTCACCCCTCCCGCCCGCGGCGGGAGGGGAAGAGTGGAGCTAGAATATGAACCAGCTTACCAACTTCATGAACCCGGTCGCGAAGCCCGAAACCTTCGACATGATCAAGATCGGCATTGCGAGCCCGGAGCGCATCCGCTCGTGGTCGTTCGGCGAGATCAAGAAGCCCGAAACGATCAACTATCGCACGTTCAAGCCCGAGCGTGACGGCCTGTTCTGCGCGCGCATCTTTGGTCCGATCAAGGATTATGAATGCCTGTGCGGCAAGTACAAGCGTATGAAATACAAGGGCATCGTCTGCGAGAAGTGCGGTGTCGAAGTCACGGTGACCAAGGTCCGCCGCGAACGCATGGGTCATATCGAACTGGCCGCGCCGGTTGCGCACATCTGGTTCCTGAAGTCGCTGCCGTCGCGCATCGGCCTGCTGCTCGACATGCAGCTCAAGCAGCTTGAGCGCGTCCTCTATTTCGAAGCCTATATCGTCCTTGAACCCGGCCTGACCCCGCTCGAGAAGTTCCAGCTTCTGACCGAAGACGAACTGCTCGACGCGCAGGACGAATATGGCGAAGATGCTTTCTCGGCCGGTATCGGCGCCGAGGCGATCCGCGTGCTCCTCGAAAATCTCGATCTGGAGCAAGAGCGCGTCGACCTGATGGAAGACCTGGCGACGACCAAGTCGGAGCTGAAGCCCAAGAAGATCATCAAGCGCCTGAAGGTCGTGGAATCGTTCATCGAATCGGGCAACCGCCCCGAATGGATGATCCTGGAAGTCGTGCCGGTCATCCCGCCCGAACTGCGCCCGCTCGTTCCGCTGGATGGCGGCCGCTTCGCGACGTCGGATCTGAACGACCTCTATCGCCGCGTGATCAACCGCAACAACCGCCTGAAGCGCCTGATGGAACTGCGCGCGCCGGACATCATCGTCCGCAACGAAAAGCGCATGTTGCAGGAAGCCGTCGACGCACTGTTCGACAACGGTCGCCGCGGCCGCACGATCACGGGCGCCAACAAGCGTCCGCTGAAGTCGCTGTCCGACATGCTGAAGGGCAAGCAGGGCCGCTTCCGTCAGAACCTGCTCGGCAAGCGCGTCGACTATTCGGGCCGTTCGGTCATCGTGACCGGTCCGGAACTGAAGCTGCACCAGTGCGGGCTGCCGAAGAAGATGGCGCTCGAACTGTTCAAGCCGTTCATCTACGCCCGCCTTGACGCCAAGGGTCTGTCGATGACCCTGAAGCAGGCGAAGAAGTGGGTCGAAAAGGAACGCAAGGAAGTCTGGGACATCCTCGACGAAGTCATTCGCGAGCACCCGGTCCTGCTGAACCGCGCGCCGACGCTCCACCGCCTCGGCATCCAGGCGTTCGAACCCGTGCTGATCGAAGGCAAGGCGATCCAGCTTCACCCGCTGGTCTGCGCCGCGTTCAACGCCGACTTCGACGGTGACCAGATGGCCGTTCACGTCCCGCTGAGCCTTGAGGCGCAGCTCGAAGCGCGCGTGCTGATGATGTCGACCAACAACATCCTCAGCCCCGCGAACGGCAAGCCGATCATCGTTCCGTCGCAGGACATGGTCCTCGGCCTCTACTATCTCTCGCTGGAGCGCGAAGGCGAACCGGGCGAGGGCATGTTGCTCGCCGACATGGCCGAAGTGCATCAGGCGCTCCACATCGGTGCCGTGACGCTGCACTCGAAGGTGATCAGCCGCGTTCCGCAGACCGACGAGCAGGGCAAGGAATATTTCAAGCGCTTTGAAACGACGCCTGGCCGCATGCTGATCGGCGAATGCCTGCCGAAGTCGCACACCGTGCCGTTCGATGTCGTCAATCGCCTTCTGACGAAGAAGGAAATCGGCGACGTCATCGACCAGGTCTATCGCCACACCGGCCAGAAAGAGACCGTGCTGTTCGCCGACGCCATCATGGCGCTGGGCTTCCGCAATGCGTTCAAGGCGGGCATCTCGTTCGGCAAGGATGACATGATCATTCCGGCGTCGAAGGAAGGGATGGTCGATGAAACCCGCGCGCTGGTGAAGGATTTCGAGCAGCAGTATCAGGACGGCCTGATCACGCAGCAGGAAAAGTACAACAAGGCCATCGACGCCTGGTCGCAGTGCGGCGACAAGGTGGCGAACGCCATGATGGACGAAATCCGCGCGACGCCGAAGCTTGACGATGGCCGTCTGGCCCCGATCAACTCCATCTACATGATGGCGCATTCGGGTGCTCGTGGTTCGCAGGCGCAGATGAAGCAGCTTGCCGGCATGCGCGGCCTGATGGCCAAGCCGTCGGGCGAGATCATCGAAACGCCGATCATCTCGAACTTCAAGGAAGGCCTGACCGTTCTCGAGTATTTCAACTCGACCCACGGTGCGCGTAAGGGCCTGGCCGATACGGCGCTCAAGACGGCGAACTCGGGTTACCTGACCCGCCGTCTGGTCGACGTGTCGCAGGACTGCGTCGTGATCGAGGAAGATTGCGGCACCGAACGCGGCATGGAAATGCGCGCGATCATCCAGGGCGGTTCGACGATCGCCTCGCTGGGCGAACGCATCCTGGGCCGCACGACGCTGGAAGATGTCACCGACAAGGATGGCAACATCATCGCGCCCGTCGGCACGCTGCTCGACGAAGCGACCACGCAGCGGATCGAAGACGCCGAGGTTCAGTCGGTCAAGATCCGTTCGCCGCTGGTCTGCGAAGCGACGCTGGGCGTTTGCGGCAAATGCTATGGTCGCGACCTTGCCCGCGGTACGCCGGTCAACATCGGTGAAGCTGTCGGCGTTATCGCCGCCCAGTCGATCGGTGAGCCCGGCACGCAGCTGACCATGCGTACGTTCCACATCGGTGGCGCGGCGCAGGTCAACGAGCAGTCGAACGCCGAAGCGATTTCGGATGGCACGATCGAATATCGCGACATGGCGACGATCGTCGACCAGCGCGGCCGCCGTCTGGCACTGTCGCGTTCGGGTGAAATCGCGGTCATCGACAGCGAAGGCCGCGAGCGCGCGACGCACAAGCTGCCCTATGGTGCACAGATCATGCACAAGGATGGCGAGAAGGTGAAGAAGGGCGACCGGATTGCCGAATGGGATCCGTTCACCATGCCGCTGATCACCGAAAAGCCGGGTATCGTGAAGTATCAGGATCTGCAGGACAGCAAGACGCTGATCGAACAGGTCGACGAAGCGACCGGTATCGCGCAGCGCGTCGTGATCGAATATCGGGCGGCCGGCCGCGGCAAGAAGGAAGACCTTCAGCCGCGCCTGACCTTGCTCGACGATGCATCGGGCGAAGCGGCGCGCTATCTGCTCGCGGTCGGTACGATGCTGTCGGTCGAGGACGGACAGGAAGTGCAGGCAGGCGACGTTCTGGCGCGTGTGACCCGCGAAGCGTCGAAGACGCGCGACATCACCGGCGGTCTGCCGCGTGTTGCCGAGTTGTTCGAGGCGCGCATTCCGAAGGACAACAGCGTCATCGCGAAGATCAGCGGCCGCATTGAATTCGTCAAGGATTACAAGGCGAAGCGCAAGATCGCGATCGTTCCGGAAGAAGGCGATTCGATCGAGTATCTGATTCCCAAGTCGAAGGTGCTGGAAGTGCAGGAAGGCGACCATGTGAAGCGCGGCGACGCGCTGATCAGCGGTTCGCCGAACCCGCATGACATCCTCGATGTCATGGGCGTCGAGGCACTGGCCGAATATCTGGTCGCCGAAATCCAGGAAGTCTATCGACTGCAGGGCGTGAAGATCAACGACAAGCACATCGAGGTGATCGTTCGCCAGATGCTGCAGAAGGTCGAGATCACGACCGGCGGCGACACCACGCTGCTGCCGGGCGAACAGCTCGATTACCTGGAGATGATGGAATATAACGCCAAGCTGCCGAAGAATGGCGTGCCGGCAGAGGGCCGTCCGGTCCTCCTCGGCATCACCAAGGCGTCGCTGCAGACCCGCAGCTTCGTTTCGGCGGCGTCCTTCCAGGAGACGACCCGCGTTCTCACCGAGGCTTCGGTGCAAGGCAAGATCGACTCGCTGCAGGGCCTCAAGGAAAATGTCATCGTCGGCCGCCTCATCCCGGCGGGTACCGGCGCTGCCATGAACCGCGTTCGTGTCACCGCATCGTCGAAGGACGCTGCCCTGCGCGCCGCCATGCGCGCCGCGAACCCGGACCTGATCGCTCCGGCGAGCGCTGCCGACGAGCATGCCGCCGAACTGGCGCAGGGTCCCGAAGCGGCCATCGGCGACGATCCGCTGGGCAAGGTTCAGGGCGAAGATTTCACGACCGACGATGTGATGGTCGAGGAACGTCCCGAAGGTGAAGGCGAGGAATAAGCCCCTCGGCCTTCCCGGCCTGACAGAAACAAGCCCCGCCGGAGCGATCCGGCGGGGCTTTTTCTTTGCCGCCAAGCTGATAGCCTTTGTCGTCATCAGGCAAGGAGAGCGACGATGCGGGAATATCTATTCGGGGTGACCCTGCTGCTGGGGGTCGCCGTGCCGGTACAGGCGCAGGACAACAGCAACATCGAGGGCGAAGTGGTCGTCACGGCGCAGCGGGCGTCGGCCGATTATCTGTCCGACGAACAGACGGTGGTGGGGCTGCGCCGGACCGCCGACAGCGCGATCCAGCCCGTGCGCTTCACCTCGGACTCGCGCGACGAGGATATGCGCAAGCAGGAGATTCACGCCATGCTCGAAGCCGCGATCCGCCGCGCCGACGGCGCTGGCGTCGAGCTTGTCACCGGCGAGTTCGAACTGACCCGACTGACGCTCGCCAATTTCAAGGATCTGGTTTTCGGGCGCGGGTCGCGACCCGACACGAGCGAGATCGAACTATATGTGAAGGCAAAACTCGCGGGGTCGGTCGGCAGCGCGCAGGGCCGGATCGACAGCTTTATCAAGGCGGTTCCACCCAGCGGCCGTGCGCTGCTGGAAAAGAATGGGGGCATCACGCTGACGATCATCAATCCCGACCAGTATCGGCCGGAGATCTTGAAGCTGGTCGCCGCCGAAGCGCTGAAGACGGCGGGAGCCTTTGGGCCCGACTATGGGGTCGAGGTCGCGGGGCTCAACGAACAACTGATCTGGGCGCAGGCGAGCGCGACGGAGGTGTTCCTGTACATTCCCTATCGCTTCACAGTGCGACCAAAATGAAAGGAACCGCGAGGGCGACGACCCTAGAGAATGTCGATCGCCTGCAGCCAGTTTTCGACAAGGAGCGGCCATTCCGTCACGGGGTCGGTGGTGCGCCTGAGGCCGAAGGCATGGCCTCCCTTGGCGAAAAGATGGACCTCCGACGGCACGCCCGCGGCATCGAGGGCGCGGGCATAGACGGTGCTGTTGCAGACATCGTCGACCGGATCATTCCATGCCTGCAGAATGAAGGTCGGCGAGCTGTTCTTCGTGACGGGCAGACCGGGGTCGAGCGTGCCGCCGGACCGGCATAAATGGCCGGGATAGAGCGCGACGGCGAAGTCGGGGCGGCTGCTGACAGTGTCCGCGGTATCGACCGCCTTATAGGCCGGTTCGAAAATGCTGCTCGTCTGGGCGACCAGATAGCCGCCCGCCGACATGCCGATCACGCCGATCCTGGCGGGGTCTATGTTCAAGGCCTTCGCCCGCGCCCGCACAAGGCGTATCGTACGCTGTGCGTCCTGAAGCGCGCGCGGATACTCCGGCGTGATGTGGCACTTGCAATCGCGATCCCAATAATGGGCGCTTTTGGGGACGCGATATTTGAGCAGGATGCACGTGATGCCCTTCGCCGTCATCCAGTCGCAGATTTCGGTGCCTTCGAGATCCATCGCCAGCATCTGGAACCCGCCGCCGGGGAACACGACCATGGCCGCGCCGCTGTTTTTCACTGTGGGTGGAAATATGGTCATGGTGGGAACCGTCACGTCGTGGACGGCCGTATAGTGACGCCCCGCGACAAGACCGCGTGACGTCTCGCTTCGTTCGGCCGGCTGGGAAACACCCGCCATATCGGGGGGCACGTCCGGCCATATCGGTATCTGCGTCCGCCCGGCAGGAGGTTGCCAGGGGCCGGACGGAGGGGCGGCGACCTGCGCTGATGCGGGACTCTCCGCTCGTGCCGGCCCGGTCGGGGCCTTTCCGCCTGCAATGGTGCTGCCCACCAGGCCCAGCAACACCGGCAAGCATGCGATCATCATCCAAATCCGGCCCACGGCTCTCTCCCTGCTTTGTGGAGGTAGGCTATTGGTTGGCCGGCTGCCCCACAAACGATATAAAATTCGGTAAGGCCCGAGATTCTCTCATGGCTTTCCCGCTTCGTTCACGGCGCGGGTGGGGTGGTCGTCCACCATATGAAAAGGGCCCACCGGGGTGACCGGTGAGCCCTTGGTCCTTTGGGAATGTGCGGGCCGGTGCGACGGCGCTTGGTGGAAGCGGCCGGCCCGGGCTGTCCTAGGGCGCGAGGATCGCGACGGCGAGGTACAGCAGCAGAGGCAGGCCGAAGCCGAGCAGCGTCAGGGCAACAAAGGCGACGCGCGTCCACAAGACATCGATGCCGAACTGGTCTGCCATGCCGGCGCACACGCCGAAGATCATGCCGTTGCGACGATTCTTGCGAAAACCCTGGTTCATGTCTTTCCTTTCCATCCCGGCCGCAAGGGCCGGCGTTTCTGGCGGCGTCCGGGGGCTGGTCAGGCGACCAGCCCACCGAAGTGCGCGGCGTTCGGGCCGACGGCGGCGAGGAACATCAGCGAGCAGTAAAGCGAGGCAGCGGCAGCGATCGCATAGCTCTTGAACGAGTCGATATTGAAATGGGCCATGATTTTGTCCTTCCTGTATGGTGTCTGCCGGGTCATCCGGTAGATACCCAGTGTGTTGCAGGAGGCGTGCCAATTTCATTCATTGGCGGTTAACTGCGGATTTTGGCTTCTCGAAATTTTGTTTCAACGAGATTTTTGCGGTGATATGGTGAAAATTGCCGATTATGGGAAATTTATATTATCGTCGTCCTGGGCTTGATCGGGGGTCCCGCTTGCTCCCGTCGCTGAGCCGGATCCCGCATCAAGTCCGGGATGACGAGAACGTTGAAGGCTGGCGCGGGGCGGGTGCGTGCGGTAGTCGCAATCGGACATGACGCTCGTCCGCCTCTCGCTGACCGATTTTCGCAATCATGCCGGCGCGGATATGGCGGCGACATCGGGCCTCGTTGCGCTCTACGGCGACAACGGCGCGGGCAAGACCAACATATTGGAGGCGATCTCGCTGCTCGCCCCGGGTCGCGGGCTCCGCCGCGCGGCGCTGTCGGACATGGTCCGGGACGGCGCGAGCGGCGGTTTTGCGATCTTCGCGGAAGTGACATCCGGGCCGGACCTGGCGCCGGTCGCGCTGGGGACGGGGATTGAGCCCGCCCATCTGGGACGGCGGATCGTGCGCATCAACGGGGCTTCCGCCGCGGCGGCTTCGCTGGGTGAATGGGTTGCGGTGCTGTGGCTTACCCCGGCGATGGACCGGTTGTTCGTCGAGACAGCGGGCAACCGGCGGCGTTTCGTCGACCGGCTGGTGCTGGCGCTGGATCCGCGGCACGCGCAGCATGGAAACCGGTACGAAGCGGCGCTTCGCGCGCGCGGCAAGTTGCTTGCCGATCCGGCCCAGGCCGATCAGCAATGGCTGGCGAGTCTGGAGGCGCAGCTCGCCGAACATGGTGCGGCGATGGATGCCGCGCGGCAGCGCGCGCTGGCCGCCCTGTCGGCTGAGCTGGCCGGGCTGCCCGACGCGCCCTTCGCGCGACCGATCCTGACGCTGGTCAACAGCGAGGGTGCGGCGCGCGATGCGCCTTATGACGTCGATGCGCTGAAAGAGCTGTTCGCCGCGCGGCGTCGGATCGATGCTGCGGCCGGCCGCGCGACCGCAGGGCCGCACCGCGACGATCTGTCGGCCGTTCACGCCGCGACGGGGCGCACGGCGGCGCGTTGTTCGACCGGCGAGCAGAAGGCGATGCTGTTGTCGCTTATCCTAGCGCACAGCGATTGCGTGGCGCGACTGCGCGGAGCGCGGCCGGTGTTGCTGCTCGACGAGGTCGCGGCGCACCTCGACCCGACCCGCCGCGACGCGCTATACGAGCGCCTTGCGGGGCAGGGGGGACAGGCGTGGCTTACGGGGACCGAGGCTGCGTTGTTCGATGCCATGCCGGGCCCGGTGACGCGCTTTCAGGTCGCGGGTGGGCGCATCAGCCCTTCGGTTTGACCGTGACCCAGATGCTGATCGGCGCGGCGAATTTTCCGGGAGCGGGTTTGCCGACGTCGATGCGTTCGGCGGTGACGAGTTCGCCGGTTTCAAGCGTAAAGCTGGCCCACGGCTTCGGCATGCGATTGAAGCTCATTTTCTGGAGCGGCTGGCCGGTGGCGGCGTTCATGATCGTTGCGATGATTCCCATACCGCACGGGTAGCGACGCGCGCTCGATTCTGTCCAGCCCGAAGGAAAGGAATGTCGGGAGACGACCGGTTGCGGGCAATCAAAAGTTAGCCGCCGGTCAAGTCCGTTCCACACTTGCTACAAGCGGCTGCGGGCCACGGTACGCTCCAACCAAATCCGCGTATAAAAACGGAACGGCCACATTGCGGGCAGGAAATGAGAAAACTTCTTAGGCCGAAATAGAGCAGCCAAATGATCGTCAAAGGTACGATCACCGCGAACAAAGCGTTGGACCGTAGCCCCAGTGCATGGGCTGCTAACGGCACACCCCAAATGACCGCGACGCCAAAAAGAGCGGCTGCCGCCAGATGGCGTTTGCCGCGCTTGTAAGCGCTTCCCGATTGGGCCTTTTTCATTCTTCAATGATAGTGAAGATCGCGTCCGCTTCCCACCTCAAAGCAGACGTTGCGATCAGAGGATTTCGCGTACCAGGTCCTGCGGACGGCAATAACGGACGCCTTTATCGGTTTCGACAAAGGGCCGGTTCACATAGGCGGGGTTTGCCACCATCGCGGCGATGATCGCGTCTTCGCCTGCATCCTGCAAACCGCGTTCCTCGGCATCGGTTCCGCGCAGGCGGAGCGCCTCGCGCGCCGTCAGGTTCGCATCCGCGAAGAGCTGGCGCAGCTTGCCGGCGGTGTAGGGGGTCTTCAGATATTCGACCACTTCGACCTCGACGCCCGGCGTTTCTTCCAGGATCGTGAGTGTCTTGCGCGAGGTGCCGCAAGCGGGGTTGTGCCAGATCGTTGCTTTCATGCGCCGGGTCCTAACGAGAGCTTACAGCAGCGTAAACCCGCTATTCATGGCATATATGGCACATCCTACGGCATGAAGGGGAACCACCAGCTTGCCTTTCGCGGTCCGAACCACGACTTATGCAAGGTCGACGGACCGCCAGAGGCGGCCATTGCGGGGTTGCTGTTTACGTGAACGAATTGATCGATCGGCGAAAGTTGCTGGCAGGCATGGCGGGCGTGGGGGCGTTGGCCGCGACGTCGGCGCGCGCCGCCCCGCTGGCCGACTGGATCGCCCAGACGTCGCCATCGGCGGCCTTTCCGCCCCCGACACCGGTGCAGTCGCCGGTCGACTATCTCGATGTCGCGCGCCGGCAGCTCGCATTGCAGGCGCGCAATATTCATCAGAGCGACCGTGTTGGCATCGTCGATTTCGGCCTGCCCTCGTCGCGCCCGCGCTTCGCGCTCGTCGACATGGTCGCGGGCAAGATCGAGATGTTCCCGGTGACTCACGGCCGCGGATCCGACCCGCAGCATGACGGTTGGCTCAAGCGCTTTTCGAACGCGCCGGGTTCGCTCGCCTCGTCGCGCGGCGCCTATCGCACCAGCGATTATTATTGGGGATCCAACGGATCGTCGATGCGGCTCGCGGGACTGGAACCCGACAACAACAACGCCGACATGCGCGCGATCGTCATCCACGGTGCCTGGTACGCCGACCCGTCGTTGATCGCGACTCAGGGCAAGCTCGGGCGAAGCGAGGGCTGTTTCGTGTTCGGCGAGGAATTGCTGCCGATGGTCCTCTACAAGCTGGGGCCGGGGCGTCTGCTTTTCGCGGACAAGCTCAGCGTGCCGCCACCGGCGCCGCTGTTCCAGATGCCGCCCGCGGATCCGTTGCCGGGGACGGAGAATATCATACGAACCAGCGCGGGCAGCGTCATCCCGAAGACGGCGGACTGACGCCAAAGCGTCGGCTTATCGCCGTCAACGGGACGCGATCAGTAAATTCCCGATATCGCCGGTGTCGCCGCCGTGACCGGGGCCGTCGGCACCACCGCCGGCGGGTTCGGCGAGATCACCACTGCCGCCGCTCGGCCGGGCTTGGCGAAGCTTTCCACCACCGGCGCATCGCGGCCATAGATGTCGGCCAGCTTGCTGACGCCTGTTCCCGCGGCGTTCGGGATCACCGTCCAATAGGCGACATAGACGGGGAAGGGCTGTTCGAAGGTGAATTTCGTCGTCTTGCCGCTCGCGATCGCCTCGCCGAATTCCTCGGGGCTGCGGCCCGCGAAATAGACCGCCATCAGCCCCGAAAAATGCAGCGCCTTTTCGGTGCGGATACAGCCGTGGCTGAAGGCGCGCGCAGCGGCGGCGAAGGCGCCCTTCGACGGCGTGTCGTGCAGATAGATGGCATGCGGGTTGAGCATCTCCATCTTCATCACGCCCAGCGCATTGCCGGGCCCCGGCTGCTGGACGACCGAGAGCGTCTTGCCGCTGCCCGTCCAGGTATAACCCTGGGCCCTGGCGGTGGCGGGGCTGCGCGCGATCGTCGCGCCGATGCCTTCGGCGATGATGCTCTTGGGCAGCGTCCAGGTCGGATTGACGATAATGCCGGTCGCCATCGGGTTGAGCTGCGGCGTCGGGGTCGACGTCTTGCCGACGACCGCCTTGTGCGTCGCGATGATGGTGCCGCCATGGATGACGCGGGTCAGATATTCGGGAACGTTGCTGACGACATAACGGTCGCCAAGGTCGCGCGGCATCCAGCGCCAGCGTTCCATGTTGACGCGGATCGCATTGGCATCGACCGTCGTCTTGGCCGATTTCAGCGACGCCTTCAGGATCGCGAAATTCTTGTGGACGGGATCGAGCCCGACAAGCGCTTCGGGCACGGTCCCCGATACCAGCGCCGAGGTGAGGAGCGTGATCAGCGGGGTGCTTTCGGCATCGCCGTCGGTCATGAACCACTGTTTGCGCGCTACGTTGGGCGTGCGGCCGTCGCGCATGTGGGTCGCCAGGAGAAGAAAGCTGTCGGTCGCGACCTTGTCGAGCTGGATCTGGTTGCCGCTGTCGATCGCGGCTTGCAGACCGACGGGGTTATAATCCTTCGCGAACAGACCTTCGTCGCCGACCGTCTTGATGAAGGTCAGCAGCGCCCTGGCGTTGGCGATCGACCAGCTTGGCAGGTTGGCTTCGGACACCGTCTCGACGATCGGGGCGTCGTCCTTGACCCGGTCGGGTTGCAGGACGACCGAATCCTCCTTCACGCCGGTTTGGGCCAGCGCGGGTACGGCGAGCAGGATCAGGGGAAGAGCAAGCGCCACAGACGTGCGCATCGAAGGGAGAGTTTTTTGGGCCATGCCCAAGCCCATAGCCAAAAACGCTCCCTAGTTAAAGTGAGCTAGGCCGCAGGTCGGCGCATCCCTGATCTCGTCGCTTCGGACTTGATCCGGCGTCACCGCGCAGGCCCGGGATCAAGTCCGGGCGCGCGAAAATGGACATAGGCGCACCGATATCAGGCTGAGTCCTCATCATCCTGCCGCGCGAGCCATTCTTCCAGCCACTTGATCGTATAATCGCCGTGGATCACGTCGGGATCGGCGAGCAGGGCCTGATGAAGCGGAATGTTCGTCTTGACCCCGCCGATCACCATTTCTTCCAGCGCGCGGCGCATCCGCATCATGCAGCTTTCGCGGCTGCGGCCATAGACGATCAGCTTGCCGATCATGCTGTCGTAATAGGGCGGGATCGAATAGCCGGCATAGAGTCCGCTATCGACGCGCACATGCATCCCGCCCGCGGCGTGATAATTGGTGACCTTGCCGGGTGAGGGCAGGAAGGTGCGCGGGTCCTCCGCATTGATGCGGCATTCCATCGCGTGGCCGCGGAATTCCAGGTCTTCCTGCTTGACCGAAAGCCCCATGCCGCCGGCGATGCGGATCTGTTCGCGGACGAGGTCGAAGCCGGTGATCATTTCGGTCACGGGATGTTCGACCTGGATGCGCGTGTTCATCTCGATGAAGAAGAACTCGCCATTTTCCCAAAGAAATTCGATCGTGCCCGCGCCGCGATAGCTCATCTTCGCCATCGCATCGGCGCACACCTTGCCCATCCGCGCGCGTTCTTCGGCCGAAATGATCGGCGAGGGCGCTTCCTCGAGCACTTTCTGGTGGCGGCGCTGCAGCGAACAGTCGCGCTCGCCCAGATGGATGGCATTGCCCTTGCCGTCGCCGAACACCTGGAATTCGATGTGGCGCGGGTTGCCGAGGTATTTTTCCATGTAGACGGTCGGATCGCCGAAGGCCGCGGCCGCTTCGCTCGACGCCTGGCCCATCAGGCTTTCGAGGCTGTCGGCGTCAGGGACGACCTTCATTCCGCGTCCGCCGCCGCCCGATGCGGCCTTGATCAGCACCGGATAGCCGATCCCTTCGGCGATCTTGCGCGCTTCGTCGCCATATACCACCGCGCCGGGCGACCCCGGAACCACGGGCAGGCCCAGTGCGACCGCGGTGCGCTTGGCCTCCACCTTGTCGCCCATCGTGCGGATATGTTCGGGCTTCGGCCCGACGAAAATCAGGTTATGCGCCTCGATGATCTCGGCAAAGCGTTCGTTTTCGGAAAGGAAGCCATAGCCGGGATGGATGGCATTGGCGTTCGTCACTTCGGCGGCCGAGATGATCGCCGGGATGTTGAGATAGCTGTCCTTCGCCGCCGGCGGTCCGATACAGACGGCCTCGTCGGCAAGGCGGACGTGCATCGCGTCGGCGTCGGCGGTCGAATGGACGGCAACGGTCTTGATGCCCATCTCGTGGCACGCGCGATGGATGCGCAGCGCAATCTCGCCGCGGTTGGCGATCAGGAGCTTTTCGATCGTCATGGTTTGGCTCAGCCGATGGTGAACAGCGGCTGGTCGAATTCGACCGGCTGGCTGTTCTCGACATGCACGGCCTTCAGCGTGCCCGCAGCGGGGGCGACGATCGGGTTCATCACCTTCATCGCCTCGATGATCAGGATGGTGTCGCCGGCCTTCACGGCCGATCCGGGGGCCGCAAAGTTCGGCGCGCCGGGTTCGGGCGAAAGATAGACGGTACCGACCATCGGCGACTTCACGGCGTCGGCAAAGCTGTCGGCGGCCGGCGCCGGAGCCGCCGCGGCGGCTGGAGCGGCCGCCGGGGCCGCCACCGGCGCGGGCGCTGGCGCAAAGGCGACGGGGGCGGTGGCGATCGACACCTTGCGTGCGACGCGCACCTTACGGTCGCCGTCCTCGACCTCGATTTCGGTCAGGCTGGTGTCGTCGAGCAGTTCGGCCAGAGCACGGACATAGGCCGGATCGATATTGATGCCATCGTCTTTATGGTCACCCATGAGAATTGTTCCTGTTGTTGCGGCGTCGGTGATCCGACGCCCTGACCCCTGTTTTGATGGCGCCCTCTTGTCAGAGTCGCGCGGCGGCGTCCAGCGCCAGCGTATAGCTGTTCGCGCCATGCCCTGCAAAATGCGCGGTCGCCGCCATGCCGACATAGCTGATATGGCGGAACGCCTCGCGTTTCATCGGGTCCGACAGATGGACCTCGATCACCGGCACCTTGATCGACTTGATCGCGTCGTGGATCGCGATGGAGGTGTGGGTATAGCCGCCCGCATTGAGCAACACCGCCTTCGCGCCCGCCACATAGGCCTCGTGCAGCCAGTCGATCAGCACGCCCTCGTGGTTCGTCTGGCGGCATTCGACACGCAAGCCCAGCGTCGCGGCCTGCGCCTCCAGCCGCGCATGAATGTCGTTCAGCGTGTCGTGACCATAGATTTCGGGCTCGCGCGTACCGAGCAGGTTGAGATTGGGTCCGGAGAGGACATAGACGGTTGGAAGTTCGGACAAGGGGCGGGCTTTCGGTTGCTACGTTGCGCGCTCCCCCTATATGGGCTGCTCGGCAAAAGGCAAAGCGAGGCGGTCCAGCGTGATCTCGGTCATCCTAAACGGCGAACCCAGACAGGTGCGCGAAGGCAGCATCGCCGACCTCGTCGCGTCGCTGGGGCTCGACGTCAAAAAGGTTGCGGTCGAGTGCAACCGCGCGATCGTGCCGCGCTCGATGCTTGCCGATGTGGCGCTCGCCGAGGGTGATGCGCTGGAAATCGTTCATTTCGTAGGAGGCGGTTGTTGACCGACAATTGGAGCGTTGCCGGACGGACATTTTCGTCGCGGCTGATCGTCGGCACCGGCAAGTACAAGGATTTCGAACAGAACGCCGCCGCGGTCGAGGCGTCGGGCGCGGAAATCGTCACCGTCGCGGTGCGGCGCGTCAATGTGTCGGACCCAAGCGCGCCGATGCTGACCGACTACATCGACCCGAAAAAGATCACCTACCTGCCGAATACCGCGGGTTGCTTCAACGCCGACGACGCGATCCGTACCCTGCGCCTCGCGCGCGAGGCGGGGGGATGGGATCTGGTGAAGCTGGAAGTACTCGGCGAGGCGAAGACGCTCTATCCGAACATGCGCGAGACGCTGGAGGCGACCGAAGTGCTCGCGAAAGAGGGCTTCCTGCCGATGGTCTATTGCGTCGACGATCCGATCGCCGCGAAGCAGCTTGAGGATGCCGGCGCGGTCGCGGTCATGCCGCTCGGTGCGCCGATCGGGTCGGGGCTGGGCATCCAGAACCGCGTGACGATCCGCCTGATCGTCGAAGGGGCGTCGGTGCCGGTGCTGGTCGATGCGGGCGTCGGCACCGCGAGCGATGCGGCGGTGGCGATGGAACTCGGTTGCGACGGCGTCCTCATGAACACCGCGATCGCCGAAGCGAAGGATCCGATCCGCATGGCGCGGGCGATGAAGCTGGCGGTCGAGGCCGGGCGCGATGCCTATCTGTCGGGGCGGATGGGATTGCGGCGCTATGCCGACCCGTCGAGCCCGCTGGCCGGGCTGATTTAGTACCTTATCGTCATCCCGGCGAAGGCCGGGATCCCACCCTATCGCTATGACGCGCCGGCGAGATCCCGGCCTTCGCCGGGATGACGGCTGACGGGATTTACGGTACCCGCCTGACCGGCGGCGGAGTCCAGCTTCCGTCGGTTGCGCGGCGCTGCGGCAGGTAGAGGCGCAGGTTCATCGTGAACGGACCGGCGGGGGCGGGGAGCCAGTTGGCCTCCTTGTCGGCGCCCGGCGAGACGTTCTGGATGTAGAGGTCGAGCGATCCGTCGGCATTGAACGTCAGCTTGTCGCGGTCGCCGATCGCAAAGCGGTTGATCGGGTTCGCGACGAAGAACTGGTCGGCGCCATACATGGTCAGCGACCAGAAGGCGTCGGCGGGCGGCAACTCGTCTTTTGCGAAATGCAGCACATAGCTGGATGCGCCGGTGAACGGCTTGCCGTCGCTGTCGAGCGGGGCCATCGGATAGATCGCCTCTTCGGGAGGCAGGGCGCCGAGCCCCGCGAAACCGATGAAGGCGCGTTGCAGATAGTCGTTGCCATAAACGCCGATGTTATTGCCCATCGAACCCCAGCCGTTGCGGGTCAGCGCGATGCTCTTGCGGCGATTGACGATCCGCGGATAGGCTTCGGCGGCGGCGCGGGTGAGGCCGCGCTGGACGGCGGGATCGGCCTTCGACAGGTCGAAGCTTTGTCCGGGGACGATGCCGATCCGTTCCATGCGCAGCACGATCGCATAATCGCTGGCGTGCGGCGGGTTGCGCTTCATCACCTCGGCGAAGCTGGCGAAGAAGGCCTGCGGCGCCATCTGCGCGACCTGATCGACCGGCGGGGTCTTCATATCGACGGTTGGGTCGGGCGTTGGCGTCGCGGCGGGCGCGGACTTGCCATAAGCCGATAGCGACGCGGCTTTCAGGCCTGCCTGCAACGTGTAGACATGGGCATAGTCGGCCGGGCCATTCGTCTGGATGCGCCCGATGATCCATCCTGTTTCGGTCGGGCTGCGCACCATCCGCATCCCCTTCGGCAACGTGCCGTGCCAGGCCGGTCCGACCAGCGCGACGGTGCCGCCTTCATTGCCGGTCGTGCGCGTGCCGAGGGTCGCGAAAACATCGGTCCACATGTCCATCAGCGGAATGACGTGATAGCGACCTTGCGTGTTCGGCAGCGTCAGGATCAGCGGTTCCTTGCCGACGTCGAACCACAGCGTCGAATAGAGCGTGTCGGCATTCGGACGGACGACATCCTTGAAGGTGGCGTCGGGATAGGTTCGCATATGTCCGAACTGGTTCACTGGCGCGCGCAGGCGTCCCTCGGTGCCGCTGTTGGTCGAAACCCGCCGCGTCGTTTCCATCAGGACCAGCGGATAGGCATAGGTGTAGGCCTCGATACCGATCGTATAGGCTTCCTCTTCGCTGACTGGCGCCGCGACCGCGGGACCGGACAGGAAGGCGAAGGCGATCGCCAGAAGGGCAAGCAGGCTTTTCATCGCACGCGACTCCTGAAAGGGTGACCGGGGCGCGATAGCGGTGCGGCCACCGGCAGTCTGTCATCCTGCCGACAATCTCTTGGGAATTTCGTCGCCGGCGCCTAAAGCCGATCGGGGAGGGCGATGGCGATGGCGACGGAAGCGCAAATCTGGTCGCGCGACGAGCGCCTGGCGGTTCTTCGCCGCTGCCTGCTTTTTTCCGACTGGCCAGAGGCGCGGTTGGTCGAACTGGCGGCCATCGCACGGGCCGAATTCTATCCGCGTGGCGCCGAGGTCTTTGCCCGCGACCCTGAACGGCGCGAGGCGTTCGTGATCGCGTCGGGCGAGATCGAAATCAGCCGCGGATCGGCGGCGGGCAAGAAGTTCGTCCTCGGCATCAACGGTCCGCCCGAGATTCTCGCCATCGTCCGGTTGCTCGACGATCCGCCCATCCACTATGAGTATCGCGCCTATGAAGACAGCGTGCTGCTGCATCTGCCGACGAGGGACCTGACCGCGATTCTCGACGCTGATCCGATCCTGTGGCGGGGTATCGCGCTCTTGATGTGCGCGCGGCATGGCGACAGTCTGCGACTGCTCAACGATCATAATCTGGGTTCGCTCGACCAGCGTATGGCGGCAACGCTGGTCGGTCTCGCCCGAATGCACGGCATATCCGGTGGAAAGGGAACCGAACTGGGCTTGCGACTGCCGCAGGAGCAGCTCGGCGCGATGCTTGGCGTCACGCGGCAGAGCGTGAACAAGCTGTTGCGGGCGTTTGAGGAAGGCGGCCTGATCGCAATCGACTATAATCGGATCACGATCCGAGATCCGGCGGCGCTCGATGCGATCGCGGCGCGTGACGGTTAAGTCGAACATTAAATATCGTTCATCTCCAACGTTTTGCCGCATTCGACCGGAACATCGTCAATGCCGGATGCGTTAACGATACGGAGGCTGCCCCCGGCCTCCGTCGAGCGAAGGAGACTCCCGATGGGAGAATTGAAAGACAAGGCCAAGGGCCTTGCGAACGAGGCCGCCGGAAATGTCAAACAGGCGGTTGGCAAGGCGACGGGCAATGAACGGCTGCGCGCCGAAGGCGTCATTCAGGAGCGCGAAGGCGAGGCGCAGCAACTGAAGGGTAAGGTCGAGGGAGCCCTTGGCGACAAAATCTGACGTCCTTATCGGACATGAAAAAGGCCCCGGGTTCCCTCTCCCGGGGCCTTTTTACGGTGTCCCGCAGCTTGGGTTCATTTGCCGCCCGACGCCACCAGGTCGACGTCGGTCATGCCGCCATCGCGGCGCAGCATCACGACAAAGGCCAGATCGCCCTTCGTGCCGCCCAGCATATGCTCGTCGCCGCGCACGCGGTGATCGCTCGAATAGCCGGCGCGAACCGCCATCGTGTGATAATAGTCGAGCACCGCCTGCATCGACGCCGCCGTCTGGAAGTTGACGACGCGAATGTTGCACTTGCCGCCATCGACGCCCGCGGCTTCGCGCAGGGTCGCGCGCGGATAGAGTTTGAACGCGGCGGGCAGGCGGTCGGCCCAGGCGTTGCCATAGGTCAGCTTGGCATCGCAGCTTCCCTTCTGCTGTTCGCGGGCGAGTCCGCCGATAGTGACGGGGCGTTTCGCGGCGCAATCCTTGCCGCAATTTTCCTCGAACGGCAGGGCCTTGGGCGCGGCGAGCAATTTGCCCGCGGCTTGCGCGGCGGCGGCTTCGGCAGCGGTTGCCGCCTTGCCGCCCGCGATGCCGGGGACGCCGCCATCGACCGGCTTGTTCCCCGGCGCGGCGGCATTCCTGTTGGCCTGACCCGTGAGTTTGGGGTCGACCATGATCTTGTCTTCGAGCGCACCCTTGACCGCCGGATCGGCGTTGGTCAGCCCGTCGTCGAGCGGCGCGAGGTCGGCCTTGGCATCGGGATTGTCGCGGCACCCCGCAAGCGGTGCCGTTGCCACCAGCAAGCCGGCAACCAGCCATTTTCCCCGCACGATCATAGCTAACACTCCCTTAATATCGTACAGGGAATGCCCGATCCTGGTTAAAAAGGCGCAAATAAAATGCGTTAACAGGTAAGACTTTATTAGCCGAAAACTGTGCCGGAGCGAGACGGAATCAGCCCCGGCGCGGTCCGGATGAGGCGCGACGTTTCAACCGCGGCCTGACGGTGGACGACCGCCTGACGATAGACGGGGTCGGTCACCATTTCCATGAACGCACCGCTGTTCGGATATTCGGCGACGAACATCGCGTCCCATCTTTCCTGTGCCGGGCCGATCAGCATCGCCTCCATCGATCCGCGCCAGACGATGCTGCCGCCGACGCGCTGGAACACGGCGCCACTATCCCTGCCGTAATTGGCATAGGCTTCCGCCCCCGAAAGCCCTGCGTCGGCGAGCGGATGACCGGCGGGATAGCTCGCCTTGTCCTTGAAGCGGACTAGGTTCAGCATGTGGATCACGGTGTCGCGCGGCAACGTCTTGAAGGCGTCGAACTGCGCGCGTTCGGGGTCGATGTAATGGTCGCTCACGGCCGAAGCTCCTTGCGTCTCGTTCGCCACTCGTCGGCGGTCTGGCGCCAGGCATCGACCGGCGCGTCCTGAAAGGGCGGGGGGAGGCGGGTCGGTCCGCTGTTCACGGCGCCAAGCCGTTTTGCCAGCGCCTGCGAACGTGTGTTGGCAGGGTCGATGCAATGCATAAGGTCGGGCCATTTCAGAAATTCGACCGCAAAGTCGCAGGTGGCGATCGCGCCCTCGAACGCATAGCCCTTGCCCGCGAATTTCGCGCGCACGCCGTACGCGATTTCACGCCCCGGCCAGCCGTCGGGTTCCCATGGCCCCAACCGGCCGACCCATTCGCCCGTGTCGCGCTCGATCACGGAAAACATCGAAAAGCCGCGAATGTGCCAGGCTCCGGCGAGCGTACACCATAGCCGCCACGCCGATGCGCGCGGGCAGGCGCCGCCGATGAAGCGCATCGTATCCTCTTCGGCGCACATGGTCGCGAAACCCTCGAAGTCTTCGGCGGCGGGCGGACGCAGGATCAACCGCTCGGTGACGAGCAGGGGGCCGTTCAACATTTTTCTCTCCCGCAGCAATCAGGCCACGCTTCTGCGGGAAGAGCCCCGGCGGGGCAAGCCGGATATGATTGAGGGCGCCGGCGGTTGGACCGGCGCCCTCTCCATTACGGGGTGCAGGCGGAGGGGTCTCGAACCCACACCCGCAACGGGTTCCTGTGCTGCCTCGCGGTGCCCTGGCGGCACCGGTACTTGGCCCTTAGCGGCAGCGGTATTTGTCCTTTAGCGGCAGCGGTATTTGTCCTTGTCGATCTCGCGGCCGAGGAGCGCGCCGCCGGCGGCGCCGAGCACGGTGCCGAGCAGCTTGTCACCGTTGCCGGCGATTTCGTGGCCGGCTAGACCGCCCACGGCGCCGCCGATCAGCAGGCCGGTCGTGCCATTGTCCTTCTTGCAGCGATAACGACCGTCGTTTCCGCGCCAGATGCGGGTGTTCGAATTCACCCGTTCGTCACGCGATGCGTAATAGCGGCGATCCTTGCGCTTCTTGTAGAAATCGGCCGACGAATCGGCGTTGTGGTATCCCGGCGCCGCGCCCGAAAGCCCTGCATAAGCCGGTGCGGTGCCGGCAACGCTTGCCGCCACGAACGCGCCCATCAGGCTTTTGGTGAGGATATGCATAAAAGTCCTTTCCTGGTTTGGCGCCTTGAACCGATCAGGGATCCGGCGCTTCGAACAGAAAACGACCCGAGGCCGCAAGCCGTTGCATGAACGTGCGGCAACAAGATGAGGCGAGCCTATCCATCGACGAACCGAAAGGGCCTTGAAGGGGGACGGTGCGCGTGCGACATATCGATCATGCTGAATATCGCCTCTCTCGTCATTGGTGTCGTCGCGCTGATCCTCGCCGTGTTTGCCTTCATTCCGCTGCTTGGCTGGGCGAATTGGGTCATCGTGCCGATCGCCGTCATCGGGCTCGCACTGGGCGCCATCTCGGACAAGACCGCGGGACGGAACCTCAATATCGTCGTTATCGTGATCGGCGTCGTTCGCCTGATGCTCGGTGGCGGCATCTTCTGATCCGGACGGACCGACGTCATGACACGAGTACCGGCCCCTGAGGGGAGCCAGGAAGGCGGCTTGTCCTACGCGCTTGCCGCCTATGGCATCTGGGGTTTCGTTCCCCTCTTCTTTCGGCTGCTGGTCAGCGTGCCGCCGGTCGAGGTCCTGGCGCAGCGCATCCTGTGGTCGCTGCCGCTCTGTTTCCTCGTGATGATTTTCCGGCGGCAGATCGGCGACTATCTGGCGGCGCTGAAGGACTGGAAGGTACTGCGGCTGCTGCTGATCAGCTCGGTGCTGATCGCCGGCAACTGGCTGATCTATATCTATTCGATCTTCACCGGGCATGTGCTGGCGGCCAGCCTTGGCTATTATCTCAACCCGCTCGTCAATGTGATGCTGGGGATGGTGTTTCTCGGTGAACGGCTGTCGCGGCTGCAACTCGTGGCCGTGGCCATCGCGGCGATCGGCGTCGCGATATTGCTCGGCGGCGCGCTTGATACGCTGTGGATCAGCCTGACGCTTGCGGTCAGCTTTGGCACCTATGGGCTGATCCGCAAGATCGTCCCGGTCGGCTCGCTCCCCGGTCTGGCGATCGAGACGACGTTGCTGCTGCTGCCGGCGCTGGTCGTTTCCGTCTGGTATCTCTGGATCGACGACGGACGGGGTTTTGGATCGAATGGTTCGATCAGCCTGTTGCTGATGGCGGGGGGCGTGGTGACGGCGGTGCCGTTGCTGCTCTTTGCGACGGCGGCGCGCCGGATGAGCTATACCGCGCTTGGTTTCGTGCAATATCTGGCGCCGACCATCCAGTTCCTGCTTGGCCTGTTCGTTTTTCGCGAGCCGCTGAAGTCCGCGCAGCTTGCCTGTTTCCTGCTCATCTGGATCAGCATCGCGGTGTTCAGTTTCGACATGTGGCGCAAGGCGCGCGCCGACCGGATGATCCAGATCGCATGACGCCGGCCTTGGCCGGCGTGGCGATCAGGCCAGCCGCCAGCCCAGTGTTTCACCGGCATGGAAAGGCACGACTTCGCCGACCCGGTCGGGCACGACGGTCTCGCCGCGCTCCAGCGTGATCGTTCCGGCGTTGAGCGGCAGGCCATAGAAGGCCGGACCATGTTCGCTCGCGAATCCTTCGAATTTGTCGAGCGCGCCTTCCTCGTCGAACACCGCGACATAGCTTTCGAGCGCATGGGGTGCGTTGAATATCCCCGCGCAACCGCACGCGGCTTCCTTGGTGTGGACGGCATGCGGGGCGCTGTCGGTGCCGAGGAAGAATTTGGGAGAGCCCGACACCGCCGCTGCGCGCACCGCGAGCCGGTGCTGCTCGCGCTTGGCGACGGGCAGGCAATAGGCGTGCGGACGAATGCCGCCGACCAGCATCGCATTGCGGTTGATGTGGAGATGCTGCGGCGTGATCGTCGCGCCGACGGTTGCGGGGGCGGCTTTCACGAATTCGACCGCTTCGGCGGTGGTAATATGTTCGAAGACGATTTTCAGCGTCGGAAGCCGTCGGACCAGCGGCGCAAGCGTGCGGTCGATGAACACTGCCTCGCGGTCGAAGATGTCGACGTCGTGGTCGGTGACTTCGCCGTGGATGAGCAAAGGCATCCCGATCTCGGCCATCCGTTCGAGCACGCCCATGATGTTCGCGACGTCGGTGACACCGTGCGCGCTGCCCGTCGTCGCATGCGCGGGATAAAGCTTCGCGGCGGTGAAGACGCCTTCCGCGTGGCCGCGTGCCATTTCGTCGGCATCGCTATGGTCGGTCAGATAGGCGACGATCAGCGGCGTGAAATCATATTCGGCCGGGACTGCGGCGCGGATGCGGTCGCGGTAGGCCGCGCCTTCGCTGGCCGTCGTGACGGGCGGCGACAGGTTCGGCATGATGATCGCGCGCGCGAACTGGCGCGCGGTATAGGGCGCGACATGATCGAGCATCGCACCGTCGCGCAGATGGACGTGCCAATCGTCGGGGCGGCGGATGATCAGGCGGTCGGTCATGGAGGGACTCGTCGATAAGTGGGCTTGGCTTTGGCTGGAGCGTCCTTAGATTGTCGCCATGGCCAATACCACCCTGATCGATCGCACCCTGATCCGCCTCGCGGGCGAGGATGTCCGCGGTTTCCTGCAAGGGCTCGTCACCAACGATGTCTCGGGCAATCTGCCCGTGTGGGCGGCGCTGCTGACGCCGCAGGGCAAGGTGCTGTTCGATTTCCTGGTCTGGGGTGACGGCGACGACATATTGCTCGATTGCGAGCGCGCCGCCGCCGGCGATCTGGTGAAACGGCTGACTCTCTATCGCCTGCGCCGCGCGATCACGATCACGCGCGAGGAGGAAATGTGCGTTCACTGGGCGGGGGAAGGGGATATCGGCGTCGTCGACCCGCGCCTTTCCGACCTTGGTCAGCGCTGGCTCGCGCCCGCCGATGGCGACACCGGAGCCGACGCCATCTGGCAGGCCCGCCGGCTGGCGCTCGGCGTCACCGAAGGTCGCGCCGAACTCGGCGACGGCACGACACTCTGGCTCGAATGCAACGCCGCCGAACTGAACGGGGTGAGCTTTACGAAGGGCTGCTATGTCGGGCAGGAAAATACGGCCCGGATGAACTGGCGGCAGAAGGTCAACCGGCGGCTGGTCGTCGTGCCCATCGGCGAGGCCGACGCAAAGCGACAGGTCGTCGCCTATCCCGATCTTGGCTGGTCGGTCGAACATCTCCGGGTCGAGAGCATCGATCCGGCAACCGCGCCCGGCTGGATGCGCGAAGGGCTGGCATCGACCGGTTCATGACAGGTGCAGGCGGTTCTGATAATCAGGCCGTGATGCGTGCCCTGTCGATCTTTCCGGTCCTTGTCGCGACGACCCTGGCCGCTGCGGCGCCTGTCGCGGCCGAGACGCCGCTTGTGCCGGTCGTGCCTGAAGCCGTCGCCGAGCCTTCGCATCTCGCGCCGCTGGCCGTCGATTCGCCCTGGACCGCGCGCTTCGAAGTCGCCGCCGACACGCTGTTGCCCGCACTACGTTCGCAGGACGAAAGCCGATGGGCGCCGCTGCTTGGCGGGCAGTGGCTGGCCGAGCCCGATCGTCGGCGGATCGCCTCCCTGCTGCGGGACGAGGATGGCCCGTTCGGTCGAGCGCTTCATTCCACGGGCGCTGCGCGCCGCGCCATTCTGGGCTGGCAGCCGCCCGCGACCCTTGACGCCGCTGACCGTGCGGCGGTTGCCGCGAGGCCCGAGGCCGAAGCTATTGTTTGCTGGTCGTCGCGCGTCACGGACGAGCAATGGCCCCGGACGGCGGCCGAAGCCGACAATGCGCCCGGCCGGCCTTATGCCTGCGCGCGGATCGCCTACAGTATTCGCGGCGATGCGCCCGTCTGGCGCGCCTTTATCGATCAGCGCGCGACTGCTGCGGCCGATCGGCCCTGAACACCCATCTAACCATTCCTAAACCATCGCGTTGCTAGAATGCGCCTATGTTGGGGCGTTTCATCACTTTGGCCGCAATCCTGGCCGCAGGCTCGATCGCGGTGGGAAGCATGGCGACCCGTCAGACCGGGAACGCGGCGGCCGCCGCCGACCACAGCAACGATAACTGGACGACGCAGCCGCGCACCCATGGTGGCGGAACGGCTGCTTCGACCCGGTCGTCGTCGGGCGAAGTACGCCTCGGCCGCGCCGAGGATTCGCATTTCTATGCCGATGCCGACGTCAACGGCACGAACATCCGCATGATGGTCGACAGCGGCGCTTCGATCATCGCGCTGACGCGCCGCGATGCCGAGGCGATCGGAATCGACGTGGACCGCCTGCCGGTGGCGGGGACGGCGAAGACCGCCGGCGGCGACGTGCCGATGCGCGTCGTGATGCTCGACAGCGTCGAAGTCGACGGGATCGAGGTGCGGCGCGTCGAGGCCGCGGTGGTCGATGCCGACATGGGCGTGTCGCTGCTTGGACAGAGCTATCTTTCCAAACTCGACGCAGTGAATGTCGAAGGCGATACGATGACGCTGCGCTGAGGTTTCAGCCGGCCCCGCTCTTGCCATTCGCGCCGCATTTCCCCACATCGATCGCCATGAACGCTCCCAATCCTCCGTTGCGCGCGGCGATCGTGCCCGTCACCGCCTTTCAGCAGAACTGCACTCTGCTGTGGTGCACCGAAACCAACAAGGGCGCGCTCGTCGATCCCGGCGGCGACCTTCCAAAGCTTCGTGAAGCGATCCGCCAGACGGGTGTCGAGATCGAAAAGATTCTCGTTACCCACGGCCATATGGACCATTGCGGGCAGGCCGGCGTGTTCGCGAAGGAACTGGGCGTTCCGGTCGAGGGGCCGCATGAGGACGACCGGTTCTGGATCGAGCAGCTTGCATCGGACGGCGCGCGCTTCGGAATGGAGGGCGAACCCTTCGAGCCCGACCGTTGGCTCGTCGACGGCGACAAGGTGGCGGTCGGAAATCTCGAGATCGACGTCATCCACTGTCCCGGACATACGCCGGGCCATGTCGTCTTCCACCACGGTCCCTCGAAGCTTGCGATCGTCGGCGACGTCTTGTTCCAGGGATCGATCGGCCGCACCGATTTTCCGCGCGGCAATCATCAGCAACTTCTCGATTCGATCACGCAGAAACTGTGGCCGCTTGGCGGCGATACCATTTTCCTGCCCGGGCACGGCGCGCACAGCAGTTTCGCGCAGGAACGGCGGACCAATCCCTATGTCGGCGACAGCGCGATGGGGCAGGCCTGACCCCTCCCGCGGACGGGAGGGGAACCGGCTTTATTTCGGGACGACGATTTCGGTCTCGACAACCTTCGAGCTGAAACTGACCGGCGTCAGATAGACGACGGCGACCGCGGTGATCGCGAGGCCGAGCTGCGTCAGCATCGTGATGATCGTGCCGGCCATGCGGCCCCACCCCATGCCGTCCATGCCAAGGGCGTGGAGGATACGCCCGACCAGATAAAGCGCGCCGACACCCCACAGCCAGAACGACGACCCGATTCCCAGTTCGACGAGAGCGAGCAGGATCAGCACGAAGGCGGTGTTTTCGACGAAATTCGCGTGCGCGCGCATGCGGCGCGTCAGCGCGTCGTTGCCGCCGTCGCCGATAAAGACCTTTTCCTTGGTCCGGACGCGCCCGACGCGGATGCTGAGCCAGAGATTGAGCAGCGCCGCCCCCGCGGCGATCGTCAGGCTGATCGGCAAGATTATCATGTGGCTTCCCCCATAGCATGGGCCGGCTTTCCGGCGGTGAGCGAGATGTGGCATTGCCGCGAGGGGAGGGCAAGGCCGCTGTTTTCCGGTCGTGTCGCGCCTGGTTCGGTCGGCGGTTCCCGATATCGAGACGACATGGGACCGCGGATCCCGTCCGGGATGGTAAAGAAAGGGTCGGGGCGATGCAGGATAGTCGTTGCCTCGGGGGTTGCCTTTACGGGCGAAAACGCTATAGCCGCGCCCGATCCGGCACCCGACACCATCTGGCGTTGAGGCACTCTCCGGCGGAAGATTTTCTTGTCAAATGCGGACGGGAAAAGCCTTCGCGCGGCGGGCGGGCCAGTCGTTTCCGGTAACGGGAATGACAAGTTCGGGTTCGCCGATTCGTAGAAACATTTGATAATACAGGAAATATCATGGCCGTCCCCAAGCGAAAAACCTCGCCCTCGAAGCGCGGCATGCGTCGTAGCCACGACAGCCTGAAGGTCGAAGCCTTCCAGGAATGCCCGAACTGTGGCGAGCTGAAGCGCCCGCACAACCTTTGCAACGCCTGCGGCCATTATAATGGCCGTGAAGTGGTGGCCGGCGCTTAAGCCAATCCGGAGAGCGTTCGAATGAGCCTCACACCGCGAATCGCAATCGATGCGATGGGCGGTGACGTCGGCGTGCGCATGATGCTCGCCGGCGCCGCAATGGCGCGTCACCAGCACGACGGCCTGCGCTTTCTCCTCGTCGGCGACGAGGTGCAGATCAAGGCCGCCCTCGAAAATCACCCGAACCTCCGCGCGGCTTCGGATATCATCCACACCGAAGGCGTGGTGTCCGGCGAGGAAAAGCCCAGCCAGGCGATCCGCAAGGCGCGCTCCAGTTCGATGGGGCTTGCGATCGACGCGGTGAAGCGCGGCGATGCGGGCGGCGCCGTGTCGGCGGGAAACACCGGCGCGCTGATGGCCATGGCAAAGATCGCGCTGCGCACGATGCCCGGCATCGACCGGCCGGCGCTGGCGGCGCTGCTGCCGACGCTGGGCGACAATGACGTGGTCATGCTCGATCTCGGGGCGAATACCGACTGCGACGCCAACAACCTCGTTCAGTTCGCCGTCATGGGCGCGGCCTATGCGCGCACCGCCATGGGCCTTGAACGCCCGCGCGTCGCCTTGCTCAACATCGGCACCGAAGAGATGAAGGGCACCGACGAGATTCGGGATGCCGCGGCGCTGCTTCGCGATACCGATGGCCTGCCGATGCAGTTCACCGGCTTTATCGAGGGCGACAAGCTGTCGCGCGGCGATGTGGACGTGATCGTCCACGACGGTTTCTCGGGCAATATCGCGTTGAAGACGATCGAGGGAACGGCGCGCTTTGTGACCGATCTGCTGCGCCGCGCGTTCACGTCGTCGGTGCGTTCCAAGATCGGTTTCCTGATTTCGCGTCCGGCGACCGAGTTGCTGCGCCATCATCTCGATCCGAACAATCACAATGGCGCGGTGTTCCTCGGGCTCAACGGCGTGGTGCTCAAGAGCCATGGCAGCGCCGACGCGAAGGGCGTCGCCAATTGCGTCCACCTGTGCGCCGAACTGATCGAAAAGGACATCACCCGGCAGGTGACCGAGGATCTTGCCAATTTCCGGGGCAACGGCGCGGCATGACCCGTCGCGCAATTCTTGCCGGTACCGGCTCATCGCTGCCGCGCACCCGCGTCTCCAATGCAGAGCTGGCCAAGCGCGTCGATACCAGCGACGAATGGATCGTCGAACGCACCGGCATCCGCTTTCGACATATCGCCGAGCCCGACGAAACGACGGCGACTCTTGGCGCCGCGGCGGCGCAGCAGGCGTTAGAGGCCGCCGGGCTCTCGCCCGAGGACATCGGTCTCATCATCGTCGCCACCGCGACGCCCGACAATACATTCCCTGCAAGCGCGACCAAGGTGCAGGCGCTGATCGGCGCCCCCGACTGTATTGCCTTCGACGTCGCGGCGGTCTGTTCGGGCTTTCTCTATGCCGTGTCGGTCGCCGATTCGATGCTCCGGACCGGCGCCGCAAAGCATGCGCTTGTCATTGGCAGCGAGACGTTCAGCCGCATCCTCGACTGGGAGGATCGCACGACCTGCGTTCTGTTCGGCGACGGGGCCGGCGCGATCCTGTTGTCGGCCGAGGATGTCGACGACGACCGGGGCATTCTTGCGACCCGCCTTCATGCCGAGGGCAAATATAGCGACATGCTCTATGTCGATGGTGGCCCGTCGACGACCGGCACCGTCGGGCATGTCCGCATGCAGGGACGCGAAGTGTTCCGCCATGCCGTCACCAATCTGGCGAGCGTGCTGGGCGAAGTGATGGCCGACGTCGGGCTTGCGGCCGAGGACATCGACTGGGTGGTGCCGCATCAGGCGAACAAGCGCATCATCGACGCGACCGCCAAGAAACTGGGGTTGCCGGCCGAGCGCGTCGTTCTGACCGTCGATCAGCACGCCAATACGTCGGCCGCCTCGGTCCCGCTGGCGCTGGATCTCGCGGTACGCGACGGGCGGATCAAGCGCGGCGACCTGGTCGTTCTGGAAGCAATGGGCGGCGGCTTCACCTGGGGCGCGGCCGTCCTTCGCATCTGATTTCAATAGCTTCCGCGTCGCTGCGGGAAGGACTGGCCAGATCCATGCGGTCGCGATCGGGCTTGTGCCGCATGGCGATCGGGGCAGATCCCGTGCTGTCCCACGGCAGTACAAAGACTCATCGCATCAACTTCTCGCTCCATCCATTTCAGTTTGGCGGATTAATTCGCTTTTGTTACACAAGCTACGGGACTCGTGACGGTGGGGGCTGTCAGAGACCGTCTTGTCGGTACGCTTCAAGAGGGGAAGGGAACATCATGGCAGCAGGTACGCTTACGCGCGCAGACATCGCGACGCGGATCAATCAACAGATCGGCCTGTCGCGGAACGAATCCGCGACGATCGTCGAATCGATTCTGGATCATATGTCCGACGCTTTGGCCGAGGGGCAGAATGTGAAGATTTCGGGCTTCGGCACGTTCGTGCTGCGCGACAAGGCGCAGCGGATCGGCCGCAATCCCAAGACCGGCATCGAAGTGCCGATCCTGCCGCGGCGCGTGATGACCTTTCGCGCCAGCCAGTCGATGCGCGCGCGCGTCGCCGGCAAGTAATCCGGGCACGGGCCCAGAATTTCGTGACATCCGATTTTTCCAGCCATGGTGACGGCGGCAAGGCCGCCGGCGCCATGCTCGCGATTGGCGAACTCGCCGACCGTATCGGTGTGCCGACCCACGTGCTGCGGTATTGGGAAACGCGCTTTTCGCAGCTCCGGCCGCTTCAGCGTTCGGGCCGCCGGCGCTATTATCGTGCCGAAGATATCGCGCTGGCCGAGCGTATCCATCACCTGCTGCACGTGAAGGGTTTTACCGTCGAGGGCGCCCGCAAGGCGTTGTCGGAGTCGGGCGGTGTGGCGCGGACCGAAGCCGCATCGCCGCCTGTCGCGGCGACGGCGGCGGCATCGCATGGCGTTCCGGTCGAGGCGCTTGTTGCGCTGCGCGAACGGCTCGTCGCCGCGCTGGGCTGAAGCATCGCGCGCCGTTCGCTTCGTCCGGCAACACGCAAATTCTGTTAAAAAGCCTTAGTCGTCATCCATCGCCGGCGCGAGCGCCGGGTCGAGGTCGCGCGGACGGATGAAATCCGTGATCCGCGCCATGTTGACATCAAGGTCGCGCCAGTCGGCAATATCGAGTTCGAGCCGTGCCAGCGCCGCCGTCGGCAGCTTTTCTTCGACCTCCCGGCGCAGATCGCCGCCGCCCTCTTCAGGGACCAGCATCAGAACCAGATCTTCCAGCCCCGGATTGTGGCCCGAAATCAGGAGATGGGTCGAATCGCGTCCCATGTCGCGGATGACGTCGATCAGGGTCGCTGCCGACGCGAGGTAAATGCGCCGGTCCCAATGCGGCTCGATCGCGTCGAGATTCGCGGCGGGCTGAAACAGGTCCAATGTCTCGGTCACCCGCACGGCGGGCGACGCAACAATACGATCCACGGCCATCGCCTGCCGTTTCACATATTGGCCGATGATTTCGGCGCCGCGGCGGCCGCGCGCATTGATCGGACGATCGAAATCGCGCTCGACCTGTACGTCCCAACCCGATTTGGCGTGGCGCAGGATGGTCAAAGTCTTCAAAAAACGCTCCCCCGCGTTGCCTTCGATCCCCTCAATCAAAAGCTCTGTGCCGCAATCTCATGACGGTGAAAAGGCAGGAAACGCGGTTTTTCTTTGTTCCACATTCGCCGCCGCGACGTGATTGACCGCTTCATCGAGCGGCAGGCGGCGAATCGGCGTGCCTTCGGGGAAGGCGCCGAGGAGGCGCGAAGGGAAGCTGGGCGAGAGCATCACGAACTGACCGAAATCGTCGGCGCGGCGGATCAGTCGCCCAAAGGCCTGGCCGATTCGCGCGCGGATGACGCCGTCATCATAGGCGCTGCCGCCCTGTGCCGCGCGCCGGGCGGCATGAAGGATCGTCGGACGCGGCCATGGCACGCCCTCCATCACCACCAGTCGCAGCGACTCACCCGGCACATCGACGCCGTCGCGCAGCGCGTCGGTGCCGAGCAGCGAGGCGTGCGGGTCGGCGCGGAAAATATCGACGAGCGTCCCGGTGTCGAGCGGATCGACATGTTGCGCATAAAGCGGCAGCCCCGCGCGGGCGAGGCGGTCGGCGATGCGGGCATGGACGATGCGCAGCCGCCGGATCGCGCTGAACAGGCCGAGCGCGCCGCCGCCCGATGCCTCGATCAGCCGGCTGTACGCGCCGGCCAGCGCCGACAGGTCGCCGCGCGGGATATCGGTGACGATCAGGACTTCGGACTGGCGCGCATAGTCGAACGGGCTTGGCACCGCGAAATGCCGAACTCCGCTATCCATATGCCGCGCGCCGGTGCGGATGTCGGCGTCGGTCCAGCCCCCGGTTCCGGACGCCCCGCCGCGCAGGGTGGCCGACGTGACGAGGACGCCCTGCGCGGGCCGATACACGACTTCGGCCACCGGTCGGGCAGGATCCAGCCAATGACGATGGAGCCCGAGGTCGAATTCGCGGCCATCGTATCGGTCGACCGCCAGCCAGTCGACGAAATCGGGATCGGCCGGCCCCCCGACGCGCCCGAGCAGCGACAACCAACCGCCGAGCGTGTCGATCCGCGTCGCCAGGCTGCTCCGCGCCCCGTCGACACGCGCGCGCGCCTGTCCGTCGAGCCAGTCCGGCGGATCTTCGACCAGCGCATCGAGCCGCTTTGCGAGTATCATCAGCGGGCGGAGCAATGCCTCGATCGCATCGCTTGCGCTGGCCGCTGCCACGACCAGCTCGGGATCGGGGTCGGCCAGCTCGGTCTCCAGGCCGTAGCCGCTGTCGGCGGTTCGCGCGTCGACCGCACGGGCATAGACCATGGCGCGTACCGCCACGAGCAGGCTTTCGACGGCGCCCCATGGCTCGTTCTCGCCGATCCGCGCAAGCCAGCCGTCGCCGGGAAGCTCGCCTGCCGCTTGAATCGCCGCCTGAATCGCCTTGTCGCCCGCCTCGTCATAGCTGGCGACATCGGCCAGCCGCGCCGCCAGCCCGCGTCGCCGTCCGCGCGACTTGCCCTCGGGACCAAGCACCCAGCGGCGGATCTCGACGGCTTCCTGCCCCGTCAGCGCCGCCGCGAACATCGAATCGGCGGCATCCCACAGATGGTGCCCTTCGTCGAAGATCAGCCGCGTCGCCGGTGCACCGCCGTCGCGCGGGCGCGCGGCCTGCACCATCGTCAGCGCATGGTTGGCGATCACGATATCGGCCTGCGTCGCGGCACGTGCCGAGCGTTCGATGAAGCATTTGCGGAAATGCGGGCAGCCGGCATAGATGCATTCGCCGCGCCGGTCGGTGAGCGCGGTCGTGCCGTTGCGGCGAAAGAGGGCGGGAAGCCAGCCGGGCAGGTCGCCCCCCACCATGTCGCCGTCCCGGCTATAGGCCGCCCAGCGTGCGACGAGCTGCGCAAGAATGGCCGCACGCCCGGAAAAGCCGCCCTGCAAGGCGTCCTCCAGATTGAGCAGGCACAGATAGTTTTCGCGCCCCTTGCGCACGACGACCTTCTCGCGATGCGTCGCGGCGTCGGGGTACAGCTTTTCGGTCTCGCGCGCGAGCTGGCGTTGCAGCGCCTTGGTGTAGGTCGAAATGCATATGCTGCCGGCCGACTGGTCGATCCACTGCTTGGCGGGCGCCAGATAACCCAGCGTCTTGCCGATCCCGGTTCCGGCCTCCGCGACCAGCATCCGCGGCGCGTCCTTGCGCTCGCGCGGTTCGAAGATCGTGGCGGCAGCGCGGGCATAATCCTGCTGCCCGGCCCGCCGTTCGGCCCCGTCGCCGGTCAGCCGGTCGAGCCGGGCCGCGACATCGTCCGCGTTGATCGTCACCTGCCGCGGCTGGGCGCGCGGGGGCTGCTCTTCCCATTCGGGCAGGCGTGCGAAGAGCCAGCGGTCGGCCTTGTCGGACGGGTCAAGGCGTGGCTGGGCCAGCGAGGCCCAGGGCCAGCGCTGGCGCGCGAGTGCCTGCAGCCCGTGCCAGGCGCCTTCGCGTTCGGGCCAGTCGCGGTCGTCGAGGCTTGCCAGCATGGCCGCCGCCGCTTTGCGCAGAAAGGCGGCGATACTCTCTTCCGTCTTGGGCGGATCGAGTCCGATCGCCGCAGCAAGCCCGGCCGGCGTCGGTACGGCGAAGCGCGCGGGATAGAGGAAGGCGAATAATTCGAGCAGGTCGAGACCCGACAATTCGGGATAACCGAGCCGGTCGCCGGTCAGTGTCGCGTTGAGGAGCAGATGCGGAGTCGCCGCGACCGCCGCGATTGCCTCGCCGCGCCCGATGCGCTGCACGCGGCCCGCGGGATCGGCGATCCAGATGCCGACATGGCTCGCGTGGATCGCGGGCAGGGCAAGGGCTTCGGCGCGGGGGAGCATCGCGCGACGCTAGGGACAAAAGGCGAACGCAGCAAGGCAAACCCGCGCTTCGTCGCTCCCGCGGGATCGGGATATCCGTCCCGACCGGACGGGAGAAACCGGGACGGTCAGCTGAGGCCGCGGCGTCCGAACACCGGCGGCGCGCGATGGCCGAGAAAAGCCGGCGGCGCGGCCCGACGGGCGTTCTGGAGCGCATTGTACAGCGCGCCGTGCGTCAATTCATAAGGAAAGCGGACCCCCATGCGGTCGAATTCGGACCACATGACGACGGCGTAGGTCACCTCGCCGGCATAGTGGATTTCGCAGCGCGACCGTGCGGGCATGCTGGCGCCGTCGATGCGCGCGCCGCCTTCGGACAGATCGCAGATGCGGCCGTCGATGAAATTGAGCACACCATTCACCAGGACGTCGATCGAGACCGGAGTCCGGTTATGGCTGCGCGCCGTGGGTGAGCGAGGGTTTGTCATGGGGGGAGGCTACGCCCGCATGGTAAATTTTCCGGTAACGATGATCGGGTCGAAACCGCCGATCGGGGTCTTGTTGCAAGCCGCCGCCGACAATGGTCTACCGTGACCATGCTCCGCCCGATCCTCCTCTATGGCTCAGGTCTTGCTGCCGCTGCGTTTCTGCTCGAGTGGCTGAACTACCGGCATGTCGTGCATCGCTGGTCGACGGAGTTCTATATCGCCTGCATCGCGGTGGTTTTCGTCGCGCTCGGGATATGGGTGGGCAATCGGCTGACCGCCCGGCCGCGCCAGATGTTCGTGCGAAACAATGCCGCGATTTCGGCGCTGGGTATCAGTGCCCGCGAATTTGAGGTGCTGGAAATGCTCGCCGCGGGCCATGCGAACAAGGTGATCGCGCGCCAACTCGATATCTCGCCGAACACCGTGAAGACGCATGTCGCGCGGGTTTATGAGAAGCTGGCCGTCGCCAGCCGGACGCAGGCAATACAAAAGGCCCGCATGCTCGACATCCTGCCATAAAATCGGGCGATCGGGGGCAAATCACCCGTTTGGGCGATGGATGCCGCCCGTTGTTTCGGTCCATCCCGCGTGGCATTCACCATTTGGGGAGACAGATCATGGGCAGGATCATTGCAGTATATGGCGTCATTGCGGGCGTCATTGTCGTTCTCGGCATGTTTATGAGCATCAGCGTCGTTTCCGATCATGGCACGATGGGCATGGTCGCCGGCTATCTGTCGATGCTGGTCGCGCTGCTTTTCGTCTTCGTCGGCGTGAAGCGCTATCGCGACGTCAATCTTGGCGGGGTGATCGGCTTCGGAAAGGCACTGCTAGTCGGGCTGGGCATCGCGGGCGTGGCGTCGCTTTTCTATGTGCTGAGCTGGGAAGTCTATATGTGGCAGACCGGCGGGACGTTCATGGCCGAATATATCGCGGCGAGCGTAGAGAGCATGCGGGCATCCGGAAAATCGGCAGCCGAAATCGCCGCCTTCTCCGCGGAAATGAACGACATGGCCGAGAAATATAAGAATCCGGCCTTCCGCATGGCGCTGACGTTCATGGAAATCCTGCCGGTGGCGCTGCTCGTGTCGCTCGTATCGGCGGCGTTGCTGCGCAGAAGCAGCTTTCTGCCCGCGACGCAGCCGCGCGGTTGATCCGGCACGCCGACCTTGCCTTCTTTCCGGGGGCAAGGTCGAATTTTGCCTTTCGACTTGGCGCCGCTTGCCGCTATGGGCGCAGCCATGACCGACATGCATCTTCATCCTTCGCTGCGCGAACCCGCGCAAACGTCCAGGGCCTGGCCGTTCGAGGAAGCGCGCAAGCTGGTCAAACGCTATCCCGATGGCAAGCCAGGTGGGGAAGCGGTCATCTTCGAGACCGGCTACGGTCCCTCCGGGCTGCCGCATATCGGCACCTTCAACGAAGTGCTGCGCACGACGATGGTCCGCCGCGCCTATGAGGCGCTGACCGGTGGCGCCGCGACGCGCCTCGTTGCGTTCAGCGACGACATGGACGGCCTGCGCAAGGTTCCCGACAATGTGCCGCAAAAGGATATGCTCGCCGGGCATCTCGGCAAGCCGCTCACCGACATCCCCGATCCGTTCGACAAGTATGAAAGTTTCGCACATCATAACAATGCGATGCTGCGCGAGTTTCTCGACCGGTTCGGCTTCGACTATGAATTCGTCAGCTCGACCGAACGTTACAAGTCGGGGGCCTTCGACGACGCCCTGAAGAATGTCCTTCGTCATAATCAGGACATTCTCGACATCATGCTGCCGACGCTGCGTGCAGAGCGCGCCGCGACCTATTCGCCGATCCTGCCGGTCAGCCCGAAGTCGGGCATCGTGCTGCAGGTGCCGGTGACGGTCGTTGACGCTGACGCGGGGCTCGTCTCGTTCGAGGATGAGGGTGAGACGATCACGCACTGCATCCTCGGCGGCGGCGCCAAGCTGCAGTGGAAGGTCGACTGGGCGATGCGCTGGGTCGCGCTGGGCGTCGATTACGAGATGTACGGCAAGGATCTGACCGACAGCGGCGTGCAGTCGGGCAAGATCGCGAGGGCGCTTGGCGGGCGGAAGCCCGAGGGGCTGATCTACGAGATGTTCCTCGACGAAAAGGGCGAGAAGATATCCAAGTCGAAGGGCAACGGCCTCTCTATGGAAGAATGGCTGACCTATGGCAGCGAGGAGAGCCTCGCCTTTTTCGCCTATCGCGAACCCAAGGCGGCGAAGCAACTCCACATCGGCGTGGTGCCGAAGGCGGTCGACGAATATCTCCAGATGCGCGGCAATTATCCGGCACAGGATGGCGACAAGAAGCTGGGCAACCCCGTGCATCACGTTCATGTCGCGCGCGGGCAGGACGTGCCGCAGGCCGAACTTCCGGTGACCTTCGGTCTGCTGCTGAACCTCGTCGGCGTGATGGGCGCCGATGCGTCGAAGGATCAGATCTGGCGCTACCTCGGCCAATATGTCGAAGGCGCCAATGCGGCCGCCTATCCCGAACTCGACCGGCTGATCGACAATGCGATGGCGTACAACCGCGATTTCGTCGCGCCGACGCTCCACCGCCGCAAGCCACAAGGCGGCGAGGGCGCGGCGCTGAAAGATCTCGACGACCGGCTCGCCGCGCTGGGTGCGGATGCCTCTGCCGACGACATTCAGAATATCGTGTACGAGATCGGCAAGAACGAAGCCTATGGTTTTGAAAATCTGCGCGACTGGTTCAAGGCTCTCTATGAAACATTGCTCGGATCAAGCGCGGGGCCGCGCATGGGCAGCTTCATCGCGCTGTTCGGGATCGACAATACGCGGCGGCTGATCGCAGAGGCGCTTGCGTAAACCTCGCGTCACCGCGAGGAGCGGAGCGACGACGCAATCCGCCGCTATCGGTTCGTTCGGCTGGTATCCGGAGATTACTTCGCTTCGCTCGCAATCACGTGACGTGATGGATAGGGACGTTCAATGATCGATATCTTCACGACCGGCGGAACGATCGACAAGGTCTATTTCGACGCTCTTTCGGAATTCCAGATCGGTCCGACGGCGATCCCCGACCTGCTGCGCGAGAATAATGTCCATGTTCCGCACCGCGTGACGCCGCTGATGCGCAAGGATAGCCTCGAACTGACGGACGTTGATCGCGAGAAGATCCGTGCCGCGGTGGCGGCGAGCGAAGCGACGCGCATCCTCGTCACGCACGGCACCGACACGATGGTCGTCACCGGCCGCGTGCTTGCCGGGATCGAAGGAAAGACGATCGTCATGACGGGATCGATGCAGCCCGCATCGGTCCGCGCGAGCGATGCCGAATTCAACGTCGGCTTCGCGCTCGCTGCGGTGCAGACGCTGCCGCCCGGCGTCTATGTCGCGATGAACGGCATGATCTTTGACCCCGAAAAGGCGGTGAAGGATCGCGCGGCCCACCGGTTCGTGCAGGAATAGAGGTTCAGCCCTTCGCCGTGACTTGCCGCAGCACCGCTGAATAAGTCGGTGCGATAGTCATCGCTTCATGCTTGCCCTGCCGTGCCAGCATCGCGTGGACCGCGGGCAGGCGATAGCAGGGAACGCCCATGAACAGGTGATGCTCGGCGTGAAAGTTCACCCAATATGGAGCCACCGTGGCGCGCGCGATCCAGCCGGCATAGGTGGTGCGCGCATGGGTGAAGGGGTCGTCGCTGCCCGTCGTCGTGCAGGCATGCTCGGCGATGTTGCGGATGCGCAGGTAAAGCTGGAAGGTGGTTGCCAGTCCGGCGAGCCACAGCAGCCAGGGCGTCCAGCCATAGAGCAACAGCGATGCGACCAGCAGAACGGCCTGCACGATCAGGAAGCGCGCGACCGCGCGGGTTACCGCCATCGCCCCGGCGACGTCGATCGTCGGTGACGTCATGCCGTCGTCGGACTGCTTGTTGAAGGGCGTGCCGGCCTTGGTACTGGCGCGGCCCTTGTCGACCGTTTCGCCGCGTACCATCGCCGCAAGGCCTTTCATCGCGAAACGGAATTGCGCGACTCGCTGCTTGAAAAAGGTCTGACCGGAAAGGTCGCGAAGCACCTTGCGAAACAGGCTCGCGCGGGTCGTCGGAAAGGGCTTCGACAGCGAAAGGTCGGGGTCTTCGGGTTGCTGGGTGAATTTGTGATGTTGCAGGTGGTAGGTGCGATAGGCGATCAGGTCCGATCCGACGGCCGCGCCGGTCAGCCATTGACCAAGGAAATTATTCACTTTTCGATTGGGATGGAGCAGCCCGTGGGCCGCGTCGTGCATCAGGATCGCAAAACCCAACTGGCGCCCGCCGACGACGATCACCGCGAGCAACCAGGCGAGCGGATTGCCGCTCCACGCGGCAAGTCCGACCGCGGCGATGCTGACGATCCAGCCATGGGCAACGAGCCAGAGGCCGCGCCAGCGCGATGCGGTGGTGATCGCCGACCATTCGGCGCGGTCAAAAAAACGGTCGGGGGGCAAAAGGCGGACGGCAGGCATGCCCCTCTCTAACAAGTTGCGAACCGAAACCAAACCCCTTCCGTTTTGGCACAGAAACGGTGCGGATCGGCGAGGGTCGGTAAGTATTTGGTAACCGGCCAACCGACAGAGACGAACCTTGGGCCAGCAAGCGGAATGGGCGGCAATTGGGGGGTCAACGTAACATCGTGCGGTCGGCGGCCGGCGATTTGCCCGACGGCGAATCGCTGCTCGAAACGCCGGCGTTCGTGACGCGAATGATGCGCGTCACGCAAGTGTGGCACTATGTCCTCATCGCGCGCGTGCTGGCATTCTTTTCCTTCGCCTTCTTTCCTGGAGTCGAGGGCTTTTTCGGTCGTCCTTCGGAATGGCTCGTCATGGTCGCGGGCCTCTGCTGCGATCTCGCGCTGACCCTTCTCGGGCAGATTTCCCGGCTCAATCGGCCATCTGCGGGGCCCTGGTTACGGCGCTGGATCGGTGCCTGCTTTGCGTTGCTGGTCATCGGGACGATGCTCAACTCGGCGGCGACCTTTGCGGCGGTGGCGGTGCAGGATGGCCGCATCTATTATTTCGCCTTTCCCGCGGTGAAGCTTGGGCTGGTCCTGGTCGCCGCCTCGGCTGCCGCGATCGCGCGCCCGGCCCTGTTCGCCGTGACCGGGGCGATGGTGCTTGGCGGGGCAGTCGGCATTGCGTCCTGGCCCTTTGGCGTCGCGGGCCTCGTTTTTCTGTGCTTGCTGATCGCGATGCTGCGCGAGGATGTGCGGCATCAGCGCCGGGTAACGCGCGCCAGTCGGCATGCGATAAGCGAACAGCAGCGCGCGCTGGGCCTGATGCGGGATTTCGAACGCGCGGGGCGCGGTTGGTTCTGGGAGACCGATCGCGGCGGACATCTCGTCTATATTTCGCCGACCGTGGCCGCGAAGCTTGGGGTCGCGCAATCCGACCTGCTGGGGCGCCCGTTCACGGACATTATCCGCAAGCGGGTGGGCAACGACGAAAGCGAAGAACGGACGCTCGGCTTCAGCCTGTCGTCGCGGACGCCGTTCAACGAGCTGACGGTGCGGGCGGCGGTGCCGGGCGAGGAGCGCTGGTGGTCGATCTCGGGCCATCCGATCAGTAACGAGCTTGGCAATTTCCAGGGTTTCCGTGGCAGCGGCACGGACCTGACCGAACAGAAACGCTCGGAACGCGAAATCAATCAGCTTGCGCGGTATGACACGCTCACCGGCCTCGCCAACCGGCTCCACATCACGGACCTGCTCGAACGCGCGCTACGCAACCATATGGGGCAGGCGCAGCCCTGCGCGCTGCTGTTGATGGACCTCGACCGGTTCAAGGCCGTGAACGACACGATGGGGCATCCGGCCGGCGACCAGCTGTTGCAACAGGTCGCGGGACGGGTGACGCAGATCGTCGGCGACAAGGGGCAGGTCGGACGGCTCGGCGGCGACGAGTTCCAGATTGTGCTGCCGCAGATCGTTCAGACGGAAAAGCTCGCCGGTATCGCCAACGCCATCATCCTCAGCCTTGCCAAGCCCTTCGCGATCGAAGGCGAACAGGTCCGTATCGGTTCGTCGATCGGCATTGCGGTGTCGGAGGGTGATGGCGTCAACTCATCCGCGCTCGTCCGCAACTCCGACCTCGCGCTCTATGCCGCGAAAGATGCGGGGCGCGGCGTTTATCGCTTCTATGCCGACGCGATGCACAATCAGGCCAGCGAACGGAAAGCGATCGAGGACGCCCTGCGCGATGCGCTTGCGAAGGAAGAACTGAAGCTGCTCTATCAACCGATCGTCGATGTCGGCAGCGAACATGTCTCCGGCTTCGAAGCGCTGATCCGTTGGCAGCGCGACGAGGGCGATGTCGTCAGCCCGTCGAAATTCATCCCGATCGCTGAGGAATCGAACCTGATCGTGCCGATCGGCGAATGGATCATCCGGTCGGCGTGCGATGCGATCGCCAAGCTGGGCGCGGGATACCGCGTCGCGGTCAACGTGTCGCCGCGGCAGTTCGCGAACGAAAAGCTGCCCGTAACGATCCTGAACGCGGTGGCGGCTGCAGGCATCCGTCCCGACCAGCTCGAGCTTGAAATTACCGAGGGCGTCTTCCTCGACGAAAGTCCCGAGAATCTGGAGATGTTCCAGAAGTTGAAGCGCACCGGCGTCCGCCTTGCGCTCGACGATTTCGGCACCGGCTATTCGGCGCTCGGCTACCTCAAGAAAGCGCCGTTCGACAAGATCAAGATCGACCAGAGCTTCGTGCTTGGCGCGGCCGACAAGAACAGCATGAACGCTGCGATCATCTCGTCGATCGTCGGGCTGGCGACGGCGCTCAACATGGAAACGACGGCAGAAGGGGTCGAAACCCATGATGACCTCGCGCTGATCCGCGGGCTCGGATGCAGCCATGTCCAGGGCTATATCTACGGCAAGCCGATGACGCTGGGCGAGGCGCTGGCGATCCTCGCCGAAGGGGGCGGGCGCGTCGTCGCGCAGGGCTTCAAGAGCGCGCGGGAACAGCGGGTGCGGACATTCCGGACGGTTCAGGTCGCAAGCGGCGGCTATCGTTATGACGCGATCATCCGCAACCTGTCGTCGCGTGGCGCGCTGATCGAGGGGCTCTGGAATGTCCCCGAAGGCACAGCGCTGGTTATCGCGCTCGGCACAGACATGCGCATCGAAGCCGAGGCGCGCTGGTCGGAGGGCAATCGCGTCGGCGTGCAATTCGCCGAGGCTATCGACATCGCGGAGTTGACCGTGCCTCCGAAAAGGGCGGCGCGCCTTCGGATCGATCGCGCCGCCTGACGGATCGTTCTGGAGTCAGTCGGCGATGCGGCCGCGCGCCATCACCCAGTCCACTTTCTCGAGCGTCGTCACATCGGTGAGCGGATCGCCGCTGACCGCGATCATGTCGGCCGACATGCCCGGGGCGATGCGACCGATTTCGCCGTCCATCGACAACAGCTTCGCCGCGACGGTCGTCGCGCTCGCCAGTGCCTCACGCGGGGTCAGGCCATATTTGACGAGCAATGCAAACTCGCCCGCATTGCGGCCGTGTTCGAACACGCCGGCGTCGGTGCCGAACGCGATCGGCACGCCCAGCGCCTTGGCGCGCCCGACCGCCTTGCCAACATCGTTCAGAGTCATCCGGACCTTGGTCTCGACCGTGGGGGTATAGATACCCTTGCCCAGCCGTTCGCGAATACCTTCGAACGCCATCAGCGTGGGCACCATGTAGGTGCCCTTGGCCTTCATCACCTTCAGCGCCGCCTCGTCGGCGAAAGTGCCATGCTCGATACTGTCGATGCCGGCCGCGGCCGCCGACTCGATCCCGCGCGCGCCGTGCGCGTGTGCCATGACCTTCAATCCGAGCGAATGGGCGGTGTCGGCGATGCTTACCAGTTCGGCGCTAGAGAAATGGCCTTCGAGGCCGCGGCCCTGTTGCGACAGTACGCCGCCGGTTGCGGTGATCTTGATGACGTCGGCCCCGGCGCGTGAGGCCTTGCGCACCTTTTCGGCGCATTCGACCGCGCCGGTGCAGGTATAACCCTGATCGAGGACAGTATGGATATCCTCGCGAAATCCGGTGACGTCGCCGTGACCGCCGATAATCGACAACGCGGGACCAGCCGCGACGATACGCGGCCCTTCGATCAGGCCCTCGGCGGTGCCACGGCGGAGCGAGAAGGCCGTATATTGCGCCGATCCTGCCTCGCGCACCGTGGTGAAGCCCGCGCGTAGCGTGATGCGCGCATTCTTCGCGCCCACGACGACGCCCCATTCGTCGGGGTCTACCGCCTCGCTGCGATAATCGCCGCCGGGATCGCCGGTCAGGTGGACATGGAGGTCGATCAGGCCGGGAAGCAGCGTCTTGTCGCCCAGATCGACGACCTCGGCATCGACGGGCGCGGCGGCGCGGCCTGGCGTGATCGACGTGATACGATCGTCGGTGACGACGATCGTCGATGGTCCCTCGGCGGGCTTACTGGCGTCGGTGATGACGCGCCCGGCATAGATGACGGTGGTTTTGGCGATCGCGGTGCTGCTCAGCAGCGCGACGGCTGCCGCAGCGACCAGTCCGATTTTACGCATTGGCTCTCCCCTGTGTTGCGCGGGCATCGTGGCGCGCGGGACGGGGGAGGGCAAGGCCATAAAAAGAGGGACCGGATATCCGGCCCCTCAGTTTCACCTCCGGTAACCGAAAGGATGTTACCAGAAGAAGTCGTAGATCACGTCGACCACGCGGCCGGTGTACACATCGACGAGCAAGGCATCGTCGTAATAGCGGATCCAGCGGTAGTCGCCGTACGCGGGCGGAAGGCGATAATATCCAGGATCATTGATCCAGTAACGCTGGCCATAGAAAAGCGAGCCCAGGCTGAATCCGATGCTGAACCGTGTGTAGCCATAACCGCGATACGGGTTGTAATAGCGGGGCATGCGGTAATAGCCGCGATTGTTGTCGCGATAGCTGCGCCAGTCGTACCGGCGGTCGTTGCGCCAGTCGCGGTTCCAGTTGTTGCCCGGACGACCATCGCGATAGCGGCGATCGACATAGCCGTTGCGATTGTTGTCATAGCGACGATCGACCCGATTGTCGTTGTTCCGGTCCCAGCGTCGATCGAGGTCGCCGTTGCGATTGCGATCATAGCGGCGATCGACCTGGCCATTGCGGTTCCGATCCCACTGGCGATCGACCTGACCGTTGCGGTCGCGATCCCACTGCCGGTCCGTGCGGCCGTCGCCGTTGCGATCATAGGTGCCGCGCTGACCCTGCACGCGCTGCTGCTGGACTACCGGGCGCTGCTGTTGAACGACCGGGCGTGGCGTGTCGCCGCGCTGGCCCTGCCATTGGCGCTGACCCTGCCACTGACGCTGGCCATCGCCCCCGCGCTGGCGTTCACCGTTCCAGCCATTGCCGCTGCGGTCTGCGCGCTGTGCCTGCTGGACCTGCTGGGTTTGAGGCGCGGTCTGCGAGCGTTGGCGTTCGACGCGCTGGCCGCCGTTCCCGTTACCGCCGCGGCGCGCCTCGGGACCGCGGGGGCCACGATCGCCGCCGCGATCGTCGCGCTGGGCGATCTGAACGCGCTCACCGGTCGCTTGGGCGGCGGCGGGCGCGATGGGGGTGAGAATCGTGGCTGCGATCAGCAATCCTCCAAGCGTGTTCTTCATCTCGGCTTACTCCAATATCCCATCCGGCACCCAGCCGATCGGGAAGATGGAACAGGATTACGTCAGGCCAGATGGATCGCGGCTGAACCCGGTTGTTGCCTGCGGTTCAGCTAGATGAACGGATCAATCGGCCGGGGGGGCCTTGAGCGCGGGCACCGCCAGCGCCGCGTCGGCCGGGCGGATGCCCGGTGGCGGGGCGGCGGCCAGACGCTCCTCGCCGCGAAGGACACGCCCGGCGCGCCGGATCGCACCGCGAATGCGCGGATAGGTGCCGCAACGGCAGATGTTGGTCATCGCCGCGTCGATCTCCGCATCGCTGGGGTTGCTGTTCTTTCGCAGCAGGGCGGCGGCGGCCATGATCATCCCCGACTGGCAAAAACCGCATTGCGGCACCTGCTCGGCAACCCAGGCCTGCTGCACCGGATGGCTGCGATCGCGCGACAGGGCCTCGATCGTGGTGACGAAACGGCCTTCGCATTCGGCGATGGTGACCATGCAGCTCCGGATCGCCTCGCCGTCGATATCGACGGTGCAGGCTCCGCAGTCGCCGGTACCGCAACCATATTTCGTGCCCGTCAGGTTCGACGCATCGCGCAACGCCCACAACAGGGGCGTTCCGGGATCCATGCGATATTCGACCGGCCGGTCGTTGACCGAGAATCGTGTCATGCGGCCGGTCTTAGCGAAGCCTTCGGATTAGTCACGCCAACTTGTGTCGATCTTGTCGACCTTGCGCACCATCGCGTCGAATTCGGCCTTGCCCGACTGACCCGGGATAGAGGCCATGTACAGGTCGCGCTGGTGAACCTTGATCACCTCGTCGGGTACCGTGATCGGTTTGCCCATGGTCATTGTCGCGAGCTGGATTTCGCACGCGCGCTGCAATGCCCAATATTTGATGAAGGCATCGGACAGTGATTTGCCCATCACGACCGGGCCGTGATTCCTCAGCATCAGGATGCGCTTGTCGCCCAGATTCTGGACCAGCCGTTCGCCTTCTTCCTCGCGTACCGTGACGCCCTCGAAATCATGATAGCCAAGCTGGCCCATGAAGTTGCAGGCATAGAAATTGACCGGCTGCAGCCCGCCTTCCAGCGAACAGACGGCGGTCGTCGCGGTGGTGTGCGTGTGGATGATCGCGTGCGCGTCGGGGAGTACCCGGTGAAACAGGCTGTGCTGAACGAAGCCCGCCTTGTTGACGTGCCAGGGATTGTCGGCATCGACCTTGTTGCCGTCGATATCGATCTTGATCAGGCTCGACGCCGTGACTTCGCTGAAGTGCATGCCATAAGGGTTGATCAGATAGGCGCCGTCGTCGTCGGGAATCTTCACCGTGATATGGTTGAAGATCATTTCGTCCCAACCCATCATCGCAAAGATGCGGTAGCAGGCGGCGAGTTCGAGCCGCGCCGTCCATTCGGCTTCGCTATATTTGCTGTTGCGCTTCAGCTGGGTTGCCATCGCCTGTCCCTTTGATGTTAGTTTCGTCCTGCTACCTATGCCACAAGGCAAGGGGCGGACACAATCCCGCGAGCGGATGAGCGGGCGATAGCCCATCCACGGCGGTTCACCGCGCAGGGGCTTGCATTTTGGCGCGAATCTCTCTAGTTGGCGCTCCATCCGGAACGTCGCGTGATCGCGGCGCTCTTTTTATTGCCCGAATATCGGCGATTTACGGCAAACCGGGTTGCCCGGTGGCGCAAATCGTTTTGACGAACAGGAGACGACACGGCGTATGCAGATCATCGTTCGCGACAATAATGTCGACCAGGCCCTTCGCGCGCTCAAGAAGAAGCTGCAGCGTGAGGGCGTGTATCGCGAAATGAAGCTGCGCCGTCATTACGAAAAGCCCAGCGAGAAGCGCGCGCGCGAACGCGCCGCCGCCGTCCGCCGCGCCCGCAAGATGGAGCGTAAGCGGATGGAGCGCGACGGTATCAAGTAGAACCGTCTCCCGTTCGGGATCCTGATTCGAAAAGGGGCGCTGCGGCAACGCGGCGCCCTTTTTCGTTGGAACAGCGGTGGATTGCGGGCTTTGCTCGAAAGCGGACAGTTCGATCGTCGCCATGGTTGCTGTTGGCTGGCGCCCGCGCAATTGCCTCTGGACCCTCCCGCACCCGTCCGCCTATAGGCGTGCCCGAGATTTCAGCTCCAGCCGGGGCAGGGGAAGGACAAAAGCATGAGCGTGACGACGGTTCCATTGCGCCCGGTAAGCAAGGGCGGGCTGTGGTTGATGTGGATCGGCCTGATCGCGCTGCTCGCGGCGGGGGCCGCGCTGGCCTTTCACTTCACGCCGCGGATCGGTTTCGAAACCGTCAAGGCGGGCACGGGTCCCAGCCCGACCAAGGCCGACATCGTCCTCATCAAATATGAAGGCAAGCTCGACGACGGGACTGTTTTCGACTCCAACGAACAGGCGCCGCTTCAGGTCGCGCAGGTCGTCCCCGGCTTTGCGCAGGCGCTGGCGCGGATGCAGAAGGGCGGCAAGTACAAGGTCGTCATTCCGCCAGCGCTTGGCTATGGCGACCGCGCGGCCGGGCCGATCCCGGCCGGCAGCACGCTGCATTTCGATATCGAATTGCTCGACTTCCGTTCGGAGGCCGAAGTGCGCGCGATGCAGCAGATGATGCAGCAACAACAGATGCAGCAGGGCGGCCCCGGCGCGGCTCCCGGCGGGCCGCCGCCTGCACCCTGAGGGCAACCGCACAATCCCAGGTCTCGTCCGGGCCAAAGCCGATATCAGCTTGTTGTTTTCGCTTTGGCGGCGCCGGCGTTGCGTTCGGCTTCGCGTTCCAGCGCGACCTTGATCATCGCGACGATCGGGTCGGCCAGAAATAGCCCCATGATGCCCAGCAGCGCGCCGAACAGGATCTGCGCGCCGAGGACGAGGGCGGGGGCGAGGTCGACCGTCTGCTTGGCGACCATCGGGACGATCAGATAGCCGTCGACCGTCTGGACGATGAAATAGATCGCGATCGCCCACAGGCCGGCGTCGGTTCCCGCAGAAAAGCCGACAAGGACCAGCAGCACGCCCGACACGATCGCACCGATGTTGGGAATGAAGGCGAGCAGGCCGGTCAGCAGCCCCATCAGCGCGGCCATCGGAATGCCGACGGCAAGGCAGGCGAGCCAGGTGCCGATCCCTTCGACGACCATCCCGAGCAGGCGTCCGGCCATCAGGCGGCGCAGCGTGAACCCCATGCGGGCGGTGGTGATATAGAAATTCTCGCGACTCTTCATCGGCAGCATCCACGCGACGCCGCGTTCGTAAAGCCGGGGTTCGATCGCGATGAAGATGCCGAGTACCACCACCATCACCAGGCTGGTGAGCGCCCCCAGCACGGTGCCGACCGCCGCGGTGACGCGCCCGACCGTACCCGCGATATTGTCGGTGATCGTCTTGGTGTCGAACTGAAGGTCGCCCATGCCATGCTCGCTGGCCCAGGCGGCAATGCGTTCGACCTGGCCCATGACGACGGTTTGCAGCGTGGCGGCCTGATCGGCGATTTGCGATCCGGCGAACATCACGGTCCAAACCAGGAAGGCGACAAGCGACAGGCATACGATCAGCAGCCGCCAACCGCGTCCGATCGGCAGGACACGGCCGAGCAGGCGGGTTCCACCGTCCAGGATCGCCGCGACGACGATCGCCGCAAAGATCAGGAGGATCGGCTGGATCAGGACGATGGAAATCCCGATCAAAAGCGCAAGACCCAGCCAGACAGCGGCCTTCAACAGCTCCGTCCGGACAGTCTGGCTGCGTATTTCGGTCGGCCCGGGAGCTTCCCTATGCTCGTCTTCGGCTATGGCTACGGCGACGGCTTTGGCGCGCGGCGCAGCCGGCTTTCTGGTCGTCGCCATGGCGGTCCTCCCTATTCGGTCTTGCCATTATGCGCCGGGCGCAGATTGGTTCCCGCGCGGCCGGATCGCAAGGCTTCGAACCAGCTCAGCGGATTGTACCATTCGGCGGTGCCATCCGTTGAAAAGCTGATGATCTCTGCGCGCCCGGCGATCGCGTCGAAAGGCACCGGCCCGCCAAGCCCCTTGCGATCGACTGACACGCGGCTGTCGGCGCTGCCGTCGCGGTTGTCGCCCATCAGGAACAGGTGGTCCGGCGGGACCGTGATCGGCCCGTAATCGTCGGTCATGTAACCCGGGCCCATATCGATCGTGTCAAAGGTTGCCCCGCCCGGCAGTGTCTCGCGCACGATCGGCAGTTCAAGCACGGATTTCCCCGTCGCGTCGCGGTCGAGGAAGCGGCCGAGCGTGCTATCCGGTCCCGGCATATTGTCATCGACCGGAACCGCCAGCATCGGCTGCACCTCGCGCTTGATCGGCTTGCCGTTGATGAACAGGGCGCCGCCCTTCAACTCGATCGTGTCGCCGGGCAGGCCGATCACGCGCTTGATATAGTCGATCCGGCTCTGGGGATGCTCCAGCACGACGATGTCCCCGCGTTCAGGCAGCTTGCCGAACAGGCGACCGGCGATTTTAGGCGCAAGATGAAAGCTGACCGAGGCATAGGACCAGCCATAGGGATATTTGGTCACGACCAGCCGGTCGCCGTTTCGCAACACCGGCATCATTGAATCCGACGGGATATAGAAAGGCTTGGCGACGCAGCTATGGATGCCAAGCACCAGCAGGAGGATCACGACGATATCGCGGATCAGCTTGCCCCAGCTCGTGTCGTCGTCGTTGGCTGTCTTCGCCATGCTCAGTCCTTGATTGCTTCGATGATGACAAAGGCCTGCGCCCACGGATGGTCGTCGGTCAGCGTCAGATGGATATGCGCGCGATGTCCCGGCGGGATCATCTCGGCCAGTCGCGCCGCAGCACCGCCGGTCAGGGCCAGCGTCGGGGCGCCCGATGGCGCGTTGACGACGCCGATGTCCTTCATGAACACGCCGCGCTTGAAACCGGTGCCGACCGCCTTGGAAAACGCCTCCTTGGCGGCGAAGCGCTTGGCATAGGTGCCCGCGCGAGTGAACGGACGGCGCGTCGCCTTGGCGCGCTCGATGTCGGTGAAGACGCGCTGCTCGAAACGCTCCCCGAACCGGTCGAGCGAATTCTGGATTCGCTCGATATTGCAAAGGTCGGAGCCGAGGCCGATGATCATGCCGCGCCGCGCGCCTCGTCCATCAGGTTGCGCATCCGTCGCACCGCATCTTCCAACCCCGTAAAGATCGCCTCGCCGATCAGATAATGCCCGATGTTGAGTTCGGCGAGCTGGGGGATCGCCGCCACCGGTACGACATTATCATAAGTAAGGCCGTGGCCGGCATGGGGTTCGATGCCGTTCTTCCACGCCAGGGCGGCGGCATCGGCAAGGCGGCAGAGTTCGGCGGCGCGTTCCTCGCCCTCGCAATGCGCGTAGCGGCCGGTGTGGAATTCGACGACAGGCGCTTTGAGCCGCATCGCCGCTTCGATCTGCCGCGGGTCGGGTTCGATGAACAGACTGACGCGGATGCCCGCATCGTTGAGCCGTCCGACGATCGGGGCGAGGTGATTATGCTGTCCTGCGGCATCGAGCCCACCCTCGGTGGTACGCTCCTCGCGCTTTTCCGGAACGATGCAGGCCGCGTGCGGCATATGGCGTAGCGCGATCTCCAGCATCTCGTCGGTTGCCGCCATTTCCAGATTGAGCGGCAGGTCGGTCGCCGCCTGGATCCGCGCCAGATCGTCGTCGCGAATATGGCGCCGATCTTCGCGCAGGTGGGCGGTGATGCCGTCGCCGCCGACCGCGGCAACGATCTCCGCCGCGCGGACCGGGTCGGGATGCGCGCCGCCACGTGCGTTGCGGATCGTCGCGACATGGTCGATGTTGACGCCCAGCCGCAAGCGGGAAGGACGATCGGTCACGCCGCTACGCTCCGGCTCCCGGGCTTGATCGCCGGCGTGCCCGCCAGTTCGGGCGGCAGCTCATTCTCCGCATAAGTGGGAAAGTTGATCGCGACGAGCGGGTAGAAGGGGACGCCAAGATCGATCTGGCCCGCGGAACGATCGACCAGCGCGGCCTCGGCGATCACCTCGCCGCCTGCACGGCTTACGGCCTCGATCGCTTCGCGCGACGAAAGCCCGGTCGTGACGACATCTTCGACCATCAGCACTTTGGCGCCCGCCGCAATATGAAAGCCGCGACGCAGTTCGAAGGTGCCCGTCGGGCGCTCGACGAAGATCGCGGGTTTGCCAAGCGCGCGGCCCATCTCATGCCCGATGATGACTCCGCCCATCGCGGGCGAGACGACGATATCGATTGCCTGGCGCAGATCGCGTGGCAGCTTCGCGGCAAGCGCACCCGCGAGGCGACCCGCGCGGCTGGTATCCATCAGGACGCGCGCGCACTGAAGGTAATATTCGCTGTGCCGTCCTGATGAGAGCAGGAAATGTCCTTGCAACAGGGCGTCGGCGGCGCGGAATTCGGCCAGGATTTCATCATCGGTCATGGGAGATTTTGTCTTTTGTTCCTGTCATCGCCCGGATCGGACGACCATGTTTCGGCGGTCGGGATTTGCCAGCCGTAAAATAGTGTTAGAGATGCTTGAGGCAAGCGGCAAGCGGGTCTATAGCGCCCGCGAGATTCAGCCTTAGGGACGGCTGCCGTGACGCATGTCCGGCGATCGGAACGCAAGGGCTGGGGCATCAAAAAGAACAACAGGCAACGGGCGGCACAATCCTTATGAAGAGCTTGAAAACCCCTGTAATCAAAGCGCTAATCGCGGCGTCTTTGTCGCTCGGTGCGGTGGGCGCCGCGTCTGCGGCGGCTCCGGTGGCCGCACCTGCGACCACTGCGGCGGCGACTCCGGCTCCGGCGGCTACCGATGCGGCGGCAACGACTGCGGCGCCGGCTCCCACGGACGCGGCCAAGGCCGTCGTTCCGGCGGGAGACGCGACGTACGTCCCGATGAAGCCGGCACCGTGCCCTGAGGGCGCGAAAGCCTGCGAAGGGCAGCCGACGCCCGGTGGTTGGGATTTTCAGCCGCAGGTGACGCCGCTTGGCCAGCAGGCTTATTGGTTCAATCACGCCATCCTGCTGCCGGTGATCACGGTGATCTCGCTCTTTGTTCTCGGCCTGATGCTCTGGGCGATGGTCCGCTATCGCGCAAAGGCGAACCCGGTGCCGTCGAAGACGACGCACAACACGTTCATCGAGGTGATCTGGACCGCCATCCCCGTGCTGATCCTCGCGGTGATCGCGGTGCCGTCGATCCGGCTGCTGGCGGCGCAGTATGAACCCGCCAAGAAAGAAGCGCTGACGATCAAGGTCACCGGCTACCAATGGTATTGGGGATATGCCTATCCCGACCAGGGCATCGCCGAATATGTTTCGAAGATCCTGCCGGAAGACAAGGCGAAGGCTGCGGGCGAACCCTATCACCTCGCGGTCGATAATCGCATGGTTCTTCCGGTGAATCGTCAGGTGAAGCTGATCGTTACCGGCGCCGACGTGATCCACAGCTTCGCGGTTCCGGCCTTCTGGACCAAGATGGACGCGGTTCCCGGCCGTGCCAACGAAGTGACGTTCACGCCGACCAAGGTCGGCGTCTATTACGGCCAGTGTTCGGAACTTTGCGGTGTCGATCACGGGTACATGCCGATCGCGGTCGAAGTGCTGCCGGTCGACAAGTGGGAGGCATGGGTCCGCTCGAGGGGCGGCAATCCGAACCCTGCACCGGCGGCTCCCGCCGCCGCGGCACCTGCTCCGGCTGCGGCCGTAGCGGCCCCCGTCACCGCCGCTGCGGCGCCCGCCGCCGCGGATGCCGCCACGACAGAAGCAGCGCCGGCTGCGGCACCCGCCGCTGCTCCGGCCGCCAAGAAATAACCAAGGGGTCCGACAGATGACCGATATCGCAGCGACTGCACCCGCTCACGGCCACGATCATGCACATGATCATGGTCATGACCACGACACTCCGGGCTTTTTCGTCCGTTGGTTCATGTCCACGAACCACAAGGACATCGGCACGCTCTACCTGATCTTCGCGATCATCGCCGGCATCGTCGGCGGTGTGCTTTCGGGCATGATGCGTCTCGAGCTTGCCGAACCCGGCATCCAGTATCTCCACGGCTGGGCCCAATTCTTCGATTCTTCGGCGGGCGAGACGCAGGCGAAGCATTTCTGGAACGTGATGATCACCGCCCACGGCCTGATCATGATCTTCTTCATGGTCATGCCCGCGATGATCGGTGGCTTCGGCAACTGGTTCGTGCCGCTGATGATCGGCGCGCCCGACATGGCGTTCCCGCGCATGAACAACGTCAGCTACTGGCTCACCACCGTGGCGTTCGTGATGCTCGTCGGATCGATGTTCGTCCCCGGTGGCAGCGGCCTCGGCGCCGGTACGGGCTGGACGCTCTACGCGCCGCTCTCGACCAGCGGTTCCGTCGGTCCCGCGGTCGATATGGCAATCTTCTCGGTCCACCTTGCGGGTGCCGCGTCGATCCTGGGTGCGATCAACTTCATCACCACCATCTTCAACATGCGCGCGCCGGGCATGACGCTGCACAAGATGCCGCTGTTCGTCTGGTCGGTGCTGGTCACCGCCTTCCTGCTGCTGCTGTCGCTTCCGGTTCTCGCCGCGGCGATCACGATGCTGCTGACGGACCGCAACTTCGGCACCACCTTCTATGACGCGACGGGCGGCGGTGATCCGATCCTGTACCAGCACCTCTTCTGGTTCTTCGGTCACCCCGAAGTGTACATCATGATCCTGCCGGGCTTCGGCATCGTCAGCCAGGTCATCTCGACCTTCAGCAAAAAGCCGGTGTTCGGCTATCTCGGCATGGCCTATGCCATGGTCGCGATCGGCGTCGTCGGTTTCATCGTGTGGGCGCACCACATGTTCACGGTCGGCATGAGCGTGAACCTGAAGATGTACTTCACGGCCGCGACGATGGTTATCGCGGTTCCGACGGGCATCAAGATCTTCAGCTGGATCGCCACGATGTGGGGCGGCTCGATGAGCTTCAAGACCCCCATGATGTGGGCTCTCGGGTTCATTTTCATGTTCACCGTTGGCGGTGTCACGGGCGTCGTCCTGGCGAACGGCGGCGTCGACCAGAACCTGCACGACACCTATTATGTCGTCGCGCACTTCCACTATGTGCTGTCGCTGGGAGCGGTCTTCTCGCTCTTCGCCGGCTTCTATTACTGGTTCCCGAAGATGTCGGGCCGGATGTACAACGAAGCCTTGGGTCAGTTGCACTTCTGGGTCTTCTTCATCGGCGTGAACGTCATGTTCTTCCCCCAGCACTTCCTGGGCCAGCAGGGCATGCCGCGTCGTTATCCCGACTATGCGGAAGCGTTCGCCTATTGGCACCATATCTCGTCGATCGGTTATGCGATCATGGCGGTCGGAATGGTCTTCTTCTTCCTGAACCTTCTCTATTCGATGGTCGCGGGCAAGAAGGCGGCAGACAATCCGTGGGGCGAAGGCGCGACGACGCTCGAATGGACGCTGTCGAGCCCGCCGCCGTTCCACCAGTTCAACGAACTGCCGCGCATCGCCTGATAAGCTTCGCCCTCTGCTGACATCCGGCAGGGGGCGTTGCCCAACGGGCCGGAGTAAACATGGCGCAGAGCCTGACCCACGGCGAACCGGCGCTTCCGGCCGACTGGCGCGACCTGTTCGCGCTGACGAAGCCGCGCGTGATGTCGCTGGTCGTCTTCACTGCGCTGTGCGGCCTGCTCGCGGCGCCGGGAAGCGTCCATCCGGTGCTGGCCTTCTCGTCCATCCTCGCAATCGCGCTGGGGGCAGGAGCGTCGGGCGCGCTCAATCAATGGTATGAAGCCGGGCTCGATGCGAAGATGAAGCGTACCGCCGGGCGGCCGCTTCCGGCGGGCCGGCTCGACCCGCAGACCGCGCTCCATTTCGGGGTCGGCCTCGCCGCCTTCTCGGTCTTCCTGATGCTGTTTGCCGCCAATTGGCAGGCCGCGCTACTGCTCACCATATCGATCCTTTTCTATGTCTTCGTCTACACGATGTGGCTGAAGCCGCGGACGCCGCAGAACATCGTCATCGGCGGCGCGGCGGGGGCGTTTCCGCCGATGATCGGCTGGGTCGCCGCGACGGGCAGCCTTGCGCCGCTGCCGGTGCTGCTGTTTCTGCTCATTTTCCTCTGGACCCCGCCGCACTTCTGGGCGCTCGCGCTTTTCGTGCGATCCGATTATGCCGCCGCGGGGATTCCGATGATGCCGGTCGTTGCGGGCGAAACGTCGACGCGGCGCCAGATCCTCGTCTATTCGCTGATCATGGCGGTGGGTGCGATCGCCCCCTGGCCGCTTGGCTATACGGGCAGCCTTTATGGCTGGACCGCCGTTGTCCTGTCGGCTGTTTTCGTGTTGCTGTCGATCCAGGTCGGGACGCGCACGACCGGGCAGGATGACCGGATGCAGCCTGAAAAGCGACTGTTTGCCTATTCCATTGCCTATCTCTTCATCCTGTTCGGCGCGGTCGTCGCCGACCATTGGTGGCCGCTATGACCGACGAAACACCCCCCGAACAGCCTTTCGACGAAGCCGAGTATCGCCGCCGCCAGCGCAGCCGCGCCAACCTTATGGGATGGATGCTCGGCGGACTGGCGCTGCTGTTCTTCTTCATCACGCTTGCGCGGATGGTCGGGAAATGAAGGCGATGTCGCGCAATGCGAAGACCGCCTCGCTCGCCACACTGCTTGCGGTGGCGATGGTCGGCCTCGGTTTCGCGGCGGTTCCGCTCTACAACCTCTTCTGTCGCGTCACCGGCTATGGCGGCACGACGCAGCGCTTCGATCCGGTTGCCGCGGCGGCCGAACCGAAGATCCTGAACGATACGATTTCGGTGCGTTTCGATGCCAATGTATCGCCGAAGCTGCCGTGGAAATTCTATCCCGAGCATCCGACCGACACGGTCAGTATCGGCGCGCGCGACATGGCGATCTTCATTGCCGAGAACCAGTCGGCACATCCGGTCGTCGGCACCGCCAGCTTCAACGTCACGCCTGATGCGGCCGGCAAATATTTTACCAAGATCCAGTGCTTCTGCTTCACCCAGCAGACGCTGAAGCCGGGTGAGCAGATCCGTATGCCGGTGCTGTTCTTCGTCGATCCGAAGATCAAGGACGATCCCGATGCGCGCGACATCGAAGAAATCACCCTCAGCTATACCTTCCACCCTGTAGACGGGGACAAAAACGCGAGCTAAGGCCGCATCCAAAGAGTCTTACCAAGGACCGGCGGGCGATGGGGAATCGCGATGCTGGGGCTGCTAAAACGGGAAAATCGCCATGTCCGGTGCCAAACATCATGACTATCACCTCGTAAATCCCAGCGTCTGGCCGATGATCGGTTCGATCGCGGCGCTCGTCATGTTCTTCGGGCTCGTGATGTGGATGCACGCCGATTATTTCGGCGGCGCGGGAAAATGGGTGTTCGGCGCGGGCATCATGGGCGTGATCGCCACCTTCTTCAGCTGGTGGTCGGACGTCATCAACGAGGCGCATGCCGGCGACCACACCCCGGTCGTCCAGCTTCACCTTCGCTATGGCATGATCCTGTTCATCGCGTCGGAAGTCATGTTCTTCGTGGGCTGGTTCTGGGCCTGGTTCGACTTTTCGCTTTTCCCGGTTCCGGTCGAGATCGTCGATGGTGCCGTGACGTCGCTGTTCGGACAGGACGGCGCCGCCGCCATTACCGTGTGGCCGCCGAAGGGCATCCACGTCATCGATGCCTTCTCGCTGCCCCTGCTCAACACGTTGATCCTGCTCTGCTCGGGCACGACGATCACCTGGGCGCACCATTCGCTGATTCACGGCGACCGCGAAGGGCTCAAGAAGGGTCTCTGGGCGACGATCATCCTGGGCCTGCTGTTCAGCTGCATTCAGGCCTATGAATATGCCGAGGCGCCGTTCCCGTTCGGTACGATCAACTATACGTCGGCCTTCTTCATGGCGACGGGGTTCCACGGGTTCCACGTTCTCGTCGGCACGATCTTCCTGATCGTCTGCCTTGTTCGCACCTATAAGGGCCACTTTACCCCGACCCAGCATTTCGGGTTCGAAGCGGCCGCCTGGTACTGGCACTTCGTCGACGTGGTGTGGCTGTTCCTCTTCATCATCGTCTATGTCTGGGGTGGCTGGGGCGCGCCGGTCGCCGCGCACTAAGTTGCCGGACGACACCCACGAACAAAAAGGGCAGCCGCCGATCTGGCGCGCTGCCTTTTTTGCGACCTGTCCCGAATGTGGTGCATCGGGTCTGTTTGAACGCGGCGTGCGATTCCGCGATCGCTGCCCATCGTGCGGGCTGGATTACGGCCGATACAATGTCGGCGATGGTCCCGCGGCCTTTCTGACCCTGATTATCGGCGCGCTGCTGATCGCCCTGGCGCTTGGGCTCGACGCGGCGCTGCACCCGCCGCTCTGGCTGCACGCGATTCTCTGGATACCGTTGACGATCGCGGCGGTTCTTTATGGCCTGCGGGTGGGCAAGGCGGCCCTGCTGGCGAGCGAGCATCAGCGGCAGGCCGCGCAAGGAAAGTTGAGCGATGACTGAACCCGCCGCCGCAGCGCCCCGCCGCTGGCCGATCGTTCCGACGATTGTCGTCCTCTGTGCTGTCGCGGTGATGATCGCGCTCGGCGTCTGGCAACTTCAGCGCAAGACCGAAAAGGAAGCGCTGATCGCGCTCTATGAACGCAATCGCGCGATGTCGTCGCTTGTCACCTATCCCAAACTGCCGCCGGTCGCCGATGCGATGCTGTTTCGCAAGAGCAGCGTCGTGTGCCTTGAGGTCGTCAAATGGGATCAGCGCGGCGGCAACGACCGCAAGGGACGCTCGGGCATTCGTATGATCGCCGACTGCCGCACGGGAGCCGAGGGTCCCGGCGTGCTCGTCGATGTCGGCATCGGCGACGATTTCACGCCGCCGCCGTGGACGGGCGGGACCGTTCAGGGAACGATCGTTCCCGGTCCCGAACAGCCGTCGATGATCGCCCGGCTCACCGGCAAGGCCGTTCCCGCGCGCGCGATGCTGGTGGCCGACGAACCTGTCGCCGGACTCCGCGCCAGCGCGGTACCGACCGGCGCCGATGTCCCGAACAACCATCTCGCCTATGCCTTCCAATGGTTCTTTTTCGCCATCGTTGCGCTGATTATCTATACCCTGGCGGTCCGCCGCCGCTTGCAGCCGTGACGGTGCATCGCTAGGCGCTGTGTCCGTCATGGACTATATCAGCACCCGCGGCTCCGCGCCGACCCTCGACTTTCGCGCCGCTACGCTGGCGGGCCTCGCCGGCGACGGCGGACTTTACGTGCCGGCGCAATGGCCGCGGATGACGGCTGCGGATATCCGTGCCCTCGCCGGGCTCGACTATGTCGAAACCGCGGTGCGCGTGATGACGCCGTTCGTCGCGGGCGTCCTCGACGAACAGGAGCTTCGCGAGCTTTGCAAAGCCGCCTACAGCCGCTTTGGCCATGATGCGGTGACGCCGCTCGTCCAGCTCGACCATCGCCACTGGCTGCTCGAGCTTTTCCATGGCCCCACGCTGGCCTTCAAGGACGTGGCGCTGCAACTGCTCGGCCAGTTGTTCGAGAAGTTCCTGGCCGGCGGCAACACCGATATCACGATCGTTGGCGCGACATCGGGCGACACCGGGTCGGCGGCGATCGAGGCGGTTGCGGGGCGGGAGCATATCCGCATTTTCATGCTCCACCCCGAAGGTCGGGTCAGCGATGTTCAGCGCCGCCAGATGACAACAGTCCTCGCGCCGAATGTCCACAATATCTCGATCGAGGGCAGTTTCGACGACGCGCAGGCAATGGTGAAGCGGCTGTTCGGCGATGCCGACGCGCGCGGCGCGCTGACCCTGTCGGCGGTGAACAGCATCAACTGGGCACGGCTGATGGCGCAGGTCGTCTATTACTTCTATGCGGCGGTCCGCCTTGGCGCGCCCGACCGGCCCGTCGCCTTCAGCGTCCCCACCGGCAACTTCGGCGATGTCTTTGCGGGTTATGTCGCGGCGCGCATGGGGCTGCCGGTGGCGCGGCTCGTTGTCGCGACCAACGTCAATGATATCCTCCATCGCGCGCTGTCGCAGGGCGATTACAGCGCGGGAACCGTCACTGCCACCGCGACGCCCAGCATGGATATTCAGGTCAGCAGCAATTTCGAGCGCCTGCTTTTCGACCTGGCGGGCCGTGACGGTTCGGCGATCGCCGGGATGATGGGCGAGTTCGAGGCCAACCGGGCCATGCGCATCCCCGCCGACATGCTTGCCGGCGCGCGCGATCTTTTCTCCAGCGCGCGGATCGATGCCGACGGCATGACGCTGGCGCTGCGCTGGGCTCAGGAAAAGGGCGGCCAGATCATCGATCCGCACAGCGCGGTTGGCCTGGCCGCAGCGCGCGAATTGGCGATCGACGAGGATGTACCGGTCGTGACGCTTGCAACCGCGCACCCGGCGAAGTTTCGCGACGCGGTCGAACGCGCGACGGGTGTGCGCCCGACGCTCCCGGCCCGGCTCGGCAATCTGTTCGAGCGCGAGGAACGCTATACGAAACTTCCAGGCGATTATGACGCGGTGAAAGCCCATATTCTCGCGGAAGCCGCTCGTGGCTGACCTGCTGCCGCTGGCCACGCTGGTTGGCGAGGCCTGGGACGATTATGGACTGATCGACAGTGGCGGCGGTCGCAAGCTCGAACGCTATGGACCCTATCGCTTCATTCGCCCCGAACCGCAGGCGATGTGGCAGCCGGCGCTGGAGGAGGGAGAGTGGGCGGCCGCCGACGGCGAGTTCATTCCGGCGTCCGACGACGATGGTGGTGGGCGCTGGTACTATAACAAGCCTGTCCCGGCCGGTGGCTGGCCGCTGGCGTGGCGCGAAGCGCGTTTCACCGCGAGCTGCACGCCGTTCCGGCATCTGGGCTTCTTTCCCGATATGGCGCCGGTCTGGGACTGGCTGCGCGGGCAAGTGGCGGACAAGCCCGACCCGGCTTTCCTGAACCTGTTCGGATACACCGGGGTCGGCAGCCAGGCGCTTGCATCGGCGGGCGCCGCGGTGACGCATGTCGATGCCTCGAAGAAATCGGTCGCGCAGGCGCGCGAGAATGCCGAACTGGCCGGGATGGCGGAACGGCCGATCCGCTGGATCGTCGACGACGCGGGCAAGTTCACCGCACGCGAGGTCCGGCGGGAACGGCGCTATGATGCGATTCTGCTCGACCCGCCGAAATTCGGGCGCGGGCCGGGCGGCGAACGCTGGCAGTTGGAGGAAGGGCTCGCCCCGCTCCTTGCCGACTGTCGTCGATTGCTCGACGCGGACAGCCGCGCGCTGTTCCTTACCGTCTATGCGGTGCGGATGTCGGCGCTGGCGATCGGCGAGCTGCTCGCACAGCTTTTCGTCGATCTGCCGGGGAAGATCGAGTGCGGTGAACTCGCAGTGCGCGAAGAGGCGCGGGGGCTGTTGCTGCCGACCGCGATCTTCGCGCGCTGGAGTCGTTAGGGCTTCGGTTCGGCCAGCTCGATGCGGTTGCGGCCGCTTTCCTTCGCGCGATACAGCGCTTCGTCGGCGGCCTTGAGCGCCGCTCGGGAATCGCCGAAGCCGAAGACGTCGGCAACGCCGCCGGAGAAGGTGATCTGCCCGAACGGCTGATCGGTCTTGCGGTTGATCAGACGCCGCTCGGAAAGGCTTTCGCGGGCTTCGTCCAGCCGCTTGGCTGCCTCGCTCGGCGGCAGGCCGCGAAACAGCATCACGAATTCTTCGCCGCCGTGGCGCGCGACATGGCAATGATCGTCGGATATCCTCGCCAGCGTATCGGCGATCAGCTTGATCACGCGGTCGCCGGCCTCGTGGCCGTGCGTGTCGTTGACCTTCTTGAACTCGTCGATATCGCAGAAGGCGACCGACAGGGGTTCGATCGCGGCGCGTGCTTCTTCGTAATGGCGTTCCAGCAGGACTTCGAAGGCGCGGCGGTTGGGAAGGCCGGTCAGAAAGTCGATTTCGGCATCGCGTTTCGCGCGGGCGAGGCTGCGGCGCAGGCCGCGGGCCTCGTCTTCGCTCTTGCGCATTTCCTCTTCGGCATGGCGCGTGCGTTCAAGCATGACCTTCGCGATGTCGGCGAGGTGCGACACGAGCTCGCCGGCCTTCTGGACATCCTGGAGGTCGCTGACATGCGCTTCCAGCTTCGTGCCATATTCGCTGGTCGCGTTCCGCGCGGCCTTGGTGTTGGTCTGAAAGGTTTCGAGGTTCGATTCGAGGCGTGCGACCATCCGATCGAGGTCGGCGCGGTCTGGCTGGATCGGCTCTTGCTGGGCGAGCTCGTCGAGCCACTCCTGGGTGATGCCTTCGCCGGTCTGCGACCGCGTCGCGATCTGGCGCGCCAGCCTCGGGTTGATCCCCGAAAAGGCGCTGTGCGCGATCAGCAGGTTCGTTGCGGTGATATCAAGGTCGTGATCGAGCAGAAAGGCTCCGATCGCGCTGACCACCTGCTGCCGCCCTTCGCGGAGCAGGTCACGTGTCGCTCCCGAACCCCCCGTGCCTATCTCTTCGCGGGCGCTGTCTTGCGCCCCTCGAAGTCCAAGCCAGCCCAGGAGCCGCCCGACCGGCTCGTTCGAAGATGTTGCATGTGTGGTCATGCGACTTTTAACGGGCGATGCTTGCCGGGTTTAAGCGCTGTTATTCATATTTCCGGTCATTCGCTCGACGATCATCGCGGCGCCCACGCCCATCGCGCCGGTCAGCACGACAAGACCGTATTTTCCGTCGCTTGCGTCGAGCGCGTCGAGCAGGCTGGACGTCAGGATCGCGCCGCTTGCGCCCATCGGATGCCCCTTGGCCAGATGCCCGCCCGCGACATTGACGCGCGCCGGATCGACCGGACGATCACGCAGGAATTTCGCGATCGTGACGGCGAAAGCTTCCATGAATTCGACGCGGTCCATGTCGGCGAGGTTCAGGCCGGCGCGGGCGAGCACCTTGTCCATCGCAGAAAATCCGGCGGTGAGCGACGCCGCCGGATCGCCGCCGCTTTCGGCAAAGGCGAGCACGCGGGCGCGCGGCGCTGGACCCGCTCCTTCACTGCCGACAAGCGCAAGTCCCGCGCCGTCGCATACGGGCGGCGCGTGCGCGATCGCGTGGAGCGGCTCGAACCTCCGGTTTTCAAGCGCGCCGGCATAAATATCCTGCAACTCGCCAAAGGCGGCCGGCATCGCCGCGACCGATTCCGCGGTCGTTTGCGGCCGGATACACTCCTCGCCGGTCAGGCGTCCGGTGGCGATGCGCGAATATTGCAGCGCGCTGTCGCTTTCCGCCACGGCGGCCCTTTGTTGTGACGCGACGGCAACGGCGTCCAGATCGGCCCGGCCGATGCCCTCGTCGTGCGCAAGCCGGTCGGCGGCGAGTACCGGCGGGACGAACCGGGCGCGCGGCGGCAATTCGTCGTTGGAATAGAAGGCCGCCCGATCGCCGAGGAATGGGCTTTGGCTCATCGATTCGACGCCGCCGGCAAGGGCCAGGGCGACCTCCCCGCTCGCGACCCTCGCCACGGCCTGTCCGATCGCCGACAGCCCCGAGGCGCAATAATTGTTGACGCTGTGAGCGGCGACCGTGTCGGGAAGCCCGGCATGCAACTTTGCCAGCATCGCGATATGGCCGCCTTGCGCCCCCGATTGCGTGACGCAGCCGAGGATCAAGGCCTCGGGGCGACGCACCGCATCGCCGCAGCGCGCGGCAAGGGCGGTTATCTGTCCGCGAACCAGTTCCTGCGGGGAAAGGTCGGCAAGGCCGCCATCGGGCCGCGCCTTGCCGCGCGGCGTCCGTACCGCGTCGTAGAGAAAGACCCCGTTTGCCAAATCAGACGCCGACGACGAAACTGACCGCGGTGGTGGCGCTGCCGCCGACGTTGAAGGTCGCGAAATTCCTTGCGCCCTCGACCTGATAGTCGCCGGCCCTTCCGGTCACCTGCCGCCAGCCGTCGAGCAGCATACGCACGCCTGTTGCGCCGACCGGATGGCCCAGGCCGATAAGGCCGCCCGATGGATTGACCGGCAGCTTGCCGCCCAGCGCGATCGTGCCGTCTTCGACCGCGCGCCAGCTTTCGCCCGGCGCCGTGATACCGAAATGGTCGATCGCCATATATTCGGTGATCGAAAAGCAGTCATGCACTTCGACCCCGTCGCAGGCGTAGATGTCGGGCATTTCGGCGCGGCGCAGCGCGTCCATCATCGCCTTGCGCACGCTCGGGAAGACATAGTCGCCGCCGCGGCTGCCCGCGACCTTGGTCGAATAGAGGAGGGGGGCGGTGGCGTGGCCCCAGCCCTTGATGCGCGGGATGCTCTCGACCGGGATGCTGCGGCGCTTGGCGTAGGCCTCGGCGACTTCGCGCGAGGCAAGGAAGATCGCGGCGGCGCCGTCGGTGACCTGCCCGCAATCGGATTTGCGAAGCGAGCCTTCGATCAGCGGATTGATCTCGTCATTCTCGGCCAGATGCGCGTCGGTGATCGCCCAGCCGCGCGTCTGTGAATTCGGATTCTTCTTCGCGTTGGCAAAGTTGTTCGCCGAAATGGCACGCAGATGCGAACGGTCGAGCCCGAAGCGCTCGTCATACTCCTCGGCGACGCGCGCGAACATATACGGCCAGAGATAGCGTGCATCCTGTGCCTCGCGCCCGGCCCACGCGGCGGCTCCCAGATATTCGGCGGCGCGCTGGCCGGGGACATTGCGCATCAGTTCGATGCCCAGCACCAGGGCCAGGCCATAACGCTCGGCCTCGATCTCGGCGGCGGCGGCGAGGATCGCGATGCTGCCCGAGGCGCACGCTGCTTCATGCCGCGACGCCGGAACGCCCGCGAGATCGGGGTGTACATGGCCGAAGAAGCCGCCGAGCTGGCCCTGTCCCGCGAACAGTTCGCCGACGAAATTCCCGACATGCGCGGTCTCGACCTCTTTCGGTTCGATACCTGTGGCGGCGAACGCCGCTTCGGCGACATCGCGAAACAGTTCGAACAATCCGCCGCCCTCGCGCTCGATGTTGCGCGAAAAATCGCTCTGCGCGCCGCCGAGAATGAAGACGTCTTTCGCCATGTCAGGCTTCCTTCTGCAAAGTCGCAAGCGCCATTTCGCGTACCTCGCTGCGCATCACCTTGTTCGTGACGTTGCGCGGCAGCGCGTCAAAGCGGAACAGTCGCTCGGGGAGTTTGAAAACCGCAAGATCCTTTTCGCGAAGATAGCTCACCACGTCGGGCAGCCCGACGTCGTCGGCCCCGCGCGGAACATAGGCCATCCCGATGCGCTCTCCCATCGTCGGGTCGGGCAACGAAAAGACGCAAGCCTCGGCAAGCAGCGGATGGCCGCCCAGCAACTGGTCGATCTCCTCGGGCGAAATGTTCACGCCGCCGCGGATGATCAGATCCTTGCAGCGCCCGACAAAGCGGTAGAAGTCACCCCCCTCGGCAATCTCGAACAGGTCGCCGGTGCGGAACCAGCCGTCGTCGGTAAAGGCCTCGGCGGTGCGCTCGGGCGCGTTGTGATAGCCCTCGAACAAGGTTGGACCGCGGATCTGCAACTCGCCCGACATGCCGTCGGCCTCGATCGGATCGCCGCCGCCGGGCGGGACGAGCCGGCTTTCGATATTCGGTGCCCGGCCTTCACCATAAGGGCGCTGATAGGTACCGCGGCGTGGAAACAGGCTGGCGCGCTTGTCGGGATCGGGCATGTCGCCTTCGCTAGTGATAAAGCTCATTCCCTCGTTCGACCCGAAGACGTTGACGATGATGATGCCAAGCTTTTCCTGAAAGCCGCGAACCATGGCCGGCGCCAGCGGAGCCGAGCCCGACGCGATGACGCGCAGGCTGGACAGGTCGACCGACGCAAGCAGCGCCTCGTTCTGGAGGAGCATGTTGAGCACGGCGGGCGGGGCGATCGTCAGGCTCGGCCGCTCGGTCGCGATCTGCTTGAGGTAGATCGCGGGGTCGAAGGGATGATGCAGCACCATCGTCCCCGCGCTCGTCAGCCAGCACATGGTAATGCCGCCGATGCTCGCCATGTTGATCAGCGGGAAGGGATTGAGCAGGATATCGCCGGGTCCGACCTTCATCGCCTCGTAACCCGCGCCCGCGACCGCGATCCAGTGATTGTGGCTGCGCGGCACGCCTTTCGGGACGCCGGTGGTGCCCGATGTCCAGCAGATGGTGAAGATGTCGTCGGCATCGACCGGGTTGGCGGCGACATGCGCCGCGAGCGCGTCGGCATCGCCGCTGGCTGCGGACAGGTCGAGTGCGCCGTCAGGGGCGTCGGGGCCGAACGTCATCAACCGGATGGCGCCGAGCAACGGCTGTGCGACGCCGACATGATCGCTGCCCTTGACGCGCGTGGCGCAGACGAAGGCCTGGGGCTCGACGATCCCGATCATCTCTTTGAGCTCGTGGCCGCGATATTGCACCGCCGCCGGGCTGACGATCGCGCCGATCTTTGCCGCCGCGAAATAGAGCGCGACGAACTCGCTGATGTTGGGAAGCTGGACAAGCAGCACATCGTCCTTGCCGATACCGGCGCCGATGAGCGCACCCGCAAGCCGGTCGATTTCGGCGCCAAGCGCGGTATAGTCCAGCCGCTGCGGTTCGCCGAACGCGAAGTCGGCGCGGTTGGGGGCATCGACGAGCGCCAGCCGGTCGGGGTGCGCCGCGGCATTGGCCGCGAACAGGTCGGCGAAGCTCTTGTCGCCCCACCATCCGCTAGCCCGATGCCGCCGTCTTTTTTCCTCGCCCGCCGCGATCATGTCAGGCGGCCAGCACGCTGTTTTCGCGCATCCCGATATCGTCGCCGCTGGCCCACACGGTGTGCGTCCCCGAACAGATGCGTTCGGGCAGGATGATCCGGCAGACCGGCCCGGCGGCAATATTCTTCGCGTCGATCAGGACACATTCGCTGGTGTCGTTCTCGAGGTCGGCGATGAAGGATACAAGATAGCCGTCATCTTCGTCCTTCGCGTCGATGCGCGGCGCGAAGGGCGCCTCGCTGCCAAAGCGGCCGGGACCGAATTCATAGGACGTGCTGGTCCGGGCATCGAGGTCGTGCTTCACCAGTCCGCGGAACAGGAACCAGCCCGGCTCGGGGATCGCGCTGTACGCATAGCGATAGGGCTTGCCGGCATAGCGCTGGTTGAACATCCCGAATTCGAGGTCGCGTTCGTCGAGCCGCTCTTCGCGGGTTTCCCCGGTCGCAAGGTTGAAGCGCCAGCGATGGAGCCGCGGCTTGAGCAATCCCTGATCGAGATACGCCATCATCCGCTCGAGCCCCTCTGGCGCGTTCGGATAGGATTTCGGCATCGGCTCTTCCTGATAATAGCCATCGAGGATGATCTCGTCGCCGTCCTCCCAGGCGTTGAGCCAGTGTAGCGTGTACGTCGCTTCGGCCTCGAACCAGCGGATATCCTCGGGCTGGCCGTGGCGCGGGATGATCGCGAAGCGCGTCTTTTCGTCGGGATGGAACTGTACGACGTGCAAATTCCGCTCGAGCAGCTCCTCGTTCCAATAGAGCGGCATGTCGTTGAGGATCGTGTAATTCTGGGTGAACGCCATATCGTGCGGCAGGCGCGGTCCCGCGAGCGGCACGGGGATATAGTGCTTGAGCTTGTTGTCCGCCCCGACGACGCCATAATGCATGAAGGGCGCGTGCTTCGAATAGTTGAAGAACATCAGCTCGCCGGTGGCAAGATCGACCTTGCAGTGCGCCGAAATGCCGTCGAGCGGGACCCAGCTTTCGGTGCCATATTGCTCGAGCGTGAAGGGGTCGAGCCGATAGGCCTCGCCGCACTGATAGAAGGTGGAGATGATCCGGCCGGCATGGATCGCGACGTCGGTCGATGACGAATCCTTCAACCATTCCTGCGCACCCCAGCCGTGGCGTGTCGATTTGTGCGGCGGCTCCATCAGCCCGGCCCACAGCGAACGACCCGCTTCCTTCTCGGCCTCGAACCCCTTGGTGCGTACGAAGCGGCTGCGATAGCTCGCGCGGCCGTTCTTGAAGGAAATCGCGTGGATGAATCCGTCGCCATCGAAGGGGTGATACCGGCCGATCGGTTCGTGTATCTGATTCTCGCCGGTGCGCACGTACACACCGTCGATATCGTCGGGGATCGTCCCGATCACTTCGGCATCGCCGTTGGCGAAGATCGCGTCCCATTCGTTATAGGTCGGTCGCCAGGCGTCCTTCATATAAGGATGGTCGTTCGGCTGGACCGTCGATGCGATCGTTTCGACAAGCTGTGCGGTCATGCGAGGATTCCTTCGGCAGGGGCAAAACGCGGCCTTGCGGCGGCGGCATCATACTCGGAAACAAGGCGCGCGACGATATCCGCGACCGGTTCGACCCCGCGCACCGCGCCGACGCCCTGACCCGCGGACCAGACATTTTTCCATGCCTTCGCATCGTCCTGCGCGTCGGAAAAGTTCGGGCGCTTGTCCTCGGGCATGTTCGCGGGGTCGTAACCCGCGGCGATCAGGCTGGATTTCAGCCAGTTGGCGGTCACTCCGGTAATGCCCTTCGAAGGCACGATGTCCTCGGCGCCCGCCGCGACCACCATCGCCTTGTACCCCGGCACCGCCATGCTCTCGGCGCAGGCGATCAACGAGGTGCCAAGATAGGCAAGATCGGCGCCGAGGATTTCGGCCGCACGCACCGCATGGCCGGTCGAGATCGCGCCGCCGAGCACCAGCGGTCCGTCCCAGAACTGGCGCACCTCTTCGACGAAGGCGAAACCTGCGGTCGCACCCGTATGCCCGCCGGCGCCCGCCGCGACGAGGACCAGCCCGTCGACGCCGGCGGCTGCTGCCTTGCGCGCGAAGCCCACCGAGTTGACGTCGGAGAACACCAGCCCGCCATAGGAATGAATTTCCTCGACGACGCGGGCCGGGCTGCCGAGCGCGGTGATGACCAGCGGAACCTTGTGGCGCACCACGCAGGCGAGGTCTTCGGACAAGCGGCTGTTCGACGGATGGACGACCAGGTTGACCGCCCATGCCGCCGCGTCTGGGTCGTTCGACAAGGCCGCGTCGATCCGGCTCACCCAGTCTTCAAGGTCGGCGGACGTCCGGGCATTGGGGGCCGGGAAGCTGCCGATCACCCCGGCGCGCGAGGACGCGATCACCATCTCCGGACCCGACACCAGGAACATCGGCGCGGCGATGGCCGGTAACCGCAAATTGCGCGTCAGCGCGGGTGGAAGGCCGTGTCCCGGCACTGTCGATCCTCTCTCAAATTATCTGACTTGCATAACGATACTTAAAGACGATATGAGTCGCAAGGCCAGAAAAACATCGCGGAGCCAACCCGACGATGGTGGGAGGGAGAGACTTCATGAAAAAGCATTACGTCGCGCTGCTCGCTGCATCGGCGCTCGCGAGCCCGGCAACCGCCTTTGCGCAGGATGCGGCTCCGGCCGAGGATCAGGGCGGGCTGGAAGAGATTATCGTGACCGCGCAGAAGCGCGCCGAAGGGCTGTCGGATGTGCCGATCTCGATCTCCGCCGTCAGCGGCAAGCAGATCGAAAGCTATGGCCAGACCAACCTCGAACAGATTTCCTCGTCGGTCCCGAACCTCAAGATCACCCAGACCGCGATCGCCAATCGTATCGCGATCCGCGGTATCGCCTCAGGCGACAACAAGGGTTTCGAACAGTCGGTCGCGATGTTCGTCGATGGCGTCTATTACGGCCGCGACCAGCTTTCGCGCTTGCCGCTGATCGACATGGAGCGCGTCGAAGTGCTGCGCGGGCCGCAGCCGACCCTGTTCGGCAAGAATGCGATCGCCGGTGCAGTCAACATCACGACGCGCAGCCCGACCGACGAATTCGAAGGCTCGGTCTCGGGCCTCTACGAATTCAACCACAAGGAATTCCAGCTCACCGGCGTGCTGTCGGGGCCGTTGAGCGACGGCGTCGAGGCGCGTGTCGTCGGTTACTACCGGACGATGGACGGCTATTTCTACAACACGAAGCTGGACCGCGACGAACCGAACGTCGACGAGAAATATTTCCGCGGAAAGCTGGAATTCGACCGCGGAGGACCGTTTGCGGCCGAACTGAAGCTTGAATATGCGGACTTCGAGGCGAAGGGTCAGCCGCGCGTGTCAAACGGCGTTCAAAAGGGACCCCCGATCGGCGTCGAAGAGGGACCCCCTTTTCGGATAATATGATGCTGGTTTGTTGAAGATGGCCTTGCGCTGCGTGCGGCGGAGGGCGGGCGTAGCCCGACCGGAGGCGCGCG
>NZ_JAEULM010000004.1 GCF_016793825.1 Sphingopyxis sp.
GCCGACGAGATCGGCCTCGCGGTGCTCGCGACAACCATGACGATCGTCGCGGTGTTCCTGCCGGTCGGGCTGATGCCGGGCGTCGCCGGGCAATATTTCAAGAATTTCGGACTGACGGTCGTGGCCGCGGTGCTGATGAGCCTCGCGGTCGCGCGCATGATCACACCCATGCTCGCCGCCTATTTTCTCTCTGCGCAGGGTCCGCAAAAGCATGGCGAGGGCCCGCTGATCGACACCTATATGCGCATCTTGCGCTGGAGCCTCGACACCAGCGGGGCCGCTGCCGCGCGTGCGCGCGGCGGGCGCTGGAAATGGCTCGGTTACATCAAGGACCATCGCGTCTGGGTGGTCGGCATCGGTGTGCTGGCGCTCTTTGCGACCATTTTCAGCTTCTCGCTGCTCCCGATGACCTTCCAGCCGTCGATCGATTCCGACACGAGCCGCGTGGCCATCCAGCTCGCCCCGGGCGCAACGCTCGAACAGACCGAGGCAGTGGCCGACGAGGTGACCGATCTCATGAAGCGCGACCCGCTCGTCGAATCCGCCCTGTCGCGGATCGATGTCGGCACGGCGACGGTCTATCTGAAATTGCGCAAGGACCGCGAGCTGACCTCGACCGAGTTCGAAAAGGACCGCGCGCCGCGGCTAGCGCAGGTTCCCGATGCCCGAATCAACTTCCAGTCGCAGCATGGCGGCGGCGGCGGCAGCAGCCGCGACATCTCGATCACGCTCGGCAGCGACGACCCGAAGAAGCTCGAAGATGTCGGCAACCGGCTGCTTGCCGAGATGGCCCGCGTGAAGGAAATCCGGTCGCCGCGTGTCGAGGGCAATCTTCAGCGCCCCGAGATCGTCATTCGCCCGCGCTTCGCGCTCGCGGCGCAGCTCGGCGTGACGACGCAGGCGCTCAGCCAGTCGATCCGCGTCGCGACATTGGGCGAGATCGACCAGAATAGCGCGAAATTCTCGCTGTCCGACCGGCAAATCCCCGTTCGCGTCGCGCTTGCGGAAACCGCGCGCGAGCGGCTCGATACGCTGCGCAATATGCCTGTTCCGACCCGGAACGGGGGAACGGTGCCGCTCTCGGTTGTGGCCGAGATCGGCTTCGGCGCCGGCCCGACCCAGATCAATCGGACCAACCAGGTGCGCCAGCTCACCATCGGGGCCGACCTGGCTCCGGGTCTCGTGACCGGTCAGGCGATGGACAAGGTCGAGGCGCTGCCGGCGCTCAAGGCGCTGCCCGCCGGGGTCACGCGGCTGGTACTCGGGAGCGCCAAGTGGCAGGCCGAGATGCTGCGCAACTTCGCGATCGCGGTCGTATCGGGGATTTTTCTCGTGCTCGCTGTGCTGATCCTACTCTATCGCAAGATCATCCCGCCCTTCGTCAACATGGGCTCGCTTCTGCTCGCCCCGCTCGGCGGGGCGGTCGCGTTGCTGCTGACGGGCTATCCGCTCTCGCTTCCCGTGTTCATCGGCGTGCTGATGCTGCTCGGTATCGTCGGCAAGAACAGCATCCT
>NZ_JAEULM010000025.1 GCF_016793825.1 Sphingopyxis sp.
AGGATTTGGGTTGTGATGTCGTGTTGAGAGAGTCCGAAGTGTTTGAACAGGTCTTCGATTGGCGCGGAGGCGCCGAAGCTGTCGATACCGAAGCGCAGGCCGTGGCGGCCAGTGTAGCGTTCCCATCCGAAGGTGGTTCCGGCCTCGATCGAGACGATGAGGGCGTCGTCGGGCAGGATATCGGCCTGATAGGCGGCGTCCTGTTCGTCGAAGAGTTCGGTCGATACCATCGAGACGACGTCGGCGCCGTGGCCTGCGGCTTCCAGCTTGTCGGCAACCTCGATCGCCAGCGACACCTCCGAGCCGGTCGCGACGAGCACGACCTTGCGGGCCGCGTCGGCGGTGCGAAGGCGGTAACCGCCTTTCAGGCAGAGATTTTCCGTGACGTCATGACGCAGCGGCGGGAGGTTCTGGCGGGTCAGCGCAAGCAGCGACGGCCGGCTTTCCTGCGCCAGCGCGATCGCCCAGCATTCGGCCGTCTCGACCGCATCGGCGGGGCGCATGACGAGCAGATTGGGCATCGCGCGCAGCGATTGCAGATGCTCGATCGGCTGATGCGTCGGACCGTCCTCGCCAAGGCCGATGCTGTCGTGCGTCATCACATAGACGACACGCTGGCGCTGGAGCGCCGACAGGCGGATCGCGGCGCGGCAATAGTCGGCGAACACCAGGAACGTGCCGCCATAAGGGATGATCCCGCCATGCAGCGCCATCCCGTTCATCGCCGCCGCCATGCCGAACTCGCGGATGCCGTAATAGATATAGCGGCCGGCATAATCGGTGCGGGTCAGCGGGCCGGTCGAGGCCGTCTTCGTGTTGTTCGAGCCGGTGAGGTCGGCACTGCCGCCGACAAGCGACGCGATGTCGGCGGTCAGCGCGCCCAGCGTATTCTCCGACGCCTTGCGCGTCGCGACCTTCGGCGGCGCGGCGACGAGCCCGTCGAGATAGGCCTGGAACGCGGCGCCCGGTGCGACCTTGCCGCTCAATCGATCTTCAAATTCCGTTTTCTTTTCGTTGCTTGAAAGGCGATCATTCCATTCGGCATGAAGGACTTTGCCCTTCTCGCCGAACGCCGCCCACGCCGATGCGATATCGGCGGGGATGACGAACGGCTCGGCCGTCCAGCCGAGTTCACGGCGCGCCGCCGCAATCTCGTCGGCACCCAGCGCCGCCCCGTGCGTCGCCGACGTCCCCTGCTTGTTCGGCGCGCCAAAGCCGATGATCGTGCGGCACGCGATCAGCGACGGACGCGGATCGGCCAGCGCGGCATCGATCGCGCGGCGGATGTCGGCAGGGTCATGGCCGTCGCAGCGCTCGACATGCCACCCCGTCGCCGCATAGCGCGCCGCGACATCCTCGCTCGTCGACAGGTCGGTCGAGCCGTCGATCGTGATCCCGTTGTCGTCCCACAGCACCGTCAGGCGGCCAAGGCCAAGGTGACCCGCAAGCCCGATCGCCTCGTGGTTGATCCCTTCCATCAGGCAGCCGTCGCCCGCGATCACCCAGGTGCGGTGATCGACCAGCGCGTCGCCGTAAAGCGCATTCAGGTGCCGCTCGGCAATCGCCATGCCGACCGCGGTCGCCAGCCCCTGGCCCAGCGGGCCGGTCGTCGTCTCGACGCCCGCCAGCTCGAAATTCTCGGGATGTCCCGCACACGGGCTCGAAAGCTGCCGAAACCCGCGAATGTCCTCGATCGTCGGCCGCGCATAGCCCGCCAGATGCAGCGTCGCATACGCCAGCATCGATCCATGACCCGCCGACAACACGAACCGGTCGCGATCCGACCACCCCGGCGCCGATGGATCGAACTTCAGATAATCCGAATAAAGCACCGTCGCAACATCCGCCATCCCCATCGGCATCCCAGGATGACCGCTGTTCGCGGCCTCAACCGCATCCATCGCTAAAGCTCGGATCGCGTTGG
>NZ_JAEULM010000034.1 GCF_016793825.1 Sphingopyxis sp.
CCGTCGCCGCCGCTATCGCGTTGTACGACGCATTGCGCGATCCGACCATTTGCACCTCATAGGAGCCGTTGGCCGTCAGTCCGGTCAGCGTCCCGGTCGGATTGACTTCGCCCGGCGTGTTTTCGCCGGGTTCGCCCGGCATGTCCGCTGTCTTGATCGCGATGCCCGGCCCGGAACTGAAACCGGCATCGATCCATGTCCCACTGCCGACGGCACGATATTGCAGCTTCGCGGTGAGCCGCGCTTCGCCGTTGCCCGAGCAATAGAAGCTGGCGAAGCCGGAAATGGCCAGTTTGCCGGTCGACGAGGCGGGAAGCACCGTGCTGGGGCCGGATGACCCATAGCTGCCGCTGCCCCACCATGACGTCGAACTGAAATTGACCGACACCTGCCCGCCCGACGCGGGGTCGCGCTGGCGCGAAAAGCTGACCTTGCCGTCGACAACCTGCCCGTCGGTCGCGGTGAACGTCCACGGCACGAAGCCCGAATCGGCGGACACGGTATCGATCGTGAAGCCGCCAGAAATGGCGGTTGCGGTGCATCCCGAAGGCGTGCCGATCGACACGGTCCCGCCGATCGACGCTCCCGCCTTCGTCCCCGAAATCGCAACGTTGAACGGCAACTGCCCGGCTTTCACCGTGCCGTCGCTGTCGGCCGTGAATTGCTTGTTCAGCGGGATCGCCACGGCGCTGACCGGACTGATGCCGTCGTTGCCATCGGTGCCCGCTGTTCCCGCCGCGGTGAAGGAAAGGATGCGGCCGCTTTGACCCGGCGTGTTTAATGAGCTGTCGAAAAAAAGCGTCAGCCCTGACGGCACGCCGGAATTTATGTGAAAGGGTATGCCGTTCTTTGAGTAAACAACTGATTTGTCGTTATATGTGGCCGAAAAAACGTCGCCAGCAGTATAAGGGGTGCCCATGCTCGTAACAAAATTGCCATCCTCGTAGACACCGATGTCAGAGCCTAAATCTGGGAAGAACTGGATTGCGAAATCAATGCTAGTGTAGCTAGCATCGGTCGTCGGGTCGCTGCTCAGCCCCACCATGAAACTCTTCGTCACATCGTCTACGACAAAGCTGACCGATGCGCCGCCCGTGTAGCTCTCGGTCGAATGAACCGATGCGTTCCATGACTCGCCACCCGCAACCTTGATCAGCTTGTTCCCTGCCAGCACCGTGTTGCTGTTGAAATTCGCCAGCCCGAAATTCGGCGGGCCGACATAGGGCGACCAGACATAGTCGGCGGGGTCCGTGCTTTCCGTCGCCGTCGTCTTGCCCGTCGCGATCCCCTGATAGGTTCGCGAACCGGGCGCCCCCGTCGTGAAGTTGAACGACCCGTCCGGCGCGTCGGCATAGGCGTACCAAGTGTACAACGTGACGCCGTCCGTGCCGGGGGCACCGGGAGCGCCATTCTCGGCAAGGATTTGCGGCGCCGACCATTCCCCCGTCGGGATCGTATCGGTGGCGGCCGTACTCAGCGCGGTTGCCGTTATGACATAGACCGGATTGCCGTCATTCGCCGGGACGCTCTGCGTCCAGCTTCCCAGCGTTCCGGAGAGCGTCGCGGTCGAGAATGTATAGGTCAGCGTTCCGGCTGGCACTGAAGGTGCCGAGGCCGCGCGCTGGTATAGAACGACCGGGGCCGTATTGAGCCCGGCGCCATCCTTCAGGACGGGCGAGGCAAACTCGGCTGCGGCAATCGTGTCGGTCGCTGCCGCAGCCGATGCTGTCGCAGCTATGACCCACAGCGGGTTTCCATCGGCGGCGGGAATGGCCTGGGTCCAGCTATTCAGCGTGCCTCCGGAGAGGACCCCCGTCGCGAAGGTATATGTGAACGTCCCGGTCGGCACTGCGGGAGACGTCGCGCCTCGGCGATAGAGGTAGACGACAGCGTTACTGACCCCGTCCGGACCAGGCGACCCGCTGACCGCTTCACTGAGGCGCGACCAATAGAGGCTCGCATCGCTCGGTAGATTGCCGGACGTCGGCACCGGGTTCGAATAGATCCACCGCGAGCCATCAGGCAGGCTGACGATGTTGCCCTCGCGATAAGTCTCGACCGGATCATAGACGCCGAGTTCGAGGGGCGTGGCGTAAAAGGCGATGTCGTTTGCGAGGTCATGGACCCGCCACGACCGATCCCCCGCCATGATGATGCGCTTGAACGGCGGCGGCGTATCGCTTTCGACGAACGATCCGACCACCGGCAGGAACTTGCCCTGCGAATGGATCGTGAAGTCGGGCGTCCCGATGCTGACCCGTGTGACGATCAATTCGCCAAGCAGCGTGAAGCCCGCCTGAGCGTTGAAACCGCTCGCCAGTCGCCGTGCGAGGTCGAGGAACGTCGTCTGCTCGGTCAGCACCTCGTTGATGTAACCGCCCGCCGGCAGTGTCGCCGCGAAGGCGTCGAGCGCATCGAGGCTGTCGCTGTTGATCGCGTCGGATGAAATGCTCCGGTACGTCGCGATGCGCTGCAGGATGGCGCCGGGGTGGCGCCGCTGCACCGACCCGGCATAGTCGCCCCTCACGTCGCCGGTGATGACACCGTATTGCGGCGCGCCCAGCCGGATGAGACCTTCCGCGAGGCAGGTAGCCCATCGACCGGCGGGGATCGTCGCCGCGATCAGGAGAGCATAGCTCGCATAATCGGCAGTCGGCGCGCCGAAGTCCGATCCGCGTTCATACAGCGCGTCGACCGCTTGGATCGGGCCATAGGCGCTGAACTGATAGACGCTGTAGTCTTCGTTGATCAGCACCGGCTCGACGTTTTTCGCGTGGCCGAACACCCACGGCTTCAGCTTGCCCTTGAGGTCCGCACCGCCTTCAACAGCACCGGTTCCGGCATATTCCAGCGACAGGACGTTCGTCTGTCCCGCTTCGCCGGCAGGATCGAGCGACAGCTTGATAGCCCCGCCTTCCTGCTCAAACCGCGAGACCTTTCCCTTGGCGACGAGTTCTACCGTGTTCGCGTAGGGATAGGCACCGATGCCCGCCGGCGTCGTGAAGTCGCCCGCCCACATGCGGAAGGTGGCGCCTTCCCACCGCACCGTCCGCGCGTCGGGATAGAGCTTGAGCAGATGCTTTTCGGTCAAAATGACCGGCGCAGTTTGGCTATCGATCTCGGAACCGATGTCGCCATTGAACAGCGAGACCTGAAGCGAGCCGGGATCATGGACCGCAGCGGCCCACTTTGCGCCGTCCCAAGTCTGCGCGCGCCGATCAGCCGCCGAGCAAGCGCAGATCGGATCAGACGCAATCGGCCACCGCGGGGTGACCTCGAGGAATACGATCATAGGAAGGCGTTGGTGTAGAAGCCGCGCTCACCGCCGCCCCCGCCGGCCAGAAGCAGGGCGCGGAAGCCGTTGATGAGCGTCTGGTTCATCTCGCCGATCGCCGAGACGACGGGGGCATAATTGTCGTTCGATGCGCCGGTCGACGTGAACGGGCTGTCGCGGCCTTCCGAGATCGAAACGATATTTTTCTCGAAGTCGATGCGGTCCTTGGTGATCTTCGTTATTTCGTCGAGCAGGTTGAAATAGGGCGTCTGGCTACCCGAGAACTGGCGCTGGATGTCGAGCAGGGACTTCGCGGCGTTTGCGAAATCGTCATAGGCGGTCTTGTCACCGGCCAGCACGCGCGCCTTTAGCGGGTCATAGGCCGACTGAGCAGCCGAGAGGCGATCGCGCACGCTGCGGCCGTTCTCGCCGATAGTCAGGTCGTCATAGAGCGATTGCAGGCTCGCGGTGACGCGGGCGGCCGCTTCCTTGATCGCCTTCTCGCGCTCGATTCCGTAGAGCTTTTCGAGGTCGGCATATTCGGACGTCGACGCGCCGGCTTCCGCGAAAATCTTCTTCAGCCGCGTGAACTCTTTGTTGAGAGCGTCCAGAGCCGCGCCGACCGGATCATTAAATTCCTTCAGGCGCGAGAACACGGACTCAAAATCGAGCGCTTTCTGAACGGCGGCGTCGAGATCCTTGCCCTGCTGCAGGATCCGCTGGGTCGATGCCTTCAGGCCGGTGAGCACGCCATCTTTGATGAGGTCCATAGTGGCGGCGCGAATGGCGGCTTCGGCATCCTCGCCGAAGTCGATCGCCCCCTTCTTCGTCTTCGTGATACCCTTGCCCGACGTGTCGACGCGATACTTCCCGTCCCTGATGCCGATGCTGACGCTGCCTGCGCTCGCATTGACGTTGGCGCCCAGCATTTCGGCGATGCGGTTGATGGTCGAGATCGCGCTGTCGGCGCCAGTGCCCGCGGCTTGCTGGAACTTCTTGGAGTTGCCGCCGTAGCTGGCGATGGCGAGATCACCACCGCTGCCGCCGATCGTCGCGGTGCCCTTCTTCGTCCCCATGATTGCGCTGCCGAGCGCGCTGCCGATCAGGCCGCCCGCAATGCTGCCGAGCGGACCAGCGATCTTCCCGCCGAGCCCGCCGAGCGTCTTGCCGATCGCTTCGCCGGCGATCTTGCCCAAAGCGCCGCCGATAGCGGACCCCGCTGCGCTGCCCTTGTTGCCGAACACGAGACTGGAAGCAGTTTGACCGATGAAGGCGCCCTCGGCCGCGTTCTTCAGGAAGCCGCCGAGCTTCTTGGTGAGCGGGGAATCCGTGCCCAGACCTTCGCGCGTTACCTTGTTCAGGCGCTTTAACTGATCGACGACTTCGCTGGTATGCCGCTCGCCGGTCACCACGATATCGGTGGGATTGTAAGATGCGCCTGCGGCCTTTCCGAAGAGCCTGCCTGCGGTGGGGATGCCGTCGACCATCTTGCCAGAGTTCAGGAGTTTCGAGGCGATATTGTCGTTGGCCGCGGTCCCCCGCATGATCGACGAGGCATAGAGGAAGCTGTCGGTCAGTTGGTTCAGCGCGCCTGACGCTCGCACGGTGCTGTCGACGTAATTTCCAGTTGCCATGTCGATCGGGCGCTTGCCGCGGATCTCGCCTTCGAGGCGGGCGAACAGGTTGCCGAACAGGCTGTCTGTGATCCGGCGCGCGATGATCTCGTTCACCTGCTTCCGCAGATTGCCAGCGATGTCCTTGATTGAGCCGAGCACGTCATCGGGGAGGCCCGCAACTCCCTGAGCGATCGTCTCATAAGCGCGGTCGAGTTCGCGCAGCTTCGATTGGGTCGAGAGGACGGCGCGGTCGAGGCGGTCCTGCGCGCGCGACATGGCGATCATCTCTTCGCGCTGCTGAAGGAGTATCTGGTAGCGCTCGAAGGTGATGCCGCGCTTTTCGAGTTCGGTGCGTAGGTCCGCTTCGTTCTCGACGCGAAGCTGCCGCATGACGTCGAACTGAAGCGACAGGACGTCGGCCTCGTCCTCGCGTCCAGCCAGCACCAGGCGCTGCAATTGAAGCTCGCGCTCGCCCGAGGTGATTCGATCTTCGACCGGGCGCTTCAGGAAGGCAGGGATAAGCTGGTCGCGCGTCTGTAGCGCCGTGTCGCGGGTCTGCTGGATCACCGCCTTCTGCGCATCGGTGAGGCCGCCAGCCTTCAGTTTGGCATCCGCTTCGTCGATCGCGCGGTTCAGGTCGGTGATAGCGGCAGTCGCAACGTCGATATCGCGCGGGGCCTCATCGAAGCGGCCGCGAAGGCGTTCAACGCTGTCGGCCGCGCGATCAATGCCGTTCTGAAGCTGGTCGGCCGCGCGCTTCGCAGCGTCTTCCGCCCGCTTGATGGCATCATTGACCTGCTCGACACTCTGCCGACGTTTGGCAAATGCGGCATGGAAATGATCGTCATGGCCCTTGTCGCCGGGGCCGAGCAATTCCTTGAGCTGGATGCCGGCCGCACCGAAGGCTTCGCGAATATCTGCCTTCGAAAGCGCGCCCATGCCGCCCTTCGGCACGAAGTCGACGGCCTGCCCCGAATAGTGGTAGCTGCCCTTGACGTGCTTCCCGCCGGTCGTGCTCGTGATACGGCCGCCAAGTTGACTGCTGATGAGGTCGGTGACCTCGCGGAGCGTAACCGGGGGCAGGGCGGTGGATTTCGCCGCGCGTTCGGCCTTACGCTGCTCGTCGATCGCGGCCTTCTTGCGCTTCTCGACGGCAAGAATGGCCGCGTCGCGGGTGGCCTCTTCCTGGGCCGTCAGTTTCCGCGTGGCGGCTAGTTCGAGGTAAGCCTGACGGACCTTGCGCACCTGCTCGTCCCATTTTCGCGTAATCGCGATGACGGGATCAATCTGAGCTTCGATTTCTTTCGATCCGAGAGCGTCCGATGCGTTGCCGAGCACGCCCCGAAGTCGAGCGATTTCAGCTTCGACCTGGCTGACTTGAAATCCGTATGCCGATCGCAGTTCAAGGCCGCCCTTTGAGCCGACGTCTTGGTTCTCAAAACGAGCACGCGCCACGGCGAGCTGGGTCTCGGCGAGCCGCAAGTTCTGTTCGGCAAGTTCCTTCGAGCGTTTGATAGCCTGATAAGACAGTTCCTCGGTCTGGCGCTGGCTTTCGTTATATTCATCGACCGCGCGCTTCAGGACCGTGTAGCTGTTTGCCTGCACGTCGAGAGCGAGGACAAGCTTGCCACTGGCACTTTCGGTCGCGAAAAGATTGTCGATCAGCCCGCCGAGCGCGCCGGCGGCCAACGCGACGGCAACACCCCATGGGCCACTCAAGACCGTGGCTACTGCGCCGACCTTGCCGCCCACGCCTTGGAACGCAAATGCCAGCTGGGGCAACTGCTGGGCAAGGACGGTGCTGGCGCGTTGGCCACCCTGCAACGAGATGACGATGTCCTGAAGCTGCTGGCCGGCTTGGACGGTGGCTTGGCGCACCGCGCGGGTCGACTCGGTGACCCCGCGCTGAGCGATACGATAAGAACTCGACTCCGCGACAAGCCGCTGGGTGGCCGACGCGGTCTGGTCGATTTCTTTCTGCAGCCGCTCATACGTGAGCGCCTGGGCCACGAGTTCGCGGGAGTTTTGCTCGGCGCTGGTCGCGGCCGCTCGGGCAGCCTGCACATAGAGTCTGGTCGATTCTGACGTGTCTTGCGTGGACTTGGCGGCGATCTCTGCGGCGCGCGCCACTTCTCGGGTAGCGGTGGCCAGGGCCTGAGCGTCGTCCGCCGCACGCCGCAGGTTGCCGGTGTCGAAGTCCAGCGCGCCAGCGGCATTGCGAGGCACCGACAGCGCCTTTTGAACGACCGACTGGATTTCGCCAAAGCTCTGCTCGAACTTGTCCTTGGCCTTGTCAGCAGCGAGCGCCGCGTTGCGTTCGAAATCGCGGAAGCCCTGCGAACTCTGATCGTATTCGGCACGAATGAAAGCAGGCAGGACGGTCGCCATCGTGTCTGATTCCTTTCGCTACAGAAAAGCCGCCCGTTTCGGGGCGGCTCAGGGGGCCAGGTTGTCGAAGTCAGCCGCTGGGGCTATGTCGTCGGCATGAGGACGACGATTCTAATCATTGCCGCATTCGCGCTCGCTGCATGTGACCGCGCCGCCGAGAAGGCAGAGGACCAATACGAATTTCTCGAAAGCAGCGGTCAATCGTCCCAATCAGAACTTTGCGCTGCGGCTCGAAAGGCTCGCGACGAATGGCGTGAAAAGCAGAATGAAAACAAATATTCGGAATGGCAGATCAAGGCCTTCAACGCCTGTCGCTAGCGCCGCTGAAGCTGCTGCTCGATAAGCGCCGGCAGCGCCGCCTGAGCCTCGTTCACGATCGCAACGATATCAACACGCGCCTGCCGTGATGTGCGGGGGATGCCGACGAACGCGACGATGAACGCCTGCTCGACTTGGCCCTTGCGAGCCCGACCGCGCTTGGTGAGCGACCGCGCCGAGCGAGACTTGCCCGCGGCGTTCACGCCGACCTTATGAACGATCAGCAGCATGGTCCCGTTTGCGCCGGGGACCTGCACCAGAGGCCCGATCTTCGTCTCGAAGCCCATTCGCCTATAGAGCGTCGGGGTCATCTTGTAGCGACCGGCGCGGATCGGGATATCGTCGGTTGGAATCCAGAGCCACGGCGATTTGCGCGGCAGGATCTCGGCGCCCTCAGTGTAGGCTTCGATCGCACCGCGCGTGCGCTCGGACTTGCTGCGGATGAAGATCCAGCCCGATGCGCTCCATCCCGTTCCCGTGCGATGCACCGCACCGCCCTTGGTGGCGTCACCGCCGGCATCAATCCCGTTCCCAAGGCGCCCAAGGCCTGCGCCCGACATGCTCGTGCGGACCTTGGCCTTGGCGCGCTGGGCCGCGATGAGCGTCGCATTCAAGGCCGCCGCTTGCAGGCGGGATTCAGTGTCGCGCTGGAAAGCTGTGAAAGCTGAGCGGGGAGGCATCGTGATACCGGCCTTGACGCGGGTCACTGCTCCTCCCCCTCCTTCGCCTTATGCAGCGCGTTCGCCATGACGCCCCAAGCTTCGACCAGCAGGTTCGGCTGATCGAGCAACCCGCCGCCATCAGGCCAGACGTGGCCCATCATTCCCCGATCACACTGGTGATAAATCCGCAGCAGCTTGAAGCTCTGCGGATCGACTAGGCGGCGGGGGTTTCTTCGGAAGGTGCCGAGACCGGGGATTTCCCATCGGTCGAGGCCGATCCAGTTTCCTTCGTAGGTTGCGGGGTCTGCTGAGACGCAGGCCCCGATGATGAGTTTTTTTCCGCTTCCTTGTTCAGAAAGAAGCGGTTGACCGCCGCCGCTGCCAATTCGGTGAACGCCGCTTCCCCGAGTTCCTTGAAACGGCTTTCCAGTTCCTCCTGCATCTCGCAGACGGCATCGAACTGCATGATGCCTTCCTCGAAGCGAGGCGTGGCGTAGAGTTCGGTCCAGCCGGTGAGCGCGTGCGCGATCGCGTGGCGGGGAAATTCTTTCGAGAACCGGACATTGTCGGTCGCGAGAGAGCGTAGGCGCTGCGACGACTTCGTGAGACGAGCAAGCAGTTCGTCGACGATGACGTGATCGGGATGCGCGAAATCGGGGAACGGGGCAGGTGCGTCTTCTTCGGCATCGAGCGCTGCAGCAACCTCGAGCAGATATTTCTCTGCTTCGCCGTTGTACTCGTCGACCGCGTCCCAGAAGCGCTTCAACCGCTGGACGTTCTCATCGTCGCCATCGCACGCCCAGAGGCGGCAAAGCTCCTCAACGGTTGCTTCTCGGATGGCCTCGTCATCGTGACGGCGAAGGCCGGCCTCGTGCAGCGCGTACTGCATTTCCTCGCGCTGCTTGCGGGACGGCGTTTTGAGGGTGAATGTCGGCGGCTTCTCCATCTCGGAGAAAGCAACCGGGATGAAAATCTTCTTCTCGTCCGCGTGGACGGGTACTCTCTGCATGGCCATGGGGGACAGCCTTTCGCTCAATAGTACGGGAAGGCGATGACCACGCCCTTGGTTTTCACGTCGATGAGCATCTGCGGCGCCTGCGTGACGTGCGTTCCGCCCATGTCGTCGCCGGCATGCTTGAACCGGCCATCAGGCACGATGACGCTGACGATCTGACCCGGCGTTTCGCCCCACAGCGCGAAGTAGGGATGCTGGCTCTGCGCATCGGCCAACGCCATCTGATCGAAGTCTGCCTTGCGATAGGACAGAAGGTTCGGCGTGAGCGTGATCTGCTTGCCCACCAGCTCGTCGCCTTCGTCGCCGGTCGTTTGGTTCGGGTTCGGCGCCGCATCGGTCTGAAGACCGAAGTTGAGTTCGAAGCCCGAGCCGCCAAGCGCCTTCTTCGCGACAAATTGCTTGCCGTTCTTGAACTTCGGCGTCGTCCCGAGCGAGGGGATGGCAGGCGTGTCTTCGTCGGCGGTGTTGTAGATGATCGCCGCCAGCGAGAACCGCAGCACAGGGATGCTGCCCTGCTTGCTGGTCGACGTCTGAACCGCCACGATTGCCGAGGTAACCTGGCAGTCCACGAGATCGTAACGCTTGCCGCCGATCCAGACCTTCAGCGACAGCGGCAACGGGTCCGTGCTGCTGATGCTGTTCACGTAAGCAAGCTGCTTGGGGATTTGATAATTGCCCGTCAGCGTCGACCCGAAGGTTTCGCAAAGCTCCACGACCTTGCTGGCGCTGTTCGTGCGGATAGCTGAAACGCCGGCCAGACTGGTGCTCACGCCGAGAAGGCGCACGAGCATGCCTTTGTAGAGGTCCAGCGTACCGGTCATGCCTGCGCCGCCGGTAAAGCCGGTGGTCGACCCTGCGGAAAGGGCCTCGGGCGCTGCCGGAATTGCGGTGGCGGTGATAACCTCGGTCATCTTCGCGTTTACGAGCAGAATACCGGGTAGATACGCACCAGCACTGGGGACATCAGCGCCGCCGGGGCCGCGCAAATTGACGTCGAAACTGATCGTCACTTGCTTGCCGACGACTTCGTCACCGTTCTGGTCGATCGAACCGGTGTATTCGGAGTTCTGAACCGTGACGGACTCGATGTTGTCGGTCAGGTTTGAGATCGGCATCAGGTTCGCGGCGGGGTCGACGAACGTACCGCGCGAAACCTGCGGGATAAGCGCGAGAGCCGTGTTGCGGGTCTTGCGAGTGGGCATCAGTGCCATTGGTCAGTCTCCTCAGGCTTCGTCTTCGACGACGGGCGGTTCGGGGGAGGGCGCCGGATCTTCAGGCGCGCCATCGGGTTCGGCGGTCTCGTCTGCGTGGGTCACGCCAGCTTCGACGGCTTCCTCGGCGGGCGCCGACGAAGCGAGGCTTGCCGCGGCGATGGCCTCCTCGGAAGTCTTCCCGGCGGTGATCGCGTCATGAAGTGCATTGAAGTCGACGCTGATCGGCGGAAGCGCAGGAGCGACGGCCAGAACTTCGGGCGCGCCGGTGGGATCAGGCTTGCGGGCCATGTTGGAATCCTTTCGGTTTCAGGGTTTTCAGAAGGTCGCGCCGCCCCCGCCGATGATCGTGCGGAAGTCGTTGGTCGGCGTGTAGAAGGTGCAGGCAAGGATAAGCAGGGCCTCGCCGACGTCGGGGGCGCTCTGCTCGGATGCGTCTGCGGAAACGGGAATAAGGTCCTCGACCATACCGCCCAAGTCGTTGCTGGTGGCAAGGGTTTCGACGGCGAAGGCCATCATGTCCTGATTGCCGGGATCGATGCTCAGGCCCGTCTCTATGCCGCTCTGGCACGAGATGATGATTTGGGCCTCGTGGCGCATCTGGCCCTGCATCTCGGAGAATGCGAAGTCGACCTTGGCCACGCCGATGATGCCGCCGGGAATCTCGCCTTCGGCAAGCGGGTCCATGTCGGTGCGGTCCTGCGAGGTGAACCACTTGAAGGTGCGGCTCTGCGCCGTCGTGGCGGCCACCAAAACCTGCTTGATCTTGGCGGCTACCTTTGTGCCTGCCGTGTCGGTGGCGGCCATCAGACAGGGACCTTCTTGAGACCGAAGCGCCAGAAGCCTCGATCGACGGCCATCACACCAACGGGCTGGAATAGCTCGCCGGGCCTGCGGGCAATGTCGGAGATGCGGCACGTCGCATCAGGGCGCGTCGGGAAAAGCTGCGCGAAGAGTTCAACCGCGATCACCTGCGCAATAGCCCCAGCGCCGGGGGCCTGCGGATTGGCGATGTCCTCTTCATATTCGACGAAGCCGTTCACTCCGGTGACGGGCGAACCGCCAGCCGGAGTGTAGGTGAAGGTGTCGCCCAGATGCTCGACCGTGGCCGGGTCCAACAGGCTATCGGTCGCGGATTCGAGCGGGGAGGGCATCAGGGGGCCTTGTCCTCGGCAGCGGGGGCGGGTTCTTTCGAAGCAGCTTCCTTCGCGGCATCGTCGGCTTTGCCGTCGCTGGCAGTCTTCGATGCTTCGCCCTTCTTTTTGATATAGCCGAGACCTTCCCATTCTTCGGTCAGGTGAAGGGGCACTTCAACGCTTTCGCCGTCATTGCCCACCACGATGCCATGATCCGGCACGAACTGGATGAATGCGGAAGCGACCTTACGCTTTGTGGTTTCCATCAGCGGATTCCTTGGGCTGGGCAGCGGGCGGCACCGGAGCGCCGCCCGTTACCATCAGGTGTTGCGGCCGCTCAGCAGCACTTCGGGTCGGGTGCAGATATGTAGCGGGTAGCTGTAGATTTCCGGCTGGACCCACATCTGACGGTCGCGGTCCTGAACCAGCATCGAGTAGATGGGCTTGCCGATCGTATTGACCGTTTCCATCGTTTCGCCGGGGCCGTTGTAGCGGCGATAGAGGCCGGGCACGCCCTGGACGACCAGCTTCGCCTTCGTCGCGCCGATGGCCACCGTCGAGTTGTCGTCGGTGCCCTGATAGTTGTGCCAATCCATCTCGCCGAAGCGGAAGGTCGAGAAGACCTTCGCGTCGCGGAGGGCGGCTGCGGCTTCCCAGTTCTTGTAGGTTTCACGAACCTCGGGATGGGTCGTGAACTGGTCAGAGAAGGTATCGCCGCAGAGCCAGAGGAAGCGCGTGACGCCCGGCACATAGGACGCACCCAGAGCGCGGATCGCGGCACGCTTGGCGGCAGCGATCTTGAGCGAGAGCGCACCCGATGCCGGCGAGGCGTTGTCGAGGTCGAAGTCGATTTCGGTCGGCGCGGCGATGCTGAACTCGGTGAAGTAGTTGTACAGCGTCGAGCCGTCGCTATCGAGCAGGATGCCCTGGATCGCGCCCAAGCGATGGTATTCCATCGTCAAGGCATGTTCGGTGAGCAGCTTCTTCTGCTTCTGGACGACCTTCTGGACGACCGTTTCCAGTTCGCTTTCGGTGCCAAATGCGCGGATGCCCTGGATTTCCGCTGCAAAGAGCTGATCGCCCTTCGCCACACGCGGAAGGTTGAAGTTGCGCAGCGTGCGCTTGTCGGTGGCGCCCATCGGGATCTGCGTGCCGCGACCCGACGTCGGGATGAGCGACAGGGTCATGCCCTTCTGCTCGATTCCGACGATGTTCGTGTCGACGCCTTCGCCTTCGTCGAACAAGCCGAGACCGCCGAGAAAGGTGGGAACGGTCGGCATCTTCTCGATGGCCGCCGTCATGTTGAACAGGCTGAATGCGTCGCTGTTGAAAATGTCCATGGCGACCATGGGTGGATTCCTTTCAGGTATGCGGAGCCATTGCCGGTCAGCGAGTGCTGCCGGGTGGCTGGCTCAGCGATGTGGTGTGGTTCAGGCGGCCTTGATGCCGAGAAGCGAGAGGGCTTCGGCGAGCGCCGCTGCCTGTTCGCTGGCGTCGATGCCGGCAGCCCAGGTCAGGTCGTTCTTGTTGATCAGCGCGGGGCCGCGGCGCAGGACGCGGGCGGTCGTGACATCGCCGCCGGATGCGTTGACCGCGCCAACGAGGAAGCCCGCAACGGTGCGGCGGCCATCGTCGGTGCCGGCGTTATCATAGGCGACATATTTGCCGCCCGTGGTCTGCTTGCCAACCACGGTCCCAGCGACGAGGTTCTGGCCGCTCAGAAGGGTCACAACATCGATATGATAGCCGGGACCCATAGCGAGTTGGCCGATGAACTCGCCCTCATGCTTGCCTTCGGTGAGAGTCGTCATAACTCAGGTTCCTTTCGATCTGGAATTACTTGCGGGCTTCGGGGAAGACGCGGGCGGTGGCCCGGTCCCAGATGCCCGCGGCTTCGGCCGCCGTGTTCTTGGCGCCGCCGTTGCCGGCATCGGCCTCGATGCTCGAATTGGCGCCCTTCTGGAGCTGCTCCTGCATCTCCTTGCGCCCGCCGGTTTCCGCAGCCTCGCGCTGCTCTTCTTCCGAAAGTTCGGTCTTTTCGATCTTCGGCATGTCGGCAAGGATGCCGGTGATGTCGTCGGCGGATGCATTGAACATCGAGGCGTTGGTGAGAAGCTTGCCAGCGGCAGCTTCACGGCCAGCGTAGTGCTCACTCGCCATCACAGCATTGAAGCGATCGGTCGCGGCCTTGAAGCCGGCGTCGTGATCTTCCTTCTTCGCGGTATCAACCGCCGCATTCTGGTTTTCGTCAGCCATTTCAGGCTCCTTTTTCTTCGACTTGGCGGGCGGCACTGCACCGTCGCCTTCGTCGTCGGTTTCAACATCTTCGAGCGCTTCCTTCGCCGCGGCGGTCGTCGCTTTGAGGGCAGCGGGAAGTCCGGCAAAACGGCTCATTGTGCCGATCTCCTTTTTCGCTTGCTGGAATCGATCTCTTCTTCGAGGCGGGCCCATGCTTCGCGTTCGTTGGCGACGGCATCCATTAGGCCGAGCTGGACGGCTTCTTCGCCTTCGAACCAGTCGGCTTCGGTTTTCATCGCAGCGTCGACGCTGATGCCCCGGCCCATGGAGACGATCTTGGCAAAGCGGTCGCGCACTGCGTCACAGCTCTTCTGGAACTTCGCGAGGGTGACATCGTCGAGCGATTCGACGCTGGAGCCGCGATACTTGCGTTCGCCGGAGCGAATGATGGTGACTTTGACCCCTGCTTCATCAAGGGCGCCGGTTATATCGGTGTGCGCCATGCAGCAGCCGATTGAACCGCTCATCGCAGTCTCCGGGCCATAGGCCTTGTGGCAGACCGACGCGATGGCGTAGGCCGCGCTGCATGCCTGCTCGTTAATCCAGCCGTAGATCGGCTTGCCGCCGGTGTCCGCGAACTGGGCCAGCTCAAGAACAAACTGCTCAAGACCGGCAACTGCGCCGCCTGGGCTGTCGATATCGAACCAGATACCGTCAATCTCGGGGTCGCGGATCGCGTCGCGTACCTTGCGGGTCAGGCCGTCATAGCCGGTCATTCCGCACATCGGGTCAAGCCAGCCGAACTTATGAACCAGCGTGCCCGTGATCGGAATGACGGCAATCGGTCCGTCGCTATGGAAACTCTTGCCGCTGTCCCATTCGCGCCTTGCGTCACCACCGAGCGCAGAGCGTTCAAGGATGGCCTTCGCCTCCATCGCCGTTGCGTCGATATGCGAAATCTGGGTGATGCCGAGCTTGCTCTGCAATGCGAGGAGCATGGCCTCGAGCTGATGCGGCAGAATCGCGAGCGGGCGGTCGAGCAACTGGCGCGCGACATTTGTGAAGGGCTGTGGGCCCCCGCCGATCGGCCTCACGCCGCGGCCCGCCCGTGATTCGAATGGAAGCCAAACCGGCGGTCGGCGGCCTTCCGGGCGGCGGCGGCGTCTCCGATACTATCGAACAGACCTAGGTGATGCTTGACGCCATTCACCTTGATTTGTGCGGACCATTTATTGCGGTGCGAGGCCCATGAAACACCCGTAACACCGCTCGTGCTGGCGCTCGACAGACGCTGATTCTGCATATTGATCTGGGCCGTCACCGACCGAAGATTTTCGATCCGGTTATCAGCGGGGTCGCCGTTGATGTGGTCGATCTGCAACGAGGGCCACTCGCCGTGATGGAGCGCCCAGGCAACTCGATGGGCCTTATATCGCTTGCCCATCATGTCGCCGTGCAAATAGCCGGACTGCTCTACCGCAGTGAGAGCGGGCTTGTTGGCATACCTCGCGTTCCAACGCCCGCACGCCCGAACTCGATCGGATGCGAAATGCTCCAAACGGCGCGGCAGCCAAACGAGAACGCCCGTTGCTGGGTCATAAGCGATCAGTTCACGAAGCAGGCCAATCGGCACGCAGTCTTTGCGGATTTTAGCCATCAGGTCTGATCCTTCTGCCGGCGGCGAGACTTGTCCTGTTCATTGGGTTCGCCATCGCCGTCCCGGTCGTCCTCGGTGCCGGCGCCCTCTCCATCGGTGCCCATACCGCCGGCTTTGACGTTGTGATTGACGGGGCCGAGATCCATCGCTGCGCGCGCGGCCTGGTAGAACGCTTCCTCTGCGAGGACATCGTCAGGGTCACGTCCCCGCTCAAGAATATGTTCAATCGTCGATGTGCGACCGGCCGCCGTGTCCTTGTTCGCGGCATCGCTTTCCTTGTTCGGGTCCACCGAACCACGTCCGGGGCCGATCCATTCCGACATGCAGATGGCCGTCTTGTTGCGGTAGAAGTTCACCGGGCCACCAGGAATCTTGACGTCGCCGTTCGCGACCTCCCATTCCAACCAGGCTGCGTAGATCGGCGTGCAGAAGGCTTGCGTGAAATAATGGCGGTCTTCGAGGATAGAGCGCCAAATCTCGTTGAGCAGAGCGCGCGCCGACGAGTAGTTGATCGATGCCCAATCGCCTGAAAGCTGCTGGTAACTGATGCCCAGCGAGCTGGCGATCTTCTGCAGGACGAAGCGGACGAAGTCGGGGTAGTTGCTGTTTGGGCTGTTGCGGTTCGGCTGGACCACATCTTCGCCAGGGAAGAGATGGTGAACCGAAGCATTCTCCACCCAGACCGGGGATTTCTCCCGGTAGTCGAGGTAATCGGCAATCCATGCGTCGTTGCTCTCAGTGCCACTTCCGGGGGCGAGGGCCTCGGCGACTTCGTCAGTCGTGCCCGGAGACTTGATGAAGAAGCTGAAGATCGCGGACTTAAGAGCGGCCGCTAGTTCGGCCCGGTCAATCCGGTCGACCATCTTCGACGGAACCATCGCCTCGGCCAGCCGCGAGATGCCGCGCAATTGTTCGGCGCGGCGAGGCGCAAAGACGTGGATGAACTTCGCTCGCCCGGTTGAGGAACGAAAGGGGATGTAGTCCCAACGGACGGCGCTTAGGCCAGCGTGCGGATCGTCAGGATGCCCTGAGCGCACCCACGCGCCGATTGCCGCCTTGCCCGCGTTGAAGACGATCCCGTTGCGGAGCAGGGGCCCTTCGAGATGGACCATCTCCGGCGGGGTCGAGATGCGTTCAGGCTCGACCAGAAGGACGTTGGTCGGGTTGGCAAGACCGCGGTCGTCGTCGCGAACTTCAGCGCACGCCTCGCCGTCACGCACATATGTCAGGTAAGCGAGTTTGGTCAGCGCCCCGAAGGTGAGGCGTTGCCGCGTATCGCAGCGCCGTTCGATATCGTTGCCCCATACCTTGAAGCGAGCCTGCACCTTGCGCGACCAGTCCATCCGCCAGTTGATGTCGCGGCTGAGGATCGAGTACACAGGTTGCGCGCTGAGTTGGATACGACCGCCGATGACCGCCTCAACGCGGCGATCAAGGCCACCATTGATCCAGCCATTGTTTTCGTCGAGGTCACGGGCACGACCAAGGATCAGGTCGAGGTCTGCTTCCGACACATTGCCCGCAAAGCCGGGACGGCGATTCCAACCGCGCATCTCCGAAATGTCACGACGCGCGGCATCGCGCTTGTTCGTTCCGAGCAGGGCGGAGCGCGCCGCGGTGAACGCAGCGCCCATGCGGGTTATAACGGTCATTTAGGTGGGCCAGCCCAACGGAATCGCACGACGGCGTGGCTTGCCCGCTTCGGCGGCGGTGGCGGCCACTAGGTCGTTCTCCCGCTCTTTGATCAGAGCCTTGAGGTCGTCGAGCGACACGGTCGCATAGACGAGACGACGGCCCGAACGCCAAACGTCCTCGATCCGCTCGCCCACGGCCAGTTTCGTCCGCGCAGCGCGGAGCAAAACGAGGTCGGCAGCAATGTCGGCGGCGGTTTCGGCCATTTACTGTCGTCCTCCTTGGTTCAGGTTGTCGAAGCGGTCGAAGATCGATCGCTTGGCGGGTTGGGCAGGGCGGGCAGTCGCTTCGCTGTCCTCTTCAGGCGGTGACAGGTCGATCGGCCGCGCCCACGCGGGGCGCTTCGCCGGATCGTCCCACACTCGGTTCTTGCGGTCAGGTTCGAGCAGGATGCGCCCAGCTTCTGCATAGGCGTAGCAGTCCAGGCTCTCGTTCGGCCCGCTGCGGACCCATTTTCCTTCCTGCTCGGTCTCGCCGAAGAACTCGTCATAGGCATCGCGCGGGGTGTTGAGCGCGAAGTAGCACTGCCCCGGCGAGCCGTCCGAAATTGCGAGGTCAGAGACCGTGTCGCGCTTCAGGTCATCGACCCCCAGCGTATGAAGCGTGATGACCGGCGAGACGATTTTGCCCTCGCTGTCCTTGCTGATCTTCGTCGGTGAGGTGACGCGCTCGCGCTTCCCGCCTGCGCCCTTGATACAGCGGACCTTGCGCCAGTCGCCCCAGCGCTTGCGATCCATTCTGCGAGCAAATTCATAGGCCAACCACGTCGCGTTTCCGTCGCCGGTATCGATCATCGTGACCGCGATCGGCATCGCTTTCGACGGATCGTTCTGGAACGGGATCAGCCGGTCAATGACCTGGCTTTCGAGAACCATCCAGTCGTCTGCGACCCGCGTTGGCCGGATGTCGCGCATGACTCCGTCAGGGTGCATCCGCTGCCGGATCGTGAAGCGGTCGATCAGCCATGACCGACGCTGAAGGTCCCATCCGCGAATGACGACGTCGAAGCGGTTGCCGCCCGTGTCGATCGCCGCGGTGCAGAATAGGACGCCATCGGGAATCTCGCCCATGCGGTAGCTGACCGGCTCGTCGCTGGTCGCCATCGACTTGACGCGATCCCTAAGGCCGGCGGCGTCGACGCTCTCCGAGCCAGCAACCCCTTCGAACACCTCGCCGAAGGTGCGGACCATGACCTGACGGACTTTTTCCGCCTTGCCGGTCCGCTCCTGATGTTCGAGCGCGCCTTCGAGTTCCTTCGCCAGCTCGGCCAAAGAAACCTGGCTGACCATCAGGGCGTGGATCCAGAAGCCCCAAGTGATTGTCGGGTCAGCCTCGCCTTGGATACCCTGATCGACATCGAGCGTCTGACCGGCGTGCATATACTCGCCGGCCGCCACCATTTCCTCGCGCTGATCTTCGTTCAGCATCGAACCACAATGGGGGCAGAGCATGGACGCTGTCCCTTCTGCCCGCTTCAGGCGGGCGCCAATCGGGGTGCGCTCAGGCGACCTTTCGTAGTGGAGGCGGAAGCGCGGAACGTCCGGCCAGTGCTTCGTCGGATAGGGGGAGCCATGTCCACCGCAATCCGAGCACGCCATGATGAAAATGCCTTGGCTCGACTGAAGCCAAGCCTGCGCGATACCGCCCGACCATCCGATATCGGGGTGGGCGCAGGCGTAAATCTTTCGAAGCGAGCCGACCATGCGCTGGCGCTGGCGACCCTGCTCCAAGAAGTTGGACGCGAACTTCTTATTGTAGGTGTCCGGCTCGTCGAAGACGATCAGGCGGCCTTGCCGGTTCGTCGTGGTCGCGGCCGACATTTCCAGCAACTCAATCGTGAAGCCGCCGATCCGTTTCAGGGTCAGCGTGTTGTCGCTCGCGCTCTTACCTATCTTCGACGCGACGCCTTCATGGTCCTCGAAAAGGGGCTTGAAGACGCGGTTGGCGTAGCTGCCAACTTCCTTCGGGCCCTTGAGGTACCACATGATGTCGCCGGATGGGCCGTGCTCCATGGTCTTGAGCGCGTAATTCTCTGCGACCACGGTCCCGCCGGAGCGCGCTGGCTTTGGGACCACAATCTCGTGGATGCCGGCCGTGTCGATCGCCGTCATGATCGGGGCGAGATACGGTGTGAGCGACAGCGTCCACTTAGTCTTGCTGCCGTCGCTCTGGCGAATTTTGCGATATTTAACGCTGTAATCGAGCGTGGAGATATTCTTTGGCGGGTAGAAATTATGGATACGAGACCGAAGAATTTCGCCTGCATTTGCGCGATAGTGCCCCGAACCGATCAGATCGCACTGGGTTCTGATCTCATCCGGCGTTAGTACCCGCACTCAATTCCTCCGCGACCTTTTCGACCGCTTCAGCCCATTCCCACTGCATCTCTTCGCAGAGCTTGTCAGCTCGGCTGCGCAGGTCCGGATCAAGCTGTCCGGTCGGGTCAAGGCGGGTCATGAACGTTGCGAAAATCCGTCGCCCCGTGGCTGCGGTTCGGTCGATCGCGTCGATGGCGAGTGCGGTGTCGGTGGTGCGACCCGCGCGCAGTCGGGAATCTTCCATCGTGTTTGTCAGACGAACCAGCCGTTCCACCTCGACCAGGCTGGTCGATGGCGTCTCGATCCCTTGGGCCTTCAGGGACGGCGCGTTGCGTTCAGCTTCGCTGGCGACCAAGCCACGGAAATGTCGAAGCAAGGCATCGACTGTTTTCCGTGGGTCAAATTCCCATTTGATGCCATTGTCGCCGCGGACGAAAGCACCGCTAAGCTCTTCAAGGTCGCACCATCCGCGTAGTGTCGGCCACCTGACCGACAGGGCATCGGACATGGGATTCGATGAAAGCTTCGTGCCTTGCGGAAGCTCGTCGATCCGCAGTTTGGCTGCTTCAAGGCCACGGATGCGCGCCGAATAAGAAATCGGCTGCGCCATCAGATTTTCGCTTTTTGGAAAGAGGTTTGTGCGTCAGGCGCGCGACCCCGAGTGGCGACGTAATGAATAAACTGCGCCAAGTTGTCAAGAATTTCGGATAAGTGGGTCATTTTTCGATGCCCACTTCGTCCATGTAGCCTGAGATGGCGTCCGCGCATTGCCGAAGGGTGACGTAGGGGTGACGCCCACAGCGTGCCACGCGACAAGCCCGATCGACAGGAATCTCGTCGATCATCACCAGATCAAAGAACTTGAGCATGCTCGCATCCATCCGCTCGCGCGCGTTGCGAAAATGCCACTGAGCAGCGACCTGATCTTCGGTGAACATGATCCCGCCCGGCAGGCCGCCCGAAACTCTCTGAGCAAGATTGGCGGTCTTAACTCGTCCTTCTAGGCCGGCAGCGTCGTACTGGTCGCGGTACCATTCGCATGCGACCTTCTGCTCGTCCGTGATTTTTCCGGCTCGGTAGGCGCGCTTGGCGTGGCTAGTTACCACGCGTCGTGCGGTCCTGACTGAACGGACATGATGCCCCTCACCATCGGCTTGAACCGTCACGGTGATGACGTCGCCTTTGGACAACCATTCAGGCGTTGGCGGCACCACGGCGTCTCCGACGTTGACGTAGGTTCGGTCATCGATCTCAAGGATAGCGGCCTGGCGATCAGCTTCGGCAATGCGGTCCGCTTTGTCGCGCGCGATAATCTCGTCCACACGCGCCTGTTGAGCATCTTTTTGCGCGCCTATTCTCATCATGTTGTCGAGCCAGCTCACGAAAAACTCCCATGCACCCCGACGACCCGCGAACGCCAAAGCGAACCGTTCGCCGGTCAGTTCATCATCAACGACAGCGTCGAAAATCTCTCGAAAGCCAACGATCTTCGTCACGCTTCGTCCTCCCGACGCTTGCCGTAATGCTCTTCGGCCAATTGCTTCATCCGCTCGGCCGACGCCCATCCAAAATGAGCGGGGTTGAAGACGATGAGCCCATGCGCCAGCCAGACTTCCCGGCAGGCCTGTCGGCCGAGGGTCGGGTCCGCTTCCCGCATCTGCGGCGCATAGGCTTCCAAGGGTGAGCGGAAGCCGGCGGGGCGGTCGTGATTGCGGCTCATAGCGGCAGGCCTTCCTGTTTCGTCTCCACGGGAGATTCATTGCGTCCGGTGCGCACCGGGCGAAGGTTCCCAGCATCGTCGACGATCCATTTCATGCCGGTCTTACCTTCGGCCGCGCGCTTGGCGTTGTACTTGGCCGCCAGTGCCTTTGCGTCGTCATGCATCGGCTTCACCCCGAATGGGGCGGGCGCGATAGGCGCCGTCATCGTGGAGGCGGAGGAACCCGCGTTCGGCGCCGATCTCGCGGACCCTCTGGGGCAGGGCGTCGATGGCGTCTTGGTTGAGCAACCGGCGATCGAGGGCGTCCATGATGTCGTTCAGCCGTGCCTGTCGCTCCTGCCGGACAGCGCTGGCGGCAAACACCGTCCGATGCTTGTGCTCGACAAGATCGCGCTCGCTCCAATCCGCGAGGATGGCGAGGCACTGCTTCGGCGTAGGGAACCAGTCGAGCGTCGTAAGCGCTGTTTCCACGAGATTGCTGATCGCTGCCTTCGAGTATTTCCCAAGCAGTTTTCTGTAAATGGCGAAGCGAAGCTCGCCCCGGATATCATCCTCGGCTCGGCTCGGCAGAATGGCCAGCGCCCGCATGGACTTCTCGAAATGGTCATCATCACAGCAAGGAATGTTGGGCGGCGACGAGTTGGCGACCGCCTCCATCTCCGTCATCTGCTGGTCGCTCATCCGCAATGCGCGCCTCTCGTCGGCGGTCGATAGCTCGCTCGAATCCGCTTCGGTTGTCACGTTCGCGATAATTGCCGGAACCGTTGCCCCGATTTGACCCGCCGAACTTTCGTCCATTGATGACCCATGTTTTCCAAGCATCCTGCCAGTCCTTGAATTTGTTGCCGCGCGATCGATGGTGAGCGGTGAAGTGCTCGATCTGGATTTCGAGTTCTCCGGGTGGCCATCCGTCGATGATCTTCCGACATTGAGACTTGGGTCCGAACTCGGCGGGCACCCAGCCGTGAGGAAGTTCGTGATCTCGCGCCTGCGTTTTTTTGGGTTGATCGGTTCTTGGTTGTTTCTTGATAGGTTTGGGTGCGAGATTTGCGGGGGTAGGCGCAGATTCTGCGGGGGGGCCCCGCAATTTCTGCGGGGGGGCAATATCTGCGGGGGTGCAGAACTTGCGGAGGTTTAGGGTATAGATAGGGCTGGTGCCGGGACGCTGTTGATCGTCGAAATATTCGTTATCTTTCAGCCATTTGAGAGCGGATTGCACGGTGCGCTCGGACTTGCTCGTCTTCCGGCAAATCAGCGACACAGACGGCCAGCACTTACCATCCTCGTCGGCGTGATCCGACAGGCACATTAAGACCATTTTCTCCGTGCTCGGAATCTCCATGTCCCAGACTGCGCTCATCAGCCGAAAGCTCACCCAGCCCTCCGCAGTCCGTGCATCACAGAAGAGTGATCTCGATTGAGCAGGCGCCCGATGCGCGGGTTGGAGAGGCCTTTGGCGCGCAGTTCGCGCATTACCTGCCAGCGGGCCTCGCAGTGCAGTCGGGCACGCGAAGAACCAGTGATGTCCTCTGGTTCAATGTCGTGCAGCTTCGCCACGCGGGCGATGATCTCGCGCCCGGTGTAGCGCGTCAGTGCGGGCGGCGTATACCAGCGGGGGAACATCATCCGACCAGTTCCCGCCACGAATCCGCAGACCAACCCTTCCGCTCCGCCTTCGCGATCAGTTCGGCCTCGGTAAGCACGGCATTCCCGTACCGCCAGCACTTGCCCTTGGGGTTCGCGGCGCCATTCACATCGCAGCGAAAGACCGGCGCATCCCGGCGAAGGTGCTGCGCGGCCATGTCGGCAACGCCCTTTGCGCGCTGGCCGTGGAACGATGTTCGGCTGTCCCGCGCGAAATTTCCCTGAGCCTTGCGGAGGCCCATACTGTTCGCCTTGGCCTTGATGGCCGGAGCCGTTCGGCCAAGCAGCTCGCAAAGCTGGCCGTAGGTCATGGAATTGAAGTTGGTGCGCAGGATGTAGACGTCGCGGTCGCTCCACGCGCTAACGGTGCCACCGGGTCCGGCATAACCAACTTCCCGTCGCCAGCGGTGAGCCGTGGTCTTGGACGTGTGATAGCGATCGACCATCACGCGCAGCGGCAGCGAAGGGTCGAAGTTGTCAGGGACTGGCCGAGGTATCGGACTGGCCATCAGACAGGCTCCACGACGGGAGCACTCTTCATCTGCTCGATGACTTCGCGGTCGAACTCGTCAGGGACGTGATCGTCGATCTTGCGGAAAAGGCCGTGATGGAAGCCGTCGAACTTTACGCCCCGGACACCGACCAGAACCAGCGCAAGGACGCCTTTGTATTTGCCCTCGGCTCTGCTGATATAGAGGCCTTCGACCTGATAGATGCGGCCGACCGAAACCCGCGTCGTGGACCCGAAACCGGGAAGATATTCCGTCACGCAAATCGCGCGATCCCCAACCTGCCAATCAGACATTTCCCGCTCCCTTCCACCACTTGAGGACATCAGCCGCCGGAGCATCGACGTACCCACCGACCGCCGCGGCAATGCGCTGGTCGGACATCCGGTCGCCTGCTCGTTCGGAGTTCTGCTTGATTTCGCGGAAGCGGCGGACGGCGGTGTCGCGCTTCCATTGTTTGAGGTCGGTCATGCGTGCATTCCAAGAGGAGGGCGGAGGATCTCGTTGGCGGTCCACGGCGGCGGCATCCCAATCGATTCCGCGCCATGGGTGAGAAGGCCGATCGCGTCGGCTTCGTCGTCGTTGCCGGGCTTCATGCCGAGCTGGCGGCAGCGTTCCATCGTGAGGTCTTTCAGCGTCTCGCGCTTCGTTCCCCGCTTCTGGCTGCCGATAAAGGAGACGCGCCACGTCGACGGGGGTACACCCCGGACAATTCGGCACCCCAGTTCGTCACCAAGGCATTCAGCGGTGGCCGCGAGACCAGCGAGTATCTTGAGCGTTTCGATGTTCGTATGGCCCTGCAGGACTTCGGGGCGCAGTGGCTCTTCGAAGAAAATGTAGTCGATCGTCACGAGTGACGAGAGGTCGGCAACGCATTGGCGCAGCTTTTTGTATGTGCGGCCGCGCGAGGTGAACTCGCTACCGAGCACCCAAGTCCCGAACCGGGCGCTGTCGGAGCTTTTCTCCCACAGCGCCCAGCCGGTTGACCGCTTGGACAGATCGAGCCCAAGGATCGCCATTATTCGGCGGCTTCCCGATGAGCATCGGGATCAGCGTCTTCCTGATCCTCGTCTTCCGGGTCCGCCTTCTGGCCGACCGCGACGAGCTGCGGCTTCGGGCGTTCCGCTTCGGGGACGATCGATTCCGCCGGCTTGCCTTCCGCGATGTCGACCATGTCGCGCGGCATGACGATGTTCAGCTCTTTGCAGAGCCCGTTGAAGCAGCGCAGGAAGTCGTCGCGCTTCGCCTCTTCCATGCCGTCCAGCTTGAACGCGAGCTTCGCGGCGCCCGGCTGGATATGGCAGTTCTTTTTGATGTGTTTGTACGCCGTCGAGACTTCCTGGCTGTATTCGCCGACTTTTGAGATCGCCGGCTTCACATCATTTCGGTAGGCGCGCACGGCTCCCGTGAAATCCTTCTGGGGGACTTCATGGGAGACGGGCTTGGTGGCAGCTTTTGCCATGCTCATACTCCTTTCATGGTGGTTTCAGCGGGAGCAGGATGTCCGGCACGGTTTCGGCGGCAGGTATCGACAGGCGCATTCCTGTCGCTTGCCCGCGGCGTCACGTCGGGGAGGATGCCCGCGCCCGCGTCCTGTCCGGAATGAGGCGCAACCTGCCGCCTCCTGCTCTCTTTCCGACCCGCTGAAAGGTCGGCAGGAAAGCCCGTCGCCGGTTCTGGGAAAGCGGCGGGCAGGGTATTCAGTTGGCGCGCTGCATTGGCCTCGCGCAGGAGTTCGGTCCGGCGATCACGAGCGGCGAACCATGTTTCATGAGACTTGCGACCGGCGTCGACGTGCTGTTGATGGATGAGGTCAAGCTGGGCCTGCGCGATCAGCATCTTCCCGCTGTCCCGTTCCCACAGTGCCCTGTAGCGAGCCTCCGATGCTGTCGCCTCGTTCAGACGGGACCGGAAGTGGAGGGCGGTCAGCTTCCATGCTGCGGCGGCGCCAGCTCCGCACCAAAGAGCGGATAGCGACATGAGATAGGCCGTCGTCGTCATGCTGCCTCCGCATCGAATTTCGTGGTTTCGTTGCCCCACGATTCCCAGCTTGGGGCCGGTGAGCGCGCGAAGAGTTCGCAATAGGGGCCGTCGCAAAGGGCCTCGATGTCCGAGCGGATGCGGTCAGGCTTGCGGCTGTGTTCGCGGCGAGGTTCCGTCACCAACTTGCGGACGGAAGCGGAAAGGCGCTTCGGATTGCCTCGCGTGAAGAGTAGGCAGAGTTCCGGATTGGCCCGCGTCCAATAGCCCGTCCCCATCGGGAAGAGCTTGTGCATCGGATCGTCCATGTCCTTGGCGCGATTTGACGTCTCGCGACGCATCTTCGCCCAGTAGAAGGCGACCGTCTTGTACTCGAATCCCCAATGGCGGCCGATTTCGATTGCCTCAGGAAGCAGCGGATCGATCGCCCACATGAAGAGAACGCAATCTTCGGCGGCCAGATGGTTGACTGGCAGCGCGCGGATGTCATCGATCGACATCGTCTCGTAATGGCGGGCGGGGTTGTTTGTGCGGGATTGAGCGCGGGTCATCGGGCCGTCAGGGCAGCGGCCCATGCCCTTCTCGCTGTACATCTTCATCCGCCACGGCGGATCGGCATAGATCGCACCATAGCGGAAGGGCATCAGTGTGCCGAATGGCCACCCCTCCGACATCGTCAGCGGCCCGCCGACTGGATCTTGGCAATCTTCTCGTCGAGAAGAGCATCCTCTTCGGCAACAATCTTAACGCCGCCGGGGCTGTCGGCACGGTGGGCAGCATGCTTCGCCTGCAGATAGTCGCTCACAAGGTCGGCCATCTCGTCGTGGTCGACCTCTTCGGGGGCGCGAACGACAAGGAATCCGGTCGGCAACAGGAGCGACATGAGGTCGTCGGGGATCGCGCCAGCGAGGGCGAAAACCGCGGAGCCGGGTATTTGAGCCGAGGTCTTCGCTTCGTCTGCCGGGAAATAGGTGAGCAAGGTCGAATAGCCGATCTTGCTGTCTTGGCTGACGACCTTCATCGAAATTAGACGCCGGTCGAGTTCCCGCCGGATTGCCCTCTGCCGGTCGCGGATCACTTCCACGATCGTGGATTCGTCATTCGGGATCATGTTTGGCTCCGGCTGTATTGAGGGATGCATGGACACGAGAGACCTTCACGCCACCGGCAGCGCGGTAGACGCGATGGAAATGCAGCGGCTCGACGAGCAGCGCGCAGCCTTCTTCTTCGTCGATCGGGATGACACGGACGGCCTGGTTGAGGGCGCGGGCGATCGAAGCCGCTACACCCCCGCCGATCGTGTGGGGCACGACCGACGAGGGCTGCTCGCTGGGCGACCCAGAGGCGAGCGGGGGGGTGGGATTTGCGCCGCCGGGGCCAGTCATAGACTCGCTCCCGGCGACGGCTTATTCGTGCAGTTGTTCAGACAAGCACGAAAGGAATGGGGATGGACCCGATCACCGACTTGCAGACGGAAAACCTCATGCTCCGGCACGTGCTGGAACATCTCTGGGCCAACTACATTTGGGACCGATCCGACACGCCGGTTGAGGCGGCAGACGTCATCGGCGAGCAGATGCTTCAAGACATCGAGCGGATTTACTCCAGCTCGGTCGTCACACACCGCGAAGAGTTGCACATCACCCTTCAAGGCATCCTCCATCACGAGGAGGATTTTTGGAAATCCGTTTCCGAGCGGGTGCGCCAAAGGCAGATTCGAGAACTCTCGCGGAGAAGCGACGAGACGGAATGACCGCGATCGGGGTGCTGGGCGGGTTCATGCGGCCTGTCCGGCGCGGGCGGCGACATACTCACGGATTTCGCGAGCATGAGCGCGACAGCCCTTGGCCATTTCTTCGTACTCGCTGGCGCGCGCGAGCAATTCGATGTCGGTACACTGGTCAACCGGAACGAGCAGGTTGCGTCGGCCGCGACGGACGAAATACGCCTTTTGCAGATGGTCGAAACCGGGAAGCGTAAGCTGCAAATCGGGATCGAGGTCAGCCACCTTTGCTTTCTTGATGCAGGAACGCGCAACGTCGCGGGCATGTTCGAATGCGAAGAGGCGATAAAATTCCGCGTCGTTGCCGCGGATATCGGGGCGCGCACTGATAATCGCTGCAGCGATTTCGTCCTGATCGACGATCAGCCCTTTATCGAGCGTGTCGTGGATTTCCTTGCGAACCTGTTTCGTGATGTCGCTCATCGGTCAGAGCCTTTCGAGGATGGAAGAGTGCGCCGCGTCGAGCTTGGAGATCAGTTCCCGCACCACGGCGCGGTCATCGTCGATCAGTCGAGGCAAGAGGTCGTCGATGTCCCATCCAGCAAGTTCGCGGGCGTAATCGCGGAGCATGCCGGTGAAGTGCATGGCGCGGTTGAAATCGAGCGGGTCTCGGTCTTTGTGGTCGATCACCGGGCGCGGCGTGACGCCATGCTCCCGGACTTCGCGGGCGGCCTGTTTCACAGCAACGGGGCCTTTATCGACGAGGGCTTGAACCTCTTCGACCGGCAGCTTCGCGACTTCGGCTGCGGCGGACACGGACACAACGCCCGTTTCGACAGCGGCGACCAATGCAGGGACGGCGATCTCGCGTACCTTCCGCGCCGCTTTGACACTGCGCTCAGAGACGTTGAGCATCTTCGCCGCGTCGGCATTGCTGACTATCGCGGGAGGATTATCAGGCGCTTCCGGCAAAAGGGGCAAATTTGCCCCTTTTTCGGATGGGCGGCCTTGGGTCTGATTTGCCAGCTTGGAAGCGGCCATCGCCCGCTGGCTTTCGGTCAAATGCCGCCTGCGAAGGTTGAGGCTGATAACATAACCGAGAGGGTCATGCCCCTCATACTCAACTCGCGGATATTCAATGCCGAGTTCGCGCGCGGCGGAATAGCGGTTGCGGCCATCAAGGATGTAGCCGTCGTGAAAGACGATCGGCTCGATCACGCCGTTCTTGGCGATGTCCGCTTTCAGCGCCTCATAAGCTTCGCCCTCCATCCAAGGGAAGACATCAGCATAGGGATGCCATTTCACGCCGACCGGTGGCACGCGCTCCAAAGTCGCTTCCGGCTCGATGTGAGCGACGGCGTTCATGCTGCGTCGTCCTTGGCAGGGGTGAGGCGCGCTTCTAATGCCCGGACGGCAGTTTCCACCTTTTTGATGCTTGCGAGGGTCATGCCACCCTTTCCCTGCTTCCAATTCGAGAAGTTTGGAGCGTGGACGCCAGCCTCGGCACGAACGTCTGCAAGGGTCAGCCCGATCGCCTTTGCGCGAGCCTCCCAGTCGGCGAAGAGTTCATCTTGTTCCATGGGCTGCAATGCATAATAGCATCATTGCTAATCGTAAAGAGCAATCTTGCTACGGGATTGCTAATCGTATTTTTGCTAATTCCGAATCTATGTCAGATGAAAACGAAGACAGGGCGCTGATCCAAGCACTTGTGGACTGGAGCGGCATGTCGGCCTCGAAGCTAGCCGTCGAGGCGCGCCTTGCTGTCTCGACCCTCACGAGGCCGCTCAATCATGATGTGAGCTTTGCACTTTCGAAGCCGACGCTAAACAAGTTGAAAGCACGTTTTCCAGACTTTCCAGGATGGAAGAACCAAGAAGCGGACATTCCCGATCCCGAACCCGCGCTGGCTTACGTGGCTGTCGAAGTCCTTCCAACTTACGCTGGCGCCGGCGGTGGCGGAACCGGGGATGATGACCGGAAAACTGCGCTCGTTTCGCGGGCGTTAGTCGAGGGGGAGTTGCGCGGCCATGCTGGCGATTTTGTGCTCGTACCGATCCGTGGAGACAGCATGGAACCGGACTTTTTCCAAGGCGACCAAGTTCTGTGCGACAAGCGGGATCGATCGCCGGCGCAGCCAGGACCTTTCGCAATATGGGATGGAGAATGGGGGGAATACGTCATCAAGAACGTGGAGCGAATCGAGGGCGGTCGGGTGCGGATGTTCTCTTCGAACCCAAAATATTCTCCCACGGAAATTCAGCACGACGAAACGCGTATAATCGGGAGGCCGGTTTGGTTTGGTAGGCGCTGTTAAGCGGGGGAGTGGCAATGAGATATCTGGTTTTCTGCGGGGCTGCAGTCGGGATAGTCGCGCCAGCTTTCGGGCAGTCGGCTATGATGGCTCATGCTCAGATATGTCCAGGCACGCCCGAACCCGTTCCGGGTTCGGCCTTGGCTGCCAAGTTGAAGCGGAGCACACTGTCCGATCAAAAAAAGGACGAGTTCGAAACTACCGCTCAATTTCAGGCTAGGATCCGGCAACAGGCTGATCGCGAGTTTCCCGGTTCAACCGTGAGCGTGGCGGTGAAGGTGTCACCTTACAAGATTTCCTATAATGCGGACGCTGGGACTCTGACGCTCGAAATGGCGAGGTCAGACTACGCCGTAAAACGTAGCGGCCTGTCGGTAACGGAGATCGAGAGTTCGTCTCGCGTTACGGGGCGCTATGCGGCGCAAAACAGCTATGGCGCTGAAATTGAAGTCGAAGAGCGCTCCGACTCCGAGTTTGTCATAGCATGGCCTGGCCTTCCTTCGTACGGTGTCAAAGTTGATTTGCACGTTTCGTCGGATGACGCCCGCATTCTGAAGCAGAATGCTGAGATGGTAATCGTTGGATCAATCGCCGAGCCCTTCCTTCAGCGCAGATACGATTTGGACCTGCCCACAATGGATTCTCCGACGCGCCGTACAACGGAGAGTTACGCCCTGACCTTGTCACCATCCTGCCTCTATTTGCGAGACATCAATGGCAAGGCTTTTGGGCTTCGGCTGTCGAAAGCTCGATAATTAGCATTAATGCAAATTTATAGTTGCACGAATTAGCAATCGTGCTACAAGCGGCCCCGTCACCACGACGGAGCCTTTATGCCCTACTTCCCCCAAGACCGCAGCCACCGGGAGCGCGAAGAGCGCCTCGAACAGCTCGCATCGCAGGAAATCCCAAGCCCGACGGTCCGCGCGATCAATGCGCGTGAAGATGCGCTGAGGGCAATCAACGAGGCCGAGCGCATCCGTGCACGCGGATGGATGACGGCAATCGAGCATTATCAGGTTTCCGCAGCGCTCAATGGCAGGACGCCGGAAGAGGCGAGGGCGGTCGTGCGTGCGCGGTTTGCACGGGATTATGCGGCGGCGGTTGCAGTCGAGAGGGTTGCCGCATGAAGCGCACCCTTGTCTGGTTCGCGATCGGTGGTGCCGCAGCCATCCTGTTCGGCATTGCCGCTGGTCTTGTCACGGGGGGATTTTGATGACGCCCCCGATCATCATCCCGGCTGAAACTCTGCAAGCCGATGAAAGCCCGGCGCCCGCCTCGCGCCATCCCCTCATCTGGGCGCTCTGGGTCGTGACCATCGCCCTTGTCGGCGCGCATCCCCTGTGGGTGCACGCCGGCATGCCCGTCCCCTCGTTTCTGGCCCCCATCTTGGAGAATATCAATGTCTGACGCCGCTGCCGAAGTGATCCACGGTGAAGTTATGCTGGTGGAGCCGGGGACGGATATCATCGAAGCGGTTTCGGCGCAGCCGGGTCTTGTGCTGCTCGACAGCGTCAAATTTGACGAGTTCTACGAGCGGCTGAAGGCCAAGGCGCCGAGCGATGTCGATGCGTCGACTGGCGCGGGCCGTGACAAGCTCCGGTCGTTCGCAGCCGAAGTCCGCCGCGAGAAGGCGGCCATCGACAAGGCGAGGCTCAACCTGACTGCCGGCTGGCGGGATATGACCAAGCAAGCCAACGAGGCGGGCAAGGTCATCAACGAACGCCTCGAACAGCTTGCGATCGACGTTCGCAAGCCTCTGACCGAATGGGAGGAGGCGGAGAAGGCGCGCGAGGCGGAAGTTGACCGCATCATCACCGCGCTCCGGTCAGCCCGCTTTGTCCCGATGGGCGAAATCTCCGAGACCATCCGCGCTCGCGGCACCGCGGCGCATGAGGTCGAAATCACGCGCGAGCAGTTCCAGGATCGCTTCGAGGAAGCCGAGCGCGAGAAGAAGGACACCGTAGCACATCTCTTCACCGCGTTGCAGGCGGCGGAGAAGGGTGAAGCCGACCGTGCTGAACTCGAACGCTTGAAGGCCGAAGCGGCAGAGCGCGAGCGCGCCGAACAGGAAAAGCGGGAAGCTGAAGAAGCTGAGGCGCGCCGAGCCGAGGAAGATCGTCTGGCCGAAGAGCGCCGCGTCGCCGCCGAGCAGGCCGAGAAGGAGCGCGTGGAAGCCGCTGCTCGCGAAGCAGAGGATCGCGCACGCCGTGAAGCCGAAGAAGCGGCCGAAGCCGAGCGCCAGCGCGTCCAGCGCGAGCATGAAGAAGCCTTGGCCGCCGAACGTGCGCGCGCCGAGGAATCCGAGCGGGTCGCTCAGGCCGAGCGCGATCGCGTCGCTGCCGAAGAGCAAGCCCGCAAAGATGCGGAAGCTCGCGAGGCCGAAGAAAAGGCGAAGCGCGAGGCCAATCAGGCGCACCTTGCCAAGGTCATGGGCGCGGCAAAAACTGCCATCATGTCGTGCGGCGTCGATGAGGAGACCGCGAAGAAGGTCGTTCTCGCCATCAAGGCCGGACTGGTTCCCGCCGTGACGATCGCGTTCTGACGATGGACGCTAATCCCTTCTCAGTCGGCTATTCCGGCCCGCCGCCCGGCGAGGGCGCATCGGACGCTCCGGCCAGCAAGCCGAAGGCGGATGAAACGCTCATCACCGAACCAGGCGCCTATCCCGACATCGACGGCGACCTCTATCACGCCGTGGAAATTTGTGCTTCGCCGTCGATCAGCTCGACGGGCCTCAAGACGATCGAGAACGAAACGCCCTTCCACTACTGGTATCAGTCGCCGCTCAACCCGGATCGGCCGCAGCGCGAGCAGAAGCCGCATTTCAACATCGGCAAGGGGGTCCACGACCTTCTGCTGCTGCAGGGCCTGTTCCCGAAAAACTATTTCATCCTGCCCGAAGGCTTCGACGGGCGGCTGAAAAAGTGGGCCGACGCCAAGGACGAGAAGGCTGAAGCCGAAGCCAGTGGCGTCCCCGTCCTGACCTTCCCGCAATATCGCATGGTCGAGGCGATGGCCGAACAGGTCGAGAAGAACGAACTGGCAAAGGCGCTGCTTATCAGCGGCACGCCCGAAATGACCGTGATCGCGAAAGACCCGGCGACCGGCGTTTTCATGCGCGCGCGGCCCGACGTGCTGCCCGAGACGATGGATATTCTGCCTGACATCAAGACCACGCTGTCGGCGCATCCGATGGCCTTCGAGAAGCAGGCAACGAACCTCGGCTATTTCATGTCGGCCGCCCATTACATCGATTGCGTCGACCTCGTTTTCGGCGAGCCCGCAAAGAAGCGCCGGTTTGTCCTGATCGCGGTCGAGAAAGAGCCGCCGCATCTGGTCCAGATTTACCAGCTCGACGACGAGGCGATCCAGATGGGGCGGATGCTCAACCGTCGGGCGCTCAACACCTTCGCCGAGTGCCTGAAATCCGGCGTCTGGCCTGCCTATTCGCGGCCCGAAAACCCCGTCCTTCACCTTCACATGAGCCGCTGGAAACACGCTCAGATCAACCAGCGCGTCGATTCCGGCGAGCTTTCTTGGGAGAATTGACATGATCCTCGGCTTTGACACCGAAACCAGCGGCTTGCCGAATTTTCACGAGCCTTCGGATGATCCGGGGCAGCCTCACTTGCTGCAGATCGCAGCCGCCCTCTACGACCTTGCGGGGCGGGAGGTTCACCGCCTCTCGACGATCGTCAAGCCCGGTGAAGGTTGCGTCATTCATCCGAAGGCCCTGGAAGCACACGGGATCACCCTCGAACGCGCGCATGCCGAAGGTGCCGATCCGGTGCAGGTCGCCCGCGACTTCATCGAGATGGCGCGACAGGCAACGCTGATCGTCGGCCACAATGTCTCGTTCGACGTTCGCATCAAGCGCATTCACGCCGCGAGGCACCTCGGGTTCAAGTGGGATAAGCCCGCACCGACCTTCTGCACCATGTACAAGTCTACCGGCTTCACTCGCATCCCGGCGACCGAGGCGATGCGCGCGTCAGGCCGCTTCGGCTTCAAGGTGCCGAGCCTGATGGAAGCGCATCAGCATTTCTTCGGTGAGGGATTCGACGGCGCGCACGATGCCGTAGCCGACGTCGAAGCCTCGATGCGCATCTTCTGGCATCTCGTCCGTGAAAAGGGCGTCCCGATGTTCAAGGCGGAGGCAGCCGCGTGAACGACGTCGTCACCCCCGACCAGATTCGCCAGCAGGCGAACCGGGTACCCGGCGCCAGCCAGGCTACCAATATCGAACAGTCACGCGCGATCGCCGAAGTTCAGGCAATGGTGCTTGTCGCCCAGCGCGCACCGCGCGACGAAGCGCGGGCGATGTCGCAGGCTATGTCGTCCTGCGGCCAGCGAGCGGTTGCTGACAGGGCGTTCTTCAGCTTCTCGCGCGGCGGATCGAGCGTGAACGGCGAATCGATCCACCTCGCAACCGAACTCGCGCGATGCTGGGGCAACATCGACTACGGCATCATGGAATTGGCGCGCGATGATGTCGCCGGCCACACCGAGATGCTCGCTTTCGCATGGGATCTCGAAACGAACGCGAAGTCGCGCCAGACCTTTATCGTCCCCCACGTGCGCGACACCCGGCAGGGCAAAAAGCCGCTGACCGACATGCGCGACATTTACGAGAACAACGCGAACAATGGCGCGCGCCGCCTCCGCGAATGCATCTTCCGGGTTCTGCCGCCCTATCTCAAGGTGGCGGCAGCGCAGCGGTGCCGCGAGGTGCTGGAAAAGGGCGAGGGCGACCAGCCGCTTCCCGCACGCATCGCGACGGCAATCGAGCGCTTCTCGAAGATCGGCATCAGTCTTGATCGCATCGAGGCCAAGCATGGGCCGAACAGTCGCTGGACGCCGGTCGAGCTGGCGAACCTACAGATCACCTATCAGTCGATCCGGCAGGGGGAGACGACGGCCGACGAAGCCTTCCCGAAGCCGGGCACCGACGATGTTACCAGCGACCTCAAGAAGATCGCGGAAGCGCAGAAGCGCGTCGATACGGTGACGGATGACAACCCGACCGCCGCAGAAGGCCTGTCCGACTTAGATCGGGGCGAGGATCACAACGACGAGCCGCATCCCGCCCAAGCCGCAGTCGACGCCCACCTGAAGCGCATCATGAACGCCGAACTCAAGGCTGATGTCGACCTCGCGATCAGCGACTTCTCGGCGAACAAGGAAGCGCTGCCGGATCACCTTCGCCAAGAGGTCGATGACGCCGAGCACAATCGTCTGATGAAGTTCTCGACGGCAGGGGCGGGCTGATATGAGTGTTTCCGCCCCCTCGCATCCTCGCATCGGTGAGCCGCCGGTGATCGACACCCGGCATCTGTCGACCACGACGGCAAATCTGCCGCTGCGCGATCACTATGCCGCCGTCGTGCTCCCCGCCATTGCCGAGCGCTACCTGAAACTCAACGGCTTTGGCGACACTTGGGCGATGAACGTCGCCGGGCATGCTTACAAGCTGGCCGACGCTATGATGGCCGAACGGCGGGCGCGTCTCTGATGGGCTTCCCGATCCGCCACGGCCGCATCAAGCCGAAGTATAATCCCATCCCGAACGCGGGCGAGCGCCGGCACCGTGACCGCATCCGGACGCTGCCCTGCTACGGATGCGGCAAGCGGGGCCGGTCGGAATCGCATCACATTCTGCTTGGCGCACCCGGCAAGCGCTGGCGCCGCGATCACCGCTTCCAAGTCCCCGTCTGCGCCGACTGCCACCGTGGGCCGAATGGCATCCACGGCATCGGCTGCGAGGCGACCTGGTGCGAGCGCAACGGGAAGGACACCCCTGCCGAGGCCTCCCGCCTCCAACTCGAAAGCATCGAACTCGGCATTTTGCCGCCTGAAGGAGCATGAACATGGGATTTTTACGGATGATAGGCCTCGTGTCGGCCGAAGAGCATGCGAAGCTCAACCTCAAGCTGCGGGCGGCGACCGATCAGTTGAACGCGGCCGACGTTGAAAATATCGAGAAGGGCAAGACGATCTTCGCCCTCGAAGCAGATGTCGAACAGCGAGACCGGACCATTTCCGGTCTCCGCGCCCAACTCGAAGCGGCGGAACAGGTGATCGCCGCCCTCAAGCCCGACGCCGAAGCCATGCGCGCCAAGCGAAAGCGCGACCGGGAACAGCAGGCCGCAAAGAAGGAAGGCAAGAAACCCGCTTTGCCGACCGCAACGAAGGCGAAGGTGACGGCGAAGAAGGGGGTGGGAAAGTGACCGCGACCCTCGAAGACCTTCTCGCCCGCTGGGATTCCGGCGACGGCAAACCGTACAAGGGATCGCTGATAGATTGGGACGCCTATGACGGCGACGGATCGGAGCCGCCCGAAGATATGGGGTGCATGTGCGCACAGGGTCAGGTGCTGCACCTCATCGGCGGATGGACACCAAAGCAGCTCCGTGTCGAACAGGACAGGGCTGATCGCGAGGTGGCCAAACTTCTCAATATCAGCGTCGGCCACGCCATCCTGCTCCGCAACATCAACGACAGCATTGATGGTGCGCCGTCGATCGTCCTGACCAACCCAGAAAAGGTTCTCGGCGATCAAGCGAAGATCGTTCTGGCCTTCTGGCTGCACATGGACCGTATGACCGATGAAGAATGGTCGGCAGCACGGTCGGCAGCACGGTCGGCAGCAGTGTCGGCAGCACGGTCGGCAGCAGTGTCGGCAGCACGGTCGGCAGCAGTGTCGGCAGCAGGGTCGGCAGCACGGTCGGCAGCAGTGTCGGCAGCACGGTCGGCAGCAGGGTCGGCAGCACGGTCGGCAGCAGTGTCGGCAGCACGGTCGGCAGCACGGTCGGCAGCAGGGTCGGCAGCACGGTCGGCAGCAGTGTCGGCAGCACGGTCGGCAGCAGGGTCGGCAGCACGGTCGGCAGCAGAATATGCCTGCTCCGAGATCCAAGGCGCCCACCTTCTGCGCGAGCAAGGAAAGCCGTTCTACTTCCTCCCATTCTTCGGCTTCGACAGCCCGGAAGCAATTCCGGCACTGCCCGACAATTACGGAAAGGTCTCGATCTGATGGCACTCTATGCAGTCCGCAATAAGACGACCGACAAGATCCGTCTCGTCGATGCGCCGACCAATTCCGCAGCCCTTCGCCATGTCGCCGGTGACGAGTTCGCCGTGACGATCCCGAAGCCCCGCGAGGTCGCCAAGCTGGTAGCCGATGGGGTGAAGGTCGAGGACTATGGCGCCGAGCCGGAAGCCCAGGTCGCCGAGGAAGGGGAGGGCTGAGCGATGTGCATCAAGAAAGTCGAAGCCTACGAGCACGCCGGCCAGCTTTTCGCGACCGAACGGCAGGCCCTCGATGCCGCCCTGAAAGACATCGGGAAGAAACTGGTCGCTGACTTCCACGCGAACCCGGCGGAAGGGATGATCCAGCAGCGCGAGGCGATTTTGCGCGTGCTGGGGCGGATTGCGGAGATCGAGGCTGCGTTGCCAGACGTCGAGCCTGCCGCGCGGTACGACGATACGCTGGCGAGGGCGGCATGAGCAGGAAGGCTGAAATCGCGGTCCTCAAGATGGACTGGAAGCGCCTGATCGACCGCATTGAAGGCAAGGACGTTCAGGTCAGCGCACTCGCGGTCGCCATGTGGGCCAGCCTCAATGTCGATCGCCTGATTGCGCTGGCGGAGGAGGGGCAGTGACCGAAGCGCTCGATCTTCTTGGCCAGCCGGTAATGCAGCGGAGCGCCCATTTCGCGTCCCCCGACGAGCGCATCGTCCTTTCACGTCGCTGGTCGGACGGTCCCATAGCGATCGTTGTCGGCCACAACCCCTCAGTGGGCGATGCAGAGAAGGATGATCCGACCGTCAAATGGTGGATCCGCTGGTTTCAGCATTACGGCTTCGGCGGTTTCCGCGCGCTCAACCTCTATCCGTTCGTCACCTCCAGCCCTGTCGAGTGCCGCCGGAAGGCCGATTGGGTCGCCACCAACGATTGGAGCGCGCGCGACTCCCTCCTGTTCGTGAACCTCCCGATCTTGGTCAAGGAGGCGAAGGGCGCGCATCAGCTATTCGCTTGCTGGGGCAACATCGCCACCGATTGGGATTGGGTCGATCACGTCGTCGAGGAAATCCAGTCGGGCGAAGCGCCTTATCCGGACATTTGGTGCTGGGGAAAGACGAAGAGCGGTGCGCCGACGCATCCGATGGCGCGCGGCAAGCATCGCATCGACCCGCTCGCTGAACCGATCCTGTGGAGGGCCGCATGATCGCGAACCTGAAAGAAAACTTGGTCCCGATCCTTTTCGCCATCGGGAGTGCGCTGTTTCTGGCGGGCAACCTGATCGCCATCTGGCGGGGGTGGCGCTCATGAGCACCTTCCACGCCAACGGCAAGCAAATCCTCCGCTGCAACGGAGAAACGACCGAGCACGTTGCCGATGTCGTCTCGAACGCTTGGGCAAGCCGGATCGCGGCGCTGCTCAACCTCCCGGCGTGGCTCGATGCGCGGGCGGAGAAGATCAGGCCGGTGTCGCGATGGGCCGCTCGCCAATACGAGATCCTGGCGAGCAGTATCCGGGCACAGCTTCACGAAGAGGACAAAGCTGATGACGCGCCCGGTGAGCGGGACGGGGGGCGGGGATGACGTTTCACAGCCACATTCTGCCCGAGCATGACGTCCGGCCCTATTCCATCGCTCAGCTTGCCGACCGCTGGGGTTGCAGCGACAGCATGATCCGCAAGCTGATCAATCAGGGCCAGTTGCAAACATTTCGCATCGGTGCGCTTATTCGCGTCAGTGCAGCCGAAGTGGAGAGGTATGAGAAATGTCCAGTGAACCCGGTCCCTATACAGTCCAGCGATTCCGAGGCGGATTCGCCATCGTCCATTGGGTCCAAGAGGAAGGGGACGACAAGCCGAAGCGCCATCGTACACAGCTCTCCGCGAAAGATCGGGCGAGCGCCGAGGCGGAAGCCCGCAAACGCTGGGAAAGCGGAGACGATAGTCCGTGGACCGTGGAACGGGTCATGACAGCCTATATGGCGTCGATCGCGCACAAGCCTTCGCACGGCCGAACGCAGGACGCTTGGAAGGCGATGAAGACATTCTGGCGGTCGATCGACCCTGCGGCGATCGATGAGACGATGTGCCGCTCGTATCGCGCGACACGAAAGGTCGAAGATGCGACCGCCCGCCTCGAGCTGATGAAACTGTCGACCGCGCTGAATTGGGCGATGAAGGCGACGAAGATCACCGTCCGCGGCAATGTCTGGCTGCCGGCGAAAGGCGAGCGCAAAACCCGGCACCTGACCCGGCCCGAGTTCGACCGCTTCCTCGCCGGCATGGTCGCGCCGCACGCGCGGCTGTATGCGCTGATCGGCCTCTATACCTGCGCGCGACCTGGCGCGATTCTCGATTTGACGTGGGACCGCGTCGATTTCATGCGCGGGCAACTCGACCTCAATCCCGCAGGCCGGGCCCAGACATCTAAGCGCCGGCCAGTCGTGCCGATCGGCAACCGGCTCATGGAAGCGATGCAAGACGCATACGCCGCCCGCACGTCGGTGTTCGTGGTCGAGCGCGCCGGCAAGCAGGTCGGAAATATCAAGAAAGCGTTCCAGGCGGCCAGTGAAAGGAGCAATGTCCATGCGACGCCCTATACGCTGCGCCACACCGGCGCCGTCTGGGCGGCCGAGGCTGGCGTCCCGATGCCCGAATTGGCCCAAATGCTGGGCCATGACGACGACCGCACGACGCAGCAATTTTATGCAAGATACAGCCCCGGATACCTTAAAAAGGTAGCCGACGCTATCGAGGGGAAAGCCTATGCCAGCGGCTAAATGCTCCGCTCCGGACTGCGATAAAATCGCCAAGCTGACGAAGGGGCTGTGCCCCACCCACTATCAGCGTCTGCTTCGTCATGGGCGAATCGATGCGGGGCGCGGATGGGATTCGAAAGCTCATCTTCATTCGAAGCACGAACTCTATCCTACTTGGCAGCAAATGATTCTCCGATGCCATGACAACAAAAACAGTTCGTTCGCTCGCTATGGTGCGGTCGGAATTTCCGTCTGCGAAAGATGGCGCGCAAACTTCCAAAACTTCTTGGCGGACATGGGCGAGCGCCCCAAGGGCCTTACGTTGGACCGCATCGATCCGACCGGAAATTACGAACCTGGCAACTGCCGCTGGGCCGATGCCAAGACGCAGCGTAACAATTTGTCGGAAGAGGGCGACAAGCGCGCACGCGCGAAGATCAGCGCATCTAAAACCGAGTATTGGAAACGATGGCGAACTAGTCGCGGCTTGCCTGCCGAAGCGCCAACGCGGGCCGAGTATCGAGCAAGAAGCAAGGGATGAGGTTCAATGAGAACCTAGGGGAAATGTCTCTATGAAAGCTAAGTCATTGATAAAATGGTCGGGGAGAGAGGATTCGAACCTCCGGCCCCTGCCTCCCGAAGACAGTGCTCTACCAGGCTGAGCTACTCCCCGACCGATCCAGCACCGGCGGACCGGTGCGTAGGCAGGGCGGTCCTCTAGACGGGCAATTTGCGAACATCAAGCGCCAATCGGCATAGCGGAGACGATTGTCCCGACTAGATCAGGCCTGCATTGCGAAAGCTGAAATGCCCACTTTCGACGAAAATCAGATGATCCGACAAATCGATGCCGACCAGCCGCAGGAACTGACCGGCGTCGCGGGTGCAAGAGATGTCGGCGTCGCTGGCGCGCGCGATTCCCGAGGGATGGTTGTGCGCCATAATCACGGTTGCGACGCGGCGCCCGAGCAGGCGGTTCCAGCACTGCGGCGTGATGATCGAACGCCCCGCCGCATCACCCTCTGCGCATTCGAGGCCGACAAGCCGCGAATAGGCGTCGAACCCGGCCAGCAGCATGATTTCGTGGTCGTCGAAAAGCAGCGGTCGCAGCAAATGCTGCGCGATCGAATCTTCGGCTTCGCGCGGCACGAAACCGGCGCTCGCGGCAAGAGAGGGCAGCGTGTCGATGGGCTCGAAGACAGTCATCGCATCGATGATGCGCCCATTGAGGCGCGGGCAAAAGCGGGGACCGACCCATATCGGACGATTGCCGCCCGGTGCCATCTGCCTATGCAGCCGCACCTCTTGTCGCGCCGCGGCGCGAAGCCTAGCAAAGAGTGTCCCAGCCAGGAGCGAGTCTTGTCCGATTCCATCCATTATGAACTGCAATATCTTGACCTGATGCGCCGTATCTGGGTCGAGGGCGATGAGCGTATCGATCGTACCGGCGTCGGAACGCGCTCGCTGTTCGGCGAGACGATGCGGTTTTCGCTGAAGGACGATGCCATTCCGTTGCTGACGACAAAGCGCGTCTATTGGAAGACCGCCTTGCGCGAGCTTTTATGGTTCCTGACGGGCGACACCAACATCCGGACGCTCGTCGCCCAGGGCGTGAAGATCTGGACCGACTGGCCGCTCGACAAATATCGTCGCGCGACGGGCGATCAGATCAGCGCATCGGATTTCGAGGCGCGCATCGTCGCCGATGATGATTTCGCAGCACAGTGGGGCGACCTTGGCCCGGTTTACGGCCATCAATGGGTGAACTGGCCGCGCTACGAACAGGCGGGTGACGGGCTTTTTCGCCGAGCGGAGCAGGGACACAACCAGATCGCGACGCTGATCGACTCGCTGCGTAACAATCCGGGGTCGCGGCGACATATCTTCACCGGATGGAATGTCGCCGACATCGATCGCATGGCGCTTCCGCCTTGCCACATGACCTATCAATTCCATGTGCGCAGTGATGGCGGTCTGTCCTGTCTGCTCTTCCAGCGTTCGTGCGATCTGGGTTTGGGCTTTGCCTTCAACATTTTCGAGGCGGCGCTGCTGACGCGAATGATCGCCGATCAATGCGGCCTGCACGCGCATGAAGTCGTCTGGACCGGCGGAGACGTTCATTTGTATCTGAACCACGCCGAACTCGTCGAACAGCAGATGCGGCGCATTCCCGAAGGAGCTCCGAAACTTCGCATCCTTCGCCGGCCCTCAAGCATTTTCGACTATCGGTTCGATGATTTCGCGGTCGAGGCCTATGCGCCGCAAGCGCATATTTCCGCCCCGGTCGCGGTGTGATCGCTGCCGTTGCATTCTCATGGCGTCCGTAATAATATGTCGCCAAGTTGAAATATAACTAGGCGCTGATTCGCGCTCGAAGGGAAGAAGATATGCCTGAGTCGCATCGGCGACCGGCGAGCAATTTGCCGCCGTTGTCGCTCCATATTCCCGAACCCCGCTACCGCCCCGGCGACACGCCCGATTTCGGCGACGTCGCGGTGCCGGCGGTTGATGCGACCCCCCGCCCAAGCGAAGCGACCAAGCCCGATGCAATGCGCGACCTGTGCTATGGACTGGTTCGTGTGCTGGACTTCGACGGCATCGCGAAGGGGCCTTGGGATCCGAAACTTTCGGCCGAGCGGCTGCGTGCGATGCTGCGCTACATGATGCTCGTGCGCGCGTTCGACGGCCGAATGTTCCGCGCCCAGCGACAGGGCAAGACGAGTTTCTACATGAAGTGCACCGGCGAGGAAGCGACTTCGGTCGCCTCGACGATGGCGCTCGATCGTGGCGACATGTGCTTCCCGAGCTATCGCCAGCAGGGCATCCTGATCACGCGCGACTATCCGCTGATTCAGATGATGAACCAGATCTATTCGAACCGCGGCGATCATCTGCTCGGCCGCCAGTTGCCGATCATGTATTCGGCGCCGGAGCATGGTTTTTTCAGCGTTTCGGGCAATCTGGCGACGCAATACCCGCAGGCGGTGGGCTGGGCCATGGCTTCGGCTTCGAAGGGCGATAGCCGCATCGCGACGGTGTGGTGCGGGGAAGGGTCGTCGGCCGAGGGCGACTTCCATTCGGCGCTTACCTTTGCGACCGTCTATAACGCGCCGGTCATCTTCAACGTCGTCAACAACCAGTGGGCGATTTCCAGCTTCTCGGGATTTGCCGGTGGCGAACGTACGACCTTTGCGGCGCGGGCGGTCGGTTACGGGATCGCGGGGCTTCGCGTCGATGGCAACGACCCGCTTGCGGTCTATGCAGCGACGCAGTGGGCGGCGGACCGCGCCCGGACGAACAATGGCCCGACGCTGATCGAGCATTTCACCTATCGCAGCGAGGGACACAGCACGTCCGACGATCCCAGCGCCTATCGCCCCGCCGATGAAGCGACCGCCTGGCCGTTCGGCGACCCGATCGCGCGGCTTCGCCAGCACCTCGAAACGCTCGGCGAATGGGATGCCGATCGCCATGACGCGCAGGCGATCGAGCTCGAAGAATTGATCAAGACGACCCAGAAACAATCGGAAAAGCTGGGTATCTTGGGCCACGGCATGCACCAGCCGTTCGAAACCATGTTTCAGGACGTGTTTGAGGAGATGCCCTGGCATCTCAAGGAACAATGCGATCAGATGCTTGCCGAACAGGAAGCGAAGTTCGGCCCGAACTGGAAGCCCGAATAATGCCCGAATCTCCTAGCGCCGACACGAAAACCATGAACATGATCGAGGCGATCAACAGCGCCATGGACATCATGCTCGGCCGCGATCCGAACACTGTCGTGATGGGCGAGGACGTCGGCTATTTCGGCGGGGTCTTTCGCGCCACCGCCGGCCTGCAGAAAAAGCATGGCAAGACGCGCGTCTTCGACACACCGATCAACGAATGCGGCATCATCGGCGTCGCGGTCGGCATGGGGGCTTATGGCCTTCGCCCGGTCCCCGAAATCCAGTTCGCCGACTATATTTACCCGGGCCTCGATCAGCTCGTCAGCGAGGCGGCGCGCCTGCGCTATCGCTCGGCAAATGATTTCATCTGCCCGATGACGGTGCGCACGCCCTTCGGCGGGGGGATCTTCGGCGGGCAAACGCACAGCCAGTCGCCCGAAAGTATCATGACGCACATTTGCGGCGTGAAGACGGTGATTCCGTCGAACCCCTATGATGCAAAGGGTCTTTTGATCGCGGCGATTGAGGATAATGACCCGGTCGTCTTCCTCGAACCCAAGCGCATCTACAATGGCCCGTTCAGCGGCTATTATGACCGACCGGTCGAACCCTGGTCGAAGCATGACGCAAGCGCGGTTCCCGAAGGTTATTATCGCATCGATCTCGGTAAGGCGGCAAGAGTTCGCGAGGGCGAAGCGGTGACGGTGCTTGCCTACGGCACGATGGTTCATGTCGCGAAGACGATCGTCGAGGAACGCGGGATCGACGCCGAAATCCTCGATCTGCGGACGCTCCTGCCGCTCGATATCGATGCGATCGAAACGTCGGTGAAGAAGACCGGCCGATGCCTGATCATCCACGAAGCGACCCGCACTTCGGGCTTCGGTGCCGAACTGGCCGCGCTCGTGCAGGAACGCTGTTTCTATCACCTCGAGGCGCCCGTAGAGCGCGTAACAGGCTTTGACACGCCCTATCCGCACAGCCTCGAATGGGCCTATTTTCCTGGACCGGTGCGCATCACGACCGCGCTCGAAAAGATCTTGAAGGACTGATCGCCATGGCTCGCTATTCGTTCCGCCTGCCCGACATCGGCGAAGGTATCGCCGAGGCCGAGATCGTCGCCTGGCATGTGAAGATCGGCGATCGCATCGAGGAAGATGCGCAGCTTGCCGATATGATGACCGACAAGGCGACCGTGGAAATGGAGTCGCCGGTGACGGGCGTCGTTGTCGAACTGGCCGGCGATGTCGGCGACATGGTTTCGATCGGTGCAACCCTCGCGGTGATCGAGACTGAAGGCGAGGAGACCGGCGACGCACCGCCCGTCGATACGCCGGTCGAACAGGAAATTGTCGCGGAAACGCCAGGTGTCGAGGAAATTTCGGTTGCCGAACCCGCTCCGGTGCCGGCACCTGCCGCAGCGCCCGAGCCCGTTCCGGCGCCAGTGGCATCCGCCGCGCACAGCCGCGCCGTTCTTGCCTCACCCGCCGTCCGCGCCCGCGCCAAGGATCTTGGCGTCGATCTCGGTCAGGTTCATGCCGAGGGCGATCGCGTTCGCCATTCGGACCTCGATGCATTCCTGCGCTATAGCGGCGGGCAGGGCTATCACGCGCCCGGTGCGTCCCGTGCGCGAGCCGACGAGCCGATCAAGGTCATCGGCATGCGCCGCAAGATCGCCGAGAATATGGCGGCGTCGAAGCGCGCAATCCCGCATTTCACCTATGTCGAGGAAATGGACGTCACCGCGCTTGAAGACATGCGTGCCGACCTCAATGCCAATCGCGGCAGTCGTCCCAAGCTGACGATGTTGCCCTTTCTGATTGTGGCGATCTGCCGGACCATCCCGCAATTTCCAATGATCAATGCGCGCTATGATGACGAGGGCGGAGTTGTGACGCGCCATGGAGCCGTGCACCTGGGCATGGCGACGCAGACCGACGCGGGCCTTATGGTTCCCGTCATCCGCGATGCACAGGACATGAATGTCTGGCAACTCGCGAGTGAAATCAGCCGTTTGGCGGAGGCTGCGCGCACCGGAAAGGCCAAGGTCGAGGAACTGACGGGCGGTACGCTGACCGTAACATCGCTCGGCCCGCTCGGCGGCATTGCGACGACACCGGTGATCAACCGGCCTGAGGTTGCGATCATCGGTCCGAACAAGATTGTCGAACGTCCTGTCTTCGATGGGGATGATATCCGCCGTGCGAAGCTGATGAACCTGTCGATCAGTTGCGATCACCGTGTCGTCGACGGATGGGATGCCGCAAGCTATGTGCAGGCGCTCAAGAAGCTGATCGAAACGCCGGTCCTGCTGTTCGCGGACTGACTGACCTCGTCGTTGCGAGGAGCGAAGCGACGAAGCAATCTCCAGAGGGCGGTCTGTCTGGACGCTAGCTGGAGATCGCTTCGCTTCGCTCGCAATGACGGATTGGCTTACAGCCCCAACCCCGCGAAGCTCGTCTGGTCGAACTTCAGCTTGAAGGTGACGTAGGCACCCGACCGCGAGAAGCGCGCGTCCTCGAAGTCGCGGTCGTGGAAGCCCGCGAAATTATAGCCGAACGTGATGTTGGCGTTCTTCATCGGCGCCAGCGTCACGGTCGGGCCGCCGGCCCACGCAACCGTATCGCCGCCGGTGCCGATCCGCGCGGTGCCCGAGGCGCCGACATCGACATTTTCGCTCAGGTTGAAGCGGAAGTCGGCGCCGAGCAGGTTCGACCAGCCCTTCACATCATCCGCGCCAAAGCGATCGAAATTGTACCGGGTGCCCCAGAAAAAGCCGATCTCGGCGCGTTCGTACCAATTGTCGCCCCCGCCGATCCCGCGGTCGCCGAGCGGCGTCCAGTTGATCGACAGGCTATTGAGCAGGCGGCGGCTTGTTGCGTCACCATCGATCGTCAGCGCTATGTCGCCAACGGGACCGGCTTGACCCGCGATGGCGTCGCGAACCTTGTCCGAACGGAACTCGCTCTTGTTGAGCCAGGCGACCCGTGAGTCGGCGGGACGGTGCGCCCAGCTTGCCTCGAAGGTGATGACTTCGGTCGTCGGCGTCGCACCGGCGCCGCTTGCCTTTGCATAAGTGAATAGTGCGCCAACCGCCTGTCCCTCGCCAAGCTGGCGGAGGCCGCCGAGCGTCAGACCATAGCGATTGGCGAGTTCGCCATCACGATATTCGGCGCGCCCGGTCAGCGTCCACCGGTCGCTGCGATAGGTCGCGCCGGCGCTGATCGCGGTGAAATCTTCGGTCAACGTGCCGTTGCTGCCCAGGAAGCCACCCGATGCGACCGGTTGATCAACATTGAGGACGTCCTGGGCGCGGATGCCGCCGAGTGTGCGGTTGCCGTCGAGCGACAGGTCGATCGACCAATGCTCGTCGAGCTTCAGCGACTGCGACAGGCCGTAGGCGGCGAAGGCGCGGGGGCCATATTCGCCAATGTCCTGTTGGTTCGCGGTGGCGAGAAGGCGTGCGCCCGCCCACGGGGCGAGGTCGAAGCCGATCCGCGCTGTGCGCGCGCGGACCGTATCGCCGTCCGCGATTTCATAGCTGCCGACCAGATTGACATCGCGGGTCACGGCATAACGCGCGCCGATGCGGTGACGGGTCGGGAAATCGACGCTGCCATCCTTGCCGCCGAGCGCGAATTCGGTCTGGGCGTCGAGTTCGAGTTTCTTGTCGAACATCCGCTGCGTCGCGCCAAGCTGAACGATGTTCGACGTGTTGCGCGAGCTGTCGGACAGCCGGTCGTCGGCATGCGTCAAGCCCGCGCGGAACACCGTCGTTCCGTTGTCATATTCGACCAGTGCACGGGCGGCGCGGCGGCGGGCGTCGATATCGAGATAATCCTCCTGCCAGGCGCTGCCGGTGATCGACAACGCCCGGCTTGCCTTCAGGCGGGCATCGAACCCGAACTTGCGCGTGCCGTCCTCGCCGCGATTGAGCTGACCGGTGCCGAAGCCCGCCTCGCGTTCGCGGACATAGGCCAGGAAATCGGCGTTGCTGCTGTGATGCTCCGCCTCGACCAGCCACGCTTTGGCGGTGCCAGCGGCAACACCGCCATTCCTGGCCTTGGCATCGCTGACCGCATATTCGGCGCGCACTTCGGTATCGATGCTGGGCCGATAGCGGGCGTCGACACCGCCAAGATTGGTTTTCGCGTCGTTGTCCTCGTCGTGAATAAAAGTCGCACCGACGCGAAGCTTTTCGTCGTTCGACTGGTAGCTGACGCGGCCGCCGGCGTTCAGCACGCGCTCGCCGATCCCGTCGACCTCATATTCGGCGACGATGAACTGCGGATCGAGACTGGACGAGCGGCTGAGAACGGGCGAGCGGAAGCGGATCGTGCCTGCCAGATAGTCGATGTCATAGTCGATGTTCCGCGTCAGGCTGACGCTTTCGACGATCCGCTCGCTATGCAGCCGGTCGCGCGTTTCGATGACGATCCGTTCGCTGTTCGGCAGAATGTCGCGCGCGCCAAGCTGGTACGGACCGGTCAGGCCGTTCCCCTGGATCTCGTCGCGACGGAACCGATATGGCGTGTCGGCGACGAAAGCCGTCGCGGCAAGATTGCGGCCACGATACTCGGCCTTGCCGCCGTTCAGCGCACGCTGATAGCGAGCAAGCTGCGGTTCCGAGATTCCCGTCTCGATATCGCCGAACATCGCATAGAATTGCGGCCGCTCGAGGCGGAGATAGAGCTTGCGGACCGAAGCGGCGTCATAGCGCGTTTCGTTGCGGTCGGCATAGATGGTGTAATAGGCGCGCGGATCGATCACGCCGCCGAAACGGGCGTCGTCCTTGTCCTTGTCGCTGTCGTACGCCAGCGTCATCAGCCATTTGCCCTGTACGCGGCCCTTCGCATAGAGGGCGAGGCGTGCATCGGCGTTCAGATCGTCGAGCGTGTCGGCGACCGGCTCCATGCGGTCGTCGAGGGTGTTGTAGCCGAGCGTTCCGGCCGCGAAACCGACCACGGTCCACGGACGATCGCCCGGATCGAGCCAGGTTTCGATCGTCTGTCGGCGTTCGATCTTGTCGTCGCGGAAGTTGAAATCCATCGACAGCGTGCCGGATGCGGTCGTCGGTTCCAGTTCGATATAGGCGATGCCGTCGTCGCCATCGATGCGCCATACCGGTTGCGCGCGTTCGAGCCCGGCAAGCTGGAGGGCCTGCTGCGCGTCGGCCTCCACAGCGGGATAATAAGGCGCGGGAACGCTGAAATCACCGGTGAGGCCGGCACGGATCGGCTTGCCGTCGCGATCGGTCAGGCGAACCGCGATCACCGGCCGCGTCACGCCGTCGGCGATCAACACCGACTTTTCGCGGATCAGCGTCGCGCGCATCGGGGTGATCGAATAATGGACGCTGCGCTCGATCGTTTCGATCACGCCGCCATTTTCGTCCTTCACCACAGCAACGAGCCTGTTTTCGCCTTCGCGGATTTCGAGGCCGCGCCACAGGCTGACCGCGAGGAGACCATCGCCCGACTTCGTGGTTCCTTCAAACGTCAGGTCGTCGGCAGGCTTGCCGTTGACCGTCAGCGCGACCTTCTGGCTGGGCGCATGCTTGATCGCGGCGCGGATCGCCTTGGTGCGCGGGTTATGGTCGATTTCCGGGAAGAGCCAGCCGATGCCCGGCGTTTGCCCGGCGAGCCAGTCGCGGTTCGCGCCGGCGGCATCGGGATCGCTGATCGGCGTGGGTGCCATGAAGCTGTGGCTGTTCGGCGCCGCGCGCGGGGCGGCGACGGCGGCCCGGAAGTCGGCGCGCTTCAGCGAGCCGCCGCGCCCCTCGACAAAGCGCGAGATGGGGCTGCCCGCGCTCGCGGTGGAGCGGGCGCAGTCGATCGGCTCCCGATCGAGCGGCATCGTTGACGGGTCGATCTGGACGACATGGAGGCCGGGACGGACGCCTTCGAAATGATAGCGGCCGTCTTCGTCGGTGACGGTATAGCTGCCGTCCTGCAACATGACGCGCACACCCGCGATACCGGGTGCCTTGCCCGGGTCGACGGCGCAGCCGCCGTCGGTCACACGGCCGATGATCGTCATGCGGTCGCCAAGCTGGTCGCGTTTGATCGAGATCGTCGCTTCGGCGATATTGCTTTCGGTCCCGCGATTGTCGGCCGCCGACGCGCGGTTCAGGGCATTGCCCGGCTGTGCCGAGACGATGACTTCGGCGACATAGGTCAGCAGCACGGTGCCTGACGGCGCAACCGGAGGCAGAAGGACGGTGAAGTCGCGGCCGTTGGCATCGACATTGGCGTCGATGCGCAAGCCGTTCGCGCGCACGGTATCGGCGCGAAGGCGCATCCCGGCGGGCAGGGTATCGCTGACCGTCACCGAGCCCGTCGAGCGTCGCGCGTCGCGGTTTGCTACCTCGATGCGGTATTGCACGACATCGCCCGGGACGGCTGTCTGTGTCGACGTTGTCTTGCGCAGCGTCAGCGGCAGGCCGGGCTGATCGACAGGGATATCGACGCGGACGGGCGCCGGGCTGTCGAGCGTGAATTCCAGCGCATAGCTTGCGTCGGTAATGGTGAACGGCAGGCCGTCATCGGGTCGGCGGAGACCCGCAAGATCCGCAGCGCTCGACTTCGAGGGCGCGGTATAAGGCGCGGGCGGCTCGACCACCAATCGGTAGGAGCCGGGCGCGACGAAGGGGAAGCGATAGTCGCCGGGGGGAAAGGTATAGACCTTTCCGCCTGCATCGGTGACATTCTGCCCCGTGATGACCGTCGAGGGATAGGCGCTGACGCCATCATCGCCGAATACCTGCGCGGGCTGGCCGGTCGCGGTGTTGATCAGCGTGACACGGCTGCCCGGAACGGCCGCGCCGTCGCCGCTGTCGAAAACGATGCCGAAGGGATCGACGAGGAAGTCGATCGTCGCGATCGCGACAAGACTGGCATTCGCCTGGTCGGTGACGCGCAGTTGGATCGGCGTTCCCGGATTGACCGACAGGCGGCAATCGCCCGGAACGACCGCGGGCGGAACGCCGATCGTATTGATAAATCCGACAAACTCGCCGCTGTTCGCGGCGGTTTCGGTGAGCGTGATTCGTTCGCTGTCGCCATTGGCAAGATCGAGAATGACCGGGAGCGTATCGATCGCGTTCGGGTTGACGTTCGCCGAGGCAAGCGTGACGCCGACCACCAGCACTTCTCCGGCGCGAAACGCATCGCTGCTCTGAAGGGAAGCGGGTGAGGTCGACATGCCCGCGTAGACGCCGGTCAGTTGAATCAATTCGCCGCCGCCATTCGATGCGGCAAGGCTTTGCGCGGCGATGATCGATCCGCCGCACAGGGTCGGGCGAAGCGGAACTGACTTGTTCCCACCTTCGTTCAGGATGCGGTACGTCTTGATGACGGGCTGGTCGGGCGGACGCGACGTCACCGTCACATCGACGCGGTTCGACAGCGTCTGGCCGGGCTGGCCGCCAATCTGGCTATTGTCGGTCCACTGCGCCGACGCGGTGTTGGAAATGACCTGGGCATACGCAGCCGGCGTCACGGGCAGCGAAGCTGCCGCGATCAGCGCGGTCACGAAGGACAGATATTTCCGGTGGAATGTCATCGCTGGTCCCGAAGAGGGCAGCGGGAGCGCGCTTTCCGGCGCCACTCCCGCTGTCCCGTCCTTCCGTCAGGTCAGTTGACCGTCGCGCGGAAAACGAGCGTGCTCGCCGCGCCGGCCGCGACCGATGCGATCGTGCCCGACACGTTCGGCGCGGTGTAACTGCCGCCTGCACTCCCATTGAAGTTGCAGGTGGTGCCGGTCAGGGTGCCGCCGAGCAGGATCGAGCTTGTCACGAAGGTGAGCTGGCTCGGGACCGGGTCGGTGATCAGCACCGATGTAGCCGGCACGCTGCCGCTGTTGGACACTGCGATGCAATATTCGACGACCGCACCCGGGATCAGCTTTGGATTCGTCGTTCCGTTGATCGGGTCCGAAATGACGCGGCTGCTCTTGGCGACCGCCAGCGTTGCCGTCTGCACCGTATAGTCGTCCGCCGCGCTGTGCGCGGCATCGCGCACCGCGTCGTTCACCCCGGCGATGGTATCGGCGAATACCGTATCCTTGCCGGCGGTGTTGGCGCTGGTCGTTTCGGTGATCGCGGCGCCCTGGCTACCCACCGTGCCGCCTTCGCGGGCAGTAGCACGCAACTGGACCCCGGCGACGGCGTTGTTGGCAAGGCCGGCCGGAATATCGGCGACGATGAACAGGCGGATCGGCGTATCGACCGCCAGTTCGTCGATATAGGTCACGAGCGTATCGCCCGTATCCCAGCTTCCGACAGTGCCGGACGAGGTATTGTCGCGATAAATCCGGACGCTGCCGACATTGAACGTGTCGGTACCCCCATGCGCGGCGGTTCCGCCGGCGATCTGGGTCGCGGCAAGTTCAAAGTCGAGCACTTCGTTCGAGCTGTTGGTGAGCTGGAACGTCGTGACGGCGTTGGTCTGTCCCGGCACGACATTGGTCGTGACCGTACCCACTTCTTCGACAAGCAGGTTGATCTTGCGGTCGACCGTAAAGGTATCGGACGCCGTCTGCGAACCCTGCGCGACGCCACCGACCTGATAGGTGACGGTGGCGGTATTTGTAATCGAGGCGCCTGCGGTCGTCCCGGCTGCGAATGCCGGGTTGGCAACGACGACGGACGCCGCTGCCAGACCGATGGAGCCCCAGTAAGTCAGCTTGCTGGTCATAGCTGATCTCCTAGGCTTGGGTCGGCTGCCTGATCCCCACCGCTGGCAACCGTTAAGCGGCTTTATTCAAACACTTATTTGACAACCCCCCGAAACATCAGTTTGCCGGTCGCGCCCGCCGGGATCGGCTTTTGAAAGGCCCAGCGGATGTGCGTGACATCGGCCGGCTGTGCCGCGCGTCGGGTTCCGTCGGGCTGCATGACGCTCAGCGTTTCGAGCGTACCCCACGCCTTGCCGCCATCGACCGAGACGAGCGGGCTGTTATTGCCGGCGCCAGCAAAGCGTACGGCCGACGGCATCGGGTTCGTGATCACGAACCGGTCGGCAGGCTGTGCACCCGCGTTGCGATAATTGAGTACGAAGACGAGCCGGTCGCCGGGAACGACGATCTTCGGCTCTTCGAGCAGAACCCGCTCCTTGCCGGCGGCATCGGTGGTCACGCGCTCCACGAACACGCTGTTGTCGAGCGCGACCTGGTTGGCGGCATAGGCCGGGGCGGGAACAACGGCGGCCAGAAATATCAGGAATGCCTTGATATTCATCAGTTTATCCTCGTCTGGAAGGTGACGGCGCGGGTTTGGCCACCGGCAACGGTGCCAAGGCCGACACGGATGCGCGTGCCATTGTAATCACCGGCATCGGTGTCGGCGGCGTCGGTCAGGCCGCTGCCGCCCAGTGTGATGGACCCGGCGACGTAAGCGGTGTTCGCCGGGATATTGTCGGTGATCGCGAGCCCGTTCACCGAACCCGATCCGGCGACTGTCGCGGTGATGGTGTAGGTGATCGTTGCGCCGGGAAGCGGCTCGCTGCCGCCGAACGGATCGACGACGGTTGCCGACTTGACGAGCGTCACGGTCGCGGCCGCGACGCGGAATGCGCCATTGTCCTGGCCGTCGGCGCCGGTCGAGCCGACGATCGCATCGCCGCCGCCTTCGCCCTGGCCGGCAAAGCTCGTTCCCGGTGCCCCGGTGCCTGTTTTCGCGGCCGCGACCAGGGTCACGATACCGCGATTGCCGTCGACGACGGCGCCCGGGGTCGTTGCGATCACGAAGACGCGGACGCTTTGGTCGGGATTCAGCACCGGATCGTTCGTGCCCGGTGCATACAGCGTGTCGGTGCTGGAATCGAAAATGCCGTCGCCGTTGTCGATATAGATCTGCGTGACGACGGGATCGTAGTTGTCGCCGCCGACATTGGCGATCGTGCTGAGGCCGAACGCTTCCTGCCCGTTTCCGGTATTGGTCACCGAAAAGGTCAGCACCTGGCCCGTTGCGCCCGGTACGGTCGGCACGTCGGACGGGTTGCCGGACGCCACCGTGACGTCAAGCCGCTCGTCCACCCGCAGGTCGACGCGGTTCGAATCGATGGTCTGCGTGCCCGAACCATTGTCGAAGCTCGCGGTGGCGGTGTTGCTGATCGTGGTGCCTGCGCGGGTACCGGCGGCAAAGGCCGGCGTTGGCGACGTGAGCGTCGTGGCGAGCGCAAGGGCAATGGCAGAGGGAAATAGAAGCTTATGATGCTTCGCGCCCCCCACAGGCGCTTTCATCATGTTTTTGACTCCAAATGCTGGTCTGTTGCCGCCGTCATCGGAGAAAAAGGGTAATTTCTGGTTAAAATACCGATTGAAAACGGGGTTTTGCTCCAAATGGAGACATGTCCCTCGCTCGGTTCGCCGCAAATCCCGCGGGCTGGCGCGACAGGTAAAGGTCGCGTAAGACGAAGAGGTTAACCGGGGAGGGACGCCACGTGGCCGAAGACAGGGGAAGAAAGGACGCACATCAGGCGCCCGTCGATCCCCTGCGCCAGATCGAAATCGATGATTTTCGGCGCGACCGGTTGCTGGCGGCGCTTTCGCTCATCGTCGGGGCGAGTTTCTGCCTTGCGCTACCCTTCGCGTTGAAGGCGGGGGCCGAGTTCTTCCTGCCGCTGACCGCGGCGATCGTCATCTCCATCGCTCTGGTGCCGCCGCTTGAATGGCTCGAACGGCGGCGCGTGCCTTCGGGGCTTGCGGCGTTCCTATCGCTTGCGGGTTTCGTTGCGATCGTCAACGCGGCGCTGGCGATCATCGTGCTTCCTGCAACCGGCTGGTTTGCAAGAATCCCCGAATCGATCCCGCGGATCCAGAGCAACCTTGCCCCGCTCATCGATTTTTACTCGAGTTTGCAGAAATTTGTCGATCGCACCCTGACCTCGGTCGCGACCGGTACCGAGGCAACGGCCCAGGCTGTTGCCGCACAGGCGCCGTCATCGGTCATCGACTATTTCATATCGGCTGCGCCAGCAGCGGCGATTCAGCTCTTTTTCGCCGTACTCGTCATCTTCTTTTTCCTCGCCGGCTGGACGCGCCTTCGTCGCGGCACGATCCGCCGTCGCGGCAGCTTCGACGGCGCTCTGCAGACCGCGCGGGTGATCCAGAATGTCGTCGATGCGACGGCCGACTATCTGGCGACGATCACGATGATCAACGCGATCCTGGGGCTCGTCGTTGCCCTGCTGCTATGGGCGCTGGGTATGCCGTCCCCTTTCATGTGGGGCGGGATCGTCAGTATCTGCAATTTCGTGCCTTATCTGGGGCCGATCGTCGCCGCCACGCTTCTCGGGCTTGGCGGGTTGATGACATTCGACGCAGTCGGATTTGCGCTGTTGCCGGCGCTGATCTTCATCGGAGTTCATCTGGTCGAGGCGAATCTCGTCACGCCGCTGGTGCTCGGCAAGCGGCTGACGATCAATCCGCTGCTGATTCTGGTGTCGCTGAGCTTCTGGGGGTGGGTGTGGGGAACACCCGGTGCGCTGCTGGCTGTCCCCTTACTGTTGATCCTCCAGACGATCCTTGCTTCGACGGGAACACCGGATTTGGCCGGTTTTCTCTTCGAACATGGCACGCTGACCACGGCCGAGGAAGTGCGCGATCGCTTAAATCGCACGAAGGAGGAAAGCGACGGTTGACAGGCCGGAGCGCGGCGCATATTGGCGCTGCTCCCAAGCACACGCGGGTGTAGCTCAGTTGGTTAGAGTGCCGGCCTGTCACGCCGGAGGTCGCGGGTTCGAGCCCCGTCACTCGCGCCATTTCCTGTCCGTTAGGACGAAATGGCCACCGCGGCTTGGGGTTTTCCTTGATCCGAAATTGCTGGAACGGCGCAGGCTTGTCAGCCGCGCCATTTCCCCAGTTCCATCCAGCGCAAGAGCGGTTTCAGCGGCAATACCCAGACGATCCCGGCGGCCAGATAGAATAGCGCCTGCACAAGCACCGGCCAGGCGCCGACCCACGGCGAAAGCGCGACCACGATCGCCGCCCAGACAATGATCAGCGCGAGGATCATGAATATGCCGGCAGGCTTTCGCCAGCTTGGCGGCGGGTCGGCGGGAAGCTGGCTCACAGGCGGTCTCCGGTAATGATGAATTCCTGTTCGGTCAAAATCGCGTCGAGCACGATATCGGTCGGCTCGGCGGGCACGGCGTCAATTTCCTGCACCGACCAGCCTATGCCGATTCGGCGAATTGCGGGATAGCGCGCAAAATAGCGGTCGTAATGACCACCGCCCTGGCCGAGGCGCCCGCCCCGGCGATCGAAACCAACAAGCGGGCAGAAGATCAGTCCCGGCACAACGGCTTCGGCCGCGTCGGCAGGCTGCTGAGTGCTCCAGGGGCCCTTGATCAAGGTCTCACCCGGCGCCCAGCGTCGAAAATCCATCGTATCGACGCGCGCGGCGTGATGGGGCAGGGCAAGCGGGGGGTGGTCGGCGAGCATCGACAGGATGTCGGGTTCGTCACCCCAGGCCACATATCCCCCTACCGGCGGGCGATCGTCGAGGATCGCGGCGAGCGGTGCAGGAAGCGCGCGAAAGGCCCCCAGCCGCGACAGCACATCGAGATTGGCCGCAAAATGCTTCCGGCGAAAGCGCAGCTTTTCGCGCAAATTTCGCTTGTTCCGGGCGAGGTCTTCGGAAAGCATCTCTTTTCCGGCTCCTCGGAACCATAGATGGCGGGTGGCGGGACCACCATGGGTCGTTTGCTGGAAGATCCTCTGACGCCAGTAACGTCAGGTGGGGACCATATACGTCGGACCAGGGTCCGGGCAGGGACAGCCCCCTAGGATGATGTATCGCCTCAGGGATTTTCGCAAAAGCTCGTACCGGGCAGTGCCCGCCGTCCCCTATGTAGGGGTGGTGGCGCCGCGTCTCAAGGGATTTGCTCGACCTTGGTCGCAAGAGTTTCGATCCGGTCGGCGATCTCGATAAGCGCGCGGTCATGGGACGGGCGTGGCGCACCATCGGTGCGCGGAGCCTTCCTGATGGCGTCAAGTTCGGCCCGTGTGGCTTTGAGTTCATCGCGCGCCTGTGCTTCGCGGCTCTCGGCAAGCGCTACAGCGGCCCGAAGCGAATCCGACTGCGGCTCCGCCTTGTCGGCCTTTCCTCTGGCCTCCTGCGCTTCATCGGCGAGCATCAGCGCAGCGAAAAGCAATTGACGAGTTTCCGTGCCGCCCGGAATGCCCCGCACTTTTTCATCGACGGCGGTCGCGAGCTGGATAAGCTGCGATTCCTGCCCGTCGGCGCAGTGCACATCATAGATCCTGCCCGCGATGTTGAGTTTGACGTCAGCCATTCTTTGCCTCCGTAATCAACCGGTCGAGCTCGCCAATAACGGCGGCAACCTCGGCCTTCAGCGCCGACTGGTCATTCGTCGCGGGTGCGGGGGCAGGGCGGGTCGCCCGTTCGGTCAGCGCTTTTTCGAGACGGCTCAGCGCCCGTTCGATACGGCCGATGGCCAGGCTGGATTCGTCGAGATCGAGTTCCATGTCCAACGGGTAGCAGCGCCGGGGAGGGCGTGCAATCGCCTCTCAGTGCCGAAATGCGTGCTAATTTGTGCCGCGGGCGGTTGACTCCTGACCGTACGGCCGCGAAGGGCTGTCCCCACCGAATCCGGTCATCTTCATATCCTTTTCCGGGGAACTCATGACACAGCCCGAACGCCAGCTCGCCAACGCGATCCGAGCTTTAGCGATGGATGCGGTTGAGGCCGCGAACAGCGGTCATCCTGGGATGCCGATGGGGATGGCGGATGTTGCGACGGTGCTTTATTCGGATTATCTGAAGTTCGATCCATCGGCGCCGGGGTGGT
>NZ_JAEULM010000005.1 GCF_016793825.1 Sphingopyxis sp.
TCACGGTTGAAGTGTGCAAACTCCACCATAACGATGAACCCGGTGGCCACCAGCGACGCCGCATTCCGGGGTGGGGCATGCCCCACCCCGGAATACACCATCGCCTACACCGGAAATTACACCACGAGCGCGGACGCTAACTTGCACATCAGCTTCAACCAATTTGCTTCATCAATGCTGATGAGAGGATACTGGCATGCCCAAAGCCCTTGTAAACGAACATAAGAGCTGCCCGGCCGCAATCGGCCAGAGTCGGCGGTATCGCACGCCTGAATGTGAGTTCGGGGGGTGTCGCCTATTCCGTAGGATGTTGTCGCCACCAAGCGTGGATTAATCGCTTTCCTACAATATTTCGCGCTGTCATGCCGAGCCTATGCAAGAACGAAGACCCAAATGGCGCGACCGGGCGCTCGCTATCGAATTCTGGATTGCGACCGTGCTGGTGGGCGGCTCATTCCTCGTCGGGGCGTGGCAGGCGCTTAAATATCTGTTTTAGCGGCGGGGGCGGCGCACTAGCGCTACGCTCCAGCCGCGAGCGGCGAGGGAACAAAATTCTCAGGCGCTACACCGTCGACATCCACCAGGTCTTCGCTCACCACGATGCCGGTAATGCGAACACGCTTTTCGATATGGTCGACAGGAACGCGGTGTAAGTCGAGCCGCCACCGGCCGCCAAGGTCACGGCGAAGCGAGAAACCGCCCGCGTCGCGGAGCAACGTCCCTGTCTCTTCGATTCTCGTGCCAATCATCGTCATGACTTTGGCCTACGCAAAGTCGCAACACCGCGCCAGAAACTTCGGCTGAACTCCTAACAACCCAGCCTAAATGCTCATCGCCGCCGAAATGGTTCGCACGCCACGCCATCGCCGTCGCCATCCATTTCTGGCCGATACCCGGGCTGACCGCGGTATAACGGCGCGGCACCCGCTGCCCACGCCGCATTGCAATTGCGGTAATAGACGCCGGACGGCGCCGACGATGCAATAGGCTGGCGCACGGCGGATGCCTGCGGCTTGGCCCGATGTGCCCTGGGACTGGCGGCCCGATAGTCGACCGGCTGTTGGAAGTCGGAACCCCAGATGCCCAGTTTGAGGGCCTTGGCGCGCGCCTCGGCGCCGAGATAGCGATCGCTAAACTGAGGCAACGCAACTGCAAGGCCCGCTTCGACCATGGCTTGGCCCAGATCTATCTGCCGCGCGGTGCAGCTGGCGACGATCCGGTCATAGTCATCGACATCGCGCTGCTCACACCGCAATTCGGCACCATTGACCAGTTGCGCCAGTTTCGCCGACGCTTCTTTGCCGCATGCCCAGCTTTGTCCCTCGCGCGCGCAAGTCTGGTTGAGCTCGGGGGCGTCCACACCGTGCAAGCGGACGACGATCCCCGCCATGTCGAGAGAGTCGCCGTCCATCGCCCGGGCCGAGCCACTAATGTCCTGCGCGGATGCGAACACCGGCGTCAGCGCCAGCCCGATTACAAAAAGCCATTTCATGGGAGATAAACTAGCCCGGTCAGCTTACCAATTTCTTGAACATCCTCGATCGATCGAGCCGAATGTCCGCTATGCGAATATTCGCCCCCAAGACCGACTGACAGAATTGGCCATAGCCCGGTCGACCGAAGCGCCGACTGCCCCGAAGTCCTTTGCCGCGGATCTGGAGCCGGTGACGGCCACGACGGTAATGGCCGAACCTTCAGACCAATGCCGAGCGCGCCGACTCTTCTACGCTCCCGAGCGGCGCCTCTTCATCCCTTTAATAATATCACTAAAAACCTCGCGATCTGTGGGATGGAGCGATTTCAGATCACGGTACAAGACAAGCAATTTTTCGTCATCACCGTCTTCGTCCGGGCTTTCACCCACAAGGCGCGAGATCGACACCTCAAAATAATCGGCGAGCTTTCGGACGAGTTCGATCGACGGATTCTTGGCGGTGCCTTTCTCAAGCTCCCAGATATGGGCTTTCGACGCACCAATGGCGTCAGCCACTTCCTGAAGCGATTGCTGCTTTGCCGTGCGAAGGTTCTGCAGCCTCATCGCCAACGACATGCCCATGACCTCCTTAGACCCAACTTACCATGCGATCGGTGACATAGAAATCAACGATCGTTCGGTCAAGTGAACGATTTCGTTCGGCCAATTGACTCCGACTGTCGTATGACCTATCGAACGATATTGTTATTATTTGTCGGACGGAGCGCCGCGTGGGCCATAGCCAGCATATCATGGCAGATCCTCGCGGCTGGGCCGTCCACTCGGCGGAACTCAATGCTCTTGGATCACCTATCCGGCGGCTGATGAGCGAACGCGATACGCGCGCAGAGACCATCCGGTACAACACCATGAGGCCTTGTCGGGGGCGACTGGCATTGATGTTTCAAACTAAGCGGGAGCATAGGCATGGCTAAGAATACCACCAAATCGCAGGCGCTTGTTCCAGCTGAGCGGCGCCAGACGACCGTACGCAGGAAAACGGCGACGCCAGTCGTCGTGCCCGCAACGGCCGACACGCTGCTGCCGATCCTCGGCTCCGAATTCGCCGCCGAGAAGCTGATCGGCGACGGAGGCGAAGTCGCGCGAGAAGGCGGCGTCGCTCTCGTCACCGGCCGCGCCTATGCAACCCGCGATTGCGTCGTTCCCGCAGAAGAAATTTTCTACGATCAGGCTGCTCGGCCCGGTGGCAAGGGGGCGTGGCTGGGAGAGGCGGACAAGGTCAGCTGGCGCGATACGGCGAGTGGATACGACTGCATCATGTTGCGTAACACCGACAATGGCTTTCTCTGCGGATATGTCGGCATTCCCAAGGATCACCCTCTCTGGGGCTGGGATGCAAACGCAGTTCCGCCGGACATCGGAATCGATGTGCATGGCGGTTTGACTTATTCAAGACTGTGCGAAGAAGGGCCGACTCCGACGCGTCGGTTAGCCGTCGAGGCGCGCCGCATCTGCCACGTGACATTACGACCGGCGGTCTACCATCCGGTAGAACACGCAACCGACCACCGCGTCGAAGATTCGCATGCGTGGTGGTTCGGCTTCAGTTGCGATCATGCCTACGATCTTATTCCGAACGCCAGGCCGAATTCCTCCGGATCGAAGTCCTCGGAGCTTGGACGGATATATCGCGACGACGCATATGTTGTCAGGGAAACGGTCGCCCTCGCAGCTCAGCTGCGAGCAATCGCTGAAGGAGGCGCGGCGCCCGCGCGCGATGGCGCGCCGCCGCCGCTCGGCCTCGACCCTCGTCGCGGGGGTGGCCGTGGCTGACTTTGAGCGTCACGTCGGCGAACTCCCGTGGGGCTGGTGGCTTCGAGCCAATCCGCGCGGCTACGAGG
>NZ_JAEULM010000020.1 GCF_016793825.1 Sphingopyxis sp.
CGCGAGCATGATCTCGCCTTCACCCCGGGGCAGGTCTGGGCGGTGCTCCTCGATTTCGAGGGCCATCGCCAGTGGAACCCCTATGTCAGGCTCGAGCTCCTCCACAGCGATCCGATCGCGCTGCGATACTGGCTGCGGATGGCCGTGCGCTCGTCGTTGGTGGCGAACGACACCCGCACATGGCAGTTGTCGAGGATCGCGTTGTTCGGCCCGTAAGCCTTCTCGATCTGATTGAGGCTCTGCGCGATTAGGAAGCTCTGGATGCCGTAGCCGGCCATGAACGCCAGCGCGCTCTCGAAGAAGTCGAGCCGCCCCAGCGCCGGGAACTCGTCGAGCATCAGGAGCAGGCGATGGCGCGATTTGCGCGCCTGTAAATCTTCCGTCAGCCGCCGGCCGATCTGGTTGAGGATCAGGCGGATCAGCGGCTTAGTGCGCGAGATGTCGGACGGCGGCACGACGAGATAGAGCGTCGCCGGTCGTGCGCCCTCGACGAGATCCGCTATGCGCCACTGACAGGTGCGCGTGACCTGCGCGACCACAGGATCGCGATACAGTCCCAGGAACGACATGGCGGTCGAGAGTACGCCGGATCGCTCGTTGGCCGATTTGTTGAGCAGCTCGCGGGCGGCGCTGGCGACCACGGGATGAACGCCGGCCTCGCCGAGGTGCAGCGTCGTCATCATCGCGCGCAGCGTGGACTCGATGGGCCGGCGCGGGTCGGACAGGAACGCGGCGACACCGGCCAGCGTCTTGTCCTCGCCGGCATAGAGGACATGGAGGATCGCACCGACCAGCAACGCGTGGGAGGTCTTTTCCCAATGGTTGCGCTTTTCGAGACTGCCTTCGGGATCGACCAGCACGTCTGCGACATTCTGCACGTCGCGGACTTCCCACGCGCCCTTGCGGATTTCGAGCAGCGGGTTGTAAGCGGCCGACGCGGCATTGGTCGGATCGAACAACAGCACCCGCGCGTGCCGGCTGCGGAAGCCAGCGGTGAGCTGCCAGTTCTCGCCCTTGATGTCGTGAACGATGGCCGAACCCGGCCAAGTGAGCAGTGTAGGGACCACGAGGCCGACACCTTTGCCGCTCCGCGTCGGCGCGAAACACAGCACATGCTCAGGACCGTCATGGCGCAGATAGTCAGGACCAAGCCGCCCAAGCATGACGCCATTCAACCCTAGCAGTCCGGCGGCGCTGACTTCCCTGCGGGTTGCCCAGCGCGCCGAGCCGTAGGTCTGCGCATTCTTCAGCTCGCGTGCGCGCCAAACCGACATGGCGATGGCAACGACGATCGCGGCGAAACCGCCCGACACGGCGATGAAGGCTCCGGTCTGGAATATCTCCGGCGCATAGGCATCGAACGAGAACCACCACCAGAAAAAGGCCGGCGGCGGATAGACGGGCCAGTCGCCCAGCATAAACCACGGCGCTCCAAGCTCGGGCTGATAGGCGAGCGCCGTGGCCGTCCATTGCGTCGCGCCCCAGACGGAGGCGAGCACGATCAGAAATACCGCGAAGATCTGGCCCCATAGGATCTTTGTCGCAGACATAGCGCTAAGATCGGAGGGCGTCGGTTATGGAATCAAGCCGCGACTTTCCGAATGGAAAGCCTAGCGCAGAAATACAGGGGATGGCGTAGCTGTACGGACAGCAATGCTGGAGGTATCGCTACTCCCAAACGCGCGGTAATAAACAAGCAGTCAAGCTACCCGAGCATCACGCCGTTACGCCGCTTACTAAGAACGGCCATGCAGCTGGCGAAAATCTGTCGCTGTTTCTCCACCGGAAAGGCCTTCTCTGCATCGTCGGCGGGGAACCAGCGCGCATCGGCTACCTCCTTGGCCTGGAGGCACAAAGGGATATTCTTGTCGATCCTGCAGGAGAACATAACCGCGTCCTGGCCATCATGGTCAAGCGCGCGTTTCGCCTTGTGTTCCGGCGAGTAGATGAAGCGGTTCGTCACGGGAATCTCTTCAAGATCGACGTCCAGGCCGATACCGAGTTCCTCGGAAAGCTCCCTGCGCATCGCGGCGACTGGCGATTCTCCATTCTCGACCCCGCCACCAGCGAGCGTCCATTCGCCTTCGCGATAGCCATGCGGGCGCACCAGCAGGACTTCATCGTCGTCGTTGATCACTACGGCGCGCACCTTGCGGCGCAGCCGCATCCCATCGGCTTCAATATAGGCTGTCATGGCGTGCAGGATGGCAGCCTAAGGTTGAACTATCGTAAATCGCTGTCTTCCGCGGTTCCGAATGCTGACAGGGCAATCGCATTTTCCGCTGCGCATTGGCACAAGAACTTCGCGCAATGCAGCCGGGCGCAGCTGACGCCCCCTCAGTCAAACCCGGCGATGGCCATACTCGCGGCGGGAGATCTCGTGGGCGGCATAGGCCAGAAGCAGCGCGGCGAGCACGCACCAGCCGGACATCCAAAGAAGCTGTTCTGGCAGGCTGACGCCGAGATCGATCAGAATGCCCGTGAGGCCGGGGCCGAGCGCGGTAGCCAGCACCATTGCGGATACCGTCATGGCTCGGATGCCACCAAGATTTGCGACGCCATAAACCTCCGGCCACAGCGCACCTAGCAATGTCGAGGTGAAGCCGTTGCTGATGCCCAGCAGGAACATGAAAACATAGATGCCCCAGAGCGGCGTTATTAGCGCGGCAGTGGCAGAGGCGACCGCCAGCGGTGCGAGAAACCAGGGCAGCAGTCTGATCGCGCCCAAACGGTCTACCAGATGGCCGCAAACGAACCCGAAAATGATTGTCGAGACTGCCATCACCGGAAAGGCTGCGGCGAAGCTGATCGCGTCATAGCCGCGCAGCGCGATGAAATAGCCCTGATGAAAAAATATGGTAGTCCCGATGAAGGGCGGTGCGAGCGTGCCGGCGAGGAGTAGATACAGCATCGGATCGCGCGCAACCTCGCTGCGGCTCCAGTCGCGCGCGGTCCTTCCGGCTGCCATCGCTGATTCCCTGGCATGCGGAACGCGTTCGACACGGGTCAGAACAAGCAAGCTCGGGCAGGCGAGAACCAGCAAGGCGGCGGACGCAACCCAGGCCGCCTGCCAGCCGAGCGAGTCGCTGACAAGGACATAGGCGATGGGCAGCAGCGCCGTTCCGGCCTGAAGTCCCGGCGTCACGATCGCCATGGCAAGACCACGGCTCGCAACGAACCAGCGGCCCACCTCGGTAAAGGCGATTTCCGTCATCATGCCTTGGCCAAACAGACGGAGTAGAAAGATCGCCACGACCAAGACCGCAATATGCGGCGCGAATGCGAGCAGCAAACAGGCGAGCGCCAGCAATGGCATGACAAAGCGCGTAACCTTCCAGCCCGGCATCAGGTCAAGGCTTCGGCCAAGCCAGGGCAGGACTGCCGCGCTCGCCAGGGTCGCGGCCATGTAGATCAGTCCGAATGCACCGCCGGAAAGGTCGAACCGCACACGAAGTTCATTGCCAGCGAGGCCGATAAAAAAGGTCTGGCCGAAAGATGAGAGCATCAACAGCAGGAAGCCTCCGGCAAGCCAACGAAAATTATCACGAAGAAAGCGCAACTGTTCCTGCACCACTACCTCAATGGCCAATTGCCAAGGGCGCGGGATTCGCGCCATCAGCAAGCGGCTATGCAACTGGCCTTCGGGAAAGACTGGATCTGCCCTGTCGTGTCGCGGCTATGCGCGGCAGCAACCGCGCGAACTCCTTCGCCACCAGAATCCAGTCAGGTCAAGGCGGCATCCACGGTTTGTGCGGGAAGTCGTTACGCCGTCAGCCTGGCTTGATTATTCCCGCCCGCGCATAGCATGGCATGAAGGATGCTCGACATTTGTGATCATTGCATTGGGTGACCCAGATGGAAGACCTGGCCATAGCGGCCACCAAGCGAAAGGCAGCATTACATTCAGCCCAGATATCCGACAGCCTCTGCAATCACCCGATGCCGAGGCGGCGCGAAATGTCTAGCGTCCTGATATGGTTGCGATCGCCTTGTCCTTCTCGTCGAGCGCGCTGGTGATTAATTACAATCCAGACGGAGGCTGAGACTGTGTTATTCGGATTCGCTTCTTTTCCTCAATCTCCGAACCTCAGCCCTTGGCGCGGCCGGGGAAAGGGATCACATTGCTCTGACCGCCCAAGCCGACCGCTGGTTCCCCGTTGGCCACCCGTTGGTGTTCGTCTTCCTCTATAACTAGTTTGTACGCGCGGATGTGAATTGGGTCTGACTTGATCCATGAATCCAATCCGGCCCAATCATCGAAATTCTCTGCTTTTCGGCGACGAAGCCAACGGCTAGCGGCATTTACGACATCGGTCGGCAAATCGGTCAACGATTTCTCCATGAGAGCGGACAACTCCCCGGACAGCACCTGTGGGCGGAATCGCCTGGCAAATGTGCGCGCCCAGGTGCCTGATCGGCACGACACGCCGCCTAGCGACCACAGACGGTCGGAAATGAGATTGTCCGCAGTTATATAAGGCACGACGGTGTGCGTCGGCGCTATGGTGGCCCGGCGGATAAGCGGCCGGGATAGCCATCCGGAGTTTCACCGGATCCTAGCGTATTGGGAGAAATCCTATCCAGATTGATGCGAGCATGCAAGTGGGGCAAGCCCCCCCGAAAGGAAGCCAATCACGCTGTTCGCGGGATGGAACTCATGGCGTAGAGCGCATGGGAACGGCGTCGAGCAGTGCATCCCGGCTCTGAGAAGCGCAGGGATCAGTCGATAGACGCGCGCCTGACGCTCCAAAGCGATCGCGGCCAAGTCCAGACAGGCCCGGACGATCTCCTGCTCTACCTCGCTCGGTCCCCGTGCCTCCCGGAAATATAGGGCGAATGCGCCCAACACCATGCCGCTGCTGCCGACAATCGGATTCGACCAGCAGGCGGCAAGACCGGCATGAAGCGCCTCGGGCCGGACAATCTCCCACCGGGGGTCAGTTGCAATGTCGGTTACAGAAACGGGCTGGTTGTGAAAGACGGCCGAGCCGCACAATCCTGCCATCGGCCCCGCTGGCACACCATCAATCAGAGCTTTGAATTCGTCCGACAGACCAGGGGCAGCGATAGTCTGCAGCAACCCGGCTACATCCGTTGCAACGATCGAGCAGAGCGCCTCTGGAATTCGCGCTTCGATTTGAAGGCAAAGCTGTTCCATGGTCAATTTCAGAGGATCGCCACGGGCGATCATCTCTAAAATCGTCTTCTGAAGCAGCAGCATCGCCCATCTCGGTCACGCAATTTACAAATCGCGGTTGAGAATAGCATTGCGGGGTAAAGTCGATCTTAACGGGCTAGCGATCCGAGCCAAGGAATTCGAGATTGGTCGCCGACATTCGGCCATCTCTCCCTTCCTTCAGGTCGAAGCTCCAACGCTGGCCTTTCTTGATGGCTTCCAAACCGGCTTTTTCGACCTCGGAAAGGTGCAGAAAGACCTTCGGCTGCTTGTCATCGCGCGAAATGAAGGCCCAGTCGCCATCGGGGCCGATATATTTGACGGTTCCGGATGGCATGGCTGGGTTCAGCTCTCCCTTGCACACTCGATGCAGGTCGTGACGGCAGGATTGTGTTCGAGCCGGGCAGGCGCGATCTCATCGCCGCATTTAAGGCAGTAGCCGAATTCGTCTTCGTCGATGCGCCGCAGCGCGGCATCGATGGCGGCGCGTTCGGTTTGCCGGCGCCGCGCCTGGGCAAGAGCCATCGCCTGGACCTGCATCGCGTCGATGCGCGAAAGCCGACCCACGCTATCCTGATCCAGAGTCACGGGTGCGCGGTCGGCCTGCGACATCTGGTCCTCGGCGAGAAGTTCCTCGCGCCGGGCGAGGATCTTTTCACGAAAGCGAGCAAAGTCGAGCGCCATGTTACCGCACGAGCAGCACCGGCACATGGACGGTGCGAATCATTGTCGTCGTGGTGCTGCCGACAATCAGGGTGCGGATGGGTGAATGGCCATAGGCACCCATAACCAGCATGGCCGCCGAGGTCTGTTCGACGACCTTGGCGATGACCGCTTCGGGCTTACCGCGTTCGAGCGTTGTCGTAATCTCCCGCTCCGCACCAAGACGCGCTGCGGCACCGTCCAGCGCACGCCGGTGAGCCTCATTGTCCGTGTCGGCCATGACGATGTTGACGGGCAGGCCGGTGAAGAGGGTGGACTCGACAAGTCGGCCCAGCGCCCGGTCGGCGGCGGGGCTGGCATCATAGGCAAAGACGATATTGCGCGGCTCTGCATATTCGCGCGACGCCACCAACACCGGCTTGGTACTGGCACGCACCACCCGCTCGATCTTCGATCCGATATGACCGGTGGCGAATTCATGGCTGGCGCCGCGCTTGCCGATCACCACCACGCGGGCGCCTTCTTCGCGTTCCAGGATCGTCTCGACGATGCCGCCGTGACGATGGAGCGTGCGAACGTCGAAAGCACCGCCGTCGCGCAGGCGCTTATCGCCTGCGGCCAGAAGCAGGCGGCCGCGTTCCACCTTGAGCTTCGCGTCGGCAGCCTCCAGCTCAACCAGCTCTTCCATCAGGCTGGTTTTCACTCCCAGCCCGATAGCGCCGGACAAGTCGTGGCGGGCAGCAACCGCATCGCTGCGCTGAACCACATGCAGCAGTTCCACCGGCATCTGCAGACGCTCGGAAGCCCATGCGGCAAGATCGCAAACGCTGTCGGCGTAGCTCGACGCATCAATACATGCGAGGACGTGTTCCATAGTGCTGATCCTCTCAATGCCCGCCGAGTTGCGCTTCAGCGCCCGGCTTGTCGTGTATTGCGAAACGATTGATCATCGAAGCGCTGGCTTCGTTGAGCCCGACCATTTCGACTTCGGTACCCTCACGGCGGAATTTCAGGATCGCCTTGTCGAGCGTACCCACCGCCGAAATATCCCAGAAGTGGGCTTGTGACACGTCGATCACAACGCGGTCCAGAACTTCCTTGTAGTCGAACGCTTCGACGAAGCTTTCCGAAGAAGCGAAGAAAACCTGGCCGGAGACGTTATAGCGCCGCGAGAGGCCATCGGCGGAAAGCTCCGACTCCACCGTGAAGATGCGCTTCACCTTGCTGGCGAAGAACAGCCCCGACAGGATCACACCGGCAAGAACGCCCTGCGCCAAATCGTGCGTCCACACCACGATCACCACAGTCACGACCATCACCACGGATGACTGCCACGGATGGTGGCGGATGTCCTTGAGCGAACGCCATGAGAAGGTGCCGATCGAGACCATGATCATGACTGCAACGAGTGCGGCCATTGGGATTTCGGCTACTATCGGTCCCAGAACGACAATGAGGAATAGAAGGACCACTCCGGACATGAAGGTCGAAAGGCGCGTAAAACCGCCCGACTTTACGTTGATGACCGACTGTCCGATCATCGCGCAGCCGCCCATGCCGCCCAGGAAGCCGGTGAAGAAGTTAGCGATGCCCTGTCCCTTCATCTCACGCTGTTTGTCGGATGGGGTATCGGTCAGATCATCGACGATTTGGGCGGTCATCATGGATTCGAGCAGGCCGACCGCTGCCATGGTCAGCGAGTAAGGCAGGATGATCTGGAGTGTTTCCAGCGTGAATGGTACATTCGGGATCAGCCAGGCTGGCAGGGAAGACGGGAGTTCGCCCATGTCTCCAACGGTACGGACATTGAAGCCTGTGTAGTAAACCAGTGCGGTGAGAATGACGATCGCCACCAGCGGCGAGGGCACTGCCTTGGTCAGATAAGGGAACAGGTAAATAATCGCGAGACCGCCCACCACCAAAGCGTAAGTCAGCATCGGCACGCCCGTGAGTTCGGGCAATTGCGCCATGAAGATCAGGATCGCCAGTGCGTTGACGAAACCGGTAATGACGGAGCGCGAGACATATTGCATCAGCATGTTCAGGCGCAGGAAGCCAGCAACAAGCTGGATCACGCCCATCAGGATCGTGGCGGCGAACAGATAATCGACGCCGTGGTCCCGGATCAGCGGCAGCACCAGAACGGCAATCGCGGCGGTCGCGGCCGAGATCATGCCCTGCCGGCCGCCGACTAGTGAGATGATCACTGCAATGGAGAACGAGGCATAGAGGCCGACGCGCGGATCGACGCCGGCGATGATTGAGAAGCCGATGGCTTCGGGAATGAGAGCAAGCGCAACGACGATACCCGCGAGAACGTCTCCTCGGGGGTTCGATAACCACTCTCGCTTGATAGATTGCATGTTTGGCATGAATACCCCGGTAAACTTAAACGAGAGACAGTTCGCGATCGTTGACCGATGATCTTGAAATATCTCGGCTTTTGCGATCGTGATCGGTGATGTAATCGCGGGTCAACGGCACAGCATCGGCCCGCTTTGCTAGCTGAATCTGGAAGTTCATATGCCCCTGCGCGCGGAAAGCGGATTCGCTGGTCGCCAGATAGAACTCCCACATGCGACAGAAACGCTCATCATAGAGTGCTGCAATTTCCTCACGACGATCCGAGAAGCGTCTGAACCAGTGAACCAGTGTTTCGGCGTAGTGCAGTCGCAGAATTTCTACGTCCGTCACCCATAGCCCGGACCGCTCGATCGCGGGCAGTACCTCCGACAGCGCGGGGATATAGCCTCCAGGGAAAATGTATTTGGCGATCCAGGGGTTCGTTATGTCCGGCCCGTCCTTGCGACCGATCGAATGGATGACCGCGACGCCATCATCAGCAAGCAGGTTTGCAACTTTTCCGAAGAACTCGTCGTAGTTCGGCACCCCCACATGTTCGAACATTCCGACGGAGACGATCCGGTCAAAGCTTCCGGTCACATCGCGATAATCCGTGAGTGCAAAGCGGACCTTGGTTCCGGCGCTCCGCTCGGTGGCGATGGCGAACTGCTCTTCGGAAAGCGTGACACCATGAACTTCGACGTCGGCCGCGCGCGCGATTTCGAGTGCCATTCCGCCCCAACCGCTACCGATGTCCAATACCGAGTGCCCGTCCTTGAGAAGCATCTTGCCGATCAGATGTTGCTTTTTCGCTAGTTGAGCCTCTTCGAGCGAGTAGTCTGGCCTAGCGAAATACGCGCAGCTGTATTGCAGGTCATCGTCTAGAAACAGGCGGTAGAGATCGGAGGACAGATCGTAATGATGCGCGACATTACGGCGCGATGCAGCACGATTATTGGCCTGTTGCATGGCGCGAAGGATGCGTAGTTTGAGAGTTCCTGCCGTCGTCCTGGAAAAGGCAGCCGCCTCTTGGTTCCGGAAAATTACGTCGAAGAAGGATCGTATGTCGCCGGACACAATGGTCAGCGCGCCGTCCATATACGCTTCGCCGAGCGCGAGATCCGGATTAGCCGCTATCTTCGCCGCGCCTTCCGCAGTGACGCCAATTACGACCTCCGGCCCCGTGCCGTCGCCAAAGCGCAAGGTTTGTCCGGTGCGACTGCTGAGAAAGGACAAGGTGCCTCGCTGCACGATCTTCTCGATCAATGCGGCAAGCACGCGCGGAGGATGAATGAACGCCTGATTGTGCTGATTGTTGTGAGCTAACACGCTCGCCATCTATATAACCCCCATTAGCTCAGCATGACGAGCCGGCAGACGCGCCGAAACGAGTCGTCCGAAGAAACATGCCGAAGATGAATGACAGGCGCTGCGAGGCGATCTCGTGTCGATCGCGATCGCGCTGCCTGGTTTGCGGTTACCCCGGGGATAGGCGCCGGGCCGAGCCACTCGGCAGAACCGAGTCCAGCGGATGACGGTGCCGGTACGCGAGTTCCGCTCCTGCCGCAAGTGCGAACATGCAATTTCTTGCAAGTCAAATATCTGCGAAGCGTTTAGTCTGTCTTGGATGACCACGATGTTCGAAGAAATCGACTGGCGGGAGACGCCTATTGGCGAGCTGGTGCTGCGGCGCCGGCGGCTGCACGCCGACGGCGAAGACATATGGGAAATCAAGCTCAACGGCGGCTATCTCATGTCGAGCCAATTCGTCGAGGGGGAGATCGCCTTGACCCATCTGGCACTCGCGATGGCCGATGGCGACGCGCTCGACGTTGTCGTAGGCGGGCTCGGCCTTGGCTATACAGCCCAGGCCGCCCTCAATGATCCCCGGGTCGGCCGGCTAACAGTGATCGAGCTGATCCCGGAAGTGATCGAATGGCACCGGCAACGCCTGCTGCCCCTGGGAGAGGCCGTGGCGGGCGATGCACGATGCCGTTTGCAACAGGGGGATTTCTTCGCGCTAGCCGCGGAGGCGGGCGGCTTCGACGCCTGCGCCCCGAACAAGCTGCATGACGCGATCCTGATCGACATCGATCATTCGACCAAACATTTCATCGACGATGCGAGCGCCAGCTTCTACAGTGAAACGGCCATTTTCACGATCGTGCAGAAGCTTAAACCGGATGGTGTCCTTGGCCTGTGGTCCACCGATGCGGAAGATCAGGGCTTTGTCGCAGCGATGCAAGGCAGCTTGCGAGATGTCCGGATCGAGCGGGTGGAGTTTCCCACTCCGTATCGGGAGGAACCTGCCTTCAACCTAATCTATCTCGGTCGTAGACCGTGAAGCTATGACTTAAGTCATTTTCAGGCCCGGCAGAGTGCGACCAGTCAACGCAGCAGGCAGACGGATTGTAATACCGAAGCGACACTGCAGCCGTCAGCGGGCGAGATGGGCTTCTGCGGCAGTGACGAAAGCCCCCCGAAATCGCCAAGGCTCATCTGCATCGCCGTTGAGAGCTATCGTCTCGGCGATGAGGTCGAGCGCCGCTGGAGCGCTTCCGGTTCCCTTGGGCAGCGGCACTGAAAGGATGTCCGCCAAGGCCCTTGCCAATCGCACGAGGTCGCGGATCAACGCATCTTCTTCGGCTCCCGATCGACGCTGAATCTGCTGAGGCGAAACCTCGGGTCCGTCGCGCAAGACTTCCAAAAGATGGTGCAGTGGTCCGGTAATCGTGCGCGAAGCCAGAGCCAGCGCCAGTTCGAGTTCTTCAGGGGATGGAAGGTTGCCCTCGCGACGTTTGGCCCTGCTTTCGAAATCACGGTCGATCTGGCTCTTCAGATCATCGAGCGCGCCATCGAGATCCGACCCACTTCCTGTGAAGACACAGGTTTTTCCAGCGTAAGCGACCGCGGAGAATCCATCTCCTCTCTGGCCAGCGATTAACCGGTAGTGCCGGTAGGTTTCGTCGGTGCTTCTGCGCACCGGAACTCGGCTGGTGCTTGAAACGGGGGCGGTGGAACCGAGCAATAGTAATCTCCTTCGCAGACCATGTGTACGGCAGGCGAACGAGACTGGCGGCAAACCCCCACTATCGGGTTTCCCTGGCGATACCCCCGGTTTCGAGCTTGCTGCCAGGAGCGAACTCCCGGGAGCACGCAAGGACGATTGTCCGAGCCGTGTCTCGAGCGCTTGCGCAAGCTTTCGACCGGGATGCTATGCTGGAAATTGTGAAGCGTGCGCTTCGCGCCAAAACGGCATCCGTTGGCGAGCCCATAGGCTCTGCAAGCCGCCTTGTGTAGCCCTCGATTGGTGATGGGGTGACATTACGGCCGGATTGCATTACTTAGGCACCACTTTTCCGGCGATCGTGCATCACCGGATCGGGTTTCCGATCATTTAGACGGATTCTCGCGAAACACGGAGGTCTTGGCCTCGACGGCATGCAGCCGGCGACGCTGAATATCTCCAGGCTCCGGCCGAATCGCGAGATAACCAGCGTCTCCCGGCCGCAAGGCCGGTCAGTCCCCTGCATGCCTGCGGCAAGTCTCTGCAGGAGACATGGATGTTAATCGATCAATCATCAACGTCACTCGTTCCGGAGAGCGCGGGCTCGAACACTGCCGGAATACAACCCCTCGCCCGACGCACATTCGCCATCATTTCACACCCGGACGCCGGTAAGACCACGCTGACGGAAAAGCTGCTTCACGAAGGCGGCGCCATCAGGGAGGCAGGCGAGGTTTTCTCCAAGGGCAACAGGCGCCGCGCGCGCTCGGACTGGATGGCCATCGAACAACAGCGCGGCATCTCGGTGACGAGCTCGGTCATCACTTTCGAGCATGAGGGCATCCGGTTCAACCTGCTGGATACACCAGGCCACGAGGATTTCTCGGAAGACACCTATCGCACGCTGACCGCCGTAGATTGTGCGGTGATGGTGATCGATGCGGCGAAGGGCATCGAAGCCCAGACGCTCAAGCTGTTCGAGGTTTGCCGTCTACGCAATATCCCGATCATCACATTCATCAACAAGATCGACCGCGAAGGCCGCTCGCCTTTCGAGCTCCTCGATGAAATTGGCGACAAGCTCGCGCTCGATACGGTTCCCATGTCCTGGCCGATTGGCATGGGCGGCATGTTTCGCGGGCTTTACTCATTCGAAGAGAAACGCGCCTGGCTGGTCGACAAGATCGGGGGCGCGCTCTGTCCCACCGTCATCGACGTGACCGGGCTCGATGACCCGAGACTGCTGACCGGCATCGCCGAACAGACGCGGGATTCGTTGCTCGAAGACGCAGCGCTCGCGGCCGAGGCCTGTCCCGGCTTCTCATCATCGGCATTTCAGTGTGGGGATCTCACTCCCGTCTATTTTGGCAGTGCGCTTCGCAAATACGGCATTGGCTCGCTGCTCTCGGCGTTGATCCGTCATGCGCCACCGCCGCAGCCGCAACCGGCATTGCCCGAGCCAATAGAGCCGTCAGCCTGCGATGTTTCCGGGTTCATCTTCAAGATGCAGGCAAACATGGATCCCAACCATCGCGATCGTGTCGCTTTCATGCGGGTGTGCTCGGGTACGCTCAAACGAGGCATGAAGCTCGGCAACAGCCGCACCGGCAAGAAGCTTGGTCTGCACAACCCAATTTTCTTCCTGGCGCGCGATCGTGAATTGACCGAGGAAGCGCGACCGGGCGACATTGTCGGAATTCCCAATCATGGCACCTTGCGCGTCGGTGATACGCTAAGCGAGCGCTCCGGTATTATCTTCACCGGCCTTCCCGACTTCGCGCCGGAAATCTTACGACGGGTTCGCCTCGATGATCCCATGAAGATCAAGCAGATGCGAAAGGCCCTGCTCGATCTTGCCGAAGAAGGCATAGCGCGCGTCTTCCGCCCTCTCGTCGGTTCCAACTGGGTCGTTGGTGTCGTCGGCGCGCTGCAGCTTGAGGTGATCTCGACGCGTTCCGAGGCGGAATACGGCCTCGCCATCGGGTTCGAGCCGACAATGTACGAGACCGCGAGGTGGATCGACATTGCAGATGAGGCGCTTCGCAAACGTTTCATCGCCACCCAGCGCGCCAATCTCGCCGAAGACGGGGACGACGCTCTCGTCTTTCTCGCACGCAACGGTTGGGAACTCGAACGTCTGGAAAAGGATTGGCCCGATGTCCGCTTCCTTGCAGTCCGCGAACGCATCCGTGCGTCGGAGGTTACATGACGAAACTGAACACGAAAAACCTGCTAGATCGGGTTCTAGTGGCGAAGCCAAACGCCACCCCCGACGACGTAAGACGATTAGCCCCTGCGCTGTCGCAACTGCCCGATGGCGAACTCGCTGCGCGGATCGCAAAAGCGCAGCGCCGGAAGGAGCGTGGAGCCGGCAGCCACTAAACCAGGTACGGAATAGACAAAGGAGAACCAATGGATCTGAACGAACTCTTCCATCGCCATCAACTGGCGCTGATAGCCTTCAGTGAAACTTGCTCGCTCGCCGCGCGCGCTGCTGCTGCGCGCTCGGCAGACGAATATGCCGCGAGAATCCACAAGGGCCGGCCTGAGCAGGCTTGCTATCCCGCCGTCCTCAGCGTGCGGACCTTGCTGGCCTTGACTCCTCAGTCTTGAGTTACACCAATCGCAAATCATCATCTGCGAGCGGCGGTCGGTTCCGCCCGCCACTCGCCGGGCTGCAGATTACCCAATCCCAGCGCCGATACTCCACCGCATGGGTCGCAGCGTCGGGTGGCCGATAGCCGCCGTGATGCCGGTTGCATCCTTCCTCGATTGTTAGACGTCACTCTCCACCAAGTTTCTGCGATGGCGGATCGGCGGATCGCGCGGCCAGAGTTCCGGCGCATCGATAGGGCTTGTTGAACAGGATCAACCTCCTGCCTTGGCATCTCACTGCCGACGCTGTGATTTCTCAAAAACGATGCTGTGGATCATCGTCCAACGTGGCCCCCCGGCAGAAAGATTGTCCGACAGCCGTCGTGAAGCTCATGACCGACAAGGCTAGAAGACAGCTCCCCCTGTCACTCACATGATCGCTGGTCCACGACTGCGCTGATAAGCGCTCGCAGGACGGCCAGGGGAACCGTGGGCGCCACCGAGCTGTGTCGTCTATCCCCAAGACTGACCGTTGCGCTAGGAAATATTCCGCATACATCATAACCAACACGCAACTGCCAGTGAGGAAGGAGTTGCGCACTGAGACGCCTACTCTCTGCGGCACTTGAGGTAAATTCTGCCGGCTCGATCTCAAATAACTCGGCTATCGAGGCGTCGATTTGCTTATCGGAACCCGAAACGTTAGCGTCCGCGCTCGTGGTGTAATTTCCGGTGTAGGCGATGGTGTATTCCGGGGTGGGGCATGCCCCACCCCGGAATGCGGCGTCGCTGGTGGCCACCGGGTTCATCGTTATGGTGGAGTTTGCACACTTCAACCG
>NZ_JAEULM010000037.1 GCF_016793825.1 Sphingopyxis sp.
GTACCGCCCAGCGCGCGCGGACGGATAGCGCCATCAGTTTCGCGATCACGGTTTATTCCTCCTCGCCCGCGCCCTTGCCGAGTTCGGCCTTGAGCAGGAATGCGTTCTTGGTCGCGACGATCTGGCCCGGCTTCAGCCCGGCGAGGATTTCGACACGGCCCGCGCTGCGCTGGCCGACGGTCACCTGCTGCGCGCGGAAGCCGTCCTTCGTGCGGACGAACACCACGTCGCGGCCTTCGAGCGTCTGGAGGGCTTCGTCCGCGATCACGATACGGGCCGGCCCACCGGTTTCGGCGCCGCGGCTCGGAAGCAGCCGCACCCGGACCGCCAAGCCCGGCTGGAGCGCCCCGGGTACGTCGAGCACGGCGGTTGCCGAGCGCGTGTCGCCCGACAGGCCGGGCGTGACGGCGCGCACGCGGGCATCGATCGTCCGTCCGTCGGGAAGTTCGATGATCGCACGGTCTCCGGGCGAGAGCCGCTGGGCATCGGCCGGACCGACGGCGGCCTCGATCTGCACCTTGCTGGGATCGGCAACGCGGAACAATTCGGTTTCGGGCTGAACGAAGGCGCCAAGGCTGGCGTTCTCGGCCGTGATCCGTCCCGAGATCGGGCTTGCCACGATGACGCTGCTGCCATCGCGCGTGACCTGCGCGGCGCTCGCTGCGGCACGCGCGCGCTGCGCTTCGGCCGCGGCGGCCGCGGCTTCGGCTTGCGCCTGCTCATAGTCGACGCGCGCCGACACCTTCTGGTCGAACAGGGTCTTCTCGCGGTGGAGATTTTTCTGCGCGAGCGTCGAGCGCGCATCGGCGGCAATCCGTTCGGCCGCAATCTGGGCGGCGTCGCGGCTTTGCACGATCGCGATCGTCTCACCGGCGCTGACCGGATCGCCGAGCCGCTTGAAGAGACGGGTGACCGCGCCGCCCGCGCGGGCGGTGACGATCGCCTCGCCGCTCGGCGCGGCGGTAACGGTCGCTTGCGAGATGATTTCCGAACCGAGTCCGCCGGCGCCGATCGTCTCGACGCCGATCTCGGCGGCCTTGATCGCTTCGGGCGTGATGGCGAGGCTGCTCGGAAGGGCTTCGCTCGCCGCTTCCTTTTCGCCTTCGGCAGCCGGCGCGGCGGCCGGGTCGGCGGTGCAGCGTGCAACGCCGAAGCCCGTGACGGCAGCGAGTATCATGGCGCCCGCGACAGTGCCGAGGAGACGCTTGTCCTTGGTGATCATATTCTATCTCCGCTGTTGATGCGGTTCGCGCGCCGACCGGCGGCGCACCCCTGTTGACTTGGAAGGACGATGGCGAAGGCGCCTCCGTCCACTGGAAGGCTCGGCGCGCTCATGGCTGATGATCCGCATCGCCGTCGGCGGCTGCCTGGCGCGATAGGATGGCGCGGGCTTCGGCCCGGGCCTGGCGCGCCGCGATCAGTTCGGCCTGCGTTGCCGCATAGGCCTGCTGCGCGTCGATATATTCGACGAGCGAGGACTTGCCGGCGCGGTAGCTGAGTTCGGCGAGCCGGACACCTTCGCGCGCCTGCTCGATGCCGCTACCCTCAAGCGCCGCGAGGCGGGCCTCTGCGGCTTCGAGTTCGGCCTGCGCATTGGCGATCTCCGCCTGAGCATTGACCACTGCATTCTCGCGCCGCGCAATGGCGGCGGCGACATCGGATTTGGCTGCCGAGATGTTGCCGCGGTTGCGGTCGAAGACGGGGAGCGGCACGGAAACATTGGCGATCAATGCGCGATCGCCGGTGTCGCGAAGCTGACGCACCCCGAAGCCGACCGACGGATCGAGCCGGCCATCGGCGCGCTGCCCCTGGAGCCGCGCTTCAGCAATCAGCTTCTCGGTTTCTGCCAAGCGAACGTCGAGCGTCGCGAGCGAGTCCACCGTCTCCGGTGCCACCCACATATCGCCTTCCATCAACTCGGCAGGCGGGACCGAGCTTCCAAGGAGCGCCGCGAGCGAACGCCGGGCGGTCCTTTCTTCGGCCTCGGCCGTGCGTAGCTCGGCGGTGGCCTGAACGAGAGCCGCATTGGCGCGGAACGCACGGAGCGGCGGCTCGTTGCCGGTATCGACCATGGCCTGTGCCACGCGGACGAGTTCGCGGGCACGCGCTTCATTTTCGCGTGCGAGCGCGAGGCTATCGCGGGCCGCGAGAGCGGTCGCGAACTGGTTGCGGACATCGAGCGCAAGATCTGCGCGTGCAATCTCCAACTTGTACTTCGCGGCCAGAAACTCGGCGTCGGCGAGCGTCATGCGCGACCGGCGCCGGCCCCCGATATCGAGACGCTGATTGACCGACACGGTCGTTTCGAGACCGTTCAGGCCCGAGTAGGGGCCGGTGCCTGCGAAATTCTCGACATCGACATTGAGCGTCGGATTGTAGCGATAGCCCGCCTGACGCTGGCGACCGCGAGCGGCCTCCACTTCGGCTTCGGCGGCAACCACGCGCGGCGAGCGCGCGTCGGCTTCCTCCATCGCCTGCGCGAGGGACAATCGAGCGGGAAGCGGGCCGGTACGCACGGCCTCGCCTGCGGAAGAAGGCGGTCCCACCAGCTCCGTCGCTGCCGACTGGGCAGCGGCGGGCGCGGAATTTGAGCCTGCAACGAGCGCCACGAGACTCGCGGCGACAACTATGGATTTCATGAAAAGGAGACTCCTGACGTTTCCAGGGAGAAGCGCACGCGAAGGGCACGCGCAGACCTAGAGCGTCAGGCGATTGGAGGGCGGAACGTCCCGATATAGGCGACGGGCGGCAAGGCGGCCGTCAGGATGCGCGTATGCGCTTCAGGGGCAGGCGTTTCGGTCGCTGCCGACAGCGATTCCGCCGGGACGCCCGAATGGTGACCGTGGCAGCCATGAGCGGCGGCAGGCACCTGCTGCTTTTCGCCGGGAGAGGATTTTTTCTTGTCGACTTCGGCGCCTTCGATCGCCGGTGCGGGAACGCAGCCGGCTTCGATCACAGCAACGAAAAGGCTCGCCTCGGCCCGATCCTCGGTCGCATGTGCGAGCGACCCCGCAACCGTTCCGGATGCAAGGAGAAGGGTCAGGAGGAAGAGGATCACCCGTCGCATTGAAACCGGCCCCTAGCATCGAAACGGCGCGGTGAAAAGTAGAAGATTTTCAATCAACTTCGGCGGCACTCTTCGAACCCCCGAACCGGCTCCGTAATTTTATCTCATGGAGGTAAGAGAGCAGTGCACCTTGCCCCTCTATAGTTGCAGATGCGCCTCAAGAAACAGGATATCGGCCGAACAATCACGCGTTAAGCACAATAATTCTACAATTGTCTTTCACTCTTATTTCTATCGCTTCGCTATTGGCTCCCGCCTCCTTTGTTCGGGACGACATTCGAGCGATATGCTTCCCGTGAGACGAGGGGGTAAATCGGACGCAGAGCGGCACAGCGTCCTGCCGGAACATCAGGGCTTGACCCTGTATCTACTACAGGGTGCAAGAGCCTGCCCTGCACAAAAAAGGGGGAAAGAGGATGGTGCCGCCGACAGTAAATCCCGTGAGCATGGCCGTCATCGAGCCGCTGCTGCGCGAGCAATATCGCCTGTTTTGCGAATCACGCCGAATCGGAGATGAAGCCGCTGCGTGGCAGGCGCTGGAATGGGAACATATATTGAGCCAGCCCTATATGGGCGCGCATCTCGCCTCCCACTGGCACATGTTTCGCTATGCGATCGAGCTCGGCGATGCCCGTGAAGCTACCGGTCAGGCAATGCGGTTCCTGCTCGTCCCGCTCGGTTCGCTGACCGGCCGCCTCCCCGCAGGGAATAATGGTCGCGCGCGGGTGAGCGCCTTCGAGCCGATGCCGATGCCGCAGGCCCTCGAAGCGCTGATCGAAACGGCCCGGTCGACGGAGAGCCGCGCTGCGCGAACCGATTGATCCGGTTTTGGACTTCCGGAACGGGTCATTCGCTGTTAGGGGCGCGACCATGTCCGGCGCTACCCTTCGCCTGTTGCTTGTGTTCATCCTGCTGCTCAGCGGGCTCCACAATGCTGCGCCGGCGATGGCGGGCATGACGCACCATGCGACGGATTCGCATCTTTCGCACCATGTCGAGCCGGGCCATGCGTCGGACAAGGACACGCAAAAAGGTCAGCAGGACGCCGACCTCCACGGCAGTCACCATAATTGCCCGGTCGCATCCGATCAGGCCCTTTCGGGTCATGACGATCTGTCCTGTTTTTCCGGCGGCCTGCACTTTGCGTTGCCCGCGACGCGCCTCGCTTCGCGCGCGCTCGCACCGCCCCTGAACCCTCCCCTCGCCTGAACGCCGCCTGCCGCGCGGCCCCTTTTCGGCCTGCGCTCAGTCGAATCGTTCAGGAGTGATCATTCATGCATATCCATATGCGCGCCGCCCTGTTGGCCGGGGCTGCGCTGCTGGCGGGGTCCGTTTGGGCCCAGCCGCTAACGCTCGACCAGGCGGTCGAGCGGGCCATCGCTGCATCGCCCGAGCTTAGAGCGGGCGAAGCGGGGGTCGACGCCGCGCGCGCCGACCAGCTGCAAGCCCGCGTCCGTCCCAATCCGACCGTGTCGGTCGACATGGACAATGGCGTCGGGACGGGCGGCTATGGCCTGTTCCGGCAATCGGAACTCACCGTCACCTATTCGCAGCCGCTCGAACGCGGGGGCAAGCGCGAGGCGCGAATGGCGCTTGCCGAGCGCGGTGTCGTTCTCGCCGAGGCGCAGTGGCGGCTCGTCCGGCTCGACATCGCCCAGGAAGTGCAGCGCGCCTATATCGACGTCCAGATCGCCGAGCAGATGGTCTGGATCGCAGAGGATCGCGTCAAACTTGAAAAGGAGATGCGGACCGAAGCGATCAGGCGCGTGCGCGGCTACAAGGATCCGCTCTTCGTCGAGACGCGCGCCGATGCCCGCATTCTCGAAGCCGAACTGGCCCTGAAGGAAGCCCAGGCGAAGCGGCAGTCCGCACGCGCATTGCTCACCTCCTTCTGGGGCGGCACGCCTGACAGCCTCGTTATCGCCGAGGGGATCGAGAAACCCGATCCGCGCGATCCGCCGCTCGCCGAAGCCGACGCGGCGGTCTTCGACGCCGCCGTCGACCGGGCCCGCGCGCAGGTCGTCGTCGAGCAGAGCCGTGCGCACCAGGACTATACGGTCTCGGGCGGCACGCGCTTTCTTCGCGAGACCAATGATGTCGCCGTTCTTGGCGGCATCTCGATCCCGCTCGGACGGTTCGACCGCAACCAGGGCAATATCGCCCGGGCGCAGGCCGAACGGCGGCAGCTCGAGTTCCAATCCGAAGCGAGCCGGCTCGAGCGGCTGCGGCGCCTCGCGTCGCTGCGCGCCGATGCCGACGCCGCACGCGTCCGGGCCGAGGGCATCATGAACGACGTCTATCCCAAGGCGGTGAAGACGCTCGGCCAGGTGCGCGAAGGCTATGCCCGCGGCGGGTTCCTGTTCGCCGACGTACAGGATGCCGCCGACGTCATCATCCAGATCCAGGGTCAGTGGGCCGAGGCCATGACACGCTACCGCGATTTGCTCGCGGAGATCGATCGCCTGACCGGCCGCTTCGATGCGGCTCCCCTTGCGGAGAATATTCCATGAAGAAGTTTCCATTTCCCGCCGCGGCTGCGGCGCTGTTCCTTGCTGTGCCTCTCGCTGCCTGCGGTGGCGGAGCCGAGGGCGAAGACAAGCATGAAGAAGGCGAAAGCCACGCTGAGGGCGAAGGCGAGGAAGATGCCAAAGGCCCGAACGGTGGCAAATTGCTCAAGAATGGCGATTTCGCGGTCGAGGTCATAATCTTCGAGAATGGCACCGAGCCGCAATTCCGCGTTTTCGCAACGCGGGACGGCAAACCGGTCGACCCGAAGGATGTCCAGCTCGCCATCACCCTCACGCGGCTTGGCGGCGACGTCGATCGCTTCACCTTCCGCCCGCAGGGCAAATTCCTCGCAGGGCAAGGTGTCGTCACCGAACCGCACAGCTTCGACGTCGAGGTTGTCGCGGTGACGGGCGGCAAGCGGCACGTTTGGAAATATGCGAACCCCGAAGGGCGCACGCGGATCGGGGCTGACGCCGCCAAGGCCGGAGGCATCGAAACCGCGGTCGTCGGACCGGCGACGGTGGGCGAAATGCGCGAACTCTACGGCACCGTCCAACTGTCGCCGACCGCCCGCTCCGAAATTCGCGGCCAGTTCCCCGGCCGCGTCGTCTCGGTGACCAAGGCGGTGGGCGACAGCGTCCGCCGTGGGGAACTGCTCGCGCGCATCGAGTCGAGCGAGAGCCTCCAGGTCTATCCGGTATATGCGACGGTCGGCGGCGTGATCGCCGAGCGCAACGCCAACCCCGGCGACGTCACCGACGGGCGCGCACTCTATGTGGTCACCGACCCGGCGCAGACCACGGTCGTCTTCAACATCTTCCCCCGCGACCTCGCGATCATACGTCCGGGCATGCGGGTGACGGTGGAGACGCAGGACGGCGCCGAAATCGCGACCGCGCCGCTCGGGCAGTTCCTGCCCGACGGCAATGTCGAGGCGGGCACTGCGCTCATCCGCGCGACCATCCCGAACCGCTCGGGAACGCTCCGCCCTGGCATGGCCTTGCGCGGCCGCGTGATGGTCAACCCCGTCACCGTGCCGCTTGCCGTGCGCACCGAGGCGATCCAGCCCTTCCGCGACTTCAAGGTGGTCTATGCCAATTTCGGGCAGGACTATGAGGTCCGGATGCTGAAGCTCGGCCGTTCGTCGCCCGAATGGACCGAGGTCCTGTCGGGCATCAAGCCCGGCACCGCCTATGTCACCAAGGGCAGTTTCCTCGTTCGCGCCGACATCGAAAAGTCCGGCGCGGGCCACGACCATTGATCG
>NZ_JAEULM010000041.1 GCF_016793825.1 Sphingopyxis sp.
GAACCACTGTCTCCACGATCAACATCCCGTTCTCGCCAACTGATCAAAACCAGTCGGCCGACTAAATCCCCGGGATGAAGGGGTCCTTTTTGCACGCCGATCACCCCACGAAGGGGGTGCCTATTGCACGCTGATCCTCAGCATCAAGACCCGAAAGCGACGCATCGGCTGCCGCCAGCCCCGTATCGCGCGCTACACGAGCGACATCGAGCTCAGCGAGGAGCGCTGCTTGAACAGCTGGCTTAGGAAGCGGAATCCGCAACGTGCGAATTTCCTCGGCATTGATGTTGGTCATACCGATGATCTGACGACTTTCACGCTCGATCTGCGCCCGCCCGCTTGGACCGCTAAGATAGGCCGAGACGAATTCCGGCGACGCAAGGTCCCGATCGACGGTAAGCCGCATCAAATAGGAAGCGAATACCCATTCACCAGGCTCGTTGAACACCTCACATTTCCCGACCAGTTCCTTCGAATTGGTGCGGTTGAAGAGAATGTCCCCCTTATCGAGCAGCCAGAGCGCGCGTTCCTTGTCATTCAATTCGACATATTTCAGTTCACTCAAGTCCCAACCGTCAGGCTGCATGTTGCTCATCCGAAGAATGGGCAATCCAATCGGGTCAAGATCGGCCCGCTTCGAGCAGCCATATTGCAGCCGAGTTTCGAGTTTCCCGATGGTTTCAACGGGATATAGCGAACAAGCCAGTCGCTCCTCGACAGCAGAGCGAAGGGCACTGTAGTTGACGTCCAGTCGAGCCTTTGCTTCGCCCCGGCGAACAGCGAAACCGCCAAGGGCTTCGCGTTCGGCGGGGCTTAGACGAAAAAACTTGTGGGATCCCTTTGGAACCGTGCCCAAGCCCCGAGCACGCCGTCATGCGGAAGCACCTTGCGCGGTCCTGCTTCCTCCCATTTTCCGTCCTTGAATGCCTCTACGGCTTCATAAGTGAACAGGTCGTGATGCTTGCGCACGCGCCTTTCTTCTTCGCCGGGCTCGATAACTTCCGTACGGACGGTATCGCGGCCCGTGGCATCGTAACCGATGTTCCCCGGAGCAGCCATGAAGATGGCTTCATCGTCGCTTACCACCTCCTTGTCGGCGCGCCGCCGTACAAACAGCAACGATGCCTTCACGCTCGCTCCCGAATGCTGGAACGCTGCTTGCGGCAGCGAGACCACGGCCAGAATCTGGAAGCGGTCCATCAGCCAGTCGCGGACGCCCTGCAGCGATCCGTTAGTCAGAATGCCATCGGGGACGACGATCGCCGCGCGGCCAGTGCCGGCTTTGAGAAAGTCGTGAATGCGTTCCAGGAACAGGATTTCGGTCTTGACGCTCGCGCGCCGCTTGATCGCTGCCTTGCCTGCCTTTTGCTTTTCGTCGCCCGGAGCGGACGGTTTTCCCAAATGGCGGCTGAGATCGAACCGGTCGATATAGGCCTGTCCCTTTTCGGCCGCCTTGACGACGGCGCCGAAAGGCGGATTGGTCAGAACGATGTCGAACGTGCCCGGCTTCAGGTCGCGGTTGATCTTTTCGAGGACCGGCCAGTCCTCCAGCCCGTCGGCTGCGACCACATTGGTATGACCGTCGTCGTGCAGGATCATGTTCATTTTAGCGACGCGGCTGATCTCGTCATTGATTTCGATGCCGAACAGCCGCTTTTCAGCAAAGTCGTGCCACTTACGAAAACGCGCGACCTCGTTCTGAATACCTGCGGCCGCGTGGCGAACATGGTCCATTGCATAGAGCAGAAAACCACCCGAGCCGCAGGAAGTGTCGAGAACATAATCGTCGGCTTTTGGCGGCATCATTGCTACGCAGAACTGGATGATCTCGCGCGGGGTGAAATATTGTCCGAAATCGCCTTTGAAGAATCCATCCAAAAATCGTTCGAAAGCGACGCCCTTGGTATCGAGATCGGTGGCTGAGAAATTGATGCTTTCGAGATGTTCGACGCACATTTTTATCGTCAGGTCGTCAATCTTCAGCCGCTCGGTGAAGACATCTTTCTCACGCTCCATTTCGGCGTCGTAGAGTTTGCGGATGCGAGCACCTAGCTCAACGGCACTCTCATCGGTGTTGATCTGGAACTCATAGACCGTTCCGGCGTCGCTCTCTTCGACGCGTTTTTCGTCGCGCACCTTCACGAAAATGAGTTTGCAGAACTCGCCGAACGCCGCAGGCGGCGATAGGCGGCCACCACCCCACAGCGTCTGGTGCGTTTTGTCTATTGCAGCGATCAGATCGCCTTTCTCGACGGCGGCGATGTCGCGCTTGCCGTCGATGCCGCCCTTGACGAATTTATAAGGGGGCGGCTTGCCATAGTTAATGGGGAGATCGGCGACCTGGTTGCCGTCGCGTTCAAGTGCTCCATACTTCTCTGCACAATCGAGGAAACGACGTGTGGCGCCAGCGACCACCCCCACATATGCGGCACGGAATTTATGCGCGTTGCCGTTGCCCCATGCCTGTTCCACGGCCTGATTGAAGATCGCGGCTGCAATCGGTTTGCCGCCGTAACTTTCAGCCTTGCATTCAATCACTGCAAAGGGGCGCTTTCGCTCGTCGTCTTGAAACACGACGAGGTCCGCGAAGTCGTTCGGCGAGCGGTCGGGAACGGTCACTTCCACTCCGATGCGCTTCGGCGAATAGCCGTAGCGGTGGATCAACTCAGCGTAATATTCAGCGCGCACCTTTTCTTCGGGATCAGACCAGCGCTCGGCCCGGTCGACGGCAACATATCGGATTCGGACCGTTTTGCTGCTCGATTCGATGCTAAGATGACCGGCTGCAATGGCCTGATCGAGATATGATTGCATGGTATCCCCTTTGCTGCGCTCGTCCTAACAGGGACATTCGCGGGGGCAAGCCTCTCGTTCTAAGCATCATCCCCCATCCGCAGCGCGGCAATAAACGCCTCCTGCGGAATGTTCACATTCCCATATTCCCGCATCCGCTTTTTGCCTTCCTTCTGCTTTTCCAGCAGCTTCTTCTTGCGGGTCGCGTCGCCGCCATAGCATTTGGCGGTCACGTCCTTGCGCAGCGCGGCGATGGTTTCGCGGGCGATCACCTTGCCGCCGATCGCGGCCTGGATCGGGATCTTGAACATGTGGCGCGGAATCAGGTCCTTCAGCCGCTCGCACATGCCGCGGCCGCGGCTTTCGGCGGTGCCGCGGTGGACGATCATGCTCAGCGCATCGACCGGCTCGTTGTTGACGAGGATGCTCATCTTGACCAGGTCGCCGGGGCGGTGGCCGATCTGGTGATAGTCGAAACTGGCATAGCCGCGGCTGATGCTCTTCAGCCGGTCATAGAAATCGAACACCACCTCGTTGAGCGGCAGGTCATAGGTGATCTGCGCGCGGCCGCCCACATAGGTCAGGTTCTTCTGCACCCCGCGGCGGTCCTGACACAGCTTCAGGATCGGACCCAGATAATCGTCGGGGACATAGATCACCGCCTCGATCCACGGCTCCTGAATCTCGTCGATGCGGTTGGGGTCGGGCATGTCGGCGGGGTTGTGAAGCTCGATCTCCTTCGCCGCCTCATTCTTGGTGTGGCTGAGCTTCAGCTTGTACACCACGCTCGGCGCGGTGGTGATCAGGTCGAGGTCGTACTCGCGGGTCAGCCGTTCCTGAATGATCTCGAGGTGGAGCAGGCCGAGGAAGCCGCAGCGAAAGCCAAAGCCCAGCGCGGCACTGCTTTCCATCTCGAACGAGAAACTGGCATCGTTGAGGCGCAGCTTCTGGATGCTTTCGCGCAGCTTTTCGAAATCATTGGCGTCGGTCGGGAACAGGCCGCAGAACACGACCGGCTGGACTTCCTTGAAGCCCGGCAGCGCCTGTGCGGCGGGTTTCTTCGCGTCGGTCACCGTGTCGCCGACGCGCGCCTGCGCGACGTCCTTGATCTGCGCGGTGATGAAGCCGATCTCGCCGGGGCCGATCTCGGTCAGCTCCTCGCGCTTCGGCGTGAAGCAGCCGACGCGGTCGATCAGATGGGTGGTGCCCGCCTGCATGAACTTGATCTGCTGCCCTTTTTTCAGGACGCCGTCGATCACGCGGACCAGGATGACGACGCCCAGATAGGGATCGTACCAGCTGTCGACGAGCATCGCGACCAGCGGCGCGGTCGCGTCGCCCTTCGGCGGCGGGATGCGGGCGACGATGGCTTCCAGCGCTTCTTCGATCCCGATGCCCGACTTGGCGGACGCCAGCACCGCGTCGTCGGCGGGCAGGCCGATGATATCCTCGATCTCGGCCTTCACCTTGTCGACGTCGGCCGCGGGCAGGTCGATCTTGTTGATCACCGGCACGATCTCATGGTCATGTTCGATCGACTGGTACACGTTCGCCAGCGTCTGCGCCTCGACCCCTTGCGCGGCATCGACGACCAGCAACGCCCCCTCGCACGCCGCGAGGCTGCGCGAGACTTCATAGGCGAAATCGACGTGGCCGGGCGTGTCCATCAGGTTGAGCTGGTACGTCTCGCCATCATGCGCCTTGTACGTCAGGCGCACGGTCTGCGCCTTGATCGTGATCCCGCGTTCCTTCTCGATATCCATGTTATCAAGGACTTGTGCCGACATCTCGCGCGCCGTCAGCCCGCCGGTGAACTGGATCAACCGGTCGGCCAGCGTCGACTTGCCATGGTCGATGTGCGCGATGATCGAGAAGTTGCGAATATGCGAAAGCGGAGTTGTCATCGCGCGCCGTTAGCAGCGGAAAGCCGCGCTGTCAGCAGCGGAAGCTATTGGCCCAGCTTGCGCCGGCACAGGAACGACAGGCGCGTGCGCATTGCACCCGGTCCGCTGCTTGCGATGTGCCAAACGGTCCGATAGCGCGGATGGACGAAATTGCAGCACCGGCCGCTAAAAACCCGTCGCCTCTATCCAGATCGAAAGTCCTGCGGGTGGATCGGTCGGCGCCACTTCGGCGGCATGCCGCTCCGCATCGGCGCGCGCGCGGTCCATAATCGCCGCGGGGGTGCCCGCAGGGTGAAAGATGTGGTCGGCCTCGCCGAGAAGGCGCGCAGCACGAAGCGTCAGGTCGTCAGGATCGACGCTGGTCAGGGAGATGGTTTCAAGCCGCGATGACGTCGGCGGGGCGTTGCTGGCAAGCCAATGACCAACCCTGTTCGTCGCATCGCCATCGAGCGGATCCAGCAAACCGCGCGGAGCCAGCGCAGCGTCGATCGCACGGCGACGATCTGCGGCGACGGGCCAGCGCGCCCGCATCGCGTCGCGTTCGGCACGCAGCGTCGTCGCCAACTCGCCCAGTCGTGCCGGGAGCAACGTCTCGATGCGCTGGCGCACGGCCTTGGCAAGTCCTGCCGATGCACCGCCGGTGCCGATCGCGATCGTAACCGGCGCGCGATCGACGATCGCGGGGGTGGTGAAGTCGCACAAGTCAGGACGATCGACAACATTGACAAGCAGACCCCGTGCGCGAAGCGCCGTGGCAGCGGCACGCGCCGCCGCCTCGTCCTCGATCGCGACGAAGGCGAGCGCTGCGCCTGCCTCCCACCCGGAAACGATCCGTCCGCCCGCCCGCCCGATCAGCCGCGCCTTAGCTTCCGCCACCGCGCCTTCCCCCACGAGCACGACCGTGCGGCCGCGCAGGTTGAGGAAGACGGGGAGTTGTTCCATCTGTCAGTCTATCCAGTCCGGCACCCGCTCGGCCGCCATGATGGTGCCAGCCGCAATGCGATCGGCAACCGTTATGTAGCGGTCGCCATCGACGAGAACCTCGGGCACCAGGCTACGGCTATTGTAGGTCGAAGCCATCGTCGCGCCATAAGCACCCGCGGTTCGGAAGACGGCAAGATCGCCCGAATCAACCCTGTCGATCACACGATCGCGTGCGAACGTGTCGCCGGTTTCGCACACCGGACCGACGATCGACGCGGTCATCGTTTCGCCCGTAGGCCTGACCGCCACGAAGTCGTGCCATGCATCGTAAAGCGCCGGGCGCGCAAGATCGTTCATCGCGGCATCGACGATCACGAACGGATTGGTCGCACCCGGCTTCACCCACAATACCTCGGTGAGCAGCACACCCGTATTTCCCGCGATCACGCGGCCTGGCTCGAACATCAAGGTGACGTCCCAGTCCTTGGTCACGCGCGCGACCATCGCGCCATAGTCGGCGGGGCTCGGCGGATTATCCTCGGGCCGATATGGCACCCCAAGCCCACCGCCAAGATCGACGTGGGTAATACTGTGCCCCGCCGCGCGCAGGTCGGCGACGAGGCGACCGACACGTTCGAAGGCGGCTTCCAGCGGCGCCAGACTCGTGAGCTGGCTGCCGATGTGAAGCGCGATACCGCGCATCTGCAACCCCGGCAGCGCGGCGAGGCGGCCGAATATTTCCGGCGCCGCGTCGATGCCGACGCCGAACTTGTTCTCGGCCTTGCCGGTCGAGATCTTCGCATGCGTTCCGGCATCGACATCGGGATTGACGCGCAGCACCGCCGGGGCGGTCATCTCCCTTGCAAGAGCAATGGCCGCAAGCGCGACGCCCTCGGGCTCATGCTCGATGTTGAACTGGCCGATACCGCGATCGAGGCCCTGAGCCAGCTCGGCTCGGGTCTTGCCGACGCCAGAGAAGACGATGTCCTGCGGCGCCATGCCCGACGCAAGCGCGCGTTCGAGCTCGCCGCCCGACACGACGTCGGCGCCATAACCCTGCCGCGCCAGCACGCGCAGCACACCGAGGTTGGGATTGCACTTGATCGCAAACGCGATGTGCTTGCGCGGAATATCCTTCAGCGCATCGGCGAACACCTGCGCATGGCGTTCGAGCGTCGCGCGTGAGTAGACATAGACGGGTGTGCCGATCTCCTCGGCAATACGGGACAGGGGAATATCTTCGGCGTGGAGGACGCCGTTACGCAGTTCGAAATGGTCCATCGAAGGGAATCCTGATCTTCACTTTCTGTTCGCATCGCGCGTAGGCGAGATCGCCCTGCGGACTGCGCCGCGCGGATGGGCATCTCGACCCGGCTCGACACGAACGAAACAACTGGGTCTTGTTTCGATCAGCCGGGAGGCGGCAAATCGAAATCGTCGGGTTCGCGTTGTTCGGACCGTTTGAGAAGTTCGTCGCTGCGCGCTGGCCTGGCCTGCGCGTCGGGCGTCGTCAGTTCCTCCGTGGTTGGGGCGCGCTTTGCGCCGACGGGAATCGCCGGGGCGGGTTCGCCCGCCGGCGGTTTCAGATCTTCCTTGCTGCCGCACGCACCGAGAAGCGCGGTGACGGCAAAAGTCGCGACGATGAGGCGGCTCTTCGCCATCAATCCTGTTCCTCCAGCGCGGCACGCGCCGCGGCGATGGCCTGCCTTACCCGTTCGGGCGCCGTGCCGCCATAGCTTGTACGGCTGGCAACCGACGCCTCGACGGTTAACGCCGCCAGCGCGGCGGGAGTGACGGCGGGATGGATCGCCGCCGCGTCATCGGCGGGCAGTGCGGACAGCTCGACCCCCAGTTGCTCGGCGCGCTTGACGCAGGAGCCGACGACGTGATGCGCCTCGCGGAACGGCACGCCAGCCTCGCGGACCAACCAATCGGCGAGGTCGGTCGCAGTGGAATAGCCCGACGCCGCAAGCGCCCGCATACGATCGGTGCGGAACGTCAGCGTTTCGACCATGCCGGTCATCGCCGCGAGTGACAGAGCAAGCGCGTCGAAGGCGCCGAATACCGTCTCCTTGTCGTCCTGCAGATCCTTTGAATAGGTGAGCGGCAGCCCCTTCACGATTACGGAGAGCCGCTGGAAGGCCCCGAGCAGCAAACCCGCGCGGCCGCGCACCAGCTCCGCGGCGTCGGGGTTGCGTTTTTGCGGCATGATCGAACTGCCGGTCGACCAGGCGTCGGGCAAGGCCACGAAGCCGAACGGTTGACTCGCCCAGATCACGATCTCCTCGGCAAGCCTCGAGAGGTGGAGCGCCGCGATCGACGCCGACGCGCAGAATTCGAGAGCGAAGTCGCGGTCCGAGACGGCATCGATGCTGTTTGCCATCGGTCTGTCGAACCCCAGCGCGGCGGCCGTCTTATCGCGATCGAGCGGGAAGCTGGTTCCCGCGAGCGCCGCAGCGCCGAGTGGCGATTCGTTGAGGCGACGACGCGCGTCGGAAAAGCGCGAACGGTCGCGGCCGAACATCTCGACATAGGCGAGCAGGTGATGGCCGAGCGTGACCGGCTGCGCGACCTGCAAATGCGTGAAACCCGGCATGATGCTGGCCGCGTGCTCCTCGGCGCGCGTCAGGAGTGCTGCCTGGATCGCCTTCAGCCCCCCGTCGATGCGCACGCAAGCGGTACGTACCCACAGGCGGAAATCGGTCGCGACCTGATCGTTGCGCGAGCGAGCCGTATGGAGGCGACCAGCGGGCTCCCCGACGAGTTCCTTCAGCCGCGATTCGACTGTCATATGAATGTCTTCGAGACCAAGATCGACAGGGACACCCCGCGCGGCGAACTCGTCACCGATCAGCGCAAGGCCGCGGTCGATCGCGGCGGCATCCGCGGCGGAGATGACCCCCGTCGCGCCCAGCATTGCGGCATGCGCGCGGCTGGCGACGATATCTTCCTCCCAAAGGCGTTTGTCGACCGGAATGGAGGCGTTAATTTCTTGCATGATGGCGGCCGGTCCGCCACCAAAGCGACCGCCCCACATGCTGTTACTATCCGGAGTATCCGCCATTCGCCGCGTTCCAAGCTTGTTTCCCGCGACCCTCGCCCTGATTTTGGCCGGATCGGTCGCGGGCTGCGATAGGCAAAAGGCCGACGAGGAGCAAGCATCAGGCTCCCAAGCAAATATTTCGGGCGGTGAAGCGAAGGATGGCGGCGCCATCGACACTTTTCAGCATCAGGTCGATCGCAGCCGGGCTGGCAAGGCCGCACCGGCGGCGGCGTTCAAAGGCCCCGACGATGCGGCGGTCACGCTCGCCGCGTTCCGGGGCAAACCGTTACTGGTCAATCTGTGGGCCACTTGGTGCGCGCCCTGTGTCGCCGAGATGCCGACCCTTGATGCACTGGCGACGAAAGAAGGTTCGCGCATGACGGTGATCGCCGTCGCACAGGATCTGCAGGGTGCTGAGGTTGTCGATCCCTGGTTCCAGAAGGCGAAGCTGAAGGCGCTCCAGCCCTATCTCGATCCAGAAAACGCGTTGCTCGACGCCAGCGCCGGCGCGCTCCCGACGAGCATCTTCTACGATGCGAAGGGTCGCGAGCTGTGGCGGGTGGTCGGCGCCATCGACTGGCAGGGTCAGGAAGCAAAGGCGCTGCTTGCGGAAGGCGGGATCAGATAATGCTCCTCCCCGCGGCGAGGCCATGGGCGGATTTGACATGTGCGAAGAGGGCGGACGCCACACACGCCCGCCCCCTCCTACCCGGGCAAGGTCCGGGTTAGCCGCCCACTGTCACGCGGCCGGTTCGATAGCCCTTCTTGCGCATTTCCCGTGCATAATCCTTGTCGGCATCGACAACCTCGGCGGTCCATTCGTCCCATGCGTCCCAACGGTCTTCACGGTCGGTCGAATGGCGCAGATCGCTGATCAGCTCCTTTTCGGCCTCGAGGATGTCCGCTTTGTAATTGTACCAGTATTGATTGTAGACGCCGGCAATCGGCACCGCGCGGATTTCGGGTCGCTCGAACCCAGCCGGCATCGAGCCATAGGGAACAGCGGCCACTGCGGCGCTGGCCGGAAGCGCCAGCAGCAAGGCGAAGCTCGTCCATTTTTTCATCGTCTGTCTCCTTGGACCCCGTTGGTCAGGAGAAGAACGAAGCAAGCGCGCTATTTCTTCCCGCCTGATCGACGATTCGGCACGGCCCGCGGCAAAAGGGTCAGCCGGGGTGGGCTTCGTCGCCCACGCTCGACCGGAGCAGACCGCGGAACACTTCCTGTGCGTCGCGTTTGCCTTGCGTGACGTCGAACACGTCGCGCGCGATCGGCATCGCAATGTCATATCTGTCGGCGAGTGCCATGACCGTCGGCGCGCTCTTCACGCCCTCGGCGACCATGTTCATACCGGCGATGATATCGGCGATAGGACGCCCCTTGCCAAGTTCGACCCCGACGTGGCGGTTGCGCGACAAGGGGCTGGTGCAGGTCGCGATCAGATCGCCCATGCCGGTCAGTCCCGCGAAAGTTTCGGGCCGCCCGCCCATCGCTACACCGAGTCGCGTGATCTCGGCCAGCCCGCGCGTCATCAGACCGGCGCGCGTGTTGTCCCCCGCGCCGAGCCCATCGCCCATGCCGACGGCGATCGCGATGATGTTTTTGAGCACACCGCCAAGCTCGCAGCCGAGGAGGTCGGTATTGGTGTAGACGCGGAACAGTCCCGAATGGAAAACCGGCTGAAGCGCGCGAACGACGATCTCGTCTTCCATCGACAGCACGCTTGCCGCCGCCTGTCCCGCCATGATCTCCCGCGCGAGGTTCGGCCCCGTCAATACGCCGACCGGATGACCGGGAAGAATTTCCTCGATCAGCTCGGTCATCCGCTTACCCGTCGCGAGTTCAAGCCCCTTGGTCAGGCTGATCACCGGAACCCAGGGACGGAGATGATTGCGCGCTTCTTCCAGAACGCCGCGAAAGCTGTGCGAGGGAACGCCCATCACCAGCACGTCGGCGGCCGCGACGACCGCCGCCATATCGTTTGTGGCGCGCAAGGCTGCGGGCAACTTGATCCCGGGCAGATATTTGCGATTCTCGCCGACGCTGTTGATGCCTTCGACCGTTTCGGCATCGCGCGCCCACAGTGTGATGGGGGCGTTGCGCGACACGACCGACGCGACCGTCGTCCCCCAACTGCCCCCGCCGAGCAGCCCGACCTTCAACCGCATGAACCTCTCCCTATTTTCGGAAGAGACTGGCGCGCATTTCAGAGCTTGGCAAGAAAGCCCTTCATCACGTCCGCTGTCGCCTTGGGATCTTCGACCATCGGGACATGGCCGACATGTTCGAAGATGTGCGAACGGCTTCCCGCAATGCCAAACTCAAGCACCGGGACACAACTGACATCGAGCAAACGGTCGTGGCGACCCCAGAGAATTAAGGTCGGCGCCTTCACGTCGCCCAGCCGGTCGTTGAGCGGATGATCGCGCCCTTCGTTCGCGATAACCCAGAAGATCGCATCGAGCTGGTCGCGGTATTTGAGACCATCGGCGTAGATGACAGGCTTCAGTCGCGACGGGATATGCGGTGGCTTGTGAACGACCATCGCAACCAGCCGGTCGGCATCCTCCAGGTTGGCGAGGACGAGCGGATTGTAATCGAGATTCGCGGCCTGTTTCTGAAGGTCGCTTTCATGCTCGCCGTTGATGCCCGCATTGTTGAGAAGGATCAGGCTGGCGAGCGCGCCCGGATAGTCGAGCGCATAGCGAAGCGCGATCCAGCCACCCATGCTGTTGCCAGCCACATGCGGGCGGTCGAGGCGAAGCGCGTCGACAAAAGCTTTCAACCGGGCGGTTTGGGCCGTGATATCATAGGCAAGATCCGGGTTGCGCTCATTCTCGCCGAAACCGGGCAGATCGGGCGCAATGATGTGATAGTCGCGGGTCAGATAGGGCGCGAGAAAAGACCAGTTATCCTTGTCGCCCGAAAAGCCATGGACAAGCAGCAACGTCGGCTTCGCCGGGTCGCCGCCCTCCAGATAGGGCCAGGCACGACCTTCCACGACCACGCTCTTCTGCACCGTACCGCCGCGCTTGCGGAGCAGCCAGCGCCCTGAGGCGACAAGGCGACCCGGAAAGACGAAATACATCAGCACGAGTGCGATCAGCGGCGCAAACAGGAGGATAAGAAGGAATTTGATCATGCGCGTGACGTCCCTCTCAACCCGTTGGCGTCCACTTCAGGCCGCAACATGCGCGTCGAACCAGCCGATCAGATCATCGAGAACCGTATCGCGTTCGGGCTCGCTATAGATTTCGTGGAACAGGCCTGGATAGATTTCGAGCCGTTTGTCCCGCGACGCGACATTGTCGAAAAGATAGCGCGAACCCGCCGGTGCAGTCAGCCGATCTGCCTCGCCATGCTGGATCAGCAGCGGCAAACTGATTTTCGGCGCATCGGCCTGTGCGACAGCCATCGCATCCATGAATTCCTTGCCCAGCCGCGCGCCGATCTTGCCGCCATAGACCAGCGGGTCCGCCTGATAGGCCGCGACGACTTGCGGATCACGGCTGACGCCGGTCGCGTCGAGCGACAGCACGCCAAGACGCGGAAAGAAACGTGACAGAAAGCGGCTGATCCAGACCGTGAAACGCGACGGTGGCTCGGCCGGCAGGATCGCCGGTCCCGAGAGCGCGGCGGCAACGAACGCCTGCTGTCGCTCGACCAGAAACAGCGTCGCAATAAGCCCGCCCATGCTGTGGCCGAGAAGGACGCGCGGCGTGTCACCATGGTTGACCTCGACCAGCGTCAGCAACTCGCTCATGCCGTCGAGGAACGCCGAAAAGCGCGGCACGAACCCTCCCTCGCCATCCGAGTTTCCGTGACCCCAATGATCGATCGCATAGACCGCATAGCCGGCTGTTGTCAGCCGCTTGGCAACATACTCATAGCGCCCCGCATGTTCAGCATAGCCGTGCGCAAGCAGCACGACCGCCTTCGGTCGCCCCTCCGGCAGCCAGTGCGTGACATGCAGCTTTGCGCCCGCACCGGCCGACCTCGGCGGCAGGATCACCGAAGCTGCGGTCAACGAACCGCTTTCTTCAGCGCCGAACTGCGATGGCCGGGCCCATCGTCGCCCGCCTTGTCGAGCTTCGCGAGGATCGCGTCCAGCGCGCGGCTGATCGCCGTCTGGGTGCGGACCATTTCGATCTTCGGCCAGGCGGTACGCTGACCGGTGTCGATCAGTTCGTCGATGTCATCCTGCGCCAGATCGCTTAAAATCTTGGTTGGCGACCAGAATTTGGGTGGACGAATGATGTTGATGTCGCCGGTATATTCCTGATTGATGACCGAGCGCGCCATATTGGCGAGGCTGTTGAGCGGCGGCACCATTTCAAGCGGCTTCTGGAAAATCACCATGTTTGCGTTAAGCCACGCCTTGAACGTCGCGATCGACGCATGCTGAATGGCTTCGATCGGCGCCATCTGCTTGCGCGTGTCGGTTGCAAACGGCAGCGCCAGCGGGTTGGCCTGACTGACGATATGATGGTTCACGCCATAGAGGCGTTCGAGGCGCTTGGTCGGAATATCGTGCGTCACAGACCCATCGACCCAACGCCGGTCGGGCTGATAGGCAACACGGTTGCCCGCCTCGTCGCGCGCCATCAGCATCACGGGCGGGAAGACGCCCGGAACCGCGCACGACGCCAGTACCGCCTCACGGATCAGCACATTGGGCGCGGTGATCGCGTTGAGCAGGCGACCGTTCTGATGCTTTTCGGCGGGAGCGACCGAAACGTTGAGATGCCGGCCGCTGATCTCATACGCTTCCTGAAAGGTCAGGTCGGGAATCAATTCGGCCAGCCGGTCGCGCACTTCGTCGGGCGCAAGCCGCTTCATTTCGGGGCCGCGGTCGGGATTGGCGAGCCGCTTGCTTTCAAGGAAGGGACCGACGTCGGCGTCCTTGCGCGTGCAGACGATGGCCGCGACGATCGATCCGCCACTCGACCCCGCCAGGATGTTCGGCAGCACGCCTTCGCCCCACAGCGCCTTGACGACGCCGACGTGGAAGAAGAGGAAACTGCCCGACCCCGACAGCAGCAACGCCGAACGTCCATAGCAATGCTGCGCGCGGCGGAAGAAATCACGCTTTTCTTCGCGCGGGATCAAGCGCGAGGCCGCGATCTTGTCGAGCGCTGCGACGACTTCGGCGACATAGGCCTCGATCAGCTTCTTCGTGCCGAACCGAGCCTTCTGATACAGGCGTTCGTGGCCCATGCCGTCGATGTTGCCGTGGATGCCCTCGTTGAGTACGAACAATAGTCCCTTGACGTCACCCGCCGCCGACAGCTTGCGCAATTTTTCGAGCCGGGTGCGGATCGCCTTATAGTCGAAGTGCCGGCTTTCGTCGGCGTCTCGCCACCCCTGCATCCCCGATTTCGCGTCGTGCGCCTGTGCCGCTTTCGACCAGGCGGCATAATTGGACGCACTTGCAAGCTCGGCGTCGGCGCTGAGCGTCGGGGCAAATATCATTCGTTGATCCTGCGAGATGGCTTATTTTTTCCGATTCTTGCCGGTTGCGTTGCCTTTGGCAACCGGTTTCGGCTTGGGCTTGCCCGCCAGTTTTGGCACAGCTTTCACCTTGGCCCGCGGTTTCGGCACCGCTTCGGCGACCGCTTTCGGCTTTGCCGTAGCGGCTTTTCGGTTCGCGATCGGCTTCTCCGGCTTCGGTATCGCCGCCATCAGATCGGCGAAACTTTCATCAATGCAGGTCCGAAAAAAGGCGATGTCGGGCATGATCGCGCGCTCGCCGATGATCGAGAAGGCGATCCGACCATTATAACTGGGGGTCGCGATGAACAGCCCCATATTGTTCGCAAGTGGCGCCATCCCGTACTGTTGCACAAGCTGCGCACCGGCGAGATACAGCGGCACCTGCGCACCGGGGACGTTCGAAATGAAAAGATTGGTCCCCCGCACCGCGAACCTTTCGCTGGTGACGATGCGCGCGACGGCCGCCATCGTCGCGCCCGGAATATGCTGTGACAGATCGGTCATGATCCGCGCGCTGACGCCCGCTTTCGCTTCCTTGGCTTCGACCGTATAGTCTCGCACCGCCGCCAGCCTTTCCAGGGGATCGGCGATGTCGGTGCGGATCGGCACGCTCATCGCCGAGACCTGATTGCCGGGGGTCGATGCCTTCCCCGCGGCCTTCTCCTTGCCGCGCAGGTTGATCGGCGCGACCGCGACCAGACTCTCCTTCGGCAATTCCTTGTGCTTCGCAAGATATTTGCGGAGCGCGCCGCCGACGGTGGTCAAGACCACGTCATTCACCGTCGCGCCGGGCACTTTTTTGCGAATTTCCGCGACATCGGCCAGCGCCACGGTCGTACCCTCGAACATCTTGTGCGGACCAACGGGCGCGTTGAAGCGCGTCTCCGGAACCCCCGCCGTCATCCCGCCTTCGGCGATCGACTTGCGCGCCGACGCGACAATAGCAGGCGACATCTTCATCAAGGCGTTCATGAACTTGACGGGTGACTGGAGCGAGGCCGACCATGCGCGCGTCACGGTCTCGGCACTTGACGGTGGGCGACCGAGGTCTTCGGACGGCGGCGGTTCGGAAATCGCGGGCGTCCCCTTCGCGTCGATATCGCTCATCGCGATGAAAGCGTGGGCGCCCGACGCACCATCGACCGCGGCATGATGAACGCGGTGCAGCATCGCAAAACTGCCCTTTGGGATGCCGGGAATGCGGTCGAGCCCCTCGATGACATAAATGTCCCATAGCGGTCGGTTCATATCCATCGGCTTCGAGAAATAGCGCGCCACCGCGATGCAGAACTGTCGCCAGTCACCGGGTTCGGGCAGCCGCGCATGGCTCATATGCGCCTCGATGTCGAAATGCTCGTCCTCGACCCAATAGGGATGGTCGAGGTCGAAGGGCAGCCGGTGAAGGCGGCGCTTGAACAGCGGCGAGGTGTGAACCCGGCTTTCGACGTGACGGATGATGTCCTTGAAGCGCACGAAGCCGCCGGGCGCGGTCGAGGGATCGTAGATATAGATCCCCATGATGTGCGTCAGATTGTTCGCTGTCTGCGTATAGAGGAACTGGGCGTCCTGCGCGCTGAGCTGCTTAAGCATCTGACCCTCCGGGTAGTTTGTCGGCCAGCGCCGTCGTCGACAGGCGCATCGATTCCATCACATTGGCAAGCCCGCGAAGTTCCACCAGCAGCGCGCGCCGCGCGGCGAGGCTGTCGGGGGTTGCGATCTCGGCGAGCCCCATATGCCGCATCAGCGACAATCCGTTTTCAAAGAGCAGCTTGCCGATGGCGGCCTCGCTGCTGATCCGGCGGAGGAGATAGGCCTGCCGACCCTCGACCAGCGCGGTGTCGAGCAGCGCCTTCGCATCGACCTCGTCGCCTGGCTTCGCGCGCGTCAGCAGGTCGGCGACGACCGAATAGGCCTCCGCGAAGGGAAGAAGGATCGCGTGACCGACGACGGGCTGGCTGCGACGGATCAACTGCGCGACGCCGCGGTCTCCGCTGGCCAGACGCTTCTCCCAGGCCGGATCGATGCGCGCGAGCTCAGCCTCCAGAGCCGCGCGATGCTCGTCGCGGGGAGGATAGAAGAACTCGAACTTGAACAGGTCGCGCAGCCGGTCGATCTTCGCCCAGAACCCTGCGCCCGTGTCGCGTTCGCCGCTGTCGCGAAGCTGGAACAGCGCCAGTTCGATCATCGCACGATCCAGGAAGTGGTGGGCAATGATGTTGCGATAATAGCTCGCCATCGGATGCTTCGCGGGATCGATCGAATAGACATTCTCGCTCCCTGCCTCATAGCGAGCGAGCAGACCGCTCTCGACAAGCGTATCGACGGTCAAGGAAAGCGCGCGGTCGTCGCGGCTTTCCAGTTCCTTGCTGAGCCGAATATCGCGCACCCGCGCCCAGTCGGTAACCGCCGCGATCGCCGCCAGCAGTTCAGCCGCAGTCGCGCCGCGCGGAGCAAGCCCGAGGAGGATAAGACACATAACCGAAGTGACAGTGAGCGGCGTGACACGGTTCGCCTCGACCGCAACCGCGAAGGCGATCCGTTCGAGCGCGCGCTTGTCGTCGGGTCCCGGTGCCTCGTCAATCACCACCGGATCGCCGATATCCAGCCGGATGCGGCCCGACGGTTCCTTCAGGCTCTTCATATACCCGATGAACCAGCTCAGGCTTTCGGGTTTCTTGTTCCGGCCGGTCTGTTCGGCGGCATATTCCTCGACATCGCGGATCAGGTCGAAACTGGTCACGAAGGGCACGAAATGCACATCGCGCGTGCCGGTCGCGTGCGCCGCGTCGAGGACATATTTCATCAGTCCGTATTTCGGCGGCATCAGCTTGCCGAGCCGCGAGCGCGTTCCCTCGAACGCCCAGCTCAGCGGAAAGCGTTTTGCGAGCAGCCAGGCGATATAGTGGCGGAGCACCAGCTTGTAGACCGGCTGGTCCTGGAAACTGCGCCGGATGAAGATCATTCCCGACCGGCGAAAGAATTCGCCCATCACCGCAAAGTCAAGGTTCGCGCCGCCGAAACTGTGCAGCATCGGCATGTCGTTTTCATAAAGTAGCCGGCTGGGCGTCGCGCCATCAATATAAGTCTTATGCGTGAACAGGATCGAGGTCGGATGCTCGCGAAGGATGCTGCGCAGCTTCGCCATTTCGGCCGCATCGACTTCCATCTCGGGCGCGTAGCCGCCGAACATCATCCGGTCGAGCCGCGCCCGCAAATCAAGGAACAGCGCCGAAGGCCGCGCGATGACTTCCTTCATCAGCGGTCGCGCCTCGCGATAGAGATCGGCGACCGGGCGCCCCGTCGTATCGGAAAGCTCGGCCAGCGCGGCGCGGAATTTGGGACTGGTACGCAGCCCATCGGCAACGAAGCGCGGCACCTTGTAGCGGCTACCGCGAATGCCGCGTTCGGCGACATCGAGCGCCAGCGCCGCTTGCCGTGCAACGAAGCCCGCAAATTCCGGGCTTTCAGTCCCCTCCCCATCACCGCCGCCGGTCTGCGTACAAAAGCGATCCCGCAGCGCGTCGAGCGTCGCGGCCTCACCGACAAGAATCTGCGCGCGGCGCCGGTCACGCCACAGGATGAACCGCGCCCGCAGCGGCCCCGGATGTCGCGGATCACCGAAGATCAGGTGACGAAATTTGAGTGCGCGATCCCGGTCGAAGGCGGGAATACGCCACGCGACGCGCAAGGGAACGACCAGCCGCGATGGCGCGCCATCGAGCCGCAACTGCAGCATGTCGATGGGCAGCGCATGATCGCCGTCCTCGATGTCGAGGCTCGCCCACTGCGGCTCGCGGTCGCCCGATGTCGCGTGAATCCAGTCGAGCAGAATGCGCCGTTCGACCCCATTGCGTGCGTCGATGATATAGAGCCGGTCGGCCGCCTGTTCCGCCACGATTCCGGCGCGGGGGGTGCCGTCGGCCATCGCTCAGCAAGCCCCCACCGGTTCTCCGCTCGTAGCGAGCGAAGGCAAGACAGCCACAAGGAGCGCGCTACCGTTCGGCATCTCGACTTCGCCCGATGCGAACGGGTTTTATATCGACCATCACCCCTTTGCCGCCTTCCTCGCGGCAGCCTTTTTCTTCGCCGGTTTCGGCTCGGCCTTCTTTCCGGCTGTCTTCTTCGCTGGCTTCGCTACCGCAGCCTGCGCTTCCGCGACCGCACTCTCTTCCTCGGCTTGCCCCAGCGTGCGCAGAAACATATTCCGCACATCGCGCACATGAGTGTTCAGCGTCTTGACGCTCCACTGCGAGGTATCGACCGGCGGCAATACGGTAACGCGCACCGTGGCGGGGCGCATGACGAATTCATTCTTCGGCGCAACGTCGGTTGCATTGTGGATCACGATCGGGACGATCGGCACGCCCGCCTGCATCGCGAGGTGGAAGGCCCCCTTCTTGAAAGGTTCCAGCTTCGGGGTCAGGCTGCGCGTCCCTTCGGGCGCAATACAGATCGACTTGCCTTCTTTCCGGATCGCATCGACCAGCGGTTCCATCGCCTTGATCGCGCTCTTTCCGTCGGCACGATCGACGAAGACGGTGCCGCCCCATTCCATCAGTTTGCCGAGGATGGGAATATTCTTGATTTCCTTCTTCCCCACCCCGCCCATGTCGCGACGGATGAGCTTGGCAAGGATCATCACGTCCGCCTTGCTCTGATGGTTGAAGATGAAGATGCACGGACGCGAGGACCAAAGATGGCGTTCGTCCTCGACCTCCAGCTCAACCCCGGTGATCGCGGTCGCGAAATCGCCGAACAGCCCCATCGAGAAATTGACCGCCTCCCGCTGTGAGCGGGTGAGCGCCCAGATCGGCAGGCCGGCGGCGAACGCCCCGACGAGCGAACCAGTCGCGTAAATGGTCCGTGTATAGTCGATCCACGACGGCGTTCCGCGGCTGCCAAAGCGCTGAACCGGCCAGTTTCGTTCGTCCGCGATTCCCTTCAGTTTCATGTTCGGATTGAGCGGGCGCGGCTTGCCGACACGTTCAAGCAGTTCGATGTCGTCGTCGCTGTCCGAGTAGAAAAAGCTCTGGTCCAGATCGAGGCCATATTCGGCGGCGAGTTCCTCCGCCGCGATCACCTTGCCTTCGCCAAAACAGAGCGGGCGGATGATATCGCCGGTGAATATCCCGTCCTCGATCTCGTAGGCCGAGCATTTGATGTCGGTAATGCCAAGGTCGCGCGCGGTCGGCTCGATCTGATAGATCGTCGCCGACGAGATGATCGCGACGCGATGCCCCTTTGCCTGATGCGCCTCGATGATCGCGCGCGTCTCCGGGTAGATTTTCCGTGCGATGTGCTTCTTGTAGAGTTCTTCGCCGAACTGGGTGAAACTCTCCTCGTCTACGCCCTTCATGAACTTGGCGGCAGCGCTCATCAGGCCGGAAAAGCCGATCTGCCCCAGGCTATGCTGCGCCACAACCTGCGCGGTTTCCGCGATTTCTTCCATCGACATTTCGCGACGCTGGAATTTCTCGCGCAGCATCGCAGTTGCCGAGTAGCCGGATATGATGGTGCCATCGAAATCGAAAAGCGCGGCAATGTGCGATCCGGGTTCGGACGCGAGGACTTCTTCCAAATGTGGCTGCGGCCTTGGCACGCGCATCTCCCCACCAGCGACTATATTGCCGCTTTCCCTGCACGATGGCAGTAAAGATGACGTTTATCAATGGCGCGAAAGTGCAGATGCCTCGCGGGCCAATGTCTCGACGCTGACCGGGTCAAGCGATCCCGACGGGACAACCCAACTGCCACCGACACAGAGCACCGCGTCGAGCGCGAGCCATTCGGGCGCCGTCGCCGCGCTGATGCCGCCGGTCGGGCAGAAACGCGCGTTTCCGAAGGGCCCGGCGAGCGCTTTCAGCGCCGGAATGCCGCCGCTGGTCGCCGCAGGGAAGAATTTGAAACGCGACAGGCCAAGGTCCATGCCGCGCATGATGTCCCCGGCATTCGCGGTGCCGGGCAAGAAGGGAATGCCGCTCGCGACCGCCGCTTTACCCAGATTGTCGGTGAGCCCCGGCGAGACGATGAATTCGGCGCCCGCCTGAATCGCACTGTTCAGCATCGCGGGATCGAGCACCGTGCCGGCGCCGACGACCGCGCCCTTCACCGCCTTCATCGCGGTGAGCGCATCGAGCGCGGCGGGGGTGCGTAGCGTGACTTCGAGCACCGGCAGGCCACCGGCAACGAGCGCCTCGGCCATGGGCACCGCATCCTCGACCCGATCGATCACGATCACCGGGATGACGGGCGCAAGGCGCATGATCTGGTCGATGCTATGGTCGGTCATTACTGGCTTCTCTTTCTCGTCATCCCGGCGAAAATTAGACGACGGTCTCCATCGCCGCCAAAATTGCCGATCCGCCCTTTTCGGCTTCGTCGGCATGATGGCGGAACAGCGCGAACAGTTCGCGGCCGACGCCAAGCGCCGGAGGCGGCGCGATGGCGGGAGAGCGCGCGGCCCATTCGGCCTCATCGACCAGCGCGACCGCTTCGCCGTTCACGGCGCAGACGCGGACGATGTCGCCATCCTTGAGGTAAGCGAGCGGACCGCTGACGCCGTCGGGACCGGGCAAGGCTTCGGGGGAGAGGTGAATCACCGCGGGCACCTTGCCGCTCGCGCCCGACATGCGGCCGTCAGTGAGCAAAGCAACGCGGAAACCCTTGTCCTGCAACACGCCGAGCGCGGGGGTCAGCTTGTGGAGTTCGGGCATGCCGTTGGCGCGCGGGCCCTGGAAGCGGACGACGACAACGACGTCGCGGTCGAGTTCGCCCGCCTTGAACGCTGTGAGCACCTGATTCTGGTCGTCAAAGATCCGGCACGGCGCCTCGATGGTCCAGCGATCCTTGTCGACGGCGCTGGTCTTGATGATCGCGCGGCCGAGATTTCCTGCCAGAAGGCGCATGCCGCCGTCGGGCGAGAAGGGCGCTGCCACCGGCCGTAACATCGTGTCATCGCGGCTTTTCGCCGGCGAGGCCCGCCAGTGCAGTTCGTCATCCACGAGCATGGGCTCGGCGGCATAATCAGCCATCGTTCCGCCTACGGTCAACACATCGCCGTGGAGCAGCCCCGCGCCCAGCAACTCGCGAACGACATACCCAATTCCGCCCGCGGCGTGGAAGTTGTTCACGTCGCCCGCACCGTTCGGATAGACGCGCGCAAGCAGCGGGACCGCGTGGCTGAGTTCGTCGAAATCCTGCCAGTCGATGATAATCCCCGCCGCGCGCGCGATCGCGGGCAAATGGATCGCGTGGTTGGTCGATCCACCCGTCGCGAGCAGGCCGATCGCAGCGTTGACGATCGCCTTTTCGTCGATACAGCGCGCCAGCGGGCGATAATCATCGCCATCCCAGCCGATCCGGGCGATCCGATGCGTCGCGGCACGTGTCAGTTCCTGCCGCAGCTTGGTGCCGGGGTTGGTGAAGGCGCTGCCGGGAATGTGCAGCCCCATCAGTTCCATCATCATCTGGTTGCTGTTCGCGGTGCCATAGAAGGTGCAGGTGCCGGCGCCATGATAGCTCGCCGCCTCGGCCTCGAGCAGCTCGTCGCGGCCCACCTTCCCCTCGGCATAAAGCTGGCGGACGCGCTGCTTTTCCTTGTTGGCGAGGCCCGATGGCATCGGGCCTGCAGGAACGAGAATTGTCGGCAGATGCCCGAAACGCAGCGCGCCGATCAACAGGCCGGGGACGATCTTGTCACAAATGCCAAGCAGCAGCGCGCCCTCGAACATCGCATGGCTGAGCGCGATCACGGTCCCCTGCGCGATATTGTCGCGGCTGAACAGCGACAGGTCCATGCCTGCCTGCCCCTGCGTGACCCCGTCGCACATCGCGGGAACCCCGCCCGCAACCTGCGCCGTCGCACCGACTTCACGGGCAAAAAGTTTGATCTGCTCGGGATAGCGACCATAGGGCTGATGCGCCGAGAGCATGTCGTTATAGGCGGTGACGATACCGATGTTCATTTCGGTGCCCGCGCGAATCGCAGGCTTGTCTTCGCCCGACGCCGCGAACCCATGCGCGAGGTTGCCGCACGACAGGTTCCCCCGATTGGTGCCAGCCTCGCGCTGACGGCCCATCAGGTCAAGATAGGCGGCCCGCCTCGGCGCGCTGCGGGCGATGATGCGGTCCGTGACCGCTGCGATGGACGGGTGCAGGTCAGTCATGCCAACTCGCTCCGTCCCGCTCGATCAGCGCGATGGCGCTCGACGGGCCCCAGCTTCCGGCAGTGTAGGATTGCGGTGCCATGTCGACTTCGGCCCAGGCGTCGCGGATCGAATCGATCCACTCCCATTGCGCCTCGACCTCGTCGCGGCGCACGAACAACGTCTGGTCTCCCTCGATGAAATCGAGCAGCAGCCGCTCATATGCGATGCGCCGCCGTTCGCCCTCGAAGCTGTGCGAGAGCGAGACGTCCATCGTCACTTCCTTCAGCTTGACCCCATCGCGGTCGAGCCCGGGCTGCTTTGCCATCACCCTGACCCGAATATTCTCCTCCGGCTGCAGGTTGATGATCATCATGTTCGCATCGAGCTTGCCCGCGCCGACGCGCGCAAAGATATTGTGCGGAACGGGCTTGAACTGGATCAACACTTCCGACTTGCGCTGTGGCATGCGCTTGCCGGTGCGAAGGTAAAAGGGGACGCCCTTCCAGCGCCAATTGTCGATGAACGCCTTGATCGCCACGAAGGTCTCGGTATTCGACGGCCGGCCGAGTTCGTCGGCATAGCCGGTGACCGCGGCGCCGTTCACCGCGCCGCTCGTGTACTGGCCTTTCACGCTGTGCGCCTTGACGTCCTCGGCTTTCAGCTTGCGGAGACTGCGCAGCAGCTTGACCTTCTCGTCGCGCACCGCGGTCGCCGACACGCTGGCAGGCGGCTCCATCGCAATGATCGCGAGAAGCTGGAGCATATGGTTCTGCACCATGTCCTTCAGCGCGCCGACCCCGTCATAATAGGAAACGCGGCCCTCCAGCCCGACCGTCTCGGCAACGGTGATCTGGACGTGGTCGATCGCCTGCGCGTTCCACAGCGGTTCGAACAGCATGTTCGCAAAGCGCAGCGCGAGCAGATTCTGGACCGTTTCCTTGCCCAGATAATGGTCGATGCGGAACACCCGGTCTTCGGCAAAGGCATCGCCGACCTGCGCATTCACTTCGCGCGACGAAGCCAGGTCGTGGCCGATCGGCTTTTCCATTGCGATGCGGCATTCCGCGCAGGCGATTCCGGCGGCACTCAGGCCCTGCGCGATCGGCCCGAACATCGACGGCGGCGTCGACAGATAGGCGCCGACCGGGCGACCGAGACGGTCGCCGAGCTGGGCTGCGAGTTCATCATAGCCGGTGCCCGCGCCAGCATCGACCGGGCAATAATCAATGCGGCCGAGAAAGCTTGCGATGGCATCCTCATCGATCCGGTCAGCGGAAAGATGATCGGTCAGCGCCGCGCGCACCATTTCGTGGCAACCCGCGCGGTCCATCTTCGAGCGACCCGACGCGACGATCGTGAGCGTATCGGCAAGCAACCCATCGACGTGGAGATTGTAGAGCGAAGGAAAAAGCATGCGCTGCGCGAGGTCGCCCGTCGCGCCGAACAGAATCAGGGTTTCGACTTTCACGCTCACTTCAGTCCCCTTGGTATAGTTTCAACGAATTGGAGAATGCCCGGCCCGAATGCAACGCGCATACGTAGGCCGCATACGATGTCTGCCCTTGGCAAAATCCCCGTACTTGCCATAGGGAGCGGCCATGCCCGACAGCGCCCTTCCCTATGATGTCATCGTCGTCGGCGGCGGTGTCAATGGCGCCGGCATCGCGCGCGATGCCGCAGGGCGCGGTGCGCGCGTGCTGTTGCTCGAAGCCGGCGACCTTGCGCGCGGTACCTCTTCGGCGTCGACCAAGCTGATCCACGGCGGGCTGCGCTATCTTGAGCATTATGAGTTCGGCCTTGTGCGCGAGGCGCTGAAGGAGCGCGAGATATTGTGGGGGATCGCACCGCACATCATCCGCCCCCTGCGCTTCGTCCTTCCCTATCGCGACGGCCTCCGCCCGCGTTGGCTGCTGCGGCTTGGTCTCTTTCTCTACGATCATATCGGCGGACGGAAAAAGCTGCCGGCAACGCGCTCGGTCGATCTCAGACGCCATGTCGCGGGGGAGCCTCTCCAGCCCCAATATGTGAAGGCGTTCGAATATTCGGACGGCTGGGTCGACGATGCACGGCTTGTCATGCTCAATGCACGCGACGCCGCCGACAAGGGCGCGCGCGTGAGGACGCATACGCGAGCCGACATGATGCGCGTCGAAGACGGCCTGTGGATCGTCGAAGCCAGTGACGACCGTGGACACAGCTATCGCTTCACCGGCAGAAGCCTGGTCAACGCGGCTGGCCCGGCCGTCCTCGACCTGCTGGCCCGCGCCTCGGCACCGCCCGACTATGGGATGCGGCTCGTGCGCGGTTCGCACATCGTCGTGCGCAAGGCGTTCGAGCATTCTTACGCCTATTTCTTCCAGCTTCCCGACGGGCGGATCTTCTTCGCCATCCCCTATGAACGCGACTTCACGCTGATCGGGACGACCGACCTCGATCACGAGGGACCGCTGGACGACATCCGGGCGAGCGCGGAAGAGATTGAGTATCTGTGCGAGGGCGCCAGCCAGTATTTCAATTCTCCCGTCACTCCGGCCGACGTCGTCTGGACCTATTCGGGGGTACGCCCGCTGATCGAGGACGGGTCGGGCCGCCCCGAGGCGGCCACGCGCGGCTATCGCATCGACCTCGACCTCGAGGAAGGCGCACCGCTGCTCACTGTCTACGGCGGCAAGATCACCAGCTATCGTCACGTCGCCGAACATGCAGTCGATGAACTCGCCGCGCATATTCCTGCACTGTCGGGCAAGCGCTGGACCGGCCATGCGCCTTTGCCGGGTGGCGATTTTCCGACCGACGGCGCCGCAGCGCTCCGCGCCGAATACAAGCTCGCCTATCCGTTCCTGCCCGCCGCGACGGTCGATCGCATCGTCAAGGCTTATGGCACCGATGCGCGCCGGTGGCTGGCCGACGCCACAGGGTGGGATACGCTGGGCGGCGAAATCGCGCACGGATTAAGTGCGGCCGAAGTCCAGTGGATGGTGACCCGGGAATGGGCACGCGATGTGGAGGATATTCTCTGGCGGCGCAGCAAGTTGGGGCTGCATTTCACGCCCGACGAAATCGAACGGCTGGCTGCGTGCCTCGACGCGATCGCTCTCAAGCCGACTATTCCGGAATGAGCTTCTAGTCTTTCGGCGGACCCTTATCGCGGACGCGACGCGCCTTGTCGTCACTCTCCTCGCGCAGCCGGTTTTCGCGCTGCGCCAATTCTTCGAACCGGCAGAGCGGAATCGGCGCCGGCGGCTCCTTCTTTTCGGTCATTGCAGCCCATCCTTCGTCATCCCGGACCTGATCCGGGCGCGATGCAAGCTTGCGCCGTAAAGGGGCGCCGGATCAAGTCCGGGATGGCGAAAAACGGGAACCTAGACGTAAACCGCGCCCGCGCGACCCAACATCAAGCCGCCTCGGCTTCGACTTCCAACGGGAGGCGAATCATATAGTCGAACGCCGACAGCGCCGCCTTCGACCCTTCGCCCATCGCGATGACGATCTGCTTGTACGGCACGGTCGTGCAATCGCCGGCAGCAAAGATCCCCGACTGGCTGGTCTCTCCGCGGTGATCGACCTCGATCTCGCCGTGGCGCGACAGGGTCACAGCGTCCTTCAGCCATTCGGTGTTGGGGACCAGGCCGATCTGGACGAAAACCCCTTCGAGTTCGACCTGGTGATCGATGTCCTTGTTGCGGTCCTTATACGACAGGCCGGTCACCTTCTCGCCGTCGCCGAGTACTTCGGTCGTGAGCGCCGACGTGATGATCCTCACATTGGGCAGGCTGGCCAATTTCCGCTGCAACACCGCATCGGCGCGCAGTTCGCCATCATATTCGATCAGCGTCACATGCGCGACAATGCCCGCGAGGTCGATCGCTGCCTCGACCCCACTGTTGCCGCCGCCGATCACCGCGACGCGCTTACCCTTGTAGAGCGGGCCGTCGCAGTGCGGGCAATAGGCCACACCCTTGTTGCGATACTGGTCCTCGCCCGGCACGCCGAGCTGGCGCCAGCGCGCACCGGTCGACAGGATCACGGTCCGCGCCTTCAGCGACGCGCCGCTTGCGAGCTTCACCTCGTGCAGGCCGCCTTCGGCCTTCGCCGGTATCAGCTTTTCGGCTCGCTGCAGGTTCATGATGTCGACGTCATAATCTTTGACGTGCTGTTCGAGCTGCGCGACGAGCTTCGGCCCTTCGGTGTGCTGGACCGAGATGAAATTTTCGATCGCCATCGTGTCGAGAACCTGCCCGCCGAAGCGTTCGGCGGCGATACCGGTGCGGATGCCCTTGCGTGCCGCATAGATCGCGGCTGCGGCGCCAGCCGGACCACCCCCGACGATGAGCACGTCGAACGCATCCTTCGCGGCGATCTTTTCGGCCGCTTTGGCTTCGGCGCCGCTGTCGAGCTTGGCGAGGATCTGCTCGAGTTCCATGCGACCCTGCCCGAAATCTTCGTTGTTCAGGAAGATCGTCGGAACCGCCATGATCTTGCGCTCCTCGACCTCGGCCTGGAACAAGCCCCCGTCGATCGCGGTGTGGGTGATGCGCGGATTGACGACGGACATCAGATTGAGCGCCTGCACGATGTCCGGGCAATTCTGGCACGACAGCGAGAAATAGGTTTCGAAGTGAAAATCGCCGTCGAGCGCGGCGACCTGCTCCAGCACCTCGGGCGCGACCTTCGGCGGGTGGCCGCCGACCTGCAGCAGCGCAAGGACGAGCGAGGTGAATTCATGCCCCATCGGGATACCGGCGAAGCGCACCGCGACGTTGGCATCGCTGGCGCGGCGGATCAGGAAGCTGGGGCGGCGCGCGTCGTCGTCGGCCCGGGTCACGCTGACCTTGTCCGAGAGCGCGGCGATGTCGCCCAGCAGGGTCTCCAGCTCGGCCGACTTGGCATCGTCGCCGAGCGACGAGATCAGTTCGATCGGTTCACGAAGATTCGTGAGCAGGCCTTGAAGCTGCTGCTTCAGATTGGCGTCGAGCATGGGGAGAGTTCCTGCGAGAGGGGGGAAAGAAACCGTGGGGCGGCGAGCGTGCCGCCGCCCCTCCGGCCTATGCGGTATGCTTAGATCTTGCCGACGAGGTCGAGCGAGGGGGCAAGCGTTTCGGCGCCCTCTTCCCACTTCGCGGGGCAGACTTCGCCCGGGTGGCTGACCCAATATTGCAGCGCCTTGATCTTGCGGAGCAGTTCGGCAGCGTTCCGGCCCACGCCCTCGGGGGTGATTTCGAGGAGCTGGATTTCACCCTGCGGGTCGAGGACGAAGGTGCCGCGGTCGGCAAGGCCGACGCCCTGGCGCAGAACCTCGAAATTGTTCGAGATGCTGTGGTTCTGGTCGCCGACCATATAGTAATTGATCTTGCCGATCGCCGGCGACGTGTCGTGCCAGGCCTTGTGGCAGAAATGCGTGTCGGTCGACACGGCATAGACCTCGACGTCCATCTTCTGGAGCGTGGGGTAGATGTCGGCAAGATCTTCGAGTTCGGTCGGGCAGACGAACGTGAAATCGGCCGGGTAGAAGAAGAAGACCGCCCACTTGCCCTTGACGTCGGCGTCGCTGATGTCGACGAACTTGCCGTCCTTGTAGGCGGTCGCGTTGAAGGGCTTGAGGATCGTGTTCAGAACGGACATTCGGGAGAGCTCCTTGGTTGGTGGAGGCTCCCCCTAGCGCCAGTCATTCCTGCGCGAAAAGTGAAATTATCCGACGCTTTGATCGAAAATTTCGATCAGTGCGTGACTACGGCCGGTCCCGACGAAGCCGCGCGGCGCAAATCCGGTGCGAGCAGCGCCAGCCCCCCGAGCAGGAAGCCGGCGTTGACAATCCACGCGACCGCATCGGCCGACGCGGCGCCACCGCGCAGCGCCAGATGGACGCCGACCACCAGCAGCATCAGCACGCCGGTCGCGATACGACCCACCTTGCCCAGCCCTCGCGCATCGAAGCGAAAGGCGAGCAGCCAGAAAGCGACCGACAGGATCGCCCACGCGCCGATGGCGGCCGCCGTTTCACCCATGATCAGGCTCGCGACCGCGGCACCGGCAATCGATGCCGGCTGGCCCCATATCGTGGCGCTCCATATCCGTTCCCAGCCGGGAGCCGGGCGCCCCTTGTCGCGGCGGCGCGCAAGCCAGATGTTGACGCCGCTGGCGGCCAGATAGGTGAGGCCGAGCCCGAGCATGAAATAGACGATCTTGACGATCCCACCCCCGAACCAGCCGAAGTGAAGCTGCCCCATGCCCGAAAGCAGGTCTTCGCCCAGATTGTTATCGGCCGATTTCGACGCATGGTAGATCGTTCCGTCGCGACGGAAAGCATAGCCGTCGGTCCGACCGATGCGATCGGGACGCTTGACGTTGAACAGCGCCGCACCGCCCATTTCGGTCGGATGCTCGGTGAAGATATATTCTAGCCGGCCGCCATCTTGCGGTAGCTTCGAAAACATCGGTTCAAGGTCAAGGACGGGCGCGGGGCGCGGATCGTCGATCGGCGGCACAGGGATGAACAGGGCATAGACCTTGTTCACGTCGCCATTGAACATCGCCATGCCGAGAACCCCGACGATGATCGTGGTAAGGCCAAGGAACGCGCCGGTCAGCGAGATGATGATGTGAAAGGGCAGCGCCCACACGCCAAGGCGATTGTGCAGGTCCGCCTCCTGCAACCGCCTCGACCCGCCGAGGCGAAGGTGGAAGGCGTCGCGGAAGATCCGTGGATGGGCAAGGATGCCCGAGATCAGCGACGACAGCAGCGCCACGCCGATCAGGCCGACGAGAAAACCACCCCAGGTGCGCGGCAGGTGCAGATTGATGTGGAGGCGCGTGATGAACTCGGTCCAGGCGAATGGCTTGCCGGGCACGATCCGGCCGGTCGCGTCGGCAACGAATTCGCTGTCTTTCGCGGCATCGACATAAAGAAGAAGGCGGGGGAAATCATCGGTCGGCAGCGTGATATAGACATGTTCGACATCCTTCCCGCCCCTGGCAATCGCACCCTCGAACGCCGCCTGCACCGCATCGGGCGTCACTGCCGAGACTTGCGGAGCCGATGCGCTTTCCCAGCGCTGATATTCGTGCGCGAAAACCGCGATGCTCCCCGAAAGGCAGACAAGATAGATGAGCGCCGCAAAGGCGAGCCCCAGCGAGCTGTGCCCGCGCAGTACCGCACGGACGAAGCCCGCCGGGATGCGAGACATCAAGTCTTTGGGCTTCCTGGGCCTGGCAACGGGAGCAGAGGTCATGCGAAGCCCTTCAGAATGGCGGCGCCAAAGCTGACTACGGCGACGCCGACAAGGACGGCGGTCGCGCGAATGATCCGGTTGTCGGCAAGCGTCCACGCCATGCAGCCTCCCCAGACCACGGGAACGATCAATCCGCCGACGACGAGCCGGGTCTGCTGCTCCCCGGGAACCAGAGCTGCCCAGGCGATGCCGACACCCATTGCGGCGACCATCCCGATCGGCCCGGCGAGAAGCCAACGCAGCGTCTCGCGCCATCTGGTGGTCGCCCGGTCGGACGGCTCGGGGGCAAGGCTCTCACGCGCCGCACGCGCCTTGGCCTGACGCACCGTGTAGTTCGACGCGACAACGCCGAGCGCGATCGCCGAAACCAGCGCGAGGGCGATGAAGGGGCCACGCGCCGGGCCAAGCTGCCACGCGGGCCAGATGAGCGACGCCGCGATCAGCGCCCAGCCGCCGGCGACGATTCCCGGCCGCGACGCCTTGCCCTGCCACGACCGGCGCAGCAGCCAGACCCCTGCCCCCGACGTTACGGCAATCAAGAGCGCTGGCCAGAATGGCGAGCTGTCTTCCATATATCCCCCTTGCGACCTGCATCGCTCCACTATTGACTCGCATTCGCAATAGCAATAGCGGCCCCGCTGAATAGCGACGCAGGGGGTTTTTGACAATGACCAAGACGACCAATCTACTGGCCCTTTTGCTGGCCGGCGCGGCCATGCCCGCGCATGCGGAGGAGGCAGCGATCGACGCCGCCGCCGCGACCGAGACCGACGGCAACGAAATCATCGTGACGGGGCTGAAATTCGACCGCACGCTCCAGGACACACCGACCAGCGTCAAAGTCTTTACATCGGAAGAGATCGACAAGCAGAACCTGATCAGCGTCTATGATCTGATCGACCGCACGGCGAACCTGTCATCGACCTTTGCCGAGTCAGGTTTCAACATTCGCGGCATTTCAAGCACGAATGTTTCGGGCACGGGCTTCGGCGATCTGGCGACGGTCTATCTCGACGGATCACCGCTGCCCCGCGAAGCCAGCGGCGGCGGGCCTCTCGACCTGTGGGACCTCGAACAGGTCGAGATCCTTCGCGGCCCACAGTCGACGCTGCAGGGCCGCAACGCCCTGGCGGGCGCAATCATCCTCAAGACAGCCGATCCAAGCTTCGACTGGCAGGGCAAGGCGCGCGCGATGATCACCGACGCCGACGGCGAATATCGTCTCGCGGCGGCCGTCGGCGGACCGATCATCCCCGACGTGCTGGCGTTTCGCGTGGCGGGCGAACGCGCGCGCGGCGATGGACTGATCGAGAACAGTTTCACTGGCAGCGACTATGCGAAGTCGCACAGCGACGTCCTGCGCACCAAGCTGCTCTTCACGCCATGGGGACCCGATGGCCTGCGTATCGTCGCATCCTACCTTTACGATCGCCACTTCGGAAACGACGGGCGCGGCTATACGTTCACCGACCTGCCGAACAGCTGGAAGCGCCGCACCGTGGATGCGAACCGCGAAACCTATTCGAAAACAAGCACCGATCTTTTCACCTTCGACATATCCCTGCCGCTGGGCGACGTCTTCACCCTGTCGTCGATCAGCACGTATAATCACCTCAAGACCTTCTCGACCTACGACGGCGATTTGCGCCGGGACGACGAAGCCTATGGCGACTATTCGACCAACCAGAAGATTTTCAGTCAGGAATTACGCCTGACGTTCGACACCGGCCCGCTGCAAGGTCTGGTCGGCGCCTATTATTCGAAGCACAAGAATCCCGATTATCTCGCGAACAGCACGTTCAGCCTCGACCTTGATGAGAATCTGGGCCTGACATCGCGCGTCGCGGATTTCCTCGTTCAGAATGCCGGTTTCGATCCCGCAACCGCGCTCGGTACGGCGCAGGCGGTCCGCGGCGTCTATCCGCAGCGCGTTTTCATCTCGTCGGTCCAGCTCTATCCCTTCAACATCGAAACGCAGGCGCTGTTCGGGGATGCGAGCTGGGAGGTCGCGCCGGGACTCAAGCTGCTCGCCGGCTTCCGCTACGATCGCGAAAAGCAGATCGTGCGCAACGAGAACGCAGTCACGCTGAACACCGTCCTGCCGAACCCGGCGGATTATGCCGCGAACCCGACCTTTGCCTTCATCCTGCAGACGGTGAACAATCTCCTGCTCTCCGACGTGTCCAACGCTAACAGTTCGGGCCCGCAGCAAAAGACCACCTATCAGGCGTTCCTCCCCAAAGGCGGCCTTTCGTGGGAAGTCGCGCCCGACAAGACGGTCAGCGCCATCGTCCAGCGCGGCTATCGATCGGGTGGCAACGGGATCAATCCCGGCCGCGCCCAAGCCTTTACCTATGACCCCGAATATACATGGAACTACGAACTGTCGCTGCGCACCCAGTGGCTCGACCGGCGACTGACGCTCAACGCCAACGCCTTCTACATCGACTGGACCGATCAGCAGGTGAACGTCCAGCTATCCGAAAACCAATATGATTATGAAACGCAGAACGCGGGCAAGTCGCGCGTCTGGGGCTTCGAAGTCGAAAGCAATGTCCAGGCGACCGATCGCCTGAACATCTACGGCTCGGTCGGCTTCGCCAAGAGCAAGTTCCTTACCTTCGTCGTCCAGAACGGTCAGGCGCTGGACCTGTCGGGCAACGCCTTTTCCGGCGCACCGAAATGGACGGCGGCGGCGGGGTTCGACTGGCGCCATCCCAGCGGTTTCTCCCTGAACCTCAACGCCAATTATCGCGGCGCCCAGTTCCAGAACGTCATCGATCAGGCGACCGGGCGCGATGTTCCCGCGCGCACGCTCGTCAATGCAAAGATCGGCTACAGCAACGACAACTTCGGCGCCTATCTGGTCGCGACGAACCTCTTCGACGACAAATATTACGACTATCAGTATGAAAATGCCGGCCGCCTGCAGGCGCTGCTCGGCGAACCGCGAATGATCGGATTGACGTTCGAGGGGCGCTTCTGACGCCCCGTCACGCTCTCACGCCGCCGCGACCACAAGACGCGGCGGCGTCGCGTCAGTACAGGTTGTCCTTGTAATCCTTGTCGAGCCCGCGCTGCATCAGCCCGGGCACCGACACGAACGCCCCCGCGATCCGCGCGCCAAGTCCCTTGTCCTTGTTGAGCCGAATATGCTCCGCAAACATCTTGGCGGGCCGGATGTCGGCAGGCGCGGCGGCGGCGGGCCACAGGGCGGCCCGTGCAAGCGCCGCGCTCTCCCGCCGCACCATCCGAACGGTGTCGATGCGCGTCACCAGCAGAGGCGTCTTCCCGCGCACGGCGAACGCCTCACGCATCGCCGCGTCGGTCGTCACCGCCGCGCGTCCATCGACGATCATCACGGCCGTCGATCCCGGGATCAGCAGCGCCGCCGCGACGCGCGGCTGGGCGATGATGTTTCGGAAACTGTCGACGCGGCGGTTGCCGGGTCGATCGGCGAACCATAGCCGGTCGCCCTCGACGCCCGCCATCGTCCCCGCCGGATCGCCCTTCGGGCTGAGATCCGCGCCGCCGTCCGCGTCGATCGTCGCGAGCGCTATGAATCGGCTGGCAGCAGCGAAAGCCCGATGGTCGTCGGGAGCATCGGCTTGCGCACCTGCGCCCCAGAATTCCGAACGGATCAGCGCCTTCGCGCAATGAACATAGCATTCATCGATCGCGATTCGCGCTCTGTCATCGGCGACCGCCGCCACGCGGCCGTTTATCCGCAGCGTCTCTCCGATGCCGGGGATCAGAAACAGCGAGCCAAAGCTGGCGTCGGCGACGAACAGCGCGGGGTCATCGACATCATCCATCGACAGTTCGAGGACGCCCGGTTCCGGTGCTTGCACGAAACCGGCCGCACCGCCGCCAAGTGTCACGGAAAGATGCGTCAGATCGCCCAGCCCCGCGAACATCAGCGGCGCCGCCGCAAGCCACCGCCGCGCGGTCGCGTCGACATGATCGATGACCTTGAGGCCGATCGCGGGCGGCGTCTTGCCGATCACCGATTCCAGCGCCTTCATGCTCCCGATCGCGTCGCTCATACCCCCTCCGCCATCATGACCCGGGTCGAACGCAGCGCCGAGCCAAAGGGCGTTGCGATATCCGCTGCCGTATCCAGCAGGTCGAGGAGCAGCGCCTCGTCGGCCGAAAGCCCTTTTGTACCCAGCGCAGGCGGACGGCCAAGCGAGTCCTCGAACAGTCGCATCAAGCTGTCGAGTGCCGGTGCAAGCATCGGCCTCCTGCTCGGGGCCAGCAGCCGATACAGGCGCGGCGCGGCGGCAAGGCCGGCCAGATGCGCGCGCCGCCAGCAGCGGAACGCTTCGATAATCAACACAGCGCCCGACAGCCGCACGGCGGGCATTTCGATCGCGGTATGGATCATGCCGGCCTCTTCGGCCAAAGCCGTCCCGCCCGCCGGCAATAGGCGTCCCAGTCCGCGCCGAACCGGCGGCGCATCAACGCCTCCTCGTTGGGGACGCGAATAAACCACATCGCCGCAAAGGCGGGCACCACCAGCGCGCCGGCTACCCAGTTATGGATCAGCAACGGCTGCGCCAGCGCCGACATCCAGATCGCGGCATACATCGGGTTGCGCATCCTGCCATAAACGCCCCCGGTAACCAGTTGGTGCGCCTCACGCACCTCAAGTCCCGGACTCCAGTTACGTCCGAGATCGACGTGACTGCGCCAGAAGAGCCACAGGAACGGCACCTGCACCGCCGCGCCGATCGCCGTCGCCCAGTCGGGCAATATATAGTCGGCAAAGCGGAAAAGCGGCGTAACCAGATAGGTCAGCGGGAGCAGCATCATCGCAAGGAACATCGCTGAAAGCAGCAGCTTTTCGATCGCGTCCTTGCGCGCATCGACGACGATGTTGGCGCGATTGCGCAGCGAATGCGGCATACGGATCGCGGTCATCGCAACGAAGGCGACAAGCCAGACAAGCGCGCCCCAGCCAATTTCGCGCCAGCGCCACAGGGCCACCAGCATAAGCCCCAGCGCCGCAACGCCCGTGATCATGGCGGGCAAGCTGGTCATCATCGATCGATCGCGAAGGCCGGTCATGACATCTCTCCCACTTTCGTGATCGTCGAATGACATATTTGCAACTAATTCTCAATAGCAAAATATTGGAACCGGTGCTGCGATAGAACGACCTCCCTGCCCCGAAACGGGAAAAAGCGGCGGAATTGCGTTAGGCATTTTGTGACACCGTCATGATATCTGTGCCCGAATGGACCAGATTCGCGACTCCATCTATTATGAACAGCTCGCGCGCGTCGCCCGATTGAAGGCCAACGCGACCGACGACCCCTTCCTTGCGCTGCGCCTGCGCGAGGCTGCGGTCAAGCACGAGCGGAAAGCGCGCAAGCTGAAACGCGCCGAGCAGCCACCGCCCGCCTGATTTGCGCATCGTAATATTTGAACGGCAGCCGACCGGCGGTCGTCGGCACCAATCGACACCGGTTCAACACCCTGCAATTCATATCTGGCCCCGACCGAACTTTTGGTCTGCGTCTGCCCCCGTTCCGCTCGCCTATGATCGGCCGCCCAGCATTTGGGATTGCGGAGACAGGTACGAATGCACCTAATCATTGACCCTTGGCCTTGGACCCCGCTTGCCCGGCATCAAATACAGGCCGGTTCGCTCCGCCATATCTTCCAGCCACTCGGTTAAGCCGACGGGCCGCCCCAGAGTCTCGACTTTTCGCAGAGCAGCATGAGTAAGGGCCTCATCGAACCCTTCACCAAGAAAGGCTCTGAAGTCTCCGACTCTGTCAAGCGCGGGCGCTACTCGCACGACATGGTCATCCTCTCCGGCAATATGGGCCTGAGCGCTCGACCAGCGCCAATCTTCCGCGCGGGTCACGAGCCGAGCGCGAACCGGATTGAGCGCGACATAACGGAACGCCGCATGAAGATGTTGCTCATCCATCGCAACCTGAGGATCAGCGTGCAATAGGCACCCCCTTCGTGGGGTGATCGGCGTGCAAAAAGGACCCCTTCATCCCGGGGATTTAGTCGGCCGACTGGTTTTGATCAGTTGGCGAGAACGGGATGTTGATCGTGGAGACAGTGGTTC
>NZ_JAEULM010000042.1 GCF_016793825.1 Sphingopyxis sp.
GAACCACTGTCTCCACGATCAACATCCCGTTCTCGCCAACTGATCAAAACCAGTCGGCCGACTAAATCCCCGGGATGAAGGGGTCCTTTTTGCACGCCGATCACCCCACGAAGGGGGTGCCTATTGCACGCTGATCCTCAATCGTGAGTACACCCACTGAGTACACATGTGTGGTTTCAACCCGCATAAAATGGCAGAAAACCGTGGGCTTCTAGCCCCTCCGACCCCTCCCGTAGGGGTCACCAGCTTTTTCCCTTTGATACGGCTGGTTCGGCGCGCTGCGGTGATCGTCGGCGGAGGCCGTCGATCGTCTTGCCATATCCGGTAGGGGTTGCCCGACAAACCGGCCAGCTCTCGCAACGGGGGAGGGGAGAGCTGGCCGGATGCGGACTGGGTCGGACTGGCGGGTGCCGGGTTTCAGTCCTCACAGCCCTGGTCGGGTCGTCGAAGAGCCTGCGCTTTCGACCCGTCCTTTCTAGAGAAGCCTGCCCGTCCGGGGCATGACCGTCACATGACAAACTCGTAATCCGCGCGTCAGCTTGCGGTGACGCGGCAGCGGCTATGACGAAGCCATGACGAAGCGCACGACCGGCACCAGACTATCGCGCGGCACGACCGGGATTTTGCTCCTGTTGCTGATCCTGTTCGGCTGTGCGGCCTATTATGTGCACGCCGGCTATTATGGCCATGACATCTACCACGAGATTCCGGCCGCCGGCGCCGGGCCGACCCGGACGGCGATCGTCATGCTGTCGGGCGATATGGGCGACCGCGTCGGCATGACGCCCAAGGTCGCGGCCCGGCTCAACGCGCGCGGCCATGCGGTCGTGACGGTCAACAGCCTGTCCTATTTTTCGCCGCGCCGCACCGCCACCGAAGCGGCGGCCCTGATCGCGGGAGCCATCCACCGCGCCGAGGCGCTGGGAAAGACCGACCATGTCGTCCTTGTCGGCCAGTCGTTCGGCGCCGACATGCTGCACGCCGGCCTTGCCGAATTGCCGCCGGCCGCGCGCGCGAAGGTCCGGGCCGTGGTGCTGGTGGTGCCCGGACACGACATCATCTTTCGCGCATCGCCGGTCGAACTGGCCGGGTTCGAAACCCCCGACGCCCTGGCGCTGCCGACCGCGTCGCGACTCACATGGGCGCCGGTCACCTGCATCTGGGGAACCGCCGAGACGAACAGCCTTTGTCCCGAACTGAACCTGCCGAACGTCCGCAAGGTACCGCTGCCCGGCGGGCATCGGCTGGATTTCGACGACAAGGCGGTCGCCGAGGCGATCCTGACCGCGGTCGCGGCAACAGGGAGCAAATGAGATGAAGATGATAGCCCTCGCGCTGATGCTCGCCGCATCGACCAGCGCAATCCCCCAGCCCGCCCTGTCACCGATCGGGGTATGGCAGAATCCCAAGGGAACGCTGCGCGTTCGGACGCGGCTGTGCGGTGCCTTGCTGTGCGGCAACATCATCTGGGCCAGTCCCAAGGCGATGGCCGATGCGCGCGATGCCGGCGTATCGTCGCTGATCGGCACGGAATTGCTCAGCGACTATCAGCATAGCGGGACCGGCCGGTGGACCGGGCAGGTCTATGTTCCCGACCAGGGTCGTCGTTTCTATTCGACGATCGAGCAGAAGGGGCCGAACGACATCCGTATTTCGGGCTGTATCCTCGGCGGACTGCTCTGCAAGCGACAGGACTGGACGCGGCAATGACACGCCTGTTCGCCTGGGGCCGCGCGAACGGGCGGCTGCTGTCGATCCTCGCGGCGCTGATCGTCGCGGCGCTTGGTTTTTCGGCGCTGTTCGGGTTGCTCCATTCGGTCCGCCCGCACGCGATCCGCAAGGCCTTCGACGCGCTGTCGGTTGCGCAGGTCGCGGGTGCGCTGGGCCTGACGGCGACAAGTTATCTTCTGCTCACCCTCTACGACAGTTTCGCACTGCGGGTGATCGGGCGCTCGCTGCCCTGGCGCACCGCCGCGCTCGCCAGCTTCACCAGCTACACCCTCAGTCACAATCTGGGGCTCGCTCTCCTCACCGGCGGCTCGGCACGCTATCGCGTCTACCGCGGCGCCGGTCTGGGCGGGGGAGAGATCGGCAGCGTGATCGCGCTCGCCAGCCTCAGTTTCTGGAACGGCGTCATCCTGCTGGCCGGGATCGCGGCAGCCGTAAGCACGCAGATCCTGCCCTTCTTCGACTGGGGACTGTCGCTTCACTGGCTGCATGTCGCGGGGCTGGCGACGATCACCGTCTGCCTCATCCCCCTGCTGCTGCGCCATTTCGGCCTCGACGCGGTGGAGATCGGCGGCTGGCGGACCCCGCTTCCCGGCCCCGCCATGAGCGCATCGATGACGCTGGTGGCCGCGCTCGACCTCGCCGCAGCGAGCGCCGCTCTGTACATCCTGCTGCCGGCGCCGGACCCGGCGGCCTATCCGCTCTTCTTCCTCGGCTATGCGCTGGCGATCATCGCCGCGCTGATCAGCCATGTGCCGGGCGGGCTTGGCGTGTTCGAGGCGGTGGTCATCGCGACCGTTCCCGGCGACAAGGCGGAACTGCTCGCGGCGTTGCTGGCCTATCGCGTCATCTATTATCTGCTGCCCCTGCTCGTTGCGGCGCTGATGCTGGCCTGGCACGAAAGTCGCGCCTGGCATGCGCCGGCCCGCGAACTGGCGGTGGCGAGTCAGTCGCTGCTTCGCGAACTCGCACCGTCGCTGCTGGCCGCACTGGTCTTCGCCGGCGGGTTGATCCTGCTGCTGTCGGGGTCGACGCCGGCCGATGCGGCGCGGATGCACGACCTCAAGCATTTCCTTCCGTTGCCGTTCGTCGAGGCATCGCACCTTGCGGCGAGCCTCGCCGGCACCTTGCTGCTGTTTCTGGCACCGGGGCTGCTTCGCCGCCTCGACGGCGCGTTCCTGGCCACCCGCACGCTGATCGGCGCGGCGATCCTCTTTTCGCTGGCCAAGGGGTTCGATTATGAGGAAGCGCTGATCCTGAGCGGAATCGCCGCCGCGTTGCAGTGGAGTCGCCCCGCCTTTTATCGCAAGACCGCGCTGATCGACGCGCCGCTGTCGACCGGCTGGGTAGCGGCGGCGCTGACCGCCATCCTAGCCGCGACATTCGCTGGCTTCTTCGCATACAAGCATGTCGCCTACGACAGCAGTCTCTGGTGGCAGTTCAGCCTGCGCGGCGACGCGCCGCGCTTTCTTCGCGGGTTGTTCGGGATCGCGGTGTTGCTCGCGGGGCTGGCGCTGTGGCGGCTGTTCGCGCCGTCGGCGCGGCCCGACGGCCCCGCCGACGTCGGGTTCGACCAGCTCGAGCCCGCGCTCGCGCTGGCCGATCAGACCGACGCCTTTCTGGCATTCACTGGCGACAAGCGCTTTCTGCTCGCCGACGAAGGCGATGCCTTTCTGATGTATCGGACGCAGGGTGCGAACTGGATCGTGATGGGCGATCCGGTCGGCAACGAGGCGCGCTGGTCCGACCTGTTGTGGAAGCTGCGCGAAAAGGCCGATGCGGCGCAGGGGCGCATCCTGCTCTACCAGATCGGATCGCGCTGCTTGCCTTACGCGATCGACCTTGGCCTGGGGATCGTCAAATATGGCGAAGAAGCGCGCGTCGAACTCGCCGATTTCACGCTGGCGGGGCCGCAAGCCAAGTCGCTGCGCCATGCCGAACGGCGCGCGCTGCAGGAGGGAGCCACGTTCGCGATCCTCCCCGCCGCCGAGGTACCCACGCATATCGAGGAACTGCAAGCCGTTTCGGACGCCTGGCTGGCAGCCAAGAAGCAGCGCGAAAAGGCCTTCAGCCTCGGCAGTTTCGACCCCGCCTACATGGCGCATTTCCCCTGCGCCGTCGTACGGATAGCGGGGCGGATCGTCGCATTCGCGAACATCCTCGCGACGCCGAACCGGACCGAAATGTCCGTCGATCTGATGCGCCACGACACGATACCCTATGGCGTGATGGATTTTCTGTTCATCCGGTTGATGGAACATGCCCGCACCGAAGGCTATCGCCGCTTCACGCTGGGCATCGCCCCCCTCTCGGGCATCGACGGCCACAAACTTGCCCCCGCATGGGCGCGCGGCGCCGCCTTCGTCTTCCGCCACGGCGAGATGCTGTACGGGTTCGAGGGTTTGCGAAGCTACAAGGCGAAATTCGCGACCCATTGGGAACCGCGTTACATCGCGGGTCCGCGCGGGATGGCGTTCGCGCAGGGCATGGCCGCAGTTCACCATATCGTCAGCCGTCCGCCCGCAAGGCGAAAAGCCGCGGCGCCTGCCCTCACGCTCCCTCTCGCGCCCGCTCTCACGCTCGCCTGATGACCGTCGTGCGCCTCCGTCCGATGCCTCCCGCCGGTGCGATGCTGCTGTTGATGGCGGCGGTGGTCGCGCTTGCGGCGCATCTGGCGGCGGCCCCGCATGCACCCTCGGGCGAGCAGATCCCGGGGCTGACCTACGAAGCCGAACGTGCGACACCGCACGCGCCGCTCGCGCTGGTCGTGACCAGCGTGCAGGACGGCAGCGCGGCGGCGAAAGCCGACATCGCGGCGGGAGATGTCATCGACGGTATCGACGGCCGGCCGATCGCTTCGGTTTCGTCGGTTGCACGCGCGGTGCGGGGGGATGCACACAAGGGGGTGCTCCTGCATATTCGCCATGCGGGCGAGAGCCGCTATAAGCATCTTCCCGCCCATCACACCCAGGAGCCGCATGTCGCAGAAAATACTCGTCGTCGAGGATGATCCGACCACCGCGGACTTCATCGTCAAGAGCCTGACCGGCGAAGGATTCGTCGTGGATCACGCGCCCGACGGGCGTGACGGACTGTTCCACGCAACCGACGGCAGCTATGACGCGATCATCCTCGACCGGATGCTGCCCGGCATGGACGGAATGGCCGTGCTCGCAGCGCTCCGCGCGGCGAAGGTCGCGACCCCGGTCATCATCCTCTCGAACCTCGGGGCCGTCGATGCCCGCGTCGAGGGGCTGACATCGGGCGCGAACGATTATCTGGTCAAGCCCTTCGCCTTTTCCGAGCTGCTCGCGCGGCTGAAGCTGCTGCTCGCGAAGCCCTCGGGCGGCACGCAGGTCGAAACCATGCTGGCCTGCGAAGACCTGGAAATGAACCTGCTCAGCCGGCGCGTGACGCGCGCGGGCAAGCGGATCGACCTGCAGCCGCGCGAATTTCGCCTCCTCGAATATCTCCTCCGCCACAAGGAACAGGTGGTCACGCGCACAATGATGCTCGAGGGGGTGTGGGAATATCATTTCGATCCGGGCACCAACGTCGTCGATGTCCATGTCAGCCGGCTGCGGCGCAAGGTCGACGACGGCTTCGACAAACCGCTGGTCCACACGATCCGCGGCGCAGGCTATATGCTCGGCAAGACGGATTGAGATCGTGAAGCGGGGGTTCTTTCAGTCGACGACGGTTCGCCTCGCGCTGGCGCTGCTGCTCGTCCAGGTCGCGGCGCTCGCGCTTGGGCTGGCGGTAATCCACCGCTTCACCGAGGCGACGATCCTGTCCGATGCGCGCACCGCCGCCGAGGTCGCGCGCGACGACTTCGCCGAGGAATATCGGCAGGAGGGTGAGGCCGGGCTGGTGCGCGCGATCCGCGACCGGCTGACGGTCCGCGACGACCGGAATTTCGTCGTCCTTCTCAAAGGCCCGAACAGCCAGGCGATCGCGGGCAATCTGGCGCAATGGCCGGCGACAGTCGGCGATGCCGAACGCTGGCGCCGAATAAGCCTGTACCGCAAAGGCGGCCTGGCGGCCGAGGAGATGGGGATCGTGACAACCCGCCTCGATGCGGGCCGGGTCCTGCTGACCGGCGAAGTACTCGAAGCGCAGGCGCAGCTCACGCGCGCGAGTCAGGCGGCCTTTCTCTATGCGCTGGCCGCCGGGATTCTCCTCGCCGCGATCGTCGCCGGGGTCGCGGCATGGATCCTTGCCCGGCGCGTCGATGCCTTCGCCCGCGCCGCCTCCGCCATCGCGGGCGGCCAGCTCGACGCGCGGGTCGAACGCGACGAAACCGGCGATGCCTTCGACCGGCTGGGCACCTCGATCAACGCCATGCTCGATCGCATCGAAGCCCTCGTCGGCGAGCTGCGCATGGTGACCGATTCGATGGCGCACGACCTTCGATCGCCGGTCTCGCGGATGAAGGCGACACTCGAGCAGGCGCTCGGCCGCGCGCGCGAACCACAGGCCGTCGCCGCGCTCGCCGGCGCGATCGACGAGGCCGATGGGCTCCACCGCCTGCTCGACACCGCTCTCGAGATCAGCCGCGCCGAGGCGGGGATCGGGCGCGACCAGTTCGCACGCTTCGCGCTGGCTCCGCTGCTGGAGGATCTTGCCGAAGTCTATGGCCCGCTCGCGGAAGACGAAGGCTTTACGATATCGGTCGATGCGCCCCCCGACCTCGACGTTCTCGCCCATCGCGAAATGCTGCTCCGCGCCCTGTCGAACCTGATCGACAACGCGCTGAAATATGCGGAAGGCGGGTCGACGATCAAGCTGGCGGCGGCCTGGGAGGGCAGCACGATAGCCCTTGCCGTCGCCGACGACGGCCCTGGCATCGCCGAAGAGCGGATCGGCGAGGCCGCCAAGCGTTTCGTCCGGCTCGACCCCGCGCGGGCCGGCCCCGGCGCCGGGCTCGGCCTGTCGCTTGTCGAGACGATCGCCCACTTGCATGGTGGCACGATGGCCATCGGCCGCGCCGACCCGCACGGCATGGTGGTGACGCTGCGCCTGCCGATAGCTTCGGATTGACGCCGAAGCCGACAGGGTCTCGCTGGGAATCCCGGGCCGTCCCCGCCACGCTTGGCCCGTGATCGAAAACGGGGGCCATATCCATCTGATCCTGCCGGACGCCACCGAGCGTGCGGCCTGTTTTCGTGTCCTCGCCGAGGGCGGGGGGCGGATCGTGCGAAGCTTTGCCAGCGCCGACGCCTGGTTCGAAGCGCGCGCCGATGCTGATTGTGCGATCCTGCTGTTCCATTGGCGCCAGCCGGGAAAGCAGGACGGCGCGGCATTGCTCGATCGCATCGGCGGGCGAGCCGACGTCACCGCCTTTGTCGCCGCGGACCATCTTTCGATCGCGGAAACCCGCCTGATCCTGCGCGGCGGAGCGCACGATCTGCTGCCCGCGCCGCTCGACCCGCGCCTTGTCCGTCGGACGATCGACGCCGCGATGACGAGTTGGCAGGTGCGACAGATCGCGCGGGCGCAACACCGCGAGGCCGAGCTGCGCCTCGCGACGCTGACCCCTCGCGAACGCGACATACTGGATGCCATCGCCGCCGGACTCGGCAACAAGGCCATCGCACGGCGACTGGACCTCAGCCCCCGCACGGTCGAGGTTCACCGTGCGAACATCATGCGCCGCGCCGGCGCCACGAGCGTGGCCGAGCTGCTGCGCCTGCGCTTCACTGTCGAACTCGCCGACGACAACCCTGTCCATTTCGGTGCAGGAAGGCCGGCTCCGACCGCCGGGGATCGCGCAACGATGCTATAAGGGAAGCGAACGGACCCGTGCCTTTGAGTTGGTCCCCATCGGCGCACCCGTTCGCATTCGCGGCCATCCCCACCTGGCCGCGATTCCCAACCGGGCCGGCGGAGGATGTTCCACTTCCGTCGGCCCCACCCTATCCGGTGACGAGGGCGCGTTGCTCGGCACGGGCCATGGACAACAGGATCGGGTCGGACACCTGCCGCGCCGCGAAGTCGGCCTTGCTTGCGATCCCCTGCCACTCGATCCCGATCAGCGACTGGGCGATCGCCCCGCCAAGCGTATCGCCGGGGCCGGGCAGAATGAGGACGTCAGGCGCAAATTCCCTGACCGCGACCTGCACCGAGCGCGCGAAGTCATAGGCCGCGAGAATCTGGTGACCGAACGTATAGTCCCGGATGGCGTCGGGATCGGACGCGAAACGGCGCCAGATATGGCCGCGCCCGTCAACCATCGGGATCGTCGGCCGGCCGAACAGCGAGACAGGCAGTTCGGCCATCGCCTTGTCCGAGCTTCCGAACATCAGCGGGGTGTGAAAGGGTCCATGGCCCGCGAGGCGCAGCGGATCGCGGCCGGGCGTCGGCGGCGTTTCGGCAAGCATCGCCGCAAGACCTTCCTCGTTGCCGGCAAGGACGAGCATGCCGGCGAGGTCGATCGAGAGCGCCAGCGCGTGCCCCGGGCGCGACCCGATGTCGGCGACAAGACCGAACAGCGCCTCGCGCAGACCGGGGACAGGACGCCACTCCTCATCGACCACCTGCAGCAATATCTGCCCGCCCGGGCCATGCGTCTGGCTGTTGAGTCCCATCGCGTTGCTGATCCGGAAACCGTCCGCGACCGATACCGCACCGCCGAGTGCAAGCGCGCTGTACCAGCCCATCGAATTGCCGGCGACCGCGACCACGTCGAACCGTTCGCGGTCGATGCTCAGATAATCGAGTGCCGTGGCCGCATAGATCAGCGGCGCCGCGACATCGCCGCGCATATGCGTGGCGACGCTGAACCGTTCGGCGCCGTCGAGTTCGGTGACCGTCGGCTGGCCGCGTTCGGCGCGCTGCGCGTCGAAGTTCGCAATGACGTCGGCGAAGCGGGCACCATGCAACCGCGCGATGCTGCCGAGTTCGCCCTTGCCATAGGTTCCGCGCCCCGGCGCGACGACGAGCGCGGTCTTGCGGTCGCTCATGCCAGAAGCTCCTTCGCCGCCGCGACGATGCTGTCGCGGCTCGGCAGCGTCAGCGTCGCCGCCTTGCCCAGCGGGATGAAGCTGTCGTCGGCGGCGATGCGCGCGAGCTTCTTGTCCGGGGTGCGTTCGACGAACGTCGCCATCAGCGCTTCGCTCTGCGACCCCGTGATCCGGCATTCGTCGACGATCAGGATGCGTTTCGCGTCGCCGACCGCTGCCACCAGTGCGTCGTCATCGACCGGCCCAAGCCAGCGCAGGTCGATCACGCGCGCCTTCACGCCATCGGCGGCCAGCAGCTTTTCGGCCTGGCGCGAGAGATAGTAGCCGTTGCCATAGCTGACGATCGCAAGGTCGCTGCCGTCGCCATGGACCCCGACGTCGCCGAGGCGGATCGGGGCGCCTTCGCCCGGCGCCTCATAGACGCTGGTCCACAGCCCATCGCCTTCCGCGTGGAGGTCGCGGGTCATGTAGAGCGCGATCGGTTCGACGAAGACGACCACCCGCTGTTCCTCGCGCGCAAGCCGCACGCATTCGCGGAGCATATGCACCGCGTCACGCCCGTTCGACGGCACCGCGAGGATCACCCCCGGAATGTCGCGGAACACCGCCAGGCTGTTGTCGTTGTGAAAATGGCCGCCAAAGCCCTTCTGATAACCGAGCCCCGCGATGCGAATCACCATCGGGTTGGTATATTGGCCGTTCGAGAAGAAGCTGAGCGTCGCCGCCTCACCGCGGATCTGATCCTCGGCATTGTGGACATAGGCGAGGAACTGGATCTCGGGCATCGGGACAAAGCCATTGTGCGCCATACCGATCGCCAGCCCGAGGATCGCCTGTTCGTCGAGCAGCGTATTGACGACGCGCGCCGACCCGAACCGCTGGTGGAGTTTCGCGGTAACATTGTAGACGCCGCCCTTCGGCCCGACATCCTCGCCCGCGACGATGATTTCCTCGTGCGCGAGGAGCAGGTCGGCCAGCGCCCAGCTTAGCAGCCGCGCCATATGCATCGGCTTGTCCATCTGCCCGACGTCGCTCCCGAACATTGCCGTGCGCTCTTCGGCAGCCGGGGTATTGGCGCGCGTCATTTCGCGTTTCGGCGGGACGAGGCTGTCCATCACATGCGCTGCCGTGGTGATCTTCGGGCGCAGGATCGCGGCCTCGGCCTGCCGCGCCAGCGTCGCGCCGATCTCTTCATAGGCTTCGGCGATCTCGGCGGGCGACATCCAGCCCTGCTCCGCCATCAGGGCGGCACCGGCAAGCAGCGGATCGCGCTTTTCATCGGCCTCGATAAGCGCCTTCGGAAGATAGGCCCCCTGTACGTCGGATCCCGCGTGACCATAGAGGCGGACGGTGGCCATATGCAGGAAAACCGGCTTGCGCGTACGCCGCGCATAGTCGGCGGCTTCCTTTGCACCGGCATAGGCCGCCGCGAGGTCGGTGCCGTCGCACTTGATGTAATGCAGCCCCGCGCGGTGGCGGAACTGCGCCTCGATCCAGCCCGTGGGCGTGCGGGTCGAGATGCCGATGCCATTATCCTCGCAGAGGAAGATCAGCGGCATCGGCGAGCCCTGGAACGCCGCCCAGCCCGCCGTGTTGAACGCACCCTGCGCGGTCGAATGGTTGGCCGACGCATCACCGAAGCTTGTCAGCACCACGGCATCGTCGGGCAGCGGCAAATCCCTGCGCCCCAGACGGCGCGCGATGCCGATCGAGAAGGCCGCGCCGACGGCCTTGGGCAGATGCGAGGCGATCGTCGAGGTTTGCGGCGGAATATTGAGGGGCAGGGAGCCGATCACCTTGTGCCGCCCGCCGGAGATCGGGTCTTCGCTCGACGCGGCAAAGCTCAGCAGCATGTCCCAGGTCGCGGTCTCGCCGGGCAACTGACGGGCGCGGTGCAGTTGAAAGGCGTTCGAACGATAATGGAGAAATGCCATGTCGGTGACGCGCAGCGCCGCGGCGACCGCGGCATTGCCTTCATGCCCCGACGAACCGATCGTGTAAAAGCCCTCGCCGCGGGCTTGCAGGTGGCGCGACAACCGATCCATCTGGCGGCTGGTCAGTTGCGAGAGGAAAATATCGGTGGCCTCGCCGCGCGACAGGCCGACGGCCGCGGGGTCGGGAGCGTCGGGGTTGCGGTCCAGCGATCCGCTCGCCAGCGCAGCGAGGAATTTTTCATGTACTGCCTGCGCCGCGTCCACCGCCATCCTCCGTCCGTTCGGGCATCCGGTTACATGCGCAACCATCCACCCAGGTGATGCGCGCGCTAGAACGGGGCCGTTCGGCGCGCAAGCCTCTCTTGCCCTCTTCTCTTGCCTTCTCGCGCCGCCTCGCGCTACCACCTTTCCCGATGACGACGCGGGGCCGGGCACTCTTTTCGACATGATGTCGCTGTGGATCGCCCAGGCGTCGGTTGCGGCCGGCGTATCGACACCGGACGAGAGCAGCGGCTGGCTCATCGACCCCGAACTCGCGGGACCGGGCTATAGCCAGACGATCGCGGGCGGCGAAATCCAGACGAGCTTCCCGCCGCCGCCACCGCCGCCCAAGACGCCGGACTGGGATTTCGGCTGGCTGCGCGACTTCGTCGAATGGAGCGCACCGGCGCTGAAGCCGCTCGCATGGATCGGGGCGGCCGTCCTGCTGCTCATCATCCTCTATCATTTCGTGCCGGCCTTCGCCGACTGGATCGATACCATCCGTTTCGGCCGCAAGCGGGGCGAGGGCGAGCCGGAAATCTTCGGCGAAGCCGAGGCCGGCCGCGCGCGCGCGCGGCTTGCCGATGCCGACGCGCTCGCCGCCGCGGGCCGCTTTGCCGAAGCGATCCATCTCCTTCTCTATCGCAGCGTCGACGATATCGAGACCCGCCGCCCCGGACTCGTCCGCCCGGCGATGACATCGCGCGAACTGGCGGAAGCGCACGACCTGCCCGCGGTCGCGCGTACCGCGTTCAGCCGAATCGCCGGCGCGGTCGAGATCAGCCTGTTCGGAGGGCGCATGATCGACGAACATGCATGGACCGAATGCCGCAGCGCCTATGCCGCGCTGACCGTGCCGCAGAACTGGGCGCGCGCGTGACCGACCGGCCGTCCGACACCGGCAGCTTCAACCCGCTGCTCATCGCGGGGGTCGTCGTGGTCGGCATCATTGCCTTCATCGCACTCTGGGCGCTGATCGCGCTCGGCCCTCAGCTTTCGAGCGGCAACGATGGCGGCGGCCATGCGCTGTCGAAGGCCGCACCCGGCTATGCCGGGATTGTCGACCTGCTCGAACGGTCCGGCGCCAGCGTCGATCTTCGCCGCCGCGAGGGCAAGGATGCCTATCCGGACGAGAAAGTGCTGCTGATCCTGACGCCGACGCACCGTACCAAGCCGGAAGAGTTGACCCGGCTGCTCGAAGGTGCGGCGGGCAGACCCGTGCTCGTCGTGCTTCCGAAGTGGGAAACGATGCGTCTCCCCGGGCAGTCGGTCAAACCGGGCTGGGCCGGAATCGGCGTCCCCGTACCGCCGTCCGCCGAGCTGATGCCCGAACGATATTTCGGCAAGGTGCGCTTTCGCGCGCCGCGCGCGAAGGCGCAGTCCGTGGCCGCAGAGGTCGCGGGACGGCCGTTTTCGGCCTATCTTCCCGGCGATGCGCACACAATCGAAAGCGACGCGCTCGTTCCCCTGATCGCGGGCGCAAACGGCGGGGCGGTACTGGCGATCGCGAAGGAGCATGATATCTATGTGCTCGCCGACCCCGACCTTGTCAGCAACCTCGCCTTTTCCTCGCGCGACCGGGCCGAGGCGGCGGCGCTGCTGATCGACGCGGTGGCGGAGGACGCCGACGCCGATGCGTTGGCGTTCGACCTGACGCTCAACGGTTTCGGCAGCCAGCGTTCGCTGCTGCGCTTTGCTTTCGTCCCGCCCTTCATCGGCATCACCCTCTGTCTGATCGCGGCAGGGCTGCTCGCGCTGTGGCAGGCATGGATGCGGTTCGGTCCGCCGCTGAAGCCGCAGCGCGCAATCCCGATCTCGAAAGCGGCGCTGATCGCAAACAGCGCCGACCTGATCCGGCAAGCGCGCCGCGAACTCGACGGCGCCGAAGCCTATGTCCACAGCCAGCGCCTCGCCATCGCGCGACGGTTGCACGCGCCCGGCGGCCTCGACGCCGCGGCGACCGACGCCTGGATCGACAGACGCGTCAAACCGGGCGGCAATCTTTTCTCGACAATCGCGCGGCGGCTGCCGCTGGCGCGCAACAGACACGAGTTCTTGAGCGACGCGCAGGCGCTGCACGACATCAGAAAGGAATTATTGCGTGACGGCTGACATCGATAGCGTGAAGGCGCTGGGCGCCGCGATCGAGGGCGAAGTCGCCAAGGTCGTGTTCGGCCAGGGGCCGCTGACCCGCATGGTGACGATCGCGCTGCTTGCGGGCGGCCATGTGCTGCTCGAAGGCCCGCCGGGAACCGCAAAGACCCTGCTCGCCCAGGCCTTCGCCCGCGCCGTCGCCCTGGATTTCGGGCGCATCCAGTTTACCCCCGACCTGATGCCCGGCGACATATTGGGATCGAACCTCTTCAACTTCCAGACGTCGAGCTTTACCCTCACCAAGGGGCCGATCTTCACCGAGCTGCTGCTGGCCGACGAAATCAACCGCACCCCGCCCAAGACGCAGGCCGCGCTGCTCGAGGCGATGCAGGAACGGCGCGTGACGGTGGGCGGCGAGTCGCATGTCATGAGCCCGCGCTTTACCGTGCTGGCAACGCAGAATCCGATCGAGCAGCAGGGCGTCTATCCGCTGCCCGAGGCGCAGCTCGACCGCTTCCTCTTCAAGCTGGTGGTCGACTATCCCGACGCCGCCGAGGAACGGCGCATCGTCGCCGACCATGGCGGGCGCTTCAAAAGCCCCGTGGTCGCCGATTTCGGCGTCGCGCAGATCACCGACGCCAAGGCGATCGGTGCGGCGATCGACATCATCGCATCGGTGCGGCTTGCCGAAGAGGTGGTCGATTATATCGTCCGCCTGATCCGATCGACGCGCGCCAGCGCCGACCTTGAATGCGGCGCCAGCCCGCGCGCCGCGACGATGCTCGCCCGCGCCGCCTGCGCCGCCGCCGCGCTCGAAGGCCGCGATTATGTGATTCCCGATGACGTCCAGCGCCTTGCCGCCGGGGTGCTGCGGCATCGCGTCATCCTGTCGCCCGCGGCCGAGATCGAGGGGCGCAACGTCGAACAGGTGATCGCCGACCTGGTCGAGCGCGAGGACGTGCCGCGTTGATCTATCCCACCCGCCGCGCGATCTATTTGCTGTTGCTGGGTGCCCCCGTGGCGCTGGCGCTTGGGCTGCTGCGACCCGAACTGTGGGTGGTCGCGCCGGCGTGGATCGCGCTGCTGCTTTTCGGCCTGCTGTTCGATGCGATGCTGGGCGCCAGTCCGCGCCGCCTCGCGCTCGACGCACAGGTCCCGCACCAGGTCGGGGTCGGCGATCCCTTCGACCTCCGGCTGGCGGCAACCGGCCGATCGGTACCGCGCCGCGCGGAAATTGCGCTGTCGCTCGACGAGCGGTTCGCGCCGGGCGGGCGGTTGGCGCACGATATGGTGAAGGCGTCCGACGCCGATGCACTGGTCCGCACGCTCCCTCTCGCAGCATCGCGCCGGGGACAGGCGACGATCGATGCGTTGTGGATGCGGTGGGCAGGGCCGCTCGGTCTCGTGTGGAAACAGCGCCGATTCGCGCTTGACCGGGCGATCGCAGTAGTCCCCAGCCTGCGCGCCGTCACCGAAGAAGGCAGCCGCCTGTTCCAGCGCAATAGCTGGTTCGGCCTGCGCCAGCAGCAATTGCGCGGCGAGGGGAGCGAATATGAAGCGCTGGCCGAATATCAGGCGGGGATGGATCGCCGCTCGATCGACTGGAATGCGTCGGCGCGACACGTCAAGCTGCTCGCGAAGGAATATCGCGTCGAACGCGACAATCGCGTCGTGCTGGCGATCGATGCCGGGCGCACGATGGCCGAACCGGTGGGCGGGATGCCGCGCGTCGACCGCGCCGTGTCGGCGGCGCTGCTGCTGGCCTATGCAGGGTTGAAGCTCGGCGACCGGATCAGCTTCTTTTCGTTCGCCGCGAAACCGCAGGCCCTGACTCCGGCCTATATGAATATCCAGGATTTCCCGGCGTTGCAGCGCGCGGCGAGCAAGATCGACTATGCGCCGGTCGAAAGCAATTTCACTCTCGCGCTGATGACCCTGTCGGCCGAACTCAACCGACGGTCGCTGATCATCCTGTTCACCGAATTCACCGACGCGACGAGCGCCGACCTGATGATCCGCGCCGCCGGACGACTGGTGAAGAAGCACCGTCTGCTTTTCGTCGTGATCCGCGACGAGGAAGCCGAGGAGGAGGAGCGGCGCCGCCCCGATAGCGCCGCCGATATCACGCGGTCGAACGTCGCCGCCGCCTTGCTGCGCGACCGCCAGCTCGTGATCGCGCGGCTGCAGCGGCTGGGGGCGGATGTCCTCGAAGTACCGCCCGACGCGATGGGCGCGGGCGTCGTCGAGGCCTATCTCGGTATCAAGCGGGCCGGCAGCCTGTGAGCGCCGCCGAGCTTCCCTCCTTTTCGACCAGCCGCTTTCGCGATGAACGCGAGGCCGACTGGATCGCGTTCGACCTGCTGTTGACCAAGCTTGAAAAACGAGGGGCGAAGGCTTTGACGAGCGAGGAATTGCTCGAACTGCCGATCCTTTATCGCGCGACACTGTCCTCGCTGTCGATCGCGCGCGCGACCAGCCTCGACAAGGCGCTGCTCGACCATCTCGAAGCGCTCTCGATTCGCGGCTATTTCCTCGTCTACGGCGTTCGCGAGACGCGCTGGAGCCGCACCCGCCGTTTCTTCCTCTATGACTGGCCCGCCGCCGTACGGGCGGTATGGAAGGAAACGGCGATCATCGCGCTGATCATCGCGCTGGGCGCGCTGACGAGCTGGTCGCTCGTCGCCCATAACCCCGAATGGTATTTCAATTTCGTCCCCGAAGGACTGTCGGGCGGCCGCGATCCGCGCGCGAGCGTGGAATTCCTGCAGTCGACGATCGGTCATGGCAAGGCGGCGGCAGGCGGCGAGGAAGAGAGCGCGCTCCACATGTTCGCGGCTTTCCTGTTCACGCACAACAGCGGCGTGTCGATCATGTCCTTCGCGCTCGGCTTTGCGTTCGGGGTACCGACGATGATGCTCGAATATTATCAGGGTATCAGCCTTGGCGCGATGCTCGCGGTTTTCACCGGCAAGGGGTTGGGGGTCGATTTCGGCGGCTGGCTGTTCATTCACGGCACCACGGAGCTGTTTGCCGCCGCCCTGTCGGGCGCGGCGGGACTGCGCATCGGCACCGCGGTGGTGTTTCCCGGCGCGCGCGGAAGGCTGGAAGCGGCGTCGGATGCGGGACGGACCGCCGGCAAGGTCATGGTCGGGGTCATCCTGATGCTGCTTGTCGCCGGACTCCTCGAAGGATTCGGGCGCCAGCTCATCACCGACACGCTCTTTCGCTATGGCATCGGTACGCTGATGCTGTTGTTCTGGCTCGCCTATTATTATGTTCCCCGACGCGAGGACGTCGCATGAGCGCCGCGACCAACGCCAAGGCCCGCAACGCGCAATCGAAGAAGATCCGCCAGTTCATCACGCCGGAGGGCGTCGACCTGCAGCTTCGGATCGCGAGTTCGGGATTGCGGCTGGGCGCGCTGATCGTCGACCTGATTCTGATCGCCGCCGCCCTCTTTGCCTTTTCGCTCTTCATGCTCTGGATCGGCGCGGCTGGAAGCGGGGACGTTGCCTTCACCGTCTGGATGCTCGGCTTCTTCATGCTGCGGACCTTCTGGTTCATCGGCTTCGAACTCGGTTCGCGCGCCGCAACGCCGGGCAAACGGTTGATGGGCATCCGCGTCGTCGCGCGCGACGGTGGCCGGCTGACCGCCGATGCGGTGGTCGCGCGCAACCTGATCCGCGAACTTGAACTGTTCCTGCCCCTGATGATGATCGGCAACGGTGCATCGGAGGATATGGTATCGGGCTGGACGGTCCTTGCGGGCGTCATCTGGTCGCTGACGCTCAGCCTGTTCCTGCTGTTCAACCGCGACCGGATGCGGATGGGCGACCTGATCGCCGGAACCTGGGTCGTGATGGCGCAGCGCGCCAAGCTCGACAGCGACATCGCCGCCACGCAGGATGCGCAGGCTATACTGTTCAGCGACGCCGAACTGTCGGTCTATGGCATTTTCGAACTGCAGGAACTCGAACGTGTCCTGCGCGGCCGCGATGCGCGGGCGATGCGCGAGGTTGCCGACACGATCCGCGCCAAGATCGGCCGCCCCGTTGCCGAAGAGGATGACGTCTTTCTGCTTTCCTATTACCGGCAGCTCAAGGCCCGGCTGGAACGTGGCCTGCTGTTCGGGAAAAGACGAGAGGACAAATATGCCAGCGAATGACGCACCTTCGGCTTCTCCGGTCGGCCTGTCGGTCACCGATGCACTGCACCGGCGCCGTTCGGTACGCGCCTTTACCGGCGAAGCGGTCGATCCGGCCATCCTGAAGACGGTCTTTGCCAACGCGCAGCGCGCGCCGTCGGGCGGCAATCTCCAGCCATGGCAGGCGACCGTACTGGCCGGCGCGCCGTGGCAGCGCATGAAGGATGCGGTCGCCGCGCGGATCGCGATGGGGCGCGAGGGACGGCAGGCAGAATATGACATCTATCCCAAGGGGTTGACCGACCCGTGGGAGAGTCGTCGTTTCGGCGTCGGCGAGGCGCTGTACGCCTCGCTGGGGATTCCGCGCGAGAACAAGGCCGGACGTCTCACTCAATTCATGGACAATTACAAAGGGTTCGGCGCACCGGTAATGCTTTTTCTGCATTGTTCGCGCATCATGGGCCCGCCGCAATGGTCGGACATGGGAATGTGGCTGCAATCGGTGATGCTGCTGCTCGTCGAACATGGACTGGCCAGTTGCCCGCAGGAATGCTGGGCGATGTACGGGCAGACGGTGCGCGAAACGCTGGCACTCGGCGAGGACCAGATTCTCTTCGCCGGGCTGGCGATCGGTCATCCCGACGAAGACGCCGCGGTGAATCAATGGCCCGTCGCGCGTGTCGGGCTCGAAGAGGTGATCGATTGGCAGGGCTTTTGAGCATGACAGAGAGGCGACAGTCGTCCCGATATGGCCTCGCGTTGCCGATGGCGCTGGCGCTGGCGAGCTGCACCGCGGTGCCGACCCCCACGCCGCCGCCGGCGCCTCGACAGACTCCGACACCCACGCCCACCCCCGCGCCGGCCCCGACGCCCGCCGGATCGTGGGAAGACCGTCCCGTCGACCATGGCGCGTGGCGCTATGACGCGGGCAGCCGCACTGCCAGCTTCGTCCAGACCGGCAATCCCGGCCCGCTGCTGACCATGGCGTGCAGCGGCGGAACCATTCGCCTGACATCCGTCCTCGAAGGCCCGGTCGCGCTGCGCACCAGCGCCGGCACCGACCAGATCCGGTTCGACGGCGGCGCGGCAAGCGTGCCGAGCCGCGACATCCGCCTCGACCGCATCGCCTTCAGCCGCGGACGTTTCGCGCTTGAAGCGCCGGGTGGCAGCGGATTGACGCTACCGGTGCAATCGGAAATCGGCCGCGTGATCGAGGATTGCCGGGGCTGACATCCCCCTGCCGCCGGCGGCGTATTTGCGACTTCAGCCGCCGAGCTGGACCGACCCGCCCTTGATCCAGCCCCAGCGGCACGGACCCTGATACTCGCGGGCATTCTGCACCGCCTTGCCGACGCCGCACATGTCTTCGTCCGTACCGGGCGCCGAAAAGACGATCCCGAACCAGGCATCGTCGTCGGTCGCCTCGCACACCGAGACTTTCGCCCCGCCGGCGATTTTCGCCTTTATCGCGCGCGTCTCGCCGGGCGCCCAATAGACGTCGGTGCCGCCGGCCCTGACGCGGCTGATGCTCGAACAGGCGGGCAGGCTCGCGCCCTCGGTGCCGATCATCACCGCGCGCGTCGCGAGCGGTTCACCCGCGAGGGCAGGGGCATTGTCGGCGGGCGGCGCGGGCTGGCTGCACGCGGCGAGCGAAGCGATCAGGAGGGCAGCGACGGGGGTCGGGAGACGATGTTTCATGCCCCGAAACTAGCCGCCGCGCCGTCCGGGCGCAACGGGCCTTCCAAAAGCCGTGCAAAGCGCATTTTCGCTTGGGTTTTACGGCCTCCGACCCTATATAATCGATATGACAGACACCCCCGAGAACAGCGCGCCCGAAAGCGCCTCCAAACAGCCCAACACCAACGCCTATGGCGCCGATTCGATCAAGGTCCTGAAGGGCCTCGACGCGGTGCGCAAGCGGCCGGGCATGTACATCGGCGACACCGACGACGGGTCGGGCCTGCATCACATGGTGTTCGAAGTTTCGGACAATGCGATCGACGAGGCGCTCGCGGGACATTGCGACCTGGTGCTGATCACGCTCAACAGCGACGGGTCGGTGAGCGTCGAGGACAATGGGCGCGGCATCCCGACCGGTATTCACGCCGAGGAAGGCATTTCGGCGGCCGAGGTCATCATGACCCAGCTCCACGCCGGGGGCAAGTTCGAGAATACGAGCGACGACAATGCCTACAAGGTGTCGGGCGGCCTCCACGGCGTCGGCGTCAGTGTCGTCAACGCGCTGTCCGAGTGGCTCGAGCTCACGATCTGGCGCGATGGCCAGGAACATTGGATGCGCTTCGAACATGGCGATTCGGTCGCCCCGCTCAAGATCACCGGCCCCGCGCCTGCCGGCAAGAAGGGCACGCGCGTCACCTTCTCTGCCTCGACCGACACGTTCAAGAATGTCCTCGAGTTCGATTTCGAGAAGCTGGAGCATCGCTATCGCGAGTTGGCATTCCTGAACTCCGGCGTCCGGATCAAGCTGGTCGATGCGCGCCATGCGGAGCATGTCGTCCATGACCTGTTCTATGAGGGCGGGATCGCGGCGTTCGTCAAATATCTGGATCGCAACAAGAACGCGCTGTTGCCCGATCCGATCGCGATCAGCAGCGAACGCGACGGGATCGGCATCGATGTCGCGCTGGAGTGGAACGACAGCTATTACGAAAACGTCCTCTGCTTCACCAACAACATCCCGCAGCGCGACGGCGGCACTCACCTGGCGGCGTTTCGCGCCGCGTTGACGCGCACGCTCAACGGCTATGGCGAAAAGTCGGGGATGCTGAAGAAGGAAAAGGTCTCCCTGACCGGGGAGGACATGCGCGAGGGGCTGACCGCAATCGTCTCGGTCAAGCTGCCCGATCCGAAGTTCAGCAGCCAGACCAAGGACAAGCTTGTTTCGTCCGAAGTCCGCCAGCCGCTCGAAAGCCTGATGGCCGATCGGATGACCGAATGGCTGGAGGAAAATCCGGCCCACGCCAAAATCGTGATCCAGAAGGTGATCGACGCCGCAGCGGCGCGCGAAGCCGCGAAGAAGGCCCGCGAACTCACCCGCCGCAAGGGTGCGATGGACATTGCGTCGCTGCCCGGCAAGCTTGCCGATTGCCAGGAGCGCGACCCCGCCAAGTGCGAACTTTTCCTGGTCGAGGGTGATTCGGCAGGCGGATCGGCGAAACAGGGCCGCGACCGGCATGTGCAGGCGATCCTGCCGCTGAAGGGCAAGATCCTGAACGTCGAGCGGGCCCGCTTCGACCGCATCATCTCGTCGAAGGAGGTCGGGACGCTGATCCAGGCGCTCGGCACCGGGATCCGCGACGAATTCAACCTCGAAAAGCTGCGCTATCACAAGATCGTGATCATGACCGACGCCGACGTCGACGGCGCGCACATCCGCACGCTGCTGCTCACCTTCTTCTATCGCCAGATGCCCGAGATCATCGAGGGCGGCCATCTCTACATCGCGCAGCCGCCGCTCTACAAGGTCGCGAAAGGACGAAGCGAAGTCTATCTCAAGGACGACGCGGCGCTTGAAAATTACCTCGTCGATGCGGGCATCGACGCGCTGGTGCTGGAGACGCCGGGAGGCGCCCGCTCGGGCAACGATCTGCGCGACCTCATCGAGCATGGCCGGCGCCTTCGCGCCCTGATGCGCTATGTGCCGCGCAGCCTCGATCACGGCCTGATCGAAGCGCTCGCCTTTGCAGGGGCGCTCGATCCCGAGCTGGATACCGCCGGTCGCCACAGCGCGGCGGCGACCTCCGCCGCCTGGCTCAACGCCGCGGAGCAGGCCCTGACGGGTGCCGCCGAGGCCGTGTGGACCGTCGAAGCGGTCGAAGGCGGCGGCTATACGCTCGAGCGCCGCTGGCGCGGCGTCAGCGACCATCACGCCATCGATGCCGCTTTCCTCGCCAGCCAGGAAGCACGCCGCCTCCACAAGCTGGCGAGCGAGCAGGTCGACACCTATGGGAGGCCCGGCCGCCTCGTCAAAGCGAGCAACCTGCCTGTCGAGGTCGAGACGCCGCAGGGCGAGGATGAAGACGTTCCCGTGGCGGCGAGCGTCAAGGCGAACCCCGTCACGCGCCCGTCGGAACTGCTCGACGCGATTTTCGCGCATAGTCGCAAGGGGCTTTCGATCAGCCGTTACAAGGGGCTGGGCGAAATGAACGCCGAACAGCTTTGGGAAACGACGCTCGACCCGTCGAATCGCTCTCTGCTGCGCGTCAGGACCGAGCAGGCCGACGTGGCCGACAGCATCTTCGAGCAGCTGATGGGCGACGAGGTCGAGCCGCGGCGCGACTTCATTCAGACCAATGCGCTGAGCGTCGCCAACCTCGACGTCTGATCGCGGAATCGAACCGGCACGACGCGGACGGCTTGAACAAGCTCGTCCGCGCCGCCTAGGGACGCGCACCCACAGGGGGAGGCGAAAACATGCGGCGCTTGATGGCGATGGCCCTGCCGCTGCTGCTGGCGATGCCGGCAGTTGCGCAAGAGCAGGGCAGCGACGACACCGAGATCGCGAGCGGGATGGCGAGCTATTATGGCCGCGAACTCGCCGGAAACCGGACCGCCAGCGGCGAAGCTTTCGATCCCGATGATTTCACCTGCGCGCACCGAACGCTGCCGTTCGGTACCAAGCTTCGCGTCACCAATCTCGCGAACGGGCAGAGCGTCGTGGTGCGGGTCAACGATCGCGGGCCATGGGGTCGCGGCCGCGTCATCGATATTTCGCAGGCTGCGGCCAAGGAAATCGGCATGCACCGCAGCGGCACCGCAAAGGTCAGCGTGGCGCTTTTGGAAGACTGATCGACGCGGCCCCGCCCGCGCTTCAGCCGGCCTTCGAATCGAATACCGACCAGCCCGCCGCATAGGCGAAATGTTCCAGCGCGATCGAGCCTACGAGCGAGGTTCCAGCCTCGGTAAGGCCGGGCGACCAGACCGCGAGCGATCCCTGCCCCGGCGCGATGCACAATATACCGCCACCGACGCCGCTCTTGCCCGGCAGACCGACGCGAAAGGCGAATTCGCCCGAATTGTCGTAATGGCCGCACAGCATCATGATCGCGTTGATCCGGCGCGCGCGATGCGGCTTGATCAGTTGTTCGCCGGTCAGCGGATCGCGGCCTTCCATCGCGAGGAACAGCCCGGCCCGCGCAAGCTGGCGGCAGTTCATGGCGATCGCGCACTGGCGGAAATAGACACCCAGCGTCGTTTCGACGGGGTGCCGAAGATTGTCGAACGCTTTCATGAAATAGCCGAGACTGCGGTTGCGCGCGCCCGTTTGCGATTCGGACGAGGCAACGTCCGGATCGATAGCCACGCTGTCGTCCCCGGCGCGCGCGCAGAAAGGTCAGGATTTCATCGACCGTCGCGTCGCCGTCGCGCCCGTCGATCAGCCGGTCGGTCGTCGCGATCGCACCTGCGTTGATCAGCGGATTGCGCGGGATGCCCCCTTCGCTTTCAAGCTGGACGATCGAGTTGAACGCGCTGCCCGACGGTTCGCGCCCGACGCTGTCCCAGAGCGAACTGCCAAGGCGGCGGAGCGCGAGGGCCAGTGTGAAGACTTTCGAGACCGACTGGATCGAAAAGGCCATGTCGCTATCGCCGGCCGTATGGACGGTCCCATCGGGCAGGGCCAGCGCAAAGCCGAAATGGTTGGGGTCCACCTTGGCGAGTGCCGGGATATAGTCGGCGACCTTGCCCTTTCCGCGGTTCGGCAACGCGACTTCATAGGCTTCGGCGACGCAGCGGGCGAGATCGGTCATGCGATGGACGTATCGCAGGATCGCTCGCCAATGAAGCCCCTCCCTCGTCATTCCGGCAGAGGCCCGATTTCATCGGCGAGGTTTGTCGACAGGCCGGGATCAGGGCTTTCACCGGGCCGACGCGCCGCGAACTATTTTCATTTTTCGGAAAATATTATAGGCTGGAGAAATCAACTTGTCGACTCGGGAGACGGAACATGGCGGATCATCGCGCAAAGGGACTGTCGAGCGCTCTTTGTTACAAGGACAGCAAGGCGGCGTTCCGCTGGCTGGAAGAAGCGTTCGGGTTCGAACCGATCTTCGTGCTGCTCGACGAGCAGGGCAATCTTGCGCATAGCGAGATGGGCTATGGCGCTTCGACGCTGATGGTCGGAAACGAATGGTCGGACGATCATCGTAGCCCCGCGAACCTTGGTGGCAAGAACAGCCAGACGGTGCATGTCCAGCTCGACTCCGGCGAGGATATCGACGCTCATTGCGAAAGGGCTCGTGCCGCCGGGGCCGAGATCATCGCCGAACCCGAAACGCAATTTTATGGCGACCGCACCTATCGCGCCCGGGACCCTGAGGGCCATATCTGGACCTTTGGCGTGACCGTCGCGGTGAAGACGGCCGAAGAATGGGACGCCGAGGGCGGTTTCACGACCAAGACCCGGCTCGACGATTGAGCGCGGCCGTCGACCGCATTCTCGGCGCGCTCGCCGACCCGGTGCGACGGCGCGCGATCGACCTGCTGCGTGCGCGGCCACACAGCGCCGGCGAGCTCGCCGCCGCACTGGATCTCGCTCCCCCGGCCATGAGCCGGCACCTGCGCGCGCTGAAGGACGGCGGCCTGGTCGAGGATGGCCATCCCTCTTTCGATGCGCGCGTCCGCATTTACAGCCTGAAGGACGGTGCGACCGACGAGCTCAGGCGCTGGCTCGCCGAAACCGAGGCGCTGTGGGCGCATCAGCTTTCAAGCTTCAAGCATCATGTCGAAGGCGACGAATGAGCGCGGCGGTCATCGTCGCCCTGCGCGTCGCCGCCTCGCCCGAGGTCGCATTCGCGGCCTTCACCGAGGGCATCGGGCGGTGGTGGAAGAGCCATCCGCTCTTTCCGCTCTCACCCAAGGGCGATGGCGCGCTGCGCTTTGATCCCGCCGGGCCGGGCGGCCGCCTCGTCACGCGCTTCGACGATGGCGAAGAATGGGAAATCGGGCCCGTGCGCGACTGGCAGCCCGGCGAGCGGCTCGCCTTCGGCTGGCGCGTTCCGAGCTTTGCCCCGGATCAGGCAACCGAAGTCGAGGTGCGGTTCGAACGGGTCGGCGCGGAAACGCGCGTCACCGTGGAACATCGCGGCTGGGATGGCATTCCGCGGCAGCATGCCGCGCGCCACGGATTCGACCTGATGCTATTCCAGCGACGGCTGGGCGAACATTGGCGGTGCCTGCTCGGAAGGATATCCGAAACCCTCTAGTTCGGCGTCCGCTGCATCTCTTCGATCTTCTTGTCGACCAGCGCGAAGACGTCGGGATTCTGGTCGCGGATCAGGTCGCAATCGGCCATGTTCGACGAAAACATCCTGATGTCATTCCCTTTCGCGAGGGCGGATTCGACAAGGCCTCTCACCCTGTCGGTCTCGGCCTTCATCAGCGGCTTCAGACTGTCCGCCGTCAAGCTGTCGGTAGCGTCGGCTTCTGCGGAATAGTGCATCAGGACATAGAATTGCAGGAAGCGATACGACATCAGCGCGGACGCTTCGCTGCCTTCGTCGACGTAATCGCCCATTACGCTGTAGAGCGCCGCGCAGCCCGAAAGATCATCGATGCTTACCGCCTCGTTGTCCTGCCCGACCACCGCAGCTGGTAGTGCAAGCAACAAGGCAGCCCCTGCCCCCATCCATTTCATACCATACCCCCACCACGAATGCGGCCCCTGGGGCTCGTATCGCGGCTGCAGTTGCATTTGTCGATGGGTGGAGAAAACCTTGCCTGCCGGACAGCACAGCGCCACATCTGCTCCATGCGTCCCCCCGCCCCCTTTGCCGACTGGTTTGCCGCGCGCGGGTGGCGGCTCAGGCGGCATCAGGCCGACATGCTCGCAGCGGGGCAAAACGGCGAGCATGCGTTGCTCGTCGCGGCGACGGGGGCGGGCAAGACGCTGTCGGGGTTCCTGCCGAGCCTCGTCGACCTCGCGGAGCGGCCGACCGACCGGCTGCACACATTGTACGTATCGCCGCTGAAGGCGCTGGCGGCCGACGTCGAACGCAACCTGCTGGGCCCGATCGCCGACATGGAGCTCGATATCAGTGTCGAGAGCCGCAGCGGCGACACGAGTTCGGACAAGAAGGCGCGCCAGCGCAGCCGGCCACCTAACATCCTGCTGACGACGCCGGAATCGCTGTCGCTGCTGCTGTCCTATCCCGACAGCTTCACGATGTTCGCCGATTTGAAGACGGTCGTGATCGACGAGATCCACGCCTTTGCACCGGGCAAGCGCGGCGACCTGCTGGGCCTTGCGCTCGCGCGGCTCCAGCGGATCGCGCCGGGCCTTCGCCGCGTCGGACTGTCGGCCACGATTGCCGACCCCGGCCAGTATCGCGCCTGGCTGGCCCCCGACGCCGATGGCGACACTGTGACGCTGGTCGAAGGCGAGCCCGGAGCGGACCCCGATATCCGGATTCTGCTGCCCGAGGGCGCGGTGCCCTGGGCAGGGCATTCGGGGCGCTATGCCGTGCATCAGGTGATGGCGGAGGTTGCGAAGAACCGCACGACGATCATCTTCTGCAACACGCGCGGGCTGGCCGAACTGATTTTCCAGGAGCTTTGGAAGGTCAACGACCTGTCACTGCCGATCGCGATCCATCATGGCAGCCTCGACCGTGAAGCCCGGCAGCGCGCCGAAACAGCAATGGCCGAAGGTCGGCTGCGCGCGCTCGTCGCGACGTCGAGCCTCGACCTCGGACTCGACTGGGGCGATGTCGATTGCGTGATCCAGATGGGGGCGCCGAAAGGATCCTCCCGCCTGCTGCAGCGCATCGGCCGCGCCAACCATCGGCTCGACGAGCCGAGCCGCGCGCTGATCGTGCCGGGCAACCGCTTCGAATATCTGGAGGCGCAGGCTGCATTGGACGCGGTGGATGCAGGCGAGCGCGATGCCGACCGCTTCCGCCCCGGAGCGCTCGACGTGCTCGCACAGCATGTGATGGCGCTCGCCTGCGCCGCAGCGTTCAAGGAAGCGGACCTGCTTGCCGAAATCCGGAGCGCCGCCCCCTATCGGTGGATCGACGCGGCGACCTTCGCGCGGCTGCTCGGCTTCGTGCGCGATGGGGGCTATGCGCTCAAAAGCTATGATCGCTTCCGCCGCCTCGCGCCCGACGGGCAGGGCGGCTGGCGGATCGCGCATCCGAAGCTGGCCGCACAGCACCGGCTGAATGCCGGAATCATCGTCGATGCGCCGACGCTCGACGTGCGATTCAGGAACGGGCGGCGGCTGGGCAGTGTCGAGGAATATTTCGCCAGCACGCTGACGCCGGGCGACACATTTGCCTTTGCCGGGCTTAGCCTGGAGGTTGAGGCGATCCGCGATATGGACCTGCTGGTCCGCGCGACGACGCGCCCGGCGCGCATTCCCTCCTACGCCGGCGCGCGGATGGCGTTGACGACGCGGCTGGCCGACCGGGTGCGGAGCTTTCTGGCCGATCCCGCGAGCTGGCAGCGGTTTCCCGAGGATGTCCGTTTCTGGCTGGAGATGCAGGCGCTGCGTTCGGTGCTGCCCCGACCCGGCGAATTGCTCGTCGAAACCTTCCCGCACGAGGGAAATCACTATCTCGTCTGTTATCCGTTCGAGGGGTGGAACGCACACCAGTCGCTGGGCATGCTGATCACCAAGCGGATGGAGCGCGCGGGGATGCAGCCGCTGGGCTTTGTCGCGTCGGACTATGCGCTGGCAATCTGGTCGCTGCAACCGGTGAGCCGCCCCGAAGCCCTGTTCGACGCGGAGATCCTGTCGGACGAATTCGTCGAATGGGTCGAAACCTCGCATCTGCTCAAGCGCGCGTTCCGCGAAGTCGCGGTGATCGGCGGTCTGATCGAGCGTCAGCATCCGGGCAAGCGCAAGACCGGCAAGCAGGTCACCTTTTCGACCGACCTCATCTTCGACGTCCTGCGCAAATATGAGCCCGACCATCTTTTGCTCGAAGCCGCCTGGGCCGACGCGCGCGAGCGGCTGACCGATGTCGCGCGGCTTGGCGACCTGCTCGACCGCGCGGCAGGGACGATGCTGCACCGAAGGCTCGACCGGATCAGCCCGCTTGCGATTCCCGTGCTCGTCCTGATCGGGCGGGAAAATGTCGCGGCCTCCGATCTCGACGACGCGCTGCTCGGCGAACTGGCCGATACGCTGGCCGAGGCGGCAATGCGGGCCGAGTAGCGCGATCCGCCCGTCGCCGCTTGCTGCCGATCGCGATGAGGCGTAGATTGCCGCAAAACATGATGGAGGGATGCCTGCGATGACCCATGCCTTGAAGCGGCCGGTCCCCTGGGCCCTGCTGTTCGCCGCGCCGCTGCTCGTCGGCGCCTCCCCCGCCCCGGATCCCAGCCCGTCCGTCGTCGTCCCCGCGTCGGCCCCCGCGCCCGAGACGCTGACGCCGCCGGTGCTCGTGACGCCCTTCATCCAGCCCTTCGATCTCGACGCGACCCGGCGCATGTCGGTGAAGGTCATGATCGGCGACAAGGGCCCCTATTCCTTTCTCGTCGATACCGGCGCCGAGCGAACGGTGATCGCACGCGAGTTGGCCGAGCGACTGGATCTGGTCGAGGGCAACAAGTTGCGCATGGCGACGATCGGCAGCTCGACCACCGTGCCGAGCTATCGCGTCGCGGCCTTGCAGATGTCCGACCTTCGCCTGTCCGGTTTTGAGGCGCCCGCGCTGTTCGGGCGCCATATCGGCGCCGCCGGACTGATCGGGGTCGACATGCTTGAACAGCGGCGCGTGCTGATCGATTTCCGCAAACAGAGCATGCAGGTTCTCGAAACGCGGCGCCGCGCCGCGCCGATCATCCGCGATGACGACGCGATCGTGGTCACCGCCCGCAATTCGGCGGGGCGGCTGATCCTGTCCGACGCGCGTCTCAACGGCAAACGCATCGACGTGATCGTGGACACCGGCGCGCAGACGAGCGTCGGCAACCTCGCGCTGCAAAAGCTGGTCGCCGACCGGCGCGCAAACCGCTTTCCCTTCGTCGCGACCGAACTGGCGGCGGTGACCGGCGAGTCGGTGCCGGCAATGCGAACCGCGATCAAGCGCATCGTGATCAACGGAATGGACGTCAACGATCTGAGCGTCAGCTTTACCGACAGCCAGGCGTTTCGCGCGCTGGGGCTTAACGAACGGCCGGCGCTGCTCCTCGGCATGGACAGCCTTGCGCTGTTCGACCGGGTCGAGATCGATTTCCCCAACAAGCGCGTCGTTTTCGACCTGCCCGATGGCGCCAATCGCGAGACGGGACAGCGCCTCGCCGCAAATTCCGCCACGCCCGGCGGCTAGGATCGGACCCGGGAGTCGTATCCCCATGCCCTTGCGGCGCGAGAGCCGCACCGCCATAGCGGATCGGTGACCACCGCCGCGCCTTTCGATTTCGCGGGCCAGCAATTCCGGATGTTGGCCGATCGCGCGCTGTTCTGGCCGCGACACGGCGCCCTGATCGTTGCCGACCTGCATCTCGAAAAGGCAAGCTGGTACGCCGCACACGGACAGCCGCTGCCACCTTACGACAGCCACGACACGCTCGACCGGCTGGCAACGCTCGCCGCCGCGACCGGCGCGCGCGCCATCTGGTGCCTTGGCGACAGCTTCCACGACCGCGACGCCGCGGCCCGGATCGCCCCCGCCGTCGCCGAACGGCTGCACGGTCAGGCGGCGACCGCGAAATTCCTCTGGATCGCAGGCAACCACGACGGCCTGACAGGCGGTGCCTGGGGCGGCGAAGTTGCCGACGAACTGGTCGTCGATGGCATCGTCTTTCGCCACCGGAGCGTCGCGCACGAAGCGCGCCCGGAGATTTCGGGGCATTTCCACCCGAAGCTGCGGCTCAATCTGCGTGGCCGGCCGGTCGCGCGCCCCTGTTTCGCAGGCGACGCGCGGCGCCTGATCCTGCCTGCCTTTGGTAGCCTGACCGGGGGACTGGCCGCCGAAGACCCTGCGATCAGGGAAAATTTCGCGGGACCGTATCGCGCCATGCTTGTCGCGCGTGGGCGTCTGCTCGCGGTCCCTTGCGGCAACGATGTGCCTCGCGATGACGCTACGGCAAGCCGGATCGTCGCCGGACGCTGACCTCCGCCCCATCGTTCCGGCCCCGATCCCATCTGTGACCAAAAAGCCTCACCGCTTGAAAAACGACGCAAAAGTGGGGCCTCGGCTGGATTGACGGGGTAATTTCGATATGTTCGGGCGGCAACAAAAATAATGAAATGTTGAGAGGAGTGCCCATCATGAAACCATCTTCCCTTCTGGCTGCGCGCCTTCTGCGCACCAGCGCACTTGGCGTATCGCTCGCCATTGCGACGAGCGCGATCCCGGCGTTCGCACAGGATGCGACCGACACCGCCACCGACGACGGCAACAGCAGCGAGATCGTCGTGACCGCGCAGGGCCGTGCGCAGCGGCTCGCCGACGTCCCCGTCGCGATCTCCGCCGTCAGCGCCGAAACGCTCCAGAACAGCGGCGCGAACGATATTCGCCAGCTCAACCAGGTCGCCCCGTCGCTGCTCGTCTCCTCGACCGGCTCGGAAGCGAACGGCTCGGCGCGTATCCGCGGCATCGGCACCGTCGGTGACAACCCCGGCCTCGAAAGCTCCGTCCCCGTGTTCATCGACGGCGTCTATCGTTCGCGTTCGGGCATCGGCCTCAACGAACTCGGCGAACTCGACCGCATCGAAGTCCAGCGCGGCCCGCAGGGCACGCTCGGCGGACGCAACTCGTCGGCGGGTCTCATCAGCATCTATTCGAAAAAGCCCGATTTCAACTTCGGCGCCACGGGCGAGATCACCTATGGCAATTATGACTATTGGCGCCTCGGCGGCAGTGTCACCGGGCCGATCACCGACACGCTTGCCGCGCGCCTCGATGGCGTATGGGTGAAGCGCGACGGCTTCCTGCGCGACACGGCCAACAACCGCGACGTCAACAATCGCGACCGCTATTTCCTGCGCGGTCAGTTGCTGTTCGAGCCGACCGACGCGCTGTCGATTCGCCTGATCGCCGATTATACCTACCGTGACGAGGAATGCTGCGGCGCGACCTATGTCAGCCAGGCGGTCAATCCTTATATCGGCAACCTCAACAACCTCTCGACGCCGCTGTCGGTGGGGGCCGCCGGAACGCCGCAACCCAATGTTCCGCAGCCGAACGGCAACAACATCATCAACGTCCTGCGCGACCTCGGTCAGCCGCTGGCCGCGTTCAACCAGGGGTATGACCGCAACATCTCGGTCACCCCGGGTCGCAGCTTTGCCGGCCAGACCAAGGATTACGGCTTCTCGGGCCAGATCGATTATGATTTCGGCGGCGCGAAGCTGACCTCGATCACCGGATATCGCGAATATCGTTCGGGTCAGGCGGGCGACCTCGACTATGGCTCGGTCGATATCCTCTATCGCGCGCCGAGCGACGACGCCTATCGCCAGTTCCACACCTTTACCCAGGAACTGCGCCTGCAGGGCGAAGCTTTCGACGGCAAGCTGGACTGGCTGGTCGGCGGCTTCTTCGCCAACGAAAAGCTGACGGTGCGGGACAACCTGCGCTTCGGGAACGACTATGGCCGCTTCGCCTCTTGCCGCCTGGTGTCGGGCGGGGGTCTTGCGGCCCTGTATTCGCCGACGTCGCCCGGCTGCGTCGCGGCGCGTCCGGCCGCCTTCGGCGCCGCATCGCCGGCGATCTATGCCGCGCTCGATCAGCTTGAGAGCATCAAGGACAAGGGCAGCATCGACGATCGCTATTACCAGAACGGCACCAACTGGGCGCTGTTCACGCACAACATCTTTCACATTACCGACCGGCTCGATCTGACGCTGGGCGTTCGCTACACGCACGACAAGAAGAAGTTCGAAGCGGATTTCACCAACGACAACCAGGCGTGCGTCAATGTCCAGAACCTGGTCAGCGGCTTCCTGACCACGCCGGCGCTGGCGGCGGTTTCGGGCGGCCTGATCGGCCTGGCGTGCCAGGGCAATTCGACCGCCGAACTGAACGGCGTGTCGATCAACGATCAGCGGAGCGAACATCGTTGGACCGGCACCGCGATCCTGTCGTACAAGCCGGTTGACGATCTGATGATCTATGCCAGCTATGCCCGCGGGTACAAGGCGGGCGGCTTCAACCTCGACCGTTCGGCGCTGAAGTCGCCGACGCGGTCGTTCGCTTCGGTTGGCGGCGCGCAGGCGCTGGTCGGCAACCTCCAGTTCGACCCGGAGCTTGTCACAAGCTACGAAACGGGTGCGAAATATGCGACGGGGCCGTTCAGCGCGGGGCTGACCCTGTTCCGGTCGGACTTCAAGAACTTCCAGCTCAACACGTTCAACGGAACGGTGTTCCTGGTGCAGAACGTCAATGGCTGCACCACCGATCTGGCCGGTGCCGATCGCGATCAGAGCAAGTTCACCGACACCGCCACCGGCCTGCCGCTGCCCGGCGCGCCGGCCAACACGACGCCGGTGACCCCGACGTCGTCGGCATCGACCACCGGTGCCTGCGCCGCCGACAATGTGAGCTGGGGCGTCCGGACACAGGGCTTCGAACTCGAAGCCTCGCTGGTTCCGGCGCGCAACTTCCGCATGTCGGCCGGCCTGACCTATGCGCGGACCAAGTATCGCCAGAATCTGGTCGGCAACTCGTCGGGCATCCCGCTCGACCCCGCGCTGCGCAAGCTGCCCGGCAACAACCTGTCGAACGCGCCCGAACTGGTCGCGACCGGCAGCGTCGCCTGGACGCCCGACATCGGCAGCAGCGGTCTGTCCGGCCTCGTCTATATCGATGGTCGCATGACCAGCGATTACAACACCGGGTCGGACCTGTTCCCGCAGAAGGAACAGAATGGCTACGCGATCTTCAACGCGCGTATCGGCGTCCGCGGACCGGATGAGAAGTGGGGGATCGAATTCTGGGGGCAGAATATCTTCAACAAGCAATATGCCCAGGTCGCCTTCAACTCGCCGTTCCAGGAAGGTGGTACGAGCGCGGCCTTCTCCGACCCGCAATATCCGGGCGGCCGCCAGATCTTCTCGCAGTTCCTGGCCGAACCCAGGACCTATGGCGTGACCCTGCGCGGCAAATTCTGATCGCGTAAATCAGGTTATGGGAACCGCCTGCTCGCTTCGGTGAGCGGGCGGTTTCTTTTTGCCTCGCGCGGAAATGTCAGCGTGCCCGGGCCGCCTGATGCGTGATGTCGGTCATCAGCTTGCGGAACAGCACGGCGCCTGCGGTGCCCGACGATTTGAGCGCCCGTTCGCAGTCGAGCAGCCGGGTCATCAGGCGCGCGACCCGTACCGAATCCCAGATATGAAGCTGCGCCGTCACCGCATCGCGCTCTTTCCAGAACACGCCGCTGCTTTTTGCCGCGACCACCGTTGCCGGGTGTGCGCCGGCATCGACCTCGGCACGCAACCTTGCGAGTTGCATCGCGCGGATGCCCAGCGCACGGATGATGCGGATCTCCGCCACCCCGACCGCAGCCGCCTGCGACAGCATCTCCGGCAGCTCGCGCACCTTGCCGCCCAGCGCGACATTGATGCATTCGCTGACATCTTCCTCGTGGGTCGCAGCGCCGAGCGCGGCGATGTCGGCGGCGGTCACCTGCCGTTGCCGATCCAACCCGGCGTCGAGATAGAGCGCGATCTTTTCGATCTCGCGGCGCATCAGCGCCTGATCGCCCGAGACGAGATCGACGAGCAACTGCGCCTCCGCATTGCCCAGCCGCAGACCCTGCTCCTGCGCCGCAGCCATCGCGATGCCGACAAGCGCGCGGCGGTCGGGCTGGTAACAGATCGCGGCGACCGCGTGGTTCGATCCTTCGACAAGCTTGACGAGCTTCGACTTGGCGGTGATCGACGCGCCGGTCGCGACCACCGGATTGATGACGGTGTCGGCCGCGAGGAGCGCCTCGACCGCAGCGAGGCTGTCGTCACCGCTGCCCGAAAGTTCGAGCCGGATCACACGGCTTGGCGAAAAGAGCGACATCGACGCCGCTTCGGCGGCAAGCAGCGACGGATCCTGCGACAATTGCGACCCGGTGAGATCGAGCCGTTCGGCATCCTTGCCGGCGAGGCCGATCAAATGGGTCGCGACGGCTTCCATCGTCGCTTCGTCGGGGCCGGTGAGGAGGGTGAAGCGAACCGCGGGGTTCAGGCGCGTCTGGCGTTCAAGTTCGCCCGGTTTTACCGCTTTCATTGCCCGCCGGGCGCCGCGGGCACGTCGGCGGCTTGCCCACCGCCGCGGTCGGCAAAGACGGCAAGGCGCGCGACGATCTGGTCGGCGACCGCCGAGGCGAGGCGTTCGAGCGCCGACGATTCGGCGGCGATCGTCGCATATTCGCTGCCCACGACATCGATTCCCGCGTCGGAGAAGGCCGTGGCATCGAGGATCACCTCGCCGCTCGCCGCATCGACGAGCTGGTAACGCGCGCGGAGCGTACGGCGTTCGCGCGTCACCGCATCGTCGGCGCGGACGCCAAAGCCGGTGATCGCATCCTCCAGCCGGACATCGAGACGAAGGCGCTTGCCCGCGCCCTCTCCGCCCTGCGTCGCCTGCAAGCGGTCGCGCAGCGCGTTGCGGACGAGAAAACCCGAATGGCCCTCGATCGGCGCAACATCGACGTCGGCCAGCACTTGCGCCACTGCGCCCTTGCTGCCGTTCGCGTAGAGCGGACGCAGGCCGCAGCCGCCAACGGTGAGCGAGGCTGCAACAAGGGCGGAAACGAGAAGGCTGCGCATCTTAAGCACCAGTAACCCTTATTCCGTTCGTGTCGAGCGAAGTCGAGACACCCTGACGGCAAGCACGGACGATGGACATCCCGACTTCGCTCGATGCGAACAGAAATGGGGATGCCATTCTTTACGGAACGATATTCACCAAACGGTCGGGCACCACAATCACCTTCTTCGGCGCCGCACCGGCCAGCAACTCGACGATACGCGGGCGCGCCAGCGCGGCGGCTTCCACCGCGTCCTTGTCGAGGCCCTTGGCGAGCGTCATCGTATCGCGCAGTTTGCCCGCCATCTGGATCGCGATCGTCACCTCGTCTTCGACGAGCAGCGCCGGATCGGCGGCGGGCCATGCCGCATCGGCGACCATCGTCGTGGTCCGCTGCGCCGCCGGCAGTGCCGCCCAAGCCTCTTCGGCAAGGTGCGGCATCATCGGTGCGACCAGCAGGATCAGCGTCCGGCACGCCTCGGCACGAGTGGCCGACGGCTTCGCTTTCTCGATCTCATTCGCCAGCGCGTGGATCTTGGCGACCGCCTTGTTGAAGCCAAGGGCCTCGACATCGGCGGCGACCCCGGCGATCGCCTGATGCAGCCTGCGCGCGAGGCCCTTGTCCTCGCCCCCGTCGCCGACATTTTCGGTGTCGCCGAACAGACGCCACAAGCGCTGGACGAAGCGCCAGGCGCCTTCGATGCCGGCCTCACTCCACGGCAGGTCGCGCTCTGGCGGGCTGTCGGAGAGCATGAACCAGCGGACCGCGTCGGCCCCGTACTGGTCGAGGATGGCGTCGGGATCGACGACATTCTTCTTCGACTTCGACATCTTGATCACGCGGCCGACATCAATCGGCGCGCCATCGGCTTCGAGCGTCGCCCCGTCCGCGGTGCGGACGATTTCGGTCGGCGTGAAAAAGAGCGGCGCGTGGCCTTCGCCCTGATCGCGGCTGTATGTCTCGTGCGTCACCATGCCCTGCGTGAACAGGCTCGCGAACGGCTCGGCAATGTCGATCATGCCCATATGCTTGAGCGCGCGCGTCCAGAAGCGTGCGTAGAGCAGGTGGAGGATCGCATGCTCGATACCGCCGATATACTGGTCGACGGGCAGCCAGTGGCGAATGACGTCGGGATCGAACGGTTTGTCCGACGGAGCGGAGGCGAAGCGCAGGAAATACCATGACGAATCGACGAAGGTATCGAGCGTATCGGTCTCGCGCACGGCTTCGCCGCCGCAGCTCGGGCAGGCGACGTGCTTCCACGTCGGATGGCGGTCGAGCGGATTGCCGGGGACCGAGAAATCGGCGTCCTCGGGCAGCACGACGGGAAGCTGGCCCTTCGGCACCGGCAGCAGGCCGCACGCGTCGCAGTGGATGAACGGGATCGGCGTACCCCAGTAACGCTGGCGCGAAACGCCCCAGTCGCGCAGACGCCACACGGTCGTGCCCTTGCCCCACCCCTCATGCTCCGACCGCGCGATGACCGCGGCTTTCGCTTCGTCGATACCCATGCCGTCGAGGAAGTGGCTGTTCACCAGCTTGCCGGGGCCGACATAGGCCTCATCGCCCGCAAAATGCTGGGCGGTCTCGTCGCCATCGGCAATGACGCGGTATACAGGCAGGCCATATTTGCGCGAAAAATCGAGGTCGCGCTGATCGTGCGCCGGACAGCCGAAGATGGCGCCTGTGCCATAGTCCATCAGCACATAATTCACGACCCAGACCGGCAGATGCCAGCTTGGGTCGAGCGGATGCTCGACCGAAATTCCGGTGTCGAAACCCAGCTTCTCGCCGGTTTCGAGCTGTTCGGCCGACGTTCCCTGACGCCGGCATTCGGCGATGAAGGCGGTCAGTTCGGGCGAATCCTTGGCCAGCCGCTCGGCAAGCGGATGATCGGGAGAGATGGCCGCGAAACTCGCGCCGAACAGCGTGTCGGGGCGGGTGGTGAAGACATCGAAACCGGGAGCGCCGCCCGCCAGCCTGAAACTGAACTCCAGCCCCTGCGACTTGCCGATCCAGTTTTCCTGCATCAGCCGGACCTTGTCGGGCCAGCTATCGAGGCTGCCCAGCCCTTCCAGCAGTTCTTCGGCGAAGTCAGTGATCTTCAGGAACCACTGCGACAATTTCTTCTTCTCAACCAGCGCGCCCGATCGCCAGCCGCGGCCGTCGATCACCTGTTCGTTGGCGAGCACGGTCATGTCGACCGGGTCCCAGTTGACGTAGCTTTCCTTGCGCGTGACGAGCCCCGCGGCGAACAGGTCAAGGAACAGCGCCTGTTCCTGACCATAATAATCGGGCTCGCACGTCGCGAGTTCGCGGCTCCAGTCGATCGCGAGACCGAGGCGTTTCAGTTGCGCACGCATCGCGGCGATATTGTCGCGCGTCCAGCCGCCGGGATGGACACCTTTTTCCATCGCGGCATTTTCCGCCGGCATGCCGAAGGCGTCCCACCCCATCGGGTGAAGGACGTCGTGTCCGGTCATCCGCTTGAAGCGCGCCAGCACGTCGCCCATCGCGTAGTTGCGGACATGGCCCATGTGGATGCGCCCCGAGGGATAGGGGAACATTTCGAGGATATAGGCTTTCGGCCGACCGTCGGTTTCGGTCGTGACAAAGCTGTTCGCGGCGTCCCACGCCGCTTGCCAGCGAGCGTCGGCAGCCAAGGCGCCAAAGCGCGTTTCGCGGGTCATTGATCTGCTACCCCGTTAGTCTGTCGTACGTAAGCCGTCATCCCGGCGAAGGCCGGGATCTCAACTTCGGTATCAAGACGCACCGGCGAGATCCCGGCTTCGCCGGGATGACGGAATGAATGGATCAGCCCTCGATCGCGCTGCGGCGCAGGTCGCGGGCGCGGGTAAGGATGATTTCCTCAAGTTTCTGCACCGTCGCCGCCTGCACCGGCGCATCGACCCAGGTGCCGCCCTGCGCCACCTGCCGCGACGCCGCCACACGCAGCGCGTCGGCGCGCAGATCGCGGTCGAGGATCGATACGGTGACCTTCATCCGCTCGCCCGGATTCGCCGGATTGGCGTACCAGTCGGTGATGATGACGCCGCCCGAACTGTCGGCCTGAAGCAACGGCATGAACGACAGCGCGTCGAGCGAGGCGCGCCACAAATAGCTGTTCACGCCGATCGTCGTCACCTGGCTGGCGGCGAGGTCGGCTTTCGGCCGGTCCTTGCCCGCGCACGCCGACAGGCCGAGCGCCGCGAACCCCAGCAGCGCCAGCGCGGCCGGACGGCGACCGAGCGAGGCAGGAACGGAAAGCTTGGACATGCCGAAACACCTTATCTTTGGGCACCGCGACCGCGGCGCATGCTGGAATTTGTGAGCGTCTCTATCGCCCTTGCCGCCGTCCGGCAAGCGCGGCAATTCGCTCGTCTCCGCCGTTCATCGCGGGGTCAGCTTGGCCGGGCACTGTTGTCTTCGCGCAACAACTTTCGCGAAAAGCCGGAAGGGCGCGATCACAGGGTCGGGAATCACTGGAATTATCCGGCCCGAGGTCCTATCTGATGATTCGGTTGGGGTTGGAGTCGCAGGGTTATGGCGCGGATGCCGCGACATCTTTGGAAAGCAGGGCTGTTCGCCGCCGCGGCGATTACGGTTGCCTTGCCGCCTGCGCTCGCAGCGATCAACCGCGACGACCGTATCCGCGACACCCAGCTTTCGGAAACGCTGCTTGGCCAGTTCACGCCCGCCTCGGGCGACGAGCGGCTCATCGCCCGCTATAACAAGATGTCGGCGGAGGCGCGCGGCAACTTCAGCTTCACACCGGCCACGCTCGACAGCAACCGCAAGAATCGCGCGATCACCGTCGTGATCCGCGCCCGCGACGAAGCGTCGAGCGCGGCACGCACCGCCGGACTCGCCGCCGGACGTGGCAACGCGCCGGTCGCCATCGCGCCGGTCGCTTATGATCTTGGCGCCTCGCTTGGTTTCCAGCGGTTCGTGACTCCGGCGCTCCCGCGTAGCGTTGACATCCGCAACCTGCCGGTCGCCAAGGCACCCGAACAGGCCGAACGCAAGTCGCGCTTCGCGACCCGCGTGATCAACCGCCCGAGCGATCCCGCCGGCGCGACCGACCGCGTTACCGCACCCGGCGACGACCAGAATGTCGACGTGGTCAGCAGCTATCGCCTGACCAAGAATCTCGATGTCACCGCCGGCGTACGCTATCGCACCGACGACCGTGTCCAGCCGCTGACCGATTCGCGTCGCGACAGCCAGGCCGTCTATGTCGGGACAGCGTTCCGCTTCTGACGCATCCGGCGTTTCGCCGCTTTTTCATCCCACGCATCGATCGCCGCCCAGCCGGGTCCGATTCCGCTCGCACGTGCCAGCTGACGCGCCCGGGCCTGTGTCATCCCGCCGAGCGCGACCGCCTGACCCCCGGCCAGCCGCGCAACCCGCAGCCAGGAGGCGCGGCCGAGCGTCGGGGCGCCACGATGCGAGCGCGTCGCGTGAAGCGGCGAAACGAAGGCGGTCTGCGCCCCAGCCCGCCGCGCCGCCCGCGCTTCGCGCGCGTCGTGAACCGGCATGCCGACCGCGAGGCCGAGACGATGTGCCTGCGCCGCCTGTCGCGCAGCCGATTGGCGCAGGTGGACGCCGCCAGCGCCCCACCGGCTTGCCAGTGCCGGCGACCCTGCGAGCAGCAAGAGCAGTTTGCGCGTGCGCGCGATGCGGGCGAGGCGGCGTAGCAACCGCCAACGCGCCCCGCGCTTCAGGCGATCGTGCCGCACGACGATCCCGCTGCCCGGCGGCAGGATCGCCGCTAGTTCGGTCATGCTCGCCGCCAGCCGCTCGTCGCTGAACAGCCAAATGCGCGGCAGGTTCCTCGTCGGTTTTCGGGGCAGGGGGTGGCGTCGGACCATCGCCCTTTCTATAGGCGCGTCGCGGGCGCACGCAACGCGCGCTCTTCTGGGGACAAGCATATGGTAGATGCGGCAGACAGGCTGGCTGGAGTGGCGGCGACGATCGCGCAAGCGGCGAAGCGCGCGCACCGGCACGCGGGAGACATCGACCTGATCGCCGTATCGAAAACCCACGGCGCCGACGCGATCCGCCCGCTGATCGCCGCGGGCCAGCGCCATTTCGGTGAAAATCGCGTGCAGGAAGCCGCCGCCAAATGGCCTGACCTTCGTACGGAAGCCGATGGCATCACGCTCCACCTGATCGGGCAGCTTCAGTCGAACAAGGCCGACGAGGCGGTTGCGCTGTTCGATGCGATCCATTCGGTCGATCGTCCGTCGCTGGTGCAAGCGCTGGCGAAAGCCTGCGAAAAGGCGGGCAAACAACCGCTCCTGTTCGTACAGGTCAATGTCGGCGACGAGGAACAGAAGGGCGGCTGCGCGGTCGCCGACCTTCCCGCGCTGCTCGCCGCCGCGGATGCCGCGCACCTCAAGATCGAGGGTCTGATGGCTATTCCGCCGGCCGACGTCGAACCCGCGCCCTATTTCGCGCTTCTCGACGAGCTCGCCGAGCGCCACGGTCTGCCGCTGCGTTCGATGGGGATGAGCGGCGACTATGAAACCGCGGTCATGCTGGGCGCAACGCACGTTCGGGTCGGCACGGCGCTGTTCGGGACGCGCTCCTGAAAAAACCCACGGCGCACTCCGGCCGGCGCGATCAAACGATCCTCAACGCCCCGCGCCGTTCGCGGACGATCCAGTCGCGCGCCTGATCCAGAAAGGTCGATACCGACCCATCGAGGTTGCGGGTCAGGAAGCCACTGCCCCTGGCTATGGGGTGCTCCTCGCTCTTGCTAATCCGGCAGAGGTTTAAGGCCGTTTCGGTTTGCCCGGCAAGGATGTGGAGGCAGATCGCCAGCACGCGCTGTTGACCGAAAAGATCGGCTTTCGCTGGCAACGCCGCAAGCATCGATTCGATGGAAATGCTTTCGAGAAGCTCCGCGGCTTGCCGGCCCGCCGAGCGCAAAACCTCGGCGGCGAGCGACTCCACATCGGTCAGGTCGAGCCCGACATGGCTGTCGATCGTGGCGGGCCGCAGTACCCACGCGCCGTTTGCCCGAAACGAAAGCGGGAGCGATCGATTCTCGCCGACCCCGACAATATCCCAAAAGAGCGGGTCGAGCGCCATCGGCTTGACCAGAAGCCGAAGCGCCGCCCCGCGCCCCCACAAGAGGCACGGAAACCCATCGACGAACCAGTCGCCTGCCTGGCGAAATATCCAGCCACCCGCATAGCGCCAATTCGCGGCGCGCGCCTGACGCCTGAGCGCGGCCGTGAAATCCTTGCCGCGCTGCCTCGACGCGCGTTGCTGCTCGCGCGTCAGCTTGTCGGGCCATAGCGGAATTTCGCTCATTGCGCCTGCTTGTCACGGGCGCCATCGAGTTTCCAGCCCCATGTTCGAACGCCCGACTACACCGTCACTGATATTCCACCGTCACCGGAATCCGGCCGCGATAGTCCCCGCCCGACGCGCCCGCGACCTGCAACCGTCCGCCGAAACGGAACTGCAGCCTGCCGTCGGAGCCAAGGCGTGGCGCGGGGCTGAGGTCGGTGGCAAGACCGACGACGCGCGCGGTGCGGCCATCGCCGCTTTCAAGATCGACCGTCGCGGGCATAAAGACGCGCACTTCGGCGCCGGGCTCGCCACTGACGGTCACGACCCCGGAGAGCGCGAAGCCGCCCAGGTCGACGACGCTTCCGCGCAGGCGCCGTGCACCGGTCAGCGGGTCGATTTCGACTTCTCCGCCCGCCGCGCCGACCGCAATACGGCCCATGTCGAGCTGGGTTTCCACCTCGACGCGCAAGGGGGTTTCGGCCTTGCGGCCGGCCGTTGCCGGACCCGCATCATCCTTGCCGCAGAGCAAGCACTGGGCCAAAGCCGGCGCCGAGGCCCCAAGGGGCGCGGCAAGGGCCAGGAAGAGGCCGAGGGTCGGGCGCAGTTTCACATCTGTCGCCATAGCGCCATCATGGTTAATCCACAGTAAAGCGAAACGGGCGCTTATCCGCTGGCGGCAGTCCCTGTTTAGGTCTAACCAGCGCCCAATGAGCACCCCCCCGCTCCCCTGGCTCAATGCCCTTGCCACCGCCGTTCCGGATCATGACATCCACCAGGCCTTCATCGACTGGGCGACCCCGCGCCTGACCGGCGATCGTGTCCGCGCTCTCTTCGGCCGAATGGCGGCCCGTTCGGGAATCGCGCACCGCTGGTCGGTGCTGCCGCCGACCCGCGACGGAGGATCGCCCGTCGCCCCGGGTGGATTCTACGATGTTCCCGGCCTGCCGCCGACGTCGGCACGCATGGCCGCTTACGCGGCGCACGCCCCCGCGCTGGCGATGCAGGCGATCACAAACCTGGTCGATGCCTTCGATGCATCGCTCGTGACGCATATCGTCGTCGCGAGCTGCACGGGCTTCGTTGCGCCGGGGATCGACCAGATCCTCGCGCGGCAGCTGGGCCTGTCGCCGTCGGTCGAGCGCGTCCTGATCGGGTTCATGGGCTGCTATGCCGGGATTACCGCGCTGCGGACCGCGCGCCATATCGTCCGGTCGCAGAGCGATGCGGTGGTACTGGTCGTCAGCGTCGAATTGTCGACGCTGCACCTGCAGATCGAAGATCAGCCCGAACCCATGCTCGCGATGCTCCAGTTCAGTGACGGGGCCGCCGCCGGGATCGTGTCGGCCCGACCCGGCGGGTTCCAGCTCGGCGACGGGATCAGCCTCGCGCTCGACGACAGCGCCGATCTCATTCGCTGGGACATCGGCGATACCGGGTTTGCCATGCATCTGTCGGGCGAAGTTCCCGGGCGATTGCGCGAAGCGCTGGCCGCGCCCGTCGTGCGCGAGCAGTTGTTCGACGGCGGCCATCCGCCGGCGCTGCTTGCGGTTCATGCCGGCGGGCGGTCCGTGCTCGACGCGGTCGAACACGCGCTCGCGGTTCCGCCGGACGCGCTTGCCGACAGCCGCTCGATCCTCGCCCGCTTTGGCAATATGTCTTCGGCGACGATCCTGTTCGTGATAGCCGAGATGATGGCGCGCGGCGAGAAAGGGCAGGGGATTGCGATCGCTTTTGGCCCCGGCCTCGCGGCCGAGGCGATCCGGTTCGCGGCATGAACCCCTTCGCCAGCCTCGCCGAGCCGATCGCGCGCGAGGAGGAAATGGACGCCGCCGAGTTGGCGCCTGCCCGCTATGCCAAGGTCCTGGCCGACCTGTCGCGCGTCAACACGCTGACGCTCGCGCGGCGGCCCACGGTCGGCTTTCTCGATCGCGTTCGCGCGCGCGGCACCGGAACAAAGCCGTGGCGCATCCTCGACGTCGGCTTTGGCGCGGGCGACATGCTGGTGGCGATCGCGCGTTGGGGCAAGGCGCGCGGCGTGCCGCTGGACCTCGTCGGCGTCGACCTCAACCCCAAGAGCGCGCCAGTGGCGAAAGCGCGGCTCGATCGGCGTGCCACGCTGATCACCGGCGACTACCGCGACCTGGCGGGGGAGGAATGGGACATCATTCTCTCCAGCCTCGTCACGCACCATATGACCCCCGACCAGCGGGTCGCTTTCCTGCGCTTCATGGACCGCGAGGCCGCGCGGGGCTGGCTGGTCAACGACCTGCACCGCCAGCGCCTGCCCTTCGCGGGTTTCCCGTTGCTCGCGCTGCTGGCGCTTGCCGACCCGATCGTGCGGCGCGACGGGCAATTGTCGGTCGGACGCAGCTTTCGCCGCGCCGAATGGCAGACGATGCTGGCCGAGGCCCTGCCGGACACCGCCGCCGCGTGCCGCGTCTTTCGCAGCTTTCCCTATCGACTCTGCGTCGAGCGCGTCCGGTGACCGACGCAATCGTCGTCGGCGCCGGACCCGCCGGGTCGGCGGCGGCGATCGGGCTGGCGCACGCGGGCGCACGAATATTGCTGCTGGAACGCGCGCGTGAAACCGGCGATGCGCTGTGCGGCGGGTTCCTGAGTTGGCAGACGCTCGAACGCCTGGCTGCGCTCGGTATCGACCCGGACGCCCTCGGCGGGCAAAGCGTACGCCGCGTGCGGCTGTTTGCAGGCAAGCGATCGAGCGAAACCGGGCTGCCGGGCGCCGCCATGGGTGTGTCGCGCCGTCGACTCGACAGCGCGCTGCAAGCCGCCGCGATCGCTGCCGGAGCAGGATTCGAACCCGGCGTTCATGCCACAACGCTGGCAGACGGCGTGGTCCAGACACGCGACGGCGCTGCGCTGGCCGCGCCGTCGGTCTTCCTTGCGGCGGGCAAGCACGGCTTTCGCGGTTTTCCCCGCGAACCCGCCGCCTGGCAGCGTGCCGACCCCGTCATGGGACTACGGCTGAGGCTGCCCGCACATCCGACGCTCGACCGGCTGGTGGCGGATGCGGTCGAACTGCACCTCTTCGATCGCGGCTATGCCGGGCTCGTCCGGCAGGAGGACGGCAGCGGCAATCTTTGCCTTGCGGTCCACAAGTCGCGGCTTGACGAGGCGGCCGGCGACCCTTCGGCTCTGCTCCGCACGCTTGGCGACAGCCTTCCCCATCTCGGCGAGCGCCTCGCGTCGGCAGACGAGCGCGGGACGGTCGATGCGATCGGCCACGTCCCTTACGGGTGGCGCACCGCCGAAACCGCGCCCGGCCTGTTCCGGCTGGGCGATCAGGCCGGCGTCATCCCTTCGCTGGCCGGCGAAGGCATGGGGCTCGCGCTCGCGAGCGCGGGAGGAGCGGTCGCGGCGTGGCGTCACGGCGGCACCGGCGCGGCGCCGGTCTTCCAGAAAGCGCTGTCGGCCCGCATGACGCGGCCCTTCGCACTCGCCAATCTTGTCTGGCGCGTCGGCGAAAACCCCCATGTCGCCGCGTCCATGACGGCGCTCGCCTCACTTATTCCGGGACTGGTTCGAATGATCTCGCAAGCGACCCGTATCGACGCCGACCGCGCCTAGCGCTCTTGCGGCGGCGCCGTATCGGACCGATATGGGCAGCAACATCGCCGCAGCCGTTCCGAGCGGCCGTCCGATCCGAAAGGAGACCTGCCATGACCGATCCCCAAACCGACAAGGCGCTCGACCCGATGGCGCATCATGTGCTGCGCGAAGGCGGCACCGAACGCGCCTTCACGGGCAAATATACCAATCACAAGGGCGACGGCGTCTATCGCTGCGCCGGCTGCGGCGAGCCGCTGTTCGACAGCCGCACCAAATATGACAGCGGGTCGGGCTGGCCAAGCTATACTGCGCCTGCGGCCGACAGTGCGGTCAGCGAACATCGCGACGTCGGTCACGGCATGGTCCGCACCGAAGTGCGCTGCGCGAAATGCGAAGGGCATCTGGGTCATGTGTTCCCCGACGGTCCCGGGCCGACAGGCCTGCGGTACTGCATCAACAGCGCGGCGCTTGACTTCGCGGAGCGCGGGCAGGATGAGGCTGACACCGGCAAAGGTTAACCAATCTACCGGGTGACGCAGCGGGGCTCCGCAAGGGAAGGAATTTTCAGCTTTGCGCCGCGAACGAGAGCAGGCATCTCCGGCTAAATCATCATCGGCAGGCAAGGGGGGCGGCGCGCCCGCTTCCGGGTCGCGCTTTCGTATCTGGCTGCGGCGGCTTTTCCGGTGGGGCCTTGGCCTTGCCTTTGTCGGCGCGGTCGCGATTGCGGTCGCCGTCGGCATCGCGGTGCAGCGCATCCCGAGTTTCGAGGAACTCAAGAAGTCGCCGGCCGGCCAGACGATCCGCGTCCATGCCGCCGACGGCACCGTCTTCCTGTCGCTCGGGCCCAATTACGGGCGCTGGCTAACGTTGCGCGAAACGCCACAGGTCATGCAGGACGCGATGGTCGCGGTCGAGGACCGGCGCTTCCGTTACCATCCGGGCATCGACCCGGTCGGCATGTCGCGCGCCGCCGTGTTCGCCGCGCGCCACTATGGCACCGGCCGCCGGATGCAGGGCGCCTCGACGATCACCCAGCAGCTCGCGCGCAACATCTTCCTGTCGAACAGCTATACCTGGACGCGCAAGGCGCGCGAGATGGTGCTGGCGATGGCGCTCGAATGGAAATTCTCGAAGGACGAACTGCTCGAACTCTATCTGAACAAGGTCTATTTCGGCGGCGGCAGCTATGGCATCGACGCCGCGTCGCGCCGTTTCTTCGGGCACAGCGCCACCGAAATGTCGCTGTCCGAAGCCGCGGTCGTCGCGGGGCTGGTCAAGGCGCCGTCGCGTTACTCGCCGACCGCCGATGCACAGGCCGCGCTCGGCCGCGCCGACGTCGTCCTGGCGGTGATGGTCGATGCCGGCGTGATCACGCAGTCGCAGGCCGACAGCGCCAAGCCTGCGAACGTCCAACTGGCACAGGAGACGGGCCAGAACAGCGCGCGCTATTTCTCCGACTGGGCGCTGCCGCAGCTCGACATGCTGATCGACGAAGGCGCCGAGGCGCTCGACGTCTATACGACGATCGACCTCGACATGCAGCGCGCGGCAACCGCCGCGATCCAGGCCGATACCCCGAAGGGCGTGCAGGGCGCGCTCGTCTCGCTCGATCGCGACGGCGCGGTGCGCGCCATGGTCGGGGGAACCGACTATGTCAGCTCGAACTACAATCGCGCGACGCAGGCGATGCGCCAGCCGGGATCGGCGTGGAAGCTGTTCGTCTATATGGCCGCGCTCGAATCGGGCTATAAGGTCAGCGATCAGGTCGTCGACGAACCGGTGACGATCAACGGCTGGTCGCCCCGCAACTCTTCGGGACGCTTCGCGGGCACCATGGATCTGCGCACCGCCTTCGCTTATTCGGTCAACACCGTCGCGGCGAAGCTGGGCGACGAGGTCGGCTTTTCGGCGGTCGCCAACATGGCGCGCCGGTTCGGCATCACGACGCCGATCAACACCCATCCCTCGATGGTCCTCGGCAGCGCGGAAGTGCGTGTCATCGACATGACCGCCGCCTTCGCCGCGGTCTCGCGCAAGGGCGTGTCGGTGGAACCCTATGGCATCACCAAGGTGACGACCGCCGACGGCCGGTTGCTCTATCAACGCCCGGCCGAGCGCGGCCAGGTGCTGGTCGACAATTGGGTCGCGGCGGGCATTACCGACCTGCTCCAGACCGCGGTCAATACCGGCACCGGCAAGGCGGCGCAGATCGGCCGCCCCGTGGCCGGCAAGACCGGCACGACGTCGAGCAACAAGGACGGCTGGTTCCTCGGCTTTTCGAGCGGGTTGACCACGGGCGTCTGGATGGGCCGCGACGATGCAAAGCCGGTCGGCGGTCTGCAAGGCGGCCGGGCGCCGGCCAAGGCCTTTGCCGATTACATGCGTGTCGCGGTCGCGCGGCGCCCGGTCGAGGCCTTCGACACCGAGGTGAAGCTGCCCGACTGGCAACTGGAAGACGAAGGCGACGCCTATATGGGCGAACCGGGTTCCGAAGGACTGGTGGACGAGAATGGCATGCCCATCGAGCTGCCCTCGGCCGCACCTCCGCCCGACGGCGATGCCGCGCCGTCACAGGAAGGCGATGGTCCGGTGCTCAACCAGCAATGGATCGAGGAACAAACGGGCCGCCGCCCGGCCGACAACGGCACCCCGAAAAACGCCCCGCCGCCGAAGCAGACGCCGATCCCGCTGATCAAGGGCCAGCCGCAGCGCGCGCCGGCCGGCGAGGGGAATTAGGGCGCTGAATTCCTCATGCCGGCAGGCGGCAGGAGGGCGTCAGTCGAAACGATAGCGGTGCAGCCCGCGCCCTTCGCGGCGCAGCCAGGCCCGCGCGGCGCCGACGTCGCCATCGTGCAGTTCATCGACCAGCGCGTGGAACGCCGGGCCATGGTCCATATGGCGAAGGTGCGCGACCTCGTGCGCGACCGTGGCGCGGCGAACATGATCGGGCGCCATCACCAACCGCCAGCTGTAACGAAGGTCGCCATCGTGGGTGCAGCTACCCCAGCGGCTGCGCGGATCGCCGACTCCGATACGGCCGATGCCGAGCCCCGCACGGCCTGCGATCTCGCGGCTCTCGTGCGTCATGACCTCGAGCGCGGTCGCCTTCAACCACCGTTCGATGCGGCGCCCGACGGTGTCGGCAGGGCCGCCGACACTCAGCGCCGCCACCTCCAGCCGGACGGCGCGCGGCGCGGCGGGCGACCAGTCGACCTGCCGCTCGATCCCGAAGACGGGCACCGAGGCGCCCGGTGCGACATGGACCGGCGCGGCCGCCTTGCCGACCTGCTCGCTCAGCCAGTCCTGCTGCTCGCTTGCCCATTTGAGCGCGCGCGTCGGGCTCGCGCGGCGCGGCAGCGTGAGACGAAGCTCGCCGCGCGCACCGTCGAAGACGAGCTTGTAGCGGCGCGACTGGGCATGATGGACGAGCCGGACCGGCCAGACGGTTTCCCCGACCCGAATATGCGGCCCGTCGGCGTCGGGGTTAAACGACACGTTCGACAAGATGATTCTCCAGCGGTCCAGCCACAGCCTCGCCGACCGTCCAGCCGACGATCGATTCGCCTGCACGATGAACGGCGCCGCGGTCGCCGCAAACCAGATAATGCCAGTCGGGCAGGGCCTCGCCTTCGGCGCGCAGTCGATAGGCACAGGTTTGCGGCAGCCATTCGATGTCGGCAACCTTTGCCTTGGTCAGGGTCAGGCAGTCGGGGACATGGCGGCGGCGATGCTTGTAGTCGCCGCAGCGCGCCGTCGCGAGGTCGAGCAGGCGGCACGCAACATTGGTCGGATAGATCCGACCGCTGTCTTCATCCTCCAGCTTGTGGAGGCAGCATTTGCCGCAACCGTCACACAACGCCTCCCACTGCCCCGCGTCGAGGCTGGCAAGCGGCGCTTCCCAGAAGGGGCGTTCGGATGTCGCCCCGGCCATCGCTACCTGACCCACTTCGCCAGCTCGGCCGCGACCTTGTCGGGCGCGCCTTCGTCAGGGTCGGTCGACGGATCGTCGAGCGGCAACAGCGCGAGCGGCTTGCCTTGCGGATCCATCAGGAAGGCGAGCTGGCTGTGCGCCATCAGATAGCGATCGGGCGCGGAGCCGGGCACCTTGTTGTAGGTGACGACATAGGCTTTCGCGACGGCCGCGATCTGTTCGGGCGTTCCGGTAAGGCCGATCAGACGCGGGTGATAGCGGCCGACGAAGGATTTGAGCGCGGCGGGCGTGTCGCGTTCGGGGTCGACGGTAATGAACATCGGCACGACCTTTGCGCCGCGCGCGGCGTCCGTCTTTTCGAACTGCGACAGGCCGCGCATCAGCTTCTGGACGTCGACAGGGCAGATGTCGGGGCAAAAGCTGTAGCCGAAATAGACAAGGCGATACCGGCCCGCGAAGGCGGCATCGGTCACGGTCTTGCCATCCTGGTCGGTCAGCGTGAACGGCCCGCCGATCTTCGCGCCGGCGAGCGGCGGTTCGGCACTTGGCGCACCCGCCGGCGCGTTGCACCCGGCGAGCATCGCCGCCATAATCAGGAGCAGGCTTGAACGGACAGGCTTTTGCCCCATAATATCGATGTTCATCATGCGGCCAGCCTTGATCGGCTAGACCATGAAAATCAACCTTTGTCGTCGCCCGCGCGACGCACAGTCCGATAGTATCAGGGGTCCCCCAGCCATGTTTCGACGCGCGGAATTCCGCCTCGCCTCCTTCGCCCTGCTCGCCGCCGCAACGCTCGGCGCCCTTGTCGCAAGCCCTGCCCTTGCGCAGTTCCGCGGCGGATATGCCTTTCTGCAGGCGGTCGACAGCCGCGACGGCGCCAAGGCGACCAGCGCGTTGAAAGACGACCCGTCGCTGATCAACACCAAACATCCCGACACCGGCGAAACCGCGCTGACCATCTCGACCAAAAGGCGCGATATCCAGTGGGTACGCTTCCTGCTGAGCAAGGACGCCGATCCGTCGATCGGCGATCGTCAGGGCGTCACACCACTGATGCACGCCGCGCTGCTCAATTTTGCCGAAGCGGGCGAAGCGCTGCTCGGCGACAAGGCACCTGTCGACCAGACCAACCGACGCGGCGAAACCGCGCTGATCCTGGCCGTGCAGGCCAAGAACAGCGCGATGATTCGCCTGCTCGTGCGCAACGGCGCCAACCCCGACAAGGCCGATCATATCGCGGGCATGTCGGCGCGCGATTATGCGAAGCGCGACGACCGCAGCGGGACGATTCTCGCGATGCTCGATGCCAAGGCCGACACCCCGGCGCGCGATCCGGGAGCAGCTTTCGGCCCCAAGTGACGTTCGATGTGACACTTGGATTGACAATCACATTGTGATGTGAAAAATGCGCGGCATGTCCACGCAACTCATCGATCGTATCCGCGCCATCGTCGAAGACGGAGCCATGTCCCGGTCGGGACTGGCGCGCGCCGCGGGTCTCCACGCCAACAGCCTCCGCGATCTTGATTCGGACGGCTGGAACCCCACCGCCGACACGCTGCGCAAGCTCGAAAACTGGCTTGCCCATGGCAGCGACCTGTCACCGATGGCGACACCCGAGGAGATCATTGCCGAAGCACGCAACGGTCGCATGTTCATCCTTGTCGACGACGAGGATCGCGAGAATGAGGGCGACCTCGTCATTCCGGCACAGATGGCGACCCCTGATGCCGTCAACTTCATGGCGACGCACGGCCGGGGGCTGATCTGCCTGACGCTGACCAAGGCGCGCGTCGACCAGCTTGGCCTCGAACTGATGAGCCGCAACAACGGCACGCGCCACGAAACGGCCTTCACAACCTCGGTCGAGGCGCGCGAAGGGGTGACCACCGGCATATCGGCCGCCGATCGCGCGCGGACCGTCTCGGTCGCGATCGACGCCTCGAAGGGTCGCGACGACATCGTCACCCCTGGTCACGTCTTTCCGCTGATCGCCCGCGACGGCGGCGTGCTCGTGCGTGCCGGCCACACCGAAGCGTCGGTCGATATCGCGCGCCTCGCGGGATTGAATCCGTCGGGCGTGATCTGCGAAATCATGAACGACGACGGTTCGATGGCGCGGCTCGACGATCTGATCCCTTTCGCGCGGCGCCACGGACTCAAGATCGGGACGATCGCCGACCTGATCGCCTATCGCAACCGCACCGACCGGCTGGTCGAATGCGTGGCCGACGAGCCGTTCGAATCGGATTATGGCGGCGACTGGCGGCTCAAATCCTATCGCAACAAGGTCGATGGAACGGTCAATCTGGTCCTGCAGAAAGGCGCCGTCGATCCCGGCGGCGTCACGCTCGTCCGCATGCATCCGGTGTCGATCTTCGACGACATCATGGGCCGCCCCGGCCCGAAGAAACGCCGTCTGCAGCGTTCGATGGACGCCGTCGGCGAAGCCGGCGCGGGGGTGATCGTCATGCTGATGCGCCCGCTTCCCGGATCGGCCGACGCCGATGCGACCCCGCCTGCCGGGGGCATGGACCTGCGCACCTATGGCATCGGGGCCCAGATCCTTGCCGATCTTGGCGTGCACGCGATGGAACTGCTCACCCCCTCGCACAACAATCTCGTCGGCCTCGAAGGCTATGGCCTGTCGGTCGTCGGCGAACGATCAATCCCCGGAGAAGCCTGATCCACCGGTGAGTCAGTCGCTGGGCATCGGATTCGCGATCATTGCCGCGCTGACCACCGCTTCCTCACATGCGTTGCTCAAGGCGGGTGAGGATCAGGAAGCGGTGCGGGCGCTGTGCGGCTTTACCTGGGCCGCTGCGGCGGCCGGTCCGCTGATCGTCCTGGGCTGGCCGACGCCGGCGACGCAGCCGTGGCTCGTCGCGGCGGTCGTCCTGCACAGCATCTATTCGATGGCGCTGACCCGTTCCTACACCCTCAACGATTTTTCGGTCGCTTTCCCGATCGCACGGGGCACCGCGCCGCTGGTTGCCGTTGGCGGCAGCGCCCTGCTGTTCGCCGAAATCCCGAGCACCGGAGAGCTGGCCGGCGTCGTCGCGATCAGCGCCGGCATCCTTTCGTTGTCGGCCGGCGGCCGTATCGGGCGGGCGGGGATGCTCGCAGCGCTGACCGCCGGAGTACTCACCGCTGCCTATACCGTCGTCGATGCAGGAGGGATGCGGGCGAGCGACGGGGTTCTGCCCTTTTTATGCTGGTTCTTCTTCGCCACGGGAATCGCGCTGCTGGTCCAGTTCCGGATCGCAGCCGGTCCTGCCGCCGCAGCCCGCATGCGCCGCGACCTGCGCCCAGGCATCGCGGCGGGGCTGCTTGCCATCGTCAGTTTCGGATCGACCCTCGTCGCGCTGCGCTACGCTCCGGTCGCCGTCGTCAGCGCGCTGCGCGAAACCTGTATCCTCGTCAGTATCCTCATCGCCTGGCTGTGGATGAAAGAACGGGTGACACGCCACAGCCTGACCGCCGCCGTTCTGATTGCGGCCGGTGTACTGCTTTTGCTGCTTTCACATCTTTCCCCGTCCCCCTAAGGAGTCCGTCATGGCCCATGTTTTGATCGTCGAAGCCCGCTTCTATTCACACCTCAACGACATGCTGCTCGACGGCGTGCGCAGCGCGCTTGATGCCGACGGGCACAGCCACGAGACGGTGACCGTGCCCGGCGCGCTCGAAGTGCCGGCGGCGGTGTCGCTGGCGGCGGATAGCGGGCGCTACGACGCCTATGTCGCGCTGGGTGTCGTCATTCGCGGCGAAACCTATCACTTCGAAGTCGTCTCGAACGAGAGCGCGCGTGGCATCATGGCGCTGACGCTCGACGGGCTGGCGATCGGCAACGGCATCCTTACGGTCGAAAACGAGGAGCAAGCGCTTGCACGCGCCGACAAGACGCGCAAGGATAAGGGCGGCGAAGCGGCAAAGGCCGCCCTCGCGATGCTGGCTTTGAAGGAACAATTCGGCATTGGTTGATCGTCCGCCTCCCAGCCGCTTTTCCGTCGTCGAACGCGGCGGACGGCTGGTGGTGATCGACAAGGAAACCGGCCAGACGCCGCTGAGCGCCGCCGAACGCATGGATCTTTACGATCGAAACCGGGGTATCGAACCGATCCGGCCGGCCAGGACGACTGTTCCCCGCGAAGCCCCCACGGCCACCCTCACCGAAAAGCTGCCGACACCGAACGCGCAGCCCGCACCTGACCAACATCATGCACCGCCCGCTTCGGCCGGAAAGGATGGAAAAGCCCGCATCGCGGCCGCCATTGCCGAACGCAACAAGCGGCCGTGGACCCAAAAGCCGTCCGATCGGCCCGCGCTGAAATCGACGTCGAAACCCGCCCGCACCGAAAGCCGGCCGGCCGCGCAACCCGGTGGACAGCGCAAGACGATCGTCACCGGAAAATGGTGGGATTCAAAAGGACCGCGCACGATCGAACTCGGTCCGAAAGGCCAGCAGACGCTGAGCGGCGGGTTCGTCACGCTGGTCTTCGCGCTTCTCGCCGCCGCGATCATCGCGCTCTTCGTCGAGCCGATCCTGCTGTTCGTGGGCGGCTTCCTGCTGTTCCGCTTTGGCAGTCACATATTGGGGCCGATCGGAGCCGGAATCGTCGACAAGGCGCTCGCCGAACGAAATTAGGCCCGGCGGCCGCCCCCACACTCAGGCAAGGACGGCCGCCGGGCCGAATCGGGTTCGACGCTCAGGCCGGAACCAGCGCCGGATAGTCGATATAGCCTTCGGGACCCGGAGCGTACCAGGTCTGCGGATTGTCGGCCGCCCATTCAGCGCCGGTGCGGATCCGTTCGACGAGGTCGGGATTGCCGATGAACGGCCGGCCGAAAGCGATCGCGTCAGCAAGGCCGCTGGCCAGTGCGTCTTCGGCAAGCGCGACGTTGTAATCGCTGTTGAGGATCAGCGGTCCCTTGAAGGCGCGCCGGATCGCGGGCGACTGTTTCGGCACGTCGGTATTGCCGAACGTCCCGTCGGGACCGGGCTCACGCAGTTCGAGGAAGCCAATGCCGAGCGTATCGAGCGCAGCGGCGGCCGCGGTGAACAGCGGTTCGGGGTTGCTGTCATCGACACCCTGCGAATCGCCGTTGGGCGACAGGCGCACCGAGACGCGGCCCGCGCCCCAGACTCCGACCAGCGCGTCGGTCACTTCGCGGAGCAGGCGAATGCGGTTTTCAACCGGCCCGCCATAATCGTCGTCGCGCAAGTTGCTGTTGTCGCGCAGGAACTGGTCGATCAGATAGCCGTTCGCGCCGTGCAGCTGGACGCCGTCGAAGCCGGCCTTCTTCGCATTTTCGGCCGCGGCCACATAATCGGCGATCAAGCGCGGAATTTCATCGAGGCGAAGCGGACGCGCGACTTCCAGGTCGCGGCGGCCGACGGGGGTATGCGCACGTCCAGCACCCTGCGTCGCCGATGCCGACACCGGCTGCTTGCCGTCGTTGAAGACCGAGTGGACAAGCCGCCCCATGTGCCAGAGCTGCGCCACGATGCGTCCGCCCGCAGCATGGACCGCCTCGGTCACCGGCTTCCAGCCTTCGACCTGCGCGTCGGTCCAGAGCCCCGGCGCGCTGGGCCAGCCAAGCCCTTCCTGCGAAATTCCCGTCGCTTCGGAAATGATCAGCCCCGCCGAGGCGCGCTGGCGATAATATTCGAGCGCGAGCTCGTTCGGCACAAACCCCGGTCCCGCCCGGCCGCGCGTCAGCGGCGCCATGACGATGCGGTTCGGCGCCTCGATGGCGCCCAGCTTGATCGGATCGAATAGCGATACGGTCATGTTTCCTCCACGTCTCACTTTCCTGGCGACGGCCCCATCGGTCGCCGCTATGGCCCGCGAAGCTATGGACGTCGCGCTGCCAAGACAATGGTGCGTAGCAAAAGAAAATCTAAATGACAGCGAAGATCGAAAGCGTCGACCCAACGTCCGAAGCCGGCGCACCCGCGGGCCGCTGGGCATTTTCCGCCCTTGTCGGCGGCAATCTGGCGCTGTCCCTCACCGCCATGGTCGTGCGCTTTGCCGACACCGGGCCGATGGCCGTGGGGGTGTGGCGGCTGACGCTGGCATTGCCGATACTGTTGCTGTTGATGTGGCGCGAGACCGGCGGCCGGCAGCCGTCCGGACGGGCGCTGTCGATCGCCGCCGGTGCGGGGATATTCTTCGGACTCGACCTCGCCGCCTGGCATATCGGCATCCTCCAGACCAAGGTCGCCAATGCGACGCTGTTCGGCAACAGTGCCAGCCTGTTGCTCGTGATCTGGGGCATCCTTCTGTCGCGCACCCTTCCGCGCGGCTGGCAGGCCCTCGCGATCCTTCTCTCTTTCGCGGGGTCCGCGCTGCTGATGGGGCAAAGCTATGAGGCATCGTCGGCCTATCTGGTCGGCGACCTGCTGAGCCTGCTCGCGGGCGCGTTATACACCGGCTATGTGCTGATGATGCAGCGTGTGCGCGGCGAGATCGGACCATGGTCGGCGCTTGCCATCTCGTCGGCCGCGGGCATTCCGATCCTGCTCGGCGCGGCGGTAGCGCTGGGCGAGACGATCCTGCCGAACGACTGGACCCCTCTTATCGTCCTCGCGCTGATGAGCCAGCTCGTCGGGCAGGGCCTGCTGATCTGGGCGCTGCCGCGTTTCTCGCCCCTCGTCATCGGATTGACCTTGCTCGTCCAGCCGGTCGTCGCCGCGATCGCTGGCTGGCTGATCTTCGGCGAGACGCTGAGCGCAACCGAAATCTTTGGCGGCTCGCTTGTGGCGGCCGCGCTTGTATTGATCCGGTTGCCGAGCCGCGCGGCGCGGCCTATCTGATGGCCATGGTTCAGCCCCTGCCCGCCGACCCGACCCTTGACGAGATTCGCGCTGCGCTCGCGCCGCTGATCGCGGACACCGCCGCCTTCGACGGCTTCAGCCAAGCGGCGCTTACCGATGCCGCGCAGCGGCTCGGCGTCGACGCCGACGTCGCTCGTCTCGCCTTTCCGGGCGGCGGGCGCGACATGATCGACGCCTGGTTCGCGGCCATCGATGCGGCGATGGCCGACCGCTGGCCCGCCGAAGCGCTTGCGACGCTGAAGATTCGCGAACGGATCACCACGCTGGTCGAAGCACGCATCGACCTGCTTGCGCCGAACCGCGAATCGCTTCGCCGCGCGCTCGCCCTGCTGGCGCTGCCGACCAACGCGCCCCACGCCGCCAAACTGGGCTGGCGCGCCGCCGACCTGATGTGGCGCCTTGCGGGCGACACCGCGACCGACTTCAACCACTATAGCAAGCGCACGATTCTTGCCGCGGTCTATGGATCGACGATGGCGGTGTTCCTGAACGACGAAAGCGAAGATTTCACCGAAACGCGCGCCTTTCTGGCGCGGCGGATCGAACAGGTGATGCACTTCGAAAGCTGGAAGCACCGACGCGCCGCGCGCAGCATCGAACGCCCCAGCCTCGCGCGCTTTGTCGGGCGGCTGCGCTATCCGGGACGGTGACCGGATTCGATAAAGAACTGGCGCCGCGCGAGCGATATTGATAATCGCTCGCAAATGACTGCTTTGCTCGGGAATGTGTTGGATCGGGCGCCGCTCGGCGTCACGGTGCGGATCGCGCGGATCGACTGGGATGCGATGTCGGACGATGAAGGCCGGCGGCTGCGCGAATTCGGGCTGATGGAAGGGTGCGAAGTGACGCCCCGTCATCGCGGCAGCCTCTTCTCCCACGAGCCGCTGGCACTGACCATCGGGCGCATGCAGGTGATCATTCGCGGCAAGCAGGCGGCGGCGATCGAGATCGAGCCGGCCGCATGACCGCCGCCATTCCCTCGATCGCACTGGTCGGCAACCCGAACGCCGGCAAATCGAGCCTGTTCAACGCCCTGACCGGCGCACGGCAGAAGATCGCCAATTATCCGGGGGTGACCGTCGAACGCAAAGCGGGGCATGCCAGTTTCGCCGACGGGCGCCCGATCGCGCTGATCGATCTGCCGGGAACCTACAGCCTCACCCCGGCAAGTCCCGACGAAGCGGTGACCCGCGACGTGGTGCTGGGCCGGCAAGCCGGCGAGGCCCGGCCCGACGCGCTGATCGTCGTCGTTGACGCCGCGAACCTCGACAATCACCTGTGCTTCGCGCTGGAACTCCTCGCGCTCGGGCTACCGACGGTGATCGCGCTCAACATGCTCGATCTCGCCGAGCGTGACGGGCTGACGCTCGACCCGGCGCGCCTGTCGCGCGAACTTGGGGTCCCGGTCGTCCCGACCGTGGCGGTGCGCAAGCGCGGGCTGACCGAACTGCTGGCGGCCGTCGATGACGCGATCCGTTCGCACCAGCCGCGCGACGCCGTTCCCGCCCCGCAAACCGATGCCTCGCTGCACCAGCGCGCCCGCGCGCTCGCCAGCGCCGCAATCGTGACCGAAACCCCGGTGCGGCGATGGACCCAGCGCGTCGATGCGGTCGTGCTGCATCCGGTCGCCGGGCTCCTGATCCTGCTCGCGCTGATGTTCGTGATGTTCCAGGCGGTCTACGCCTGGGCTGGCCCGCCCGCCGACGCGCTCGAAGCAGGCGTCGGCGTTCTGCAATCCTGGGTCATCGACACGCTGCCCGAGAATTTCGTTCGCGACCTGATCGTCGAGGGGCTGCTGGCCGGCGTCGGCGCCGTCGTCGTCTTCCTGCCGCAGATTCTGATCCTGTTCCTGTTCATCCTGCTGCTGGAAGCGTCGGGATACATGACGCGCGCGGCCTTCCTGATGGATGGGCTGATGGCGAAAGTGGGGCTGTCGGGCCGCGGGTTCATCCCGCTGCTCTCCAGCTTCGCCTGCGCTGTCCCCGGCATCATGGCGACCCGCGCGATCCCCGACGAAAAGGATCGGTTGACGACGATCCTGATCGCACCGCTGATGACCTGTTCGGCGCGGCTCCCCGTCTATGCGCTGATCATCGCCGCCTTCATTCCCGATCGCACCGTCTCCGGTCTTCCCATCGGCTTGCAGGGGCTGGTGCTGTTCGGCCTGTATCTGTCGGGCATCGTCGGCGCGCTGGTCGTTGCCTTCGTGCTTCGCCGCACCGTTGCCAAGGGCAATGCCGCCGGCTTCATGATGGAAATGCCGCGTTACCAGATGCCGCAGTGGCGCGACATCGCGCTGGGCCTGTGGCAGCGCGCGTGGATATTCCTGCGCCGCGCCGGAACGATTATCGCGATGACCACGGTCGTCCTCTGGCTGTTGCTGAGCTTTCCCAAAGCGTCCGAAGGCGAAAGCCAGGTCGAATACAGCGTCGCCGGGCGGATCGCGAGCGGCCTTGAGGTCGTCGTCAAGCCGATCGGTTTCAACCATGACATCGCGCTCGCGCTGATCCCCGCGATGGCGGCGCGCGAGGTCGCGGTGTCGGCGATGGCCACCGCCAATGCGATCGACGCCGACGGCGACGAGGATGCGATGGCCGAGACGCTGGGCGAACGGCTTCAGGGCAAATGGAGCCTCGCGACTGCGCTCGCCTTCCTCGCCTGGTTCGTGTTCGCGCCGCAGTGCATTTCGACGATCGCGATCACCCGGCGCGAGACCAATGGGTGGAAATGGCCGCTCTTCATGGTTGGCTATTTGTTCGTGCTCGCCTATGCCGCTGCTGGTATCACTTACTGGACGGCCGTCGCCTTCGGACTCGGCTGATCCTCCCACTTTTCAAGCGGAGCGGAGCAGCGGATGGCTGGCAGCGTCAACAAGGTAATTCTCATCGGCAACCTCGGCGCCGATCCCGAAATCAAGTCGTTCCAGAATGGCGGCAAGATCGCCAATATCCGCATCGCGACCAGCGAGCAGTGGAAGGACCGGATGACCGGCGAGCGCAAGGAGCGCACCGAATGGCACAATGTCGTCATCAACGGCGACGGACTGGTCGGGGTGGTCGAGCGCTACCTGAAAAAAGGTTCGAAGGTTTACATCGAAGGCAGCCTGCGCACGCGCAAATGGCAGGATCGTGACGGCAACGACAAATATACGACCGAGATCGTGATCGCGGGAATGGGCGGTACGCTGACCATGCTCGACGGCGCCCCTGGCGGCGGTGGAGGCTCACGCGGCGGCGATAGCTGGTCACAGGGCGGCGGATCGTCGGGCGGCTGGGATCAGGGCGGCGGCTCAGGCGGAAGCGCGGGCGGCGGCGGCTCGGGCGGCGGCTGGAACCAGGGCAGCGGTGGAGGCTCGGGCGGCGGACGTCCGCCGTTCGACGACGATCTGGACGACGACGTCCCGTTCTGAGGATAGCGACGCATGGCGACTGAGCTGCTGACCGCCGCGGATGTCGCGCGCGGCGTATGTCGCCTGTTCGCGCAGCAGGGGCTGGTCGCGATTCCCGAGGTCACGCTGCCGAACGGCCGGCGCACCGACCTCACCGCGATCGATGCCAGGGGCCATATCACGATCGTCGAGATCAAGGTGAGCCGCGCCGACTTGCATGGCGACGGCAAATGGCCCGACTATTGCGACTGGTGCGACCATTTCTATTGGGCGCTTGCCGCCGGGCTCGACCCCGCGATCCTCGAAACCGAGGGCTATCGCCCCGAAAGCTCGGGGCTGATCGTCGCCGACCGCTATGGCGCGGCGGTTGTGCGCGAGGCAGCAAGCTGCAACCTGGCGCCCGCGCGCCGCAAGGCCGAGCTGCTGCGCATCGGCCGGATCGCGATGCGACGCTCGATGCTGGCTGCCGACCCCGAACTCGCAGCGAGCTGGATCGAAGGCTAGCGCCCGCTAGAGCGGCTCGGTGCGCTCATAGTAAAAGCACCAGAAGATCGCGGCGCCCGACATGGCGATCCAAAGGATCAGGCCGAGCCACAAGCTTGCCCCCATCGTCAACGGCATCCCGACAAAGACAATCGCGAGCGCCAACGAAAACAGCGCTCCTCGCAGAAATGTCTTTCGGGGGCGCCGCGTCCGCGTTTCGACATGCTCGATCGCGAAACCGAATGCCACGACGATAGCCGTGAGCACGGTGTCGAAAGCGTCGATCCCGCGGCGCAGGAAATTCAGCAGGAAAAGCGTCGCAGCCGCCAGCCATACCGCATAGCGCCACCGCATCAGGCGCGGCTCACCGTCATCCCCGCGCCTGCATCCGCGCGAGGTAGCGCGCGAGGATGTCGATCTCCAGATTGACCAGGCGCCCGGCTGCCGCTTCGTTCAGCGTGGTCATCTCCTGCGTGTGCGGGATGATGTTGAGCGTGAAATGCGCGGTGCCGTCGGCTTGGTCGGTCACGTCGTTGACGGTCAGCGAGACGCCGTCGACGGTGACCGATCCCTTGGCCGCGATATGCGCCGCAAGATCGCCCGGCGCCGCGATCACGACGCCCACACTGTCACCGACGGGCGTGACCGAGACGATACGACCGACACCATCGACATGGCCGGTGACGATATGCCCGCCAAGCTCGTCGCCGATCCTGAGCGCACGCTCGAGATTGAGGCGGCGTCCGGCATCCCACATGCCCGGCGCAGTGCAGGCCAGCGTTTCGGCACTGGCGTCGATCGCGAACCAGTGGCCGGCGGCATCGCTGCCCTTGTCGACGACGGTCAGACACGCGCCCGAACAGGCGATCGACGCGCCAAGGTCAATCGTCGCCGTGTTATAGGCGGTACCGATGACAAGCCGCGTGTCGCCGCGATCTTCGCGGCTGCGGATGGTGCCGATGTCGGTGATGATGCCGGTGAACATATGAACCTCAATCCCTTCGGGTCCGCTCGTAGACGTCGAGCCGGTCGCTGCCAAGCAGGCGGCTGTCGACAAGGCGCCAGCGGTCATGCGCGTCGGCAAGGTCGCCGAGCCCGATGTCACCGAGCGCGGGGCGACCGCCGCCGATCAGGATGGGCGCACGGTAGAGCAGGAGGCGATCGACGCGATCGGCAGCGAGAAAGGCGGCCGCCGCGCCGGCTCCGCCCTCGACCAGCACCGAATCGAGGCCCGTAACGGCCTCTGGCGATGCGACCGCGGCCCAGCCCTCGGGCGCGGTTCCGCGCGTCAGCAGCAGCTTGTCCGGGCTGCGCTTCTCAAGCCCCGGCAACCGGACGTCGAGCCGCGGCGCGTCGATGTCGAGCGTCCGACGTCCGACGAGAATCGCCTGATGTCCCGCACGTTCGAGATGACCGTGCGCGCGGGCGCGCGGGCCGGTGATCCAGCGGCTCGATCCGTCGGCGAGGGCGATGCAGCCGTCGAGCGAGGTTGCCAGCTTGAGGGTGACGAAGGGCCGCGCCGCGACTTGCCGCGTCCACCATGGCGCCATCGCCGCGCGCGCGTCGGCCGTCAGGACATCAGTCACGACTTCGACCCCCGCGGCACGCAGTCGCGCGATTCCCGCGCCGTCGGTACGCGGATCGGGGTCCTGCGAGGCGATCACGACGCGCGACACGCCGGCCGCAATCAGCGAATCGGCGCACGCCGGTCCCCGCATGCTTTCATGCGCGCAGGGTTCAAGACTGACATAGGCTGTCGCACCGCGCGCGCCGGCGCCCGCGACCGCCAATGCCGCCGCTTCGGCGTGCGGCCGGCCGCCAGCACCGGTCCAGCCACGCGCGACGACCCGACCATTTCGAACAATCAGGCAGCCGACATTCGGATTGGGCGCCGCGCCGGGCCGCGCACGCCGCGACAGCGCGATGGCGACCGCCATCCAGTCGGTATCGGCCGGGGCGCGCCGCATCAGGGCCTGACGTCACCCGTCGTAGCGGGTTTCGGACCGCGCGCGGCGCGTTCGGCAAGCGTCGAGCGGGTCTTCGGCAGCTCGGGCTTCTTCATCGCTGCCGCCGCGGCGTCCGCGCCCAGCGTCTCGCGCGTCACGCGGTCTGCCTCGGTCGAATCATATTCGATCCCCAGGCCTTCGGCGAGCCGCTGATACTCGGCGCGCGTCTGGGCGTTGCGGAGCGTCGTTGCCTTTGCACGCGCGACCCATTCGGCGCGAATCTCGGCCTCGCTGCGGTCCTTCGTCCAGTTCTCGAAATAGAGGATCGACGGCCTGGGCTTTTCATAGGGGATCAGATAGGTCGAGAAGCCCCAGAAAATGACGATCGGTGCCACGATCGCGACACCCCAGCTCGCCCAGCGATGCGGGCGCGGTTCGCGGATATAGGTCCAGAAGTCGGACACACCGCCGGTCACATCCCAATGGTTGAACATTCCCATGCGCCCAATCTAGGCGATGTCGCGGCAATTTGCGAGAGGGCGAAGATTGCGCGCACTGCAAACCGAACCGCATCACGATTGCAAAAAATGCAACAATAAATGCTCTTTTCGCAGTTGCAACAATTTTGGTGCAGTGCAATATGAGCATGCCTTTTAGGCATCCTCTCCCAAAACTTTCATGGGCCACCCTCGGGTGGCCCTTTTTTTTCGACCTTTTTGGTGGAGAAACGCGATTCGGTTCGAATCGCCGCGCGATCGAATCACGCCTGAAGGGGCGTCCGGGTCTCGAATCGCCGCACCTCGGCAATGAAGCTGCCCGGCAGCGGGGTCGGCTGTCCGCTGTCGTTATCGAGATGGGCATAGCGAATCTCGATATCGGTCAGCCGCTCCATACCGCGAAAAATCCCGCAATGGAGCGTGAAACTGGCGCGCCCGAACGCGCTTATCCGCGCCGCTATGGTGATCAGCTCATCGAGCCGCGCAGGTGCGTGATAGTCGATCTCGCAATGCGTCTCGCGAATATCTGTACCATATTGGTGAAAATAGGGGCCGGGCTGCCCCTCGCCCAGCGCGCGAAAATATTCGGTAACCCCGATGTCGGCGTACACGAGATAATTGGCGTTGAAGACGATGTTCTGACCGTCGATTTCGTTGAAGCGCACGCGAACCTTTTCCTGCACGCGGAAGTCCGCGAGCGGCACAGCGCTGCGATGGTCGGTCATGTGGGCCCCTTCAGGCAGCAAGCGCGGCGGTGGCACGGTCGAGCGGCGCGCACGCAGCCTCGAGCCAGGCGCGATCCTCGCCGGTCATTTCGGCGCCCAGCTTTTCCAGGACGTCGGCGTGATAGGCATCCAGCCAGTCGGCTTCGGCGGGCGAGAGCAGCGCGGTATCAACCAGATTCTGCGCGATTGGCGCGAAAGTGATCGTCTCAAAACCGAGCATATCCTCTTCCGCCCCCGCGATCGCCTGCCGTTCCACGACGACAAGATTCTCGATGCGGATCCCGAAATGGCCTGCCTTGTAATAGCCGGGCTCATTCGAGAGGATCATGCCCGCATGCAGGGGCTCCTCCGTTCCGGCCTGCCCGCCCGACGGCTTGGCGATGCGCTGCGGCCCCTCGTGGACCGCAAGATAGGCGCCGACGCCATGGCCGGTGCCATGGGCATAATCGACGCCGTCCGCCCAAAGATACTGACGGGCGAGAATGTCGAGCTGGCTGCCCCGCGTGCCGGTGGGGAAGCGAGCGGTTGCAAGGGCGATGTGCCCCTTGAGCACCTGCGTGAAGCGGCGGCGCATCTCGTTGGTCGGGGTCCCGATCGCGATCGTGCGCGTGATGTCGGTCGTGCCGTCGGCGTATTGCCCGCCCGAATCGACGAGGTAGAGCGTGCCGGTCTCGATCGCCCGGTTCGTTGTCTCGTCGACCTTGTAGTGCGGCAACGCGCCGTTCGGTCCGGCCGCCGAGATCGTATCGAACGACAAATCCTTGAGCGCGCCACTCTCATCGCGAAACGCGCGGAGTCTTGCCGCCGCTCCCAATTCGTCGAGCCCGCCCTGCGGCGCAGCCGCTTCCATCCACTTCAGGAAGCGCGCGACCGCGACGCCGTCGCGGACATGCGCCGCACGGGTGCCGCCGAGCTCGGTTTCATTCTTGATCGCCTTCGGCAGCACCGCGGGGTCACGATGGCGCTCGATCGTCGCCCCCGCCGCCTCGAGCGCGGCAAAGATCGCGGCAACGGCGCGATCGGGATCGACGGTGACCTTCTTGCCCGAGAGGCCGGCTAGCGCTGCCTCGAACGCATCACGATCATGGATTCGCACGCTATTACCCAGATGCGCACGCACCGCGTCGGTGATCTTTTCGGGCGCGATGAACAGATCGGCGGTCGCATCGGCGTGCAGCAGCGCGAAAGCGAGCCCGACCGGCGTGTGGCTGACGTCGGTGCCGCGAATATTGAACGTCCAGGCGATCGAATCGAGCGCGGTCATCACGGTCGTGTCGAGACCCTTCGCCTTCAGCCAGTCGGCGATGATCGCGCGCTTGTCGACCGCCCCCTGCCCCGCGAGCGCGGCGTCGTGAACCGTCACCACGGCGTCGCTCGGCGCCGGCTGGTCGTCCCACGCGGCATCGAGCGGATTGCTGTCGACGGCGACGAGGCTTGCGCCCTTCGCCGCCAGCGCGCGTTCCAGCCCACGCGCCCAGTCGATGCCGTGGAGCCAGGGATCGTAACCGACCTTCTGCCCCGCGCTGACGTTTGCACCCAGCCATTCCGCAACGCTCGACTGCGGCACGCCGACATAGTCGAACAGCGATCCGTCGACCTGATCGCGCACCTGCACCGTATAGCGTCCATCGACGAACACTGCGGCCTTGGCGGGCAGCACGGCCGCCGTTCCCGCCGAGCCGCCGAAGCCCGTCAGCCAGGCCATGCGCTGGGCATAGGCGCCGACATATTCACTCATATGTTCGTCGCTGATCGGGACGACGAAGCCGTCGAGGCCGCGCGCGGCGAGCGCGGCGCGGACGCGGGCGAGACGGTCGGCATGGATCGTGCTGGGGACGGGGCTGGACATGCAGCGTTCCTTGTTCCTACATCGCGGCGATCCGCCCCATCGGGGCGCCGCCGCGGGAGTTTTTATGATGCGCGCTATTTGGATGTTTCTTGCCGCAATTACCACCCCGCTTGTCGCCGCACCGAATGCTTTTGCCGAAGAGAAAGAGAGTGAATTGACCGACAGCCCTGCCCTGCCCGCCGCTCCGGTCGCCGAAAAGCGGCCGCACGAATTGACGATGCACGGCGAAACGCTGGCCGATCCTTATTTCTGGCTCCGCGACCAGAGCTATCCGGTCGTCGATGACAAGGACATCCTCGATTATGTGAAGGCCGAGAACGAATATTTCGACGCCGCGATGAAACCGCATGCGAAGCTGGTCGAAACGCTGTTTCAGGAAATGAAGGGCCGCATCAAGGAGGCCGATTCCTCGGTGCCGCAGAAAGACGGCGACTGGATCTACTGGGTCGAATATGAAGACGGCGCCGAATACAAGAAATGGTATCGCAAGCCGGCGTCAGGGGCGGGAGAAGCCGTTCTGATCCTGGACGAGGTCGCGATGGCCGAGGGCAAGGAATATTTCCGCCTCGCCGAACTGTCGGTCAGCCCGGACGGCAAGCTGATGGCCTATTCGTTCGACGACAATGGGTCGGAGCGGTTCGAGGCGCGCATCCGCAATCTCGACACCGGTGAACTCCTCCCCGATGTGATTCCGGGTACCCTGTCGTCGCTCGTCTGGACGTCGGGCAATGACGCGATCCTCTATGGCCTCGCGAACGAAAATTGGCGCACCGACAATGTCCGACTGCACAAGCTCGGCACCCCGATCGCGCAAGACAAATTGCTCTACAAGGAGGAGGACATCGGCTTCGGCGTCGGCATCGGCAAGACCGCGGCCGACAATTATATCGTGATCGCGGCGGGCGACAACGAAACGAGCGAGGTCTATCTGCTCCCCGCCGATAATCCCGAAGCACCGATGCAACTCGTCTCGGCGCGCAAGAAGGGCCGCGAATATAGCGTCGATGAACGCGACGGCACGCTCTACATCCACACCAACGACGAGCATCCGAACTTCCGCATCGCGACCGCGAGCGTGAAAACACCAGGCGAATGGAAGACCCTGATCCCCGGAACCGACCATAGCTACATCACCGGCCTGTCGGTGTTTCGCGACTATTTTGTGATCGAAGCACGCGAGGACGGGCTCGATCAGGTCGACATCCGCAAATATGATGCGCCATTGACTCCCGGCCGGATCAAGTTCCCGGAGGCCACTTATGTGGCGGGCCTCGGCGACAATCCCGAATATCATCAGGACAAGCTCAGGCTCGACTATGAATCAATGGTCACGCCCGACACCGTCTATGATTACGACCTTGCGGCCGGAAAGCTGGAAACGCTGAAGGTGCAGGAAATCCCATCTGGTTACGACGCAACACAATATGTAACTGAAAGGGTTAATCTGCCAAGCCGTGACGGCAAGACCATGATTCCCGCTTCGCTCGTCTACAAAAAGGGTACCAAGCTCGACGGTAGCGCACCGACGCATCTCTATGCCTATGGTTCGTACGGCTATCGCGTCCCGCCGGGCTTTTCGACGACGCGGCTCAGCCTAGTCGATCGGGGGATGATCTATGCGATCGCGCATGTCCGCGGCGGCGACGATCTCGGTCGCGCCTGGTATCTCGCGGGCAAGACCACCGAGCGCAAGAATACGTTCAACGACTTCATCGACGTCGCGAAGGGGCTGATCGCGAAACATTACACCAGCGCGGGCAAGATTTCAGTCGAGGGCCGCTCGGCGGGCGGGCAGGTGATGGGCGTCATCTACAACGAAGCGCCGGAACTGTGGGGCGCGGTGCTGGCGGGCGTGCCCTTTGTCGATGTCATCAACACGATGGTCGACGAAACGCTGCCGCTGACCCCGGGCGAATGGCCCGAATGGGGCAACCCGATCACCGACAAGGCGGCGTTCGACTATATGCTGAGCTACAGCCCCTATGACAATGTCACCGCCAAGGCCTATCCGCCGATGCTGGTGTCGGCCGGGCTGAACGACCCGCGCGTGACCTATTGGGAGCCGGCCAAATGGGTCGCCAAGCTCCGCGCGACGCGCACGAACGATTCGACACTACTGCTGCGCACCAACATGGGCGCCGGGCATGGCGGCAAGTCGGGCCGCTGGGGTGCTCTGCGCGAAGATGCCGAAGAATTCGCCTTCGTGCTGACGCAGTTGGGGGTGGAGAAATAGCGATGGAAGAAGTCAAACGACGACTCTTCCCGATCGGTCGATGCACGCGCGGCCAGATTCTGGCCCTATTGGTTTCCATCAGCATCTTGAAGTTTTTCTTTAATTTCATTGCTTTCGAACAAGTGAGCCTGACCCTCAACCTGGGCTTTGGACTCGAAGCGCTCACCGATCCGGCGAACTATCCACTGTGGTACGTCGCGACGGAGGCCCTCTTTGGCCTGTGCCTCGCTTATTTGGCTGTGGGCCGATTGCACGATATCGCCCGGCCCGGATGGTGGCTCGCCATCCTGTTCGCGCTCCCTTACGCTAGCGATCTGGTCGGACTGCCCGAAATAGCCTTCGTTTCGCTGATCGCGTGGCTGGCATTGATTTTTTGGTCGCCTACGATCGGACCGAACATTTATGGTGCCGATCCGCGTGGCTGGACATCGCGCGATCATTATGAGGCGCAGCGGGCCGCGCTCCGCCAAAACCCTCCCGCGGAGGATCAGGCGGCCGACAGATAGAAGCGCGCGACAAGTTCACGCTCCAGCGTCGCCGCATCGACGAAGTGATGCCCAGCCATCCCGACCGATTCGGCGCCAGCGATATTCTCGGCGACATCGTCGATGAAGAGCGCGCCCGCCGGGTCGACGCCGAATCGCTCGATTGCGAGGCGGTAGATGGCGGGGTCGGGTTTCACGATCTGTTCGGTCCCCGACACGACGATCCCGCGAAAGCGGCCGAAGATCGGCTGCGTCGGGCGGAACCCCTCCCAGAATTCATGCCCGAAATTGGTGATCGCGAACAGCGGCACACCGGCCTCGTCGAGCCGTTCGACCAGTTCGAGGCTGCCGGGCATCGGCCCGGGAATCGTCTCGTTGAACCGCGCCGCATAGGCGTCGATCAGCGCGTCATGCCCGGGAAATTCGGCTTTCAGCTCTGGTAACATCCCGGCGAGCGGGCGGCCCGCATCGTGCTGGAAATGCCATTCGGGGGTCACGACATGAGTCACGAACCATTCGAGCCGGTCCTTGTCGTCAATCAGCTTCGCGAACAGATACCGCAAATCCCAATCGAACAGGACGCGGCCAACGTCGAAGACCACGCAGCGGCCGATCATGCGCACTCCGGACACGCGAAAGCGCCGCCGGAAGCATCCGACGGCGTTACGCTGTTCACCAAACGCAAACGGGGCGAATCCGCCCCGCGCCGAAGCATCAGCCCTGGCGCGCCTTGAAGCGGCGGTTGGTCTTGTTGATCACATAGGTGCGGCCACGGCGACGGATCACGCGGTTATCCCGGTGGCGGTCCTTCAGCGACTTCAGGCTGTTGCGAATCTTCATGGTTCTCGTCCGTCAATTCAAGCGTTGTACGCGAAGCGGCGCACCTATGGGGAAGCGGGTGAAAAGTCAACCGGCTCGCGCGCCTAATTTCGTCACCTTGGACCTGATCCGCCGGGACAATGGTCGGACCTATCCCGCCAGCGCCTTCTGCCGCCGCCGCTGCACCGACGAGCCATAACCCATCGCCTCGCGATATTTGACCACGGTCCGCCGCGCGATATCATGCCCTTCGGCCGACAGCTTCTGCGCGATCGTCTCGTCGGACAGGATCGCCTTGGCGTCCTCGGCCTCGATCATGGCCTTGATCCGGCTCTTGACCGCCTCGGCCGAGACCGCACCATCGCCTTCGGTCGCCGAAATACCGCTCGAAAAGAAATATTTAAGTTCGAACAGCCCGCGCGCACAGGACAAATATTTGTTGCTGGTGACGCGGCTGACGGTCGATTCGTGCATGCCGATTTCCTCGGCAACCTGACGCAGCGTCAGCGGACGCATATGCGCGACGCCGTGCAGGAAGAAGCCCTCCTGCTGCTTGACGATCGCGCTCGCTACCTTGACGATCGTGCGCTGGCGCTGATCAAGCGCCCGGACGAGCCAGTTTGCGCCCGCAAGCTGTTCGGACAACCATGCCTTGCTCTTGGCCGCCGCGCCCTGGGCAAGTTCAGCGTAATAGCGACGATTGACGAGCAGGCGCGGCAGGGTGCCACTGTTGATTTCGACCGCCCAGCCCTTCGCGGTCTGGCGGATATACAGATCGGGAACGACCGCCTGGGTTGCATCGCCCCCAAATTTGAGGCCGGGCTTGGGATCGTAGCCGCGCAATTCGCGGATCATGTCGGCCAGATCCTCGTCATCGACCCCGCAGATGCGCTTCAACTGCGGGAAGGCGCCTTTCGCCACCAGGTCGAGATGCGCGATCATCGTCGCCATCGCGGGATCGTAGCGGTCGGCCTCGCGGGCCTGGATCGCGATGCATTCGGCAAGATCGCGCGCACCGACGCCGGAGGGATCGAAGGTCTGCACACCGGCCAGTACCCGCTCGATCAGCGCAAGCGGGACGCCGAGCTGCGCCGCGACCTCGGACAGGTCGGCGCGCAGATAGCCGGCCTCGTCGATCAGCGCGACAAGCTGCGCCGCGACGATCGCTTCGATACCGTCGAACCGCTCGCCGACCTGCGCGAGCAGATGATCGTGCAGCGTCCCCTCATGCTCCGCGAAGCTGTCGAAATCGATGTCTTCGCCCGAACCCGACAGGCCAACCGAATCGCTTGTGCTGTCATGGTGGAAGCGCTCTTCGCCGAAATCGACATCGAGGTCGTCGGCGGTGCCCGCATCGGAAGACAGCGCCTGATCGGTACCGATCTCGCCCGACGGTGCTGACCCCAGACCCTCGTCGCCCCCTTCGCCCGTCTGCTCGTCGGCGCCACCGTCGTCGCGGTCGGCAGGCGCCGCATCGAGCAAGGGGTTGCCCTCCAGCGCTTCGGCCAGATAGGCTTCGAGTTCGAGGTTCGACAGCGCAAGCAGCTTGATCGCCTGCTGTAGCTGCGGCGTCATCACCAGCGATTGCGACTGGCGGAGATCGAGGCGTGGACCCAACGCCATCAGCGGTTCATGACATCCCGCTCATGGCATCACAGGGAGAAGCCTTCGCCGAGGTAGAGGCGGCGGACCTCGGGGTCGGCGACAAGCTCGGCCGGCGATCCGGCAAGCAGCACCTTGCCATCGTAGATGATCGCCGCGCGATCGACGAGGTCGAGCGTCTCGCGCACATTGTGGTCGGTGATCAGCACGCCGATCCCGCGCGTCTTAAGGTCGGCGACCAGATCGCGAATATCGCTGATCGACAGCGGATCGATGCCCGCGAACGGTTCGTCGAGCAGCATGATCGAAGGATTCGCCGCCAGCGCACGGGCAATTTCGGCGCGGCGGCGTTCGCCGCCCGACAGGGCCATCGCCGCCGCATCGCGCAGCCGCGTCAAGCCGAACTCGTCGAGCAGTTCCTCCAGTCGCCGTTCGCGCGCGATCTTGTCGGGTTCGGCGAGTTCGAGCACCGCCTCGATATTCTGGGCAACGGTCATGCCACGAAAGATCGATGTTTCCTGCGGGAGATAGCCCAGACCCAGGATCGCGCGGCGATACATGGGCAACGCGGTGATGTCGGCGCCGTCGAGCATGATGCGCCCGGCGTCGGGCTTCACCAGCCCCATGATCGAATAGAAGCAAGTCGTCTTGCCCGCGCCGTTCGGGCCGAGCAGGCCGACCACCTCGCCCTTGCCGACCGACAGCGACACGTCCGACAGCACGACACGTTTGTCATAGCTCTTCGCGATCGAAATGACCGCGAGGCCGTTACCGGCCGCTGCATTTTCCTGCGCATGCGCCTTGTGTTCGGCGACGCCATGATCGCCATCGGCAGGCGTCGCCACAGTCGATTCGTCGGTCATAGATCGGTCGGTTCCATGTCTAGCCCCATGCGCGGGTTACCCCAGCGACGCGGCGAACGTCAATCTGGCAAGATTATTGCAGGGCCGAAGCCTCGACCGCATACGGGCGCGGCATCAGTGCGCGGCCTGCGCGCCTCGCTTGACCCCGGATCGGGCAAGCTGGTCGTCGATTGCCGCCATCAGCCGGTCGAGCGCCGCTGCATCCTTTGCCTCGGCGCGCGCGACAAGCACATCCTGTGTGTTCGATGCGCGGAGCAACCACCAGCCGTCGTCGGTGAGCACCCGGGCACCGTCGGTCCGATCGACGTTTGCGCCCGATGCGGCGAGCCGCGCCAGAACCTCGTCCACAATGGCGAACTTGCGGACCTCGTCGACCTGAAAGCGCAGCTCGGGCGTGTTGACCATGGCGGGCATGGCGCTGCGCAATTCGGTCACGCTCTTGCCGAGCGACGCGGCTGCCTCGATCAACCGGATCGCCGCATAGGGAGCGTCGTCATATCCGTAGTAGCGGTCGGCGAAGAAGATGTGTCCGCTCATCTCGCCCGCGAGCGGACTGCCGGTTTCCTTCATCTTCGCCTTGATCAGACTGTGGCCGGTCTTCCACATCAGCGGCTTGCCGCCCAGCGCGGCGACGCGATCGAACAGCGCCTGGCTTGCCTTCACATCCGCGATCACCGTGGCACCGGGACGCTCCCGCAACACAGCCGCGGCATAGATCTGCAAGAGCTGATCGCCCCAGATCACCCGACCCTGTCCGTCGATCGCACCGATGCGGTCACCGTCTCCATCGAATGCGACGCCGAAATCGAGGCTCTTTTCGGCGACGAGTTTTTTGAGGTCCGCCAGATTCTTCTCTTCGGTAGGATCGGGATGATGGTTCGGAAAATGGCCGTCGATATCGGTAAACAACAGATGATGCTCACCCGGAAGGCGCGCGGTCAGCTTTTCGATGACGGTGCCCGCAGCCCCGTTGCCGGCGTCCCAGCCGATGCGGAAAGCGCCACCCGCGAAGCCTTCGACCAGCCGGTCGACATAGGCGTCGACGATATCGATGCTCTCCGCCGTGCCTTCGCCAGTCTCCCAGTCGCCGGCCGCCGCGATCTCACCGATCCGCTGGATATCGGCGCCGAAGAAGGGACGCCCCTGAAACACCATCTTGAAACCATTATAGTCGGGGGGGTTGTGGCTGCCGGTTATCTGTATGCCGCCATCTACATCTTCGGTTGACGCCGCGTAATAGAGCATCGGTGTCGGCCCCAACCCGACGTTCAACGCATCGATTCCGGCGGCGTTGATCCCGTCGATCAGCGCCTCGGCCAGCATCGGCGACGAAAGCCTGCCGTCATAGCCGACCGCGACCCGGCGCCCGCCCGCGCGCGCGATCAGGGTCGCGAAGCTGCGACCGATGGCATAGGCATCCTTTTCGGATAGCGTGTCGCCGACCACGCCGCGAATGTCATATTCGCGGAGCATCGTCGGATGAAAGACGTGGGTCATGATAATCCTCTTGGGAGGGAGAAGAAAAGTCAGGCGGCGGCGAAGAGGTCGCCGTCGGGGTGCAAGCGTTCGCGCGCAGGCACGTTGAGCCCCGCCATTGCCTCGCGCAGTTCCTGCCGCGCGACGACATGGCCGATCCCCATGCCGCCGAGATGCGCCTTGTCGAGCAGGGTCAGGCCGGCCGGGAACAGTTCGCGATAGATGACGCGCTCGCCAAGGCCCGGAATGACCCGGAAGCCGACGCGGCGCGACAATTGCGTCAACGCTTCACCTACGCGGCGCATATTGTGCGCGTCGACATGCTGAAGGCGGTTGCGCAGGATGATCCAGTCGATCGTCCGGCCGTCGGTCTTGGCGCGCGCCTTTCGCGTGTCCCAGATCAGCTCCGAATAGAAGCTCGGACGGACGACCTGAAAAGTTTCGGGATCGACCTGCCCGATCAGGTCGAAGTCGATGAAGCTGTCGTTGATCGGCGTGACGAGCGTATCGGCGCTGGTCGCGAGGTGGCGCGCGAAGACGTCGTCGCGGCCCGGCGTATCGGCGACGAAATAATCGACGTCGGCGCTCAGCCGCGCGACCTGTGCATCGAGCTCCTCAAGCGTCGTGCCCTCGAAAACCTCGAATAAGGGGGTCGGCAATTCGATGCCGCGACGCTTGGCGGTGTTCACGCGGTTTTCGAGATAGCGATGGAAGGTGCGTTGGCGCGGGTCGAGGTCGAGTCCCGCGACGCGCCACCCCTGACTGGCGAGCGCCACCGCGAAATGCACCGCACAAGTCGATTTGCCGGTTCCGCCCTTTTCATTGGCAAAGATGATGCGGTGCGGTGCGGGCTTCGTCATGATCGTTGCGATTTTCCTGTTGGCGGCGCATGGGAGCCGCGTGGGCAGTGCAGTTGCGCCGCCAATATCGGAGGCCGGGCGAGCGTGCAAATCATCCGTGACATCGCGATGCTGCGCCGTGCCGTTTCGGCACTCCAGCAAGGCGGCAAGAGCGTGGCGCTGGTGCCGACGATGGGGGCCCTGCACGCGGGGCACCTCTCGCTCGTCCACATGGGCAGGCGCGTCGCCGATCATGTCGTCGTATCGATCTTCGTCAACCCGACGCAGTTCGGTCCGAACGAGGATTATGCCGCCTATCCGCGCGACGAGGCGCGCGATGCCGCGCTGCTGGCCCAGGAAGGCGTGGCGCTGCTCTGGGCGCCCGATGTCGCCACCATGTACCCGTCCGGCCACTCGACCCACATCGAAGTGGCGGAGCTTGGTGCCGATTATTGCGGCGCGGCGCGGCCTGGCCATTTCGACGGGGTCGCGACGATCGTGTCGAAGCTCTTCAACCAGGTCGGCCCCGATATCGCCCTCTTTGGCGAGAAGGACTGGCAGCAACTCGCGATCATCCGCCGGATGGCGCGCGACCTCGACTTCGCGCTCGACATATTGGGTGCGCCGATCGCGCGCGACGCCGACGGACTCGCGCTCTCGTCGCGCAATGCCTATCTGTCGAAGGAGCAGCGCAAGGCCGCCGTCGTCTTTCCGAACGCCTTGAAGGCGGCGGCGAAGGCGATCGCAGGCGGGGCCGATGTCGTGCAGACGATCGCCAGGGCGGAAGCCGATATCGTCGAAGGCGGGTTCGACAGCGTCGATTATGTTGCGCTCGCCGACCCGGTCAGCCTGGAAAGATTGCATGTTTTCAAGTCGTCCGCACGGCTGCTTGCGGCGGCGAGGATCGGAAAAACGCGCCTGATCGACAATATGGCGGTGGGTTGATTAACGTCAAAAATCACGCATTTCTGCCGATTTTGGACGATATCCACAAAAAAGTCGGTCCATCGTTAACGCTTTGTTGACCATAAGCGGCAAATTTCAACCCCGAGATCTCCATGTGGGGTGGAGGCAAAGGGGGTTATCATGGCGAACAGTCTGAAGTCTGCCCAGTTTCTGATCGAGAGCCGTCTGCTTGACGCAGCGCGCGGCGACGCCAACGCTTATTTCGATCTTGGCATCGCATTTTCCACCGGCACCGGCGGCGTCGATGTCGACCTGATCCAGGCGCATAAATGGTTCAACCTTGCGGCGCTCGGCGGCAACAGGGAAGGCCAGCAATGCCGCGCCGACCTGTCCGATGAGATGAGCCGCGACGAAATCGCCGAAGCGCAGCGTCAGGCCCGCGCATGGCTCGATGAGACGGCACGCCGTCCCGCCGCGCGCCGCTTCGCTGCCTGAGGCCGTTCTCATTCGACAACGGCGCGATGTGGGTTCGCGCGAAACTCGTGCTGCGGATGCCGTTCAATCCGCCCGCCTGAAGGGCGTATGCCCTTCGAGCCATTCCATTTCAGTCTCTTCGGCGCGGCGTTCCTGTTCGAGGTAGTCCGCCACCGCGCGCCGAAATCCCGGATCGGCGATGAAATGCGCCGACCATGTTGCCACCGGGCCGTAACCGCGCGCGAGCTTATGCCCACCCTGCGCACCCGCCTCGACCCGGTCCAGCCCGCGCGCGATCGCAATATCGATCGCTCGGTAATAACAAAGTTCGAAATGCAGATAGGGAATGTCGCGAACGCATCCCCAATAGCGGCCATAGAGCGTATCGGCGCCGACGAAATGCATCGCGCCCGCGACCGGGACGCCGCCATCATAGGCAAGGATAAGGATGACCCGATCGCCCATCCGTCGGCCCAACAGGTCGAACGCCGCGCGGGTCAGATAGGGGTGGCCCCATTTGCGCGCGCCCGTGTCCTGATAGAAAGCCCACATCGCATCCCAATGCTCGGCCTTCAGCGCGGCGCCGGTCAGCTCCTCGATCCGCAGTCCCTCGATCGCGCGCGCCCGCTCCTTGCGAAGCTGCTTGCGCTTGGCCGAGGTCAGCGTGGCGAGAAAATCGTCGAAGCTGGCATAGCCGCCGTTCGCGAAATGAAACTGGATGTCGCGGCGAACGAGCCATCCCGCGCGTTCGAACAGCGGCATCTGATCGGGCGCGACGAAGGTCGCATGCGCCGACGATAGCCCATTTTGTCGTACCACCGCCTCGGCACCGCGGATCAGCAGCATCGCGACGTCGTCATCGCCCGCGAGCAGGCGCGGGCCCGGCACCGGGGTAAAAGGCGCCGCGATCTGCAGTTTCGGATAATAGTCACCGCCGGCGCGGGCCCAGGCATCGGCCCAGCCCTGGTCGAAGACATATTCGCCTTGGCTGTGCGATTTGAGATATGCCGGCGCCGCGCCGATCAGGGCTCCGGCGTCATCCTCGACCAGGATCGGCGCCGCCTGCCAGCCGGTACCGGGCCCGACGCTGCCCGATTCCTCGAGCAGCGCCAGGAAGTCGTGGCCGATGAACGGATTGCCGCCGCCGACCAGCGCATCCCACGCCGCCGCATCGACTGCGGCGACGCCGGTGCCGAGCGAAACGGTACGGACTGGCGGATCGGCTTCGGCCACCGTCGCCTTACGCCGGCCGCACCGCGACGACCGCATCCGCCTCGACGGCGGCGCCCAGCGGGAGCACCGCGACGCCCACAGCAGCGCGCGCGTGGCGGCCCGCTTCGCCGAACAGCGATTCGAACAATTCGGACGCTCCGTTCGCGACCTTCGCCTGATCGGTGAAGGCGGGCGAGCTGTTGACGAACACGCCCAGCTTCACGACGCGCTCGACCCGGGACCAGTCGCCGTCCAGCGCCTGCCCGATCTGCGCGACCAGCATCAGTGCGCAGCGACGCGCGGCGTCATAACCGCTCGCCACGTCGGTATCGTCGCCGAGGCGGCCGGCGACGACCTGCCCGTCGCGGAACGGCAGTTGGCCGCTGATGTAAAGCAGCCCGCCATGTTCGACGACCGGCACATAGGCCGCGACCGGCGCGGCGGGCCTGGGCAGTTCAAGGCCGAGTTCGGCAAGCTTGGCGGGGACGTCGGACATAGGGATTCCTTCCTAGGCGGGTTCGATGGCCGGAGCCGGGATGTTCTCGTTGAGCCGCGCCAATATCCAGTCCTGCGCTGCGTTCCAATCGTCGATTCGGGCATGCGCATACTTGGCTGGCCGGACCTTGTCGGCGATCGCGGGCTCGCCGACGAAATGCAGACGCCAGACGTCAGGCGCCGCGATCGCAACCGAATGATGATGGTTCGGCAGATCGTCGATGAAAATGGCGACCGACGGCCGGCGTTCATCGATCAGCGCCCGCACCGGATCACCTTTGCCGCCGCGGCTGCCGATTACCGGCGCGCGCAGGCCGAGCGCGGCGAGCTGTTCGCCGCGCGCCGCCTGATGGTCGGGGCCGACATTGGTGAGCACGACGATATCGGCCTCAGCACCGATCGCCGCCATCGCCGCCATCGCGCCCGGAATTTCGGTCTGCCGACCCATCTCGGTGCGAAAGAAACCGTCGAGCAAGGGCCAGATTTCGGCGGCCTCCAGCGGCGTCCCGCATTCCTTGCGCTTCAGCGCCCCGGCGAAACTCGCATCCTCCATGCGAAACAATACGCCATGCGCCTCATCCACCCACCGCGCGAAGGGGACGACCATGTGCATCAGCACCTCATCGCAGTCGGTGATGACGAGAGGGCGGTTCATGAATCGATCCTTTCGGGGCCTTCGAGGCGGTGCGCCGCGGCGGCAAGCGTTGTGGGCGCGACGTCGAGCGCTTCGGCACAGGCGACGAGATCGGCTTCATAGGCTGTCAGAAACGACAGGATCGCGGCCAGCGTTGCCCGCTCGCCAAGCGACGCGCGCAACGCGGCGGGATCGAGCCCGGTCATGCCCAGCAACCGTTCGGCGCGGGGCTCGTCGCTCAATATCCAGCCAAGCGCATGGAGCGCCAGCGCCGCGTCATCGTCCTGCACGCCTCGATGTCCCTTCACCGCGATACAATTGTGTCAGGCAGCCGATTCGCCTAAACGGGCCGCGCATGCAAGGTGGGGAACAGAAGTCACATGGACAAGACCATCCTGGTCGTCGAGGATAACGAGCTGAACCTCCGCCTGTTCTGCGACCTCCTCAACGCGCACGGCTATAGAGCGCATCCGGTGCGCGACGGGCGCGATGCACTGTCCAGGGCACGCGAAGTGTCGCCCGACCTGATCATCATGGACATCCAGCTTCCGCATGTCAGCGGGCTCGAACTGATCGGCCAGATGAAGGCCGACCTCACCTTGCGCGCCGTGCCGATCATGGCGGTCACCGCCTACGCCGGAAAAGGCGACGAGGAACAGATCCGCGCCGCGGGGGCCGAGGCCTATGTCTCGAAGCCCATCTCCGTCATCAAGTTCATCGAGAGCGTCGGCGCCTTCGCCTGAAGCGCGATACCCTTCGCGACCGTCCCGGGGATGGATGCGATGTTGCGGCGGGCCCCGAAAAGCGTCATCGATGGGCAAATGCCCCAAACGCCAAACAACCATAGCGTGATCGCCCGCGCCTATGCACCATCGGATCAGGAAGCCTGTCTCGCCTTGTTCGACAGCAATGTGCCGACCTTTTTCTTGCCTTCGGAGCGTCAGGACTTCGCCGATTTCCTGGCGCAACAGACAAAGAAATGGCCGTATCAGGTGTTGGAACGCGACGGCCGGATCGTCGGCTGCGGTGGCTTCGCCTTGGAGCCGGACGGCAGCACGGCGGCTCTGTGCTGGGGTATGGTCGACAGCACACTCCATGGGATCGGGCTGGGCCGCATCCTCACCGAAGCAAGATTGCGCTCCGCCGCAGCCACGCCCGGCGTTTTGCGGGTCAGGCTTGATACCAGTCAGCATACCCAGGGATTCTACGCGCGTTTCGGCTTCGAGGCTTTGGAGGTCACGCAGGATGGCTACGGGCCCGGGCTGGATCGGTGGGACATGCTGTTGCGATTTGACGATCGCCAACGGCAGTTCTGGCAAACGGACATCTGACAACGGCCGATCAGCGATCCGCTTGCCCGCGGCCGGCTGCCCCAATTCGGCTGATGGCCGCCGCCGCTGCACCGGCAGCCGCGGCGGCGGATCGCGACAATCTTGCGCGCGACTCAGCGTTTCGCCGGGCGCTCCCATGGCGCGTGATACTGAACCGCGACGGCTGCGGCCGATGCTTCCACGACCGTCGTCCAGAAGCGCTGAATCCAGTTGGTGTCGGGGGTGGTACGGGTCATGTCGGGTCTCCTGTCTCGACAACCGGGACCTCGGGAGAGGGATTGGGGTGTCCCGGTCCGGACGAGGATCTTCTATCGCGACAGCGTCAACCATGGGCGCCGAAATTTGCCGTTACTGTGACCAATTTTGGCGTTATGATGTTGATCATGCGAAAAATGGTTGATCTTGATAGTTTTGACCGCCGCTTGCTCGAACTCGTCCGCGCCGACAATCTTCAGCCCGCGCGGGTATTGGCGGACAAGGTCGGCCTCTCGATTTCGGCGGTGCTGCGCCGCTTGCGCCGGCTGCGCGAGGAGAGGGTGATCGTCGCCGATATCGCGTTGGTCGATCCGGCACTCACCGGCTCGGCGCTGACAATGCACGTCCTCGTCCGGATGCAACAGGCAGGACCGCAGACCATGGACAATTTCGCGCGCGAGATTGTGCGACACCCCGAAATTACCGCGGCGTGGGACGTAACGGGCGACGATGATTTCCTGTTGAAGGTACAGGTCGGATCGATGGAGGACTATGACGTCTTCACACGCCGCGCGCTTGGCGAAGACAAGGGTGTTCATTCGTTCAAGACGATGATCACGATTCGGCACATCATCGAGAATGAAGCCGCTCGGCGGCCGCTCCAGGATTTCTGAGCGACGCATCAGGGGCTTTAGAAGATGCTCGATATCGCGCTGATTCGGGCCATCAATTCGGTCCAGGTCGGATCGTCGCTGGCCCAGGCAACGAGCAGCATACCGCCGATCACCACGAAGCCGACACCGAGCGGGAGTCGCGTAACGACCACCTGCTGATCGTAGCTGCAACCATCTTCGTCGGTAAAAGCGGCCCGATCGAGCCAGCTCCGGTTCTTCGGAGGTTTTCCCATCACTTCACGCGAGAAACCTTCAAGGCTCATCGCCGCCCTCCGTTTAGTACGATCCGATTAGAGAATCGCGGTAAACGGCTGGATAATGCCCGCGCGCGCACAAAAAAGGGCGGCGCGAGGCCGCCCTTCCGGGTCCCGGATCAGGTCCGGAATGACACAGTCTCAGACCGCGCGGCCGGGCCGCGCGGGAAAATGCATCACTTGATCTTGGCTTCCTTGAACTCGACGTGCTTGCGAACGCGCGGATCGTACTTCCGCACCGACATCTTTTCGGTCATCGTGCGCGGGTTCTTCTTCGTGACATAGAAAAAGCCCGTATCGGCGGTGCTCACCAGCTTGATCTTGACGGTCGTCGGCTTGGCCATGGCCCTGTTCCTCGAAAAATCTGCGCATCCGCCGGAGGTCCGACCGATGCGGCGGGACCCGTTGCCCCGACGGTTGGTTTGAAAAACAAGAGGGCCGCGCACCGGGCGCCGCCCCCATTTATCCGCGCGCCATTGGCCGGATTCGGCACGAGTGTCAAGCAAAAGGAGGGGCGGACGGCACGAAACCGCCCACCCCGGGAGGGGTCGGTTGTCCGCTCAGGCGGCCTTGATCTCGAACCGCACGGTCATCACCTGCCAGCTTTCCTCAGGCACCCCGCCGCGCGTCGCGGGATTGAAACGCCATTTGGCGAGCGCACGACGCTTCGTCTCCTCAAAGAAGCCGGGGCTGTCGGTGCTGACCAGTTCGACCGCCTTCACACGGCCGTCGGTGCCGATCAGCACGCGGACGCGCGCGACCCCCTCGACCTCGCGACGCTGTTCGCTCGCCGGATAGTCGGGTTGGAAGTTCGCGGCATATCGCGAGTCGAGCTTTGCAAGGAGCAACGGCGGCAGTGCCGGCGGATCGGCGGGCCGCGACGGCGGACCGGGGTCATAGGGTAGCGGATCGGGAATGAACGGCTTCACCTCGGCGCCGAGGCTGGTCAGCGGAAACGTGTCGAGGATCGGCTTGACCGCTTCGGTCGCCGACGCGCTTTTCGGGGTCGGCGAGGTTTCGGGCTTCTTGTCCTGCGGCGGCTCGACGGGCTTTTCGATCTCGATCAGCGTTCCGGTCAGCGGCGCAAGGACCGGCTTGGGTTTGACGATCATCGGCGACAGCGCGGCCGCGACCACCAATGCAACCGGCACGCCGATCGCCAGAGTCGCCGCGACCGGGCGATGGCCAGCGCCGGGATCATAGCTGTCGCGACGCAGCACCGTGCCGGCCGGGACGGCCGTGCGCTCGGGCGCCGTAAAGATACTCGAAATCAACGGAATAAGGGTCATGGCACCTCTCCTTGCCTCGGATAGCCCGGCCCCGCCGCGGTCCGCGCGGCTATCGGCCGGGGAGAGTTTTGTAATAGTATAACATTACTCAAATTGTCAAGCGGTGAAGTCGGCAAAGGGCGCGCGCCGACGGTTTCGGAGAGCGGGGATCCGGCCTTCGCCGGGGCGTGCCTCAGCGCGAGAGACGCTCCGCCGCCTGGCCCTTGTCGATCAGCGGCAACAATTCGGCCATGTCGGGACCATGGTCGCGGCCGGTGAGCGCACGGCGCAGCGGCAGGAACAGCGCGCGGCCCTTTGCGCCGGTCGCCTCCTTCACTTCGGCGGTCAGCGCGTGCCACGGGTCCGCCGTCCAGTCGATACCGGGCATAGCCGCCGCCGCAGCGGCGAGCACCGGCCGGTCGCTTTCTTCGGCAACGGGCCCGTCGAACGGGCCATCGAACACCACGACCCATTCGGTCGCCTCCGCGACGGTCATCAGGTTCGGGCGAATCGCGTTCCAGCGCGCCTCGGTAATCGCAACCGGCAGCCGGTCCGCCACAGCGGCATAATCGGTGTGATGCAGGATCTTCTGATTCAACAACGCCAGTTCCGCCTCGTCGAAACGCGCCGGCGCGCGACCGAAGCGCGCGAAGTCGATGCTTTCGATCAGCGGCGCGGGCGCGGTGACCGGCTCGACCGGATCGCTCGTACCGAGGCGCGCCAGCAGCGCGACGAGCGCGATCGGCTCGATCCCCGCGTCGCGCAGAGCCGCCATCCCGAGCGAGCCCAGACGTTTCGACAATTTGCCTTCGGTGCCGATGAGCAGCGCTTCGTGCGCGAACTGCGGCGGTCTGGCACCCAGAGCTTCGAACATCTGGATCTGCGCTGCAGTGTTCGACACATGGTCTTCACCGCGCACGACATGGGTGATCCCCATCGCAATATCGTCGATGACGCTTGGCAGCAGATACAGCCAGCTCCCGTCTGCGCGCCGCACCACGGGATCGGACATCGTTTTTGGTTCAAAATGCTGGGATCCGCGAACCATATCGGTCCACTCGATCGGCGCGCCATGGTCGAGCCTGAAGCGCCAGTGCGGTGCGACACCTTCCGGAACAGGCGCATCGAAGGGCTTGCGCTCATAAACCGGCGGAAGGCCACGCGACAGCAACACCTTGCGCCGTATGTCGAGTTCCTCGGGCGTCTCGTAACAGGCGTAGACACGCCCCGCCGCCTTCAGCTTTTCGAACTCGGCCTCATAAAGCGCGAAACGCTCCGACTGCCGCTCTTCGCCGTCGATATCGAGCCCCAGCCAGGCGAGGTCGGCGCGGATAGCATCGACATAGGCCTCTTTCGAGCGCTCGGCATCGGTGTCGTCTATCCGCAGCAGAAAGCGCCCGCCCGCCTTTCGCGCCCACAGCCAGTTATGCAGTGCGGTGCGGACGTTGCCGACATGGAGCGTGCCGGTCGGCGAGGGGGCGAAGCGGGTCACTACGGTCATGGACAGCGCCTATAGCCTGATTCGCGGGCGACGCGAGTCCGGGACCGTCAGGCCGTCCGGAACCCGTGCGTGATCGGGTATCGTCGGTCGCGGCCGAAGTTGCGCGTCGACAGCTTGACCCCGGGGGGCGCCTGACGGCGCTTGTATTCGGCGAGCATCAGCAGGCGCTCAATCCGCACCACGGCGTCGCGGTCGAAGCCGTATTTCGCAACGACATCATCGACGCTCGCTTCCTCCTCGACAAGCATGTGGAGCATGCGGTCGAGGTCCACGTAAGGCGGCAGGCTGTCCTCGTCCTTCTGGTCGGGGCGCAGTTCGGCGCTCGGCGGCTTGGTGACGATATTGGCGGGCATCACTGGCGTCACAGGGTTGCGCGACAGCCTCGGAACATGCGCGTTGCGCCATTCGGCAAGCGCAAAGACCGTCATCTTGTAGGCGTCCTTCAGCGGATTGTAGCCGCCCGCCATGTCGCCGTAGATGGTCGCATAGCCGACGCTCATCTCGCTCTTGTTGCCCGTCGTCAGCAGCATCGGCCCGAATTTGTTGCTGAGCGCCATCAAGGTCACGCCGCGAATGCGCGACTGGACATTTTCCTCGGTGATGTCGACGTCGCGGTCGGCGAAACTGCCCCCCAGCATCTGGTCGAACGCCTCGACCGCGGGCACGATCGGGATCGTGTCGAGCCGGCACCCGATCATGCCCGCACAGCCTGCGGCATCGTCGAGGCTTTCCTGGCTGGTAAAGCGGCTCGGCAGCATCACGCACCAGACCTTGTCCGCGCCGAGCGCATCGGCCGCGATCGCTGCGCAGATCGCCGAATCGATTCCGCCCGACAGGCCGAGTACGACGCCGGGAAAGCGGTTGCGCTCGACATAGTCGCGCAGGCTCAGGATCATCGCACTGTAGATGTCGGCGGGATGTGCTTCCCATTCGGCGATCGCGCCGGCATCGCACGTCCAGCCGCAGGTCGCCTTCGTCCAGCGCGTCACCCGCTCCTCGGGCTCCCAGTCGGTCAGCCGGTGCGCGGTACCGCCATCAGCGTTGAGTACGAACGAACAGCCGTCGAATACCAGCTCGTCCTGCCCGCCGATGCGATTGAGAAAGATCAGCGGCAGCCCGGTTTCGGCAACGCGAGCGGCAAAGACCTGCCCGAGGCGGCGGTCGTCCTTGTCGATCTCGTACGGGCTGCCGTTGACCGAGATCAACATCTCTGCCCCCGCTGCCGCCAGATGCCCGCTGACCTTCGGCAACCAGCCATCCTCGCAGATCGGAAGGCCAAGCTTGATGCCGCGCCACTCCACCACGTCGGGCAGCGGGCCCGGCGCGAAAACCCGCTTTTCGTCGAAGGTGCCATAGTTGGGCAGTTCGTGCTTGCGTCGCGTCGCGACGACCCGACCGTTGTCGAGAAGCGCGACGATATTATAGAGGTCCCCGCCTTCGCGCTCGACCGAGCCGACCAGCATCGCGGGACCGCCATCGGCGGTGTCGGCCGCCAGGTCCGCAAGCAGTTTTGCCGCCCGCTCGGCCAGCGCAGGCTTCAGCACCAGATCCTCGGGCGGATAGCCGATCAGTTGCAGTTCGGGATAGAGGATCAGGTCGGCGTCGCGGTGGCGCGCGCGCACGTCGCGTATGGCGGCGACATTGGCGGCAAGATCGCCGACCGCCTGGGTCATTTGGGAGAGGACGATCGTCAGCTGCTCGGTCATGCTCCGGCCTTACGACCAACCACCCGTTTCGTTCAACCGAAGAGAAGAGCCTACAAGGTCCGACCGTGTGCGATCGGATCGAATGTCTGCTGTCCCCGCCGCCCTTCAGCAGATCGGCCCCGAACCGAAGGCACGCCGTGCCGGTCGCGCGCGACATAATGCCGCAATTACGCACCGCCGGATGGCTTTAGGGCCTTCCCCTCTTCGCCCTCGCTGGCTAAGGGGGCGCGCAATCCCTCCCGCCGCGAAAGGGCCTTGCACGCCATGAAACTCATCTCCGGCAACAGCAATCTTCCGCTGGCCCGCGCAATCGCCGACTATCTGGAACTGCCGCTGACCGATACCAGCGTGCGCCGCTTCGCCGACGAGGAAGTCTTCGTCGAAATCCACGAAAATGTCCGTGGCCAGGATGTATTCGTCGTCCAGCCGACCAATTTCCCGGCGAACGACAATCTGATGGAATTGCTGATCATCACCGATGCGCTGCGCCGCGCTTCGGCCAAGCGCATCACCGCCGTCGTCCCCTATTTCGGCTATGCCCGGCAGGACCGGAAGCCCGGCCCGCGGACGCCGATTTCGGCCAAGCTGGTCGCGAACCTGATCACCACCTCGGGCGCGGACCGCGTCCTCGCGATCGACCTGCACGCGGGGCAGATCCAAGGATTCTTCGATATCCCGACCGACAATCTTTACGCCGCACCGGTGATGAGCGCTGACATTCAGGCGCGGTTCGGCGGCAAGAATCTGATGGTGGTGTCGCCCGACGTCGGCGGCGTGGTGCGCGCGCGCGCGCTGGCCAAGCGGCTCGACAACGCCCCGCTGGCCATCGTCGACAAGCGGCGGGAACGCGCGGGCGAATCGGAAGTGATGAACATCATCGGCGACGTAAAGGGCCGCTTCTGCATCCTGATCGACGATATCGTCGATTCGGCGGGAACGCTGTGCAATGCCGCCGCGGCGCTGAAGGCGGCAGGGGCCGAAGGTGTTGTCGCCTATTGTACGCACGGCGTGCTGTCGGGCGGGGCGGTCGCCCGCGTCGATGCAAGCGAGCTTACCGAACTGGTCATCACCGATTCGATACAGCCCACCGACGCCGTCAACGACAGCGACAAGGTTCGCGCGCTGACCGTCGCCCCCTTGCTTGGCGAAGCGATCAAGCGCATCGCCGACGAATCGAGCGTTTCCTCGCTGTTCGATTGATATGAGCCACACTCTCGATCTAAGTAAGGAACTCTACTTTTTCGAGATCGGGCGTCGTGACAAGCTGAATTCCGCGAGCTCCATTCCGATCGGCTTTGCGACGCTAAGCTCAGCATCCATTGCTTATTGTGCCGATGCGATCAGACCACCTCTCGGTTTCGCCGATTGGCTATCGATCACGCTAATATCTCTCGGAGCATTGACCGGATTTTTCTTTTTCTACACGACGGTTAGGTTCTTTTGGGGTCCGGTTTATAAGTACATACCGTTGGCGAATGTCATCGAAAAACACAGTGAGGAGCTACGGCTGCATTCTACGAAGTATCCCAAATCCGGTTCGCACGACGACCTGTTTCGTGGTTATCTTTCGGATACATTTTCATTCTGTGCCTCGATCAATTGCCAGAACAATGACGAGAAATCACGGTTGTTGTTCAAAATGAACGCATCAGTTCTGGCTATGCTCGCGCCGATCTTGCTCGCCTCCTTGATCACAGGTACAGTTGGCTTCATTGATAGGACAATGATCGGGAACGTATCCATGGCCAATCAGAACGAGCCTCCTCCACCGCCTCCACCGCCGCCCCGCGATGTGAGAGATGGAGCACACACTCCGGTTCCAAAAACCAAGTAGCTCCGCACTGGCGCGGTCGTCGAGGGTCGGCTAGCGCAGTCACATGAGCCTCGAATCCGACATCGCCCTCGCCCATCGCCTCGCCGACGCCGCCGGCGCCGCCATCCGCCCGCTATTCCGCGCCGCCTTTGCGCATGAAGCAAAGGCCGACGCCTCGCCGGTGACCGAGGCGGACCGCGCCGCCGAGGCCGCGATGCGCCGCCTGCTCGATGCCGAAGCGCCGCGCGACGGGATCATCGGGGAGGAATATGGGGCCGAGCGCCCCGACGCGGCACGCCAGTGGGTCCTCGATCCGATCGACGGAACGGTCAGCTTCATGGCTGGCCGTCCGATCTTCGGTACCCTGATCGCGCTGCTCCAGGACGGCTGGCCGCTGATCGGCGTCATCGACCAGCCGATTTCGGGCGAGCGCTGGGTCGGCGCGATGGGACAACCGACGCTGTTCAACGGCTCGCCGGTGACGACGCGCCCCTGCCGGAACCTTGCCGACGCCGTTCTCGCCACGACGGGCCCGCAATATTTCAGCGATCATGACGGCGAACATTTCATGGCGCTCGCCGCGAAGACCTCACACAAGCGCATGGTCTTCGGCGGCGATTGCTATAATTACGGGTTGCTCGCGAGCGGGCATATCGATCTGGTCGTCGAGGCGGGGCTGAAGCTCCACGATTTTGCAGCACTCGTGCCCGTGGTCGAAGGGGCTGGAGGCACGATGTGCGACTGGAACGGCGATCCGCTGAACGCCGATAGCTCAGGCCATGTCATCGCGCTGGGCGACCCCGCGCGGCTGGAAGATGTGATCGAGGGGCTCGCCTGCCACCATTGAGAGAGGGGAACGGACCATGGCTTTTGAAGGAAGCTGCCATTGCGGCGCGGTGACCTATACGGTCGAGGGGGACATCCCCGACGAGGCGATGAGTTGCAACTGCTCGCACTGCCGCCGCAAAGGTTTTCTCCTCGCTTTCGTCCCGCTCGACCGGTTCCGGCTGGAAACGGGCGCCGAAAAGCTGAACAGCTACCAATTCCACAAGCATAATATCGATCATCAATTCTGCATCGACTGCGGCTGCCAGGGCTTTGCCGTCGGCACAGGGCCTTCGGGTGAGGAGATGGCGGCCGTGAACCTGCGCTGCGTGCCGGACGCCGATCTCGATTCGCTGACCATCCACAAGGTCGATGGCGCCAGCTTCTGAGGCGCACCGCCCCTTGCATTTCGGGGCGAATCCGTCTAGGCGCGCGCCTTCGCACGATAAATAGCTGACCTGCCTGGCTGAAAGGGCTGCCAGGGCCGGTCGATATCGTCGCTCAACAAGGAGACGAAAATGCCCAAAATGAAGACCAAGAGCGGTGTGAAGAAACGCTTCAAATTCACCGCCTCGGGCAAGGTGAAGCACGGCGTTGCCGGCAAGCGCCACCGCCTGATTTCGCACAATTCGAAATATATCCGCACCAACCGCGGCACCAGCGTGCTCAGCGATTCGGACGCGGCCCATGTGCGCCTCTGGGCGCCCTACGGCCTGAAGTAAGGAGCGCTAGACCATGTCACGCATCAAACGCGGCACGACGACGCACGCCAAGCACAAGCGGATTCTGAACCAGGCGAAGGGCTATTATGGCCGTCGCAAGAACACCATTCGCGTCGCCAAGCAGGCAGTCGAAAAGGCCGGCCAGTACGCCTATCGCGACCGCAAGGTGAAAAAGCGGACCTTCCGCGCTCTGTGGATCCAGCGCATCAATGCTGCGGTCCGCGCCGAAGGCCTGACCTATTCGCAGTTCATGCACGGCGTGAAGTTGGCGGGCATCGAGCTGGACCGGAAGGTCATGGCCGACCTCGCGATGAACGAAGGCGGTGTCTTCACCGCAATTATCGCGCAGGCAAAGGCGGCGCTGCCCAAGGCAGCCTGAGCCAAAAGCGCCAACGCTGAATTTAAAAGGGCGGTCCCGACGGGGCCGCCCTTTTTCGTTGGAACGGCGGCGTCCCGCCCTCCGGACGCCAAACAGGAACGGCGCGAAAGTTTCCCTTCGCGCCGTTCCGACAATGGCTCCAATGGAAAACCATCGCCCCCCTCCCACCGAACCGAAAAGCCGTGGGTCGCAGAAAGCTGCCGGCCGGCGGAGTTGTCTCTATCCGGCGACATATGCAGTCGTGCGGCACATAAAAATTGTAAAAACGCGACAAACAACCCCGCTAGGCTGTTGTTTTTTTTCGCGCACCTCCGCATGGAAGAATCCCATGACCGTGGGAGAATCTGCAAGCGGGCTGCCAGCCGGCGTGCGCGTCGTAACGCGCTTCTTTCCGGTGTCGGAATCGCTGCGCCCCTATTGCAGCATTATTTACCTGACCGAGGTCGAAGCCTCCCCCGGCGTGCGGGTCGAGGATTATCTGCATCCCGAATGGGCAAATCTGCGTTTCATCGAGGGCGAACCGGCGCTGGCTGCCGTCGGCAACCGGGCGCCTGCGGTTGCACCGAATTTCATCGTCACCGGACCAACCAGCCAGGCGACTCACTTCACGGCGGGAACGATGAAGGCCTGGGGAATCGGCATCCTTCCTGCAGGCTGGGCAAAATTCTTCGCGCTTCCTGCGGAAGAACTCGCCGATCGATCGATCGACGGCACGCAACACCCGGCATTTGCGACCTGCGCGCCGTTGGCCACCCAGCTACGGCAGGCGAACGACGTCGAAGCGGCCGCGCGGATCCTCGACGACCATTTCGTCGCCCGGCTCGCCGATGCGCCCCTCGACGATCCGGCGATCTTCGCGGCTCACGCCGCGCTGATCGACGACGATCTGACGAGCGTGGCGGATCTCGCCGAAAAGCTGGACCTGTCCCAACGCTCGGTCGAGCGTCTGTCGCGACGCGCGTTCGGCTTTCCGCCCAAGCTGCTGCTTCGTCGCCAGCGTTTCCTGCGCAGTCTTGCGCGCTTCATGCTCGATCCGTCGATGAGCTGGATCGAGACGCTCGATTATCAATATTATGACCAGGCGCAATTCACACGCGACTTCCAGCGTTTCATGGGGATGAGCCCGCGCGCCTATGCCGTCCGGCCCAAACCGATCCTGGGCGCCGCCGCGCACGCCCGCGCGGCGGCGGCGGGCGAGGCAGTCCAGGGACTCCACAAGCCCGGCGGATAGCGCTGTTTCCCGCCAGAAGGCTTGACCCGCGCGCTGCCTTCGGTGCAAGCGGCTGGCAACGAACGCGCGGGCAGCCGCCGGTTCCAGGACATACCAGAAACACAGGCCGGCAGCGGCGACCGCGCCGGAACAGGACGAACGACGATGAGCGAGACAGAGGCCCTGCACACAAGACTGGTGGGCGAGATAGAAGCGGCGACCGACCTCGATGCCATCGAGGCACTGCGCGTCGCAACGCTGGGCAAGGCAGGCAGCGTGACCGGGCTGCTCAAGACCCTCGGCGGCATGTCGCCCGAGCAACGGCAGGACGAAGGCCCCAGGATCCACGCCCTGCGTGAAGCCGTTACCGCCGCGATCGCCGCCCGCAAGGCCGCGCTCGAAGGCGCAGCGCTCGAAGCGAAGCTCGCGGGCGAAAAGCTCGACATGACGCTTCCCGCCGTCGCAACACCCGCCGGAAGCATCCATCCGGTCAGCCAGGTCATGGACGAGCTGGCTGAAATCTTCGCCGACATGGGGTTCGCGGTCGCGACTGGGCCGGAGATCGAAGACGACTGGCGCAACTTCACGGCGCTCAACATTCCCGAAACGCACCCGGCGCGCGCAATGCACGACACTTTCTATTTCCCCGACAGGGACGAGGAAGATCGGGCGATGCTGCTGCGTACGCACACCTCGCCGGTGCAGATTCGCACGATGATGAGTCAGGAACCGCCGATCCGTATCATCGCGCCGGGCCGCGTCTATCGCAGCGACAGCGACGCGACGCACACGCCGATGTTCCATCAGGTCGAAGGGCTGGTCATCGATCGCGGCATCCATATGGGCCATCTCAAATGGACGCTCGAAACCTTCCTCAAGGCCTATTTCGAGCGCGACGACATCGTCCTGCGCCTGCGCCCCAGCTACTTCCCCTTCACCGAGCCTTCGGCGGAGGTCGATGTCGGCTATAAGCAGGAAAAGGGTCGCCGGATCGTCGGCGGCAATGGCGACGACGAAGGCCATGCCTGGATGGAGCTCCTGGGCAGCGGCATGGTCAACCGCCGCGTCATCGCCAATTGCGGGCTCGATCCAGATGTGTGGCAGGGTTTCGCATTCGGTGTCGGTGTCGACCGGCTCGCAATGTTGAAATATGGCATGGATGACCTTCGCGCTTTCTTCGACGGCGACCTCCGATGGCTGTCGCACTACGGGTTCGGCGCGCTGTCGGTGCCGACGCTGAGCGGGGGGATTTCGGCATGAAGATCACCCTGGACTGGCTGAAAGAGCATCTCGAAGGCGGCTTCACCGTCGACGATGTCGTCGCGACCCTCAACCGGATCGGGCATGAGGTCGAAGGCGTGGAGAATCCCGCCGAAAAGCTGGCGGGCTTCCGCGTCGCCAAGGTGCTGACCGCCGAACGCCATCCGCAGGCCGACAAGTTGCAGGTCCTCTCCGTCGACACGGGCGATGGCGTTCTTCAGGTCGTGTGCGGCGCACCCAACGCCCGTGCGGGACTTGTCGGCGTCCTCGGACTTCCCGGCGCGGTCGTGCCCGCGAACGGAATGGAATTGAAAGTCTCGGCAATTCGCGGCGTCGAATCGAACGGGATGATGTGTTCGACGCGCGAACTCGAGCTCGGTGACGATCATGACGGAATCATCGAGCTTCCCGGGGACGCGCCGGTCGGCACGCTGTTCGCCGACTATTCCGGCGCCGGCGATCCGGTGATCGACATCTCGATCACACCGAACCGGCAGGATTGCATGGGCGTTCGCGGTATCGCGCGCGATCTCGCGGCCGCCGGTCTCGGCACGCTGAAGCCGCTTGCGGTTCCGACGATCGCGGGCGAAGGTCCTCCCGCAACCGAAATCCGGACCGATGATCCCGAAGCCTGCCCGGCATTCTTTGGCCGCTCGATTTCGGGCGTCACCAACGGCACCGCTCCCGAATGGATGCGCCGCCGGCTGGAAGCGGTCGGGCAACGCTCGATCTCGGCGCTCGTCGATATCAGCAACTATGTCATGTTCGACCTTGGCCGCCCGAGCCATATCTATGACCGGAGCAAGCTGACCGGCGCTCTCGTCGCCCGCCGAGCCAGCGAGGGCGAAACCGCAATCGCTCTCAACGGTAAGGAATATACTCTTGCCGACACAATGACGGTCATCGCCGACGCGGTGCAGGTTCACGACATCGCCGGCATCATGGGCGGCGAGCACAGCGGCTGCAGCGACACGACAACCGACGTCCTGATCGAGATCGCCTATTTCACGCCCGAGCGCATCGCGCTGACCGGGCAGGCGCTCGCGCTGGCCAGCGACGCGCGCAGCCGCTTCGAACGCGGCGTCGATCCGGCCTTCCTCGACGACGCGACCGCGATCGTCACCGGGCATATCCTGACCATTTGCGGTGGCGTGCCGTCGGCGGTGACGCGGGCCGGCTCGCCGCCCGCCGACGTGAAGATCGTCGATTACGATCCCGCGCTTTCGGAAACGCTTGGCGGCATCGCGATCGCGCCCGAGCGGCAAAAGGAGATTCTGGTCGCGCTCGGCTTCGACGTGATCGAACAGGCGGACCGCTGGCAGGTCACGGTGCCCAGTTGGCGCCGCGATGTCGATGGCGCACCCGATCTCGTCGAAGAAGTCACACGCATCACCGGGTTCGACGCGATCGCGTCGGCCCCGCTGCCACGCGCCGACGGTGTCGCACGGCCAACGGCAACGGCCGAACAGCTGGTCGAGCGGCGCGTACGGCGCGCCGCAGCCGCCGCCGGGTTTCACGAGGCTGTGACCTGGTCGTTCGTCAGCGAGCGCGAAGCCGCACCGTTCGGTGGTGGCACGTGGACGCTCGCCAACCCGATCAGTGAAGATCTGAAAGTCATGCGCCCGTCGCTGCTCCCCGGCCTGCTCGCCGCGGCACAGCGGAACCAGAACCGCGGCGCCGGCAGTATCCGCCTGTTCGAAATCGGCCGCCGTTACCTTGGCGCAACGGAGCATCCGACGCTCGGTATCCTGATGGCGGGCGACAAGGCGCCGCGCAGCTGGCAAGCCGGCAAGGCCCGGCCGTTCGATGCGTTCGACGCGAAAGCCGCCGCCATCGCGCTGCTGGAAGCCGCGGGCGCCCCCGCCGACCGGCTTCAGGTCATGGAGCCTGTCGAAGCGAGCGGCATCTGGCACCCCGGGCAGGCCGCGACGCTGCGCCTCGGGCCCAAGGCCGTACTCGCGGAGTTCGGCGCCCTTCATCCCGCCCTGACGAAGCATTTCGACGTCGACGGGCCGGCGATGGCGGTGCAGATTTTCCTCGACGCGATTCCGGCGAAGCGCGCGAGCGGTCCGGCGCGGACCGCGTTCTCGCCGCCAGCTCTGCAATCGGTTCGCCGCGACTTCGCCTTCCTTGCGTCTGACACGCTGGCAGCAGGCGACCTGGTCCGCGCGATCCGCGGCGCCGACAAGGCCAGCATCATCGAGGCGCGGCTGTTCGACCGCTTTGCCGGGCAAGGTGTACCCGACGGCCAGGTCAGCCTGGCGGTCGAGGTCGAACTGCAGCCACTGGAAAAGAGCTTCACCGATGCCGAACTGAAGGCGATCGCCGACAAGGTCGTCGCCGCGGCGGCGAAGCTGGGGGCCATGCTGCGCAGCTGATCTTCGGATCGGCGGGGACAAAGGGGAGAGTTTGATATGGACACCCGCCACCTCGTGGACGCGCAGATCGTGCCGCTGATCGACCTGTTTCCGCGGGTTGATCTCACCTCGGCCCCGATCGACCAGATCCGGGCAAAGGCGGCGGAGACCTATTCGATCCTCCCTCCCCCGGTCATCGCGCCGGAAAGGCTGGTGGTGCCGTCGATCCATGGCGGGCCCGACATAGCGGTGTTTCTGTTTCGTCCGGCGGGAACGCGCCCGGATAGCGGCGCCATCCTGCACATCCATGGTGGCGGCATGGTGATGGGATCGGTCGAACAGATGCAGGCCGGACCTGCGGCAATGGCCGCTGCCGCCGGAGTACCCGTCGCATCGGTCGAATATCGCCTTTCTCCCGAAAACCCCTTTCCCGCGCCACAGGAAGATTGCCATTCGGTTCTGACATGGCTCGCCAGCCAGGCGGGCGCGCTTGGCTTCGATGCCAGCCGGATCATCGTCGCCGGCGAGAGCGCAGGCGGCGGATTGGCCGCCGCGCTGGCGATCATGGCGCGGGATCTGGGCGGTCCCGCAATCGCCGGCCAGCTTCTCACCTATCCGATGCTCGATCACCGTACCGGCAGTGATGCCTGCCCTTACAACAATCCGACGACCGGCGAATTCATCTGGACGCGCGCGAGCAATCGCTTCGGCTGGCAGGCGCTGCAGGGCGATTACAAGATCGACGACGCACGGCGCGGCTGGTTTTCACCGAGCTTGGCCGACGATCTGTCGAACCTGCCTCCCGCCTATATCGCGACCGGCAGCCTCGACCTCTTCTTCGACGAAAATCTGGATTATGCGCGTCGCCTCGTCGCGGCGGGCGTCCCCGTCGACCTGCACAGCTATGCCGGCGCGATCCATGCCTTCAACGCGATCCCGGATGCGCCACTGTCGCAGCGTTTCAACGGCGGGCTGCTGGCGGCGGCTGCCGCGATGACGGCTCCCGGCGTCTAGGCCGCCACCGCCTCCTCGCTCCGGCTTCCAGCCGCTTCGAGCAGGCGCTTCTCGAGCGATTTCACACGCGCGCTACTGTCGATCTTGTCGCCGATCAGGTCGGTGACATAGAATGTGTCGACCGCGCGCTCGCCATAGGTGGCCACATGTGCGCTATGCACCGTGACCTTTGACTGGAAGAGCGCATAAGCGAGCTGGTTGAGAAGCGCGGGACGATCCTGCGCATTGACCTCGATCACCGTGAATCGGTTCGAGGCCTTGTTGTCGATGAAGACGTTGGGGGCGATGCGGAAGGCTTCAGCGCGGGTGCGCGGCAGAGCGCGCGCTTCCAGTTTTGGAAGCAGTTTCTGTCGGTTGGCGAGTGCGTCCTCGATCGCGCGGGTCAGGCGCGCGATCTGGCCGCTTTCGGCGAATGGCCGGCCGAGAGGATCCTGGACGAGGAAATTGTCGAGCGCGAGGCCGTCGCGCGTCGTGTGGATGCGCGCATCGATGATGTTGCCACCCGCCAGGTGGATGCCACCCGCCATCCGGTAGAACAGGCCCGGATGATCGGCGGCCAGCACCATCACCAGCGTCGCGCCGCGATCCTCGTCAGGCACCGCCGCGATATGGAGCGGGCCGTCGCCGGCTTCCTGGATGTGCCGAAGATTGGCCGCGATCACTTCGACCGGCTCGGCGATCCAGTAGCTTTCAGGGAGCCGCTTGACGAGCCGGGCGAACACCTTGTCCTCCAGCGCCAGCAGCCCCGCGACCGCTTCCTTCTTGGCCTCGATCCGCGCCTCCCGGCCGCGCTGCTTGTGACCCAGGCGGAGAACTTCCTCAGCGGCGTCGTACAATTCGGTCAGGAGCTGGCGCTTCCAGCCGTTCCACACACCGGGCCCGACAGCGCGGATATCGACCACGGTAAGGACGAGCAGCAGGCGAAGGCGCTCGGGCGATTGCACCACCTGCGCGAAATCGAGGATCGTCTTGAAGTCGGCAAGGTCGCGCTTGAAGGCGGTCGCCGACATCAGCAGATGATGGCGCACCAGCCATGAGACCGTCTCGGTTTCCGCCTCGTTCAATCCGAGCCGGGGACAGACGCGCAGCGCGAGTTCGGCGCCCAGTACGCTGTGGTCGCCGCCGCGCCCCTTTGCGATGTCGTGGAGCAGCACCGCCACATAGATCACGCGCCGCGAATGAAGCTGGTTCATGATGACGGTCGAGAGTGGATGATCGTCCTTCAATCGGCCCTGTTCGATGTCGGCGAGGAGTCCGATCGCGCGGATCGTGTGCTCATCGACCGTATAATGGTGATACATGTCGAACTGCATCTGCGCGACGACGCGCCCGAAGTCGGGAACGAACCGGCCAAACACTGCCGCTTCGTTCATCCAGCGCAACACCGTCTCCGGATCCCGCCGGCTGGTCAGCACGTCGAGGAAAAGCTCGTTGGCGCGCGCATTGCGACGCACCCCCTGCGTCTCGATCAGCTTTGCGTCGTGACGCGCCTGCCGCATTGCCTGCGGGTGGATTTCGAGGCCATGTTTGTCGGCAAGCGCAAAGATCTCGATAAGCCGCACCGGGTCGGCCTCGAAGAAATCGTCGGAGGGCAGCGCCAGCCGACCGCGATCGAGAACGAAACCGCCAAGCTTGCCGGGGCGCCGCCGGATCGTGGGCAGGAAGCGGCGCCCGCGCGATGCCATCTGTTCGTCGAGGTGGGCCAGAAAGGTTCCGGTGACGTCGCCGACCGCCTTCGCGTGGAGGAAATAGAGCTGCATGAAGCGCTCGACCGCGCTTTTCCCCGGCCGTTCCGCGAAGTGCATGCGCTGCGCGATTTCACGCTGGAAGTCGAAGGTCAGCCGATCCTCGGCGCGTCCCGCCAGCGTATGAAGGTGACAGCGCACTGCGAGCAGGAAATTTTCGGCCCGCGAAAACTGGCGCAGCTCGCGACCCGTGAGCAGGCCGGCATCGACAAGCTCGGGGACCGTGCGAACGCGGTGAATGAATTTCCCGATCCAGAACAGCGTATGGAGATCGCGGAGCCCGCCCTTCCCTTCTTTCACATTGGGTTCGACGACGTAACGCGAATCACCCATCCGACGGTGTCGTTCGTCGCGCTCGGCCAGCTTCTCGGCAACGAAGGCCCGCGCGTTGCCGGCGACCACCTCGGCATCGAACCGGGCCGCCGCCTGATCATAGAGTGGCCGGTCCCCCCAAATGAAACGCGATTCCAGCAGCGCCGTGCGGATGGTCAGATCCTCTTTCGCTGCACGGATCATCTCGTCGATCGAGCGCGAGCTATGCCCCACCTTCAGCCCGAGATCCCACAAGGTATAGAGCTGCGCCTCGATCACCTGCTCGGTCCAGCTCGTCTGCTTGAACGGGGTGAGGAAGCCAATATCGATATCGCTGTATGGCGCCATCTCGCCGCGCCCGTAACCGCCGACCGCGATCAGGGTGATCCGCTCCCCCGCGGAGCGATTGCCGGCAGGATAAAGGTAATCGACGGTGAAATCGTGCGACAGGCGAACGATCTGGTCGATCAGGAAGGCGGTCGCGCTCGCCGCGAGGCGACCCGACGAGGGATGCGCGAGCAGCCGGCGGTCGATCTCCTCCCGCCCTGCATCAAGCGCGTCCCGGAGCAGCGCGACCATCGCACGGCGGCGCGCACCCGAATCATGCGCCTCTGCCGCTATATCGTCGAGCCGGTCCGAAAGCGCACGGCGATCGATGATCGCGCGCCGGTCGTCGAGATCATCCGCGAGACCGCTCATTGTTCCGCGATCAACAAGGTCTTGAGCCGGTACAGCGCATCGAGTGCCTCCCGCGGCGCGAGCGCATCGGGATCGATCGCCGCAAGCGCCTCACGCAGCGAGTCCTTCGCCGCCTGCGGAGCCGCAGCAAGCGTAGCGGCAAAGAGAGGCAGGTCGTCAAGCCCCGCAGCAAGACCCCCAGTCGCCTCGCGCCCCGCCTCCAGCTTCGCAAGGACGGCCTCCGCCCGCTTCACGACGCCGGTGGGAACCCCCGCGAGTCGCGCCACGGCGAGACCATAGCTGCGATCCGCCGGCCCTTCGGCGACCTCGTGAAGCAAGACCAGATCACCCTGCCATTCGCGCGCGCGAACGTGGTGGAGGGACAGCGCGTCCAGCGTTTCGGCAAGGCGCGTCAGTTCGTGATAGTGCGTCGCGAAGAGACAGCGGCACCGGTTCATCTCGTGCACCGCCTCGACCACCGACCAGGCGAGCGCCAGGCCGTCATAGGTCGAGGTTCCCCGTCCGACCTCGTCGAGAATGACGAAACTCCGGGGCGTTGCCTGCGCCAGAATAGCGGCGGTCTCGACCATCTCGACCATGAAGGTCGAGCGGCCGCGCGCGAGATTGTCGCTGGCGCCGACGCGACTGAAGAGACGGTCGACGAGCCCGAGCTTCGCCGACGCCGCGGGGACGAAACCACCAGCCTGCGCGAGCACCACGATCAGGGCATTTTGTCGGAGGAAGGTCGATTTGCCGCCCATGTTCGGACCGGTGACGAGCCAGAGCCGATCGGCCTCCGACAGCGACACGTCGTTGGGCACGAAGCGGTCGCCCGACTTCGCCAGCGCCGCCTCCACCACCGGATGCCGTCCGCCCACGATGTCAAGGCACGGGTCGTCCACCAGATCGGGGCGACACCAACTGTGGCTCATCGCGTGGTCGGCGAGCGCGGCGGCGACATCGATCCGCGCCAGGACATCGCAGCTCGCGGCAATCGCTTCGCGGCGGGCAACGGCCGCATGGGTCAGCGTTTCGAAATGCGCGGCCTCGGCAGCAACGGCGTGGACGCCCGCCTGCGTGACCCGGCTCGCGGCCTCGTGGAGGTCGGAGGAGTTGAAGCGCACGACCCCCGCAAGCGTCTGGCGATGGGTAAAACCCGAATCGGGCGCCATCAGCGTGTCGGCATGTTTTGCCGGCACTTCGACATGATAGCCGAGTACCCCATTGTGACGGATCTTGAGTGATGCGATGCCGGTGCGATCGCGATATTGCGCCTCGAGAGCGGCGATGGCCTTGCGGCCGTCGCGCGCCGTCTCGCGAAGCGCGTCGAGCGCGTGGTCATAGCCTTCTGCGACAAAGCCGCCCTGCGCGCCATCGACCGGCGGAGTTTCGATCAACGCCCGCGTCAGTTCGTCGACGAGCGCGCCATGTCCGTCGAGGCCTGGCAGCAGGTGCGCGAGCAAGGGCGGCAGGTCGGGTCGCTGTGCAAGGCGTTCGCGCAGCAACCGCGCACCCCCCAGCGAATCGCGGAGTTGAGCCAGATCGCGCGGGCCACCACGCCCGGCAACGAGCCGGCCGAGTGCACGGCCCGCATCGGGCAGCGCGCGAAGCGCCGCGCGCAGATCGCCGCGCCACAAGGCATCGCGCGCCAGCGCGTCGACAAGATCCAGCCGATCGACGATCGCCCCCCTGTCGGTGAGCGGGCTGGCGAGATCGTCGGCAAGCATGCGCGCGCCCGCCGCCGTCACTGTACGGTCAATCGTCCCAAGCAGGCTGCCGTCACGCGCGCCTGCCATCGTGCGAACAAGTTCCAGACTCTCGCGCGTCGCGGCATCAATCGCCATCCGACCCGACGCCTGGTGCCGCAGCGGTGGCTGAAGAAAGATCGGCTGACCGGTACCGACATGGTCGAGATAGGCGGCAATGGCTCCCATCGCCGCAATCTCGCCGCGCGAGAACGCACCAAAGCCGTCGAGCGTCTGGACGCCGAAGAAACTTTCGAGGCGCCTTTGCGCCCCCGTACTCGAAAAATCAGCTTGCGGGCGGCGCACGACCTGACGCGCGGCCCAGTCGGGGACATGGTCGGCGGCCTCGCTGACGAGCAGCTCCGTGGGCGCCAGCCGCGCGAGTTCGGCATCGATGGCCTCCGGGCGCACGGCAACAACCTCGAACCGCCCCGTCGAAATATCCGCCGCGGCAATCGCCACTTCGATGTCGCTGCCGACCTGTGCCAGCGCAGCGAGGCGGTTCGCACTGCGTCCTTCGAGCAAAGATTCCTCGGTGAGCGTCCCCGCCGTGACGAAGCGCACGATCGCGCGCTGGACGAGCGCCTTCGACCCGCCGCGCGCTTTCGCCTCTGCCGGACTTTCAACCTGTTCGGCGATCGCCACGCGGTGCCCTGCCTTGATCAGCCGGGCAAGGTATGATTCGGCGGCATGGACAGGGACACCGCACATCGGCACCGGCTCGCCGCCATGCTCGCCGCGCGCGGTCAAGGCAATGTCGAGTGTGGAAGCGGCCGCCTTGGCATCGTCAAAAAAAAGTTCGAAGAAGTCGCCCATGCGGTAAAAAAGCATGCAGTCGCCTGCCTTTTCCTTCAGCGACCAATATTGCGCCATCATCGGTGTGGCGGCAGGAACGCTGTTGCTGTTGGCGGCGGTACGGATGGTGGCGGACATCCGACCCTGCTTAGTCGATGGCCACGCCATGGCAAGGCGCACGACCGCAACATTGGCCGTTACAATCGCGGTTCGTGACGCTAGGGATTGGCCTCGGGCGCGCGTCCGACAATCGAGTATAGGGGAAAAAAGGATGGACAGCGGGAGCAAGGTGCAGTTTTCGGACCGCGAGGCCCTGCTTTATCACGAATATGGGCGTCCCGGGAAAATCGAAATCGTCGCATCGAAACCGATGGCGACTCAGCGCGATCTCAGCCTGGCCTATTCGCCCGGTGTTGCGGTTCCGGTAAAGGCGATCGCCGAGGACCCCGCCACGGCCTATGATTATACGATCAAGGGCAACCTTGTCGCGGTCATCTCGAACGGCACCGCGATCCTCGGCCTCGGCAATCTCGGAGCGCTCGCTTCAAAACCGGTGATGGAAGGCAAGGCAGTGCTGTTCAAGCGCTTCGCCGACGTCGATTCGATCGATCTCGAGGTCGATACCGAAGACCCGCAGGCGTTCATCGACGCCGTCGCGCTCCTGGAACCGAGCTTCGGCGGGATCAATCTCGAAGACATCGCGGCACCGAATTGCTTCATCATCGAGCAGGCGCTCAAGGAGAAGATGAATATCCCGGTGTTCCATGACGACCAGCATGGCACCGCGATCATAACCGCCGCCGGCCTGATCAACGCCTGCCATCTGACCGGCCGCGACCTCTCGACGGTCAAGGTCGTCGTGAACGGCGCCGGCGCCGCGGCGATCGCCTGCACCGCCCTGATCAAGGCGATGGGTGTGCGGCACGAAAATGTCATCATGTGCGACCGCAAAGGCACGATCTATCAGGGCCGCACGGAAGGCATGGACCAGTGGAAGTCGGCACATGCCGTGCCGACCGAAGCACGCAATCTGACCGAAGCGCTGGTCGGCGCCGACGTGTTCCTCGGCCTGTCGGCCGCTGGTGCGCTGAAGCCCGAAATGGTGCGGGACATGGCGCCGGCGCCGATCATCTTCGCGATGGCAAATCCCGATCCCGAAATCTCACCGCCCGATGCGCGTGCAGCGCGTCCCGACGCCATCATCGCCACCGGCCGCTCGGACTATCCGAACCAGGTCAACAATGTGCTGTGCTTTCCCTTCATCTTCCGCGGTGCGCTCGACGTGCGCGCCACCGCGATCAACGAAGAGATGAAGATTGCCGCAGCCTATGCCATCGCGGACCTCGCGCGCCAGCAGGTACCCGAAGAGGTTGCCGCAGCCTATGGGGGCCGCGCGTCCAGCTTCGGCCCTGAGTATATCATCCCCTCACCCTTCGATCCGCGCCTGATGGAAATCGTCCCCGCTGCGGTCGCGAAAGCCGCCATGGCAACCGGCGTGGCGGGTCAGCCAATCGAGGATCTGGAGGAATATCGCAACACGCTGCGCGCGCGCCTCAATCCCACGACGTCGGTGCTCACGCTCGCCTACGAGGCGGCGCGCGCCAATCCGAAGCGCGTCGTGTTCGCCGAAGGCGAGGAAGAAGTCGTCCTGCGCGCCGCGATCCAGTTCCGCGATGGCGGCTACGGGATTCCGGTTCTTGTCGGCCGCGAAGGGCTGCATGACAAGTTGCGGGCAATGGGGGTTCCCGACGCCGAAAGCTTCGAAGTGCACAACAGCGTCAATTCGCCGCACGTACCGCAGATGGTCGACATGCTCTACGAGCGGTTGCAACGGCGCGGTTACCTGCGCCGCGACGTCGAGCGCATGGTCAATCGTGACCGCAACATCTTCGGCTCCCTGCTGCTCAAGCTTGGTCTTGCCGACGCGATGATCACCGGTACGACGCGCACCTATTCGCAATCGATGCGCGAGGTGCGGCGCGTGATCGATCATGCCGAGGGCAAGACGCCATTCGGCATCCACGTCCTCGTCGGCCAGCATCACACCATCTTCATGTCGGATACGACGGTCAACGAGCGACCATCAGCCGAAATGCTCGCCGACATCGCCGAACGCACCGCACAGGTCGCTCGGCGCATGGGACACGAACCGCGCGTTGCGTTTCTGTCCTATTCGACCTTCGGCAACCCGCCGGGGAGCTGGCTCGACAATATCCGCGAAGCGGTCCACATCCTTGACCAGCGCCAGCCGGGCTTCGAATATGAAGGGGAAATGGCACCCGACGTCGCACTCAACCCGCGCCTGATGAAAAGCTATCCCTTCTGCCGGCTTTCGGGGCCCGCCAACGTTCTAGTCATGCCCGGACTCCAGTCGGCGAACCTATCGGCCAAGCTTCTGCGCGAACTGGGCGGTGGCGCGGTGATCGGCCCGATGCTGATCGGAATGGAAAAGCCGGTGCAGGTCGCAACGATGGCTTCGCCCGCATCGGATCTGGTCACGCTGGCCGTACTCGCGGCAGGCGGTATCGCACAATAATATTGGAAAAGTGGCGGTCGCCCGAAAGGCGCCGCCACGTTCAACCGACCCGAAAGACGCGGTGCTACTGGCCTTGCGATCCGCCGCCGGCACCGGCTCCCGGCGCGCCAACCGCACCGATGTTACCAAAGATGTCTTCGAAGAAGCTACGCTGGCGACCAAGCGTCGGCGTCTTGTCGCCTTCGGGGCTGAGCTTGCTCACCAGTTCAAGGCCGGTCTTGTCGACAGCAACGACGTTGCCGGCGGGATCGAACCGCACCCGCAGCACCTGCTGCGCTACCGGGCGCGGCCTGGCGAAGGCAAGCTGCCGCGTCTCGCGCGATACATAATAATATTCGCTGTCGCCGAACTGGCCGACAAATGTCGGACGACCAAGCGTCTTTTCGACCGATTCGCGGTTATCGACACCGGGGGCAACAGCTGCGGTCAGGACGGGGTCGACGACATAACCCTGCCGCCCCTTCAACTGCGCACAGCCGCTGACCGTAAACGCTAGAGCCAATCCCGCCACGACCAGACGCACGGGACGGGCGGAAAACGAGGCATTCTGGGTCGACATCAACATATCTCCGCTGCGCCATTTTCCCTGGCCGGGAAGCGGGCACTGGTTCTCGCGCCTCTTAACCGCAAGCGGACGGAACGCACAAGCGGCTTATGCCGCCCGAAAGCTTGCGCCAAGCTGACCGAGGGGACTTTTCCGGCAGACGGAATGCGCCTAAGCGTTGCCGCATGTTTTCCCTGCTCCGCGGGCTGTTCAGGTCCGAACCCGATCCGCGCGAGGCGCGCCGTCCGCTCTGGAATGCCGTCGTTGCCACCGCCCGCATGCCGCATTGGTACAGCGCAGGCGGCGTGCCCGACACGCTTGACGGGCGCTTTGACATGATCAGCCTCGTGCTCGCACTCGTTCTGCATCGCATCGACCAGGATCCCGATCAGGCGCTTGCCGGTGTCCAGCTTACCGAATTGTTCGTCGATGACATGGATGGGCAGATGCGCCAGATCGGCTTCGGCGACATGGTTGTCGGCAAGCAGATCGGGCGAATGGTCGGCGCACTCGGCGGCCGCCTGGGCGCCTACCGAGCGGCCGATGGCTCGAGCGAACTGAGCGCAGCGCTCGTCCGCAACCTGTGGAGGGGTCAGGATGCGCCCGAAGCGGGGATCGCCCATGTGATGACCGAAGTCGCGAAGCTTCGCGCCGGACTGGCTGCCATGCCCGTCGATGCGCTGATCGCGGCGGACACATTGCCGGGACAGGGCCGGTGACGCCGCCCGAATTCTCGTATCCCGTGACCGTTCCCGAAGCGTCGCAGGGACGAAGCGTGAAACTGGACGTCGATGCGGAGCTGCGCGCGGGAATCGCGAAACGGCTCGATCTCGTTGCGCTCGATCGCTTTATCGTAACCGCCGAGGTACGCGCGATCGCGGGCGGGATCGAGGCGAAAGGCGCGATTGAGGCTGATGTCGTGCAAAGCTGCGCCGCGACCGATCTGCCGATATCCGCGACGCTCAACGAAACCTTCGATCTTCGCTTCCTGCGCGACATCGCCGCAGCGGGCGGCGAGGAAGAAGAAGTCGAGATCAGCAGCGCGGACTGCGATGTCTTGCCGCTCGAGGGCGAACGCATCGATCTTGGCGAAGCCGCAGTGCAGACACTGTCGCTCGCGCTCGACCCGTTTCCGCGTCATCCAGACGCTGATCGCATCCTCGCCGAAAAGGGCGTGCTGAGCGAAGAGCAAGCGGGGCCTTTCGCTGCCCTCGCCAAACTGCGCGGCAAGCCTTCGGCCTAGTCGGATTCGGGCGCGTCCTTTGGCGCTTCATCGGCGAGATCGGCGGCGACGGCGTCGAGACCCGGTTCGCTCTTCGCGGACGCATCCTTCGCCTCGCCGTCCCGCTCATCATGCGCCACCGGAAGCGCGCCACCGAGCGCGTTGGCTAGTCCGACCAGTTGTTCGCCAAGGACCTTGTCTACGCCCGGTGCGACATCGGCGACCTTGAAACGCATATAGCCGCCGACGACATAGTCGAAACGGATCGAACTGCCGGTTGCGGTTTGCTTGATCTGGATGGTCAGCGTGCCGGTAACGGCCTCGCTCTGCAGCGGACCGAAGGCCCCCGACAGCCGCATCATTTCATCGGGTTTGGCGAAGATGATCCGCGCGTGCTGGACGCTTCCCATCGCGCCGCCCGCCTCTCCCGGCAGTTTTTCGCAGAAGCAACCGCCCGCCTGCGAATCGAGCCAGAAATTCGCCGCATCGCCCGACCAGCTATGGTCTTTCGACCACCATTTGTCGGGGGTCCGCAACATCTTCCACACATCTTCGGGCGAGGCGGCGACCTGCGCCGTGTGCGCAACGGTAAAGCCCAGGTCGCTCTGGTCGATGACCTTTGCCTGCGCTGGGGTCGCGACGAACGCCGCGACCGAAAGCAACGACGCGACGACGCCTGTTCTGAAATCCATGCCCTGTCCCCTTTCGGCCCTTCATAGAAGGCGGCGAGAAGGCTGGCTAGCCGGCGCTGCTGTCCAGAATGGATTCGATCGCGCCATTGACCTGATCGATCGGCGCCATGCCGTCGACCTGACTCACGATCCCACGCGCTTCGTAGATCGGCAGAATCGGGGCGGTCTTGGCGCGATATTCGGCCATCCGCGTGCGGACCGTTTCTTCATTGTCGTCAGGCCGGCGCTTGAATTCCGTGCTGCCGCAGACGTCGCAAACATCCGCCACCTTGGGCAGCTTGTAGCGATCATGATAGCCTTCGCCGCATTTGGCGCAACTGAAGCGGCCGGTGATGCGATCGACAAGCGCATCCTCTTCAACCACCAGCTCGATAACATGGTCGAGCTTGCGGCCGCGGGCGGCGAGAATCCCGTCCAGCGCATCGGCCTGTGCCGCGGTACGCGGATAGCCGTCGAAAATCACCGAGGTCGTCCCGCCGAGCGCGTCGAGGCGTTCGCCGATAAGGCCCGAGACGATCTCGTCCGAAACAAGCTCGCCCGCATCCATCACGGCCTTTGCCTGGACGCCGATCGGGGTGTCGGCCTTGACCGCGGCGCGGAGCATGTCGCCGGTCGAAAGCTGAATCATGCCGCACTCGTCCTCGAGCCGCGAAGCCTGCGTACCCTTGCCCGCTCCCGGCGGCCCAAGCAAAATGATGTTCAGCGTCATGACGGCCCTGTTTCCCCTGCCTTGTCCGAAACGCGCCTAGCCGTTCGATCAGCGGCGCGCAACGCCGCCCTTCAACTTCGCCTTCTTGATGAGGTCGCCATATTGATGGGCAAGCATGTGGCTCTGAATCTGGCTGATCGTGTCGATCGTCACGTTGACGATGATCAGCAGGCTGGTGCCGCCAAGCTGGAACGGCAGACCCGACTGGGCGATGAAATATTCGGGGATGAGGCAGATGGCCGCGAGATACGCCGCGCCGATCACCGTGATTCGCGTCAGCACGAAATCGAGATAGGCGGCGGTGTTCTTGCCCGGACGGATCCCCGGGATAAACCCGTTCTGACGCTTCAGATTGTCCGCGGTTTCTTCGGGATTGAAGACGACCGCAACATAGAAGAAGCAGAAGAAGATGATGCCCGCGCCGTACAACGCCATGTAGAGCGGCTGCCCATGCGCGAGATACTGGTTCATGGTGATCAGGAAATCGCCCCATGCCGATTCGCCCGACACGCTGTTGCCCATCATCTGCGTGATGGTGAGCGGCATGAGCAGCAGCGACGACGCGAAGATCGGCGGGATGACGCCCGCGGTATTGACCTTCAGCGGCAGATGGCTGCGGTCGGCCTGCATCACCCCGCGCTGCGTCGCGCGCTTTGGATATTGGACGAGAACCCGGCGCTGGGACAGTTCCATGAAGCTGATGAAGGCGATGATGATGACCGCGCCGCCGACGACCGCGATGATCGTCCCGCCGCCCATCGACCCTTCGCGGACCTGCGTGAACATCTGCCCGAAGCTGCGCGGCAGCTGCGCGAGAATGCCGGCCATGATGATCAACGAAACGCCGTTGCCGATGCCGCGGCTGGTGACCTGTTCGCCAAGCCACATCAGGAACAATGTACCGCCGACGATGCTGATCACCGCGCCGATGCGGAACATCATGCCGGGATCGACGACCGCCGCGATGCCCTGGCTACCGCCAAGCGTTTCGAGGCCGACGGCGATGAAATAGCCCTGGATCGCGGTCAGGAAGACCGTGCCGTAGCGCGTGTACTGATTGAGCTTCTTGCGTCCGCTCTCGCCCTCTTTCTTCAGCGCGGCGAGGCTCGGTGCGAGGGCCGAGGCGAGCTGAACGACGATCGATGCGGTAATATAGGGCATGACGCCGAGCGCGATGATGCTCATCCGCTCCAGACTGCCGCCCGAAAAGGTGTTGAAGATATCGAGCACGCCGCCCGACGCCGCCTGCGAATAGAGCCGCGACAGCGCCACGGGATCGACCCCCGGCAACGGCACGAACGACAGGAAACGAAAGACGATCAGCGCGCCGATCGTGAACCAGATGCGGTTCTTGAGTTCGGTCGCCTGGCCGAACTTCGACAAATTCAGATTGGATGCAAGCTGGTCGGCGCGAGAGGCCATGGGTGTCTTCCTCGGATAGTCCGGACCGCGCCCCCCGCGACCCGGCGCCTATGTGCGTTCGGAGGTCACGAAGCGCAAGGGGAAAGGCCTATTTTGCGACGCAGCTCGTCGATACCGGCTGCATCATCCGTTCGCATCGAACGGCGATTCGATCTCGTCATGCAACGAGGGGCGGTCCTTTCGAACCGCCCCTTCGAAAATTCTTACTCAGCCTTGGCTTTGGCGCGGCGCTGGGCCTTCTTGCCGTCGCCTTCGGGCTTGGCTTCAGGCAGTTCGACCTTGCCGCCAGCCTTTTCAACCGCCTCGATCGCGCCCTTCGACGCACCCGCAACGGCGAAGGTCAGCTTCGCGGTCAGCTCACCCTTGGCGAGGAGGCGGACGCCGTCCTTGCCACCACGGGCAACACCAGCGGCCTTCAGCGCGTCGTGATCGATCGTCTTCTTGGTATCGAGCTTCTTCGCATCGACGAGCTTCTGGACCTGGCCCAGATTCACGATCGCGAAATCCTTGCCGAAGATGTTGTTGAAGCCACGCTTCGGAATGCGCATGTGGAGCGGCATCTGGCCGCCCTCGAAGCCGTTGATGGCAACGCCGCTGCGCGCCTTCTGGCCCTTCTGGCCCCGACCGGCGGTCTTGCCCTTGCCCGAGCCGATGCCGCGTCCGACGCGCATCCGGCCCTTGCGGGCACCGTTGTTGTCACGAAGTTCGTTAAGCTTGATCGTCATTGTCTGCACTCGCTTTCGCTGTTGTCGCGCTGGGACCGAAAAATTTCAGTCCGGTTCGATTTCACTCGATGGCTGGAAGCCCGGATAGTCGCCGGCCTTGTCCATCACAATGGCCTGGGCGACATAGCCCCGGCCATCGACACTGGTGATCGCTGGACTGCCATGGAGCTGCCACCCCCGGTTGAGCAGCCCCTCGACGCGCGCGCAAAAGGCTGCGTCGTCGGGACCGGTCAACAGGCGATAGAGCTTCACTGGCGTTTAGCCCTCGATGACTTCCACCATGTGTGGAAGCTTGCGGATCATGCCGCGCACTTCCGGCGTGTCGACCAGTTCGACCTCGCGGTGCATCTTGCCCAGGCCGAGGCCGGTCAGGATGGCGCGCTGGCCCTTGGGACGACGGATCGGCGAGCCGATCTGGCGGATCTTGATTGTCTTGTCGGCCATGGTCTTACTCCGTCACCGCCGCGGCTTCCGCCTCGGCTGCGCGGTCGGACGCGCCGCCACGCTTGATCAGGTCCGAAACCTTCTTGCCGCGACGCTGCGCGACCGACTTCGGGCTGGTCTGTTCACCGAGCGCCTCGAAAGTCGCGCGGATCATGTTGTAGGGGTTCGAGGTGCCGACCGACTTGGTCACCACGTCGGCAACGCCCAGCGATTCGAACACGGCACGCATCGGGCCACCGGCGATAATACCGGTACCGGCAGGCGCCGAACGCAGCGTCACATTGCCCGCACCGAACACGCCGCGACCGTCATGGTGCAGCGTGCGGCCGTCGCGCAGCGGAACGCGGATCATCGCCTTCTTCGCCGCAGCGGTCGCCTTCGAAATGGCTTCGGGCACTTCGCGCGCCTTGCCATGACCGAAACCGGCGCGACCCTTGCCGTCACCGACGACCACGAGCGCGGCGAAACCGAAGCGCTTGCCGCCCTTCACGGTCTTCGAGACGCGGTTGATGTGGACGAGCTTTTCGATCAGCTCTTCGCCACCTTCTTCGTCGCGCGGACGGCGATCGTCGCGGCGGCCACGGCCACCGTCACGGCCACCACGGCCGCCATCACGCCCGCCGCCACGGCCGCGGCGCGGGGCCTGGCCATCGGTGGGGGCAGCTTCGGGAGCGCCTTCGACGTTCTGTACTTCGTCTGCCATAATCAGAACTCCAATCCGCCTTCGCGAGCCGCGTCGGCCAGCGCCTTGATGCGCCCGTGGAACAGGAAGCCGCCGCGGTCGAACACGACCTGCGTCACGCCCGCCTTCTTGGCGGCAGCGGCGAGGCGCTTGCCAACGTCAGCTGCAGCCGCGGTGGTCGCGCCGGTCTTGCCGCGGACGTCCTTGTCGAGCGTCGAAGCCGCAGCCAGCGTTGCGCCGGCGGCGTCGTCGATGAGCTGCGCATAGATATGACGGCCCGAGCGGTGAACCGAAAGGCGCGGACGCCCGGCGGCACGCTGGCGGAGCGCGGTACGGACACGCTGGCGACGTTTTTGGAAAGTGGTAAGATGTGCCATGGCTTACTTCTTCTTGCCTTCTTTGCGGAAGATGTACTCGCCGCGATATTTGATGCCCTTGCCCTTATAGGGCTCGGGCTTACGCCAGCGACGGATTTCCGCCGCGACCTGACCGACCTTCTGCTTGTCGATACCGCTGATCTCGATCGTCGTGTTGTCCGGCGTCTTGATCTCGATGCCTTCAGGCACCGCGAAATCGACATCGTGGCTGTAGCCGAGCTGCAGCTTCAACGTCTTGCCCTGCGAGTTGGCGCGATAGCCGACACCGGTGATTTCGAGGACCTTGGTGAAGCCTTCGGTCACGCCCGTGATCAGGTTCTGGACCAGCGTGCGCTGCATGCCCCAGAAAGCGCGTGCTTCGCGGGTGCCGTTCGCCGGCTGCACCGAGATGCTGCCTTCACCGACTTCATAGGTGATGTTGTCGGACAGCGGCATCGCGAGCGTGCCCTTCGGCCCCTTGACCGACAGCTGGCCGCCATCGATCGCGGCGGTGACGCCACTGGGGATCGATACTGCCTTTTTACCAATGCGCGACATCAGAACACCTCCGCCAGCACTTCGCCGCCGACATTATGTTCGCGTGCTTCGGCGTCCGAAAGAACGCCGCGCGGGGTCGACACGATGGTGATGCCCAGGCCGTTGCGAATGATCGGCAGTTCCTTCGAACCCGAATAGACGCGGCGGCCCGGCTTCGAAACGCGCGCCACATGGCGGATCGCCGGCTGCCCTTCGAAATATTTGAGTTCGATGCGGATGCCCTTGTGCTGGCCCTTGGCACCCAGCGCTTCTTCGCTGTAGCCGCGGATATAGCCTTCGCGCTGGAGAACATCGAGAACGCGGACACGCAACGTCGAGGCCGGCGTCAGGACGCTGTCCTTCTTCGCCGTCTGGCCGTTGCGGATGCGGGTGAGCATATCACCCAGGGGATCGGTCATTGCCATCTGTTAAGTCCCTTACCAGCTCGACTTCACAACACCGGGGATCAGGCCCTTGTTGGCCAGATCGCGGAGCTGGATGCGGCACAGCCGGAATTTGCGATAATAAGCGCGCGGACGCCCGGTCAGTTCGCACCGGTTACGGATGCGGGTCGGGTTACCGTTGCGCGGAATTTCCGCCATCTTGAGGCGGGCGATCAGACGTTCGCCATCGTCGAGCGAGGTGTCTGCCGCAATCGCCTTCAGCTTCGCATAACGGCCGGCATATTTCTTCATCAGCTGCTTGCGACGCTCGTTCTTGTTCGTCGAACTCAGTTTCGCCATGACTTAAGTTCTCTTTCCTTCTTGAAAGAGCCGGCCTGGTCCCAAAGGGATCAGGCGGCTTCCTTTTCCTGCGCTTCGATCGGGAAGGGGAAGCCGAACAGCTTGAGCAGTTCGCGCGCTTCGTCGTCCGTACGAGCGGTGGTGGTGACGATCACGTCCATGCCGCGCACCTGGTCGATGCGGTCATAGTTGATCTCGGGGAAGATGATCTGTTCCTTCAGGCCCATGGCATAGTTGCCACGGCCGTCGAAGCTGGTTGCCGACACGCCGCGAAAGTCGCGGATGCGCGGCATCGCGATCGTGATCAGGCGATCGAGGAACTCGTACATGCGGGCGCGGCGCAAGGTGACCTTGCAACCGATCGGCATGCCTTCGCGCAGCTTGAACTGCGCGATCGACTTCTTTGCCTTGGTCACGACAGGCTTCTGGCCCGCGATCAGCTCCATCTCGGAAGCCGCCGCTTCGACCTTCTTCTTGTCCTGCGTGGCTTCGCCGACGCCCATGTTGAGCGTGATCTTTTCGATCTTCGGCACTTCCATCGCATTCTTGTAACCGAATTTCTCGGTCATCGCCTTGACGATCACATCGTCATAGCGCTTGCGCATGCGGGGGGTGTAAGCATCAGCCATTGATCGTCTCCCCGGACTTCACGGCCACGCGGACCTTCTTGCCGTCCTTGGTTTCAAAGCGGACGCGCGTCGGCTTGCCGGTCTTGGGATCGGCGAGCGCGACCTTGCTCGCGAAGAGCGGCGCTTCCTTGCGTTCCAGACCACCCTGCGGGTTCGCCTGACTCGGCTTGCGGTGGCGGGTGATGACGTTGACGCCCGCGACGACGAGCTTGCCGTCCTTGGGCAGGCTCTGCGTCACTTCGCCGGTCTTGCCCTTGTCCTTGCCGGACAGGACGATGACGGTGTCACCCTTCTTGATCTTGTTCGCCATGGTCAGAGTACCTCCGGCGCCAGGCTGATGATCTTCATATAGCCACGGCCGCGCAGTTCGCGGACGACGGGGCCGAAGATACGGGTGCCGATCGGCTCTTCATTCTTGTTGACGAGCACGGCGGCGTTGCTGTCGAAACGGATGACCGAGCCGTCGGCGCGGCGCACATCCTTTGCGGTGCGGACGATGACGGCGCGATGCACGTCGCCCTTCTTCACCTTGCCGCGCGGCTGTGCTTCCTTGATCGACACGACGATCACATCGCCGACGCCGGCGGTGCGACGCTTCGACCCGCCCAGCACCTTGATGCACTGAACGCGCTTCGCGCCGCTGTTGTCCGCGACTTCCAATTGTGACTGCATCTGAATCATCGATGCATTTCCTTCTTCCTTGGCCTACCGGGTCGTCCCGGCGGTTCCGTGAAACGATGAAGCCTCAGACTTCGGCTGCCTTGGCCTTGATCGAGGTTTCGACGGTGTCGAGAACCTTCCAGGTCTTCAGCTTCGAAATCGGCTTCGTCTCCTCGATGCGGACGGTCTGGCCAGCCTTGACGCTGTTGTTCTCATCATGGGCGTGATACTTCTTCGAACGGCGGATGATCTTGCCGTAGAGCGGGTGCTTCACCTTACGCTCCACTTTCACCACGACGGTCTTGTCGCCTTTGTCGGACACCACCGTGCCAGTCAGAATGCGCTTCGGCATGGGTCGGTCTCCTTACTTGGCAGCCGAGCGCGAACGCCCGGTCTGTTCGGTCTTGACGCGCGCAATGGTGCGACGCACTTCCTTGACCCGCGACGGCTTCTCCAGCTGACCGGTGGCGGCCTGGAAGCGGAGGTTGAACGCCTCGCGCTTCAGTTCGCCGAGCTGCTCGGAGAGCTGGTCGTCGGTCTTCTTGGTCAGATCTTCGGTCTTGGCCATGGCCCTCAACCCTCCAGGTGCGAGGTGTCGCCGAGGCGGGCAACGACCTTCGTCTTGATCGGCAGCTTCATCGCCGCACGTTCGAACGCCAGCGCGGCCACGGGGCCGGGAACGCCGTCGAGTTCGAACAGGATGCGGCCGGGCTTGACGCGGGCGGCCCAATATTCAGGCGAGCCCTTGCCCTTGCCCATACGGACTTCGGCCGGCTTCGACGACACGGGGACGTCGGGGAAGATGCGGATCCAGAGGCGACCCTGGCGCTTGATCGCACGGCTGATCGCGCGGCGAGCCGCCTCGATCTGGCGCGCGGTAATACGCTCGGGTTCCATCGCCTTCAGGCCGTACGACCCGAAGTTCAGGCTGGTGCCACCCTTGGCGAGACCATGGATGCGGCCCTTGAAAGCCTTGCGGAACTTGGTTTTTTTCGGTTGCAGCATGTCAGCAGTCCTTAGCGGCGATCATCGCGAGCCGGACGGACACCGGTCGTCTGTGCGTCGAGCATCAGACGGTCGGTTGCCATCGGATCGTGTCCGAGAATCTCGCCCTTGAAGATCCACACCTTGATCCCGCACACGCCGTATGCGGTGTGGGCGGTCGATTCGGCATAGTCGACATTGGCGCGCAGCGTGTGCAGCGGCACCCGGCCTTCGCGGTACCATTCGGTGCGAGCGATTTCCGCGCCGCCCAGACGGCCGGCGCAGTTGATGCGGATGCCTTCGGCGCCCAGACGCATCGCCGACTGAACCGCGCGCTTCATGGCGCGGCGGAACGCGACACGGCGTTCGAGCTGGTCCGCAATGCCCTGCCCGACGAGCTTGGCATCGACTTCCGGCTTGCGGATTTCAACGATATTCAGCGACACGTCGCTGCCGGTCAGTTCGCCCAGCTTCTTGCGAAGCCTTTCGATGTCGGCGCCCTTCTTGCCGATGATGACGCCCGGACGGGCGGCATAGATCGACACGCGGCACAGCTTGGCCGGACGTTCGATCACGACCTTCGAGATCGCGGCCTGCGGCAGGGTCTTGAACACATACTGACGGATCTTCAGATCCTCGACCAGCATGCGACCATAGTCCTGGCCTTCGGCGAACCAGCGGCTGTCCCAGGTGCGGTTGACCTGCAGGCGCAGGCCGATCGGATTGCTCTTCTGGCCCATCTTACGCCTCTTCTTCCTGTTCGCGCACGACGATGCGGATGCGGCTGAAGGGCTTGACGATCCGGGTCGACTTGCCGCGGCCGCGAGCGTGCCAGCGCTTCATCGAGATCGACTTGCCCACGCTCGCTTCCTTGACGACCAGCGCGTCAACGTCGAGATTGTGGTTGTTCTCCGCATTCGCGACGGCGCTGGCGAGAACCTTGCGGACATCGACGGCCATCGCCTTCTTCGAGAAGGCGAGAACGTTCATCGCGTCTTCGACCTTGCGGCCACGGATCAGCGCCGCGACGAGGTTCAGCTTTTGCGCCGAGCCGCGAATCTGCGTGCCGACCGAGAGAGCCTCGTTATCGGCAACGCGGCGGGGGGACTTTTCCTTGCCCATTAGCGTTTGCCCTTCTTGTCGGCCGCGTGACCGGGGAAGAAGCGCGTCGGCGCAAATTCACCCAGCTTCATGCCGACCATGTCTTCGTTCACCGACACCGGCACGAACTTGCGGCCGTTGTAGACGTTGAAGGTCAACCCGACGAACTGCGGCAGGATGGTGGACCGACGCGACCAGGTCTTGATCGGGGCAGAGCTGCCGCCGTCCTGGGCCGTTTCGGCTTTCTTGAGGAGATGAAGGTCCACGAAAGGACCCTTCCAGACCGAGCGAGCCATGGCTTACCTCTTCTTCTTCGCGTGACGCGACCGGATGATCATCTTGTCGGTCGACTTGTTGTGGCGGGTACGGGCACCCTTGGTCGGCTTGCCCCACGGGGTCACCGGATGACGGCCGCCCGAGGTGCGGCCTTCACCACCGCCGTGCGGGTGATCGACCGGGTTCTTGGCAACACCGCGAGTCAGCGGCCGCTTGCCGAGCCAGCGGCCACGACCGGCCTTGCCGAGGTTGGTGTTCTGGTTGTCGGGGTTCGACACCGCGCCAACCGTGCCCATGCATTCGCCGCGGATGTAGCGCTGTTCGCCCGAACCGAGACGCACGATGACAAGACCGCGGTCACGACCGACGACCTGGGCATAAGTGCCGGCCGAACGGGCGATCTGGCCGCCCTTGCCCGGCTTCATCTCGATATTGTGGACGATCGTGCCGACCGGCATCTGCGACAGTTCCATCGCATTGCCCGGCTTCACGTCGGTCTTCTTGCCCGCGACGATCGTGTCGCCGACACCCAGGCGCTGCGGCGCGAGAATGTAGGCAAGTTCGCCATCTTCATACTTCACCAGCGCGATGAATGCGGTGCGGTTGGGGTCATATTCCAGACGCTCGACGGTGGCCGGCATGTCCCACTTGCGACGCTTGAAGTCGATGAAGCGGTACTTCTGCTTGTGGCCGCCGGCGATCCCGCGCGAGGTCACATGACCCTTGTTGTTGCGGCCGCCGGTCTTGCGCTTGCCTTCGGTCAGCGCCTTGACGGGCTTGCCCTTCCACAGCGACGATTTGTCGACGAGGATCAGGCCGCGCTGCGCGGGGCTGGTCGGATTATAATGCTTGAGTGCCATTTTCTTTCGCCTTCCCGAGCCGCTCAGACGCCCGTGGTGACGTCGATCGACTGGCCTTCGGCCAGGCGAACAATCGCCTTCTTCACGTCGCTGCGGGTATAGGGCTTGCCCTTCCAGCGCTTGGTCTTGCCCTTGGTCACCAGCGTGTTGACCGCCAGAACCTTGACATCGAACAGCGCCTCGACGGCCGCCTTGATCGCGGGCTTGGTCGCGTCGTTCGCGACCTTGAACACCACGGCGTTATTTTCGCTGAGCAGCGTCGACTTTTCCGTGATCACCGGAGCGAGGATCACGTCATAGTGACGCGCATCGACTGTTTTTGCCTTAGCCATTGAAACGTGCCTCCAGCTTTTCGACAGCCGCGCGGGTCAGGACCAGCGTGTCGGCGCGCATGATGTCATAAACATTGGCGCCTGCCGCCGGCATCGCGTCGATGCCGATCAGGTTGGCCGATGCCATGGCGAAGCTTTCGTGAACCGCGTCGCCATCGATGAAGAGAGCGCGATTGCCGAGGTCCAGCTTGCCGAGCTTGCCGGCCAGCGCCTTGGTCTTCGCGTCCTTGAGCTCCAGCGTGTCGAGAACGACGATCTTGCCGCCCTTCGCCTTGTCGCTGAGCGCCATCTTGAGGCCGAGCGCGCGGATCTTCTTGTTCAGCGAGTGGCCGAAGGTGCGGGCCCGCGGACCATGCGCCTTGCCGCCGCCGATGAAGATCGGAGCTGCACGATCGCCGTGACGCGCGGTACCGCCGCCCTTCTGGCGACCGAACTTCTTGCCCGTGCGCGACACATCGCTGCGCTCGCGCGCGGCGCGGGCCGGACCACGGCGCTTTTCAAGCTGCCATGCAACGACGCGGTGAAGAATGTCGGCGCGAGCGTCGACGCCGAAAACATCGTCGTTCAGATCGATATCGGTGCCGGCCTTGCCGTCGATGGTTTGAACCTTGATCTTCATGATCAGGACTCCTGCGCGCCGTCGGTGGTCGCGGTATCGACGACGACGGTTTCTTCCGCCGGAGTCTCTACCGGTGCATCCGCCGGGGTTTCTTGATTGGCGTTCGCCGCGCTCTTGATGCCCGCGGGATACGGAGCATCGGGGTGGCGCGGCAGCTTGACCGCGTCACGAACCATCAGCCAGCCGCCCTTCGAGCCAGGGACCGAACCCTTGACGAAGAGAAGGCCGCGCTCGACGTCGGTGCGGACGATTTCGAGATTCTGCTGGGTGCGATTGCGCGCGCCCATGTGGCCGGCCATCTTCTTGTTCTTGAAGACGCGGCCCGGATCCTGGCGATTACCCGTCGAACCATGCGCACGGTGGCTGATCGAAACACCGTGGGTCGCGCGCATACCGCCGAAGCCCCAGCGCTTCATCGCGCCGGCAAAGCCCTTACCCTGGGTCACGCCCTGGATATCGACGATCTGACCGGCGACAAAGTGATCGGCCGAAAGTTCGGCACCGACATCGAGCGTCGCGTCGTCAGCGACGCGGAATTCGACGACCTTCGCCTTGAGTTCGACTTCGGCCTTGCCGAAAGACCCGCGCTGCGGCTTGGCGACGTTCTTCGCCTTTGCCGTGCCCGCGCCGAGCTGAACGGCCACATAGCCGTCACGTTCCTGTTCGCGCACGGAGATAACCTGACAGCCTTCGAGGCTCAGGACGGTGACGGGCACGTGGCGGCCGTCGTCCTGAAACAGGCGGGTCATCCCCATTTTCTTCGCGATCACGCCAGTCCGCATGATCCATACTCCTCAACAGAGGCCGGGCGGACCATTCCGCACGGCTTGCGGGACCCCATCGAGCCTGCCCGACGAGAACCCTCCCAGCCCATAATTTCGATGCTTCGCCCCGTCCGGGCTGAGGTGCCACCTTCCCCAGGGAAAAGCGGCGAGACGGGGGACGCAGCCCGGACCATGATGCTTCCGAAGAAGCGGTCCGGCGGTATCCACCCTATCGTCGGTCCGGATCGCTCCGGACTTGTGCCATCGCCGAAGCGCCTGGCCGATAGAGACCCCGGATCAGGTCCGGGGCTGCGCTGGCTCAGGCCAGCTTGATTTCGACGTTCACGCCTGCGGCGAGGTCGAGCTTCATCAGCGCGTCGACCGTCTGCGGGGTGGGCTGCACGATGTCGAGCAGCCGCTTGTGGGTACGCACCTCGAACTGCTCGCGCGACTTCTTGTCGATGTGCGGGCCGCGGTTCACGGTGAATTTTTCAATG
>NZ_JAEULM010000007.1 GCF_016793825.1 Sphingopyxis sp.
ACTTGATGTATGACCAGTCGGGCCCTCTGCTAGTCGCCTTGTCCGAGGCGTATATTGAGATGCTGGCGCCCGAGCTGATCGCGCTGCCGTCCGACGACCTCGCGCGCGTGCGCATATTCACTGCATCGCCTGCTGCGCGCATGCCCGACGCTCTTCGTCCGCTCCGGATGCCTTATGACAATCGTCTGGACGGGCCCGACAGTCCGTGTCCCGGCACATTGAACGATTTTGCGTCGCGAGCGCTCGCGCACTTCGTTGGCTTTGGCCGCGGGACCGTTCCGCAAGCTTCATTGGACGCTGATGTTGAGGCCGTACGTTCGGCGATCGGTTCGTGGCGGGGAGCACAGAAGTTCGATCGCGCACGCCACGACGACGATACGATGCTCAAGCTTATTGCGGAGCATTGGGAAAGCGCCGGGGGAAGTGCGTCGCGACTGCTTCGCTATTTTCGCGACGAATTGGGCATCGCCTGTGAGCAGTCGCGCTTTGCCGCGCTCGCGCGCCGCGTTCGGGAGACTAAGAAGTGAGCGCGCGCGAAACCTTGAAGATAGACGAGTTTGAGTTCGTCGCCGCCCGTGAGATGCAGCGCGGCGTCGGCCTTCGGCGAAACGCAGATCCAGTCGATGCCGGCAGGCGCCGCCTGCGTGCCGTTGGTCTCGACGCCAATCTCAAACCCGCGGCTGTGCAGCGCTTCGATGAGCGCGTCGTCCACCTGCAGCAAGGGCTCGCCGCCAGTCAGCACGATGTAACGGCCATGGGCGCCCTCGCCCCACGCCTCTTCGACGGCATCGACCAACGCGGCGGCGTCAGCAAAGCGTCCGCCGCCGGTTCCGTCCATGCCGACAAAATCGGTATCGCAGAAACTGCAAACCGATGAGGCGCGATCCTGTTCGCGCCCGGACCAGAGATTGCAGCCCGAAAACCGGCAGAACACGGCGGCGCGGCCGCTCTGAGCGCCCTCACCCTGCAGTGTTTTGAAGATTTCCTTCACCGCGTAACTCATGCTGCACCCTCACTCGGTTCCAGCAGCGGAGCGGGAGCAGGCTTGCGCCGCTGCCGTTGGTCGGCCTTCACAATTCCGACGAGATAATGTTTGAGCAGCGCGACGTCGCGATTGACGTTTTGGAGCGACTTCCAGCGCCGCGTTTCGTCGTCGAAATGCCAGTCGCCGTCAGTCCATGCGGTACGGTCCTGAAGACAGAGCAGCCCCTCGTAGAAATCGTCGACCGATCGCGCGTCGGCGCGTTCGGCGAGAACTTCCATCACGTCGCCCATCGCCTGAATGCCGACGCCGTGCAGAAGGCGTGAGCTCGCAGGCGTCTGGCCATGCCAGGCTTCGGGGAAGACGCGTTTCACCGCATCGAAGAAATTCGAGATGAGGCGAACACACTTGTCGCCGCCTTTGGCGCTCCGGCTAAGATCGCGCAGCACGCCATTGTTGAGCGACTCCATGATGATCTTCTGCATCACCGTGTCCGCGATGATGCCCTCGGGCCATGTGTGCTGCTTGATATAGCCTTTCAGCGAGGTCGCCTCGAAGTTGAGGCGCCCGGTAAGGTCCGCCGCCTCGGATCGGCGACTGAGACGCGCCGGGAGATCGTCGACCGTCGGGAGCAGCTCATAGATCAAGGATTTGGGAAGCGGTTTGCTGTTGTTGATCAGCACGAACTGACGGCGCAGTTCGGCTTCGTCGCGGCAGATCAGTGCCGACACGAAAACCTGAAAATCGCGGTCGACCTCGGCCAGCGCAGAAAGCCGCTGCTGCCCGTCGACCACAAAGCCCTGGGCACCGTCGCTCATGTCGATCGACAGACGGGCAATTCCGCCATCCATATCCAACGCGACGCTGCAGGCGATCGCTGGGTCAAGGTGCTGGCGCTCTATCCGCGAAATGAACTTCTGAAGGACCAGTTTGCGGAGGTGTACAGTCAAGCCCGACGTCTTGATGTGACGTTGTCTGATGGCGGACGCAGAAAGATTCTGATCGGGACATTTTTCGGCCCGACGCCGTACTCGGCTGAAAAGGCGCATGACGATGGGCAGATCGATCGCGCCTTCGAGTTTTATACACCTTGGCGGAAGCCGCAGGCAGCCGAGCCAAGAAAGCGCTGGAAGAATTATTTCCGGGCTGCAGGGTCGATGTAAATTCCGACCTGGTGGCAACGGCGAAGCTGACAAGTCTCGCCAAAGCGGCAGATTTATTCGTGTTCGCGTGGAAAAGCAGCAGTCATCAAGCCTTCTACTGCGTAAAGGACGCCTTAGCGGGGAGGGACCCGATCTGGGCACCGGGGAAGGGAACGGCTAGCATCTTGCGCGCAGTGCTCGATCACCTGGCGTGAGACTGGCATCGATCGTCAGCGTGACGCGGCGATCGCTCGATCATAGAGCGCGTCGAGCCTCTCAAGCGGCGCGATAAAATGGGGCTCGAAAATGCGATCCTTGTTATCGGCGACCGTCTTTAGACTGCAGGCTTTGACGAAGGTCATGATGTCCTTCTCCCAATATCGCCAGACGAACGGCCCCGTCGCGCGCAGGAACTGGACATCCGACACTGGCGTGCGATCAGCATGGACCGCGAAATGATTTTCGAGGCGGACGTAGAAGTTGACGATCGCGGTTACCGCCCACGCTTGGTGACACGCCTCGAAGAGGAGACCCGGATCGGCAAAGGCGGGACCCTGGCGGCGCAGCTGTCGCGGCTCGATCTGATCGTGCTCGACGAGCTTGGATATCTGCCGTTCGCACGCTCGGGAGGGCAGTTGCTGTTCCACCTCATCAGCAAGCTCTATGAGCGCACCAGCGTCATCATCACCACGAACCTCGCCTTCGGCGAATGGCCGACCGTGTTCGGCGATCCCAAGATGACCACGGCGCTGCTCGACCGCGTCACCAACCACTGCGATATCGTCGAGACCGGCAACGACAGCTGGCGTTTCAAAAACCGCAGCTGACCGCCACCGTCGGCGCCTTCAAAAATCTATCTTGCGCTGCGCGCGCCTCCGGTCGGGCTACGCCCGCCCTTCGCCGCACGCAGCGCAAGGCCATCCTCAACAAATCCTCAGCATATCCTCAAAGGGGGTCCCTCTTCGACGCCGATCGGGGGTCCCTTTTGAACACGATGACGTAATTGCTGCCGTTGTTCCCATTGGGATGCGACGGCTTCAGAATGAGTGAGGTCATCGTAACGAAGGGATATCGCCATGAAGCAATATGTCGGGCTGGACGTGTCACAAAAAGAGACGTCGATTTGCATTGTTGATGAAGCCGGGCGGCCATTATACCAAGGCCGGGTGAAATCAGATCCGGGCGTCCTGGCCGCCGTCGTCGCCAAGAAGGCTCCCAATGCCGAACGCGTAGGTCTCGAGACAGGTGCTATGTCGAGCTGGCTCTGGCATGAGCTCAAGCGAACCGGCCTGCCAGTGGTCTGCATCGATGCTCGCCACGCCCATGCGGCACTGTCCGTCCGCATGAACAAGAGCGACGAGAATGATGCTCGGGGCCTGGCGGAACTCGTCCGGGTCGGATGGTATCGGGAGGTCGCCGTCAAAAGCGAGGAAAGCCAGGCCGCACGGTCCATCCTTGTCTGTCGATCCCGGTTGGTACGGATCCGGCGCGATCTCGAAAACCAGATGCGTTCCATGCTGAAGGAGTGTGGCATGCTCTTTCCACGGGCTGTCGGCGGGCAGTTCCAGCGGCGGGTCAGCGATCTTATCGCCGATGGCCATGCTCTCGGCCCCATTCTTCTTCCCCTTCTGTCCGTGCATGAACAGACATGCGGCGAGTTGGAAAAGATCGATAGAACCATCCGTCACCTCGCCCGAGAGGACGAGACGACCCGGCGGTTGATGACGGTTCCGGGCATCGGTGTCGTTACAGCCCTAACATTCCGCCATACGATCGATGATCCCACCCGCTTTCAGAACGCCACGAAGGTTGGAGCTTATCTCGGGCTCACACCCCGCCGAAAGCAATCGGGTGAAATGGACGTGACGGGAAAGGTCTCGCGATGGGGCGACAGGCTGTTGCGCACATATCTGTTCGAGGCCGCCAGCGTCTTGCTCCATCGAACCAAGCGGTGGTGCGCGCTCAAGGCCTGGGGGCTACGGATTGCAAAGCGCAGTGGCATGAAGAAAGCGCAGGTCGCAGTCGCACGAAAGCTCGCCATCATCCTCCACTGCATCTGGGTGGATGGAACCGAGTTCGAGTGGGGAAAACAGCCTGCTTGATCGTCATAACTACCCTGAGATCGCAGGGCTGAAGCCAGCCCTGTGATGATCCACCGGGACGGTGGTTGCGGTGACCTCGTTCAAACGGCTGCGGACTTCAGGACCGCGTTGCACACGTTGAGGCACCCGACCCGGACATCATCATGAGGCCATGACCTCGAAAAGGACCATGACCCCGGTATGGATCAACTACAGGCTTGACAGAAACCCGCAATTAAAGGGCCGTTTGACA
>NZ_JAEULM010000011.1 GCF_016793825.1 Sphingopyxis sp.
GTTAGCGTCCGCGCTCGTGGTGTAATTTCCGGTGTAGGCGATGGTGTATTCCGGGGTGGGGCATGCCCCACCCCGGAATGCGGCGTCGCTGGTGGCCACCGGGTTCATCGTTATGGTGGAGTTTGCACACTTCAACCGTGACGAAGAGGAGTTCCCGATGACCGAGGACAGATTACTGATCGAAGAGCTGGCTGCAAAGGGCGGCCAACCGGATTTTTTGCGCACCATCGCCGAGAACGTGCTGCAGCTGATCATGGAGGCCGACGTTGATGGCCTGATCGGCGCGGGTCGCCACGAACGCAGCAGCGAGCGCGCGACCTGGCGCAACGGCTATCGCGACCGTTCGCTGGATACCCGGGTAGGCACGCTGAACCTGAAAATCCCCAAGCTGCGTGCTGGGTCCTATTTTCCGGGCTTCCTTGAGCCCCGCAAGATGGTCGAGAAAGCGCTGGTTGCGGTGATCCAGGAAGCGTGGATCGGCGGGGTCAGCACCCGGCGGGTCGATGAACTCGTCCAGGCCATGGGCATGACCGGCATCTCCAAGTCCACCGTCTCCAAGCTTTGCAAGGACATTGACGAGCGCGTCCATGCCTTTCTGAAACGCCCGCTCACCGGCGAATGGCCGTATCTCTGGCTCGATGCCACCTATCTCAAGGTACGCGAAGGCGGGCGGATCATCAGCGTTGCCGCAATAATCGCCATGGCCGTCAACACCGAGGGCCGGCGCGAGATCGTCGGCCTGCATATCGGCCCCTCGGAAGCGGAGGTCTTCTGGTCCGACTTCCTGAAGGACCTTGTTCGGCGCGGTCTTACCGGCGTGAAGCTGGTCATCTCCGATGCTCACGAGGGCCTCAAGGGCGCGATCACCCGCGTCATGGGCGCCACCTGGCAGCGCTGCCGGGTGCACTTCATGCGCAATGCCCTGTCCTATGTGCCCAAGGGCCAGAACACTGTCGTCGCCGCCGCGATCCGCCAGGTCTTCCTGCAGCCCGATCAGAAAAGCGCAACGCAGGTCTGGCGACAGGTCGCCGACCAGTTGCGCACCCGTTGGCCCAAGCTCGGCGCCTGCATGGACGAGGCCGAAACCGACGTGCTCGCCTAGAGGTCGTCGGCAAACTTGTATGCCTGATGCTCGTCGGTCGTCCTCGTGGACTTATAGACGTATCCCGGCATCCCCGGTGCCTTGATCCGACACATCCATGTCGGTTTCACATAGTCCCCACGAACGAAGAGGTAGATGCCTCCGTCCTTGAAAGTCTTCGATTTCAAGATGTTCTTTCCACTGGGACTTTTCGATTCCTGTGAATCGATGCTGCCAATCGTGGATTCGTTAAGACCCAATTTTTCCAAAACCTCTCCTCCAAATCACATATCCGTATGTGATCCGTATATACCGGATTTTGGATTTTCAGAAAACAGGGGGTCAAATAAACCGCAGAAAACTGCGGTTTCTGGAGCGGGCGAAGGGATTCGAACCCTCGACCCCAACCTTGGCAACTTGATTTTGGCTCTTTTCTAGAGCTTCTTTTTCTTTCCTAAGCTTCTATTATTGCTCTCTTTATTGACAAACCGCCTTTCCCGCTGCATCCTGTTATTGTCTCCAGTTTTCCCGATTCTGGAGACTATTTGGAGACAAAACGCTGCCGAAAAGTTTTGTCTCCAGCAGGAGTGATAACATGCCCACAGCCAAACTCACCAAGCGGACGATCGAGGGCTTTGCGATCCCCGCCGTGAGGCAGGTCATCTACTGGGACACCGAACTCAAGGGCTTCGGGGTGCGGGTATTACCGTCCGGTCTGAAGACGTTCGTGGTTCAGTATCGCACCATCGATGCAATCAAGCGCCGTCTCAATCTTGGCCGGTTCGGCCCGCTGACCGTCGAGAAGGCGCGAGGCCAGGCGATTGTGAAGCTTGCCGAAGTCATCGGAGGCGAAGATCCGGCTGACAAGGTGCGCGAGGCCCGCAAGGGGATGACTGTCGCCGAGATGTGCGATTGGTATCTGACCGAGGCCCGAGCCGGGAATATCCTTGGCCGAAAGAACCTTCCGATCAAAGCCTCGTCGCTCAAAATGGACGAGAGCCGGATCCGGACACACATCGTCCCGCTGCTTGGCCGGCGGATCGTCAAGCAGCTGACGATCGCAGACGTCGAGCAAATGCAGACTGACGTGAAGAACGGAAAGACCGCAAAACCTCGGACGGGCAACCGCGGCGGAAAGGCAACGGGCGGACCCGGCGTGGCGGGCCGCTGCGTCGGCACACTTCAAGCGATCATCGGCCACGCAAAGCATAAGGGCCGCCTGGAGACGCATCCCACGATGGGGGCGAAGAAGCTTGCGAGCAGAAAGAAGACGAGACGGCTAAGCGTCGCGGAAATCGAAATGCTCGGGAAGGCGATCGCTTATGCCGAGGCCACAGGTGAGAACCCGGTCTCCCTTGGCGTGCTGCGAACCTTGCTTCTCACGGGCTATCGACGCGAAGAAGCCCAGGCCATGCACCGAAGCTGGCTTCATTCCGAGCGCAGCTATGTCGCCTTTCCCGACACGAAGGGCGGCGCGCAGATTCGGGCGATCAGTCCAGCGGCCATTCGAATTCTTGAAAGCCAGAAAGCGCTAGTAGGCAATCCACATTTCTTCCCGGCGACGATTGGCGACGGCCCCTTTACCGCCGTTGCCGATTGCCTGCGGCGAGTTTGCGCCCTCGCAGGAATTTCCGGTGCGACCCCGCATACGCTCCGCCACACCTTTGGCAGTATTGCGGGTGAGCTGGGCTTCTCGGAACTGACAATCCGAGCCATGCTCGGCCATGCTTCGCAGAATGTGACGCAGGATTATGTTCATATCGACGAGGCCGTGAAGCTGGCGGTGACTCGAACGGCCGATGAGATCGCCCTGCACCTGGCGATTGGCGCTGCCAAGGCGGGCGCGTTAAAGTTGGCAGCATAGCTGCGCTCCAACACTTTGCCCCGCCAATCTACGCGATCGCGCCCCATGCGCCACATTTGCTTATACTTGCTTGCGGCAAGCTATCGCGCTAACAAAGCCCTGATAATATGGAGAGGCTGCAACAATGCGTGACCTGCGCGCTACCCAAACACCATCTTGCTGCCCAGCAGTGACGCCTTTGCGGACACGCGTCAGGACCCCGGCCTTTAAGGTCGGCGAACCTTGATATCATTCGCTTCCAGTCCGGATATGCAAGCTGCCACAGGCCCCTTCGAACCGAAAAGATAGATTATTTCATTCGAGCCCACCCGGCAAAGTGATAGAGCGGAGTTGACGATCATGTCCCAAGACCAACTGCAACAAGTCAATGAGATGATCCGCTCAGGCCCTGATCTCGGATCGCTTCCGGTACCGGAATTGCGCGTGGCGTTCGACGGGTTTGGCGATTTTACGCCATTCGATCCCTCAATCAAATTCGAGCTTGTCGATGCCAATGGAGTGGCTTGTGAAATCGGTGTCGCGCCGGGATCCAGAACCGACGCCACGGTATTTTATCTGCACGGTGGCGGATATGTGATCGGGTCTTTCACGTCGCATCGCGGCCTTCTTGCGAGACTAGGTCAGGCCGCATCGATGCGCACGATGGCAGTTGATTACCGCTTGGCACCTGAACACCCCTTTCCAGCGGCTATCGAGGATGCAGTCACTGCATATCAGTGGCTTCTCGACAGCGGCACGCCGTCAGAGCGCATTTTCTTCGCTGGCGACTCTGCGGGGGGCGGCCTTGTCGTCGCTACAATGCTCCGATGCAAGGCGCGCAATATTCCTCTTCCCCGTGCAGCTGTTCTGTTCTCGCCATTCGCCGACATGGGCACGACCGGACAGTCGATTGTCGATAACCGGGATCGTGATTTTGTGGTCACCGAAGGCGTGGCCCCCGGCATGGCGGAAACCTATCTTGCAGGCGCGGATGCCACATCACCAGAAGCGTCACCGATCTATGGCGACCTAGCGGGATTGCCGCCGATCCTGATCCAGGTCAGCAGTCATGAGGTTCTTCTCGACGATTCCCTAAGGCTTTTGCGAGCCGCGATCCTTGTGGATGTTCAGGTGCACCTGCGGGTTTATCAGGGACTTCCCCATGTCTGGCAGTTGTTTACGGGCATGCTGGACGAAGGTCAGGCCGCACTCGAGGAGGCAGGCGCGTTTTTCGATAAGCATCTGGACATTTAGCCGCAAACGGTTGGTCTGGGCCTTAAGGAGACTAGCTTGATCAAGATGTTATGTCAGGTGCCCCGCAAGCTGGGCATGAGCGAGCACGAATTCTACCCGCGCTATCTCCAGGGGCATGGCAGCCTTGTTCGAAACCACGCACGGGCGATGGGCTTCTTGCGCTACGTTCAGGCACATCGGATCGCCTTGCCCGAAATCGACAATTTCAGCGCGGGTCAACCCTGGCGTACCCCGTTAGACGGTCAGTCGGAACTGTGGTGGGAAAGCTGGGAAAGCATGGAAAGCGCGCTCGCCTCGCCCGAGGGTGGCAAGGCCAGCGCCATCCTGGAAGCGGATGAGCAGGAATTCACAGACACGAGCAATGTCAGCGGGTTTGTCGCACAGGAAGAGATTGTGCTGGACCTCTCCGATGGATCGCCGCCCGGGTTCGGCACCGCCGTCAAGATGGTCATCGATATCTGGAAGCGGCCGGACCTTAGCACAGCGGAATTCAGCGCACGCTGGCGGGGCCAGCACGGAGATCTCGTTCGGCAGCACGCGGCAGCACTGGGCATTTGCAAATATGTTCAGAACCATCGCGATCCGGCTGCGAAATTCGATTTTGCCGAACTGCGAGGGTGGCAACCAGCCCCGAACGGGGTCACGGAAATGTGGTGGCCTGACATTGAGGCGATGCGGTCAGCTTTGGCCTCGCCCGAAGCCCTCTCGTCCCTGACGGCGATCTCACTGGATGAGGTCGTCTTTGCCGATCCTGCGCTGACCCGCGCTTTCGTAGCGAAGGAGCACACCATTTTCGATTATGTCGGAGCAGTGCCCTCGACGCGAGATCCGTGAAGGTAGAATGCCAACGGTCTTCCCGACTAGGCACGTCAGTTCGAAAAACCAACCGCGCGTTCGGCGAGTGGCACGAAGCTTCATAACTCTGCGCCAGTTACGCCGCGAGAAATGTTAGCCGAGTGGTGGCCTCCCGATCGCTACAGCCCCGATCGAATCTGGCGATTCACCGGAAGATCACGCTCAATCTCCGAACTGAACATGTTCCTCAGTGATGAATGTGACGCAGTTTGCCCTGTCCAAAAACTTGTCCTCGTCGGGCCTGATCAGCTCCAAATATCTTGGCTCCAGGAAGGCCGCTTCCATGGCCGCGACATTCTTGAAACGCAATTCGCCAATACCATGATGCTCGGGAACCTGTCCCAGCACCGGGGCGTCAGGGCCTGAGTCCTGCAGATTGGGATAGATCACGTATCGTTTCACATACTGCATGAATTCGGGAACACTTTTTACAAGAGGTGCGTGCTCATCCAGCCAATATCTTGTGAATTCTGCCTGCGATAAATGTGGAAGCTTCTTCGCTGCTACCAGAACCGTGATCATATTGCGTTCTCTGACGGGACCGATGTTGTTTTTGAGCTATCTATCGAAGCCGAATTATCGCGCCAGCAGCCCGCCATCGATCACAAGTTCCGCTCCCGTCACAAACCGGGATTCATCGGAAGCCAGATAGACGCAGCCCCAGGCGATGTCTTCCGGAACGCCCCCTCGACCGCCCGGCTGAAGCGCGTTGAACATTGCCTGCGCGGTATCGGTATCCGCCGCATTGTTGATGATGTTCTGGACAATCGGGGTGTCGATGTATCCTGGGTGGATCGAATTCGATCGGATGCCTTGGCCTATATAATCGAGCGCGGTTGACTTGGAGAAGTTGCGCACCGCGCCCTTTGAGGCCGCGTATGCTGCGAAATGAGGTCCGGCCACGATGCCGAACGCAGAAGAGATGTTGATGATCGAGCCGCCACCCGCCGTGATCATGTGGGGGATGGCGTATTTGGTGAACAGAAACACGCCGCGCGCATTGATCGCGAACGTTCTATCCCAATGCTCCGCTGTAATATCTCCGGCCGCGCCCATGCCAGCGACGCCCGCGCACGCGACGACCGTGTCGAGCTTGCCAAATGCCGTCACCGCCGCCTCGATCGCGGCAGCGACATCATCCTCGATAGAAACGTCGCACTTGATGAAGCGGATTCGATCGGAACTCGCGTCGATCAGACTGGCCAGTTGGGGATCCAGGGGTTCCTGAACGTCGGCGACAATGACGCAAGCGCCTTCAGCGGCAAACAATCGCGCTGTAGCGGCGCCGATTCCCGATGCGCCTCCAGAAATGACGGCGACCTTGTTCGGCAGACGGTTCGGCATGAGATGCTTCCTTGCATAAATAATGATCGTCAGCGCCCAGACTTTGTCCGCCCGCCGGCAGGTGAATCGTGATGGTCGTTGGACAGGCGTGAGCGAGATCGGTCTAACGTGTCAATCTGCTCAGTCGCCTGTCCAACGCCGGTTTCGGAGACTTAGTCAGTATTTGAAGCTGACGCTAACGCCGTAGGTCGCGGGCTTGCCGGCATAGCGCTGGATGGTATCAAACGCGGCCACCACATTATTCCAGTAATATTCGTTGCCTACGTTCTTGCCCCATACAGACACTCGCCAGCTGTCGTCAGCCGCTGCCACCCCAGCCCGGAGGTCGATAAGAACATAATCATCGATGCCGAACACGGTCGTTACGGGCGAAGTAACTCCCGCAGGATTGGTTTCGCCACCGATCGTCGCGACCGTTTTCGATCGGAAATTCAGACTCGTGCCCAGGAAGGCGTTCAGAGAGTCGGAAACCGGGAATTCATAATCGATGTTACTTCCGAACTGATACTTCGGCGTGTAGGGCACATTCGCGCCGGCGAAATCAGCCGTAATGCCGCCCGAGTTGATGCCGGTGAATTCCTTGATGGTCGCGTCGAGATAGGTGAAGGTGTTGTTGATCACGAGGCCCTGTGTCGGCCGGATGCTCATCTCGATCTCGAAACCCTTGACGTCCGATTTCGGGATATTCTGAAGCACGTCCAGAATGCCGAAATTCGGATCGATGAACTTCGAGCGAAGCTGTTTGTTGGTGTAGTCGTAGTAGAATACGGCACCATTCAGTTGAAGGGTCCGATCAAGCAACGTTGCTTTGAACCCTGCCTCGTATGACTGCACCGACTCCTGGACGACTGGAAGATACTGGCTGAACAGCGATGCCGAGAGCGTCGGATAGCTGCCAGCCTTATAGCCTTTCGCGACGTTCGCGTAGAGAAGGACGTCGTCAACCGGCTTATAATCCAGACCGACGCGCCAAGAGAAATTATCCTCCTTTAACGTGTCAGTGAAGCGACCCGACGCACCGGGTGCGACTCCGTTATACGTATTCGGCGTATTGTTGATCTGGTAGCATTGACCGGCATATGGCCCGAGCGCTCCTCCGAACAGGACGTCGTAAAACAGCGAACCGGTGTTGATGGGGCTGCCGCTGTCGTCGAAACCGCACTCGCTGGCGTCGATCCGCGACTTGGTGTAGCGGCCGCCCAGCTTCACTGTCAGCTGGCCGATATCATATTCGATATTGGCGAAGCCTGCGTAGTTTTCCATCTTTTGATCGTTCGAGTAGGAGAGCGAAAAGAAGGGGTAGCCAAAGGTGCCGTAAAGGCCCCGGACCGAAACGTCAGGAAACGATAAATCAATCAGTTCGTTGACTGTGCTGCGTTCGTAGTTGCCGCCTACCACCCAACGGAAATTCGAACCGCTGTTGTTTGAAAGTCTGACTTCTTGGCTGAAGCTCTTGATACGACCTTCGTTGTTCACAAGGTCGAGCGTTGAAAGCGGCAAGCCGTCGCCTTCATCGCCTTGGCGCTGCTTATAGTCGACGTAAGACGTCAGCGATGTCAGTGTGATGTCGTCCGTTGCGTCAAATTCGGCACGAAAAGCGACTTGTCCCAGCCTGTTGCTGCGCCGCGGAACTCCGGGCGTCCAGTCCGCTGCTTGCGGCCGCTCCGGCGAAAATTGCGACGCTGCCAGTTGGGGTGTCAGGAACGCCGGCGCTTGCGGGAACAGGGCGATATACTGGGGCGCTTGCGTATCGCTGTTGTCCTTCCAGCCATTGATGTTCAATTTGAATCGCAGCCGCTCGGTCGGTTCGAAGTCAACCAAGAGGCGGCCCATGTAGTTTTCCACCTTGCCGTTACGGTCGCCCGGGCGCGAGTTGCTGATCTGCCAGCCGTCGGCGCGTTCGAGCCGGCCGGCGAGACGCGCACGCAGAGTCGGAGAAATCGGCCCGCTGATAAAGGCATCCGCAACGACCTCATTGAAACGACCATAAGAGATACTGCCGCCTGCACTCAGTTCGTCGGTCGGTTTGGCCGCAATGTAATTGATCGCGCCGCCGGTCGCGTTCTGACCGAACAGAGTGCCTTGCGGACCCTTCAGAATTTCGACACGTTCCAGGTCGAATGCCGCGTGCGACGAGAGAATCGGAAATGCCAGCGGGGCTTCGTCAACATAAGTGCTGACCGTTGGATAGGCACCGAGCGACGTTTCGTAGAAGCCGACGCCGCGCAGCGTGTAAACCGGGGTGCCGTTGGCGCTGTTGGTAAAGGAGAGGCTCGGCGTCGCATTGGCAAGATCCGCGAGCGAGTTGATCTGCCGATTCTGCAGGTCATTTCCTGAAACCACCGCGACGGTGATACCGACATCGTTCAAACGCTGCTCGCGCTTATTGGCAGTGACGACAATGTCGTTTGAGTCGGCCGCCTGGGATGCATCTTCGGCCTCGACCGGCTGCTGGGCGGAAGCATCCGCCGACGGCGTGACGGCTTGGGCGTGCGCTTGCCCGGCAAAAGCGATGGCGGCGATGCTCGCACCCAAAAGTGCGCGATGGATATGGTGCATTTCAAGCTCTCCCTCAATATTCTTTTTGTAAAACTGGTCCCGCGAACCTTACGGGCAGGTGGTTCTCCCGCGGGCGGTTTGACCCAGACGCCCGGGCCCAACGGAATTTGTCAGCGATGGTGGGACAAGTGACGCCAGACCCGCGCCGGCGCATTGCCAAGCAGTCGATGGGCCTGTGCATTGATAAGGCAGCCGAGCGCTCATTCTTCCTCTCCCACTTCAATCTACGCTGAAGATGATTCGCCATATATAGTACGCTAGCTAGGCGCAAGCAAGTTTCTAGACGGCAGAGATGCCGCCGTCGATCTTGAATTCCGATGCGGTGACGAACCGGCTCTCATCGGACGCGAGATAAAGGACAGCGTAGGCAACATCGTCGGGATCGCCGAGGCGGCCCAAGGGCACCTGCTTGGCCAGTCGTGCGAGCGCCTCGGCTTCGTCACGATCGCCGCGCAGGTCATCGAGCATGGGCGTTCGAATGAATGTCGGGTGGACCGAGTTGCAACGGATGTCCCACCCTTTTTTGGCCGCAAGCAGCGCGACCGATTTCGTAAGCAGCCAGACGGCCGCCTTCGAGGCATTATAAGCGGCAAGGTTGGGAGAGGCCATCAATCCGGCGATCGAGGACAGGTTGATGATCGACGCAGGCTGGCTTTCGCGAAGGAGCGGCAGCGCCAGTTTGCAGCCCAGAAAAACGCTGTCGGTATTGACCTGCATGACATGATGCCATTGGTCGAGATCGAGGTCCTCGATGGATCCGGTTCGCACCATCCCGGCATTGTTGACGAGCACGGACAGGCCATCCATGAGGCGGCCCGCTCGGTCGATCGCCGCTTCCCAATCGGCGGCGATGGTTGCGTCGTGCCGGAAGCCCCAAGCCACTTCGCTGCCATGTTCGAGATTGATCGAGTCGGCGACCTCCTGCGCACCCGCTTCGTTGATATCCGTCAGCAAAACCCGGGCGCCATGCCGCGCAAGCATTTGGGCGGTAGCGGCGCCCAAGCCCTGTGCTGCCCCGGTGACAAGCGCCTTTTTGCCGCGGACGCGCTCCATAAACTCTCCCTCCCGATTCCAATGCTTGTCATGACGACAATGCGATACTAGTGTGTGACAAGCAAGTGGAGAGAGCAATGCAAAATCAGACGGCCCAAGGCCCGGCGGCGAATGCGTCGCGGACCCAGAAATTCCCCTATCGGCCCCGTACTGCGATCATCGGAGCCGGTGCAGCGGGGATGATGCAGGCGATCAAGCTGCGCGAAGCTGGTCTTGACGACATCGTGATCTACGAAAAAGCGAACGAGGTCGGCGGCACCTGGCGTGAAAACCGGTATCCCGGCATCGCCTGCGACGTGCCGGCGCACCACTATAATTACTCGTTCGAGCATAATCCCGGCTGGAGCCACCGGCTCGCGCTGGGGCCGGAAATCCAGTCTTACATGGTCAAGATCGCCGACAAATATGATCTTCGCCGCGACATTGTGTTCGGCGCCAAAGTGACGAAGGCCGAGTTCGACGGTCAGCGTTGGCATCTCGAAACGTCGAACGGTCAGCGCGATACGGTCGACTTTCTGATCGCGGCAACGGGGCCACTGCATGTTCCTGCCTTCCCCGATATCGCAGGCATTGACGACTTCAAGGGTATCAAATTCCACACAGCGGAATGGCTTGACGGCATCGATCTGTCGGACAAGCGCGTCGGCGTGATTGGCAGCGGCTCGACCGGAACGCAGGTCATTTCCGCGCTTGCGAACCAGGGCGTCAACCTGAAAGCCTTCATCCGCACGCCGCAATGGGTCTTCCCGCTGCCGAACCGCCGCTTCGGCAAGATCGAACGCGCTGTCGTTCGTGCCTTTCCCTTCATCGGGCGGATGGCGGGCAACTTCTATGGCTGGTTTTTCGAACGCGTCTTCGCCGAGGCGGTCATCAAGGAGGGTTGGCAGCGCAAATTTCTGTCCGCCATGTGCAAATGGCATCTGGGCCGGGTAAAAGACCCTGTTCTTCGGTCGAAACTGACCCCGACCGACGAGCCGCTGTGCAAGCGGATGGTGATGTCCACCTTATTTTATCCCGCCGTCGCGCGCCCCAATGTCGAAATCGTGCGCGACGGTATCGTGGGTGCAAACGAAAAGGGCCTGCTCGACGCGTCGGGACGGTTGCACGAGCTCGATGTCATCATCTTCGCAACCGGTTTCAACGCGCGCGCTTATCATCGGCCGATCGAGGTTACCAACGCCCAAGGCGGGTCATTGACCGAAGCCTGGAAGGTGGAAACGGGCGCCCATCTGTCGGTTCACGTCCCCGGTTTTCCAAACTTCATGCTGATCGGTGGGCCCCATTCTCCGCGCGGGAATTTCAGCGCGATCGCTTATTCGGAAGCGATCGTCGACCATATCGTGAAGGTCATCCGCTATTGTGCGGACAACGGCTTTCATTCGATCGAGGCGCGTCCCGAGGCGATGGCCCAGTTCCGCGAACGCGTGCTTTCGGCCGTGCCGAAGACGATCTGGAGCACGGGCTGCAAGAATTGGTATCTGGACGAAAAGGGACTGCCTGAAAACTGGACCGGAACACCCGACGAGTATCGCGACGTCCTTCGCGATCCCAATTACGACGAATTCAACCTCGCCGCTTGATCGCAGGCGATCAGGCGGATCGTCGAACTGCTATGTCCGGTTCGCCGATAACCTGGATCATGGCATCGCGAAAATCATGCAAGGCGCTCTCGAACTCGATCAAATCCGGGTTCGCGAGCCATTGATAGACCAGGCCGAAAAAGAAGGATGTGTATTGGAGGGCGACACGGCTTGGATCGACGGTCTGCTTGATGGTCTGCTCGGCGATGCCCTGACTGATATAGCGAGCGATCGCCCGGCGATAGGCGGCATGCTGTTCGGCGAGGCGTTCGCGCATCACGGTGCTGCTTCCCACGGTCTCATAGTATAGAATGAACATGGCGCGGATATAATCCGAGTTGTCGTTCATAAAATCGATGATGCTGTCGTTTGCCGCGTCGAAGGCCTCAAGCCCTGTCTTGCTGCCGACAAGGGCACTGCTTTCCTTCTTCCAGCGCTCGTTGAAAACGTCGATCAGCTCGGCGAACAGCTCGTCCTTCGAACCGAAGCGATTGCTCGCCAAACCGCGGCTGTAGCCGGCGAGTTCACCAACCTCGCGAAGCGTCGTGTTATGGGTCCCGCGTTCCAGGACCAGCGCCATCGCCGCCTCGAGCATACGCCCGTCGGAGATGGCCGTGCGCTCCGCCTGAGTAAGCCGCGGCGCCTTGTTGCTTGCTCTGCTGGCTGGCTTCAGCCTTCGCATTTGTACCAATTTTCTGTCCTTTGCTGGAAGATTTGCCATATTCCTAGTCTACTCGCTTGTTTCGAGCAAGCTATGTGATGCCCGTAAACTGGGCGAGCCTTCTGCGGCGCTCCGGGAGTTCAGACGATCGGCGCGGCTTCGGCAGGCGAGCAAGGATGCTCATTCAGCGCAATCGAGACTGCCGGCTGACGATCCTTGTCCGATCGATCTTTGACCCGTCAGATTTGCTCGAACGGATTTCCAGTCTACGCAATCGTCCCGGCAAAATATACGGCATGGACAAGCGGTAGAGTTGGCCGCCACGGGCCGAGGCGCCAACACGCCAAAGGGCGCAAGCGTGAGAGAAATGCTCACTTGCTTGCTTGCGCCTAGCAAGCTAAATGCCAAGACATCGACCGGGAGCGTCGTGGTTGAGAGGATCTCCGCAAGTGGCCGAAATCGCCGATATAGCCGAAACCACAGGGGCCATGCCCGTTCGCGAGGGCCATCAATTTGATGAAGTCAGCCTCTCGCGCTGGATGAGCGCGAACGTGGAAGGCTATGAGGGTCCGATCAGCGTGCGGCAATTTCGCGGCGGGCAGTCGAACCCGACCTATCTGGTCGCCACCCCCTCACGGTCTTATGTCCTTCGGCGGCAGCCATCGGGGGTGCTTCTGAAGGGGGCCCACGCCGTCGACCGCGAAGCTATGGTGCAGTCCGCGCTCTGCGGAACACGTGTGCCCGTGGCCCGGATCTACGGCACCTGCGTCGATACCGATATCATCGGTACGATGTTCTACCTGATGGAACTGGTCGAAGGGCGGATATTCTGGGACGCCACCTTTCCCGACGTCGAAACCGGTGAACGGCCCGAATATTTCCGGGCTATGAATGCGGCGATCGCGAATCTCCACACGCTGGACCCCGCGCGCATCGGGCTCGGCGGGTTCGGCCGCCCGACGGGCTATGTCGAACGCCAGATCAAGCGGCTTTCCGAGCAGTATCTGGCCGATACGGCGGCGGGGCGTGACCCGAACATGGACCGTTTGATTGCGTGGCTCGAAACTGCCAGGCCGCAAAATCAGGAGCGGGTGGCAATCGTCCATGGCGACTTCCGCTGCGACAATCTCATTTTCCACCCAACCGAGCCGCGGATCGTCGCCGTGCTCGATTGGGAACTGGCAACGCTCGGGCATCCGCTCGCCGATTTCGCCTATCACGCGATGATGTTCCGCATGCCGAGTCACATCGTTGCCGGACTGGCGGGGGCCGATCTCGCGATGCTGAATGTGCCAAGTGAGAAGGAGTATCTCGCGATGTACGCGGCGACCGCCGGGATTGCGGATACCTCCGATTATGACTTCTTTCTGGCCTTTTCCTTCTTCCGGCTGGCCGCAATTATCCATGGCATCAAAGGCCGTTTAGCGAGGGGAACGGCGGCGTCGGCGGAAGCGGCCGACCGCGTAAGCGCCTTTCCCGAGTTGGCCGAACTCGCTTGGGAACAGGCGCGCGGCGCCGGTGCACCCGCATGAAGAGGATATAGCGTGGACATCACCCAAAGCGCCCGGAGTCTGGCTCTGCAACGTCGGCTCGAAAAATTCCTGGCAGAGCATCTCTATCCGATCGAACGCGAGTTGTATCTGGCCGCCGAGCGCCTCGGCCCATGGGCCATCTACCCGCATATCGAAGATCTCAAGGCTCGCGCCCGGGCCGAAGGCCTTTGGAATCTCTTCCTCCCGGCTGCTCATGATGCAAACGGGTTAAGCAACGTCGACTATGCCCCACTGTGTGCGATGATGGGTCGCTCGCTTTTTGCGCCCGAGATCTTTAACTGCTCGGCGCCGGACACCGGCAATATGGAAACGCTGCTGCTGTTCGGCACGGACGAACAAAAGGCACGCTATCTCGAGCCGCTCCTCGCAGGGGAAACGCGATCGGCGTTCGCGATGACCGAGCCGGCGGTGGCCTCGTCCGATGCGACCAATATCGCCTCGGAAATTTCCCGCGATGGCAGCGATTATGTCATCAGCGGCAGGAAATGGTACACGACCGGGGCGACCGACCCGCGCTGCGACTTTTTCATCTTCATGGGTCGCACGGGCGATGCGGCAACTGATCGGCACAAGGCGCAGTCCATGATCCTTGTCCCGCGGCATGCCGCCGGTGTGCGGGTCATTCGCGCTTTGCCCGTGCTGGGGTTTTACGGTGTTCCCGATCGCTCTGCGGAAGTATTGTTCGACAATGTGCGCGTGCCCGTAGCGAACATGCTGCTGGGCGAGGGCCGCGGCTTCGAGATTGCACAGGGCCGGCTCGGGCCCGGCCGCATCCATCACTGCATGCGGCTCATCGGACTGAGCGAGCGAATAGTGGAGCGCATGTGCCGCCGCGCAACCGAGAGAGTGGCGTTCGGGAGTCCCCTATCCGAGCAGAGCGTGACGCTCGAACGGATCGCGCAATCGAGAATCCTTATCGATCAGGCGCGACTGCTGACGATGCGCGCTGCCTGGATGATGGATACCGTCGGCAACAAGGCCGCGCGTCAGGAGATCGCGATGATCAAGGTTGCCGCGCCCGCAATGGCGCAGCAGGTGGTCGATTGGGCGATCCAGCTCTTCGGCGGCGGCGGAACGAATAACGACCACTTCCTTGCCGCAGCCTTTGCGACAGCGCGGCTGCTGCGACTGGCCGACGGTCCCGACGAGGTTCATCGCAACCAGATCGCGAAGCTCGAACTGCGCCGCCATGCCGCTCGCGACGGCGCCGCGGAAGGCTCGACCGGGCAGGGTCTCACCCTCGCCGAAGCCGATGCTGTAGCGGCGGCCAGCCTGTGGCCGGCGCCGCCAAGCGCAATCCGCCCGCTGTGCGACGCTGCCGAACCCGTTTCGGCCTAGCCACCCGACGAGGTTGGACTGTGAATCCTGAAACGACAAATGTGATGGGAGCGATTTATGCAGATGTTTGACTTCGATCTCGGTGAATCGGCCGACATGATCCGTGAAACCACCCGACGCTACGCCGCCGACAAAATCGCGCCCCTCGCAAAACGGATCGACGCAGACGACTGGTTTCCGCGCGACGAACTCTGGGCGAGCATGGGCGAACTCGGGCTGCACGGCATCACCGTCGCCGAAGAATATGGCGGGCTGGGTCTTGGTTATCTTGAACATGTGATCGCTTGCGAAGAAATCTCGCGGGCATCGGGCGCAATCGGACTGAGCTATGGCGCGCACACCAATCTTTGTATCAACCAGATCGCTCGCTGGGGGTCGCCCGAACAGAAGACGAAATATTTGCCGCAGCTCATTTCCGGCGAACATCTTGGTAGCCTGGCGATGTCGGAGGCCGGGGCCGGTTCCGACGTCGTCTCGATGAAACTGAAAGCAGAGGCGGTGCAAGGCGGATTCGTCCTGAACGGCACGAAATTCTGGATAACCAACGCGACCTATGCTGATACGCTCGTCGTTTACGCCAAGACCGGCGAGGGCAGCGGCGGTATCACGGCTTTTATCATCGAGAAGAATATGCCGGGATTTTCGATCGGCCAAAAGATCGACAAGATGGGCATGCGTGGTTCGCCGACCGCGGAACTGGTCTTTGACAATTGCGAAGTGCCGGAAGAAAATGTTCTCGGGCCAGTGAACGGCGGTGTCGGCGTGCTGATGAGCGGGCTTGACTACGAACGCGCGGTTCTGGCCGGTATCCCCTTGGGTATCATGCAAGCCTGTCTCGACGTTGTTTTGCCTTATGTCCGGGAGCGCAAGCAGTTCGGCAAGGCGATCGGCGAGTTCCAGCTGATGCAGGCGAAAATTGCCGACATGTACGTCGCGCTCAATTCGTCGCGAGCCTATGTCTATGCGGTGGCGAAAAGCTGCGATGCGGGCCGCACGACCCGATTTGACGCCGCTTCCGCGTTGTTGCTGGCCGCCGACAATACGGTGCGTGTGGCGGGTGAAGCCGTCCAGGCGCTTGGCGGTGCAGGCTACACGAAGGACTGGCCGGTCGAGCGTTTCTATCGTGACGCAAAGCTCCTCGGCATCGGCGGAGGCACAAACGAAATCCGGCGCATGTTGATCGGCCGGGAACTCATCGGCGAAGCCTGACGCGTCTCACGCTAGCAGCGCAGCGTCGCTGCATTTTAGCCCGGGACCGGCTGGCAAGTGTCCGCCTTTGCGACCCCGTCACATCCTGCAGTTCGTCGCGCCGGACGCTTCGCGTTTTCTCGTTTCCACCCCTCGTCTTCGTCGAGAAACGGAGCACCGTCGTCGAGCAGCTCTGGTGTTGCTCAAGACTAGCTTGCGGCAAGCAAGTCTTGACCAGAGGATACGCGCCAGCTATTGCCGAGGGGATAAGAGTCGCGCTCTCAAAGAGCAGAAGCGAGTAAGAAGAGGATGCCGATGTTTGGCGCATGTCATAAACTGCCACGACCGACATTTGGACGGAACGATGCGGCGATCGTTGGGACGAAGTCGCGTCGCCTCAACGCAAACGTAAGGTTCGGGCTTTGAGCCCGCTCGCCGAACCGACTGCATCGGGGTCCGCATCTGCCGATGCCACCGCGAATTCGCCCATCAGCCTAGGACTTCAACCCTCTCCGGCCGTGACCGAAGGAATCGGGCGCATCGCGCTAGGTGATCTGCTTCGGCGCTCGGCACGGCGGTTCCAGAACAAGACTGCGGTGGTGACGCCGACAAGCGCCATCTCCTTTGGCCAACTCGACGAAAAAGCAAATCGCTGTGCAAATTTCTTGTTCGAAAAGGGCGCGAAGCCCGGCGACCGGGTTGCAACCATCTGTGCGAACAGCATCGACTTCATTGCCGTTATCTTTGGCATTCACCGAGCCGGCCTGGTCTGGGTGCCGATCAATCCAGCCCTGTCGTCGGATGACCGTGGCTATATCCTGAACCATACCGAGGCCGTGATTGTCATTGCCGATGAGAAGCTTGGTCATCTGCTCGCGAATGAAGCTGGCGGTGCCCCCACGGTGCTGACGCTTGGACCTGGCTTCGATGCGGGGCTTTCGACGGCATCCGACGTCGAACCCGACCTTCCCATTCACGAGCGTGATCTGACGATGATCATGTATACCAGCGGGACGACATCACGACCCAAGGGCGTGATGCACTGCAATCTGGCGGTCCATTCGACCATTATGTGCAACATCGGCGAGTGGATGGTCACGCGCGACGATCGCATTCTGATCGTGTTGCCGCTGTTCCATGTGTCGGCACACTGCCTCCTGATGACCTTCCTGGCCGCCGGCTCGACGGTGATTCTCCATAACGGGTTTGACCCTGGTCAGGTATTGAAGGCGATCGACCAGCATAAGGTCAGCTTCTTCGTAGGCCTGCCGATGATGTATGCCGCGATGATGGACCATCCGGTCCGGAGCGAAGTGGACGTCACCTCGCTGCGCTACTGCATTTACGCGATGGCCCCGATGCCCGGACCGCTTCTGCGCCGCCTTCTGACCGAGTTCTGCCCGACCTTCGTTCTGTCCTCGGGACAAACCGAGATGTATCCGAGCACGATGATGCTGCGCCCCGAGCAGCAATTGCTGAAAGAAGGCAATTATTGGGGCGAGCCATCGATCGTCAACGATGTCGCGATCATGGCAGAGGATGGCACGCTGCTGCCGCGGGGCGAGGTTGGCGAGATCGTGCATCGCGGGCCGAACGTCATGCTCGGCTATTACAAAGATGACGCTGCAACCGCTGAATCGCGTCGCTTCGGCTGGCATCACACCGGCGATCTCGGCGTCATCGATGAAGACGGCCAATTGCTGTTCGTCGATCGCCTGAAAGACATCATCAAGAGCGGCGGCGAAAATGTTTCGTCGGTCAAGGTCGAGCAGGTTCTGCTGCAATGCCATTTGATCGCCAATGCGGCCGTGATCGGCGTGCCGCATCCTCGCTGGGAGGAAGCCGTCGTGGCGGTGATCATGTTGAAGCCCGGCGAAAGCGCCGAATCCTGGCATATTCATATGTATTGCCGCGAGATGCTTGCACCACACGAAGTCCCGAAGGCTTTCGAGTTCGTCGACGACCTCCCTCTCACCGCGACGTCGAAGCTGCGCAAGGTCGAGCTGCGCAACCGCTTCATCAATTTGTTCGGAGATTGATCGTGGCGATCATCGAAAGCATGGCCATTCCCGAGAGCGAGGCGTTCAGGCGCAACCGCGCGGCGCATCTCGACTTGATCGGAACCTTCCGCGCGCTCGAAGCCAAGGTACTGGCTGCGTCCGCTCGTGCCGGTCCGAAGTTCGCCAAGCGTGGACAGCTGTTGCCGCGCGATCGTGTCGCGTTGCTGCTCGACCGCGACGCTCCATTTCTCGAGCTGTCGACTCTGGCCGGGATCGGCATGCACGACGACGATGGGCTCGAGAATGTCTATGGGGGCGGTGCCATTGCCGGCATCGGCTTCGTCTCGGGTATTCGCGCGATGGTGTTCGCAAGCGACGCCGGCATCAAGGGCGGCGCCGCGCATCCGATGGGCATCAAGAAGCAGCTGCGCGTTCAGGACATCGCGATTGAAAACAAGCTGCCCTATATTCAGTTGGTCGAAAGCGCAGGGGCAAATCTCAACCTGCAGGCCGAAATGTTCGTCGAGGGCGGCCGCACCTTCGCAAACCTCTCGCGCATGTCCGCCCTCGGCCTGCCAACGATCACGGTGGTCCACGGATCATCGACGGCCGGCGGTGCGTATCAGGTCGGTCTCTCCGATTATGTCATCATGATCCGCGGGCGCTCGAAAGTGTTTCTTGCCGGTCCACCGCTGCTCAAGGCCGCCACCGGCGAAATCGCCCGCGACGAAGACCTCGGCGGTGCCGAGCTACACACGCAGGTCACCGGGGTCGGCGATTATCTGGCCGAAAGCGACGCCGACGGGCTGCGCCAGGCGCGCGAGGTTCTCGCGAAGTTGCGATGGGATCGAAGCGTGCCGGCACTGGCCGGACCCGGCCCCCGCTACGACAGCGAAGAATTGCTCGGGATCGTCTCGCCCGACTATCGCAAACCCTATGATGTCCATGAGGTCATCGCCCGCATTGTCGACGACAGCGACTTCACAGAATTCAAGGCGGAATATGGCTTCCATACTGTTTGCGGGCACGCCCGGATCGAAGGACGCGAGCTCGGCATCATTGGGAACAATGGACCGATCGACTCCCGGGGCGCGACCAAGGCGGCACAGTTCATCCAGCTCTGCTGCCAATCGAAAACCCCGCTGCTGTTCCTCCAGAATACGACCGGCTTCATGGTCGGCGTCGAGGCAGAAACATCGGGCATCGTGAAGCATGGATCGAAGCTGATCCAGGCGGTGACAAATGCGTCGGTGCCGAAGATCACCATCCAGATTGGCGCAAGTTTCGGGGCGGGTGCCTATGCCATGTGTGGACGGTCGTTCGGTCCGCGCTTCATCTTCTCATGGCCGAACAACCGATTGTCGGTGATGGGCGGGGAACAGGCGGCAAAGGTCCTGACCATCGTTGCCGAAGACGGTGCCGCGGCGCGCGGAGTCGAGCCCGACCATGCGGGGTTGGCGGCAATGTCGGAGCGATTGATCGCGCAATATGAGCGCGAAGGCGAGGCACTGTTTGCAACCGCACGACTTTGGGACGATGGAATCATCGATCCCCGCGACACGCGGCGCGTCGTCGCCTTGTGCCTCGACACCTGCGTCGAGGGCGACGCCCGCGTTCCGGCGCGAAACAATTTCGGGATTGCGCGGCTGTGACCGTGGACATGACCGATGCCCCGCAGATGTCGGTGCTGCGGCTGGCGCGCCGAGGCGGCGCGCTTGTCGCGACAATAGACGACCCGGCGACGCGCAATGCGATCTCCGACCCGCTGCTGGCCGATTTCGACCTGCTGTTCTCGCATTATCGCACCGACCCGGCGGTTCGCGCCCTCGTACTGCAAGGCAATGGCCGCATCTTCTGCGCCGGCGCCGATTTGAGCGGGAAGACGCTCGGCGGATCGAGTACCGATCCGCATGGCGAGATGGTCGAGCTGTCGATCCGCGGCGCGCGCGTTTTCGGCGGCCTCCACGCGTTTCCGAAGCCCGTGATTGCCGTGGTCGAGGGGGCAGCCATGGGCGGCGGCATGGGACTGGCCGCATGCGCCGATATCGTTCTTGCAGGACCGGGCGCCAGCTTCGCCTTGTCCGAGGCCCGCCTCGGCCTTGTCGCAGCGCAGATTGCACCCTTTGTGGTCGCCCGCCTCGGCCCGGCGATCACGCGCCGTCTCGCCTTGACCGGCAGCAGGTTCGATGCCGCCCAAGCGGCGAGCTTCGGCTTTATAGATGAATTGCTGGCGGATCGAGCGGCGATAGATGCGCGGCTGGACGCCATTCTTGCCGAGATTCAAGCCTGCGCCCCCGGTGCCTTGGCGGCGACGAAAGCGCTGCTCAACGGCTTGCCGGAATTCGACGTCGCCGCCTTTTCCCGGACCGCGGCCGAAGTGTTCGCCGACGCGGTGCTTGGCGAGGGGGCAGAGGGCATCGCAGCCTTCAAGGAAAAGAGATCGCCGGCATGGGCCACGACATGAAGCCGTTTTCGAAGATCCTGATCGCCAATCGCGGCGAAATCGCGTGCCGCGTGATCCGCAGCGCCAAGGCAAAGGGCTATGCGACAGTCGCTGTATACAGCGACGCCGACGCTGGCGCGCGGCACGTTCTGGAAGCCGATGAGGCCTTTCGGCTGGGCGGCGGGCCGCTGCAGGAATCCTATCTTTCTGCCGAACGGGTCCTGGCGGCGGCGCGCGCGACCGGTGCCGACGCTCTCCATCCGGGATATGGCTTCTTCTCCGAGAATGCCGACTTCGCCGAGCAATGCGCGGAGGCGGGGGTCACCTTCATCGGTCCGATGCCCGATTCCGTTCGCGTCATGGGCGACAAGGCGCGCTCGAAGCGGCGGATGATCGAAGCGGGTGTGCCTTGTGTGCCTGGCTATGAGGGCGATGATCAGGACGATGCGCTGTTCGTGCGCGAGGCCGAACGGATCGGCTATCCCGTGATGGTCAAGGCGTCGGCGGGGGGCGGCGGACGCGGTATGCGCCTCGTCCACGATCCCAGCGATCTGCCGGCTGCGATCGTTTCGGCGCGGTCGGAAGCCAAAAATGCCTTTGGCGATGATCGGCTGCTCCTTGAGCGGGCCGTCGTCGATGCGCGTCATGTCGAAATCCAGGTATTCGGCGATAGCTTTGGGTCCGTCGTCCACCTGGGAGAGCGCGACTGCTCGGTCCAGCGCCGGCACCAAAAGGTCATCGAGGAAGCGCCATCGCCCGCCGTCGATGCGGATCTCCGGGCTCGAATGGGCGACGCGGCGGTGCGCGCCGCCGCCGCAATCGACTATGTCGGGGCGGGAACCGTCGAATTCCTGCTTGGCAAGGACGGCGCGTTCTACTTTCTTGAGATGAACACCCGGCTTCAGGTCGAGCACCCCGTGACCGAATGCGTTACCGGGGTCGATCTGGTCGATCTTCAGATCGACGTGGCTGCCGGTCTGCCCTTGCCATTCGCGCAGGACGATATTTCGATCTCCGGCCATGCGATCGAGGTGCGGCTCTATGCCGAAGACCCGCGCCAGGAGTTTCTGCCCCAAACAGGCGTTGCGTCGATTTGGCAGCCCGCAACCGGCGATGGCGTGCGCATTGATCACGGCCTGGTGACGGGTCAGGTCATCAGTCCATTCTATGACCCGATGATCGCGAAGATCATCGCCACAGGGTCCAACCGCGACGAAGCGGTACGCCGGCTCATCCAGGCCGTTCGCGGTACACATCTGCTCGGGGTCGCGACCAACCGGGAGTTCTTGCTCGACGCGCTGTCGATCGACGAATTTCGCAAGGGCGACGCGACGACCGCCTTTATCGGCAAACATTATGCCAATGGCTTCCGGCCCGCCGAAGGCGATCCCGTAGCCGTGCTGCTTGCCGCCATCCTTGCTGCGGACAAGTCCGGGCAGGGTTGGTCATCGAACGCGGCGCAGGCCCATCAGATCAAGCTTGGGGCCGGTGACAGCGAAACCAGCGTGCGCGTGGCGCGGGCGGGACAGCGCTGGACGGCGCAAAGTGACGATGATGCGGTGTCGATCGCCATCATCGAACGCGGCGATACGCGTGTCCGGTTCGAAGTCGATGGGCTGATACGGCGTGCCGTATATCTGTGCGAGGGGAACGATATCGCGATCGATCTCGACGGGCGGGTCTATCGGTTCGAGGACATAAGCTATCGCGCCCCGTCGAGGTCCGACGCAGGCGGCGACGGCGTCATGCGCGCACCGATGACCGGCACGATTACGTCGGTACGCGTCGCCCAGGATCAGATCGTCGCACGCGGCGACGTGCTCGCCGTGCTTGAGGCGATGAAGATGGAACAGCAGATCATTGCGCCGATCGCAGGCAAGCTGACCACTGTTGCCGTTGCGCCAAGCCAGCAAGTTTCAGCGCGCGACATATTGTTCGTCATCGAGGCAGAGCAGGCATGACGCACAAAAGTATCAGCATCGGCGGCGCGTCCGGATTTTGGGGCGACAGTTCGATCGCCCTGCCGCAGCTGCTGGAGCACGACGGACTCGATTATATCTCGTTCGACTATCTGGCCGAAGTCACGATGTCGATCCTGGCCCGTGCCCGCGCGAAAGATCCGTCGCTGGGATATGCGACCGATTTCGTCAGCTTGATCGCGCGACACCTGCCGCGGATCGCCGAACGCAAGGTGAAGCTCATTGCCAATGCCGGGGGCGTCAACCCGGCCGCCTGTGCCGACGCCCTCCGCGAAAAGATCGCCGCCGCAGGTTTGCACCTGCGGGTGGGCGTGGTGACGGGCGACGATCTGATCGCGATGCAGCCCCAGCTTCAAAGCTGCAGCGAGATGTTTTCGGGAGCGGCCATGCCGGCGCGGCTGATGAGCCTGAATGCCTATTTGGGAGCTGCTCCCATCGCGGCGGCGCTCGGCGCTGGTGCCGACATCGTCGTGACGGGTCGCTGCGTCGACAGCGCGACCGTGCTCGGTGCCTGTATCCACGAGTTCGGCTGGTCATTGTCCGATTTCGACCGCCTGTCGGGCGGATCGCTCGCCGGGCACATCATCGAATGCGGAGCGCAGGCAACCGGCGGCCTCTTCACGGATTGGCAGGATGTCGGCGACTGGGCGAATATCGGCTATCCGATCGCGGTAATCGATGCGGATGGGGCGTTCGATGTCATCAAGCCGCAAGGAACCGGTGGCTTGGTCTCGCGGGGCACGGTGTGCGAGCAGCTGGTCTATGAGATTGGCGATCCCGCTGCCTATCTGCTTCCTGACGTCAGCTGTGACTGGAGGTCGGTCGATATCCAGGAAATCGATGATGGCCGGGTGCGAGTCACCGGCGCTCGGGGCCACGCACCTACCGAAACCTACAAGGCGAGTGCGACTTGGCAGGACGGCTACCGCGTGGGCGCCACTTGGACAATCATTGGCGAATCCGCTGCCGGGAAGGCGGCCAAGGTGGGCGAGGCGGTTGTATCGCGCGTTTCGTCGCTCCTGTCCGATGCCGGGTCAGCGCCGTTTAGCGAGACGTCGATCGAGATCATTGGTGCCGAATCGAGCTATGGTGCGAACAGTCGGGCGAGAGGCGCGCGCGAGGTGGTTCTCAAGATCGCCGCGAAGCACGCCGATCCCAAGGCGCTTGAATTGCTGGTCCGCGAATTCACGTCCGCTGGCACGTCCATGGCGCCCGGCTTCACCGGCATGGGCGGCAACCGCCCGAAGGTGATGCCGCTTGTCCGCCTCTTCTCCATCGCAGCGGACAAGGCGATGGTCGATGCCCAGATCAAGGTCGAAGTCGATGGGCAGCCGATCGCCATAGCGGAAAGCGCGCGGCCGCCAGCGGCGGACGCACCCACCGAGAGCGACGAGTCCACATTATCGGCGCCGGTTGCCGAGCCGGGATCGACCAAAGTTCCCCTGATCGACATCGCGTGGGGGCGCAGCGGCGACAAGGGCAATCACGCCAACATTGGCATCATCGCGCGGCGGCCTGAATTTCTCCCTTACATTCGCCAAGCGCTGCAGCCCGCCATCGTGGCCGACCTCTTCAAACATTATGCGCCCGCCGAAGTCCGGCGCTTCGACCTGCCCGGCATTCATGCCCTCAATTTCATGCTCTACGACGTCCTCGGCGGGGGCGGCATCGCCTCGCTGCGCAACGACCCGCAGGGCAAGGGATATGCGCAAATCCTGCTTGGCGTGGAAATTGCCGTGCCGAGCGATCTCCTTCGCCCCTGAGCCACCAGAACTACGTCACCATCTTACTGGAGTAAGCCATGTCCATCGAAGAAAACAAAGCGCTTGTGCGGCAGTTCCTTGCCAAGTTCGCGGGCGGCGATGCCGACGGCCTGATCGACAGCCTGACCGACGACGCGACCTGGTGGATCGGCGGCAAGCCCGATCAGCTTCCACAGGCCGGAATGAAGACCAAGGAGGGCATCAGTGCCGTCCTGCGCGGTATCGGCGCTAAAATCCCCGGCGGGATCGACATGCGCATTCGCGGCATGATCGGCGAAGGCGACAAGGTCGCTGCCGAGGTCGAAGCGCATGGCGAGATCACCAACGGGCGCATCTACAACAATGAATATCACTTTCTGTTCACGATCAGGGATGGCCGCATCGCGGCCGTCAAAGAATATAACGACACGCTTCATCTGAAGACAATTTTTGCAGCGTGATGCCTTGCACGCCTGCGACGCGGTCGTCGCAGATCAGAAGCCTGAAAGGGAGCCTTCAGTCCGATGACTAGCGCCGACACAAAGCCAGAAGACAGCCCCTATGCCCTTTGGCAACAGACGGTGTCGGCGCGTTACAAGGATCGCTCCTTCGTCGCGCGCAACCGGTCAGGCGTCGAGGTCGATCCCGTTTATGGTGGCCTAGACAGGCACGGCAAAGACGCCGAGATGCCCGGGCAATATCCCTATACGCGCGGCATCTACCCGATTCATTATCAGTTCCAACCCTGGATGGACCTCCAGATCATTGGCTTCGGCCTGCCCTCACAGACCCGCGAGCGGATGGATCTGCTGCTCGAGCAGGGCGGGTCGAAAGGCTATTTTGATCGCGAGGCCTATAATTTCATTTTCGATATGCCGACGTCGATGGGCTATGACCCCGACCACCCCGGGGTTCGCGGCAGCATCGGCGACTGCGGCATTTCGGTCTGCAAGGCGCGCGATTACGAAGTCCTGCTGGCTGGCAAGGATCTGGCGAAGACAACCGTATCGATGGTCCTCAACGCCGGGTCGCCGGCCATGCTCGGGCTTTATCTCGCGGCGGCCAAGCGCCGCGGTTTCGCGTTCGACAAGCTTGGCGGTAATCTCACCAACTACATCTGGGATTTCTTTGGTCATAGCGGCGGGACGAACTTCTCGCCGCGCGGCAGCTACCGGCTGATCGCCGATATCGCGTCCTATTGCGCCGAGCATGTGCCGCTCTGGAATCCGCTCACCATCAGCGAGCATAATATTTGCGAAGCTGGCGCTACGAACGTCCAGGCCGTCGCCTATTCGATTGCCGCGATCATCGCGGTCAACGAAGAGTGCGTCAAACTTGGCATCGATCCCGACGCCGTCGTGCCGCGTTTCGGGTTCCACGTCCGCTACGGCGAGAATTTCTTCGAAGAGGTGGCGAAGACCCGCGCTTTGCGGCGGGTGTATGCGAAGGTGAACCGCGAGCGCTTCGGCTGCAAGAAGAACGCTTCGCTCCAGGCGCGCATTCATGCCCAGACCGCGGGCTCGCTGCTGACCGCCCAGCAGCCGCTGAACAATCTCGTCCGCAATGCTTATGGCGCGCTTGCGGCGGTCCTGTCGGGCGCCAACGGTATGACGATCAACGCTTATGACGAGGCGCTTGGTCTGCCGACTGAAGAAGCGGTGACGCTATCGCTTCGAACCAGCCAGATCATTGCCGAGGAAACCGGCGCCGTCCATGTGTCGGATCCGTTTGGCGGTTCCTATTATGTGGAATCGCTGACCGACGAGATCGAACGGCGAGTATTCGAAATCATCGCCGACATCGACGACCGGGGCGGACTGATCGCCTGCATCGAGTCAGGCTGGATCAAGCAGCAGGTTTCCGCCGCCGCATACCAGTGGCGCCAGGAGATCGAAAGCGGCGCGCGAACGATGGTGGGCGTCAACAAATATACCACCGACGAACCCGAGCAATTCGCGGTGTTCCAGCCCGATCCCGAAGCCGCGCGGCTGGCGATTGCCGATGTCGAGCGGCATCGCCTCGAGCGCGATGCCGCTCGCTGCGCGGCGGCGCTGGATAGTCTCCGCCGTGCGGCGGTCGAGGTCAATGAGGGCCGCGCGATCGGATCGGTGATGGCGAACCTTGTCGCCGCGGCAGAAGCCGACGCGACGCTCGGCGAGATGCAGGCCATTCTTCACCAGGTCTTCGGGCGCAACAAATAGGAACTGATCGACATGCCAGATACTGCGCCAAAGCCGCGCGTCCTCCTGACCAAGAGCTTCATCGACAGCCACGATCGCGCCATCGCGACGATCGCGCTCGCCTTGCGCGACGCCGCGATGGAAGTGGTGCTGATCGACTATGAACAGCCCGAGGATGTGGTCACAGTCGCGCTTCAGGAGGATGTGGACATCATCGGACTGAGCTTCATGTCCGGCGGCCAGGTCGAGACGACGCAAAAGATCGTCGCCGAATTACAGCGCCGCGATGTCCCCGACTTGCCGGTGGTGGTGGGCGGCGTAATTCGCCCGTTCGACGTCGCGCCGCTGGAGGAGGTCGGTGTGAAAGAGATTTTCCGCGGCGGCGCCCCGCTTGCGGATGTCGTCGCGACCTTCGATCGGCTCGCGCGCGCCTATCGGAGTCGCGTTTGACCGCCACGCGCGCAGGCCCTGACGCGGCGTCGCTGCTGACGGCGGTCCGCGGCCGCGATTCGCTGGCCATTGCGCGCGCGATTACGGCGATCGAAAACCGCTCGGCTTTGGGAACGGAACTGGCGGTCGCGGTGCGCGGCCGCGCCAATTCGTGCCGAAGCCTCGGGGTGACGGGTCCGCCGGGCGCAGGCAAATCCTCGCTCATCAACGCGCTGCTGCCCGAATTGCTGCCGAGATATCGCCGCGTCGCGATCCTGACGGTCGATCCCTCGAGCCCGATCAGCGGCGGCGCGGTCCTGGGCGACCGCGTTCGCATGGCTGCGCATAGTGCGAACCCGGACGTGTTCATCAGGTCGCTTGCCGCACGCGGCCATCTCGGCGGTGTGACGCGAACCACACGCTCAGTCATGGATCTGCTGGCGGCGGCAGAAATGGATCTCGTGATCGTCGAAACGGTCGGCACGGGGCAGTCCGAAGTCGAAGTGGCCGAGCTGACCGATGTGAAAATCGTGGTCTCTGCGCCCGGCCTTGGCGATGAGATGCAGGCCATCAAGGCGGGCGTATTGGAGATTGCCGACCTGCTGGTCGTCAACAAGGCGGACCTTCCGGACGCCGCGCGAACGACCGCGCATCTGAAAGCGATGCTCCACCATTCGGGCCCTGATGACCGCCGGTCCGTGCTCTCGGTTTCGACGCTGAGCCAGGATGGCCTCAAAGCGCTCGGCGACGCGGTTGAGGCCAAGTTCGCGGGGCTTCTTTCTGAACCGCCAAATCCCGCCGTGGGCCGCGCGATCTCGCGGTCGATGCTTGCGCGGGATGTGGCCGATGCCGCTGCAGCGCTGGTGAGCGGTTCCGACGATTCTCGTATCGCCGCGATCCTGGAAGACATGACGGCCGGCAAATTGTCGCGGCGCGAGGGCGCCGCCGCCGCCCTCGAATTGCTCGCCGATCTCGACGCCCTTTAGAAGCAAGGATCTTTACGTGACCACTGACCTGTTTTCGCTTTCCGGGCGTGTTGCCCTTGTCACGGGCGCGTCGAGCGGCATCGGCCGGGGGCTCGCGCTGGGGCTGGCCGCGGCGGGCGCGCGCGTCGTTGCGGTTGCGCGCAGAGCGGATCGGCTCGACGGCCTCGTGCGTGAAATCGAGCAATCGGGAGGAAGCGCGCTGGCCGCGCAGGCGGACGTGACCGATGCCGAGAGCATCGAACGGGCGTTCGATGCTGCGGAGAATGCCTACGGAATTGTCAACGTCATCGTGAGCAATGCCGGCGTCACCGACGCGCGTAATTTCCTGAAGATCGATGCCGCGGCGCGCGACGCCGTCTTTGACACCAATCTTCGCGGCGTCTGGAACGTGGGTCAGGCCGCCGCTCGCAGACTGGTCGCCGCCAAGGCGGGCGGCTCGATCATCAATGTGGCATCCGTTCTGGGGCTCGGCGTCCAACCCGGCCTGGCAAGCTACTGTGCCTCGAAGGGTGCCGTCATCCAACTTACCCGTTCGATGGCGATTGACCTGACCAAGCATAATATTCGCGTCAATGCCTTGGCTCCCGGCTGGTTCAAGACCGAGCTCAACGAGGAGTTCTTTGACAGCCCGACCGGCATCGAACGCATCGCGCAGATGCCGGCGCGCCGCCTCGGCAAGATTGAAGAGCTGGTCGGCCCCGTCGTTATGCTGGCGAGCGATGCGGGCTCTTTTATCAATGGCTCCGTCATCGCGGTCGACGGTGCGCTGAACGCACTGATTGCCTGAATACAGGAGCGCGTTGGACCTCGATCTCCTGCGCGAGCGGCTTGAAGACCGCTTCATCACAGCGCCGCCGGCCATGTCGGCAAGGCGAGTCCAGCCATTGCGCCATAGCTCGCACCGAACAATTCGTGATCAGGTCAGAATCCCCGCCTCGTGGAGCGCCTCTATCTTCGCCGCATCAAGCCCCAAGATTTCCGTCAGGACAAGATGGTTGTCGCGGCCATAACAGGGCGCGGATCGCGCATATTCGGCCGGCGTGCGTGCGAGATTGAAAGGCGACGCCTCGACGACAGCGGTGCCCGAGAGCGAATGCGGGAGGTGCACCAGATGCTCACGCGCCACGATCTGCGGATCTGAGGCAAATTCTTCGATCGAAACCAGACGATGCGCAGGGATGCCGTTTTCCTGCAACAGCAACTCGATCGCCGCGACCTCCTGCCTCGCAGTCCACTGCTCGAGCCGACGTTCCAGAGCGTCCTCGTCGGCTTTCCTTCCCTGAAATGTTTTCCAGCCGGGCTCGTCGATTTGCAAGATCGCGGCAAGCCGTTCCCATTGCACATCTGACTGCACAGCGATTGCGATCCAACTATCGTCGGCGTCGGTCCGGAAAACGCCGTGCGGTGCCATGGCGAGGTCGCGATTGCCCATCGGCCCCTGTACCTTGCCCGTAACCGATGTTTCTGCGATTTGGGCAGCAAGGAACTGGACGCCAGCTTCGGTCTGCGACACGTCTAGCCAGCATCCCCTACCGGTACGTCGACGATAGTCCAGCGCGGCTAACGTGGCGGGGATACCGAAGCGCGGCGCGACGAAATCCGTGTAAGGGCCATAGGGTCCGACCGGAGTCGCCCCTTCCATCCCCACGAGATTCTGGAAGCCAGCGATCGCTGCGCCATGGTTGCCGTAGCCCGAGTAGCTGGCGAACGGTCCTGATTGGCCGGTCAGTGACGTACTGACCATGACCAGACCCGGATTATCCTTCGCCAGCGCTTCATAAGACAGGCCCCAGCGCGCCATCTGCCCCGGCGTGAAGGATTCGACCAGAACATCGGCCCAGCGCGCCAGTGATCGCACGATGTCGCGTGCTTCCGGTTTGGACAGATCGAGCGACAGCCCGAGTTTTCCGGCGTTGCAGGTCTCATAAAGTGCGGACCGCTGCACATCATATTCGCCCGCTGGAAACGGACCCATCAATCGCGCCGTCTCGACACGCTTCGCTGACTCAATCCGGATAACCGTCGCGCCATAGTCGGCGAGGTTGCGGCCGATAAGCGGCCCAGCCACGACCCAGGCCAGGTCGAGCACCTTGAGGCCGGCGAGGGGTTGAAGTGATGGCTCGGTCGCGCTTTCAGCCGGACGACGAACCGCCGACCATTGGTCGAGGATCTGATCTCGGTCGGCATTCAGTCTCGGCGCGGCAGTGGGCCGCGCGAACCCGCCAGGGCAATCGCCGCCAAAGCCCCATGGCAGCGAATAGGCTCCTTCGGGACCCGCGACCGTCGCGAGATAGCCTCGCGCCGCAAACTGTTCGCTTGCCAGAAGATCGGCGATGGTTTCGATCGGCGCGATGCGGATGCCACGGTCGAGCGCGATCTGCATGAGGTCCCTCTTGCGGAATCGCGCGAGGAAGGCCGACACATGGCGGCGAGCCTCCTCGAGCATTTCCCAGCTGATGTCGCTTTCGAGCCGTCCGTGTAGCGTCGTCCAGTCCCAGTCGTGAAAGATCTCCGGAAGTGCGGCTTCCTCGATCATCCATGCAAACAATTTGTTGGTCGACGGACCAGTCGCGGGTCCCATCGCCAGATGCATTTCCGCAAGCCCGTCGGCAATCGGCCACTTCGATCGCCGGGTCAGCGAGCCGCTCCCGCTAAGATCCATTGGCCCGCCTTTGCCGCCCGATAATGTGGATCCCGGTCGGGGTACGAAATTCTCGTGGCCGATCGACGCGGCGATAACAGCGCCCAACGTACACTGCGGAAGAGTCTGGAGGATGGCCAGATCGATGTGCTGACCTGTCCCGCTTCGGAGTCGCTCGGCCTGGCCCACCAAAGCGGCCCCGGCTGCGGTTGCTGCGCCGTGGAGATACGCTTGGGGTGCGCTAATCCGCAGCGGCCGTCCTTCGTTGTCGCGGGTGAGGAGCAACGGCCCGCCCGCTGCCCAGAGCGTCAGTTCGCTATCCAGCCAGTCCCTTTTGGGACCCGTCAAGCCATATGGCGTTATCGATACATGAACCAATCTTGGATTGAGCGCGGCGACCGCAGCGGGATCGAGCCAGTCCGGGCGACCATCGCAGGGAGCAGCGGACTCCAGCAGAATGTCGGCCGATCCCAGAAGCCGCGCCCACATGTCCGGATCAGTCTCCGGATCGCAGAGGATCGAACGCTTCCCCGAGGCATAGGCTGCCCAGTAGAAGGAGCTGTCTTCTGCGCTCCAATCGGAAGCGAAAGGGGGCTGACGCCGGCCATCGCTGCCTCCGATTGGTTCCATTTGAACGACATCGGCGCCAAGCTGCGCCAGCATATGCCCAGCCAGGAGACCCCTGTGATTGGTAACATCCAAAACCCGATAGGGCGAAAGGAAGCCGCTCGGGCCGTCGCTCATCCGCATCCACTCCTTGCGCAGGTATCACAGTGGCCCTGCGTCGTTTGACAGAAACGATATACGGCGACGCCTGCCTGAAGGTCAATACTTGCTTGCGACAAGCCATTACCAGTTTTCAGATCGGGCATATAGGGCGATGCAGTCGCAACTATCGGTTGTCGGCTCCAACCCGTCTGGCCCGGCAGGTGTTGCCCCATGCTTTAGCGCCGGCGACGTTCGGTCGCGAAGCCGCGGTCGGTCGCTATAAAACGCTCGATCATAGGAACGGCTATCTTCTCGGGCGACATGGGCTTGGCGAGGCCTGTTGCCTTCGCATGCACTTCGGCATAGGCGACCAGCTCGCGGTGCAGGGCACCCGGCAATTCGATCGCGAGCTTCACGGGCTTGTCGTCGGCGATAGGTCCTAGTCTGAGTTTACTCATCGCGCGCCTCCCTCGGGGTCGATGATCAGATCGCGGGTAACGAGGACGCGGAGCGCGTAACCGGGACGAATGGTGAGAGTCGGGGGGAGGTTCATCTGGCGCTCGACGAGCCGCCGACCCGCTTGGTTGGCCGTATCCTGCGACCCGTCGCGAAGTGCCCGTAGAAGCGCGTCATCGCCGTCCGAGCCTAGTTCGGCGCCGATGCCGAGCAAGGTGGAGATCAGCGCGCCACCCAGGACCGATCCCCAATGATGATCGGTACGGTCGGCGAGGCCGGCCATGCCCCGCGCATCGACGCCCGGCTGGCGGTCGAGCCTGATCGATCGCCCTCCCGGCAGGATCAGCCGGTCCCAAGCGAGCAGCACGCGCTCCTGCCCTGCGGCGATCTCGCTGTCATATTCGCCGACAAGGCGCGCACCTTGCGGAATGAGCAGGATGCGCCCGGTCGGGCTGTCATAGACATTCTGGGTGACCTGTGCGGTCACCTGCCCGGGAAGGTCGGACCGGATTCCGGTGATCAGCGCCGCAGGGATGAGACTGCCGGCCTGAAGCACATAGGGCGAGGAAGCCTCGCGGAGGCGCTCGGCGCTTTCGAACGGCGCCGCTGGCCCGCCATCCAGAAAGGCGCGCCGCGCCGCTGCCGGGGTCTGTAGAGCCGTTTCGCCCGCGGGAGCGGGCAGGTCGAGCGCGCCGAGCGCCTCGGCGGCTGGACTGGTCGCGGCGCCGCGACCCAGAAAGAGCTGGCTCGCTGTCGCGGCTTGGCGCTCCTGCCGCGCCCGCTCGCGCGCCTCGTCGACGGGAGATCGACCGCCGGGCGGCGGAGGACCCATCGGTGGCACGGGGATGGCCTCGCCATTCTGCTGCGCGGCGACGATCGGGCGCCCGAGATCGCCGGGAAGCGGCGGCCCGAGTTTCGGGATCTTGCCATAATCGGCGGGCGCGCCCGTCACGACCTCGGCCTTGTTGGCCCCATCGACCGAATAAAGATTCTCAGGCGTCTTCGCTGCCCTTGGCTGCAAAGCGATGAGCAGCGCCCCGCCGATTGCGGTGCATCCAACGGCGCCGATGATGGCCATCGTCTTGCGCGACAGGCGCATGACGCGCGGCGGCTCGCCGCGCAGCCGGAAGGCATCGGCATCATGGCCGGGGGTCCTGCGGGCGCTCGAGAATGTGCCAGCGCAGGCGCCCGCCTCGCTTCTTCCGTTCTGCAACGACACGTGTGTCGAGCCGGATTTGCGCCTCGGCACTCTCGGGATGATGAACCCAGTGGCGGGGTGCATCGTGCAGAATCTGCCGGTCGAGTTCTTCGCCGTCGAGCTTCCGCCACTTGAGGCCGGACAGATCGATCTCGACCATCGGACATGCTGCACGCACAACCTTTTCCTGTTTCGCTTCATCGACAGCATGAGAGACCTTAAACTCGATGGCGCGGCGCTGCCCGTCGACGATTGCCATCGCGTCAGGCTGGAAATCTCGCTCTGGAGATTCGAGCCGCACACTATCCAGTGCGACCTCGCCGCCGCGATAGACGATCTCCTCGATCCCTCCCTCCCGCAACGCGAGCGTTGGAAGCGTTATGCGCCGAGCGGCGGCAAGCAGCAGCTTTGCATATTGATGCAGCGCGGATTCGCCCGAACAGCGGCTATCGGCCTTGTGAGCGAAGTGCTGCCGCTTCTTCACGGGGCGCTTGAAGGTCAACCGTTCCTCGCACCCTATGCAGGTGAAGGGGCCTTGCCGGCTGGAGGCAATCTGCTCGACATGCCGCACCACCCCGTCTCCGCAGGCGGCAAAAGGTACGCGCAGCCCAGAGGTATCGGCGCGGGTCGCGCCCACAGAGCAGGGCCTAGGAATAGGCCCAGGCCAGAATGGCTCATCCTGTTGGTCCACCAACGCACCATAGGCCAGGTCAGTAGTCGCAAGAAGGCCTTTGCCAGGGAAAACGAACGACACGCCCAGCGGCCAGAGTGTTCCAATGTCTCCTAGGCTTTTCGATTCCTGCTCCAAAGCTGGAGACTATATGGAGACAAAACCCGAAATCGGTGCTCGTGTCACCACAAACGATGCCATACGCACATCGTTAAACTACTGATTTTTATGGAGAAACTGGAGCGGGCGAAGGGATTCGAACCCTCGACCCCAACCTTGGCAAGAAATTACGACAACTACGCCAGAACTTCTTTTTCTACGCCAAGGCACTAAAAAGCAAGCTTTTGTTGACTTCAACCTACGATATTCTATCCTCGACCTACCCTGCGAAGCGGTGAATTTCTATTACGTCCTTATTACTTTTCGAATCGCCCACCCTCGCGTAATATGATGGAGGAACTTGTGGCGCTTGCAAAGCTCAATAAGCGGACGGTCGATGCGCTGGCTGCACCAGCGACAGGCCAGGCATTTCTTTGGGATACCGAGATCAAAGGTTTCGGTGTCCGTGTCGGCGCAACCGGGACGAAAACCTTCGTCATCCAGTATATGAATGAGGAAGGCCGGGTTCGGCGAGTGAAGATCGGGCGCTTCGGAGTGATGACGGTCGAGCAAGCCCGCGAGCTCGCGAAGATTCAGTTGGGCAAGGTCGCCTCTGGCGAAGATCCCGCAGAGGAGTCGCGCCGGGTCCGGAAGGATCTCAATGTCGCCGAGATGTGCGAATGGTATCTCGTCGAAGCGCGAGCCGGCCGCATTCTTGGACGGAAGAACCGCCCGATCAAGGACACCTCGCTCAACATGGATGAGAGCCGCATCCGAACGCATATCATCCCGCTGATGGGCAAACGCCTCGTGCGGAAGCTGACGATCGCCGACGTCGAGGCAATGCAAAATGACATTGCAACCGGTCAGACCCGAAAGCCTCCTTCGGGCGGGCGCGGCGGCCGCCCGACGGGCGGTGCCGGCGTTGCCGGGAGGAGCCTCGGCACCCTCCAGGCCATCCTAGGCCATGCAAAGCACAAGGGACTGATTGCGGAACATCCCACGAAGGGCGCGAAGAAGCTCGCGACCAAGAAGAAGACCCGGCGTCTCAGCATCGCCGAGATCGAGCTGCTGGGTCGGGCGATCGGCCGGGCCGAACTGGGTTCCGAGAACCCCGTTGCGCTCGCAATTGTCAGGACGCTCCTTCTGACCGGCTATCGGCGCGAAGAGGCGCAGGCGCTGCAGCGGCAGTGGGTTAACCCCATGGGCGGTTACGTCGCGTTCCCCGACACGAAGAGCGACGCGCAATATCGGGCGATCGGACCCGAGGCGATCAAGATCGTCGTCGCACAGCCCGAGATTGCTGGCTGCCCCTACGTCTTTCCAGCGTCGAATGGCGAAGGCCCGTTTACCGCCGTCAGCGACTGCCTGGCCCGGCTATGCCGCTCGGCCGGCATCGAGGGTGTAACGCCGCATACGCTGCGCCACACCTTCGGGAGCATGGCGGGCGAACTCGGCTTCTCCGAGCTCACGATCCGCGCGATGCTAGGCCACGCGTCGCAAAGTGTGACGCAGGACTATGTTCATATCGATGAAGCCGTGAAGCTGGCAGTCAGCCGCACTTCGGACGAGATCGCAAAACATCTCGAGACTGGCGTGCGGAAGGCGGCAAAGATGAAGTTCGCCGCCTGATCAAGGCAGCGAACCGTCGCGCGCTTCCATTTGCTCGAGAAGCTGCACTCCGATGATCTCCAAATCGGACTTGCCGATATCGGCTACTCTCCGGATCGAGAGGTCATGCTTTAGTATGGCAAGGTCCATCATCAGATCGGGCTCCCCATTCTCCTTCACGTAAGTGGGAACCAGAATGAACGAGCCACCCGCGGGATAGTTATCGAGAAAGAACCTCAGATTCGTGTCGGCGGCAGGTTCGAGCAGCTTGAGGCGGCTCGGCATGCTCACCAGCGTACCAGCGAAATCCCCTGGCTCAGTTCCCGCCATCAATAGCACCGCATAGTGGGACGGGGGCCGACCAGGTAGTTCGCGCAAGATCGCGATGTGGATAGCCCCTTCGGCATCTCGTGCGCCGAACCGTTCGCGCCAACGCTCGAAAATTTGGCGTCCCGCCTCGCGATCCTCAAAGTGCAATCCGACGATCGGGAGATCATGCTGCAGACCGAGCATCACGCCGATCCAGCGGGCCTGCTCCCATTGCGGAATGTCCAAGATAGAGCGCACTTCGACGCTGCGGTGATCGCCAGTCGCGTATCGCTCGCTGATTGTTTCTTCTTCGGGATCAGCCTCTGGCACCCTTACAATTACCGGCCGGTCGGCCTTCGGCGGAAACCGCTCGAGCGATAGCTCGTTCCAATCCGTCAGTCGCGACGCTGGACTGTTCATCGCCCGGATGCGGCTGTTCGAACTCGCGACTGCGGCGCTGACGCGCTCAAGGAGCGATTCTTCCCGAAAAAGCTTCTCCAGAGATATTTTTTGCCGGTCGGCGAGTGAGGTCGCGACGAGCATCAGCGTCGAGAGAAGCAGGAATTGGCTATGGGTTCCGCTCTCACCGAGATGATCGGCGGGTGTCGATCCGGCAGGCCAATGAAGTTTGGCGCGCATTTTATTGCCATCGAAATCAACGCTCGGTGCTGTGGCAACATCGCTTTCCACGAGATCGATATCAAAGCGCTCGACGAATGCTCCGATCCGCAGGCCGATAACCGTAGCAAACAGCGTGTCGATAACCGCCAGCAGGGTTTGGCCGGCGAGCAGCGCTGTGTCGCTGCCCGATAGATGCACCGCGACGCGCATGCCGATAACGCGGGTCTCGATGCTGTGCGGTTGCGGGCTGCCGGTAACCAGCGGCCGACCACCGAGGTCGCCCGCTGGCTGGTTGCGCGACATGTCGAAGATCGCCCGGACCCGCTTGTCCAGCGCGTGAAAATCATCGCCGCCTTCCGCCGCCACCTTCCAAGGATTTCGGCCGTCGACATTATATCGCCGCATCCAGCGCCGGCTGAAACCATCGGGATCGGGATGGCCGGCATCCTTGGCGATGCAGGCAACGGTGCGCTCAAGGTCGTAGCGTTCGACATCCAATGTCACAAGCGCACCATCGGGCGCGCGGCGTAACTCGTTTACGCCCGGCCGGCTGTCGGTGGCCGCAGCGCCATCACGGATCGCGCCTGCGGCCGCAGACACCAGCGCGACGGCATTGGAGCCATTCAAAGCTGCGGGCGCGCTCGCCTCCGCCAGATTGGCGCCGGTCCCTGCAAAGGTGAGCCGCCGCGAACGAAGCGCGTCGATCGTCGACAAGATGCCGCCGGTATCGAGATCCCAGGCGTGATTGTTGGAGGTCGCGACGAGATTCACCCCGATCGCCTGCAAGCAATCGATAACCGACGGCTCTCCGACATGCAGCACCTCGCTGTCCGCGGGCCGTGTCGACTTGCCCGCAAGCGGTCCGGCGATCACCGTTTCAAGGTCGGTGAAAACCGCATCGCGCCCGTCCAGCAGTTGCTTAAACTCCGCCAGGCCGGTCCAGCCGATAGCCCGTAAATCCGTCTTAATGAGCGACTGACCCAAGAGACTGATCCGCAGCGACCGCTTTCCCGCGCCCGTCAGAACCGGCAGAAAAGCCACCGAAATTCCGGCACCAATCAGTTGCCGGCGCGTGGGTGTGCTGAAGCTCGCTCGCATCGTCGTCCCCTCTCTCTAAGCGCGTCATACGAAGAGTGAGCAATGCAGGGCAATGTCATGCACTTTTGTTATGACTGTATGTAGAGCTGTCATAATATTTTTTGCGGCAGCGCTTGGCCCTAAGCCATCTGCGAATCACAGATTGGGGGACAATATGACCATCGCATCCGCTCGTTTCGCCCGGCGTATCCAGCTTGCCAGACTTGCCGCCGCCGCCGGAATCAGCCTTGGCGCCCTCGCCTGGCCGTCGCTGGTTCAGGCACAAGATACGGTGGAAGCTGAAGAGGACACGGCAACGGACGTCGATCCCGGCGGCGATATCATCGTCACGGGTTCACGCATCGGACGCAAGGATGCGGCCTCGGTCGGTCCGATCCTGACGGTCACCTCCGAAGACATTACCAAGTCGGGCACCTCGTCGATCGGCGACCTGCTCCAGAAACTGCCTTCGGCGGGCGTCAGCCTCAATTCGAACGGCACGCAAGGCACCTCCTACGGCGCCAGCTCGATCAACCTGCGCTATCTCGGCGGCGGCGAAGGCAGCGGCAACCGGGTCCTCGTTCTCGTCGACGGGCATCGCTGGGTCGACGGTGTAGGCCAGCGCGGCTTCCGCGATTTCGTCGACCTCAACACGATGCCGCAGGGCATGATCGATGGCATTGAAATCCTGAAGGACGGTGCGTCGGCAATCTACGGTGCCGACGCGATCGCGGGCGTCGTCAACATCAAGACGGTCCAGCCGTTCGATGGGCTGCGCGGCTCCGTCCGTGCCGGTATCACCACCCAGGGCGATGGCGCCGAGCTTGGCGGCAAGCTGACTGTCGGCAAGACCTGGGACCGCGCTTCGATCATTTTGTCGGGCAGCTATTTCCGCTCGCGTCCGATCCGCACCGACGCGCGCGACCTGACGACGCTGACGCTCGTCCCGCAAACCGCGGTGGGCAATAACCCCAATGGGCTGTTCATCCTGCCGGGCCTCGCGAACAATGCCTATTTCGGCACCGGCGCCGGCTTCGCCAGTTCGGCGAACCCGATCGTGCTCAACAATGGCGCGACGATCGGCGCGGGGAATAGCGCCGACAATGCTTTCCATGTCGGCGCGCTTCCGGGCGACTTCTACAACACGCAGGCGCAGGGCATCTACTCGGCGGGCCCGTCGGAACGCTACGGTTTCTATGGCCGGTTCGACTATGAACTGACCGACGATGTCACGATCAAGCTGGAGGGCGTCTATAACCGGCGCAAGTCGAACCAGCTCTTCTCGCCCGTGCTGCTCGACGTCGGCGGTACCGCGGGTTCGGTTCGCGGCTTCTCCATCCCCAACAACCAGGCATTCAACCCCTTCGGCACCGCCAATGGCGTTCCCACCGCCAATGCACTCGCGTTCGGGGCCAACAGCGCGTGGCGCATCCGCAAGGTGATGACCGACGTCGGCAACCGCAACAATATTCAGGACGTCGAGACGATCCGCTTCTCGGTCGGGGTCGACGGCAGTTTCATGATCGGGGGTGGCGAGTGGCGCTGGGACGTCTTCGGCTCCTATTCGAAGAACAGCATCAACACGGTCGCCGAAAATGGCATCAACTATGACAATCTGTTCCTGGGGCTCGGGTCGCCCGCGGCCTGCGCTGCGGCGGCGGGATGCGTGCCGATCAACCTGTTCGCGCCGATGACCGCCGAGCAGGCGGCCTTCATTCGCTTCACGACGCGTGAATATAATCGCACCGAACTCTATAACGCCGCGTTCAACGTGACGGGGAACCTGTTCGACCTGCCCGCAGGGCCGGTCGCGCTCGCAGTCGGTTATGAATATCGTCAGAATCGTGGCTTCGACGCGCCCGATCCGATCGTCAATGCCGCCCCGACCTATCTCAATCCCGCGCTCTATACGAAGACCACCGGGCAGACACGCACGGCCACCGTCGGCAGCTACGACCTGCACGAAGCCTATGCCGAGCTGAATGTACCGATCTTCCGCGACCAGGCCTTTGCGAAGAGCCTCGAACTCAGCCTCGCGGGCCGCTACTCGGACTATTCGACGGTCGGCAACAAGGTGACGCTGAAAGCCGGCGTCGGCTATCGTCCGATCGACGACATCCTTCTGCGCGGCACCTATTCGCAGGGCTTCCGTGCACCGTCGATCCTGGAACTCTATCAGGGTGCGCGGCAGGCGAGCTTCCAGGGCATCGACCCTTGCAATGGCGGCGCAGCGGCCAATGCAGGCCTTCCCGGGTGCGCGGGCGTGCCGGCGGGTTACAACCAGGTCAACTTCAACCTCAACGGCCTGATTGCCGGCGTGATCAGCGGCAATGTCGGTCTCAAGCCCGAAACAGCCGATACCTTCAGCGGCGGTATTGCCATCACGCCGAGCGGCATTCGCGGGCTGTCGCTGACGGTCGATTATTACAAGATCAAGATCAAGAACGCGATCGCGGCCCAGACGCCGACCCAGATCATGCAGCTGTGCGCGGTGCGCGGGGGCGTGTTCTGCGACCTCGTCACCCGCGATGCGGGGACCGGCGAAATCCTTCAACTCCTGCAGGGCGCGCAAAATCTGAACTCGATCACGACCGACGGGGTCGACGCGACGCTGCGGTACGACTTCAGCACCGACATCGGACGCATCTCGGCCGTGATCGACGCCTCTTATCTCAATTCGTTCCGGACCACGGCACCGAACCCCGCCGGCGGCGACCCGATCGTCGATGAGCGCGCCGGCAAAGGCGACACGCCGCGCGCGACCTATCCGCACTGGAAGGGTCAGGCCTCGCTCGGCTGGACCGGCGATGCCGTCGATGTGATGCTGCGCGGCCGCTATATCGGCCCGACGACCGACGTCGTGAATGCCGTCAAGGATGCGCGCACCAAGTCGATCATCTATACGGATCTCGAAGTCGGCTTCAGCATCAACGACGATGCCGCGCGCTTCAGCCTCGGCGTCAACAACCTGTTCGACAAGGCACCGCCGGCTTCCTACGCCAATGCCCCGATCAACTATGACATCTACACCTATGATGCGCGCGGCCGTTTCGTCTACGCCAGCTTCTCGGTAAAGATGTGATCGGGTTCGGCCGCGCCGACAGCGGCGCGGCCCCAATTAGGCGGGGCGCGTCGACCATGTCAGGAAAGACGGAAAAATGGCTGGACCGGGTCGAACGCTGGGGTAACGCTCTTCCCGACCCGGTCTTCATCTTCCTTGGCCTTATTGCCGCGCTGGTCGGCGTTTCGGTCGCCGCGGCGCTGCTCGGTTGGAGCGCGGTCAACCCGGTGAGCGGCGAGACGCTCACGACGAAGAGCCTGCTCTCCGCCGAGAATGTCGGCAAGCTGCTGACCCAGATGCCCGAGACGATGGCGCATTTCCCGCCATTGGGACTGATCCTCGTCGTCATGCTCGGCGCCGCGGTCGCCGAGCGCTCGGGATTGTTCACAGCCCTCATGACCCGCGCGATGCGCGGCGTCCCGACCCGTTTCCTCAGCCCGGCGATCTTCCTGATCGGGCTGCTGTCGCATCAGGCGGCCGATGCCGCTTATGTCGTGTTGATCCCGCTCTCGGCGATCATCTTCGCGGCGGCGGGACGCCACCCGCTCTCGGGGATTGCAATTGCCTATGCCGGCATTTCCGGCGCCTTCGCGGCCAATCTTGTGCCGGGACAGTTCGACGTGCTGATGCTCGGCATTACCAAGTCGGCGACCGCATTGCTTGTCCCCGACCATATGCTCAATCCGCTCGGCAACTGGTATTTCACCGCCGCGCTCGGACTGATCCTGATCCCCGTGACCTGGTTCGTGAACGACCGCATCGTCGAGCCCCGCCTCGGCGCCTGGACCGGTTCGCCGCCCGAGGGGGAGATCGAGGATCAAGCCGATCCGGCGGCACAGCGCAAAGGCCTGCGCCGCGCCGGGGTTGCAGCCCTCGCCATCGCGCTGCTCTTCGCGGCCCTTGCGCTATGGCCGAGCTACACCCCGCTCATCGACACCGCGGCAGAGGGGCCAGCACGGCTCGGACCCTTCTACGCCTCGCTGGTGGCAGGCTTCATGCTGCTCTTTCTCGTCTGCGGCTGGGCCTATGGCGCCGCTGTCGGCACGATCAAATCGCACCGCGACGTGGTGAAGATGATGACCGAGGGCCTCGCGACCATGACGCCTTTCCTCGTCATCTCCTTCTTCGCCGCCCATTTCATCGCGATGTTCGCCTGGTCGAACCTTGGTCCTGTCATGGCGATCAACGGTGCCGACTGGCTTCGTGCACAGCATCTCGCAACCCCGGTGATGTTGATCCTCCTGCTGCTCATGTCCTCGGTGTTCGATCTCGTCATCGGATCCGCCTCGGCGAAGTGGAGCGCGATGGCGCCTATCGTCGTGCCGATGTTGATGCTGCTCGGCGTGTCGCCCGAAATGACGACCGCAGCCTATCGGATGGGCGACTCGATCTTCAATATCGTCACCCCGGTAGCGGCGAACTTCGTCCTGGTCCTCGTCCTCGCACAGCGCTGGCGGCAGGATTTTGGCGTCGGCTCGCTGATCGCGCTGATGCTGCCCTTTTCGATCGCGATCGGGCTGACCGGCCTCTGCCTCATCGGAGCCTGGACAAGCTTCGAACTCCCCGTGGGCCCTGGCGCGGCCGCAACTTATGAGATGGCCGCCCGATGATCGAGACAATGGATATTCGGGTGATACGCAACGCAATGGTACCCATGCGCGACGGCGTGCATCTGGCGACCGATGTCTATCTGCCTGTAGAGGGCGCCGCGCTCCCGGTGCTCCTCGAGCGCATCCCCTATGACAAGGACGGCACCAACCACGCGGACTTCTCGGCTGCCGATCAGACACCGCTCTCGAAGCCCGAGCTTGCACAAATCTTTGCCCGCCATGGCTATGCCTTTGTCCTTCAGGACTGCCGGGGCCGCTATGGCTCGGAGGGCGTATTCCGCAAATATCTGGCGGAAGCCGAAGATGGCGAAGACACGATGGCATGGATCATGGACCAACCATGGTGCAACGGCCGGATCGGGACGCTCGGCCTCTCTTATGGCGCGCATGTCCAGGCCGCGCTCGCCACGCTCGATCCACCGGGTCTCGCGGCGATGTTCCTGGATTCAGGTGGCTTCTCGAGCGCCTATCATAGCGGGATCCGTCAGGGCGGCGCCTATGAGCTGAAGCAGCTGACCTGGGCGTTCAAACACGCGCTGCTCGCTCCCGAAACCCTGGCCGACCCGGCGCGGCGCGCGGCGCTCGAGGCCGCGGACATTCGCGATTGGGTTGGCGTGGAGAAATGGCGCCCCGGCCATTCTCCGATCAGTGCGGCGCCCGAGTATGAGGATTTCATCCTCGAGCAATGGAATGCGGACAGTTTTACCGACTTCTGGAAGCAGCGCGGCCTTTATGCCCGAGGCTGGTACGACAGCTTCGCCGATGTGCCGATGGTGCATATGTCGAGCTGGTACGACCCTTATGCGCTGACGGCCGTCGAGAATTTCACGGGTCTTGCGGCGCGTAAGCGCGGCCCGGTAAAGCTGATCATGGGCCCGTGGACGCATGGCAAGCGCTCGCTGACCTTTTCGGGCGATGCCGATTTCGGACCGCAATCGACCCTCGACCATCTGTTCGGCGACTATGTCACGCTCCGCATGCGCTGGTTCGATTGCCATATGCGGGACGCCGCGACCGATCCGCTACCTGCTTCGGTCTATCTTTTCACCATGGGCGGCGGAACAGGCCGCCGCCTGTCGAGCGGGCGGTTGGACCATGGCGGGCAATGGCGGAGTGCCGCCAACTGGCCGCTCCCCGCCATGCGGATGACCCCGTTCCATCTGCATGCCGACGGAAGCCTCGGCGAGACGCCACCTTCCAAGCCCGATGCCCGCGAATTTGTGCACGACCCGCATCGTCCGGTTCCGACAATCGGCGGAGCGATCGCCTCGGGCGCGCCGGTCATGGAGGCCGGCGGATTCGACCAGCGGGAAGGACCGGACTTCTTCGGTTCGAGCGTGGCGGGACGGGCACTGGCCGATCGGTCTGACGTCCTGACCTTCGAGACGCCGATACTGCGCGCCGATGTCGAACTGACCGGCCAGGCCATAGCCGACCTGTTCGTCAGCTCGACGGCCATCGACACCGACGTCACGATCAAAATCGTTGATGTTTATCCGGCGAGCGCCGATTATCCGGAGGGCTATGCGCTCAACATTGCGCACGGGCTGGTGCGGATGCGCTTCCGCAATTCGTTCGAGGCCCCTGAAGCCATGGAGCCGGGAAAGGTCTATCGCGTGCAGATTGCGTCTTTTCCGATGAGCAACCTTTTCGCGAACGGGCATCGCATCCGGATCGAGATCGCCGGCAGCAACTTCCCGCACTTCGACATCAATCCCAATACCGACTGGCGGATCGAGGGACTGGCGCCGGTTGTCGCGGAGACGAGCATCCACCTCGGCGGCAACCAGGCCTCGCAAATCCTGCTGCCGGTCGTGATCGACGGAGCGGACTGACGGTGCGAAAGCCGCGTGCGCCGGCCGGCGTCGAGCCCGACAAGGATGTCAGTTTCCGCGCACTTCGCGTCTTCTCCGAGATCATGCGCACCGGGTCCGCGACCGCGGCAGGCAAGCAATTGTCGCTGTCGCAGCCCGCGGTCAGCCGCGTCATCGCGCAGCTCGAGACGCAGGTCGGCTTCGACCTGTTCTACCGTGATCGCGGCAAGCTGGTGCCGACCGCCGACGGGACCAAGCTGATCCAGGAGGTCGAGCTGACCCTCGCCAGCATCGACAGGTTCAACAGCCTTGTTCGCGACATCGCAGGCTATTCGGCCGGAACGATCCGGATCGTTGCACCGCCGAGCTTTGCCGAGGGCATCCTGCCCGATATCGTCTCGCGGTTTCGCGAGCGCTTCCCGGGCGTTGAGTTCAACATCGACTCGCGCAGTGTCGAGACGGCACGGACCATGATCGCGATGCGCTACGTCGACTGCGGATTCGTGAAGCTGCCCGCGGAAGAAAATGATCTGGCGATCGAGCAGATTGTTGCGAGCGGCTCGGTATGCGTCATGCACGAGGATCATCCCCTCGCTGGTCACGCCACCATCACCCCGGCCGAGATCGGTCAGCATCCGCTCATTCTTCTCGGCGCGGGCCGCCACTGGCGGACGCAGGTCGATGCAGCCTTCGCCTCCTTCGGGCTTCGACCCGTTGTCGCGGTCGAGACCCACACCCACGGGTCGGCCTGCGCGCTTGCCGCGCGAGGCAATGGAATGGCCATTTTGAACGAACTTCTGGTGAAGCCGTACCTCCACAAGCCGCTGGTGACCCGGCCATTCGAGCCGCCCATCACCCATGAATATGCCTTTGCCGTATCCAATGTGTCGCGCCCGTCCAGGCTGACGCAGGAATTCCGCAACGAGGTCAAAGCCTATTTCGGCTCCTGACGGATCGCCGACGACGCCTGGGTGAACCTCACTCCCTGCGACGTTGCTTGCTGAACTCGCGATCGCTCGCGATGAACCGGTCGACGATCGGCGGTATCAGCTTCTCCAGCGGTAGCGGCGAGGCGAGACCATTCAAGCGCGCATGAACCGCGGCATAGTCGGTGAGGTCGCGCATCAAAGCACCCGAAAACTCGACCGAGAGCTTTACAGGCTTCTCCTCCACGATCGCGTGACCACGGCGGTCAGCGCGGAGCGATGACGGCCGTAGGTCTCGTAAATCCACTGGATGATTTCCTCGCGCCGCTCATGCTCGAAGTCGACGTCGATATCGGGCGGCTCCTTGCGCTCGCCCGACACGAAGCGCTCGAAGAGCAACTCGTGCTTGATCGGGTCGATCGAGGTGACGCCGAGCAGGAAGCAGACGCAGCTGTTCGCCGCCGACCCGCGCCCTTGGCACAATATGCCGCGGCGCCGGCTCTCGGCGACGATCGAATTGACGGTCAGGAAATAGGGCGCGTAGCCGAGCTCGCCGATCAGGCGCAGCTCATGCGCGATCTGCTTCCGATAGGCAGGCGGCACGCCGCCCGGAAACATCCGGTTCGCACCTTCCTCGGTCAACGCCGCCAACGCCTCTTGCGCGGTGCGGCCCTCCATCACCTGCTCATAGGGATATTGGTAGCGGATCTCGCCAAGGTCGAAGCGGCAGGCTGCCGCGATGTCGGCGGTCGCCGCGATCGCGTCGGGGAAGAGCGCGAAGCGCCTTTCCATTTCGGCCGGGCTCTTCAACGCCCGGTCCATGAAGCGTTCGCGCTTGAACCCGAGTGCATCGACCGTCGTCTTCTCGCGGATCGCGGTCAGCACGTCCTGCAGCGGGCGCCGTTCGGGCGCATGGTAGAGGATGTCGCCGAGCGCGACGCTCCGCACCCCGAGCTCCTGCGCCAGCGCATCGAGCGCGCGAAGCCGCGCGAAATCGCCGGGCCGGCGGCGCAGCGCGAGCGCGAGAAAGGCGCGCGGGCCGAAGGCGCCGCTGAGCTCGGCGAGATCGAGCCGCGCCCGCTCGTCGGCTTCACCGGGCAGGAGGATCGCGACGAGGCCCTCGGCCGCGGCCGCGACATCGGGCCAGTCGAGCCAGCAATTGCCCTTGCCGCCGCGCGCCTTCCCCAAGGAAAGCAGCCGGGTCAGCCGCGACCAGGCCGCGCGATCGGTCGGATAGAGGAGGATCGAGCGACCGTCGCGGAGGTCGACGCGCGTCCCCGCGATCAGCCGGACGCCGGTTGTTTCCTGTCCCGACAGGCCGCGCACCATGCCGGCGACACTGCCCCGGTCGCAAAGCCCGAGAGCCGAATGGCCGAGGGCAACGGCGGCCGCGAACAATTCCTCGGGCGAAGAGGCCCCCCGCAGAAAGGAAAAATGGCTCGTGGCGTAGAGTTCGACATAGGTCGTAACGGGTTCCGTCATCCGAACACGCCATGCATGTACCAGCTGAGGTCACCCGTCTTGTCGGTGATCGCGTCGCCGCGGCGGAAGAGCCAGAAGCGCTCGCCGCTTGTCGCCTCGACCCGGAAATAGTCGCGAACCGCCCACATCTCGCCGGGACGACGCCACCATTCGCCATGGATCCGCTCGGGGCCATCGCCTGCGACCACGGCATAGCTCCGCCCGCGCCACGCGAAGCGGCGCGGCGGATGGTCGGGAAGCAAGGCGACGACGCCCGACAGCGCCTCGGGCCGCGCGAGCATCCGGATCGGCCGCGGCCAGACGGGCCAGCCGGCGGGCTTGACCAAAGGCCCGGCGCGCACGATCGCGCGCTCGGGGACATCGCTTTCGATCGCGGACAGGCGGAACAGCGCGGCATCGCCGGCGCGGCCGGCCAGCGCATCGACGAGCGGAGCGAGGTCGGGCGCCTGGCGTGCCGTGTCGAGGGCGGCGGCGATCGCCTCGGGCGCCAGCGCTTCGACCTGCGGCGCCGCGAGAACCATCGTCTCGATCCCGAGCCCCGGTTCGATCCGGTCGATCCGGAGTCTGAACAGGCGCATCAGATGTTTCGCGTCGCGCGTCGCGCGCGCCGTCCCGACGGTGATGAACTGCGCGCCCATGTCCAGCCGGTCGCAGCGCAAGACGAGGCTCCGCACGCCAAGACTACGCTCGCGCAGCGCGAGCACGAGATCGCCGAGCAGGTCGGCGATGACCTGCTCGATCGCCTCGGCGGTCCCGATCGGTTCGAGCAAGGAACGGCGCGCCTCGGGCATGTCGAACGGCACGACCGGAACGATCGGCTCGGGCACAAAGCCGCGCGCCTGATCGAGCCGCTCGACCGCGCCGCGCCCGAGCCGCCGGGCCAAGGGCCCGCGCGGCATCGGATAAAGATCGGCGATCCGCTCGATCCCGAAGCGCGCCGCCGCGGCGAGCGCCTCCGGCGCCAGCCGGAGCGCCGCCAGCGGCAAAGGCGCCAGCGCGTCGCTCTCGCCTCCTTCCGGCAAGATCCCCACGCCCGCGCCGCCATAGCGCGCGAGCGCGTGCGCGGCGCCCGGCGTGCCGGCGATCGCGACACGCGCGGTGAAGCCGAGGCGCCGCAGAAAACCGAGCAGACGCGCCGCGAAACGCTCTTCGCCGCCGAAGAGATGCGTCGTGCCCGACAGGTCGAGCCACAGCCCGTCGGTGCCCGACACCGCCGCCGTCGGCGTCCAGCAGCGGGCGGCGTGGAGCGCAAGGCGATCGAGCCACGCGCGATCGGCGTCGGGTGCGGCGTCGAGTATGTCGAGATCGGAGACCAGCGCGCGCGCATGGGCGGCCGCCATGCCGGGCACGAGGCCGAGATCGAGCGCCGCCGGACAGGCGGCGGTCACGACGTCGCGCTGGCCGGTTCGCGCGACGACGATCGTCGGACGGAGGCCCCAGAGCGGCGGCAGCGGCGCAGCGAGCCCGCCCGACGTCCCGTCGTCCGAGCGCAACGCCCGGAACACCGGTGCGGCAGCTTCGCTCCGCCGTCCCAGCTCGCGCATCGTCGGTCGCTGGTGCGCCGGGAGGGCGTCGAGCGACGGCCTGCCGGAGTGCGTGCCTTGCGCCCAGCGCGCGCCCGGACGCCAGCCGCCGCCGCGCGGCACCGAACAGGTGCCGGGATTGTCGTCGACAGGCTCGGGGCAGCGCGGACCAGCCCGCGCCCGATCAGGCGGCGTGCCCGAATGCAACGGTGTCCGTTCTGCCCGGCGCAACCGCTCGATCGGCAGTTGCGGCAGGAAGAGCGAGGCGACCCTGGTCATCGCACGCCTCCAGTTCGAGGGAAAAAGGCGGCCCGCCGCGCTGCCGGACCAGCTCGACATTCCAGCGCCCGCGCCCGACGCCGGGCGAGGCGAGGCGGCCCGACGACAAGATGCCGATGCGCCAGCGGGTCATTGCGAGCGACGGATCGGCGAGCGGGCATTGGCCGTAACGCCGGTACCGGCGATAGAGGATCATCGGCGTGTTGCCCTCGGATGCGGCCAGTTGCAGCCGGCGCGTCGCGGTCTGATCGGCCGCTTTCACTTCGGCAACGACGCAGGCGAGCGAACCATCGCGCAGCGCGTCCTCGCACAGCGCCAGCAGTTCCTTGTCGGTCCTGCCTTGAGCATAGAGCACGCGGTCCGGACCGAGCCCCGCCTGTTCGAGACCGGGGGCATAGAGATCGAACCGCGTGAGCGCCCAGAGCGCCGACACGTCGGGCGCCGCCGCGAAGCGCGACGCGATTCCAGCCGCGAAGAGCGTTGCCGCAGCGTCGTCGCTCCAGCTTGCCGAGGCGCCCGCGACCTCATGCAGGCCTGCGCCATCGAGCCCGCCGCCAGCGAGAAGATGATCGACCGGCCCGACGCCGAACGGCAGGACCGGCCCGCGCGAGGCGGCTGCACGCGCCACCGCCGCGCGAAGCACGTCGATATCTCTGGCACTTGGCCGAGGTGCAGATTGGGGCGTCGTGCTCATGGGAATATCGACTCAAATGTTCCCTTTATGTTCCACCGAGTCAAAGGGCGCGTCAAGCGGGCCGCGACGAACCGCCGGGAATCGGTGTGCGCCTTCCGCTCAGCCTCTGTAAAAGCGCAACAAATTGGGCTCATGATCGTGACGGCTGCGTCGTGCTGACGGAACGAGGATCGCCGCCAAAGCATTGGAAGACCGGTGACGGACCTATTGCGAGGCGAATCATGCGCGAGAAGCACAGCCGCTATTCCACCGTCTCGATCGTCCTGCACTGGACGATCGCCATCCTGATCATCGCCAATGCCACCTTTGGCGGCTGGATGGAGGACGCCTCGGACAGCGAGAAACTCGGCTATTATCAGCTGCACAAATCGGTCGGGATCACGATCCTCGCGCTCAGCCTTATCCGGCTCGGCTGGCGCTTCGGCCATCCCTGGCCGGCCTTCCCCGGCGGCATGCCGTCATGGGAACGGCTGCTCGCGCGCACGACCCATATCCTCTTTTATGTGCTGATGATCGGCGCCCCGCTTCTCGGCTGGGCCGCAGCGTCGGCGGGCGGCGCGCCCGAAGTGCCGCTTTACGGCGCCGTGCCCGCACCCAATCTTCCGCTACCGCTGAATGAGGATCTCGCGGAAGAGCTCGGCGACATACACAAGCTGATGGTGAAGGCCATTTACGTCGTGCTTGGGCTGCATGTTCTCGGCGCGCTCAAGCATCATTTTTTCGACAAGGACGAAGTGCTTCACCGGATGCTGCCGCTGTTTCGCAATCCGCGCGGCTGACACGCGTCGGCGTCACGGCATGCTGTCGTCGCGGCTGAGCAGGCCCAGGGTGCGCTCATCGCGCTCGCCGCCGAACCAGCGGATGAGCGCGGCGGAGAAGAGCGGCCGCCGGCTCACGGCCTCGAACAACGTCAGCGACGAACGCAGCTTGACGGTGTCGACCTCGCCGAAGACCGCCACCGGGTCGCTTGCGGGCAGGTCCTGGATCGCCTCGACGCATTCGGCATAGCGCGCGCCGAGAAGCGGATGGGCCAGATAGGCCCGCGCCTCATCGGCTCCCGCGAGACCGTAGAGCTTCGACGTCGCGCTTCGGCCAAGGCCTGCCAGCTGCGGGAATATGAACCACATCCAGTGCGAGCACTTCTTGCCGCGGCGAATCTCGCCGAGCGCGCGCGCATAGATTTGCTCCTGCGCCGTCACGAACAGGTCGAGCCCCTCTTCGTTTGTCATAAGGCAAGAGCGCCTTGCGCAGGGGGCTTGCCATATACCTGCGTGACCTCAAGGCTGCCTTCGGGAAGCCATTTCAATATGTCCTCGGCCGGAACGCGCGGATCGAGCCAGGCGGCCCATTGATCGCGTGGCAGCGGAATGATCTGGCGATGGTGATAGGGTGCGATGTCGGGACCGGCGTCCATGGTCAGGAGGCTGAAGGCTTCGCCGACATGGCTGTCGCGCCACACACCGGCCATGCAGAACCAGCGATGGTCCTTCATCGTGAACAGCCACTTGTCGAGCCGCTTTTGCGCGGGGTCGGTGGGATCGGTGAACTCGTAGAAACCGTCGCAGAGGACGAGGCATCGCTGCATGCCGAGATCGCGGCGCTCCGAGCGCACATTATAGACCGGTTTGCCGCCCTGTCCGGGCCAACTCCAGCGCCGGTTGACAATCGATCCGGCGGAGGCGCCGTCGCTGCTCTTCACGATCGGCGCGGTATCGGTGATGCGGACATCCTCGCGCGCCGGCACGTTCGGTGCGCCCTCGGGCATATCGATCTTGATCTGGAGGTTGTCGAAGTCTTCGGCGATCGACGCGATGTCTACCTCGAGCCGATAATCATTGCACATGCGCGTCGGTCCCCTCGCCCTTGCGACTCAACATCGTTCCCATTATGTTCCACATATGGGTATCGCGCCAACCCCTTTCGATCCCGACGCCCCGAGCGGAGGCGTGCAGGCGCTCGTCCGGCGCAATCCCGACAATATGACCGAGATCGAAATGGTCAAAGCGGTTTGGGGTTCCGACCCGCGGTTCAACGACGGGATCAATTATCGTTTCGTGCGCGCCGAGGGCCGTGCCTTCCCGGCGCGCCGCTGCCTGATCCCGGCGTCCGAGTTCCGCATGGGAACCGGCGACCACCGCTACCGGGTGACGCTCGACAGCGGCAATTTCTTCTATCTCGCCGCAGTGTGGGACCCGCCACTTGCCGACTGGCCGCTGTCCTACCGCATCCTCACCATCCCGGCGGGCGCCGATGTCATTCCTTATCAGTCGCGCCACGGCGTGATCATCCAGCGGCGCGACGCGAACCATTGGCTCGACGGCAGCCTGCCGAACGAGCTGCTGTTCGAGGAACCACCGCGTCATACGCTGTTCGTTGAGCCTTTGCGCAAACAGGCAGAGCTTCCGCTCTAGATCATGATGTCGCCGGCCCGCAGGGCCCGCACAACCGCACTCTTGGCGAGCCCGCAGCGGGGCGGCGTGCGATGCGCGTCCGTGCCTAGCCGACGCACCGCAAGGATAGCGAGCCGAGTGTGCCGCGCGGCCAAAACAAAAGTGCGACCCCTGGCCGAGCCTGCGAGGCCAGAGCGCGCTCATCAGATGCCGCGCCCGACATGCCGCCGCGCGGCCGTCCCGTCGGCACACCGGCGGGACGTACCGGCTCAGCCGTTCAGACGGTCCTTGACGGCCTTCGCGGCGCCGAAGGTCAGCTTCTTCGAAGCCGCAATCTGGATGGTTTCGCCGGTCGAGGGGTTACGACCTTCGCGCGCGGCCGATTCCTTGACCTTGAACTTGCCGAAGCCGTTCACCGAGACTTCGTCGCCCTTGGCGGCGGCGTCGGTGATCGCGGCGAAAACGGCATCGACAGCCTTCTTCGCATCGGCCTTGCTCAGACCAAGTGCGGTTGCGACGCTGTCCGACAGTTCGGCGTGGTTCATAAAATCATCTCCTTGAGCGACCGGAAGGATCCCGGCCGGGCGGGCGCTATAGCGCCGCGGACGGATCGGCGCCATCTGCGCCGCGCCAAGGCGCGGAACGGCGAGTTGCACTCGGTGGCGACGTGCGGCAGTAGCGGCCGATGCTACCCCACCGCCTCATCGCATCCGCGCTTCTCCTGCTTGCCACTGCTTGCGCGCCCGCGACCTCCGCACCCGCAAACCCGACTATTCCATCGAAACCGATCAAGCTCGCGAGCTGGAACCTTGAATTTCTCGCCGCGAGGAACGGCGAAGGCTGCAACCCCAGGGATGACAGCGATTATGCAGCGATGCGCCGCATCGTCGACGACCTCGACGCCGATGTGATCGCCTTTCAGGAAGCCGAGAATGAGGCCGCCGCAGCGCGGGTCTTCGACCCCGCCAAATATGTCGTGATCATGGAAGCCCGGAAGGGCGCGCCGGGCGGCACCTGCGGCGGCAAGTTCCCGTCGCAGACGGTGATCCGCCAGGCGGTCGGTTTTGCGATCCGCAAGGACATGGCCTTCGATCGCCATGCCGATGTGACGTCGCTGATGCGCGGCAACGAACAGCTTCGCTCGGGCGTCGACATCACGCTCCGCCCCGAGGGCCGCACACCGATCCGCCTTCTCGGCATCCACCTCAAGTCAGGCTGCTTCTCCGGGAGCGAGGCGAAGGCCTGCCCCATATTCCAGGATCAGATTCCGGCGCTCGAAGCCTGGATCGATGGGGCCGCCGCCGGGCCCGACCGCTTCGCGGTGCTTGGAGACTGGAACCGCCGGCTCGCGCTTCCCGGCGATATGATCTGGACCGAAATCGACGATGGTGATCCGGCGAACGCCGATCTGACCCTCGCCGACGCGGGCAAGCCGCCGGCCTGCGATCCGCGTTACGACAGTTTCATCGATCATATCGTGCTCGACCGGCGCGCCGCTGCCGACCGGACGGGGTTCAGCGAGACGCTCTATGCGCCCGGCGAGAAGCATTACTCGGACCACTGCCCGATCGCGGTCACGCTGCGGCGATAGAAAAATTCCGGGCCTCGAAGTAACCTACGGAACCATCCGCGCCCGGCACGTTTCACTTACCTGTCCAGACGAAAGAATGGCAGAATTTGATGGCATCTTCGGATGAAATCTAGGGAAGCCCAGCTGCAGAGATGTAGCGGGGCTTACCATTTCCGCTCCGCAGATATGCGGGCGCCATGCCGCAAGCGAGAAGCCAAGCAGCTCGCCAATCATTCTGCGTCAGGCACGTCCTCGACACTTTCCCGACCGTCATCATCAGGAAGGGGAACCTGCTCCGGAACTTGCTCGGGGCCGGTCGGGGGAGAATCGGGATGCGGGTCGGGCGGTGCGCTTGCCATGACAGCTCCTATGGACGTTGCCACTGGGAAACGGCCGGCAAGTCCTGCGGTTCCGGCGAGCCCGAGCCGCCCTGCGATCAGGCCGCAGGCCCCGGCACAAAATAGATCCAAAATGGTTTGATCTGGCGCCGGCACTTCCGTTTCCCCCCTGTTGACGATAGCGTGCCGCGCCATGACCGTGGGGGAAGAGGAATCGATCGGACCGGGATCGTTGTGGCTGCGATGGGATCCTCACGTCCACGCCCCGGGCACGATCTTCAACGACCAGTTCAAGGGCGATTGGGAAGCCTATCTTGCCGCGATCGAGGGTGCGACGCCGGCGATCCGCGCGCTCGGTATTACCGACTATTACGGGCTTGAACTCTACAAGGAGGTTCGCGCGCGCAAGGAGCAAGGTCGCCTCAAGGACTGCGACCTGATCTTTCCGAATATCGAGCTTCGGTTCAGCGTGGGAACCGCGCGGTCGTGGATCAACGCCCATCTGCTCGTCTGCCCCGACGATCCCGATCATATCGAGCAGCTCACGCGCTTCCTTCAGCGCCTGACCTTCAAGACCACGACCGACACCTTCGCCTGCAATCCTTCGGAGCTGATCCGCTTGGGACGGTCGCTCAATTCCGAGCTGACCGATGATCGTTCAGCGCTTCGCCACGGCTCCGAACAATTCAAGGTAAGCTTCGATCAGCTCCGTGAAGAATATAAGGGGATGAGCTGGGCGCAGGAGAATATCCTGATCGCGGTCGCCGGCGCGAAGGGCGATGGGACATCGGGACTTCAAGATGGCGCAGACCAGGCTTTGCGCCAGCAGATTGAACATTTTGCTCACATCATGTTCGCGTCGAGCCCGGCGCAACGTGAATTTTGGCTCGGCCGAAAAACCAGTCGCGAGCATATCTGCGAGACCTACGGCGGGCTCAAGCCGTGCATGCACGGCAGCGACGGGCATTCTGTGGAACGAACGGGCGCGCCCGATGGCGACCGCTATACCTGGATCAAGGGGGCGGCGACATTCGACGGACTGAAGCAGGCCTGCATCGATCCCGAAGGCCGCGCTTACGTCGGGACCGAGGCGCCGCCCGCAGCTGCGCCGTCCGAGACGATCCGCCGTGTGACCCTGACGAATGCGCCGTGGGCCCCTAATTCGGTGATCGATCTCAACCCGGGCCTCGTCGCGATCATTGGTGCGCGCGGGTCCGGCAAGACCGCGCTGGCCGACATGATCGCAGCGGGCTGCGATGCCCATGCCGACCAGCTCCCTATGCAGTCGTTCCTGGTTCGGGCGAGCGAATATCTCGACGATGCGACGGTGAAGCTCGATTGGGGCAATGGCGTTGTCACCGAACGCGGCCTCGATAATGCCGCGGCGGCATGGGACGGCTACGCCCGCGCTCGATACCTGACACAGCAGTTCGTGGAATCGCTCTGCTCACCGGAGGGAATGACCGATGGCCTGTTGTCGGAAGTCGAGCGCGTGGTCTTTGACGCGCACAGCCCGACCGAGCGCGAGGGCGCCGTCGATTTTGCGGACCTTCGCGACCTCAAGGCAGCCCGGTTCCGCGAGGCGCGACGCCGCGAAGAACAGAAGCTCGAGGAATTGTCCGACCGGATCAACATCGAGCTCGAGAAGCAATCTCAGATCGTGGCCATTCGGAAGCAGGTCGACGAGAAGAAGCTCAAGATTACCCAGCTCACCGATGACCGCGGCAAGCTTGTCCGCAAAGGCAGCGAGGACCGGATCAAGCGCCTCGAGGCCCTGACCGAGGCGGCAAACGAGGTGCGCGCACGGGTTAGGCGCCTGACCAATCGCGAGCAGAAGTTGCTACTCGTCCAGGACGAGGTTTCGGACTTCCGGACCCATCAGGCGCCCGAAAATCTGCGCGATGCGCAAGAGCGCCACAAGGATGCCGGCATAGCCGGAGAGGCGTGGGACCCGTTTCTGACGCAGTACAGCGGCAATGTGGACGGCATCATCAACGACAACCTGTCCTCCACCCGGAAGAACCGTGACGGGTGGCGCGGGATCGATATCGCAATCACCGATCCAGCGACCCCGCTCATCGCCGACGATGCCGATCTGACGAAACTTCCCCTTGGCCGGCTTGATGCGGAAATCCGGCGGCTCGGCGATATCATAAACGTCGACAAGGAAACACGCGAACGGTTCAATTCCCTGTCGACGAAAATCACGACCGAGACCGAATTGCTCTCGGTCCTGCAGGACAAGCTGAAGGACTATGAGGGCGCAGAGGAGCGCGCCAAGGGCCTGCCTACGGAAAGGCAGTCAAGCTACCGGCGGATCTTCGAAGCGGTGTTTTCGGAACAGCAGGTCCTCAACGACCTTTACGCACCCATCCGGGCGCGAATGGACGAGACGGGCGGGACGCTCGGGAAGCTTGCGTTCACTGTCACCCGCCGAGCAGACATGGCGGAGTGGGCAAAGCGCGGCGAGGATCTGCTGGACCTTCGCCGACAGGGCCCGTTCCGCGGCGAGGGCAAATTGCTCGAGGCTGCGAATGACGAGCTTCGCGGCGTTTGGGAGAGCGGAACCGCCGAAGAAGTGACCGAGGCGCTGAAGGAGTTTCGCCAAAAATATCAGAAGAGCTTCTTCGAACATGCTCTCGCACAGCGCAGCGATCCCGCCGCATTCCGCGGCTGGCTCAAGCTGTTCGCGCGCTGGCTCTATGGCACCGATCATATCGAAGTCCGATACAGCGTAGATTATGATGGGGTGGACATCCGCAAACTTTCGCCGGGCACGCGCGGCATCGTACTCCTGCTACTATACCTCGCGCTCGACAACGCAGATGAGCGGCCGCTGATCATCGATCAGCCCGAGGAAAATCTCGATCCCAAGTCGATCTATGATGAACTCGTCGGCCTGTTCCTCAAGGCCAAGGCGAAGCGCCAGGTCATCATCGTCACGCATAATGCCAATCTGGTGATCAACACCGACGCCGATCAGGTCATCGTTGCATCGGCCGGCCCGCATCCGGGGGATGGCTTGCCCGAGATCACCTATGCGAGCGGCGGCCTCGAAGATGCACCGATCCGCAAGATGGTCTGCGACATTCTCGAGGGCGGGGAACATGCGTTTCGCGAGCGCGCACGGCGCCTGCGCGTTCGCCTGGAGCGTTAGTCTCGATATTTTGCACGGGCTCAAGGGGGAGCAAAACCAATGAGGAAAATCATTCTGGCTGCGGCGCTGATCTGCGCGCCGGGACTGGCGCAGGCGCAATCGGGCTGTGCAGCCTATACGGGCACCATGGTGCAGCCCCAGACCTTCGACCAGGCTATCGCGTCCATCAAGCCCGTCGCGCCGAAGGACGAATTCGAGACCAGCGATGCATACCGCGCCCGGCTCGCAGCAGCGGGCGGCTCCGGCCCCCTCATCATCTCGAAGAAGATCGAAGGCGCGGAATATCTGGCCTATAATGCCGATCTCGGAGCCTTCGAGGTGAAGTCCTATCTGTTCGACAATACGAACTTCAGCGCTTGGGACACCTTCTATTATGCAAAAGTCGAAAGTCCGAAGGCCAGCACCCTCAGCAACCTCGACGTGACGATTTCGAGCAGCGAGGTCACGACCGGCACCTATTCCGCGCAGAATGGCTTCGGGGCAAAGGCCACCATCAGCAAGATTACCCGGACCGAGAAGGCAATCTTCGAGGGGGAACCGGCGCGCTATGGCGAAGAGCTTTTCATCGCCAACAAGGGTGGGGTCATCGGGACCGTCCCCATGAGCGTCGCCGAAGCGCAAGCCTTCAAACCCCAAGCCAAGATTGCCTTTGTTGTCGTGCCGAAGCTCCCGAATGTCGTTCGCGCCACCTACCCCTATGGCAAGACGACGATCAGCAATCCGACCGATATCACGGTGAATTCGACGGTCCTGGTCGCCGACATTCAGTGCGGCCTGCTCATGGACGGGACGAACAAGGTCGTCGCAGCCTTCACGACACGATGACCGCGTCAGAAGATCCCGGAGACAATTCCGGTCACAATGCGGCCGATGACCGCGCGGAGGATGAGGCAGGACGCCCACAGCCACCGGTCGACGAACTCCTCGTTCTCGACGAGCGCCAACTCATCCGGATCGAGGCCGTACACAGGGGTTTCCTCTACCAGCATCTTTACGCGGCAGCGTGCCTTCTCCTCGCGGGAAAGGCGGGAGCCGAACATATCATCGTCGAGCGGGACGAGGACATTGAAGTCCAGCTTCCGGACGCCCGTATCTATGCTCAGGTCAAAACGCGGCAGGACGTCCTCAACCCCAGTGATATTTCAGGAGCACTAGAGCGTTTCGAGGACATACGTGCGGAGCATCAGAACGGCCTGCGAGCTGGCGACGCGAGATTCGTGATCGCGACGAATGCGCCTCCGTCGCCAGCCCTGCTCAAGAAGATTGCCGCGGATGACTGGCCAGACGATGTCGAGCTGCATTGGCCAGGCGGTCCTGAGCCCTCCGACAATTGCCTGCCTCGACCTACCGACAATGTTGCCGGTATGGCTGCATATTGCTCGGATCTCGCGGCGCAGCTGCCATTCGGGTTGCTCAGGCCGGAGACGCTGACCTGGAAGTTGGCCGCCATGGTCATGCTCGCATCCGCTGGCACGCCTCCGCGCGAGGATCACAGTTTTTCCCGCGAGGAATTGCCGGACCTGTTCGAGCAGCTCGTGGTCCAGATGCAGCAGCTTCCGGCGCCCCCCCCGGTGTACCGCGCCCAGGTCGACGAACCCGCCCTGCTAAGTGACCAGCCCGTCCGCATCATAGCGGGACTTTCGGGCTCGGGGAAAACCGCCTGGATGGCCGAGGCCGCGGTCCATGCTGCGCTCCCGGTCACCTATCTCGACGTTGGGGACACGCCGGGACCCGCGCTCGCGTCAGCGGTAGCGCGCGAAGTGGCGGCGAAGATGTTCGGTCGCTCCAACGACAAGCTCGGCGAAATTCTTCTGCCGGGCGCGAGCGGATTGGACATGGTGAGCGCACTGAGCATCAAGCTCGGCGAAGACGGCCTTCACGCGGCTGTCGTCATCGATAACAGCCACCGCATTCCCGCGGCCGATATAGAGGCGCTGGTAGCACGGGGCCCCAATCTCCGATTTGTCCTGCTGAGCCAACCGGGTCGGCACATCGCCGAACTCGAAGCAGGACTAGATATTCAAGCCGAGACTCTGAACGGCTGGGACGAAGACACTATCGCGGCGGCAGTTCGAGATGCTGGTTGCCGTGCCGATTTCGGCGATTGCGAGCGGCTATCCAGAATTACCGGAGGCCTGCCATTTTATGTGCTCAACGCGGCGACGATCGCGGCGCGCGAATATGGCGGCGATATTCGGGCCTTTTGTACGGATATCGAGCAGCAGACCAATATCGTCGAGACGGCTCAAGAGATTATCCTGAGGCGCGCGTTCGAAGGCTTGCCGCCGGCCGACAGAGAAACGATCGCGGTCCTGAGCCTCGCCGATGTCGCGCTCTCACGGGACGAAGCCAGTGCCTTGCTTCAAGCCGCGTGCGACATCGACGCGAAGGCGGCCACGGCCCGGTTGCGCGCGCTTCCCGCAACGGGTGCGCTGGAATTATTCGGGAATAGCGGCTTAAAAATTCACGACGCGGTGAGGATTCTCGGCAAGGCGGACGTCTCGGCAAAGGGTCAGGACTTCGAGCAGAAAGCCTTGGGCTCGCTGCAGCGGGTCATCGTAAGCTCGATCCGGACCAACTGGAGCCTCGCGAAGTTAGGACTGCTCATCCGTCTGTTCGGGCTTCTCGGTCAGGCGAGAATATTGGTGCAGTTTGCCACAGACGAATTGTTCCACGAACTCGGGGTCTGGCCGGAAATCGAACCCTATCTGCTGACGATCGCGGCCGATCCGAACGGAGATGCCGAGACAAGACTGTGGGCGCTCGACGGCCTGGTCTTCAACGATCTGCGGGAGGGAGATTATGAGGCCGGCCGGGAGCGGGTCGACGAGATGGAATCGCTGCTGAGGGCGAACGAGCTCGGCGACGAGGAGTGGATGGCCTGGGGCATGAAGCAGATGTTGCTCTTGTCCGAGCTTGGCGACATTGATGGCGTCCGGGCCATGCTTGACCAAGTTGCGGACCGACTTCCCGACCAGCCCGAACATCTGCGCGTGTTTCGTTACAATCGCGCCCTCGCCCTCTTCAAGCTCGGCGACAACGATACAGCGGTAAGTGAGGCACTCGCCCTCATCGACGAATATTATCGGGAGCTCGGGATCAGGCCCAGCGATGTGGTAGGACGAAACGCCCCCGAACTTCGGGAGCTTCTCCGTAAAGACGAAGATCTCACCGATCGGCTGAAGCATCTGGCAGACAGTCACGATCTTTACGCGCAGGCCTTGGGTCGGCGGAGCCAACGATCTACTCTTGCGCGCATCCATGCGATGAAATTCTACGAGCTGTCGCAATCCTACCAGTCGTTCGTCCGGGTTGGTCTCGATCTTGTCGAAGAACTGGTCCGGGTGAACGACTTCATAAGCGCCCGTGAAGCCTTCGAACGGAACATATTCCCCATCTTGCAAGGCGCGGGCCTCGCGGGACGCGTTCTCGAAGCTCGCGCTCTATATGCGGTGGTTCTTGCGTACTGTGGCGAGCATGATGCGGCGGCGAATGAGGTCGAGCGGCTGCTACCGTTCGAGGACGCGATGGATCCGAACCATCGCGCGGCTTTCCAGGAGCAGAAGGCCATCATTCGCGAGGTTCGGCGCGAGGGCGGTCCCCCGCAGCGCCAAGTTGTGATTCCTGCCCCTTTGCAGGCGCTGTTCGATCAGCGTCGCGGTACCCCCGGAGAGGTTGAGCCGAGGAAAAAGGTCGGCCGCAACGAAAAATGTCCCTGCGGTTCTGGCAAGAAATTCAAAATCTGCCACGGGCGGTGATCGCGAGCGGCTAGAGGCGATCGTAGATAGCCTTCGGCAGAAATTTCATCAGGCCAGCGACGAGCCGCCAGCGTTTGGTGACATAGGCATGAGATTTGCGGGCGCGAATGGCGCCGTAGATCTGGTTTGCCGCCTTTTCAGGCGACGCAACCCAGAAGAGTCCGTCACCCTTCGCCATTGCGGTGTCGACGAAGCCGGGCCTCACGTCGGTCGTTGCGATCGGCAAGCCCCGGCGTGCCATGTTCTGGCGAAGCCCCTCCATATAGTTGGAGACGAAGGCCTTGGACGCATTGTAGGCAGGCGCGTCGCCGCCGCCGCGTAATCCCGCGATCGACGAAATGGCCACAAGATGCCCCGTGCCTTGAGCGAGGAAGTGCTGCATGCCGATATTGGCCGCGGCCGCGAACCCCTCCACATTCACCGCGATCGTCTCGCGTTCCGCCGCCCAGTCAAGATCGGCATTTATGTGGCCGACCCCGGCACTGATCACCAGCAAGTCGAGCCCGCCAAGCCGCTCGATCAGGGCGGCGAGTCCGCGTTGCATCGCGTTCGTGTCGGCCACATCGAAAGCCTCGTAGATTATCGAACCGGAAGAATTGCCAGCGAGATCGGCGAGCAGGTCGCGGCGCCGACCGGTGACGCCAACCGAGTAGCCATGACGCGAGAGCAGCATCGCCAGCTCTCGGCCGATCCCCGAACTCGCGCCGACTATGATCGCTCTGTTCACGGTCAAGCTCCTGGAATGCGCCGGAACATGACTCCGATCACAGCCTTCGTCATCAGATTTCAAATGCTCCGAGAAAGTCGGCCATAATTTCCGCGGCATGTCGCTGCCGCAAGATCCGGGCGTTCAGCAGATCGTGGTCGGCCGAGACATCGGCTTCGTCGTCTTCGAAACTTGCCACGGCGACGGGCCCGTCGCGCAAATAGCTCTCGTCGGGATTGGGATCGCGGAAGCGAGCCGCCAAGCGAGTAAGAGCCTCGCGTATCGCCTCGGCATGCGGACCGGTCAGTGCAGCCGCGAATGCGGATTGCGCCGCGCCGACGCCACCTTCCAGATTCTCGATGCAGTAGATCAGGTCGTGCGCATCCTTGCGCTCGAACCTCTGATCGAAAGCAAAGGCCTTGAGACAGGTGAAGGTGACGATATCAGCGTAGCGCACGACCTCGGTGGCACGGCCCTTACCGTTCAGCAGGTCCGCCGTGATTTCGACGGTCCCGTGATGGTAGAACACCATGGACGCGTGAGGGATGTTCAACGCCGAGACATTTCCGTCCGAAGGCAGTTCCTTGACCTTGCCGCCTCCAAGTTCCGGCGAGTCCGCCAGAAACTCGAGGATCATCGTCGTGCCGTCCTCGATCTCGGCGCGCCACCGCCAGGATTGCTTCGCACCCTTGTCATTCTCGGCGCGCTCGAAGTTCATCGCCTTCAGATTTTCTTCAAGCGTGCTGTAGGCTTCGGTCGTCGTGAGGATTCCGACGTCGACGACGATATCGACGTCGCCCGTACCCGCATGTTTCGGAACCTTCGGAGGCTGGGCGGTCACGAGATAGCGCGGCGCGAGACCGCCGACGAGAAAGACCGAATCCTTCCATGGTCCAAGCCCGCGCAGGAGCGTGACCAGCACGCGCTCGCACGCGTCGGTGACCATGTCTTCATAGCCGCTGATCGTCTGTGGTTTGGGCATTATTTATCCAGACGTTCGCTACGGAGGTGCATCGCCATTTCACGGGAACGGCCGGACGCCTGGAGCAGGTCGAGATAGACCTGCAGCGGCGGCGCGTAGCAGACGCCGTCGATCCGTTGGCCCACCGCGACATCGCGCCGGCTCTTCGCCTCGATGATGCCGAGGTTCCATCCTTCAGCGACCGGCCGCGCGTCGAGATTGAGCAGCGCCTCGATCAGCTTCTGCCCGGGCTCGATCCGGCAACGGAGCTGTGAGATCGACGAGAGATAGGGGGCATAGATTTGAGCGGCGACTTCGCCGGTGACCGCATAGGCGGCCTTCGCCTCGTCGCACGCCTGATCAAGGCGCAGCGCGAGCGCCAGTGCGTCACTCCCTTTCGGGACATAGTAACGCCGCACCGTCGGCGCCTTCTGATCGCTCGCATAGCTGGTCCAGGCTTCGAGAAGGGGCCGTGCGGCGCGCAGGCGACGCTGTTTCGACGGACCCGCGCCCTGCACATCGACCCACTCGCGCCGTTCGAGCTCCGTGAGGGTCTCGGAAGCCGTGGCTGGCGAAACGCCGCTCGCATCGGCGAGATCCTTCACGCCCAACCAGTCCTGCCGCCTCTCATAAATTTCATGGAGTGCGCGCGCTTTTTGGCCCTGAAAAATGGAATCGAATTTCTTAGTCCCTTTTTTCGGAGCCGGTTTATCGAGGAATATAAATGCCTTTTTGCCCGGAATATAAAGCGAGCCTCCAAGGTCGAAATATCCGACGCGCTCTTCCCGAAAGATTTCTCGAGCGCCCGGCGAGATGGCACGAGCGACGAAAAAGGGAATAATTTCCCGGTCGTCCCCGGAATTGCTGAGATGGGCCTGATTATTCCGAAGCTGCCAGATTGCTTCGCGCACATCGCGCGGAAAAAGCTGCGCCTTGATTTCGACAAGCAGGAGCAGCGGCTGGCGGTTGATAAATGCACCAATCAGCGCATCGGCGCGGCCGCGCGGCCCAATTTCGACCTCATATCGCTCGATCTGCGCGTGCGACTGAGGCAGCGCCAAAAGCGCCTCCAAAAGCGCATCGAGCAATTCGCGCTGAGAATTTTCAAATTCGGCCATATTTTGTGTCCAGCAAAAATCAGCATAAAAGTGAATATTCGGAAAAACGTTGATATTTGCTGCGCAGAAAATTTGCATTAAAAAAATGAGAAAAATCTTTGGCGCGGATTTTGCCCAAATCGCAATAGCCTCATAATTACCGAAATTCCGGGAAGGACGCGAATGACCTGCTATTATCAGGGCTGTACCAGCAAAGGGACTACGAAGGAGCATATCCCACCCAAGGCCTTCTTTCCCGAGGGCGAGCGCGATCAGCTGCTGACGGTGCGATCTTGTCCTCACCACAACAACGCAAAATCGAACGACGATCTCTATGTCCTGGCGCATATCTGCATGAACGCCTCGCCGAGCAATCGCGCGCGCGAGGTTTGGGAAGCGAAGGTGGTTCCCCAGCTCTCATTCAATGGCGACAAGTTTCGGGAAATGCTTGCGGCGGGCGCAAAGCCGAATAGCGACGGGGTGAAATATCCCGTCAACAAGAGACGGTTTGACGACTTCTTCACGGCCCTTTCGTGCGGGCTAATTTACAAATCGCAGAAGTCGCCCTTACCCACCAGCTACCGGATCGGGCACATTTATCATGCATTCACGAGCGACGCTGATCCCGCCGTGCAATTGCTCGAAGCAGCGATCGGCGCATTCTATAGCGGTCCGCCAATCGACAGTTTCGACTTTGGCAAACCAAATCTGCAGAACGAGCGGATCTACACCGCCGAAATCTTCGGCCACGCCGGTTTCGGGGGACATATCACCATCGCACACTGCTTTTTCGGCACCTTCAAAGTGACCTCGATGCTGTCGAAGTTCTAACCACGCCGTGCCCCAAATGGGCATGCTGATCATCCGCTCTTAAACCGTTGCACCACTTTCACATGACGTCACCTCAGCCTACATTCCGGGAATGAAGATTTTCTGGTCTTGGCAAAGCGACACGCCGCAGAACGCGGGTCGACATTTTGTACGCGAGGTCATCGCCGACGTCGCGCGCAGCCTCAACGGCGAAGATGATACCGAGGACGCCGAAAGGCCCGAAGTGGACGACGAGGACGAGGCGGACGATCTTCCCGCCGACGACGGCCGCGTCGAGGTCGATCACGACACCTACGGTGTAGGCGGATCACCGCCGATCGCCGAAACGATTCTCCGCAAAATCCGCGCGGCGGCGGTTTTCGTCGCCGACGTTACGCCGATCACTGAAACCGCGGCGGGCAAGCGGGTTCCAAATCCCAACGTCATGATCGAACTCGGCTACGCCCTTCGCGTGCTGGAACATGAGCGGATCGTGCTCGTGATGAACGGGGCAGAAGGCGCAGCCCTGAAATATCTTCCGTTCGATTTGCGCCACTGGCGGGCACCGATCATCTATAAGTTGCACAAAGATGCCCCCGAAGAGCGGAGGCTCGAGGTTGCGGCTGAACTGAAGATCAACCTTCGCAGGGCGATCTTACCGGGCCTGAAGCTTGCGGAAAAGAAGATGCGAGAAGACGAACGGCGCACGAACCGAATGCCCGAACTGAGCGTCACCCTCGATGGAGATGTCGAAGGGCCGCAGCACATAAGCCAGAAAGTGACCAGCCTCGGCGTGCGGACGCTGGAAGATATCAAGAAGGAAACGCCCCTTCTTCCACTACCGGCCAAAGGCGGCCGCATCGGTCCAGCAAGAATCACCATGTCCAGCCAAATCGGCATTCTGGACAGCCTCGGCCACAAGCGGCCCGTCTCGCAATGGACGACGGAAGAAACAGAGGGATATAACAGGCACGTTCAGGCCTATTATGCCTCTTACGCTAGATTTCTCGAGAAACGCGTCGACTTCGAGCGCCTCCGCCTCCGGAGCTTCCAGGTCAATCTGCGTCTCGAAAACAACGGCACCCTCCCGGCGACCGATATCGACGTCGATATCTATTTCCCCGAGGGGATCGTCCTCTACGACGATGATGAGAAATTCGCGGCCGAGCCAGAACCACCAGAAGCGCCTCCCCTGCGCCCAATGGGGCCGGGCACCGCAATCATCCGCCATGTCGGGATAGACATTCCAACCTCGCTTAATCCTGGCTGGATGTTACGGTCCACGCGGGTCCATCCAACCGAACGCCGCGTCACTTTCTCGGCAGACGAGCTGAAGCACAACCATAGCTTGACGTTCGACTCATTCGTCATTTCTTTCGCGACTGCCGAAGACATCAAGTCGTTTGAAGCCGAATTCGAAATTACCGCCAACGAGCCCATCGATCCAATAACCGGCACTGTCGCGTTCGAGGTGGTTTGCGGCGACGATTAGCGAGCGCTGCCGGGCCAGCAGAAGCCCGCTCCTGCCGATGAACCGCAATTGGGATTTTCGCGCATTTCAGATGCGGGATAATTGTTCGCGCTCCAAGCCCAATGGCAGTTTCAGAAACAGCCGAAAGGACCTCACACAACGAGGAATGCGCTTGAATTGACCGGCGTCGCCGCCCAATCTCCAGGCATGGGGCATCGGGAACGCGTGTTGGATTTTGTGAGCCGGTTTGCTGGCCGTGACGATGACGAAATTGCGCAGGCGCTTCACATCACGCGACGTCAGACCGTCAATCAGATTTGCAGGGCCTTGGTCCAGAGCGGACAACTTGAGCGGCGCCCCAACGGGCAAGGCAAGATCGGCAATTACCCTGCTTCTGGCGAAGCTGAACCAATAACCGACGCACATTCAGCGAGGGCCACGAAGCTGCCCTCTATCCTCCCGACGGACTGGTTCTGGGAGGGGAATGTCGTCGAGAAGCTCGCGGCACATTTCATCCGCGACGGATGGACGATCGTCCGGTGCGCGGACACGGCATCGCGCGAACCGGGGCCTGACATCCACGCTGAGCGGTCGGGAGCGACGCTGCTGGTCGAGGTCAAGGGCTATCCCTCAGCACAGTATCGCGATCCGAGACGCGCTGGGGAGAAGAAGCGCACCAGTCCTTCCCTGCAAGCCCAGCAATGGTTCTCGCACGCCCTGCTCAAGGGCATGCGACTGCAAAATGAATATCCGAACGCCACGGTCGCCTTGGCGTTTCCCGATTTCCCGCGATATCGGACTCTCACCGAGGAAATCAGGGGCGGATTAGACAGGGTGCGCTTGACGGTCCTGTTCGTAAGCGACGCGGGCACAGTATCCATTGTGGCCGCTCCCGCGCCATAGCCACGGCGGCGTTCCACTTTCGATCCTGATCGAAGACCTGAAGAGACCGACACAATTAGCCCCAATCTGGTTCTATCTGCCGCCACGCCCCTGCATGGACCTGACCGTCGGCGCTAGGTTCGTTCATCGGAGGTAGTGATGATCGATTTCAAGATACTGGCGATCGCCAGCCTGGCGACCCTGTCAGCATGCGCTGAGCCCGAGCCGCGCAGCGTTCAATATTTCGAGGCCAATCTCGATGAGGCGCGCAACGTCGTCCAAAGCTGCACGGCTGGCGATATGCGCGGCGATGAATGCAGCAATGCCAATGTCGCGGTCGAGACTGCCGAGGGCAAGGCTCGCTTCGAGCGCTTTCGCGGAAAGAAGTAACGGGCCTCAGCCTGCCTGACGCGCTGTTGCCTCAAGCTCAGCGATGCGGTCACGGCAGATAATCTCGACGATATCGGCGAGGTGCTGAACCCGCGCGCCGAGCCATTCCAGTTCGTCCGCGGTGATCGCGTAATGCTTCGAATAGCGCGCCTTGATGTACGCTTCCTTCAGCTTTTCGAAGCGCGATCGGTCGGCCTTCACTTCTCGCGGCCATGCCTCGATCAACCGGTCGTCGATCCGCTCGGCCTGGGTGCGCAGAAAAACAAGGTTATGGATGTGCGGCGTGTGGAAAGTGCATACCAACAAAATGCAGTGGTAATATCGTTCCGTCGCCTGATGAAGCTGAAAGGCGGCATTATTCAACCACCCTTCAGTGACAGCGCTTCGATAGTGATGAAGAAACTGCGCTCCGCTAGGATACCACTCGTCAAAATACTCGCGCGCCATCTCGAGCGCTGCATGCGGCGTCATAGGCTTGGGTTCTGCGAGCTCCTTCCCGTCGGCCTCGTATAGCGCGATCCCGTCACGAGCGACGTCGATAAAGAAATAGCGCCCCTGCGTAAGGCCGGAATTCACCTCGTCGAGGCTGTGAACGATGAAGTTCACCGGCGTGCGGAGCCGCTTCGTCACCGACAACTCACGAATGAGCCGATCGTCGAGCTTCGACCAATAGTCCGCCCGATCGGTCAGCCGCTTGTCATTGACGATGATCAGCAGGTCATAGTCCGACTGATAGCCCTTCGCCGTGTGCGGCTCGTCGACCCAGCCACCCCGTGCATAGCTGCCGTAGAGGATGATCTTGGAAATCCGGCCCTTGCGCTTCCAGTCCTGCGTCGCGAGCGCCAGCGCATCCTCGAATTCCTCGAAGATGATCTCGACGACGCGCTCGATCTCGCGTTGCTTGTGCGGGGGAAGATGTTCGAGGCTGCTCTGCATTGGGGTCACCCTAACAAGGTGGCGGCACCCTTGCACCCGGAAGATTGTTCCGATGCGCAAGGATGCCGCAAGATGGCCGCCGCTCAGTCGGCGGGTGTCCAGATGATCGCGAAAACATCGTCGCGATCCTGTCCCGCGGCCCGAACTCGGGGGTCGCGAGCGAAAGGGAGACATAGGGTCGCCCCGATTGCTCGGCGACGCGGATCCAGCCGGCGCCGATTTCGACGCCATCGGACCAAACGCGATAGTCGGGCTGCACATCGCTCGCCTTGCCGCGGTTGGGGCGTATCTCGATCGGTGCCTTGATCGAAAGCGTTATGAGCTGGCCCACAAAGCCCTTCTCGATGCTGCCGCTGACGATGCCGATGCTCGCCATGTCGATACTCCTGCTGATTTGCCCGGGACCATCCCGGGCGTGCAGCCGGGCGGGTCGGCGGCTTGAGGCGCTTGCGCACCCGAAGGGCCGAAGCGCAGCGGAGGAGTGAGGCTACGCCTCGCTTGCGCGGGCGCCGCCGCCGACCAGATTGGCGGAGCGTTCTTGGGTGGGACCGATCGAACTTAGACAGTGGAAGAGCGATAAGGGCGAGCGATCGCGCCAAGGATATGACGAAGCCGAAAAAGGGGCTGCATCGATACGGATGCTTCCCGGCCTCGTCGCGGCGATATATAGGCCTGCTCTATCGGACGTGGTTCTTCTGAAGGCACGCGCTCGACGGTCGTAACTCTGCTGAACAGGATCGTGTCGATGCCGTGGCCAAAAGGTACGCGCGCCCTCGTGCTGCACAATGCGAAGGCGCGGCAGGGAGAGCAGGCGCTGGTTCCCGTTCGCGAGCGTCTCGCTGCGGGCGGCCTTCTGGTGACGGTCGAGCCGTTCGAGAGCTTGCCCGAAATTGCACGCGACGTGACACGCTTGCATCAGACCGCCGATATCATTGTCGTGTGCGGCGGCGACGGTTCGATCTCATCCGCTGCGCCGGCTGTGATCGAGAGCGGCCTGCCGCTGGGAATCATTCCCGCCGGAACCGCGAATGACCTGGCGCGCACCCTTTCCATCCCGCTCGACTTCGCAGCGGCGGCCGACGTCATTGTCGAGGGTCACAGCCGACGGATCGATGTCGGCACGGTCAATGGCCATGCCTTCTTCAATGTCGCGAGTATCGGGATCAGCAGTGAACTTGCGCAGAAGCTCGACCCGGCGATCAAGAAAAGGTTCGGCCGCCTCGGCTATGCCGTCGCCGCGCTGCGGGTCATCCTGGCTGCCCAGCGGTTCCGGGCGAGGATCCGCGAGAAGGGCGAGTCGAGGACCGTCAGCACCTATCAGGTCGCGATCGGCAACGGGCGTCTCTACGGGGGAGGTAACGTCGTAGAGGAGAATGCCGCGATCGACGACGGCACGCTCGATCTTTATAGTCTCGAGGTCAAAAATCTCTGGAAGCTCGCCCTCATGCTTCGCGCCTTCCGCTCCGGCACGCATGGGGCGTGGAAGGAAGTGCGCACCGCCAAATGTGTCGAGTTCGATATCGAGACCCGGCGGCCGATGCCGGTGAACACCGACGGTGAGATCGTCACCGCGACGCCGGCGCATTTCCGAGTTTTACCCCGCGCAATTTCGGTACTCGCACCGTGCGAATGCCCCGTCACTGCGCGGCAATTCCCACTCTATCACCATTGAGCGAGGATCGGCGATCCGCCGCGAAGCCCTTGTGAGAAGGACGGCTTTGCCGTAAATCGCGAAGCGCGGGCCGGGCCCCTCTGACGGTCGTACAGCGACGGCCGTGATGTCGGACCGCATCGAGCGACGCTCGGTGCAATTGTCTGCGTTCCCATCGATCTGCACCTTTGCGCGACCGGTTCTGTGGCAGCATCGCTGAGGAAGGGCGTTCGACATGGAAGGCTTGGTCACCCTGTTTCAGGATCCCGCGGTCTGGGCGGCACTGTTGACGCTAGTGGTGATGGAAATCGTCCTCGGCATCGACAACCTCATCTTCATCTCGATTATCTCCAACAAATTGCCCGAAGCCCAGCGGCAGAGAGCCCGGCGCATCGGCATCTCGCTGGCGCTGGTCATGCGCCTCGCGCTGCTTTCGGTGATTGCCTGGCTCGTCGGGCTGACGGCGATCGTCGTCGATTTCGGATTGCAGGGCGCGCCGGATGCCTATGGCAAGCCAAGCTTCGAGACCGCCTTTTCCTGGCGCGACATCATATTGATCGCCGGCGGCCTCTTCCTGATCTGGAAGGCGACTTCCGAAATCCACCATAATGTCGATCCAAACCCGAACGACGATGTCTTCAACGCGGGCAAGAAGGCGCTGACGTTCGGATCGGCGATCGTCCAGATCCTGCTGCTCGATCTGGTCTTTTCGGTCGACTCGATCCTGACAGCCGTGGGCATGACCGAACATCTGCCGATCATGGTGATCGCGGTGGTTTCGGCGGTTCTCGTCATGCTGCTCGCGGCCGACCCTTTGGCAAACTTCATCCGCGACAATCCGACCGTCGTGATGCTGGCGCTCGGTTTCCTGCTGATGATCGGTGTCGTGCTGATCGCGGACGGCTTCGGAGCAAAGGTGCCCAAGGGCTATATCTACACCGCCATGGCATTTTCGGCCGGGGTGGAAGGGCTCAATATTTGGGCGCGGCGCAGACGTGAGCGGGTCGCGCTTGCAAAAGCCTCGGGCGAAACCGCCGAAACGAAATAGTCGACGCCCGGCAGCACCGAAGCTGTTCTGCCGTCGTTTCCGGAGAATAGACTCGATCTGGATCTATCTCGGTGCAGTCGGCTTGCATGCCGCTGCGGCAAGGCTATGCTTTGAAGTGCATCGGGCAAGGCGCACGGTGCCAGGCGTGAGAACCTGCTTAGCTTAGTTTTCCTATTCCATCCTGCCGGGTGGCCGCTGCGCATGTCCAAGCCCTCGGGCTAAAGGCGGCGGCGCTTGTTCGCTAAGCAAGTTCTCAACGCCCGGCTTGCCGCCTTCGTCCCGAACGGGAAGGCGGCAGGTATGGACTTCGAGGACAAGGACAGCGAGCGACCGGGAATTGCCGGCGGCGACCCCTTGCCGCCGGAGGATTGGGAGCGGGTCGGGCGCTCGGCGCGCATCGAGGCGATCTACTCCGAGCACCGGCCGCACATCACCCGCTTCTTCCGCGGACGCGCCCCGAACCAGGATGTCGGCGACCTTGTGCAGGAAGTCTTCAGCCGCTTTGCGAGTGCGCGCGGCGGCCTCGCTGCGCTGGTCGAAGGCCCCGGAGCCTATCTCGTGAAGAGCGCCCGGATGCTCCTCGCCGAATATGGTCGCGCCGACGGGCGCCGCCACCGGTCGCAGCACGACAGTTTCAGCGATGAACATGAAGGATCGAGCGACCCGCACGCCGCGCTCGAGGCGCGCGACGTCCTGCGCCGGGCAGAAAGAGCCATTTCGAGGCTATCTCCGCTCACGCGCGAGATTTTCCTGATGCATCGCTTCGAAGGACTACGCTATCCCGAGATCGCTCGAATCAAGGGAATCAGCGTGAAGACGGTCGAAAGCCACATGACCAAAGCCCTTGCCGCCATCAAACGCGCGCGGGGTAAGCAGTGAGCCGCGCCGATAGCGAAGCCACCGCCTGGCTCGACAAGATGATAGGCCCCGATGCCGACCAGCACCGGGCGGCGTTCGACGAATGGCTGGCCAAGCCGGGCAATGCCAAGGCCTATGACGAAGCGCGCGACAATTGGACCTGGGCTGGAGACATGTCGACCGCGCGGATCGCGGCCGATGTTCGCGCCGATGCTCGGGAGCGTGAACCCGGCGGGCGGCGATGGGCATTTGCCACGATCCTCGCTGCGGTGATCGCGGTCGGGTTCGCCTGGTATCTGGTCGGTCGCGACGGCGATCAGCCGATCATCGCCACCAATTCGGCGCAAGGCGAGAAAAGGCTCGCCGACGGGACGCGCGTGACCCTGATGGACGGCGCCCGCATCGAGACGCGCTTCTCGGACGGCGAACGCCGCGTCATCCTGCATGACGGCCGCGCCAGGTTCGAAGTCGCGCACGACGCATCGCGTCCCTTCCTCGTCGAGGCCGGAGATTCGGTCACGCGCGCGCTCGGTACCATCTTCGAGGTCGATCTCCGCGCGGATGTTCCGCGCATCGCGCTTGTCGAAGGCTCGGTCGAAGTGCGGCGCCTCGAAGGCGGAAAGGCACTTCGCCTCCGTCCCGGCGAACGCGCCGAGGTCAGGTCGACCGGCCCCCAGCCGATCACTGGCGAGGAGGCGAACGCCCCGGCCAAATCGCTGTGGGCCGACAATCTCCCGCTTGGTGCGATCCTCGACCGCGCGGGCCGGGAGAATGGCGTCACGATCAGCTTGGCCGACCCGGCGCTGGCGTCGCTACAGGTAACGGGCCGCTTCGACATGACCGATGCCCGGAAACTTGCGCTGAAGCTCGGCGCCGCGCTCGATCTCAAGGTCGAGTTCGGTACGAACGGACCGATTCTCAGCGCGAAATCCGAGTAGGACACCCAAGAAAAACCCATAGGGTGTTCGGAGCACCCGTCATTTTTTCCCTTCAGACGGCCAAAATCGGCCGCACGGGAGGGATGAATGACGATGAAATTTTTCGCGGCCGTTCTGGCTTCGGGCGTCTCGGCGACCGCACTCTATGCACCCAGCGCGTGCGCGCAGACGGGCGAGCTGACGTACAATATCGAGGCCCAGCGCCTTAGCGACGCACTTCGCAAATATTCGGACATATCCGGCCGCGAGGTCATCGCGGCTTCGAGCCTGCTCGAAGGCCGACGCAGCAACCGTGTCCGCGGGCGCCTCTCTCCCGACGCCGCCCTTTCGCCCCGCACATCAAGGCCGAGCCAAGGCAGAAGCTTGCTGTGTACCAGCGCAACCTCGACTGGTTCCGCTTCTGGCTGCAGGGCTACGTCGATCCCGATCCTGCCAAAATAGCTCAGTATGAGCGTTGGACCGGCCTGAATTTCCCGCCGCCCAAATCTGAAACCGATGCGATCCAAAGTTCGATATCGGCGAGTTCGAGCAAACGAAAATAGTCATAGTCGCCCTCGATCCGCTCGCGCGCCAGATAGGCTTCAACCCTCTTCCGATCGATCAGACCCTCGCGTGCGAGCCGCCCCTCCAGCAATATGGGCGCAAGGGCGCGGCGCTGTGCCAGGAACGCCTCGGCGCACATCGTCTCGAGCCGCCCCTTGTTGCGGCGCCATGCGACGATGCCGGGGAGGTGGCTCGCAAAGGCTGCGCGCGCAACCGCCCGATCACGGCCGCCGGCGACCCAGGCCCAGGACGGAATGGCGAGACAAAGCTCGACCACCGGCTGCGACAACAGCGGAGCGACGACATCGCGTCCGTACCAACGCCCGGGACGATCCAGAAAGTCGCCAATGCGCAGGATAGATTGTACGTGACGGATCTTGCCGACGGGGAGGTCATCCACGACCTCGTCCCATGGGTGCGGCAGCGGTTCATCGGGGAGCATGGTCCGCACGCAATATCCATCGTCGCGAGGCCAGGCGGCATCTCTGCCGGCGCGCCACTGCCGCCAGACGGCCCGGGCTGCCCTCCAGACGGTTGCATTGCAGAGACGAGCGCAATCATTGAGAGCGGCAAGGCTGCGCGGGCGCGGACCGAGCGAAAGCAACGCATCGAGCGCCGGCATGATCGACCGATTGATCGCGAAGACATTGTCTCCACCGATCCCGGTAAAGATGCTGGACCCCGACATCTCATTGGTCGCCGAACCGAGAGCCGCGTCGATCCCCGCGAGGACGCCATAGGTGGCCGGGCGCGGTGCCAGGAACGCAGGGCCTGCGGTGAGGTCGAGCACAGCGTCGCCATGCAAATATTCGACAAGGTCGATGCCGCATCTTTCGGAGACGGCGCGAGCAAAGCGTCTTTCATCGCCATCGGGGCTGGCCGTCGCGATCGTCGCGGCGGAAAAGGCGTGTCCGCCCTGCGCCAGCGCGGCCGCGACGATCGAGCTGTCGAGGCCGCCGGACAACTCGACAACGATGCTGTCGCGACTGTCGGCCCAAGCCGAAACGCAAGTACGAATGCTTTGCTCAAGAAGCATCGGGGCGTCAACCTCACCCACGCTCTCTCGCGCATGCGGCCATGGAGACCAGAAAGTCTCGGTTGTCGGAAGCCCGCGGCCAAGGATGAGCGCCGTTCCCGGCAGAAGCTCCTGGACCCCCGACAGCCCGGTTCTCGCCGTGCGAAAGTTGCTGAACGACAGGAGGTAACGAAGATATTCCTCATCGACCGAGAGGGCGACGCTGAAGGCTTCAATCAGCTCGAGGTGCGAGAAGAGCAGAACCCCTCCCGCTGCCTCCAGCCAGTATAGCGGCATCCCGGTGATCGGAGCCCGCCGGATCGTCAGACCTCCGGCCTGGTCCACCATAAACTCGAGATAATTGCCCCATGAAGTCGAGCGCGAATTCTCGAACCAATCGCCAAGAAACAGGCGTCCCGGATCGGGGATCGATATACGGACGCCATCACCTGCGAAAAGCGCTAGTTCCGGAACGAGGCGGTCCAACGAACGCAGACCATGCCTACCGGCTGCCACTGCAAGCTCTGTGGCCAAAGGTTCGCCGCCTAGAAATCCGAGGATAGCGCGCTCCATCATACGACCAGAATCGGCTGATAGTTTCGTGCCTCCTCCGCCGTTCCCGTCAGGACATATGCGCCCGACTGGAGCCAGCAATGCGCCGCGAAGGGATTGGTGCGCACTCCGAAGACGAGCGTTGGCGCGAGACTCCTGTGAAGCGCCATCCGGTATAGCGCGAGCGAATCGACAAGGCAGCGGGGCGCGATCGGAACGAAGGTCCGCGAGCGCGCGAATGTCGTCCCCAACGCTCTCAGTTCACTCTCGTGTCCGCTTCTGTCCAGAAGCCGCTTGTCGCGAAGCAGTTGCTCTATAGTCGAAGGTAGCCGGTCGGGCTTCAGCGCCCGCGCAGCCCAAGCCAATGCGCGCCAGGCGCCGAAGAGCGATCGAAGGCCGCTCCGCTCGGAGTCCGGGCGGCTGAGATCGTCTGTCGGAACGTCGATTGCGGGCGCTTCGATACGAAAACCAAAATCGCCGCGGACGAAGAGGCCGGTGTCGACGAGCAGCGTCATAGCATCACTGTCGTTGGGCTTGCCGGCGAGAAGCCGATCGAATGCCGCGCGCCGGGCATCCGTCATGAGGACGTAGCGGTCGCGCCGGAGATCGAGAAAGATCATATCCGGGCCAACGGTGCAAAAGCCCACACCGGGTGCGAGTTTCCAGCTCATCGCATCATACCGTATCCGGGTGCCGGCGGGTCGCGCCGACACCCGAACGATCGGCTCAGTCGAGGCTGATGCCGTTCTGCAGGTCCTTCCCGCCGATTTCGACCGGGGGGCCGAAATCGCCGAGGGTGTCTGCGCTGACGCTGCCGAGCTCGACGAGGTCGTTGGTTTCGCGATCCATGATCGTTTCCTCCATGATGCCGCGGAATTGCGGCTCTCTCGAAGCTAAGGAGGCCGCGCCGTATAGGAATTTAATACGACTCATATTCTCCGAATATTATCCACCGGCTCGGACCGGCGCCGGATCTCCGCAGCGACGCGGCCGGCATAAGAGGCACGGCGACGATGGAAGCGCGTGATTTTGCTGCGTAATGCGCTCCACCGGCCGAACCGGTAATCGTCCGCCATCGCCGTGAGCGCATCATTTGCGGACCCGTCGACTCGAGCCTCCAATGTGCGGATTGTCATGCTTCGCTCGACACAATTGATGATCGAAGCGCGAAGTTCGCCATTGCCGCTGGCAATTGCGATGGTCCGGAAGAGGCCATTGAGCCCCTCGGGATAGGACTGGTGATTCGCGAGCGAGATCAGTCCGCCGGGCAAATCGGGCCTCGGCGTCCTCCCCTTCAACGCCAGCGAAAGGAGAGCGCCGGTCAGCTCCTCGCCGGGGCGCGCGGAGAGCACCGTCGCGGAGACTTCGAGAAACTTGGGTTTGTGCGGATCCATGCGCATCGAATAGCGGATCGCGATCGGGTCCTCGGCAAGCCGCTCGATCCGGACATAGGGGTTCCAGATCCGGTGGTTCTCGAAATCGCCGAGGACCGCCCATATCTGTTCCGGACTATAGGGGAGGTCATGCTCCCGCTCGAACTCCATCAACTTCACTCCTCTATCGATCGGCGGCCGGGCTTTGCCCCGTGCCGATGTCGGTGACGCCCGCAGGCGATGGGTCGGCGTGCGCGCCGCCCGTTGTGAACCAGCGGCGCAGGCGCGGGGCCATCCGGCGTTCGAAGCCCGCCGCGAGGCTGAAGGACGCCGGCACGATCAGCAGCGTCAGCATCGTCGACAGGATGAGCCCGCCGATCACCGTGACCGCCATCGGCGCGCGCCATGCGCCGTCTCCGGTGAGCGAAAGCGCGGTCGGGATCATGCCCGCGACCATCGCGACCGTGGTCATCAGGATCGGTTGCGCGCGCTTGTGTCCGGCGTCGACGATCGCCTCGTCGCGCGGCACCCCGGACGCCATTTCCTCGATCGCGAAATCAACGAGGAGGATGCTGTTCTTGCCGACGATACCGAGCAGCATCAGCACGCCGATGAACACGGGAAGCGAGAGCGGATAGCCCGTCAGCAGCAACGCGACCGCCCCGCCGAGCGGGGCGAGCAGAAGCGAGCCCATGTTGACGAAGGGC
>NZ_JAEULM010000048.1 GCF_016793825.1 Sphingopyxis sp.
CGGCACGACTTCGATCGACGCGACGAGCGCGCCGCGCGTGACGACGCCCTGGACCAAGCCATCGAGGTCGACTTCCTCGATATGCACCTTGCCGTTGTTGACGGTATCGACGACGTGCTGGCTGACGTCGACGCCGGTCACTTTGCTGCCCGAGCGCGCGATCAGCGCGGCGGTCGGCAGGCCGATATAGCCGAGGCCGAGAACGGTAACCGTCTGGTCGCTATCGATGGGCACGCGCTACAATCTCCGCAATTCTTGTTGCCGCGCGGCCGTCCCCGAAAGGATTATGCGCGCGAGCCATGGCACTATAGGCGCCTTCATCGTCCAAAAGGCTGAAAATTTCCGAAACGATGCGATTTTTGTCGGTGCCGACGAGCCGGGCGGTGCCGGCCTCGATGCCCTCAGGTCGCTCGGTCGTTTCGCGCATGACCAGTACCGGCTTGCCGAGCGATGGCGCTTCCTCCTGCACCCCGCCGCTGTCGGTAAGGACGAGCGTCGAGGCGCCGAGCAGGCGAACGAAGTGCGGATAGTCGAGCGGGTCGATCAGCGCGACATTGGCAAGGCTGCCCAGAATGGGCTCCATGGCGTTTCGCACATGCGGGTTCGGGTGGACAGGGAAGATCACCGCGACATCGGGGCGGGCGGCAATGCCGGCGATGGCATCGGCGATCGCCTTCATTCCGTCGCCGAAATTCTCCCGCCGGTGCGAGGTGACGGCGATAATCCGCTTGCCGACAAAACGGCCCAGTAGCGGATCGAGTGCGGCGGCCAGCGCCGGCTCTTCATCGATCCGCGCCTTGGTCGCGAGCAGCGCGTCGATGACGGTGTTGCCGGTGATGTGGATCCGGTCTGATGAGACATTCTCGGCGCGCAGTGCCGCGCCGGCGGTTTCGGTGGGGGCGAAATGCAGGTCGGCGACCGCGCCGGCCACCTTGCGATTCACCTCTTCCGGGGAACCTGAGGTCACGAGGCGGGCCGCTAGCAGAGCTTTTTGCGCGCTGCAATCGGATACAGTGTCGCCGGAGCCCATGCAAAGTCGGGCTCGGCACAAAATCGTCCGTGCGAAGGTCCGCGCGGATCGTTCGCACATGGAGGGCCGAAACGCCGACGATCGGCGGGCCGCGTCGGCGAGAACCCAGGATAACCGTCTGGTAACGGGATATCGCGTGGTGCCGACTGTCAGACTCGAACTGACGACCTACCGCTTACAAGGCGGTTGCTCTACCAACTGAGCTAAGCCGGCGCCCGGCCCCCCTAAGCATTTTTCGGCCGAATGGAAACATCTGACATCGCAAAATGCCGACGCCGCGAAATCCTATATGATGCCGAAGGTCCAGCTTTCGGTGACGGCCAGCGGGTCGGTAAGCGGCGCGGGCGCCCAGTGGGCATCGTCATCCGCGATCGCGCGCAGCCAGGCGGCGGTCAGCAGCGCGTCGCTGGCATGGTCGCTTACCGGCCCCTCGATGCCCGCGCGCGGCGACCCGAGTACGGCCAGCGCGGCGTCGAGCGCCTTGCCGTGGTGAATCTTGCTGCGGCCCGGCGCCATGCCCGCGGCGCGCGCGGCGAGGCTGGTGTAGATTTCGACGAGCAGCGGACCGTTTGCGGGGACGGGATCGAGCGGCCAAAGCGGGATGCAACCGCGCAGGCGGTGGAGCAGCCGCATGCCGGCGAGGCTGGCCTTGCCCACCTGCGCCGCGCCGACGAGGTTGAAGTTGCTGACGCTCGCCGCCTGTTTCGTCGCGCGCTGATGACGCTCGACGACGCGCAGCCGGCCCGAGCCGGGCTCGTACAGGTCGCCGGCCTCGCCCGGCCCCTCGCGCGAACGCCCGTGACGAAAATGGCGGCGCGCCTCGGGGTGGGCAAGGAACCCGCCGATTTCATAGTGCGGATCGTGCGCCGCCAGCCGTTCGACCAGCGCCCATAGCGCGACCATATCGGCCGGACTCTCCGTCCATTCGGGAAAATAGGCGCCGCGGTCGGCGAAGGCGAACGCGGAGGAAAAATCAAAGCCGATCAGCATGTCGGCGCCGGACGCCGCAACCGCTTCCAGCCACGCCAGGATTTCGGCGCGCGACCAGACATGGCCGGGGCGCACCAAGGCCGGCGCGGCGGCTCCGCTCGCCACCGCGAGCGTGATACCGCGCTGGCGAAGCCCGCGCGCGCCCGACCAGTCGAGGGCGGCGAAATGGGTGAAGCGGCGCATAGCGTCGCCCTAGCGCATGGCAATCATCTTGCACAAAGGCGCATTGCGTCCCACATGCGCCCCATGCTGATCGAAACCGAATCGACGCCCAATCCCGCGACGCTGAAATTCCTGCCCGGGCGGGCGGTGATGGAGGCCGGAACCCGCGATTTTGCAAGCCCTGAAGAGGCCGAGGCTTCGCCGCTCGCAACCGCGCTTTTTGCGCTGGGCGACGTGACCGGCGTTTTCTTCGGGCGCGACTTCGTGTCGGTGACGATCGCGCCGGGCGCCGAATGGGCGGACGCGAAGCCCGACGTACTCGGCATCGTGATGGATCATTTCCTGGCCGATATGCCGTTGTTCCATCCCGCCAGCGCTGCCGGCATTTCGGTGCCGGGCGACGATGAGGGCGGCTTCGCCGACGACCCCGCCGACGCGGACATTGTCGAACAGATCAAGGAACTGATCGAAACGCGCGTTCGCCCGGCGGTGGCGAACGACGGCGGCGACATTGTCTATCGCGGTTTCGACAAGGGGAATGTCTATCTCAAGATGCAGGGCGCCTGTTCCGGCTGCCCCTCCTCGACCGCGACGCTGAAGAATGGCATCGAGTCGCTGCTTAAACATTATGTTCCCGAAGTGACGGCCGTCCACGCCGTCTGACCTCTATTTTCAGGAGATATGCCGATGAGCGAGCCGCTTTCCGACAGCGCCCTCGACCAGCTCTTTCGCACAGCGCGCACGTACAACGGCTATCTCGATCAGCCGGTATCCGAGGCGCAGCTTCACGCGATCTGGGATCTGGTCAAATTTGGGCCGACCAGCGCCAACGCGCTGCCCGCGCGCATCATCTGGTGCGTTTCGGACGAATCGAAGCAAAAGCTCGCGGCGCTCGCGCTGCCCGCAAACGGGCAAAAGATCCTGAGTGCGCCGGTCACCGCGATCATCGGCATGGACACCGAATTTTTCGAACATCTGCCGGAATTTTTCCCGCACACCGATGCGCGGAGCTGGTTCAAGGGCAATGAGGCGCTGGCGCATGCGACGGCGTTCCGCAATTCCAGCCTGCAGGGCGCCTATTTCATCATGGCCGCGCGCGCTCTCGGTCTCGATACCGGACCGATGTCGGGTTTCAACAACGACGCGGTGGACGCTGCCTTTTTTGCCGATACCCCAGCCGTGAAGAGCAATTTCATTTCGACGCTCGGCTATGGCGATCCCGCGACCATTTTCGAACGCAGTCCGCGTCCGGGTTTCGAGCGTTTCAACCGCATTGTCTGAACGAACGCTCGTCATCGATAGCGCCAGCGAGGCCTGTTCGGTGGCGCTGGTCGACGACGGGGGCGTCGTCGATTTCCGGCACGAGGTGATTGGCCGTGGCCATGCCGAGCGGCTTGTTCCCCTGATCGCGGAGCTTGTCGGCGGCGGCCGTGCCGCGTCGATCGCGGTTGGTTGCGGGCCGGGAAGCTTTGCCGGCGTGCGCATCGGCGTCGCCGCAGCGCGGGCGCTGGCGCTCGGCTGGGGCATTCGCGCTTCGGGCTTTTCGACGCCGGCGCTCGTCGCGGCGGGCGCCGCGGAGGAGATCGTCGCCGCCGGCGGAGCGCTCGTGGTGATGGAAGGCGGGCACGGTCAGTGGTTCGTTCAACCCTTCGCGGCCGATCTCGCCCCCAGGGGCGACGTGCAATCGGCGTTTCCGGACGACGCGATCCGCGCCGATGATATCCTGATCATCGGCAACCGTGCGGACGATTTCGTCGCGCGGCGCGGTGGGGGCAGGGCGCTCTCCCGGCTTCCCGACGCGCGCGCCTTCGCGCGTCTGCCCGCCGCCGCGCTGTTCGGCGCGCCCCGCCCGATCTACGGGCGGGCGCCCGACGCCAAACCGATGGCGCCCGCATGACGGTCGGCGACGTTCGCCTTGCCACCGCGCGGATCGGTGACCTTTCGGCCATCATGCGCGTGATGGAGGCGGCTTTCGACCCCGCGTATGGCGAGGCGTGGAGTACCGCGCAGCTTTTGACCCTTTTTGCGCTGCCCTCGGCGCGCGTGTGCCTTGCGTGGGATGGCGACCGTCCTTGCGGCTTTTCCGCGGCCCGGATCGCGGGCCCGGAAAGCGAGCTGTTGTTGCTAGCGGTCGATCCCGTTCGTCGGGGATCGGGCGTCGGCGCCGCGCTGATGGACGATTGGCAGGCGTGGGCAAAGGCTGCGGGCGCCGAGGACTTTTTCCTTGAAATGCGGGCGGACAATGACGCGATTCACCTATATCGCAGCGTCGGATTTTCCGAATGCGGTCGCCGCCCGGCCTATTATCGCGGCGGCGATGGCGTGATTCGCGATGCGATTACGATGCGACGCTCAAACGCGGCCGTGAAAGAATAGGCATCAATTCAAGGAATGATCGCAAAATTGTTGCAAGAATACATCCGAAATGGCATTAATGGGTCCGGATCGCAGCAATCTCTTATATTTACCTCCGATGTTTCAATGCCAATCCCGTAAGGATCAATAGTATCATGGCCGAACAATCCGATACAAACGAGATGCTGGTTACGTTGACCGCCGATATTGTCGCGGCGCATGTCAGCAACAACAGCGTGGCGATTTCCGACCTCGCGATCCTGATCAACAACGTCCATGCGGCGCTGTCGAACCTCGGCGAAAAGCCGGTGGTGGAGGAAAAGCTGGTTCCCGCCGTGTCCATCCGCTCTTCGGTGAAGCCCGACTTCATCATCTGTCTGGAGGATGGCAAGAAGCTGAAGATGCTGCGCCGCCATCTGATGACGCATTACGGGATGACCCCTGACGACTATCGCGCGAAATGGGGTCTGCCGGCGGATTATCCGATGGTCGCGCCGAACTATGCCGAACGACGTCGCGCGTTGGCCAAGGAAATCGGCCTTGGCACGAAGGGGCGCGGCGGCGGCCGTAAGCGCCGCAAGCCTTAAATCCTCGGTTGGCATGCAGACCCGGGGCAACGCGAGGGCGGCGCCAGGCGGAGCCGCCCTTGTCCTCGGCGCGGGGCATGCCTATACAGTTTCAAGAACAAAGATATGACTGCGCTCAGCAGGAAAGGCCCGCATGTCCGGTTCCATCGACCTTGAAGCTTTGTGTCACGAAAAAGGGCTGCGCATTACCGAGCAGCGCCGCATCATCGCTCGTGTGATCTCGGATTCCGAGGATCATCCCGACGTCGAAACGCTCTATGAGCGGGCGTCGAAGGTTGACAGCGGCATCTCGATCGCGACCGTCTATCGCACCGTCCGCCTGTTCGAAGAGGCGGGGATTCTCGATCGCCACGACTTCGGCGACGGTCGCTCGCGATACGAGGCGGCGCCCGAGGCGCATCACGACCATCTGATCGACGTCGAAACCGGCAAGGTCATCGAGTTCGTCGATCCCGAACTCGAAGCGTTGCAGCGCGTGATTGCCGAACGGCTTGGCTTCCGCCTCGTCGATCATCGCATGGAGCTTTATGGCGTCCGGCTCGACCGCAAGGATTGACCCGGCCGCGCAGCGCGCGGCGATCGCCGCGGGGCATCCGGCACCGATTTCTCTGCGGGGGAAAGCGCGCATCCTGTGGCGGGTGCTGCTGCTGCTCCTGTTGCTCGTGGCTCTGGTGCCGCTCCACTATCTCTACCGTATCGTAAGCTATGGTTCGCCGTTTCCAAAACTGTTCCTGTTTCTGGCCGCGCGCATCGCGGGCGCGCGCGTCGTCCGCCACGGGACGCCGCTGCGCCGCGACGTCTTCTTCATCTCGAACCATATAAGCTGGGTCGATATCCTGTCGCTTGCGGGGGCCAGCGGCACGGCCTTCGTCGCCAAGGCCGAACTGGGGCGGGTGCCGGTGATCGGCTGGCTCTGCCGCCTCAACCGCACCGTCTTTGTCAGTCGCGAGGATCGCGGGGGCGTCGCCGACCAGATCAACCGGTTGCGCGAAGCGCTTGCCGACAATTGGTCGGTGACGGTCTTTCCGGAAGGCACGACGACCGACGGCCAGTCGCTACTGCCGTTCAAGACGTCGATGATGCAGGTGCTGGAGCCGCCGCCGCCCGCGGTCCTCGTCCAGCCGGTGATGCTCGATTATGGCGCGCTTGCCGAATGGATCGGCTGGGTCGGCGGGGAAGCGGGGATCGACAATGCCAAGCGAATTCTGGCGCGACCGGGCACGTTCAGGCTCGATATCCACTTCCTCGAACCTTTCCACCCGCGCGATTTTCCGGGGCGCAAGGCGATTACCGCCGAAGCGCGGCGACGGATCGAGGAGGCGCTGGTGGCGAGGCTCGGCAAGCCGCTCCGACCGTTCCCGCACACCGTGGCGCCGGTGCGGTACGAAGCGCAAGGCGATCAGACCGCCGCATGACCGGCCGAATCCCCTTCAAATCCGCCGCCACTTCGCCTAACGCGGCCGCATGTCCGTGACCCCTCCCGCCAAGACCTTCCACGTCAAATCCTTCGGCTGCCAGATGAACGTCTATGACGGCGAGCGCATGGCTGAAATGTTGGGCGCCGAGGGCTATGTCGCCGCCGCCGAGGGCGCCGATGCCGACCTCGTCGTGCTCAACACCTGCCATATCCGCGAAAAGGCGGCCGAGAAGGTCTATTCGGACATCGGTCGGTTGAAGCGCGACGATGGCAGCCGCCCGACGATCGCCGTCGCCGGCTGCGTGGCGCAGGCCGAGGGCGCGGAAATCGCGCGCCGGGCGCCGAGCGTCGATATCGTCGTCGGGCCGCAGGCCTATCACCGCTTGCCCGAACTGCTCGCCAGGGCCGCAACGGGCGAAAAGGCGGTCGATCTCGACATGCCGGTCGAAAGCAAGTTCGGGGCGCTGCCAAAACGGGCCGGCGGCCAGCGTCCGACCGCCTTCCTGACCGTGCAGGAAGGGTGCGACAAATTCTGCACCTATTGCGTCGTGCCCTATACGCGCGGGGCGGAGACAAGCCGGCCCTTCGCCGACCTGATCGCGGAGGCCCGTGCGCTGGTCGCGGGCGGGGTGCGCGAGATCACGCTGCTCGGCCAGAACGTCAACGCATGGGATGGCGAGGACGAACGCGGCCGCGCGGTCGGCCTCGACGGCCTGATCCGCGAACTGGCGAAAGAGGATGGGCTCGAACGCATCCGCTATACCACCAGCCATCCAAACGACATGACCGACGGGCTGATCGCGGCGCATGGCGAGATCGACAAGCTGATGCCGTTCCTCCACCTGCCGGTGCAGGCGGGCAGCGACCGCATCCTCGCCGCGATGAACCGCAGCCACAGCGTCGACAGCTATCTTCGGGTGATCGAACGGGTCCGCGCGGTGCGCCCCGATATCGCGATCTCGGGCGACTTCATCGTCGGTTTTCCGGGGGAGAGCGAGGCGGATTTCGAAGCGACCCTCGATATCGTGCGCCGCACCAACTATGCGATGGCGTACAGCTTCAAATATTCGCGTCGTCCGGGCACGCCCGCGGCATCGATGGCCGATCAGGTCGACGAAGCGGTGATGAACGCGCGCCTCCAGCGGCTGCAGGCCTTGCTCAACGAACAGCAGCAGGCGTTCAACGCGGCGACCGTCGGCCGGACGACCCGCCTGCTCCTCGAACGCAAGGGCAAGCTCGATGGTCAGTTGATCGGCAAGTCGCCCTGGCTTCAGTCGGTTCATGTCATTGCGCCGGGGCTCGCAATCGGCGACATGGTGGATGTCGACATCCTGTCGGCAGGTCCGAACAGTCTGGGCGCGACGGTGCGCCAATTGCAGGAGGCTTGATGTCCAAACGCCCGCTCGCAGCATCCCCCGCCGAACCCGGCGACCGCGTCCGACTGACCGCGGAATTTGAGCGAACGCAGCTTCTGGGCATCCTTTTCGGCGAGTTTGACCGCAACCTCGTGGCGATCGAGAATCGCCTCGGCGTCTATATTTCGGCGCGCGGCAACCGCGTGCAGATCGAGGGGGAAGCGGAATCCGCGGCGCGCGCGCGCGACGTTCTCACCGAACTCTACAACCGGATCGAACAGGGGCAGGAGGTCGATGCGGGGCTTGTCGATGGCGTGATCGCGATGTCGGCGCAGCCGACGCTCGCCGGCATCATCCGCCATGACAAGGACGAGGCGCCGCCGATCATGATCCGGACGCGCAAGAAGACGATCGTTCCCCGCGCGCCGTCGCAGATTCCCTATATGCAGGCGCTCGCGCGCGACGACGTCATTTTCGCGCTTGGCCCGGCGGGCACCGGCAAGACCTATCTTGCCGTGGCGCAGGCGGTCGCGCAGCTCATCACCGGCAGCGTCCAGCGCCTGATCCTGTCGCGCCCCGCGGTCGAGGCTGGGGAGAAGCTCGGCTTCCTTCCCGGCGACATGAAGGAAAAGGTCGATCCCTATCTGCGCCCGCTTTACGATGCCTTGCACGACTGCCTGCCCGCCGAGCAGGTCGAACGCCGCATCGCGTCGGGCGAGATCGAGATCGCCCCGCTCGCCTTCATGCGCGGACGGACCCTTGCCGATGCCTTCATTATCCTCGACGAGGCGCAGAATACGACGATCCCGCAAATGAAGATGTTCCTGACCCGTTTCGGCATGAACAGCCGCATGGTGATCTGTGGTGACCCCAAGCAGGTCGACCTGCCGATTCCCGCCACGTCGGGTCTCGCGGACGCGGTGGGCCGGCTCGAGGGGCTGGAGGGCATCAACGTCAGCTACTTCACGAGCGCCGACGTCGTCCGCCACCCGATCGTCGGACGCATCGTCGATGCCTATGAGGGGCCGGGCGCCTAGCACCCCGGGGGGAAGGTCGGCTGTAACATTGGCGCAACGTCGCGACATCTGCGCGCAAGAGTGAAGGGGCAGGCAAAGGCTGAAAAAATCAGCCGGAGACTGCCCCCATGTCCGACCAAGCTCTCACCCGCGACGATCACCGAGATGGCGGCTTTGCCGAAGATATGGAGGCGCTGGAGCGGCTGCGCCTTGGCCGACGCCGCGCGCTCGGACTGCTGTTCACCGCCGGCGGCGCCGCCCTGGTCGCGGGCTGCGGCGGCGGGAGCGAAGGCGACGCCGCCACGACGACGCCTGTGACCGTCACGCCGACGCCGTCGCCCACACCGACGCCGACACCCACGCCGACTCCGACGCCGACATCCACCTGCACCGCCTATGCCAGCGAGACCAACGGGCCCTATCCCGCCGATGGCACCAACACCTCATCGGGCGCGACCTCGAACGTCCTGACGGTTTCGGGCGTTACGCGCAGCGACATCCGGTCGAGCTTCATCGGTTCGACCACGACCGCACCAGGGGTGCCGGTGACATTTACCATCACCCTCGTCGATGCGAACAACGGCTGTGCCGCGCTTGCGGGCTATGCCATCTATCTCTGGCATTGCGATCGGGACGGTCGGTATTCGCTCTATGATCTTCCCGCCGAAAGCTATCTGCGCGGATTGCAAGTGACCGACGCCAACGGGCAGGTCACCTTCACGACGATTTTCCCGGGCTGCTATTCCGGTCGCTATCCGCACATCCATTTCGAGGTGTTCACCAACACCGCCAACGCGACGAGCGGGCGCTATGCGCGGCTCATCTCGCAGTTCGCGCTGCCGTCCGCCGCCTGCACGACGGTCTATGCCTCGACGGGCTATGCGACCAGCCAGAGCAATTTTCGCTCGACGTCGATCGCGAGCGACAATGTCTTCGGCGACAATAGTGCGGCGCAGATCTCGGTCATGACGATGGCGATGAGCGGCGATGTCACCAATGGCTACACCGCGACCGCTACGGTCGGCCTTGCGACCTGAAACGCTTCGGTTCGCCGTCCGCGAACGCTTCATTCCTGCCCGGCCTTCTGATAGGCGGGGTGGGAATGAAGCGAAAGGCGGCGGCAGCGTGGATCAGAAAACGCGCGTCCTTATTATCGACGACGACGCCGCGATCCGCTCGCTCATGGCCGATTTTCTGGCCGGCCATGGCATCGACGTCGCCACCGGATCTGGCGCGGCGCATCTTTACGCCGAGCTGAAACAGGGGCGGTTCGATGCGATCGTCCTCGACGTGATGATGGCGGGCGAAGACGGATTGACGGCCTTGTCAAAGCTCCCGATCGGCGACCGGCCGCCCGTGATCCTTGTTTCCGTTCTCGGCAACGACGTCGATCGCATCGTCGGCATCGAACTCGGTGCCGACGATTATCTTGCCAAGCCGTTCAATCCGCGCGAATTGCTCGCGCGCATCCGCGCCCTCGTCCGCCGCAGCAGGCTGCGCGAAGCGGGCACGGGCGATGGCCCCATCTGGCAGTTCGGCGATTGGCGGCTCGATGCCGCGCATTGGCAGCTCACGGCGCCCGACGGCGGCGACGTCGCGCTGACGCCCGGCGAGTTCCGCCTGCTTCTCGCCCTCGTCGAACAGCGCGGCCGGCTGGTCGATCGCGATCGCCTGCTCGCCGCGACGGGCGGCGAAGAGGCTGACGTGTTCGACCGTTCGATCGACGTGCTGCTCAGCCGCCTGCGCCGCAAACTGGCCGATCATGGCGGGCGCGATCTCATTCGCACAGTGCGCGGCGAAGGGTATCAGCTTGCGCTCGTGGCCCGGCCTGCCGACTGATGGCGCGCGCCGGACGGTCGATCCTGTTCCGCCTGTCGGGTCTCGTCCTCGCGGCGATCCTGATCATGGCGATCCTTTCGGTGATGGTCACTTTCTTCAGCCCGCCGCCGTTCCGCCCGCCGGTGCGCACGCCCGACCTGTTGGCCGCGTTCGACAATCCGGCCGCGCGGCAAGGGATGGGGATGCGCGACGTGCGTTTTGCAGATACCGCCAGCCTGCCGCCGCCAAATGCGGGGGAGCGTTGCGATGCCGCGCTTTCGGCCGCATTGGCGCAATCGCTTGGGCGCGACAAGGACGACGTCCGGCTTTGCGTTTCGGCGACGGCCTATGGGCCGGGCCGGGCCGCGGGCATTCCCCGCGACCTGCGCGACCGGTTTTCGCTTGCCGTCCGGCAGGGACAGGGATGGCGGGTGGCCACGCTGCCCCCGCCGCCGCTCATCACGCGCTGGCATATGACGACACTTGGCTGGCTGGTGCTGGCGGGGACGCTGTTGTTCGGGCTTTGCCTGCTCGTCGTCCGGTCGATCACGCAGCCGCTCCAGCAACTGGCCATCGATGCGCGCGAGGCCGGGATCGACGGGCTTGCTTTCCGGCCCGATGCCACCGCGCCCGCCGAGGTGCGCCAGCTCGCTGCGGCGATCGGCGGTATGCGCCGGCGCCACGCGGCGCTCGTCGTCAACCGTGCCGAACTCCTGGTCGGTATCGCGCATGATCTTGGCACCCCGCTCACCCGGCTTGCCTTTCGCATCGAGGGATTGCCCGACGCAGCGCGGGATCTCGCGCGCGCCGACATGGCGGAGATGCAAAAGCTCATCGCCGCCGCGCTGGAGTTCGCGCGGGGACGGGACCGCGAGGTGGAGCCGGTTGCGCTCGACATGCTGCTCGCCGACCGAGTCGCCGTGCTGGCGACCGATGCCGCGCCGGTTCATCTGGTTTCCGCACCGCCGCTGGTAGTCGTTGCCAACCTTGTCGACCTGATGCGGGTGATCGACAATTTGATCGTCAATGCGCAGCGCCATGGCGGGGGAGCCGAACTGTCACTCCGCCGGGCTGGCAACGTCGCGGAACTGACGGTGCACGACCGGGGGCCGGGGATCGATCCCGCGGCCGCGTCCCGGCTGTTCGATCCGCTCTATCGAGGGCAAGTGGAAGATGCCGACGGCCGTCCGGGAATCGGCTTTGGCCTGGGGCTGGCGATCGTTCAATCCAATGTCGAGGGCATCGGCGGCTCGGTCGACGTCGCAAACCATCCCGATGGCGGCGCGGTTTTCACGGTCCTCCTTCCGCTGTCCGCCTGAAACCGGTCGCTTGTCTCGCCATTGCACGCTACTCATTAAGGAGAATAATTCTCAATAGCAAAATTCTTGACCCTGCCACGGATGGCGCTTAATGCGCCGCTATTGCGAGTCAGTCGCAAATCTGCAGGGGAAGAATTTTGCCTATCCGATATTCGTCGTCGACCGTTCGCCTTGTCGCGGGCAGCGCGCTGGGCCTCGCCCTTGCCGCTGTGGCCCAGCCGGCCTTTGCGCAGGACAATGACGGCGACTATTGGCTGGCCCGCAAGAACCAGATCGTCGTCACCGCGACGCGCATCGCGACCAACGCGGCGGACGTGCCCGTGACCGTCACCGTCAAGACCGACGAACAGATCGCCGACGAACTGGTCACCGATATCCGCGATCTCGTCCGCTTCGAACCCGGTGTCAGCGTCCAGCGCCAGCCGGCGCGGTTTGGTGCGGCGCTCGGCGCGACCGGTCGCGCCGGCAACGACAGCTTCAACATTCGCGGCATCGGCGGCAATCGCGTCCTGATCCAGGTCGATGGCGTGCGCGTTCCCGACGGCTTCAGCTTTGGCGCGCAGGCGGCGGGTCGCGGCGACTATGTCGACCTCGGCCTCATCAAGTCGGTCGAAATCCTGCGCGGGCCGTCGTCGGCGCTCTACGGCAGCGACGGCCTCGCAGGGGCGGTCAGCTTCATCACCTCCGACCCGTCGGATTTCCTCGAACCGGGCAAGGCGATCGGCGGGCTCGTCCGTGCAAGCTACAGCAGTGCCGACGATGAGTTCAGCGAGACTGCGATTCTTGCGGGACGCAGCGGCGACTGGTCGGTGATGGCGGCCTATACCCGCCGCGACTGGAAGGAACTGGACAACAAGGGTGCCAATGCCGGGGTTGTCCTTCCGCTTCCGCTCACCGGCACGCTGACCTCCGGCCTTGTCCCCGGCACCGGTCCGCAGCGCACGCTTCCCAACCCGCAGGATGGCCGCTCGAACGCTGCGCTCGCGCGCATCGTCTATGATCCAGCGAACGGCCACAAACTGCGTCTGACCGGCGAATATCTCGATACCCACCTCTATACCAACGGCCTTACCGGCGTGACCGCGACGCGCAATGCGCTGGGCGTGGTCACGGCCAGCATCGACCGTCTCGAAGGCTTCGACAGCGGTGAACGCAAGCGGGTGTCGCTCGACTGGAGCTGGGAAGGCGAGGGGGCGATCGATTTCGCGCGCGTCGCGCTCTACTGGCAGGATGGCGATGACAATCAGTATACCGAGGAAGATCGCACCCCCGCCGCTGACCGCACGCGCCTCAACACCTTCGAAAACCGCGTGATCGGCGCGGCCGCTGATGCGCGCGCCGACTTTGCGACGGGTGCGATCAATCATCGCCTCGTCTTCGGCGGCGACATCAGCAAGACGCGCCAGCGCGGTCTTCGCGACGGGACGGTGCCGCCGTTCGGCGAAACCTTCCCGACGCGCGCCTTCCCGACCACCGACTTCACCCGCGCCGGTCTGTTCGTCGGCGATGAAATCTCGGTCGCCGACGGGCGGTTGCTGCTCTACCCGGCCCTGCGCTTCGATTGGTACGACCTGTCGCCCGATGACGATCCGTTGCTTCCGACCTTTGCCGGCGCAAAGCAGGATGGCTCGCGGCTCTCGCCGAAATTCGGCGCGGTGTTCAAGATCACCGACGACGTCCGGCTGTTCGCCAACTATGCGACCGGTTTCAAGGCGCCGGAGCCCGGTCAGGTCAACCAGTTCTTCTCCAACCTCGCGTCGGGCTATACGTCGATTCCCAATCCCGACCTCGGGCCGGAACGCAGCGAAAGCTTCGAGGGCGGGCTGCGCTTCACGAGCGACGCCATCAGCCTCGACCTCACCGCCTTCTCGGCGCGCTACAAGGATTTCATCAGCCAGGAACGGGTCAGCGGGAACTTCCTGCCGAATGATCCGGCCATCTTTCAATTCGTGAATCTCGATCGTGTCCGGGTCAAGGGGGCCGAGGCGCGTTTCGAGGGGCGAGCGTCGTCCGGCCTATATACGACGCTCGCCCTATCTTATGCGACGGGTACCCAGACGGGGCTCGGGCTCGAGCGGCTGCCGCTCCAGTCGATCGATCCGCTCAAGCTGGTGGCGGGGCTGGGCTATCGCGCGCCGGATGGGCGGTTCGGTGGCCAGGTCATCATGACGCACAGCGCGCGCAAGGAAGTTTCGCGTACGGTCGGCGTCGATGAGCTTGGGGCACCGACCACGGTGTGCAGCGGTTCGACCTGCTTCCGTCCCGAAGCCTTCACCATCCTCGACGCCACCGCCTATCTTCGGATCATCGACGGCCTGACACTGCGCGGCGGCGTCTTCAACATCCTCGACAAGAAATACAGCTGGTGGAGCGATGTTCGCGGCCTTGCGTCGAACTCTACCGTCACCGACGCCTACACCCAGCCCGGTCGCAACGCGAGTGTGTCGCTGAGCTATCGCTTTTAAAAAAACAGAGAAGGACTGCATCGATGAAGAAAACCTATCGCTCGCTCGCCGCCGGCCTGCTGCTTCTGTCGGCCGCGCTTCCCGTCGCGGCGTTCGCACATCCGCCGATCGCGGCCGAACAGGCTGCGGCCACGTTCGAACAGGATCGCGCCGACATCCTCGCGATGGCGGGCAACTACCGCGTCAGCTTCAACATGCAGGAATCGACGCGCTGGGACCCGGACTATGAGGTGCTCGAACCCAAGCGCTCGGGCGGCAACGAGGTCGTCCGCGTGATCGAGGACACCGGCCGCAAGATCGTGCTCCAGCACATGCTCGTCATCACCGGCGACGACGACAAGAGCATGATCATCAAGCATTGGCGTCAGGACTGGGAATATGAGCCCGCGAAGGTGCTCGTCTATTCGGACCGGGGCCAGTGGACCTGGGAAGACGTCCCGGAAAAGATGCGTACCGGCCGCTGGTCGCAGACCGTGTATCAGGTCGACGACAGCCCGCGCTACGGCGGCTGGGGCCAGTTCGAAACGCAGGCCGGGGTGCGCCGCTGGCGTTCGAACTGGACGTGGCGGCCGCTCGCGCGCCGCGATGCGGTGCGGAAACCCGTCTACGACCGCTATTATTCGATCAACCGCCACCAGCCCTCGCCCGACGGCTGGGTCCATTGGCAGGACAATACGAAGATGGGGATCAAGGACGGCAAGCTCGTCCCGATCGTCCAGGAATATGTCCTCAACACCTATATCAAATACGACCAGTATGACGTGAAGGCCGCCGACGACTATTGGGCCGCCACCAAGGATTATTGGGCGGCCGTCCGCGCCGAATGGGATCGCGTCGCAACCACCAAGGGCGGCATCGCGATTCAGGAAGAGGCGGAGACGGGAACCGTGATCAGCGGCCGCCTGCTCGAAATGGCCGACGAGGTGCAGGACAGGAAACTGACGACCGACAAGGCGATCGCCGAAGCGAAAAAGCTGATCGAAGCGAATACGCGCAAGCTCTGATCATCTTTGCCATGTGAAGCCCATGACTGGGGCGGTTCGGCACCGAGCCGCCCCATTTTTATGGATTCACTCGATCTTTGCCGAATACCGGATTAGGTTTTCCGTCCGGGCAGAAGCCATAGTCTGCAGCGTCAAAACGTCGAAAGCGCGATGGCCAACCGGGCAGGCATTCGAAATTTTCTCTATTCTCTCCATCGACGATGGCCAGCGAAAGCCCATGAATACGTGCTTCGCCGATAAGGCAGTTGAGCTTTGATCTCGGCGTCCCTTCAAGTTTGACGAATGCGGAGCCGCCATGATCTGGAATTGCCAGATCGAGCGTGAATTCGCCGATTCCGCAACGCCGAATCAAGCGCGCGCTGGTCGGGCCTTCTTCCGCCTTGAAGTCCGCGGCGAGCATTTCGTCGAAATTGTCGTCGGCGATCCGCAAATAGACGGGCTGGGCGCGATCCCTGACCCAGAGCGTGGCAAGCGCGGCGCTGCCCAGCGCTAATGCGGCGCCGAGAGCGGCGCCCCACAAAAATGATCGACGCACTGGTGCTACTTCCCCCGCGCTCCGTTGACGCTCCAGATGCCCGCACCGCGCGTAGCGATGAACAGGAAGATGAAGCAATAGAGCGCGATCGCTTCGCCGCCGTTGACGATCGGGAAGAAGCTCTTGCTCCCGTGGACTATCCAGTAACCGACCGCCGACATGCCGCTGGCGATGAAAGCCGCTGGGCGTGTGAACAGGCCGATCACGATCAGGCTGCCCGCGACCAGTTCGATCACCCCCGCCGCCTGCAGCATCGGATTGAGCGGCATCGGAAACGCGACTGGGAAATTGAAGAATTTCTGCACGCCATGTGCAAGGAACAACAGCCCCGCGACGATCCGCAGCAACGCATAGGCCTGTTCGGTGAAACCATCTAGAAACTTCATGACCGGACCCCCTCAACTGTTTGTCGATAACGCAGGCTAAAGGATTTTTCCGTCTGTGCGAATTTTTTCGCGCGCCATGTCACATCCGCGGCCCCTGTCTCGTCATGCTCGTACGACCCCATGAAGGAGCTATGACATGACCCGCGTGACCGACCCCTACACCGCCGCCCCGACGCTGATGAAACAGTGGACCGCGACCGGCTTCGCCGTCGAGAAGGGCCTCGACAAGACGCTCGTCGAACTGGTGAAGATCCGTTCGTCGATCCTCAATGGCTGCGCCAACTGCATCAATATGCACAGCGTCGATGCGCGCGCGCATGGCGAGACCGAACAGCGCATCTACCTTCTTGGCGCCTGGCACGAAGCGCCGGTGTATACCGATCGCGAACGGGCCGCGCTGGCCTGGACCGACGCCTTGACCCGCATCTCGGCAGGGCACACACAGCGGGCAGCAAAGGAAGCGCTCGAGGCGCATTTCACGCCGGAGGAACAGGTGAACCTCACGCTGCTGATCAACATCATCAATGGCTGGAACCGCATCGCGGTCGCTTTCGACCTCTGGTACGAAATCCCGCCGGCGAAAGCGGCCTGATGACGCCGGAAGGCTTTTCCGGCGAAGCGGATGCGGCGGCGGACGCGGCGGTGAGTTTCGACCCGCTGCGCCCGCTCCTCACCCGCGTCGCGTACCGCATGCTCGGGTCGGTCGCCGATGCTGAGGATGTGGTGCAGGACGCCTTCCTCCGCTGGCTCGGCACCGATCGCGTCGCGGTGCGGGAGCCCACCGCCTTCCTCCGCCGCACCGTTACGCGGCTCTGCCTCGACCAGATCAAGTCGGCGCGCCGCAACCGCGAGGTCTATGTCGGCCCCTGGCTTCCCGACCCGCTGGTCGAGGAGGAAGAGGCGGACGACGTGACGTTGCCGCTGATGCTGGCGCTCGAACGCCTCTCTCCGCTCGAACGCGCGGCCTTCCTGCTCCACGATGTCTTCGGGGTCGAGTTCGATGAGGTCGCGAGGACGATCGACCGCGACCCGGCCGCCACGCGCCAGCTCGCCGCGCGCGCTCGCACCCATGTCCGCGACGCCCGCCCGCGCTACAAGCTGGAAAAGGAGCGTGGCCTCGAAATCGCGGGCGCCTTCTTCGCGGCATCGCGCAGCGGCGACATGGGCGCGCTTGGCCAACTCCTCGCGGCCGATGTCGGCATGTGGTCCGACGGCGGCGGCAAGCGCCCCGCCGCGATGGTACCGGTGCTCGGCTTCAACACCGTGATGGCCCTGCACCGCAGCCTCGCGGTCCTTTATGGCAAGCACGGCTCGACGCTCGTCCACACCGGCACGATCAACGGCCTGCCGGGTTTCGTCACGCGCGAGGCCGACGGCGAGTTCCAGACCACGGCGCTGGAGGTCGAGGACGGCAGGATCGCCGGCATCTACGTGATGCGCAACCCCGACAAGCTGAAGCATATGCACTAGGGGCGGGGCCCCGGACGGTCAGGCGCGCTCCGCCAGCACATCGTAATGCCGTCCGATGCCGTATCGGGTGAAGCGTGCAAAGCCGGCGGCGCGCAGCCGCGCCTCGATCGCGTCGGCATCGGTCCAGCGCGCGTCGATTTCATAGAAGATCGCGCCGATCCGGTCGCGGTGCCCCGACGCCATCAGCGCCTCGACCACCGTTTCCTCATGGCCCTCGACATCGATCTTGACGATCAGCGGCAGCGCCCCCTCGATCAGCGTGTCGACGCCGGCGATGCCGAGGATGCGGATTTCTTCCCCCTCGGCGGGTGCCGCCTCGCGCAGGCTGGCGACACCGCTGTGCGCGGCGTCGGTCGCGATCCGCGCCATCCCCGAATGAAGCGACACGGCGGCATGGACCGGCCTGATCCGGGCGGTCGCCGCGTTGAGCGCGATATTGTCGCGCAGCAGCGCAAAGGTCGCGGCGACGGGCTCAAAGGCGACGACCGACGCGCAGTGGCGGTTGCGCGCCGCCAGCAGGCTGTAAAGCCCCTGGTTCGCCCCGATATCGACAAAGGCGAAAGGTCGCCTTTGCGCTGCGAGATAGCCTGACAAGGCTCGGCCATAGGTGGCATAGCGGCAATATTGGAACGTGCGGTCGGACCAGTTCGCGCGCATCCTGACGCCATAGCGCGAGGTCACGACCGGCTCCGACCGCGGCAGCGGCAGCGCGGCCAGACAATGCACCCACGCCTTGTGCAGCGTCTTCCTGACGCCATAGTCGAGGAAGCTTGCAAGCTGGGAGGGGGAAGCCGCGCTCATCGCCGCGCCATATAGTCTAGGATAGCCTCGGCGGCGCGCTCGGACGACGGTCGCGCCTCCAGGTCGAAGCTGTAATCGAACAGCGCCTCCTGCCGCTCGCGCATCGCGGGCGTCAGGCGCGGCACTTCGGCCAGCGCGGCATCGAGCTGGCTCAGGTCCTCGATCACATGACCGGCCCCCCAATGCGCGAAATCGGGATCGCCCCGCCAGGCCAGCCCGCGCGGGTTGAGGAAAAAGCACGGGCGCGGGCGGCGGATAAACTCATACACCTGACTGCTCGCATCGCCGAGATAGATGTCGGCGGTATCGGTGTAGGTCATGTCGAGCGAGGCGGGGCTGCCGGTGTCGATCAGCATATGGTCATGGTCGTAATGTTCGGCGCGCGGGCCGGCGTTCCAGCCGAGTGCAAAGGGGGACAGCGACGCGGTCAGGCGCTTCCTGAACAGCATCACATGCGGGGCAAAGATCAGATTGTATCGATCGCTCTTCGCGAACCAGTCGAGGATATGCGGCCCCATCCGGTACCAGGACGACAGGGCTGGCGAAGGGTGCGGATTGTACAGCACGGTCGGCCGATCCTTGGGGAACAGGCGCGGCGGTTTGGACGGCGGGATGTCGAACTTCGGGTATCCGACGATCGCGTGGCCGTCTTCCTTGAGCAGATCGGCCGCCGCCAGCCGGTCGCGGATCTTCTGTCCCGACAACAGGACCAGGTCGAATTTGCCGCTCGCCTTGTCGAATCCGATCGCACGGTCGCCCGCGCCATGGCGCGTGTGAACCAGCTTCAACGACCTGAGCCCGAACAGCGATTTCAGCATCAGCGAGGTTTTCTCCGGCACGACCAGTGCGTCGAGTCCGCGGAACCGGTCGAGGTTGCGATGGAGTGTCGAGACGATGTCGGCGGGGATCGACCGTCCGCTCGCGCGGTTGGCGGCGCGGGCGAATGCCGAGGGAGGGCGCAGCCGGACGATCTCGGGCGTGGGGCCGGGTCCGGCGGCCGCCATTCGCCGCACTTCGCCTTCGCACCCTTCGGAAACGAGCACGCTCACCCGCGCATTGGTGCCGCGGCGCAGCAGCGCCAGCGCGACGGGCAGCGCATGCGCGACCTGATGCCCGCCATGATGGTTGAAGAGAAAGCCGATGTGCATCGGATTCACCGGCGCCAGTCCAGCACCGGCCAGCCGCGCACACCGGCGATGGCCCGCAGCCTGGCCGACGGATTGACCGCGACCGCCTCGTCGGCGAGCTCGAACATCGGCAGGTCGGAGGCATGGTCCGAATAGAAGCGGATATGGGCGGCGTCGCGCGCGATCCCGGCGCGTTGCAGGAAGGCTTCGACCATGCGGCGCTTGTCGGCGCCATAGCAGTTCGTCGATGCGCTCGTCGGGATCAGATGGCCGTCCCGCCAGCTCGACGCCGTCGCGACCACATCGGCGATGCCCAGCCGCCGGGCCAGCGCGGCAGTATAGAAATGCGGGGCGGCGGTTGCGAGGACGACACGCCGTCCCTGCTGGCGCTCGGCTTCGATCAGCGCGATGCCCTCGGCATACAGCCCGCGTGCGATCAGGCGGCGGGCAAAGCGGTCGGCGAGCCGTGCGGCCTCGCGCTCGGGCAGCGCGCCGCCGATCGCGACACGGTGCATCGCCTGCTTCATCCGGCGGCGCGAAACCAGCTTGAGCGCATAGAGAATGGCGACCGGCAGCAGGAACGGGAGAAGGAGCAGGCGCCACGGCGCGCGGCTGCGCGCGGCGAAGAACAGGAAGGGGGTGTAGGTCGGCAGGATGGTGAGCGTGCGGTCGAGGTCGAAGACCGACAACATCGTCCGTTGCGGCGTGAGGGAGGGGGGCTGCGCAAACGCGCGTGCCGCATCGTTCGCCTGCCGCTGTACCTGTGCCATCGCCTGCTCCTTCGGGACAGGCAGTGGCAGCGCGATCTGACGCGGCGATGGGGCTTTCATTTGATTTTCGACATGTTCGCGCGGTGGCTGGCGATTTGGCGTGCCAGCCGGTAACGGGAATGCGATGCAAATCTTGGTGATCGAGGATGATGCGCGCGTTGCGGAGCATATCGGCAAAGGGCTGAAGGCCGCCGGGCATCTCGTGACGGTCGAGGATGACGGGCGGCGCGGGTTGTTGCGCGCCGCGTCCGAAACCTTCGACCTGATCGTCGTCGATCGCATGTTGCCGCATGTCGACGGGCTGACGATCGTCCAGACGATCCGCGCGACCGGCGATGCGACGCCGGTCCTCTTCCTCAGCGCGCTCGGCGAAGTCGATGAACGTGTCGCCGGCCTTCGCGCCGGCGGCGACGACTATCTGACCAAACCCTTTGCGATGTCCGAACTGCTCGCGCGGATCGACGTGCTTGCCCGGCGCGGTCCGGCGATCGTTGCCGAGACGAAGCTGGGCGTCGGCGATCTGGAGATCGACCTGCTCGGCCAGCAGGTGCGGCGGCGGGGACGCGCGATCGACCTGACGGCGCGCGAATTTCGCATTCTCGCCTATCTCGCGCGTAACGAGGGGCGCGTCGTCACCCGCTCGATGCTGCTCGAACATGTCTGGGACTATCATTTCGATCCACAGACCAACATCATCGACCAGCATGTCAGCCGCCTGCGTCAAAAGGTCGATCGCGGCCACGACATGTCGTTGATCCACACGGTTCGCGGAACCGGCTACGTCATGCGGGCGGGCGCTTGAGCGCGCCGCCGCGCCGCCGGCTGTGGCAGAGCCTGACCTTTCGGCTGGCGCTGATCTATGTCGCCCTGTTCCTGACGTCGACCGCCGCGATGTTCTGCGCGGCCTATTGGTTCGGCGTGTATCAGCCGATGCTGAAGGAAGCCGAGGTCGTCCAGCGCGAGGCGAAGGATCTTGCCGCGGTGGACCATGCCGATGGCCGCGCGGCGCTGCTTCGCGCGTTGCAGCTTCGGGAGCGGACGGGCCCCAGGCGGCCGTTTCATGCCGTGCTGGACCCGGGCGGCAAACCCCTGGCCGCCAACCTGCCAAGCTGGCCGGATGCGACAATCGTCGGCTGGAAGCTGCTCGATGCCGACGTGGCGTTTCTTGGCACCGAACAGGATTATACTGCGCTGTCGGTCGAGCGTCGGCTGGATGATGGCGCCCGGCTGATCGTCGGCCGCGATGTCGAGGATATTGATGACCGCGACGAGATATTCTCGGTCGCCGCGGCATGGCTGGTCGCGATCGCATCGGCGCTTGCCATCGGCGGCAGCATCGCGATGAGCCGGGCGATCGGGCGCCGCATCGATGCGGTTACCCAGACCGCCCGCCGCGTGATGGCGGGCCGCTTGACCGAACGGATTCCGCTGCGCGGCACTGGCGACGATTTCGACGAGCTGGGTCGCACGCTCAACGAAATGCTCGGGCGGATCGAGGAAGCGCTCGAATCGGTGCGCCGCGTGTCCGACAATGTCGCGCACGAATTGCGCACGCCGCTCGCCCGGCTGCACGCCGACCTCGACGACCTCCGGTCCGCCGGGGATGAGGGCGAACGCCAGCGGCTTGCCGAACAGGCGCTGGTCGAGGCCGTACGCCTCCAGTCGATCTTCGACGCGCTGCTGCGCATCGCGCGCATCGAAAGCGGGCGGCACGACGCGGGGTTTCGGAGTGTCGATCTCTCGACCCTGCTGGCCGACGCCGTGGAATTTCACCTGCCCGATGCGGAGGCACGGGGGCAGAAGGTGGAAAATCATATCACGGCGGGACTGACCCTCGACGCCGATCCCAATCTTTTGTTCCAGGCCGTATCGAACCTGCTCGACAATGCGATCAAATATGGCGGCGATGGCGGGGCGGTGACGGTCGGGGCGGAAAGGACGGACGCCGGCGTCACGATCGACATTTCCGATACGGGTCCGGGTATTCCGCCTGACTATCGTCAGAAGGTCACCGAACGTTTCTTCCGCTTGCCGGCGACTGCGGGCGAACCCGGAACGGGCCTTGGCTTGTCGCTCGTCAGTGCGATCGTTGCGCTGCACAAGGGCCAGCTTCACATCGGCGATGCTTCGCCGGGGACGCGGGTGCGGCTCGTCTTTCCCTGACCGCACGGCGATTTTTCGCTGTCCTATATTTGTGCGGCGTTCTAGGTCGGCGGCATGGCCTTCTCTCTCCCGACCGCGCGGCAAAGGCTGCGATTTGTGCGTAAAGTTGCGCAGTTTTCCGCGCATTTTCCTTTGCGCGACTTTCCATGCTGAGCGTCGAAACCCATGAAGCGGCGCCCTGGCCCGATGCGCTCGACTGGGAAGATCGGGCCGCCGCCGCCGCCGCCGCGGCACTGGCGTTGACGCCGTTCGCGTCGCTTGCCGATGCCGCGCCGCTTGTCGAGGTGGCGGTTCGCCTGACCGACGATGCCGAGGTTCACGCGCTCAACCGCAACTTTCGCGGCAAGGACAAGCCGACGAACGTCCTCTCTTTTCCGCAGGTGCAGGCGGATCTTCTCGAAACGATGGCGAACAGCGACGACGGCGAAATCCTGCTCGGCGACATCGTTCTGGCGCGCGAAACCTGCGTGCGCGAGGCGGGGGAGAAGGGCGTTTCGGTCGAGGATCATGCCACGCATCTGATCGTTCACGGCATGCTTCACCTCGTCGGATATGATCATATGGACGATGTCAGCGCCGCGGCAATGGAAGCGCTCGAGGTGAAAGCGCTTGCATCGCTGGGCATCGCCAATCCATATGATCATCAGGATTAACAGGGAAACAGCCAGCATCATGCCCGACGACCAGGGGTCTTCGAACCGATCGGAAGAGGACAGTAGATCCGGTCTCTGGACCGGCCTCAGAAACATGCTCTTTGGCGGCGAGAAAGAAGCATCGCTGCGGGAGCAGATCGAGGATGTCATTGACGAGGCCGAGGAAGAGGGCGAGGAACGGCGCGGCAGCAACATCGTCGGCGACCTTTCGCCGATCGAGCGCAAGATGCTCCGCAATCTCCTGCATTTCGGCGAACAGACCGTCGACGATGTTGCGGTGCCGCGCGGCGAGATCATCGCGATTTCGGAGAGCGCGAGTTTCGACGAACTGATCGCGCTGTTCGCCGATGCGGGGCACAGCCGGCTGCCGGTCTATCGCGAGACGCTCGATGAAGTCGTCGGCATGATCCACGTCAAGGATGTGTTCGCGGTGCTTGCCGCGAAAAAGCCGCCGCCGCCGCCGATCGACCTGATCCGCCAGCCGCTTTACGTCCCGCAGTCGATGGACGTCCTCGACCTGCTTGCCGACATGCGGGCGCAGCGGACGCATCTGGCGATCGTCATCGATGAATATTCGGGGACCGAGGGTCTCGTCACGATCGAGGATCTGGTCGAGGAAATCGTCGGGGAGATCGAGGACGAACATGACGACGAGCCGACCGCGCTTTTCGTCCCCGGCGAGGGTGGGTGCTGGGAAGCCGACGCACGCGCCGAACTCGATGATATCGGCGAAGCGATCGACCCGCGATTGGGCGAGATCGACGAAGATGTCGATACGCTGGGCGGCCTTGCCGCAGTCCTTGCGGGCCATGTGCCCGAGGTGGGCGAGATATTGCACCACCCCAGTGGCTGGCGGATCGAGGTGACGGAGGCCGACGAACGGCGCGTCCATCACCTGCGTCTGCATCCGCCGGTCGTCGTCGATCTGGAGGCGCCGGCCGAGCGTGAGGAGTTCTGACTCAATTGCCTTTGCGCGGCTAAGGGACTAGCGGAGGCCGGATGGAAGTTTCCGACCTTCGCATCGCTCTGTTCAGCGGCAATTACAATATGACGGTCGACGGCGCGAACAAGGCGCTCAACCGGCTTGTCGGCTATCTGCTCGCCCAGGGCGCCGCCGTCCGCGTCTATTCCCCGACCGTCGCCAATCCCGATTTCGCGCCGACGGGCGACCTTGTCAGCGTGCCCTCGATGGCGATCCCCAATCGTCCCGAATATCGCATTCCGCTGCATTTTTCGTCGCGCGTGCGCGAAGATATCGCCGCCTTTGCGCCCAACATCCTCCATATCTCCAGCCCCGACCGCGTTTCGCGGCAGGCGGCGGCGTGGGCGCGGCGGCGCAAGCTGCCCATCGCCTGTTCGGTCCACACGCGGTTCGAAACCTATTTCCGCTACTACAACCTCTCCTTTCTCGAACCGCTGGTCGTCGCCTGGCTGCGCAAGCTCTACCGTAAATGCGACGCGCTGATCGCACCGTCCGAAAGCTTCGCACAGGTCCTTCGCCAACAAAGGATGAACTACGACATAGGCATCTGGACTCGCGGGGTCGAACGCGATGTCTTCAATCCTGGCCGCCGCGATCTCGACTGGCGCAGGTCCTGGGGTATTGCGGACGACACGCCCGTCATCGCATTTCTTGGCCGGCTGGTGATGGAAAAGGGGCTCGACGTGTTTGCCGACACGGTCGATCAGCTTCAGCGACGCAAAGTCTCGCATCAGGTCGTCGTGATAGGCGAAGGGCCAGCGGGTGAATGGTTTGAGTCGCGACTGCCCGATGCGAAATTCGTCGGCTTTCAGGGGGGTGAGAATCTGGCCCGCGCCCTGGCGTCGTGCGACGTCTTCTTCAATCCGTCGATCACCGAGACGTTCGGCAATGTGACGCTTGAGGCGATGGCTTGCGGCCTTCCCGTGGTCGCAGCGCGGGCCACTGGCAGTGCCAGCATCGTCAAGCACGGCCAGACGGGCTATCTGGTCACCCCGGGAGCGATCGGTCTGTTCGCCGACGATCTCGAACGCTATTGCCGCGACCCTGAACTCCGTTCGGTGCATGGTACGGCGGCGCTCGCGGAAAGCGGCGCGTATCAATGGGACGCGATCAATCAGTCGGTCGCTGACACCTATATCCGGCTGATACGCCAGAAACAGCGGCGCGCGGGGTAGGACGATGGCCGGCGACCTGTTCGGTGGCGATGCGCCGTCCCCGCAGGACAACGGTGCCGACCGCCCGACGCCGCTCGCAGAAAGGATGCGGCCCGCGACGCTGGCCGACGTCGTCGGGCAGGAGCATCTGACTGGACCCGAAGGCGCGATCGGCCGGATGGTGGCGGCGGGGCAATTGTCGTCAATCATCCTTTGGGGACCTCCCGGGACTGGCAAGACGACGATCGCTCGCCTGCTCGCCGAGGCGGTAGGGCTGCGTTTTGCCCCGTTGTCGGCGGTATTCTCTGGCGTCGCCGACCTGAAGAAAGCGTTCGCCGATGCTGAAAAAATGGCGGCGGCGGGCAAGCGGACGCTTCTTTTCGTCGACGAAATTCACCGCTTCAACCGTGCCCAGCAGGACGGCTTTCTGCCTTTCGTCGAACGGGGAACGGTCGTGCTCGTCGGGGCAACGACCGAAAATCCCAGCTTCGCCCTGAATGCGGCTCTGCTGAGCCGCGCGCAGGTGCTTGTCCTCCACCGACTGGACGAGAGCGCTTTGGGGACGTTGATCGCGCGCGCCGAAGCCGAGGCGGGCCAGCGGCTTCCCGTGACCGATGAGGCGCGCATGGCGCTTGTTGCCAGCGCTGACGGCGACGGGCGTTTCCTGCTCAACCAGGTCGAAACGCTGTTTTCGGTGGCCATCAGCGAACCGCTCGCGCCTGCCGAACTGGCGCAATTTCTGCACCGTCGCATGCCCGTCTATGACAAGGATCGCGACGGTCACTACAATCTGATCTCGGCCCTGCACAAGGCGATGCGCGGATCCGACCCGCAGGCGTCGCTCTATTGGCTCGCGCGAATGCTCGTTGCGGGTGAGGAGCCGCTTTATACGCTGCGTCGTATCACCCGTTTTGCCAGCGAGGACATTGGCCTTGCCGACCCGCAGGCGCTGGTGCAATGCCTTGCTGCGAAGGACGCTTATCAATTTCTCGGGTCGCCCGAGGGCGAACTCGCGATCGTCCAGGCTTGTCTCTATTGCGCGACCGCTCCCAAATCGAACGCAGCCTATATGGCGCAAAAGGCCGCCTGGGCCGCTGCGCGCGAGACGGGCAGCCTCGCTCCTCCGGCCAATATTCTCAACGCTCCGACCAAGCTGATGAAAGACCTCGGCTACGGCGCGGGCTATGCCTATGATCACGACGCGCCCGAGGGGTTTTCGGGAGACAATTACTGGCCCGATGAAATGAGACCCATCGATTTCTATCGCCCCGTCGATCGCGGGTTTGAAAAGCGTATCGCCGAACGGCTCGCCTGGTGGGACGAGCGCCGGCGCGGCTCCGGGCGCGAATAGCGATGGGCCCGTTACGCTTCGAAAGCTGGGCCGATGTGGTCGCCTTTGCGTGCGCGTTGCCTGATGTCGAAATGCTGCCCTTCTATGGCACGCCCTGTCCCAAACTCAACGGCAAGGCGCTCGCGTCGCCGGGACGCGAGGCGGGCAGCTTCGCGGTGATGTGCAAGCCGGACGAAAAGGAGATTTTGCTTGAAACCGATCCCAGCACGTTCTGGCAAACTCCGCATTACGAAGGCTGGCATGCGATACTCGTCCGGTTCGGCTCAGCTGATCCTTGGCGCATCGCCGACCTTCTCCGCCGCGCCTGGTGGGATCGTGCCCGAAAGGCGCAGCGCGCTGCGTTCGGCGAGCGCCCATGACATGGTCGCAAGGCTGATTTTCGGCTTCGCGGCCGCCATGCTTGCGCTGCCCGCGCAGGCAGCCGACTCCAACCTGGGGATCGACCGCGCCTGGGCCGCGGGCTATCGAGCGGCCTTCACCTGCTCGGCGTTGTGGAACGGAGCCGGCAAGCCGCTCGACGCGATCGAACGCGACGAACTGACGGGCATCTATCCTGAGATCGAGGCCGATGTTCGCGCACTGACGGCCGACGTCGATCGTGCTGCCATGCGGGTTACCGTACGCTACAGCGAGGACATGCCGCCGCGCATCGCGCAGTGGGGCGGCCGCGAAGGCTGCGTGACCCTGCCCATCGGCGCCCAGCCGAAGCGAGTCGATTATCATTCGACCGCGAGGCGACCCGATCTCGATGCTCAGCCCTGGCCTCTGGGCGACAAGGGCGCGTCGTGGCCGCCGACGCGCGGTCTTGCCCGATTTGCCATGGCGACGTTGGACATCGAGCGCTTTGGCGGACGCACCAGTTCGCTGCTGGTCGTCAAGAACGGGAAAATCGCGCTGGAGCGCTATGAGGGCGGGCATGATATCCACACGGCGCAGCGCACCTTCTCGGTCGCCAAGTCGATGGCGGCAACCTTGATCGGTCAGGCTGCCTATCAGGGCTGGATCGACGTCACAAAGCCCGCGGGGATTGCCGAATGGCAGTCTGAGGGCGATCCGCGCGCCGCGATCACGACCGAGCAGTTGATGCGCATGGCAAGCGGATTGACCAGCGACAGTGCGGGCAACCGCAGCGATGCCATCTATATGGGTGGTGCTTCGGTGCGGCAGTGGACAACACAATGGCCGATCTTACACCCGCCCGGCACGCGGTATCGATACGCCAACAACGACACGATGCTCGCGGTGTTGTCGCTGAAGGCGGCGCAGCAGAGGGCGCAGGACGACATCAACCGGCGCGCGGCGGTCATCCGTTCCGATCGGCTGCTCGACCCCGACGCTTTCTTCGATCGCCTTGGCATGACGCGGACCTTTGCCGAACATGACAAGGATGGCGATTATATCCTGTCAAGCCAGGTGTGGACGACCGCCCGCGACCTCGCGCGGCTGGGCCTGCTTTATCAAAATGACGGGGTGTGGGAGGGCAAGCGCCTGCTGGGCGAAGACTGGCGGCGCTTTGTCACGACGCCAAGCGGGCCGCAGCCCGATGGCCCCTTCGGCTATGGCGCCGGATTCTGGCTGCTGAACAAGTCGGAAGGGGTCCCGTCCGATGCGTTCGGTGCCTTCGGCAATCGCGGCCAGTATCTGATCATGATCCCGTCGCGCCAGTTGATCATCGTACGACAAGGCTATGACGACGACAAACAGCGGCTCGACATCGCAAAACTCGTCGCTGCGATTGTCGAGGCTGACGCGGACTGATGCCGACCCCCCGGGCGGTCGCTAGGCCTCAATCCATTCCGGGGTAGCGATTGAACGCCGGCATCTCATTCAGCTTTTCCATCCAGCCTATCCGTTCGGCGATCTGGATCTGTGCGCCGGCCGGGATCAGGTCGGGGTCGTCCAGCGTCGCGGTCTGCACGTCGATCTGGCCGGGAAAGATCGCCTCGTTGGTATAGAAGAGCCCGGAACCGCAATCGGCACAGAAATGGCGGCGACCATGTTCGGACGAAGCATAGATTTTCGGCGTGCCGGTCATTTCGACATCGGACCGGTTCACCAACGCCCAGCCGACCATCGGCGCACCGGAATGGCGTCGGCAATCCTGACAATGGCAGAGCGCATGATGTTCGACCGCGGTGGGCATCGAATAGCGGATCGCACCGCAATGGCATTGGCCGCTGGCACGGGCGGGGGAATCGGTCATCGCTCTCTCCTTTTTCTTGAAAGGAGAACATATCATAAACATCGACGTGGACGCAACGACCCCGAAGATCGTCGATTCAATCGCCGATATCGCTGAGGTCGACTTGATGAGCCTTCGCCCAGTCGAGATACTGTCCCCGCGGATGGGGAGCGGGCTGCGCGAGGATCGCGCCCATGTCGGCCCGCAGTTGACCAAGGTCGAGCGACCGGATCATCGCCTTCACCGGTCCGACACCAGCGGGTGTGATCGAGAGCCGCTCGATCCCGACGCCGAGCAGTGCCATGGCTTCGAGGGGGCGTCCGCCCATTTCCCCGCAGACGCCCAGCGCCACCTTCGACCCGGCGACCGTCCTGACGACGCGCGCGAGATAGCGCATGACCGTTGGCGACAGCCAGTCGTAGCGCTCGGCAAGCCGGGGATGCGCGCGGTCGGCAGCAAAGAGGAACTGCGTCAGGTCATTGGTACCAACCGACAGGAAGTCGAGATGCGGCAACATCAGGTCGAGCGTCTCGAGCAACCCCGGCACTTCGAGCATCGCGCCATAGCGGATCGCGACGGGCAGCTTCTTGTTATGGCTGGCGAGCCAGGCGCGCTGTTTGATAAACAGGTCGCGCGCGGCCTCATACTCCCAAGGTTCGGACACCATCGGGAACATGACGTTCAGCGTCCGGCCGGCGGCAGCCTCCATCAGCGCGCGCGCCTGGACCTTCAGCAGACCTTCGCGTTCGAGCGCCAGGCGAAGCGCGCGCCACCCCATCGCCGGATTTTCCTCCAGCGCCGTGTCGGTGTTCATGTACGGCAACGCCTTGTCACCGCCGATATCGACGGTGCGAAAGATCACCGGCCGATCGCCTGCGGCATCAAGCACGTCGCGATAGAGACGCTGCTGCCGTTCCCGCGCCGGCAACGTCGCCGACACGAGGAACTGGAATTCGGTGCGGAACAGCCCGATTCCTCGCGCCCCGGTCAGGTCCAGCGCCGCGATATCTTCGCGAAGGCCCGCGTTGATCATCAACTCGATGGGTATGCCGTCCCTGGTGACCGCCGGCAGGTCACGAAGTGCCGCCAGATTGGCGCGGCGCTTTTGCGACAAGTCGAGCTTGGCGTCGAACGCATCCTGCACTGCCTGCGTCGGGCGAACCTGTACGGTTCCCGCGCCGGTATCGAGCAGCAGCAGGTCGCCTTCGCGGATCGAGGTGCGCACGTCGTTGACACGGCCGATCACCGGCACGCCCATCGCGCGCGCCACGATGATGACGTGTGCGGTCAGCGATCCTTCTTCGAGTACGACGCCTTTCAGACGGCGCCGATCATATTCCAGCAGTTCGGCTGGGCCGAGGTTGCGCGCGATCAGGATCGAATCGTGCCGGAGTCCGACCTGCGCGGCGGTGCCCATCTGCCCTGACACGATGCGAATCAGCCGGTTGGACAGATCCTCCAGGTCGTGCATGCGGTCGCGCAGCAATGGGTCGTCGATCTGGCGCATCCGCATGCGGGTCCGCTGTTGCACCCGCTCGATCGCCGCTTCGGCGGTCAGGCCGCTGTCGATCGCCTCGTTGATCCGTCGCGACCATCCCTCGTCATAGGCGAACATCTTGTAGGTCTCGATGACCTCTTCATGCTCGCCGCCGCCGCCGAATTCGGCCTGGCTTGCCATGCGGTCGATCTGCTCGCGCATCTTGTCGAACGCCGCGTAGACCCGGTGACGTTCGGCCTCGGTATCTTCGGCCACGGTATATTCGATAGTGATGCGGGGCTGATGAAAAACCGCAATCCCGGCACCCATGCCATCGACAAGCTTCTGACCCGACAGGCGCTGAGCCGACTGATCGGCGGCGGCCGCATCGGTGCGGGCGGCGGTGTCGACAAGGTCAGCGTTGGCGATCAGTTCGGAAAGGACCATCGCCACGGTCTGCAGCGTTTCGATCTCGATTTCTTCATAGCGGCGCGGGTCGGCGTGCTGGACGCAGAGGACGCCCACGGCCCGCTCGCGGCGAATGATTGGAACCCCGGCGAAGCTGTGGAACAGTTCCTCGCCGGTTTCGGGACGATAGGAGAAGTCGGGATGCGCCGCGGCCTCGTCGAGGTTCAGCGTCTCGATCTGATCGGCGATCGTGCCGACCAGGCCCTCGCCAAGACCAAGGCGCGTCACATGGACCGCCTCCTGCTTCAGACCGCGCGTCGCATAGAGTTCGAGCGCGCCGTCGCGCAGAAGATATATCGAGCAGACTTCGCTATCGAGGCATTCGCCGATGATTCCAACGACCTGGTTGAGCTTGCTCTGCGCGTTGGAGCGCGCCGCCATCACTTCGTGAAGACGGGTCAGGATTGTGCGTGCCGACTGCGCGGCGGTCGAGGGAGGGGGCGGGGCGTTCGTCATCGCCCGACCCTGCTAACAGATGCTTTGCGTCGTTGCTATGACCCCGGGCATTTTCATCGGTCGCCGCGGAACCTTGCGCCGCGCCCCAAAAATCCGAAGTCAGACGCCGCTCGGCGAAGCCGCGGGCTGGGCCGGCGTTGCGATGGGCGGCGGGGGCGCAGTCATGATCGCTGGCGGCGGCGCATATTTGGCGTCCCATGCCGCTGCGTCGAGCTGGTATCTGGCATAGGCTTCGTAGAAATCGATGAAAGGCTGGTCGAGCGTAGCGAGATGCGCGGGGGACTGCGCGACAACCTGAGCGGTGGGGGTCGACGAAACGAGCTGCGCGATTTCGTTGGCGCGCGTGCAGAAGGCTCGCTGCGCCGGCGGCTGCGCGAAATAGTTGAACAATTGCGTCGACAGGCGGTCGCGGGCCGCGATACCGTTGTTGCCATTTTCCTTGCCGAGCTGCGTGATCACGCTTTTCTCGGTCGACTTGATCACCTTGGCATGCGCCTTGATGATATTGTTGTACGCCGAAACGAGCGTTGCCTCCTCAAGCCCGCGACAACCGATGGCAGCAACATTGAGCCCGATCTTGAGCTGCCAGAAGGCGCGATCGCCCGATATGTTGCTGTTCGCGGTCACGAAGCGGCCATCGATACCGCGGCCGGGCAGGATTTGCGTCAGCGATGCATAGCCGGGAGGCAGCGGGCGCGGCGGAATGACGATGGCAACGGGCGCGGGTGGCGGCGGTGGCGGAGGAGCGACCGGTTTGGGGGCGCAGGCTGCAACGCTCGCGAGCAAACCGGCGACGATAATCTTACGCGACACATTCATGACCTTCTCCCCAACCGCGAAATCATGCGGTCTCAACCTCGTCCGCGCAACGCCGCTTCGGCCTGTTGCACCAAAGTTGCGATGATATCGGCGACACTCTCTTCCTGGGTTACCATACCGACAGATTGCCCTGCCATTAACGAACCGCCCTCGACGTCGCCGTCGATGACCGCGCGACGCAATGCACCCGCCCAGTAATGCTCGATCTGGAGCTGGGCTTCCATCATGTCGACCGTGCCCTCGTCGAGCAGGTTCGCAACTTCGCGCTGCTTCGCGGTGAAGGCTTCGGTGCTGAGGTTCTTGATCGCGCGTACGGGAATGACCGGCAAACGCGGATCGATCTGGACGCTTGCCACCGCATCGCGCGCCGAGGCGCGAATGAAGGCCTTCTTGAAATTGGGATGCGCGATGCTCTCGGTTGCGCACACGAAGCGCGTTCCAAGCTGGACGCCCGACGCCCCCATCTCCAGATAGCCTGCGATCGCTTCGCCGCGTCCGATGCCGCCGGCAACGAAGATCGGGACCTCCTCCGCGAGTGTCGGCAAGATTTCCTGCGCCAATACGCTCGTCGAGACGGGGCCGATATGCCCGCCCGCCTCCATGCCTTCGATGACCAGTGCGTCGACGCCGGAGCGGACGAGCTTTTTCGCCAGCGCCAGCGTCGGCGCAAAGCAGATCACTTTGGCGCCTGACGCCTTGATCGCCTCAAGGCTGCCCTTGGGCGGCAAACCGCCAGCCAGCACGACGTGGCCGACCCCATGTTTCGCGCATACGTCGATAAGGTCGAAAAGCTGCGGATGCATCGTGATCAGGTTGACGCCGAAGTTGCGCTTCGCGAGTTCACTGGTCGCCGCGATCTCGGCATCGAGAAGCTCGGGCGTCATCGCACCACATGCGATGACGCCGAAACCGCCGGCGTTACTGATCGCGCTTACCAGATTGCGCTCGGAGACCCAGCTCATCGCGCCGCAGAGGATGGCATGGTCACTGCCGAGAAGCTCGGTTCCGCGGGCCATCAGATCGTCAATTTTGCTCATCGGCTGGGCCTTTGCCAGCCTTGGCGGGCCGGCGCAATCACTTCGGCGACCAAACGCAACGACTTGTCCTGCGAGGGAATCCGTTCGGCGCGGCAACTTCACCTTTGGGCGCAGAAAGCAAAATAATCATTGTCTACTAAAAAGCTTGGGATAGTGTCCGCTTCGACTCATATCAAAGAAGGGCAGGACAATGAGCACTCCGAAAGAACAGCCAGGCGATGACGCCGGCATCACGTCGCGGGCCGTCCAGACTGTGCTCGACGCGCTGGAAAAGCTGAAGTTCGGCGCGATCCAGCTCACCGTTCACGAAGGCCGACTGGTGCAGGTCGATGTGACCGAGCGACACCGATATCCGAACTGAGTTCGACGACTCCCAAAGAGGATTCTCCTCTTCCTGCCGCAGACCGGACCGCCGGATGTGGCAATTTTCGTGCAACATCAAAGCAACAGGAAAATTGTCATGACCGCAAAATATCCATCCGTCCGCCGCCGCGTGGAGGCATCGTCGCTTACTCTCTCGCTTTTGCTTGCGCTCGGCGCAACGTCCGCCGGCGCAGCGGAAACGGTCGCCGCGGGTACGGCGAACGCAGTCGCCGGGAACAGCGCAACCATCACCGCAGTGGCTGCCGCAACGACTGCGGCCGCCGATCAAATCGACGACGACGTCAGTCGCGGCGACGTGATCATCGTTACCGCGCGTCGTCGCCAGGAGACGGCGCAGGAAGTGCCGGTGGCGATCTCGGTGATCCGCGGAGACTCGATCGAGGCCACCGGCAACTTCAACGTCGTGAAGCTTCAGCAGCTGGCACCGACGTTGCAGGTCTACACGTCGAACCCGCGCAATACCTCGGTCAACATCCGGGGACTTGGCGTGCCTTTCGGCCTGACGAGCGACGGTTTTGAACAGGGCGTCGGTATCTATGTCGACGACGTCTATAATTCGCGTGTCGCGGCCGCGACCTTTGATTTCCTCGATGTCGATCAGGTCGAAGTCCTGCGCGGACCGCAAGGGACGCTGTATGGCAAGAACACCACGGCCGGCGCGATCAATATCACGACCAACCAGCCCACCTTCGATTTCGAAGGCAGGGCGGAACTGAGCGTCGGCAACCTCAACTACCGGCAGGCCAAGGCTGCCGTTTCCGGCCCGCTGTCGGAAACTGTCGCCGCACGTATTGCAGTCGCCGCGACCAGTCGCCGCGGCACGCTGTTCAACGTCACGAGCAATCGCTGGATCAACGAACAGGACAATCTGGGTCTTCGGGGTCAGTTGCTGTTCAAGCCCAACGAGGATCTCAGCATCACGCTGTCGGGCGACTACAGCAAGCAGGATCCCGAAGGCTATGGCACGGCCTTTGTCCGTGTCGGAACCACGCAGCGCCCGATCAACCGCCAGTATGACGCGCTGATCGCGGCGCTCAACGCCGCCAATCCGGGACGGAACTACGCGGTGCCCAGCCGCAACGTTTATGACCGTCTGACCGACATCGACGCCAACCTCAACGCGGGCAACAAGATCGGCGGTGCGTCGGCGAAGGTGAAACGGGACGTTGGCCCCGGCACCTTCACCTCGATCACGGCGTGGCGCTTCTGGGACTGGCAGCCGGAGAACGACCGTGATTTCACCGGCGCGTCGATCGTTTCGAAGTCGCAGAACCCCTCGCAGCAAGACCAGTACAGTCAGGAATTCCGATACAATTATGAAGGCGATACTATCGACTTCGTCGCCGGCCTGTTCGGCTTCAAACAGAGGATCGACACGCAGGGGACGGAGCAGCAGGGCGTGAACGCCAGCCTTTGGAGCCTGACCGCCGCGCAGGGCGCAAACAATCCGGCTGTCCTGAACGGCTTAACCGCGACGAACACACAGTTCCTCAAGAGCACGAGCGGTGCGCTCTATGGTCAGCTCAGTTACAAGCTGACCCCCGAACTGACGATTCAGCCGGGTATCCGCGTCAATTATGACAAGAAATCCGGCTTCTATGAGCGCGTGGTGACCAACGGCGCGGGTCAGGTCATCAATTGCACCCCGCCGCTGGCGACGAATAGCGCTCTTGCGGCGCAGTGCGGCGTCTATCAGCCACAGAGCACGTCGCCGTCGGTCAGCGACTGGAACTTCAGCTACGACTTCAATGTGAATTACAAGGTCGCGCCTGATGTCCTTGCCTATGCGACCTATGCGAAAAGCTTCAAGACGGTCGGCATCAACCAGAACGGCCTGCCGCTCAACAGTGCGACCAACCTGCCCGATCTCTCCGCGAGCACGGTGAAACCGGAATCGGTCAATCACTTTGAGATCGGCCTTAAAACCCAGTTCCTGAACCGTCTGGCGACCTTCAACCTCACTGCCTATCGCACGGAGATCAAGAATTTCCAGGCGACGGTAAACGGCGGCCAGTTCGGCACCGTACGCGGCTACCTCGCCAACGCGGACAAGGTTGTGTCGCAGGGAATTGAGGCGGACTTCAAGATCCGCGCGAGCGACCGCTTTACCGCATATGCCAACGGCGCCTACACCGACGCGAAATACAAGAAGTTCCTCAACGCACCATGCCCGCCGGAACTGTCCGGTGGCACCTTCGTGACCGGCAACCAAGTGCCTGATGCCCCGGGCCAGGCCGGCAATACACCGACGCATCCTGCCGCCTCTCTGAGCCCCAGGCAGTGCGATATTTCGGGCCAGCGTCTGCCGGGCGTGTCGAAATATGCCTTCTCTTACGGCGCCGAGGCCAATGCGCCGCTTACCCTGCTGGCTAAGGACGGGCAGATCTATCTGGGCGTTGACGGCAATTACCGCTCGCACTGGAATTCGAACGCATCGCCTTCGATCTACACGGATGTGAAGGGCTATGCGCTGACCAACTTTCGTGTGGGTTTCCGTTCCGATGGCTTCGACATCTTCGGTTGGGTCCGCAACGCATTCGACGTGAACTATATCGAACTGCTGCAGGTCGCCCCCGGCAACACCGGCCTGATCGCCGGTACGCCCGGCGATGAGCGGACATGGGGCGGAACGGTGAAGTTCAACTTCTGAACTCCCTGTCTCGCGAGCCGGAAGGCAAAAGGAAAGGGTCGCCCCGCGGGGCGACCCTTTCTTTTTTCGGGAAAGCGCGTCAGCTCTGCCGACGGCGGACGGGGCTATCTTCCCGCTCCCGCTGTGATGGCATTCAATACCGTAGCGGTCGATCAACCCGCTTCCGAACAGCATATTGTATTCCCTTTGGCTGCCGTTCGGTGGGCCGTTTTCGTTTCGGGACCGGCTTGCCGGGGGCCGGCAACCGATTGGCGTGTGATCGGTTCATTCGATGACTATGTTCAGCTTATTCGGTTAGGTCGATTGAAGGATGCAGCTTATTCTTGTCCCGTCCGAACGAAAGGATGGCGCCATCGACTCGACGCCTGCCCGTGCCGACCATTTTCTGGCGACCGACAAGTCGGCCGCGGGTCATGCGCGCGTCACCGCATTCGATCATCATCAGCGGATACCAACCAAAAGAGGAGAGACTGCATGAACGCCCCAGAAAAAGGCTGCCCCTTCGGCAAAGATCGTTTTCGTTCGCTGCTCGGCCGGACGAACAAGGACTGGTGGCCCGACGCACTGCCGCTCGACATCCTGAACCAGGGCGGTGTCTCGCCCGATCCGATGGGGGAGGACTTCGACTATGCGAAGGCGTTCCGGTCGATCGACTATCAGGCTTTGAAGGATGATCTGACCGCGCTGATGACTGACAGCAAGGACTGGTGGCCGGCCGATTATGGCAATTACGGGCCCTTCTTCGTTCGCATGGCGTGGCACGCGGCGGGCACTTATCGCACCGCCGATGGCCGCGGTGGGGCCAACAGCGGACAACAGCGCTTCGCTCCGTTGAACAGCTGGCCGGACAATGGCAACCTCGACAAGGCGCGCCGCCTGCTGTGGCCCGTCAAACAGAAATATGGCAGTAAGATAAGCTGGGCCGACCTGTTCATCCTGGCGGGCAATGTCGCGATCGAGTCGATGGGCGGGCCGGTCTTCGGCTTCGGCGGCGGCCGCAAGGACGTCTATGAGGCCGAGCGTGACATTTATTGGGGCGCCGAGGATCTGTGGGTCAGCGAGGGCGTCCAGACGCGGATCGATCCCGACAAGGAACTCGACCTCGAAAACCCGCTCGCCGCGATCCAGATGGGCCTGATCTACGTCAATCCCGAAGGACCCGGCGGCAACCCCGACCCATTGCTGTCGGCGCGCGATATCAAGGTGACGTTCGAACGCATGGCGATGAGCCACGAGGAAACGGTGGCGCTGACCGCCGGCGGCCACACCTTTGGCAAGGCGCATGGGGCAGGGGACGCCAGCCTGGTCGGACAGGCTCCCGAGGCGGCGGATATCACGCTAATGGGCCTTGGCTGGTCGAGCAGTTTTGAAACCGGCGTCGGCGCGCACGCGATTACCAGCGGTATCGAGGGCGCGTGGGTCAACACGCCGACTGAGTGGTCGGAAAACTATTTCCGACTGCTGCTCGACTATGACTACGAACTGGTGCGCAGCCCGGCGGGCGCGCAGCAGTGGCAGCCGGTGGACCAGAAGGAAGAGGACATGGCGCCCGATGCCCATAATCCGGGGCGGCGGGTGCCGACGATGATGACCACCGCCGACATGGCGCTGAAAATCGATCCGGAATTCCGCGCGATCTCGGAAAAATTCCGGACTGACCATGAGGCGTTCAAGGACGCTTTTGCGCGCGCCTGGTTCAAGCTTTGCCACCGCGACATGGGGCCGAAGGCTCGATACCTTGGCCCCGAAGTCCCGGCGGAAGACCTGATCTGGCAGGATCCGGTCCCGGCAGGGAGCAAACCGTCCGATGGGGATGTATCGGCGTTCAAGACGGCGATCCTCGGATCGGGTCTCGGCGTCGGCGAACTCGTGAAGGCAGCATGGGCATCGGCCTCGACGTTCCGAAAGTCCGATTTCCGTGGCGGAGCAAATGGCGCGCGTGTCGCGCTGGCACCGCAAAAGGACTGGGCGGTGAACGATCCGGCTGAATTGTCGAAGATCCTGGCGAAGATCGATGCGCTGCGTGGCAATATGTCGCTGGCGGATGCGATCGTGCTGGCGGGTTCAGCGGCGGTTGAGAAGGCCGCGAAGGATGCCGGCTTCGACGTTGCCGTTCCCTTTATCGGCGGTCGCGGCGATGCGACGGCGGAATGGACCGATGCCGAGAGCTTCGAGGTGATGGAGCCGAAGGCCGATGCCTTCCGCAACTATCTTGCGGCCAAGCATAGGGTGAAGACCGAGGAGTTGATGCTCGAGCGCGCGTCGCTGCTGGGCCTGTCGGTTCCCGAAATGACCGTGCTGATCGGCGGCCTGCGAGTCCTTGGCGCCAATCAGGGCGGACGCAAGCACGGGGTGTTGACCAACCGCGTCGGTCAGCTCACCAACGACTTTTTCGTCAACCTGCTCGACATGGATACGCTTTGGGAAGTCGTCGATGCGAGCGGGGACGAGGAGTTCATCGGTTACGTCCGTGGTGGGCGCACCGAACGATGGCGCGCGACGCGCACGGACCTGATCTTCGGGTCCAACTCGCAGCTTCGCGCGACCGCGGAAGTCTATGCGGAGAGAGGGCATGAGGAGAAGTTCGTCCGCGACTTCGTCAGGGCCTGGACCAAGGTGATGAACGCCGATCGTTTCGACGTCGCGTAACGCGCCGCGGCCGGCACGGCAGATGTCTGCACGCCGGCCCCGGCCCCATCGCGACGGGTCGCAACCCGCCCCTGGCTCATAGCGCCGGGGGCGGGTCTTTTTTTGCCCCGCCGCCATGGGGTGCCGCTCTACGGCCTCCGCGCTGCCCAGGACTCAGTGCGCATCCGTCGGCACCGGGCCGCCGATTGGTGGCGGCTTGCAAAAGGGGACCATGATGAGGGCAGCCAGAAAGATGTATGACATCAGCCGGAAGACGTCGTCGAAAGCGAGCGTCTGCGCTTCGCGGCCAACGAGACGGCCGAGGGTGCCTTCGGCCATCTGCTGCGCGAGTGCCGGGTCGGAAACATAGCGGCCGATATGGCGGGCCAGTCCCGTCGCGGCTTCGTTTGCGGTGGTGGCTGAGCGGCCGAGCGCCTCGGAAAGGCGCAGCATGTGGATACGCAAATTGTCGCCGAGCCAGGTGTTGACGAGCGCAATTCCGATCGCCCCACCGAGGTTACGCATCAAGTTGAACAAGCCTGACGCATAGCGCAGTTCGGCGCCCTCGAAATTGCCGAGCGCGAGGCCGACCGACGGTACGATGCACAGCATGATCGCGAAACTGCGCACCACCTGCGGCCAGAAGAGCGCTGCGAAGCCCCATTCGGGGGTCATGAAACTGAACATCCACAGCCCCACCGCGAAGAGGCTGAGCCCGAAGGTGATGACGATGCGCTGATCGACGCGATGCGACAATGCAGCCGCGATCGGCACGCCAAGCAGTTGTGCCAGCCCGGAGACGAACACCGTGGTACCGATCTCGGCGGCATTATAACCCTGTACGCGGCCGAGGTAGATCGGGATCAGATAAGTGCTCGCATAGAGACCGAAGCCGATCACCAAATTAAAGACACAAGCGAAGACAAAGGTTGGCTTTCGGAAGGGCGACAGCTTCACGATCGGTCCGTCCGAGCGGAAGGATCGTTCGAGAAATAGTCCGAAGGCGACGAACGACAGCCAGGCGCCGATCGCGATCTCCGGTTCGCTGAACCAGTCGTGCTTCGGGCCTTCCTCGAGTACGAATTCCAGTCCCGCGAGGAACACCGCCATCGAGGCGAGGTGCACCCAGTCGATACGGCGGAGCATAGACAGGTCGGGCTTGTCGATGCGAACGAGTGCGAGGATCGCCAGCGTTACCGCCGCACCAGGTGCAACGTTGATGAAGAACACCCAGCGCCAGCCCAAGCTGTCGGTGATCCAGCCGCCGACCGTGGGGCCAAGCGTCGGCGCGAGCACCGACACCATGCCAAGGATCGCGGGGATCATCGCGCGCTGTTTCCCGCTGAACAGCATATAGCCCGTCGCGAACACCGTCGGGATCATCGCGCCGCCGACGAAGCCCTGGATGGCGCGGAACAGGATCATCGATTCGATGCTCCACGCGAGGCCGCACGCTATGCTTGCGAGTGTGAACAGCGCGGCCGAGGCCGCGAACAGCCAGCGCGTCGACAAAGCCTGCGCGAGAAAGGCCGAGAAGGGAATCATGACGAGTTCGGCCATCAGATAGGCAGTTTGTACCCAGCTTATTTCATCGGGTCCGGCACTGAGTCCTGCCTGTACCTCGTTCAGCGATGCCGCGACGATCTGGATATCGATCAGAGCCATGAACTGTCCGAAGGCCATCACCGCAAAGATCAGATATTTGCGCGCGTTGGACATCATTGCCGGATCGAAAGCCGCCTCGCGAGTACCGGCGGTAACGGGAATTTGCCTGGGGGAAAGCGGGATGGAGGCCATGGGTCTTGTATCCTGTCGTCATTATATTATATGCATCATATAAAAGGAGGCGACAAGTGCGCTATTCAAGTGGCCACAAGGCGGAGACGCGCGAGCGCGTCCTGAAGGAAGCGGCGAAGGAGATCCGCGCCAAGGGGCCGGACAATGTCGCGGTAGCGGGGGTCATGGCGCGCGCCGGACTGACGCACGGGGGCTTTTATGCGCATTTCCCGTCGAAGGATGCGTTGGTGAAAGAGGCGATCGGTACGATGTTCGCCGACGCGCGCGCGCGGTCGGAGGCGATCGACGCGAAGGGCGATCCGCGTGCGGTGCTCCGTGCCTATGTCGATTTCTATCTTTCGCCCGCCCACCGCGACCGGCGCGACCGGGGATGCCCGCTACCGACGTTGTCGGGCGATTTCGCCCGCTCAAAGACCGAGACCCGCGAGCGGTTCGGGGCGGGCGTGACCGGCATCGCAAGCCGTCTTGCAGCGCCGTTGGCGCGGCTTGGGCACGCCGACGCGGAGGCCGAGGCGCATGCGCTGCTGGCACAACTCGTTGGGGGCGTGGCGCTTGCCCGCGCGGTTGGTGACGCCCGGCTCTCCGACGCGCTGCTGGCTAACACCCACGCCAGTATCTTCGCCCGCTACGGATTGGAGGCGGCACAATGACGCTCGCGAAGGTGCAGGGACTGATCGCGTCGGGCGGTAAGCCGCCGATAGGACAGACGCTCGGCTTTCAGCTGGTTGAGGCGGGCGATGGCTGGGCGGCGTTCGAGGGCCTGCCGGGCCCCGAGCATTATAACCCCATGGGGACCGTCCATGGCGGCTATGCCGCGACATTGCTCGATTCCGCGTGCGGTATCGCGGTGGTGACGAAGCTTGCCGAAGATCAGGCAATGACGACGCTCGAACTCAAGACGTCGTATCTCAAGGCGATGACCGGGAAAACGGGTCGTGTGCGAGCCGAAGGGACCGTCCTTTCGATCGGCCGCCGCGTCGCCTACGTCGAGGCGAAGCTGACCGATGCCGAAGGGCGGCTCTATGCGACTGCGACCTCGACGCTGTTGGTACTCAGCCAGTGAATGCGCAGACCGTCATCGAAGCGGAAGCGCCGGCGCGGCGCCGCATAGCGATTCCGAAGCAAGCGTGGAAAGTCGGCCTGATCGCACTCGCCCTTGCCGCGATCGGCATGTGGTGGCTCACCGCACCGCGTACGGCAGAATCGACCGACAATGCATATCTGCAAGCCGATTCGAGCGAGGTTGCACCGCGTGTCGGCGGACTCGTCACGGCGGTGCTGGTCCGCGACAACCAGGTCGTCCGCGCGGGCGACCCGCTCGTGCGTATCGATGTGCGCGACTATGATTCGCGCGTGATGGCGGCCGAGGCGGCGGTCGCCGACGCCGACGCGCAGGTTGCGACGGCGCGCGCGACACTGGCCTCGCTTGGCGCCGAGCGGAAGCTTGCGGCGGCGCACATACGGTCGATGAACACGCAGATCGCGGCGGCCGACGCCGAATATGCGCGTGCAGCCTCCGATCGGAAACGCTATGATGCGCTTCTAGTTGATGGTTTCGTCCCCAAGCGCGACGCCGAGCAGGTTTCGGCCACGGCGATCAGCGCAGCCTCGGCAGCGCAGCGATCGCGTGCCGATCTGGGCGCGAGCCTTGAGGAGGCAGCGGTGACGCGCGCGAAGGGGCCGGTCCTTGCCGCGCAGGTGCAGGCAGCCGAGGCGGCAGCGGCGAAAGCGCGTGCGGCGCTCGCGCTGGCGAAACTCGATCGTGGCCATACGCTCGTGGTCGCACCGATCGACGGCGTCGTTGGCAACCGGCGCATCCAGGTCGGCGACTATGTGCAACCGGGATCGCGTTTGTTGACCGTCGTCCCGGTACGGTCGATTTACGTCACGGCCAATTTCAAGGAAACGCAGACGCGCGAAATGCGCCCCGGGCAGAAAGCCGAAGTCTATGTCGATGCGCTCGGCCAGACGCTGAACGGCACGGTCGAAAGCCTTGCGCCAGGATCGGGCAGTGAGTTCACTTTATTGCCGTTCGAGCCTGGGTCGGGCAATTTCACCAAGATCGTCCAGCGCGTCGGTGTGCGTATCCAGCTCGATCCGGGGCAAGCGGCGTTGGCGCGGCTTCGGCCCGGTCTGTCGGTAACGGCGAAGGTACGGCTCAGATAGATCCCCCATGATCTTCGGCGAGAGGGGAGGATGCCTTTCCTAGTCAGCGTCGAGGCCGTAGGCGGTGTGCAGCACACGCACCGCGAGCTCGGTTTCATCCTCGTCGATGAGGACGCTGACCTTGATCTCGCTGGTCGATATCGCCTGGATGTTGATCCCGCGATCAGCCAGCGCGCGGAACATCGTGCTGGCAACGCCCGCGTGGCTTTTCATGCCGACGCCGACCACGCTGATCTTGGCGACCTTGTCGTCGCTGATGATACGATTGAAGCCGATCTTGTCCCTTGCCGCTTCGAGCAGGTCGATCGAGCGGAGGAGGTCGGTGGCGGGGACGGTGAAGGTGACGTCGGTCTCGCCCTTCTCGCGGCCGACGTTCTGGATGATCATGTCGACGTTGATTCCATTCGCGGCCAGCGGGCCGAAGATGTTGGCGACCGCCCCCGGCTTGTCGGGCACGCGCGTGACGATGACCTTGGCTTCATTCTTGTCGTGGGCGATGCCGGTGATCAACTGGCGTTCCATCTGATGTTCCTCTATTTCCTCGTCGCTGACGATCATCGTGCCTCGGGCGGGAGCTTCGTCGCCCTCGACGAAGCTCGAGAGCACCTGAACGCGCACGCCCATCTTCATCGCCAGTCCGACCGAGCGGGTCTGCAGCACCTTGGCGCCGACGCTCGCGAGTTCGAGCATTTCCTCATAGGTGACATAATCGAGCTTGCGCGCGCGCGCGACGATGCGGGGGTCGGTGGTATAGACGCCATCGACATCGGTGTAGATGTCACAGCGGTCGGCCTTGACCGCGGCGGCGACGGCGACCGCGCTGGTGTCAGACCCGCCGCGACCGAGCGTTGCGATGCGGCCGTCGTCCATCATGCCCTGAAAGCCGGGGATCACCGCGACTTCGCCCTTGCTCATCGCGGCAAGGAGCGCGCCGGTGTCGATGTCGAGAATGCGGGCGCGGGCGTGCGCTTCCTCGGTTCGGATCGGAAGCTGCCAACCGAGCCAACTGCGCGCGGGCGTGCCCATCGCCTGCAAGGTCAGCGCAAGCAGGCCGGACGTGACCTGTTCGCCCGCGGCGACGACGACGTCATATTCGGCGGGGTCGTAGCGTGGGTTCGCCTCGCGGCAGAAATTGACGAGCCGGTCGGTTTCGCCTGCCATCGCGGACACGACGACCGCAACCTCGTTGCCGTTCGCGACTTCGCGCGCCACGAGTTTCGCGACGGTGCGAATCCGCTCGGTGCCCGCCATCGACGTGCCCCCGAATTTCATCACGATCCGCGCCATGTCGCCCCGCTTTCCTGATCTGGTTTCCGCTGCAGCTTTCCCTCGGGTTTCTGCGGCGTTCGCGCTGTTACGGAAGGGGGCGGGTGATGGCAAGGCCGGCTTCGTATGCGGCGGATAGATTTTCTTGCGCCGATGATGGCGCAGTGCCACATCGCACAGCATGAATGCCGCGACGATCAATCCGAACGAAGCCGCCCATTTCGGCGCGCTCGCAGCCGACTGGTGGGATCCGCACGGATCGTCGGCGATGTTGCACAAGCTGAACCCCGTGCGCCTGTCCTATATTCGCGATCGGATCGATGCGCATTGGTATGTCGATGCGCGCGAGCGCCGTCCGCTGACCGGCCGCACCGCGATCGACGTCGGCTGCGGGGCAGGACTGCTCGCCGAACCGCTTGCGCGGATGGGCGCGAAAGTGACAGGTGTGGATGCGGCGCCGGAAAATATCGCCGCTGCGAAAGGTCATGCGGCGGGGCAGGGGCTTTCGATCGACTATTTCGCTGGCGAGTTGGCTGCGCTTCCGGCGGCGATCTTCGACTTCGTCACCTCGATGGAGGTCGTCGAACACGTTGCCGACCCGGGGGCCTTTGTCGCTGAACTCGCAAGCCGGCTCGCGCCCGGCGGGTTGATGATCCTGTCGACCCCGAACCGCACGATGCTGTCGAAGCTGTTGCTGGTCGAGGCTGCCGAGCGCATTGGCGCGGTGCCGCGCGGGACGCACGACTGGGACCAGTTCCTGAAGCCCGAAGAACTGACGCAGTTGCTCGAAGGTGCGGGGCTCGAAGTGTTCGACCGCACCGGACTGTCGCCGTCGGCCGCCAAGGGCTTCAAGCTTGGCGGGAGCGAGGCGCTCAACTATCTGGTCGCGGCAAGGCGCGCGGGGTGAGCCGCGACCCGCGCGTCGACGATTATATCGCGAAGCGCCAGCCTTTCGCGCGGCCGATCCTGTCCCATCTGCGCGAATTGGTACACAAACATGCGCCTGGCGCCGAGGAAACGCTCAAATGGGGCGTGCCGCATTTCGTGCTGAACGACCAGAATCTGGCTGGCATGGCAGCGTTCAAAAGCCATGCGACCTTCGGTTTCTGGCGCGACGAGGAGGTCACCGGATCGCCGCGCGATACTGGCGCGATGGGAAGCATGGGACGGCTGGCGACGCTGGCGGACCTGCCGTCCGACGCGCAGATGGCGGGCTGGATCGCAAAGGCGGCGGCGCTTTGTGCCGGTGACAAGCCCAAACGGCCGCCACCCAAGCCCAAACCGGCGCTCGATCTGCCCGATGATCTGGGCATCGCACTTAGGGCCAATCCCGCGGCGCAGGGCCATTGGGGCGCCTTCTCGCCCGGCAAGCGGCGTGACTATATCGAATGGGTGCTTGAGGCTAAACGCGAGGAGACGCGGGCGAAGCGGATCGAAACGATCGTCGCGCAGGTCGCCGAAGGCAAGGACCGGAACTGGAAATATAAGGGCTGCTGAATTCAGTCGCGAGCAGGGGCTGGCGCTGGAGCTAGAGCGGCTCGTAGCTGTCCGTCCCGATAAGTTCCGTAGGCCATGCAAGCGAGGGCCGGTAACGACCAAAAGGCGCTGGTCGCGAATATGAGGAACGGGTTGAGTTCGCGGAACACAAGGATGCTTACTGACGATGCGACGCCAACGATCAGAAATCCAGCGAACCAGATCGGCCAGAATCGGTTCTGCGCTAACGCAAGGTAAAGTGCGTAGATCAAGATGGATGAGTCGATCGGAAGGATATATTGGAGATAAGCAGGAAAAGTATAATGGGTCTGGACCAAATGTGTCGCGATTGATGACGCAAGCAAATAGGCGCAAAATCTACGCTCGACATTTTCGCCGAATATCGATGTCATGGCGAGCGTAGATAGGAGGTAGAAATAGAACAGTATCTGTATCAATGTATCGCCATTATTGCTGAGCGGCTATCTTATCTGACGCTACCAGCGAAGCTTGACTGGGAAGGCCGCCAGGGCAACCAAAGCCGACCTCGCGCAGGTTGCTCTTGCGCTGAAGTTGCTGGAGTTCGGTAAGCGCCTTGATCAGTTCGGTTCGGCCGGCGACGACCTGCGACATGCTGTCGGTAACTGCTTGCAGAATACCTTGGGTCGCACCGGCGGGAAGGTCAGATGCAGTAGCCGCTTCGACGATGCTGGCTGCCATTCTCGCTTGGGCGAGATAGGTCGCGTCGACCGATCGCATCGTCATGCGAGTATCTGCTGCAACCACGCTTCCAACCCCTTGTTCGATCTTGTGCATCGCAAGCCTCCTTCATTGAACCGGCGCTGATGCTTCCAGAAAATTCTATCGGCTGAACAGTTCAACTACCCCCGCTATGGTTATTGTTATTGCGGAAAACGCCATTGTGGCTGCAATTGCGATCAGGCCGATATGCATGATCCGGCGAGCCGTCGTTTCGGCATTCGCGGCGCCGCCGAGCGGTGGCATCAGATATCCGCGCCCGAGCTTCCGTTCAGCCGATTGGTCGGCCTGATACTCCGTGCGGATTTTGTTATCCTGCCTGAAGATATCGGATTCTTTACAATCCTCAGAGTGTTCCGCGGCTTCGAGGATTCGAGCGGCGACGCCGCGTGAAGAGCAACCCAGCCTTTCGATCGCCGCGTTGAGATGATTGTCTATGGTCGACGGCGATAACGACAGAAAACGGGCAATTTCCTTGGAGGTTAGGCCCTCTTTTACCAGCAACAGGCATTCTCGCTGGCGCTCGCTCAGGCGTGCAACCAGGTCCGTGGCCTCGGATGGCGAAGGAAAATTCTGCTTCACATCGGATTCAATTACGGCCTCAAAACTGGGCCCCGATGTTTAGTGCCTATGATTAAAATCGCCTAGGTAGTTTGACCGGGCAATCGGTGCCAATAACGTTTGAAATTTTATTATGGCAGTTCGGTGCGCGCAACGGCGCGGCGGATTTGCCATAGCTCCGGAGGGTCATTGGATGCGGGGGCGTACCAATGGCTGCTTGCAGTCCAGTCGGGTGGCGCCGACTGCACCCGCCATAACCCGGTCGTTGAGGACATTAATGAACGAAAGGGAGAAGGAAACCGTATTAGAAATCGACATCCTCATAGTATTTCGGCGGCGTCACGATTTCCATCCGTTCCGCCAGCAGCGGGCGAAAGCTGGGGCGCGACTTCAGACCCGAGTACCAGCCTTTCGTCTGCTCGTGCCCCGTCCAGTCGATGCCGCCGAGATAGTCGGCGACCGAGATATGTGCCGCGGCGGCGAGATCGGCGAGGCTCATCGTGGCGCCGGCCAGCCAGGTCCGGTGATCGATCAGATAATCGATATAGTCGAGATGCTGGTTCGCGGCCTTCATCGCCTCGCGAAGCGCGCCACCGTCGGGCGGCTGGCGATGAACGATCCGCTTCTGCATCCGTTCGAACAGCAGCGGGCCGGTGACTTCGAAATAGAAATCATGATCGAACCAGGCGGTCAGCCGGCGGATCTCGGCGCGGTTGGCGGCCGTGCCGTTGATCATCGCCTTGCCCTCGACGGTCTCTTCGAAATATTCGGCGATCGCGCTGCTGTCGATCAAGACCTGACCGCGCGCCTGATCGACCATCACCGGCGTACGGCCCGCCGGATTGAGGTCGATGAATTCGTCGCGGCGTTCCCACGGCGATTCGCGGACCAGTTCATAACCGACGCCCTTTTCGCCCAACAAAAGCCGGATTTTGCGCGAAAAGGGACAAAGCGGAAATTGGTAAAGCTGCCACATGGGTCCGGCATAGCGGCAGGCGGGCGCTGCGCGCAACGCCCGATGCGGGACTTATCCCTAGTTTCGTCATCCCTGCGAACGCCGGAATCCTGCCCTTGTCGTCCGAGCCAACCGGCGAGGTCCCGGTCTTCGTCGGGACGACCGAGTGTCGGGGGCTCTAGCGGCGCGTAGCGGCGCGCTCTCGCTCCCACTGCGCCATCAGGTCGCGCGCCATGTCCTTGAGGACCGGAGCATAAGCCTGAAGCGCCGAGGCGGCGTGTCCCGCCATCCGCGCGGTGGCGCGGACATCGTCGCCTATGCGTTCGGCATCGCGTGGGTCGCGGCCCGCGATGTCGCCGACTGTCGCGTCGTGCGGGATATAGGCGGCGTCGGAATCGGGATCGACCTTCGCGACGGCTTCCGCAAGTGGACCGACCTTCATCTGCATCACCGCGCCGACAATGGTTGTGATCGTATCGGCCATGCGCTCCTGTAGTACCGGGTCATTGAGCGCGGCCACGGTCGCGTTCGTATCGGCCGCACTTGCGGGCATCGGTGCGGCAAGGGCAAGCAAGGGGAGGGCAACGAGGGAGAGGCGCATGGCGTCATCCTTTGGGATGCGGGAAATCAAGCTCGCGCCTTTATCCGGACGACGCTTTCGCTGCGCTGAACATGTTTGCGGTTTGCGACGAACTGGCTTTTCGTCGCGACAGACAATCCTCCCCATGCTGCCACAGGGAGGATCGGTTTCATTCCGCAGCGATGACTTCGGCCTGCTCGGCATTCAGCGGGTGCGTCAGGCGGGTGAGCATTTCTTTCGGGCACACCTGCCAGAACTGTCCCTGCCAGCGATCCCAGTCGGCCAGGATTTCGCCCGACCATTTGCTGCCCGTGGCGCGCGCATGTTCTTCGACCAGGTCGCGCAGCACGCCTTCCCAATGGCTGCTGGCGATCCGTTGCCAGACGATCGATTCGTCGTTGGCGCGCGCTTCGAAGCTGCCGTCGGTGTCGAGGATGAAGGCCATCCCACCGGTCATCCCTGCGCCGAAGTTCGATCCCACGGGGCCGAGGATCACCGCCGTGCCGCCGGTCATATATTCGCAGCCGTTCGCGCCGCAGCCCTCGACAACGACCTTCGCGCCCGAGTTGCGGACCGCGAAACGCTCACCCGCCTGACCCGCCGCGAGCAGCGTGCCGGCGGTCGCACCATAGAGGACGGTGTTGCCGACGATGCTGTTGTGCTGGCTGACGAGCGGGCTCGACACGGTCGGACGCACGACGATCCGGCCGCCTGACAGACCCTTGCCGACATAGTCGTTGGCGTCGCCGAACACTTCAAGGGTGATGCCGCTGCACAGGAAGGCACCGAGCGACTGGCCGGCGGTGCCGCGAAGGCGAACCTGCACATGGTCGTCGGCGAGCCCGTTCATGCCGAAACGCGCGGTGACTTCGGCCGAGAGGCGGGTACCGACGGCGCGGTGCGTGTTGCGCACATTGTATGTGAGTTGCATCCGCTCGCCACGGTCGAACAGCGGCTTCGCGTCGCTCAGTATCTGCGCGTCGAGACTGTCGGGCACCGCGTTGCGGAACGTCGGCCCCTGCGACCGCCGCTGATCGTCGGGTGCGTCGACCTTGGCCAGGATCGGGTTGAGGTCGAGATCGTCGAGATGCTCGGCGCCGCGGCTGACCTGACGTAGCAATTCGGTTCGACCGATCACTTCGTCGAGGCTGCGGCAGCCCAGCTTGGCAAGAATTTCGCGGACCTCTTCAGCGATGAAGGTCATCAGGTTGATCACCTTTTCCGGCGATCCGGTGAACTTCGCGCGCAGCTTTTCGTCCTGCGTGCAGACACCGACGGGACAGGTGTTGCTGTGGCACTGGCGCACCATGATGCAGCCCATCGCGACCAGGCTGAGCGTGCCGATGCCATATTCCTCGGCGCCGAGAATGGCGGCGATCACGATATCGCGCCCGGTTTTGAGCCCGCCGTCGGTGCGGAGGCGGATGCGGTGGCGCAGACCGTTGAGCGTCAGCACCTGGTTGACCTCGCTGAGGCCCATTTCCCACGGCGTGCCCGCATATTTGACACTCGTCTGGGGCGAGGCGCCGGTGCCGCCGGTATTGCCGGCGACGAGGATGACGTCTGCATGGGCTTTGGCGACGCCCGCCGCGACCGTGCCGATGCCCGCCGAGCTCACGAGCTTGACGCACACACGCGCCTTCGGGTTGATCTGCTTCAAATCGTAGATGAGTTGCGCCAGATCCTCGATCGAATAGATGTCGTGGTGCGGTGGCGGCGAGATCAGCATCACGCCCGGTGTCGAATGGCGCAGGCGTGCGATGAATTCGGTGACCTTGAACCCCGGAAGCTGGCCGCCTTCGCCGGGTTTGGCGCCCTGAGCGACCTTGATCTCGACCTCGTCGCAGGCGCCGAGATATTCGGCGGTGACGCCAAAGCGTCCCGAAGCGATCTGCTTGATGTTGCTGTTGGCGTTGTCGCCGTTGGCATAGGGCTGGTAGCGTTCGCTGGCTTCGCCGCCTTCGCCCGATACCGCCTTGGCGCCGATGCGGTTCATCGCGATCGCCAGCGTTTCATGCGCCTCGGGCGACAGCGCGCCCAGCGACATGCCGGGGGTGACGAAGCGTTTGCGGATCTCGGTGATCGCCTCGACGCTGTCGAGCGCGACGCCCTGCGCCGGATAGTTGAACTCCATCAGGTCGCGTAGATAGACGGGGGGCAGGTCGGCAACCCCGCGCGCGAATTGCAGATAGGTCGAGTAACTGTCGGTCGCGACGGCCGTTTGCAGCAGGTGCATGAGCTGCGCCGAATAGGCGTGGGTTTCGCCCCCCGCGCGCTGGCGATAGAAGCCGCCGATGGGTAGGGTGGTGACGCGGCTGTCGAACGCCGCCTCGTGCTTTTCGGTCGCGTTGATGAAGAGCGATTGATAGCCCTCGCCCGAAATCTTGGCCGGCATGCCGGGGAAGAGGTCGTTGACGAGCGCGCGCGACAGGCCGACCGCCTCGAAGTTGTAGCCGCCGCGATAGCTGGAGATCACCGCGATCCCCATCTTCGCCATGATCTTGAGCAGCCCGTCGTCGATCGCCTTGCGAAAGCGGCGGTGGCACTCGTTCAGCGACAATTCGCCGCCGAACAGCCCGCGCGTCCAGCGGTCGGCTATCGCTGCCTCGGCCAGATAGGCGTGGACGGTCGTCGCGCCGACGCCGATCAGGACGGCGAAGGCGTGGGTGTCGAGCACTTCGGCCGAACGGACGTTGATCGAGGCATAGCTGCGCAGCCCCTTGCGCACGAGGTGAGTGTGAACGGCGGCAGCGGCCAGCACCATGGCGACGCCGACGCGGCCCTCGCCGATATTCTGGTCGGAGAGGAACAGTTCGCTGCGCCCTGCGCGCACCGCGTCTTCGGCTTCGCGGCGGACCCGGGCAATCGCCTCGCGTAGGGCAGAGGCGTCGCCGCCGACCTCGAACGTACAGTCGATATCGGCGACCGCGTCGCCGAAATAGGCGCGCAGGCGGTCCCAGTCCTCACCGACGAGGACGGGCGAGTCGATCACGAGAACATGTGCGCTCTGCCCCTTTTCATCGAGGATGTTGGCGAGGTTCGAGAAGCGCGTCTTCAGGCTCATCACATGCCGTTCGCGCAGGGAGTCGATCGGCGGGTTGGTGACCTGGCTGAAATTCTGGCGGAAGAACTGCGCGACGTGGCGCGGCTTGTCGGAAATGACCGCCAGCGGCGTGTCGTCGCCCATCGATCCGATCGCTTCCTTTGCGTCTTCGACCATCGGCGACAGGATCAGTTCCATGTCCTCCATCGTCAGGCCGGCGGCGACCTGACGGCGGAGCAGCTCGGCGCGGTCGAAGGCTGGCAGCGTCGCCTTTCCGCCCTTCGGCAGATCGGCGAGGGTACGAAAGCCCCGGACACGCGCGCCATAGTCCTGCGTCCCTGCGATCTTGTCCTTGATCGCGGCATCTTCGTACAGCGTGCCGTCGTCGAGATCGACTGCGATCATCTGACCGGGGCCGAGCCGGCCCTTCTTGCGGATGCTGGCTTCGGGAAGGAGGACCATGCCGCTTTCCGATCCCACGACGAGCAGATTGTCGGCGGTAAGCGTATAGCGCAGCGGGCGCAGTGCATTGCGGTCCATCCCGGCGACCGCCCAGCGGCCGTCGGTCATCGCGAGCGCGGCGGGGCCGTCCCACGGCTCCATGACGCTGGCGAGATAGCTATACATCGACTTGTGCGCTTCGGGCATGTCGATGTCATTGTCCCATGCTTCGGGGACGAGGATGAGCTTTGCGGTCGGCGCGTCACGGCCGGCGCGGCACAGCGTTTCGAACACCGCGTCGAGCGCGGCGGTGTCCGACGCGCCGGCGGGGATCACCGGCTTGATGTCTTCGGAGTGTTCGCCGAAGGCGAGGCTCGCCATCTTGATCTCGTGGCTCTTCATCCAGTTCTTGTTGCCGCGGATCGTATTGATCTCGCCATTATGGGCGAGGCAGCGGAAGGGCTGGGCCAGCCACCATTGCGGAAAGGTGTTCGTCGAATAGCGCTGGTGAAAGATCGCGACGCGGCTTTCGAACAGCTTGTTCGTCAGATCGGGGTAGAAATCGGCGAGGCTCTCCGCAAGGAACAGCCCCTTGTAGATGATCGAGCGCGCCGAAAGGCTGCACACGTAAAAGTCGGCAATCTGGGCCGCGATGACTTTTTTCTCGATCCGGCGGCGGACAAGGTAGAGCTGTTTTTCGAACTCGGCGACCGATTGCTCGTCGGGCAGCGGCCCAGCGATCATGATCTGTTCGATCTCCGGGCGTGTGCGCTGCGCCTTGTCGCCGATCACCGACACGTCGACGGGCACCTGGCGCCAGCCATAGATGGTGAAACCCGCGTCGATGATCTCCGCCTCGACGATCGTGCGGCATTCCTCCTGCGCGCCCAGATCGGTGCGCGGCAGGAAGACCATGCCGACAGCAAGGCGGTTCGGGCGCACCTTGTGGCCCGACGCGGCGATCGCATCGTCGAAGAAGCGGACCGGAAGGTCGACGTGAATGCCCGCACCATCGCCGGTCTTGCCGTCGGCGTCGACCGCGCCGCGGTGCCAGACCGCGCGCAGCGCCTCGATCGCCGCCTCGACGACGCGGCGCGACGGCTTGCCGTCGGTCGCCGCGATCAATCCGACGCCGCAGGCATCGGATTCAAGGTCGGGGCGATACATGCCGTTTTCGGCAAGCCGGGCGTGATCGGGCGTGGGATAGTGGGTCATCTTACGATCCTGGTCTGCTTTTCCGACCGTCATCCCGGCGAAGGCCGGGATCTCTTCGGTGTGTCCTTGAATTGACCGGCGAGATCCCGGCTTTCGCCGGGATGACGACTGTCAGCTTACTTCTTCTTTTTCTTGCGGGCGTTGGCGATCGCAGTCTGTTCCGCATCATAGGCCGCGGACGACGCCTCGCTGGCGGCGGCCTCCAACTCCTCGACACGGGTGCGATCGGTCTCGGTCCAGTTTTCGCGATCGTAGGCAGGGTCCCAATCGCCACCCGCGGCGTCTGCCGCGTCCGCAGCGGCTTCAGCCGCGTCAGCCGCCGCGTCCGCCGCATCGACGGCAGCCGTCTCGGCGTCGTCGGTGGGGGTGGCCCACTGGTCGCGCTGTTCCTTCAGCACCTTGACGTCGACTTTCATCAGCTTCGCAAGCTTCGCGAGTTCGGCGTCGGTCAGGTCCGAAAGCTGCTTTTCCTTGGGCAGGTCCTTGAACTTGCCTTCGAGTTCCGGCCCACGGTCCATGAACTTGTTGATCATCGGCGGCACCGCCTTGATCATCGCCAGCATCACTTCGGGGTCCGCCTGCAGGGACATCCATTCGTCGGCATAGGCCTTGCCCGTCGGCGTCGCGAAAAAGGCATTCATGTCGCCGAGTTGCTGCGCATTGAACTTGCGGGCGTAGGCATAGGCCATGCCATTGCGCATCGGCCCCTCGAGGTCGCCGAGCGCCTCGGTGATCAGCGGCTTGATGACGTTCATGACGTGGTCTTCACGCTGCTGGCGATACGGGTCGAGCAGGTCGGCGATCGCGGCCTTGCTCTTGTCATCGAGCGCCTCGATCTTTTCGGTTTCGACGCCGGTCTTGATGGACAGCATCAGGTCGGACATGCCGCCGACTTCGCCAAGGATGCCCTTGAAGAGCTTGCCGTACATATTGTCGAGCATCTTCGCGAGGCTGCCCGGTGGGACGAGCGCGGTCGTCGTCTGCTGCGCCAGCGCGAGCTGTGCTGAGGGTACGGCCGGGAGTTTGTCGACGCCGAAAATCTTTTCGATCAGCTTGATCGCTTCGTCGATTTCCTTCTGCATCTTCGCCTTGGCATCGGCCATCGCGGCCTTGCTGGTCGCTTCGCTCTGCGCGTTCTGTTCATCCGCCGGCGCGACGACTTCGGCGAGCGGGGCTTCTTTCTTTGGTGCGGCGAAAGCGTGCGCGGGCACGATCGCGACGGCACCGGCGAGCAGCATATATTTCCAGTTTGTCATTGGAATGATCCTTCCCCTGTTGGTCATGCCGCCTTCTTTTCGCTTTCCGCCTTCACTTTCAACCACTTTGCCATCTGTTCGCTGACATCGCGGCCGTCGCGGATGCCCCAGACGACCAGGCTGGCGCCGCGGACGATGTCACCGGCGGCGAAAACGCCGGGCAGGCTGGTCATCATCGTCTGATGATCGACGCGCAGCGTGCCCCAGCGCGTGACGCTGAGGTCGGGCGAACCGAACAGGTTCGGCAGCTCTTCGGGGTCGAAGCCCAGCGCCTTGATCACCATGTCGGCGGGGAGGTCGAACTTGCGTTCCGGGTCGGGTTCGGGGCTGCGCCGTCCGCTCGCGTCGGGCGCGCCGAGACGCATTCCAGCGACCGCGACCTGCTTGACACTCTTGTCGGCGGCGAAGCTTTCGGGGGCCGATAGCCAAACGAACTCGACGCCTTCTTCCTCCGCGTTGGCGACCTCGCGCTGCGAGCCGGGCATATTCTCCCGGTCGCGGCGATACAGGCATTTCACGGATTTTGCGCCTTGCCGCACGGCGGTGCGGACGCAGTCCATCGCGGTGTCGCCGCCGCCGATCACGACGACATGCTTGCCCCGGGCATCAAGACTGCCGTCGTCGAAAGCAGGTACCGCATCGCCGAAGCTTTTGCGGTTCGATGCGATCAGATAGTCGAGCGCGGCGATGACACCCGTGGCGCCATTCCCTGGCACCTTGATCTCGCGCGCCTTGTAAACGCCTGTCGCGACGAGGATCGCGTCATGTTTTTGCCGGAGCTGGTCGAGCGTGGCATCCTTGCCGACCGCGAAGCCGAGATGAAAGTGAATGCCGCCGGCCTCCAGCCGATCGATGCGGCGCATCACGACATCCTTTTCCAGCTTGAAGCCCGGGATGCCATAAGTGAGGAGCCCGCCGGCGCGGTCGTGCCGGTCGTAGACGTGTACCTCATGGCCCTGGACGCGAAGATATTCGGCGGCGGTCAGGCCGGCGGGGCCGGCCCCGATGATGCCCACCGACTGGCCGGTCGGCTTGCCCACATGAACGGGTTCGACCCAGCCCTCGACCCAGGCGGTGTCGGTAATATATTTTTCGACACTGCCGATCGTGACCGCGCCATGGCCCGAAAATTCGATCACGCAATTGCCCTCGCACAGACGATCCTGCGGGCAAATGCGGCCGCAGATCTCGGGCATCGTCGAGGTCGCATTCGAAAGCTCATAGGCTTCGCGCAGGCGACCCTCCGCGGTCAGGCGGAGCCAGTCGGGAATATGATTGTGCAGCGGGCAATGTACCGAACAATAAGGGACGCCGCACTGCGAGCAGCGCGCCGCCTGTGCGTCGGCCTCGGGCGCAGCGTAGCGTTCGGCGATCTCGCGGAAGTCGCGTGCGCGCTCTTCGGCCGAACGCTTGTCCGGATAGGATTGTTCACGCCCCACAAACTGAAGCATGCGATCGGAAGCCATGCAGTATCCCCTTCGTTGAGGGCGCGATGACATGGCTTGAAAGGCGCTGTCACGAGCGAAATGCGATATAGGACAGTATTATTGACCTTAAATCGGGAAGCTCTGACTACGCAAATGAGGACTGCGCAACTATCTTTCGCAAATAGTATCTATTCGGCCCTATCTGGACGCGAGCCAGGCGAGCGCTGCGATGCCGACAATGATTCGATACCAGGCGAAGGGTGCGAAGCCATAACGAGTGACCACGGCGAGGAAGGCCTTGATGACTGCCCACGCCACGATGAACGACACGACCGCGCCGACAGCAATCAGCCCGATATCGCTTTTCGTGATCGCATCATGATGTTTTGCGAGCTGGAGGATCGTCGCGCCGGTCAATGTCGGCAGCGCCAGAAAGAAGCTGAATTCGGCGGCGGTCTTGCGATCGATTCCCAGCGCCATCGCGCCCATGATCGTCGCGCCCGACCGGCTGACGCCCGGGATCATCGCGATGCACTGGACCAGCCCGACGATGATCGACTGGCGCGTTGTCAGCGCGGCGACGCCGCCGCTCTCCTTCGGCCTGGCAAAGCGTTCGACAAGCAGGATGCCGATACCGCCGACGATCAGGGCCCAGGCGACGACGACGGCGTTTTCCAGCAGCGCCTCGATATAGTCGCCGAACGCGAGCCCGAGTACGACTGCCGGAAGGAAAGCGAGCAGCAGGTTGCGCACGAATGCGATGGCGACCGGATCGCGCCGGAAGAAGCCGGTGAACATCTCCCAGAACAGATGTCGGTAGAGGACGACAATCGCGAGGATCGCGCCCGGCTGGATCGCGATGTTGAACACCGCCCATCGGGACGCATCATAGCCCAGCAGCTCGGTTGCGAGGATCAGGTGGCCCGTCGAGGAAACGGGAAGAAATTCGGTCAGTCCTTCGACGATGCCGAGGATGATCGCGGTCAGCCAGATGCTCATGGGGTTCCAATATGCAGATCGTGAATAAGCGAAAGGGCGCCCGACCGATGCCGGACGCCCTTGTCCTGCGCGGAGCCTATCAGCCCGGCCGGCTTTTTCCAGCCGCTATTTGAACCGTGCGTCGCAGGCCTTGCGCCCGTTGACGGGCGGGCCGAGCCCGAGCGTCCGCGCGATCAGCTTCCCGCCAGACGAAATGGGCCATGGGGGGGCTTTTCGGGGATTGGCCAGAGGCGACCCAGAGGGTGAGGTCAGGCGGTCTGGGCGAAACGTCCGTTACGGCGATATTGGACGAGCCAACCTTCGGCGACCGCGCCGAGCGACGTCGGCGTGATGCCGAACTGGTCGAAGCCGGCCGCGCCGCCGGCGACGACATTGTCGCGCTGAAGCATCAGCCACTGGTCCTTGGTGATCGGCGCGCCCGGCGCCCAGCCGAAAGCGGTGGCGAGCACTGCGGAAACGGCGTCGGGCAATTCGACGAACAGCGGCTTGCGCCCGGTGGCTTCGGCGATCCACCGCTGCAGCTCTGCCATCGTGAGCACCTGCGGTCCGCCGAGTTCGAAAAGCTTTCCTGCCGCGTCATCGCCGAGCGCCGCGACCACCGCTTCGGCGACGTCACCAACATACGCCGGCTGGAATTTCGTCCCCGCCGCGATGACCGGAACGACCGGTGCAAGGCGGATGATCGCGGCGAAGCGGTTGATGAAATGATCTTCGCGTCCGAAGATGATCGAGGGGCGCAGGATCGCGGCATGGGGGAAGGCGCGGCGTACGGCGGCTTCGCCATCCCCCTTGCTGCGCGCATAGGCTGGCGCGCCATCGCTGTCGGCGCCGATGGCGGAGATGTGAACGAGCGTACGGGCGCCGGCAGATTTCGCGGCCGCGGCGACATGGCCCGCGCCATCGGCTTGCACGGCCTGCATGTCGTCGAATGCCCCGGCGAGATTGATGACCGCGTCGCTGCCGGCGACGGCGCGCGCGACGCTGGCCGGATCGCGGACGTCGGCGACGACGAATTGCGTCTGGCCAAGCCCGCCTAGCGGTTTCAGGAACACCGCCTTGCGCGGCTCGCGTTCGCCAACGCGCACCCGCGCGCCGCGTGCGAGCAGGCGCTGGACGACATATCGGCCCAGGAAACCGCCGCCGCCGATCACGGTGATCAATTGTCCGTCCAGCTTTTGCATGATGTCTTCCTGTATCCGATTCCCTGACGTGCGCATCGAGGCGCCGAACGGCTTCCCATGCCGCGAAGCGCCGGGCGGAGCAAGGGGCAGCGCAGCCGTGCCCGCTGGAAAAGCGGCTTCGCCAAATAAAATGTCCGGCGCCGCACGCGGCGTGGTTGACAAGCCGCCCGCTCCGCCGCTAAGCGCCCGCTCCTACCCCGTGCCCAGATGGCGGAATTGGTAGACGCACCAGCTTCAGGTGCTGGCGATCGCAAGGTCGTGGAGGTTCGAGTCCTCTTCTGGGCACCATTTACCCCTCTCTAGACATCCCAGAGCCATCGACAAAACGGCAGAAATCTGCCATTTTCTCCTTGGTCTTGTCTTTTGGTGTCCGAGGATATTTCACTCGATCTCACTCGAAATGGGGCCACCGGAATAGGCGATGGCCCCACGGCCATTTTCTGGTGGCCCCATCGCTGGCTTGAGATGACGCACCGGCTGAGACCTGCTTGCAGGAGTTGAGTCGATGTCCCTTACCGATGTTATGATCCGTTCGCTTAAGGCGGAGGACCGCCCCTACAAACGCGCGGACGCTGGAGGCCTCTATCTGGAGGTGCGCCCGACAGGCGCAAAGCTCTGGCGCTTCAAGTATCGGCATCTCGGAAAGGATAACCGCATCGCGCTCGGGGCTTATCCGGAAGTGCGCTTGGCCGAAGCTAGGCAATTGCGCGACGATGCCCGGCGTAAGCTGCGTGAAGGCGTCGACCCGCTTGCCGAGCGCAAGCGTCAGAAGCTGATCGCGCAGTTCAATGCCGGAAACACGTTCGGTGACATCGCCAAGGAGTATATCGACAAGTCGGTCGCCGAGGGGCGAGCCGATGCGACGACGGTGAAGGCGAACTGGCTCCTCGACCAGCTCAAGCCGATCGCGACCATGCCTGTCGCCGACCTCAAGCCCGTCGAGGTTCTGGCTGTGCTCAAGAGGATCGAGGCGCGCGGCAAATATGAAACGGCGCGTCGCGCCCGCTCCTTTGCCAGCAGGGTCTTCCGCTATGCGGTCGCGACTGGAAGAGGAGAGAGCGATCCTACTGCCGTGTTGCGGGGGGCGCTGATCGCTCCGCGGGTGACGCACCACGCTGCGCTCTTGGAACCGGAGGCAGTCGGTGCGTTGCTGCGGTCTATCGACGCATATACCGGAAACGCGATTACGCGGCTCGGGTGTCAGATCGCGCCTCATGTGATGGCTAGGCCTGGAGAGCTGCGTGAAGCCCTGTGGCCAGAGATCGATCTCGACAATGCGGTATGGAATATCCCTGCTGAGCGCATGAAGATGCGCCGACCTCATGCCGTACCGCTGTCGCGTCAGGTGTTGAGCTATTTGAGGGAGCTTCACGAGCTTACCGGACCAGAAGGGTTCGTCTTTCCTGCCTTTCACACGTTTCGCCGGCCAATGAGCGAGAACACACTCAATCAGGCGTTCCGCCGCATGGGGTACTCCACCGGGGAGGTAACAGCTCACGGCCTGCGGACCACCGCCTCTTCGCTCTTGAATGAAAGCGGCAAATGGCATCCCGATGCGATCGAGCGTTCACTGGCGCATGCGGACGCCAATGCCGTTCGCGGGACTTATAACCGAGGGCGCTATTGGGATGAACGGGTAGCGATGCATCAGTGGTGGAGCGATTATCTCGACGCCTTACGCGCGTCTGACGAAGCTCAGATCTCGGCCCTAACCGCAAAATGAGGTGCCTCCGCTTGCAAAATCCGGCGTTTGTTCCTATGAATGGAAATATAGATTTTCATTCTGGAGAATGTCATGGCGACGCGGCTGGCCTCGCAGGCGGATCAGGGACGAGTTCTCTCAGAAGCGGTCGTGCGCGTGGCGACGTGCTGGAAACTGACGAACGAGCAGTTGGGCTCGGTGGTCGGTATTTCCGCTGCTACGGCCTCGCGGCTTCGTTCCGGCAGTTATCAACTTCAGCGAGCCGAGAAGGCGTTCGAACTTGGGCAGTATCTCGTCCGGCTTTTTCGCAGCCTCGATGCGCTCATGGGAAGCGACGATATGGCGTCAACGTCTTGGCTGAAGTCGGAAAACTTGGATCTTGGCGGCAGACCCATCGATCTGATCCGCACGATCCGCGGTCTGAACGACGTGGCCGACTATGTCGATGATTACCGCGCCCGCGTTTGAGCGAACGCCGAAGCCGGAGCATCTTCGCGCCTACAGTGGGAAGCTGTGGCGGATCGTCGAAGCACAACATCGGATTTCGACCAACCGTTTGGCGGCGGGCGCCGGCGATCAAGCGTTGCTCGAGCAGCTTGTGGAAGAAGTGAAACCGAACTTGCCGGTAGCGGCGCGACATCTCCACTATCTGCTCGCGACGCCGTTTCGCTACGGGCATAAGAGTAGCTCGAGATTTCGCCGCGCCGGTGAGAAGCCCGGCATCTTCTATGCCGCAGAGGCGATTGGCGCTGCGATTGCCGAGACAGCCTATTGGCGGCTGCGTTTCTACTCCCGGTCGCCTGGGTTTCAGCCGCCGAGCACGACCGTGGAACACTCGGCAATCAGTGTCTCGGTAGCGATGGATCGTCTGCTCGACCTGTCTGCAGAACCATTTGTTGCGGGCGCGTCGCTGTGGATGGCGAAGGACGACTATTCCGCTTGCCAACAATTTGCGTCTGAAGCGCGAGAGATTGACGCGCAGGCTATTCGCTACGCGTCCGTTAGAGATCCTCAGCATCGCGCGAACGTGGCCCTGCTGGACCCATCGGTCTTTCGTGACCCAGCGCCCCGCAACGCTCAAACTTGGCATATTCGCTACGAGCAAGGCGAGTTGATCGCTCTTCGCGCTTTTCCGTCGGAGGAGCGGTTTAGGTTTCGGCCTTCAGACTTCGGCCTCTGACTAAGCTCTTTGCCAAGGGAGTTGGGTCGGACGATCAGCGATTGCGGCGCAGCTATTTTGTCTTGATGTAAACCCGAAGCTGGTCGCGCCTAATGTCGAAGGCGCCAGATTTTTCGATCAGCGAGACGAGCTTGGCGCACCCGTAGCTGCGTGGATCGAAATCGGGCATCTCTGCCAGAAGTCGGCTTCCAACCGCGCTTAGCGGGTACCAGCCATCCAGATCGTCGAGCTGGCCCAGCGCTGCTTGGATGAGCGGGATCGCCTCCGTCGGCTTCAGTTTGGCCGTTTCAGGTTCAGGCTCGGGGCTGCCGCCAATTGCCGTTATGCCTTCAGCTTCGTCGAGCGTAAGGTTCTCGGTGTAGATGAAGCGCTTGCACGCCTGACGGAAACTTTGCGGCGTTTTCTGTTCTCCGAAGCCATACACGGCGACGCCTTGTTCTCGTATTCGGGCGGCAAGGCGCGTGAAGTCGCTATCCGACGAGACGAGGCAAAAGGCATCGAACCGTCCCGAATGCAGAAGATCCATAGCATCGATCACGAGCGCGATGTCGGACGCGTTCTTCCCGATCGTGTTAGCGAAATTCTGGTGCGGCATGATGGCATGTGTGGCCAGAACCTCCGCCCAACCCTTGAGCCGCGTGCTCGAAAAATCGCCATAAATGCGCCGGACGCTCGCTTCGCCTATCGTGGCAATCTCTTTGAAAAGGCCTGCGGCTATCCGCGGCGACGCGTTATCGGCATCAATAAGAACTGCGAGCTTGGCAGGATGTTCGAGCGTCGTTGACATGGAACGACCATGCCAGACGGCAATAAAGAAACATTGAAAGCCGCCTACTCGATGATTTCGGCCTTGGCGCAATTCATCTCGAAGTCGAGCAGGGCGCGCCGCCACCGCTCGCGATTGGCGCCCGGAACGATACTGAAGAATAGAAGATTGGGAGCAACGCGCCCGCGAACAACCGGGAAGTCCGCCGGACTTCCTACCAGTGAGACGAGCTTGCTTCGAATATCAATCGCTCGCTGTACCGGGTCGCATTGGCGAGCGAACTGGATTGCAACGACAGACTTGCCCGCAGCCACATAGTCCGCGGCTTCGCTGAAGAGCGAATATTTGGGCCGGGTTCGCGCGGTCATCGAGGTCACCTCGAAGCCGTTATCCGGATCGAGGAAAATCAGGTCGGCCGGCTGCAATTCGGCGATCGCGTTCTGGTGCCAGCTTCCACGGTCATCCGCCGGAACGTGGGCCGCAAAGTAGCAAGTGTCGGGCGGTAGAATCTCCCACGCGGCCACGTTTGAAAGCTTGCGGTCAGCGACCGTATCGAACTTGCCGATCTTTTCGAAGAGCTCGGCGTCCGCATCACGCCAAACCCCGCCTTTGAGATGATGACGCTTCTCACCATCATTGTTGCCCGGGCGGTCAACCTGATCGGGCGTCGTGAGGTACCAGTTCACCCCGATCCGAAGCTCAAGAGTTTTGCTTAGATGCCGAAGCAGCGCATACTTCAAGAAGTCGTGAGAATCCCCGAGGTACCGCTCCTGCATAATTCTCTTTCTGTCAGTTGATCTTCTCAGGGTGCCGGATTCAGGCCTTGCCGCGTCAAGCGATAGGGCCATTTAGACATTAGCGTCGAGGACATTCCGGAAGCGCGAGGAGATTGTCGTTCCACTTTCCGTCGGCATAGGTACGAAGATACTTTCCGTTCGCCCCATTCACGACGCCGATGTCGCCGCGGTTGTTTCCGACAAGGGTGTAGAAGGTGTTGGTCTTCGCCTCGATCGAATCGATGACCTGCTGGCGCGTCCAGTGCCAGGTCGCTCCGCCGAGGTGGGTGATCCCTTCATAAGGATCGTTGCGCGGCTGCTTGTTGATGCACGTCACTTGCACGTCTGCCATGAGCTTTTCCTTTCCAATTCTGCTTAGTGGGCGTTGGGCCTCAGGCGGCCCGTTTTTGAAATATCGGCGCCTGCACGCGCTCGGCGGTCTCGAAGAAGAGCACTTCGTCCTGCGAAAGACGCAGAAGCTGTTTCGCACCGAGCGCGAAATATTCGCCTGCGCGGACCAGCCAGAGCTGGCGGTCGGTCGGAAGATTGGCCTTTGCGAGAAGCGAAGCCGTGTCGATCACCTCGGCGTCGATTGCCAGCAACTGCCCGTCGACGTCGACGATGTGGCGAAGTCCGATATCCCAGTAGGCCATGAGCGAATCTCCTTTCGTTCGATGAAAGCAGATTCGCACTTCAGCATGTCAGAAGCTGTCACCCCCATGCTCGCGAAGCAAACAAAGTGCATTTACGAGCATCATTTCCTCGACAGTTCGGCAGGGGGTTTCGAGAAGAAGGGGGCTTGCGAAGACGACCGCCGACGTCTGCGCGCGAGAGACGGCGACATTGATCCTGTTCAGCGAGAAGAGGAAGTCGATGTCGCGCGGCAGCTCCTCGCCGCTCGATGTCGTCATGGAGACAAGGCACACCGGTGCCTCCTGTCCTTGGAAGCGGTCGACCGTGCCGACACGGACAGCCGCAGGCAGCGCGGCGCGCAGCGCGTTCACCTGGGCATTATAGGGTGCGACCACCAGAATATCGGTGTGACCGATGACGCGCTCGCTGCCATCGCGCGCGCGATAGGTTGCGCCGGTCACAGCCTCGATCTGCGCGTTTATGGCATCGATCTCTTCGGGGCTGACCTGCGAGCGACCGAAATGCTCGATCGCGCGGACGCCCGCGCCGACAAGCGATCGCCCGTCGGTAGCGAACAATGATTGACTGCCGGCAGCATCGTCCGAATGCAGCTTGCCCTCATAGACGGCGACCGAGATATAGTCGCAGATCGCGGGATGCATCCGGCGGCTGACCGGCATGAAGATGCCGCGCTCGGCGGGGATGACCCGGTGTCCGTCAATCAGATATTCGAGGCAGGAGTCGCCGCTCCGTCCGGGGTGCGTACCTTGAAGCGGCTGCGGCAGTTGCATCGGATCGCCGACGAGGACGAGATTGCGGGCCGCGCGCGACATGGCGATGATATTGGCAAGCGAGACCTGTCCCGCTTCGTCAACGAAGAGATAGTCATAGGCTGGCGCTTCATATCGAGCGAAATGCCACGCCGTAGCGCCGACGACATCTGCGGTCCCGATTTCGGGCGCGTCATTCTCGCTCACAAGGACGATGCCGGGATGGGCATTCTCATCGTCATCGTCGGCAGCCTTCTGAACCACGCTGCATCGGACCCCATCGGTCGCGCTCCGGTCCGCGACCGCTTCAAGGAGATTGGTGATCGCCTTGTGGCTGTTCGACGAAACCGCAACGCGCTTGCCCGCCCGGACGAGGTCGATGATCGATAGCGCGCTGACATAGGTTTTGCCGGTGCCGGGCGGTCCCTGGATCGCCAGGGTCGTTTGATCCATGGCGGCAATTGCGGCGCTGGTGTGCGCCGACAGATCGCCTTCGGCGCCGATGATGCCCTCCGGCCGCGCCCCGTCGCGAAACGTCGGCGCCGCGCGCATAAGCAATTGCTCTATCGCTTTGGCCGAGCCGGGATTGTCGATGATGGCATCGGTCACGGCTGCGACGGCGGCGCGGAGCGTCGCGTTGCCGATCGGCTTTGCCGGAATGAGATCGAGCCGCTCGGGCAGCTCGCCCTTGGTCGTCGAGCGGCGCAGCACGAGCAGGTTTGCGTCATGATCGATCTCGCGCAGATCGACATCCTCGGGCATCGCGGCGGGTTTGACGCAAGGCTTGCGGCCCGCCCTCAATTTGGTCTCCTGCGGCGGGAAGCGATAGGTTCGCTCGAACGACCTTGCCGTTACTTTGACGGGATCGCCGACCGCCTCGAGGCCCTGGACGCATTCAAGATCATCGACGAGCTCCTCGCTCTCCTGCGCGAGTCGATCGAAGATCGCCCACCACGCGGGCTTGTCTTCGCGCTTGTGGAAGAAGTTGAGGTCGAGCAGCAGATCGGCGATGTCTTCGCCGAGCCGCTCGCGAACCGGAAGAAGCCGCGTGCGCAGCGCCGCCATCTCTTCATCCTCGGCCTCGACATTCGCGAGCGGACCCGCGTCGGAAACCTCGCCGGGTTTCGGCCAGGGCAAGCCTGCGGGGCGAACGTCACGGATCAACCAGTCGCGCAGCAGCTGCGTCGAGATACAGTCGGTGCGGTTATAGTCGTAGATCTTGTCGAGCAGATCGCCGTCCTGCGTTTCCCGCCAGCGTTCATAGAAGACCACGCTCGCGCCCGCGGTTGCGACGTCCGCCTCGCGCTTCTCCATGTAAAAGGCTTCGAGATCCTTTATCGAATAGCCTTTCTCGGAAGCGATCAGCGACCCCGATACGACGCGAAACAGGTCGACGAACCGTCGTTCACGCTGGAGCTGGTCCATGGCGGCCTCGCCGACGCGATGTTCCGCGGTCAGACGGCGCAGCGCCGCAATCTCGTAATTTGCATAATGATAGATATGCGCCTTCGGGTGGCGCTGGAGATGCGCCGTGAAGAATTGCAGCAGCTCCGCCACCGCCTTGCCCTCGGCGGCACGATCATGCGCCCAAAAGGCGCGGAAGCTCCATTCGCCCGCATCGCGAAACCAGATGCCGTGGAGATATTCGAGGCCGCCCTCATAGTAGGGATCGCCCTCGATGTCGTAGAAGAGGTCGCCGTCGTCGGCTTCGGGCAGCAATCCGAAACCCTTTCCGGGCTCATAGTCGCGAAGCGCAAATATCGGCGGACCGCCGGCGCGGCGCGCGGCCTGGAGCCGCGCCTGCGTCTGAAGCCGCTGCTGCGTCTCGGGAGCGAGCTTCGGGATGCGGTTGTCATGGACCGCGAGACCGCCGAGCGTTTCGATGCCTGCGGCCTCGATTTTGCCGCGTTGCGACCTTGTCATGCCGGCGACCAAAGCAAGGCTGTCGGCCTTGTCCCACTCGTCGCGGCAATGTTCCTTCCAGCGACAGAGGCCGCAGCTTGAAACAGGCTCGGGCCGCGTTTCCGGCCGGTCGGTCAGAAAGGTTTCGAACACCGCCCGTGCATGGCGTGCATAGGATGCCACGTCGGCGAGCCGCACGGTGAAACGCGAACCGTCGCCGAGTTGGAGATGCGCGGATTCGGGCCGGACGCCCTGAAGGTCGGCGATCAGGTCGGAATAGAGCGAGAGCTGGAGAATATGTTTGGGGTCGGGTTTCCGCTTCAGCTTGGTATCGACAACCTCATAGGAAAAGCCTCCGAGATCGGAGGGGCGTTCCACCCGTTCGAGAAAGTCGGAATAGCCGCCCCATGCGCCGCCGAGCAGGGCGCCCTGAAAAATGATGTCCGGGCCAGCCGCCATCGCTTCTCGTGTGAGCCGGACCGACTCTTCCAGCGTGATCCCGTCCTTGGGAATTTCGACGACATTTTTGCCCTGCGCCTTGAGCGCGTCGAGGAAGGCAAGTTCGTGGGCGTCGCCCTGCTTCTGAAGAAGTTCGGCTTCGTCGCCATCCTCGCACGGAGCGATATCGCGGGCCTCGATCAGCCGCAGATCGAGCGTCGTCGCGTGCCTGCACCCCTTGAACCGCATCAGGTCCGAGGCCGAAAGCCTGAGAGCGCCGTCGATCATCCGCATACACAATCCCCTTTATTCCGCTATGGCAGGTCGGGACGACAAAAGCTGTCATGGAGAATCGGATGTCGTTTGCAAAGGCCCAGGACCTTCTCAAGCTCGCGATGATGGCGACGCGCCGTAGCGGGGTGTCGCTCGAAGAGATTGTCGAGGAGTTCGGCTGTGTCCACCGATCGGCGCAGCGCATGACGGTCGCGCTTGAGGCGGCTTTTCCTCAGGCCGAGCCCGAAGATGGTGATGATCGCAAACGGCGATGGCGCATCCCCGCGCGCGCGATTGCACCCTTGTTGTTGCCGTCGGCCGAGGAACTAGCCGCGATGACGACGGCGATTCGCCAGCTCGACGCGGCCGGCATGGCCGCTGAGGCTGCAACGGTCCGCCAGATGGAACGGAAGGTGAGGGCGCTGATTCCCGCTCATGCGGGCACACGATTGGCTGTCGATGAGGAAGCCCTGCTCGAAGCACTGGGGCATGCCGCGCGTCCGGGGCCGCGACCGGCCGGGACGAGCGAGGTCGACAGCGCGATATCGGAGAGCCTGAAAGGGCCCTTCTTGCTCCGCATTTCGTATCGGCGCCGGACGCAGGACAAACCGACCGAGCGTGTGGTGGCACCGCACGGCCTCTTGCTGGGTGTGCGCCGCTATCTCGTCGCGCGGGACACGGCCAAGCCGGCGACGGTGCCGCTGCGCCATTACCGGGTCGAAGAAATCTACTCGGCCGAGGTGCTCGACACGAGCTTCGAGATCGATCCCGGCTTCAATATCCGCGAACATTCCGAAAAGGGCTTTGGGTCGTACGAAAATGCTGCCGAACATGGCGACGTCATTTGGCGCTTCTCGCCCGACGCGGCGCCCCATGCCCGGCGTTTCGTGTTCCATCCTACACAGAGTGTCGAGGAAGAGCCGGATGGCTCTTTGCTCGTGCGCTTCAAGGCCTCGGGACATCTCGAAATGTGCTGGCATCTCTATTCCTGGGGGAAGTCGGTCGAGGTGCTGCAGCCCGCTCGGCTTCGCGAGATGGTGCATGGACACCAGCGTGAGTTTGAAGCTTTGCCGTAAGGGGCGAGGGCCAATTTGACCTCAGGCTCAGCGGGTGACAGCTTTTGTCGTCCCATTCTCCTATTTTGGATGCTCGGCAACCAATGGGAGGACAACATGGGACTGACAAAGCATGCGAGGCAGCGCATCCAGCAGCGCGGAATTTCGAACGAAGCGGTGGATGCGATCCTCGCATACGGCGCGCGCCGTCGGCATCGAGGCGCCGACATTTATTATCTCGACAAAAAGGCACGGCGGCGGCTGGCTGGCGCATTCGGGCGCGAGCGCTATTCGAAACTCGAGCGCGCGCTCGACAGCTATGTCGTCGTCAGCGACGACGGGGCGATCGTTACCGCGGCGCACCGCCTGCACCGCCTGAAGTTCTGAACGGATGAGGTAAATCGCATTGACGTGCCCGGCGATTACTGGGACGCAGGGACGTTCCTTGGGGGAAGGGAAGTAGATGTTCTCGACTGGTGAACTTGTTCGCTTAAAAAATGACCCGTCAACTGTCGGGACGGTCGGGAGAGAGCCTGCGGAAGAAGTCCACGGGCGCACCTTTCTTTGGATCGACTTCCCGACGGGCCGCCGGAAAGTTCCGAGCGCGCAGCTCGAAGCGATCCTGGCCATCGCTGATCCGTTCGAAGATTTGAAGCGTGGGAAGCTGTCGGCACCTGGCGATCTCAGACGGGTTATCACGCATCTTCGGATGACCGGCCGCCTTGCGGACATGATTTACAGCCTGGGTGCGACCAACACGGAGTTTCACGCCTATCAGTTCAAGCCTGTATTGAAGCTCCTCAATTCGCCGTCCCGGGGCTTGCTCATCGCTGATGAGGTCGGTCTCGGAAAGACGATCGAAGCCGGGCTAGTGTGGACGGAGCTTGTCGCCCGCTTCGATTGTCGCCGTCTCCTGATCATCTGCCCCAAGCCGCTCTGCGAGAAGTGGCGCGACGAACTGCGCAGCAAGTTCAACGTCCTCGCACAGATCAAAGATGCCAAGGGGCTGCTTCAGACCCTCAAAGATGACAGCGAACATAGGGAGGGCTTTGCGGTCATTGCATCCATGCCGAGCCTGCGTCCGCCCAAAGGATGGAGCGATCCCGATGAAGATGTCAGTGGGCCGCGCGCCGACTTGGCAGAATATCTCGCGGAAGCGGGCGACGATCTATTCGACCTCGTTGTGATCGATGAGGCGCACCATCTGCGCAATACCGACACGATGAACCATCAACTCGGTCAGTTGGTCACCGACGTGACTGACTATAGCCTGTTTCTGTCGGCCACACCGATCAACCTCCGAGCCAATGACCTGCGCGCCCTGCTCAAGCTTATCGATCCCGATACCTTCGAACGCGAGTGGCTGTTTGACATGCTGCAGGAAGAAAACGCGCCCTATGTGGCTGCGTGGGAATCTGCGCGAAATCCAAAGGTTCCGATGGCAAGCGTCGCGGCCCTTGTCGCGGATTTGCCAGAAGGTCAGGTGCTCAAGACCGGAAGCCGCTTGGAGCGCTTGCGCGAAGAATTCGCCAAGGGAGTGGAGGATACGCCGGCAAACCGCATCAAGATCGCTGCACGTCTCGAAGAGATGTCCCTTCTCGGCTCGATAATCAATCGCACCCGCCGGCGTGATGTTGCCGAGTTCAAGGTTGAGCGGCGACCTCGAACGGCGCGATGGGAAATGACTGAGGCCGAACGGGACTTTTATGACGAAGCGACGGCTCGGATCGAGGCCTATGCTTACAGGCATGACATCAACGAGCGTTTTCTCCTCGCTCAGACCCAGCGCCTACTGGCCTCGAGTCTGCCTGCGGCATATCGCCATTGGGGCACGCGAAGCGGCCAGCTTACACTCGATGAGGAAGATGATGCCGGATCGAGTGGACCCATGCCCGGCCCCCTGACGGAAGCTCTGGGAGAGATTTGCGACGATCCTGTTCGCCTACGTGCGCTGGAAGCGAGTGACACTAAATTTGACCGTCTAGCCGAATGGCTAAGACACATTCGTGCGGAAACGCCCGACGAAAAGGTCATCATCTTCAGCAGCTTCCGCAAATCGATCGCTCACCTCGAACAGAAGCTGCGTGCCAAGGGTTTCGAGGTTCTCGAACTGCATGGGGGTGTGGCGGGGGATCGCCAGTCGATCGTGAACCTGTTCGGGGATGCGCCGGGCGGTACGATCCTTTTGACCTCCGAAGTAGGCGGTGAAGGTCTCGACCTTCAGTTTTGCCGTATCCTCTTCAACTGGGACTTGCCCTGGAATCCCATGAAGGTGGAGCAGCGGATTGGTCGTATCGATCGCATCGGACAGCAGTCGCAGTCGATCGACATCATCAATCTGATCTCGAAGGACACCATCGAAGAGCAGGTCTATGACCGGCTGTACGAGCGGTTGGGCATCATCCGGACGGCGCTCGGAGATTTCGAGCCTATTTTGGGCGATATCATTCGCGATATCGAGATTGCGCTCGTCAATCCCGAACTATCTGTCGAGCAACGCGCGATCGAGCTTGATAGGTCTGTGCTCGCGGCCGAACAGCGCAAGGCCCAAGCGGAGCAGCTTGAGCGCGAGGCGCCAGGGCTGGTTGCGCACGGTGACAGCATTTTGCAGCGCATCAACGATGCGCAGGCGCCGCACAAGCGCCTCACCGCAGCGGATCTGCGCGACTATGTCGCTGGTATCTTGGCCGGGTCCTATCGGGGAACCCGAATTGATCGGGCAGCCAATATGGAGATCGAGGCCTACGATATCCGGCTGTCCGCCGCCGCGGCCGCCGAATTCAACCAGTTTCGAAACAACAACGCCCGGCGCTATCCGACAAAGTTTGCACGCGAGAGCGTCGTCAGGAGCATTTTCGGTAGCAATCCGAACCCGTCGCGGTTTCGCGGTGTCGAAGCCATTCCGATGACCCATCCATTGTCGCGTTTCAGCGCTCAGATGCTCGACCGAAAGCAGGGAAGCTCCCTCGCGCGACCTGTCACTGCATTTCAGATTCCGGTGAGAGAAGAATGGGGCGTGCCTGCTGGACGCTACGCTATCGCCATCGAGCGATGGTCCGTTGAAGGCATAGTGCCGGTCGACAAGCTCGCCTTTGTAGGAGCTGCGCTCGGAGGACGGGTGGCGCTTTCCGAGGAGGTCGCCGAGCGGATTTTGCACGAAGCACTGTCGGAAGAGCCGCGGCTCAATCTTCTTCCGCCGGACGAGTGTCTTGCGGCGATGCCCACGGTCGAAGATCTGGCTCAATCGCTCAGGGAGGCACGCTCCGATTTTGAGAACGCCGAAGCAGCCCGGCATTATGATCTCGTCGACACGCAGCGGTCGTTGATCGAGGAACATGCACGGCGCGAGCAGGAACGGGCCGAGACCCAGATCAGGGAGCATCGCTTTTCCGGCAGCGCGAAACGCCAGCAACTCGTTTACGCCGTGCAGGGCAAGCTCGAGAAGCTGATGGCCCGGCTCAACCTGAAGCTCAACGAGATACAGCGGCGCGAAGAATCCTTCAGTTACGATGAGCCAAAGCTGGTCGGCCTCGCCATCGTTGATCTGTTGGAGAAGCCATGATGGCAAAGGATCGTCGCCCAACAAGCCTCGCAGACCAGCTGAGCGGGCTGCAAGCGGCCATGCGCGAAAATGCGCGGGCTCCGCGCAACGGTGCGGGGGCAGGCCGTCATCAGCCCGCTGGCAGTGCCTCTGAGAGCCGTGCTCCGATCGACGTTTCGGACATGGAGCAACAAATGCTCGCTAGACATGCCTTCAACGACGGTGGCTCCGAAGCCGGACGGACGCCGAGTGGATTGGAGCCTGGGAATGGCATAGTCGATCGGCGGGGCCGGGCGATCGAGGTGTCGAAGAAATCTCGCCCCCCAAAACGGGAGATCGATCCTTCCAAAGTTCCAGTTCGGCCATCACGCACGCCTCCAGCCCTGGTCGGGGACCTGACGCCTGCGGCACGGGCTAGGCTGCAACGCGATGAAGCCAGCTTGCCGCCGGTTCCCCCATCCTCTCCGGTGACCGACCATGCCGATGAGGCTTCCCGCAGCAATGTCTCGGCGCCGCAGTCTGCCGGAGCCCCCGTCGAAGTGCCCAAGAGCCGCAAGAGTCCGGTGGAGGAGGCGTTCGATCATATCCGGGATGTCGTAAAGAGGTCGACGCCGGCGATTGAAGCGCGAGCGATTTCGGTTCGCACTGCTGTTGCGCGGGAAATTAGCGATCATATCGCTACCGGGAGCCGTTTGCTCGCCGAGCGACCTGAGCGCGACGAGAGCGGCTACCTAGTGGGGTTTGACTTCGGCACTAGCTCGCTGAAGGTGGTTTTTCATCAGCCCTACGCCGCTGATGATCCGGTCGCGGCAATGAAGGTTCCGAAGGAGCTGCGATCGCGAGATCACCCTTATCTGTGGCAGACCGTGATCTGGTTTGATCCTGACAGTCAGGAGTTTTCGCTGGTCCCGTCGAACAACGCGACGCCGCTTGACGGTTTCAAGACGGGGATCATTGCCGGCTATGACGGTGAGCGTATCCGGCCGGAAGTTCCCGTAACCCGTGCCGATGCGGCCGTTGCCTTCATCGCGCTGCATATGGCGCATCTGACCGGCTGGTACGCCGAGACCCGACCGCTTGGCCCTGTCGGCGGATCGCACTTTCTTTCTTTCAATTTTGGCATCCCGACCGCAGCTCACGATGACGCCGCCTCATTCGGAATATTCCGGCGTATCCTGAGCGCCGCGCGCGTGGTTGCTGCCGATTGCACCAACCTTAGTTTGGACAAGGTGCGGCAGGCTTATCGCGCTTCATCCGGCGAGCTTCCGCCCGGCTATATCGTAGTTCCCGAGCTTTGCGCGGCTTTGGCCGGATATGCCAAATTGCCGACATCTTACCGCCGGTCGCATGTGCTGGTGGATGTTGGAGCCTCGACCCTCGATATCGTCGCGTTCAACCTCAATGACGATGATGAAGGTACCAACATTGCAGCCTTCTCGGCCGGCGTCGAACTATTGGGTGCGGCGGCGCTCGACACAGCGCGCGAAGCCGAGATCGACGATAAGGTTTTCCGGTCAGCCTGCGATCACCAGTTCAACCTCGTATACAAGCGAGCCTGCCTTCCGACGGTTGCTCCCGGTTGTTTCAGGCCGAGCTTGCGCCGCGAGCCGGTGCAGCTCGTGACGACTGGCGGGGGATGCGCCACCGAGGTTCACGCCGCCTTTGTCGACAGCATGCCGGGCCGAATTCTCGGAGATCGAAAAATCTACAGGCCGAAACCGCCGAAGCATATGACGCGCAAACGCTGTGATTCTGGGCGGCTGTTGCTGGCTTACGGCTTGGCGCAAGATGAGCCGGACATTTTGCGCATTAAATTACCGTCACAGATCGAACCGCTGCCGCTGGGGGATGATGGCTTTCCGTCGATGATCGGGAAAGACCAAGTGTAGGGGCCTCGCGGGCATCTCTCGCCTCTCGGCGCCTCCTCTACGCCCAACGACTTGTCATCGGTCGATTGCACCTCATCAAACGCCGAAACTTGAAGGAACGATATGTCCTATCTGGCCTGGATAGATTTTGACCCGGACGAGCGCCGGCGAGCGCAGACTCTTATTGATCTGTTCAAGCAGCCTGAGGCGCGGGATGAGCTCGGCCTAGGGACCGTTCGTGACGCGATAGCCGACTTGCTCTTCCCGGGTACGAGCACGATTCAAACCCGACTTCGCTATATGCTGTTCATCCCATGGATCTATCGCGAGGCACAACGTCAAAAGGGCACGCCTGCCGAGCGCGTCGCATTCGCACGCGACCTTGAATTTCAATTGAGCGAGGCGCTCTTGGCGGGTGGTGAGACGACCGGCGTCATTGGCCGCGACGCGGGCAGAAATCTTAAACGTCTTGCGTCCAGCGTCTATTGGGCCGGTCTTCATACACTTGGAATCCGGTCAATGGCTGGTACCCCGAACACCTTTCTTTCCTACGGACCTGAAAGTCTTCGGGATCATGACCTGCGGCTTTGGTCGTCAAATCTTCCAGAGCCGCCGGACGGCTTGTTCAAAAAGTGCGACTTTGACCTCGATGGCGAAGAGGCGGATTTTCTTAGGGACCGTTTCGCCATCAGCGCGAAGTCGAGCTTGCTCAATGAGCTCGCTGCCGACGGCGGAGAACGGAACGAACAATGGCCATGGCAGATTGTCGCGCGAAACATATCCGATGCGAACCGTGCAATACTCGATCATGCGGAGCGTTTCTCCGGCGTAATGTACGGTGCGAGCGTGCTCTACAATCTCCTTTTAGCGCGCCGCGCCGGAGACAATCCCAATGCGAGCAAGCACGCTGAGGCCGAAGAATTATGCGGCCGCTACACCGATGAGCTCGAGGATTGGCACAACGGCCTGCAACAGCTCAAATTAGATGATTGGGATGTGGATGGCCTTTTTGCACTTATCGGACGAACGAGTCATAATTTGCGGCCGCCGACGCGCTCGTTCATTCGAGAATGGATAGGTCTTGCGCGGGAGCAAGGCGTCGCGCTTCAGTCTGACAATCGTGCAATCGAGTTGCTCAAGCGCCGGGAGCACGGTTTGAAGCGCGGGAAGGCACGGTTGCTTCACGATGGGCCGCTTGAACGATGGTCGGGCGCATCGGGACATGCGCGACTGGATTTTCGCTGGGGAATTACCCGAAGCTATTTGACGGAACTGGTCGATGCAGCCTGATCCAGCTTTTGACCCAGAAAATCGAGAGCTCTACACGGCTATGATGCGTGCGCCCGATGGCTACCGCTTCGATCATGCCGTGGCGACCACTTATTCACTCGATTTTGAAACGGCGCTCGCAATTCCCATCGCCATTGTGTTTCGAGATGCCGAAAATCGCGACGAGATGCTTCGGAGTCCGTTGGCTTTGCTGCAAAGCGTCGAGCGGATGGCGGAGCGCATCGCAATCTACTGCGACCGCGGGCGGATCAAGTCCGCCAACCCCAACGCCGCGCGGCTTATGGCGCTATATGAGAAGAGCATAGTGGAAGTTTCGGCGCCCGGTGGCGGCGCCTTCCACCCGAAACTCTGGTGCCTCCGCTTTCAGCCCGAAAAGAGAGGCGAGCCGGTCCGCATGAGGCTGGCCATCTTGTCTCGTAACCTGACCAATGATCGGTGTTGGGACCTCGCGCTCTGCCTCGACGGCACGGTGGATTACGATGAGGAAAATGGCTCTAATGAACCGATTGCGAGGCTTCTTAGAGCGCTTCCAGGATTGGCTAATCGTTCGACCCGCCCGACCGAACCGGCGTTTCTTCGCTCGCTGGTCCGTGATCTTCAGCATTGCTGGTGGAGCGATTTGCCAGCCGGAGCGACCCGCATTAGCTTTGCAGTGAACGGCTTGGGTACAGAGCGATGGGAGCCTAAAAAGGGCGAGCGAATAGCCATTCTATCGCCTTTTGTAAGCAACGAGGCCCTGAAGTGGTTGGTCGACGGATATGCCGAACCTGGCGCCTCCCAGCTTATTGCGCGACCGGAGGAGCTGGACTGTTTGAACTCGAGCGTTCGATCGCTGTTTCAAGTCCAGACCCTTGATAGCCGCGCGACGGAATTTGAAGAAGGGGATGAGGAGGCCGCAGATACCGGCAATCTCGAAGGTCTTCATGCAAAGGCTTATGTCGTTGAGCGCGGTTCGCGTCTTCACATTCACCTTGGTTCAGCCAATGCAACAGTGGCGGCACTTGTCCCGACGAAGAGCGGGCGGACGCAGAATGTCGAGGTCATGGCTGAGCTCGATGGACCGAAAACCCGGATGGGAACCATTGAGCAGGCGCTCTTCTCAGAAGGCTTCAAGCGCCTGTTGATACCGTACGAACCGTCCGAGGCTCCAACCGAAGACGCGCGATTGGCGGCCGAAAAGCTTCTCGATCGCCTGCGGCGGGAAATTGCGGCCGTGCCTCTGGATCTCAATTGTAACGAGCTGGGTGATCTGGTCGGCCTCGAGGTTTCCGTTGCCGGAGCCGTGCCAGTCGTCGAACTCCCGGACGGCGTCGCCTGCTTCCTTCGTCCGATTACCGTTGCCAATCTGAGCGGGCATGATGCGGCGGCCTTGTTTCAGGCACGGGTTCCCCTCGCTGTTGGTCACTTGCCGTTGGGTGATGTCACCCGGTGGCTGGGGGTGCGCCTGCACCATCAGCCGACGAACATGGAATGCTCCTTTACGCTCGGTGCGCGCCTTGTCGACCTCCCTGAGGGCCGGGATGCTGCAGTGCTCAGCGCGCATATTGCGAACGCGGAGAATTTTTTTCGGTATCTTAGCCTTCTGCTGGGAAGCCTGGGCGAAGGCAGCTTCCTCGAAGGCGAAGCCGCCGGTGAAGGGCAGTGGCTACAGCGCTTCGGACAGGGCGGAAGCTCGTTGCTGGAGCCAATGGTCCGCGCGCTTAATATGGGCGGCGATGAGCTGAGGGAGATCGATGCGCTACTCAGGCGTCTGGATAGCCCCGAGGGCGATGGGAATATCGTTCCAGAGGAGTTCAGGGAACTATGGGCGAGCTTCGCGCCACTTCTCGGATCATCGAAGGCACGCCGATGACCTATAAAGCTGACCCTCATCTCGCCGTCCTGAAACCCTTTCAGCGTGCTACCGTAGACTATGTCTTTCGGCGATTGTTCTCGGAGCCATCGCCTACCGATCAGTTTTTGGTCGCCGATGAAGTCGGGCTCGGAAAGACGATGGTCGCGCGAGGTCTCATCGCGAAGACAATCGAGGAACTGACTGGCAAGGTTGACCGGATCGATATCGTTTATATCTGCTCCAATCAGGCGATAGCAGAGCAGAATATCAAGGCGCTCAACGTCGTCGGCTCCGATGCGAAGCCTCTGAATACACGGCTCACGCTTCTGCCCCTGGAGATTGAACGGCAAGGCGGCATTGCTTCAAGGCCGGTGAACCTGATTAGCCTGACACCGGGCACTGCGCTTGATTTGAAGTCGTCACTTGGAACAGCGACGGAGCGGGCACTGATCTTCGAGATGCTCAGAAAGCGTATCGGATTACGACATAGAGGCGTGCAGCGCATTTTTCGCGGCGGCGTGGCAGAAGAAAACTGGCCCGGTTGGATTGACTGGATTCGCGAGCAAGACATTTCGGCTGATATCACGCAGCTTTTCAATGCTGCTGTTGATGATGGCTTGATCGAGCGGATTCGGACGGCGGCGGAAATTGCCCGGAGCCGTCAAAATCCGCATTATTCGCCCGACCAGCGTCCGGCCGCTCTCATTGGAGAGCTTAGGCGCATACTTGCCCGAGTTTGCGTCAATGCGCTGACTCCTGATCTTATCATTCTGGATGAATTCCAGCGATTTGCCGAGCTTTTGCACGAGCATGATGCGGACTTAGCCCCTGAGAAGGCCGCTGCAGCTGAACTGGCGCGCGCGCTCTTTTCCTATCGCGGAGACGATGGCTCAAAGGCGCGCCTGTTGCTGCTTTCGGCGACGCCTTACCGGATGCTCACGATCAGCAGCGACGATGCCGAAGAGGGTGACCACTATAAGGACTTCCTCCGAACGATGCGGTTTCTGTTCGGCGATATCGACGGTGAACGCCGCGTGCGCGACCTTGAGGTGGAACTCGCTGACTTCCGGCGAGCGCTGCAGTCGATGCCGGCGACCAAGCAATTCGCGCGCGATAGGCGCGACAAGCTCCACTCCACGCTATCTCAGGTGATCGCCCGGACCGAGAGAGTTGACCGAACCGAAGATCGCAACGCGCTCGTGAGAGAATACCGGCCTAAGCTGTCGGTCGAAACGGGCGATCTTGAGGAGGTCAGAGAGGTGTCCAAGATCGCCGATCTGGTGGGTGCGCCTTCCGTGATCGAATATTGGAAATCGGCCCCATATCTCCTCAATTTCATGCGAGGGTATAAGCTACGCGACAAGCTTCAAGCCTTGAAGCTTCGGCCAGCCAAAGAGCTGCGGAGCGCCATTCGGAACGTCCAGGGCCACCTGATTACCAAGGAGCAGATCGAGGCATATGACGAGCTTCCGCTTCGCAATTCCCGGATGCGTGCCCTAGCGGGAACGGCTTTCGGGGAGGGACTCGACAAGGCACTCTGGATCCCGCCCTCGCGCCCTTCATTCGGCGAAGCCTCTGCTGCTACCAAGTCACTTGTGTTTTCAGACTGGTCGATGGTTCCCGACGCGATAGCGGCGCTCCTTTCTCATGAGGCAAGCCGACGCATGGGTATGTCTCCGGAGTCTGCCAGCCGGACTGGCCGGCCGATCGGCGTCGAAGAGCTTTTGCCGATGCTTTGCCCTTCGCCGGCGCTTGCCACTTTGGTCGATCCATTGGCGCTCGAGGCAAGGTTTGGCCGAGCGACTCATCGTGCCGAGTTGCTTGCCCAAACGCGACAAGTTCTCGCCGAGAAAATGGACGCTTCGATCCTCGAAAGAATGTCGGGTCGCTCTGACCGGCTGCTTCCTCTCCTTGTGGACATCGAATTGGGAAGTGCGGTCAATTGGGAGGACTTGGCGGCGTTCGAGCATGAAGGGCATGATGACCATGAAGCAATGGCTAGGACCATCACGGCCATAATCGACGCGCTCGGGAGTGAAGATCATCAGGGCGACGCCGACTCTCGACAATGTCTCGACATGCTTGCGGAGCTTGCCCTCGGTTCGCCTGCGACGTGCGCGCTCCGGGCGCTTGCGCGCGTGTGCCCGGAGCTTGATCCTGACGATCCCGAACTCCTGGGCGCTGCCATGGCGATCGCGCTCGGTTTTCGAAGTCTCTACAATCAGCCCGAAACCCGAGCGCTTCTCGAGGAAAACTCGCCGGTCAATTACTGGCGATTGATTTCGACGCATGCGTCGAGCCACGATTTGCAAGCCGTCCTTGATGAATATTTGCATCTGTTGGTCGAGGCCGAGCGCGCCGAGCAATATGCACCGGGCGAGCGAGCCCATCTCATTGCTTCGAAATTGATTGAGGTTGTCGCGCTGAGGCCCGCCCAGATCACGCTGGATCACTGGACTGCTGGGCGCTCGCGATTGCACGATGAGACGTTCGAGGTCAGAGCGCGCTTCGCGATGCGATTTGCGACACATGCAGAAGAAGAGAAGGGGATTCGGCGAACCGCGCTGGTGCAGGCAGCCTTTAAATCGCCATTTCGGCCATTTGTTCTTGCCTCGACTTCAATCGGACAAGAGGGTCTCGATTTTCATCCCTATTGCGCTCGAATTGTTCATTGGAACCTTCCGCGAAATCCGGTCGATATCGAGCAACGAGAGGGACGGGTGCATCGCTTCAAAAGCCATGCGGTGCGGCGCAATGTAGCGGCGGTCCAAGGCGGAACCGCGGAGTTATTGTCTACGCAGCGGTCGCATTGGACAGCGATGTTCTCCGCGGCTCAAGCCGATGAAATCGCTTCCGGTGGAGCCGGAGACATTATCCCGTACTGGATTTACCCTGGCGGCTCGAAGATCGAGCGCGTCGTCCTCATGCCGCCCTTCAGCCGCGAGGTCGAACGCTATGACAATCTGAAAAAGTCGCTGGCGACTTATCGTCTCGCCTTTGGTCAGCCAAGGCAGGACGAACTCATCGAACTATTCTCGGGGATGACCGAAGAAGAAATCGCCGAGCTATCTTCGCTCCAGCTATCCCTTCGTCCGCCCGAGGATGCGATAGGATAGGCGCTCGCACCGATTTGGGGGCAGACGGATCGACCTGTCGCCATCTCAAGGCTTAAATCATTGAATTATGGGGTCGATGGTGCCGCTTACAGGACTCGAACCTGTGACCCCATCATTACGAATGATGTGCTCTACCAACTGAGCTAAAGCGGCAACGAGGGGCGCCTCTACCAGCGTGCCGATGGTAAGACAAGCTCCTCGCGCAGAATCTGTTTTCGATCATACCGGCCGTGTTTGAGGGCCCCGCGTGGCTGCATTGGCCCGGCCGCATGGCATTTTCCTCTTTTAAAATGGGCTTCTGGCATCGGGCGCCCCTCCACACCCCATTTCAGGAGCTTATCAAACATGCCCACAATGTCGGCAGAACGGCCATCCCACATATCCGTCAATGACGAAGCGGAGACCGTCCTTCGGCCCAAATTGAAGCGTGGACCCAAGCCTAAGCCGATTGTCGAATTCCCCGAGCCGTCGGCCGAGGACTGGACCGATCCACCGACTTTTCCGGAAGCGCTCGCGCTGCACATGATGCGGCACGGCGACAGCTGCAATCATCTCCATCGCGCCATCATCCGTCCCGGCGACAAAACCGACCGCAAGACGATTCAGACGTGGGCTGTCGGTGCAAAATCTCCGGGGACCATAGAAAGCCTTGCTGTCCTCGAAAGAATCGAGCGCCGCTATCGCCTCCCGGCGGGCTATTTCCACGCGAAGCTGGACCGGACCGGCCGGGCCGCTGCGCGGCCTGCCATTGCGAAACTTACGATCGCCGAGCGTCGCCGGCTTGCTTGGCACCTTCCGAGCGATTTCTCGAAACGCCCCAAGCGCGAGCGCGAGGAGATATTGGCGTGGGTGCGGTCGGTGATCATCGAGGGCGCGACAGATTATCGGCGCTTCCAGCGCGAAGCGACGCAACAGCGCTTCTCGCTTCGTTTTCCGGGAATCATTGGCAAGGGTCGTGTTCGGCAGGGTGGCGGCTCCGGTAAGGCTGATCCGGACGAGGGAACGGAATTGGTCTGCCGGGATGCACCTTTGCATCTCCAGCAAGAAGTTGGTCGCCTCATCGCGTTCAAAACCTCGACCCTGGCTCCTTCCGGGCTTCTACGCCAAGGCATGTGGGGCGAGGAGACGGCGTCGCAGAAGCTGGAGCATCTCGGGTTGCTCTTCGGCGCGTTGCGGTCTCCGGCCGACGGCGAGATCAAGGGGCTCGGCGTTCCGATCGATCGGCTGTGCCTCGCCATGCTTCTCTTCCCGTCTCTTTGGGACTGGTATCTCCATTGGCGCGAAGATCGCCGCGGTTTCTACACGAGCTGGGAAATCAATATGCTCGACTTCGCGCTCTCGCTTGCGAGAGACAAGACGGGCTGGATGCGGCAGCACTCTGACCTCGCAGATGCGCTGCAGCCCGTTGAAGGTTTGATCTCAGCTGCGGATGTCGATGAGGCGCGGCGGGACTGGGATGCGGTCTGTGACCGCTTCACCATCTATGCGCTGAATCGAAAGAAGGACGTCCAGCGCGTCGCGAAGGTTCATCGCGATCCTTTCGAGCCCATATTGCCCATCCTCGAAGCGGAGAGCCCTGTCGGCGAATATCGCAAGATCACCGAGGAGATACTCGATCGGATGCCTAGTGCACGTCGGTATCCGAAAGCCGCGGCCGAGGCCTTGCGCGCTTTTCTGATGCTGCGTTTCGGACTGCACCTTGGCCTGCGGCAGAAGAATCTGCGCCAGCTTCGCCTCTGCGTCCGGGGCGGGCACCACAGCAGCGAGAAGCAGCTCGAAAGGCTGAAGTGCGGTGAGCTGCGATGGAATGATCTGTCGGGCGGATGGGAGGTCTTTATTCCGGCGGTTGCCTTCAAGAATGCGTCCTCATCCTTTTTCAGCCGCAAGCCTTATCGCCTGCTGCTGCCCGATCTCGGACGGCTCTATGAGTTCATCGATCTCTATCTGGAGCGGGATCGGCAAATCCTGCTTGGGGGCGCCGAGGATCCGAAGACCTTTTTCGTGAAGTCTGCCAAGCTGACCACCAAAAATGCTGCATATAGTCAGGTCGGTTTCTACGATGCCTGGCGCTTGGCGATCCAGCGTTATGGGATTTACAATCCTTATACCGGCCGTGGCGCGATCAAGGGCTTGCTTCCGCACGGTCCGCACAATGTGCGCGACGTTCTGGCTACCCACGTGCTCAAGAAGACCGGATCATACGAGCAGGCCGGCTACGCCATTCAGGACAGCCCGGAAATAGTCGCGAAGCACTACGGCCGATTCTTCCCGCACGATAAATCGGCGTTGGCAGCGGTTGTGCTTAATCAGGCTTGGGAGACCTGACGGGAATTGAATTCGTCAGTAGATGGAGCGCGGCCTCAAATGAGCGCGCACTGGCGGCGGCAGGCTGCCGCCAGAGGTCACACGTTTGCTTGGGTTGCCGCGCGGCGCTCTTGGCTCGCTGGTCTTGGCGGGGCGGCGGCAAAGCACATCTGCGCGCGCACGCCGCCCCGCCTGCGGCTCCGCCAAGGGCGCGTCTGTTCTCCGATGTTGACGCCGCGCTGACCGCACGGCGGCGTTGTCGTTGGCCGGCCACGGACAGCGTGGCAGTCGGCGCGCGGCTATGGGACCGCTCGGCCGGTGCGCAAGCCGCCGCTGCGCGTCGGCTCCTCCACTTCGTTTCGGCCCTGTGGGTGCGCGCCATCCTTTGGCGCGGTCCCGTCGCGTTTTCTCGCCGCCCGCCCCGCCGTCCGGGGCCGGGTGTGGTTGAAGAGAAGGAAGAAAGTCATGAAGCTGGATTTCATCGATCTGGGCAATCTGTCCATCGCAGCCGCCAACATGCGCGGGAAGGGGAAAGACCCCGACGTCGCAGACCTTATGCCGAGCATCCGCGCGCGGGGCGTGCTCGTTCCGCTGCTGGTGCGTCCGAACTGTGCGGACGGTCATTACGAGATCGTCGCGGGGCGTCGGCGTTTTACCGCCGTCGGCGCAGTGGCGCGTGAGGGTGGGACGGTACGGCCCATTCCCTGCGCCATTCTCGACGAGGGCGACGATGCCGACGCGCTCGAAGCCTCAATGCTCGAGAATCTCGCGCGGGTGCAGCCCGACGAGGTCAGTCAGTGGGAAGCGTTCGTCGCGCTGGTGAAGGCGGGAAGGTCGGTGGAGGAGGTCGCGGACAGCTTCGGGTTCGAACCGCGGGCGGTGAAGCGCATCCTTGCGCTCGGCAATCTGCTCCCCCGCATCCGCACCCTCTATCGCGGCGGCGAGATCGATGCGGGCACCGTTCGTCACCTGACCCTCGCATCGAAGAGCCAGCAGAAAGCATGGCTGGCGCTGTTCGACGATGAAGGCGCCTATTGTCCGACCGGCCATCAGCTGAAAGCGTGGCTGTTCGGCGGCACGGCCATTGCGGCGAAGCACGCGCTGTTCGATGTCGCGGAAGCGAAGCTCGCTGTCGTGTCCGACCTGTTCGGCGAGGACAGCTTCTTTGCCGACGGCGATGCCTTCTGGTCGGCGCAGATGGCGGCCATCGAGGCGTGCAAGGCCGCCTATCTCGAAGCGGGCTGGTCCGATGTCGTCGTCATGGCGCGCGGCGACTGGTTCCGGTCATGGGATTATGCCCATGCGGGCAAGCGCAAGGGCGGTCGTATTTATGTCGAGGTCCGCGAGAGCGGCGAGGTGACCTTCCATGAAGGCCTCGTCACCACCAAGGAAGCGAAACGCCTTTCGAGCGGCGGCGGGAGCGACGAGGGCGATGCCGTGATCGCCAAGGCCGTTCGTCCCGAAGTGTCGGGTCCGCTGAATGCCTATATCGACCTTCATCGCCATGCGGCGGTGCGCGCCGATCTTGCAGGGCATGGCGGCGTCGCGCTGCGGGCGATGCTCGCGCATGTCATCGCGGGCGCCGATCTTTGGCGCGTTGATGTCGAGAGCCAGCGCGCGCCGAAGGAGGATATTGCCGAGAGCGTCGAGACGTCTTCCGCCGAGACGGCCTTCGACCTCAAGCGCCGTGCGGTGCTGGCGGTACTGGGGTTCGACGAGGAGGCGCCAACTGTCACGGGAAGGCCGCTGAACCGTCCCCCTTTTGCACCGCTGTTTGCTCGGCTGCTGGACCTTCCCGATCCGGTGGTGCTGGAGATTGTGGCGATCGTCATGGGCGAGACGTTGCAGGCGGGCAGCGAGGCGGTGGAGATGATCGGGCTCCATCTCGGCACCGACATGCGCCAGCATTGGTCGGCGGACGCGGTCTTTTTCGACCAGCTTCGCGACCGCGAAGTCCTGCTCGCCATCGTAGGCGAGGTCGCGGGACCGGAGGTCGCGGCAGCGAACGCCGGTGAGAAGGGCAAAGCGCTGAAAGCGATCATCGCCGATTGCCTTGAAGGGGCGAACGGCCGAGCGAAGGCCGAGCTATGGGTGCCGCAGTGGATGGCGTTTCCGCCTTCGGCCTACACGACGCGGGGCGGGGTCGGCAGCGTCAAATCGGCGCGGCGGGTCGCGCACGAGCTTGCGGCTCCGGCAGCGTCCGAACCCGATGCGGAAGACGGACAGCCTTTGGCAGCATGAGAAGACGGCGGGCGGCTTTGGTCGCCCGCCATATTTTTCTGCGGGCGCAAAATGACGCGCCGACCTTGTGGGCCGGCGCGGCGTTCATGATTGGGGCGGGCCGCCGCCGCAAGCGGCGACGGCCCGCGGTTCAGCCAATGAAAGAGGCGGCGCGAAGTTGCCTTCGCGCCGCCCATACGAGGATGCTGCATCCTTCGCCCCACCATCCTGACTTGCCGGGGTCGCTAATCGCCAAGCCCGGACGGAAGTTGGCGAGCCCGATATTATCGGTTCTGACCCTAGGATTGTACGAAAACGCCAAATCGCATGCCTAGGGCGTGGTTTTCTTGCCGCCCGATTGAGCCGATGGGAGGGCGGACGGCCAACGCGAGCGCGGCCAATCTGATCGAAGCCACAGTCCGCGGTTAGATCGCTTTTTCACTCAAGTTCTGGCGTTTGATCGTTCACGCCGATAGCTCGGGATTGCTCCACCTGCTCTGCAAAACCATCCCGGCGACGGGCGATCTGACCTGCACCGGCGCGGCGTCCCGCGAAAGTGCGGCGGCGCGATTATTTCCCCGCGTGCTGCGCACGCTCCTCGCGGCCGCTTCGCTCCAAATAATCGCGCCGCCGCACTCCTCCGCTTTGCTGCGGCCCTTCGGGTTCGCGGCACGCCTTACGCGCCGGTCCCTGGTCCGCCCATGCCGCAGGGATGGTCCCGCGGTACTTCAAGGAGACGACCAATGGCAGCAATCGGCTTTGTGAACGGCACCATCGAAACGGGTTTCGTGGGCCAGCTGAAAACCCTCTCGATCCGCGCAGCGATCGAAATCCGGACCAACCGCTCGAAAGCGGGCGATGTCCAGCCCGACTACCGGGTCTATTCCGAAGGCGTCGAGATCGGTGCCGGCTGGATCCGCGTCGGACAGGTTTCGGGCGAACCCTATGTCTCGCTGAGCCTCGCCGCTCCCGAGTTCGGGCCGCGTCGGCTCTATGCGAACCTCGGCCGCGCCGCAGGGCAAGATGGCGAGGATGGCTACGCCCTCATCTGGAACCCCGCCGACTGAGGCGGACTTCCACCCGCGCCGCGGATGCGGCGCGGGGCTTTGCCGTGTCTGGCCTTCAGGCAGCGTCGCGATAGCGCTCAAGGTCGGCGAGCGTGAACGAGACCGGATTGCGGAGCCAGAGCTCGACTTCGCCGACGCGCCAGCCGCAGCAGCGCTCGGCGAGCTTGTGCTGCGGCGGGAAGGTGCCGGCGGCGATCTTGCGATACAGGGTGGCGCGGCTGAGCCCGGTGAGATCGAGGACTTCGGTAAGCCGCATGAGACGGAGGGGAGATTGATATGCCATGCGATTTTTCTCCATATGTCGGGGGATCATATTGCGACGGGAGATCATAGAAGGGGATCGGGGCTGCCTTCGTCAACACCGCAGAAACCCGCCCTTTTTGCTATCGCAAGATGGCGTAGGGCCGTGGGCATCCATGGGCGTCCGTGGAGGTTCGCGGGCTGTATTGGCGTAGCTCGAACTTTTTTTCTCACAGCGTCTCGCGGATGACACCGCCCAAGGGGAAATGAGGCCGTCGTTGACGGCCGCGCCCGAAATGACGCGCCATAACCGGCGCGGCGATGATCTGATTCGCGTGGGACGAGGGCGCCGCTGGCGCGCATTCGGTCGCCGCGTTGCGGCGGCGTAGATGTCCCGGCGCTGCGGGGACGGAGGTGGGCGTCACTCGCCTTAGCCCCACCCGGTCGGGCCGCAACCCTGCGGGTCCTCCTCTTCGTTTCGGTCCTTCGGATGCCGCCCGCCCGATGATGCGGGTCTGCCGGCTCCTTCCTGCCGCCCACCTCCGCCCCCTTCCGGGCCGGGGTGCGGTGGCTGGAAGGAGCAAGGATATGCGCAAGGAACGGATCGAGAGGGCGAGCCTCTATTCGGAGGTCACCAACCGGATCATCGTGGAGCTCGAAGAAGGGCGGCTGCCATGGGTGCAGCCTTGGGACAGCGCGGCATGTGGATGCACCATGCCGCAAAATGCCGGAACCGCGCGGCGCTATACCGGCATTAATGTCCTGATCCTGTGGGCCGAGGTTGTCGCCAAGGGCTATGCGTCGCAGCGCTGGCTAACTTACCGGCAGGCCGAAGCCGCAGGCGGCAATGTCCGGCGCGGCGAGAAGGGCACGGTCATCTGCTATGCCGATCGCTTCACGCCCAAGGCGGAAGCCGAAGCCGCGCGCGGCGACGAACGCGAGGCGCGGCAGGTGGCGTTCCTCAAGCGCTTCGTCGTGTTCAATGTTGATCAATGCGAGGGACTGCCCGAGGCCTATATCGCGCCGATGGTCAGTCCCGATCCGGTGATTGCCATCGGCGCGGCCGACGCGCTGATCGCCGCGAACGGCGCGCGCTTCCAGATTGGCGGCAGTGAAGCCTTTTACAGCCCGAGCCATGACTTTGTGGCTGTGCCGCCGCAGGCGGCGTTCCATGAACCGATCAACTGGTATCGGACGGCGCTGCATGAGCTTGGTCATTGGACGGGCCATGGCAGCAGGCTCGACCGCCACCAGAAGGGCGGGTTCGGATCGGACAGCTACGCGAAGGAGGAACTTGTCGCCTTATCTGGACAGTCTGCACCGTGCCTGACGCTTCATTGAAGGGTATCGTCCGGGCGCGACGCAGGGGGGCATCAGGCCGGATGAAGCGCTCCCAATAAGCTGGCGTAGTCCGGCCTGATGACCACCGTCCCGCAGGCGCGCAATGGGTGCGTTCTGGATTCGGGAGGGGGTTCGGGGGAGGGACTGGCAAGCTGTGGATATTTCAGAAGAACCGATCTCCATCCAGGAACGCCGTGAAGCAGATGGACTGGACGCCCACATTCCGATCATCCTGCGCGATGGTACGATCTATGATCCTGATCTCGATCGCTACTTCCTCGATCTGCCGCTCAACGGCGCGCGTTCGCGCCACTCGCTGCGGGCACACGGCTACGATGTCCTGGTCTGGTTGCGGTTTCTGGGTTCGGCTCGCCGCAAGACCGTCTGGCAAGCCGATACCGATGATGTCGGTGCGTATCATCGGGCACGCCGGCGTAGTGACGCCGAGTTCCGGATATCAGCCTCGTCGTGGAACCGGGCGGTTGCATCGCTGGACAAGCTCTATCGATGGGCCGAGCGCGAGGGCCTGGTCGAGCGTACGCCATTCACCCATCGGCAGATCTGGCGATGGGTGAATGGCGGTCGGCGCGCTGCCATCGCCGGGCATAACGAAGCTTATGAGCGGGCTGCGCGCCGGTCCGATGTGCGCTTCGTCGATCTTCCCGCCTACCATGTATTCCGAGACGTCGGCCTGCGCGGCCTGACCGTCGAGGGAGCTGAGCGCCCGGGAGCGCGCGACCGCAATGGTGCACGCAACGCGCTGTTCGCTGACCTGCTGGTCACCACCGGTTTGCGTCTCGAGGAAGCATCCTTCCTTCTCGCAGCGGAGATTCCCGGCGGCGATGTTCGTGTAGAGCGCCAACGCCGGGTAGAACTGCCGGCGGCCCTGACCAAGGGCGACCGGGGCCGGACCATGCTGCTACCGCGTCGCCTGCTGCCCGTATTCGATGCATACATTGCGGTCGAGCGCGCATCGGCGCTGGCCAAGTTCGCCTCACGTCGAGGTTGGGAGGCCATCGACCGCCCGATCTTCATACACCGCCCACCCACCGCACCGACCGCTTTGCACCTCGTGGGTGGCGGCATGATGGATATGGAAGTCGTCACACCGGATGAACGGGCCAGGCTCGTGATTTGTGCCGACGATGGCACGCCAGGTGAGGCGGCAGTCCTCTGGCTCACCGAGGTCGGGCAACCGGTGCTGCCCAACTCGTGGGAAGCGATCTTTGCCCGGGCGAGCCGTCGATGCACGGATGCCGGTATTTCCGTTCGCGTCAGCCCCCATCAGCTCAGGCATTCGTTCGCCGTGCACATGCTGGCGATGCTGATCCAGCGGCGCCTCGGCGAAGTTGCTGCACCGGCAGGCGCCATGGACGGCTATCGCCAGTTGCTCGGTGATCCGCTGCAGCAGGTGCAACGCCTGCTCGGCCATTCCAGCCTTGCCACCACGTCGATCTATCTCGATCACATTGCCACTCGTGCCGATACCGTCGATGCGGCGGTGGAAGAGTTGCTTGCGCGTGTGCCGGGCTATCTCCGGCCATGACCGCCGCTCCTCGTAAAGGTCGCAAGGTCGGGTTCGAGGGCCAGACCACAGAGCCCGAGCCCGACCCATGGCTGCAGATCAGCACGCTGCGCTTCACGATCGCCCCGCCGTATGGGGGCGAGGTTCTTGTCGATTTCACCAGACTGCACCCACGGGGACTGGCACTCGCCTTTGCCCGAGGCCTGTTCATGCTGGTCGCTCCACGCGGGCCCGTAACGGTTCGCTCCTCCATCAAGACATACATGACCCAGCTGCCGAGCTTCTTTGCCTATCTTGCTGGGACTGGTGATCGGATCTCCGGGCCGGCCGACCTGCGAGCCAGCCACATCGATGGATACGAAGCGTGGCTCGAAGCTCAGGGCAAGTCGCGGGGCCACGCGCCGACCTTTGTCGCCAAGGTCGTTTCCGTGCTTCGCCGGATCGCTTCCGATCAGCCTGATGTCATCGAGGCGGGCTTGAGTGAGCGGCTTCGCTACGTCAGCTCGCAACCTTACGCCCCGCCACGCCCACGCGACGCCTACAGCCCGTTCGTTGCCCGCCAGCTCCGCGACGCGGCCCGCATCGATCTGGTCGCGATCGAGGCCAGATTGCGGGCTGGCCCATGCTTTGGCGAGATTCGGGAGATCGAGGCAACTGCCCGCAAGGCGCACGCCGCGATAGAGGCGCGTGGGATCCTCAGGCATCGCGACCCTGAGTGGATGGCACTCTATGCCAGGCGTTGGAAGCGCGGCCTCTGGAACGCGGATTTCAGCATGACGCTGCACAGCGCTCATTACCTGACGTCCGTCGATATCGTGCCGCTGCTGGTCCTGCTTTCGCTGGAGACCGGGCTTGAGCTCGAGTGCTGCAAAACGCTGACCGTCGATTGTTTGCGCAACGCCTCGGGCGGTACGGTGGAGATCGCTTACACCAAGCTTCGCGCACATGGCGCCGAACACAAGACCATCAGGGTGCGAGACGGTGCCTCGTCGACGCCGGGAGGGCTGATCCGGCGCATCATCGCACTCTCGGCAAGCGCGCGGGCCCATAATTCCAGCGATTGCCTGTGGGTCTATTACCAGGCCGGTGAGATCGTCCACGGCATTCGCCATCCGCGCTCGACCATCGATGCATGGACCACGCGCCACGCCATTGCCGATGACGCGGGCAGACCGCTGTATCTGCGCCTGTCCCGGCTCCGTAAAACGCACAAGGCGCTCTGGTATCTCAAGACCGAAGGGCACATGGCACGGTTCGCCGTCGGCCACACGATCGAGATCGCAGCGCGGCACTATGCCGATGTTCCCTCGCTCAGACCCCTGCATGAGCAGACCGTCGCCGACGCCCTCGAGGAGGCAGTCGCCGGTCCCCGAGTCATTCCTCCCTCCGAGGAAGATCATCTGCGCAGTCGAGCCGCAAGCGCGGACCAGATTGCCGAAGCGCCATCGGTTGCCGTGCTCGACGGAGAACAGGACGTATGGCTGGCGAGCTGCGGCGGCTTCTACGCAAGCCCTTTTGCCGCAGCTGTCGGCTCTCCATGTCCCACGCCGTTCTGGGGCTGCCTCGATTGCAAAAACGCGGTGATCACTGCGCGCAAGTTGCCAGCGATCCTCGCGTTTCTCACCTTTGTCGATGAGCAGCGCGCAGGCATGAACACGAACGAGTGGGCGGCCAAGTTTGGTCACGCCCGTGAACGCATCGTCCGCCAGATCCTGCCTGCCTTTGGCGATGACGCGGTGGCTCAGGCTCGCGCGCGGCTCGCCGCCCAGCATCCCATTGTCTATCTGCCGCCCGAGGCCCGGGCATGACTGCCGTATCCTTGCCGGCCCATGACGACGGGGCGCGCGAGACGCTTCCCGTACTCATGTCGGTTCCGTTGCGGCCTGGCTACAACCGCGCCGATCTCTCGCGTTACGGCGATCAGACCTGGGACCTGTCACCGGGCGTCTTTCGCGATAACGCCAGGCGCTGCCATGTTACCGTGCATTTTGGCAGCATCGAAGACCCAGCCATTGCCGATGCCCTGCGCCAGTTTCTCCATGCGCGGCTCAATGTCGATCTGCCGGGCCATCGCCCCCGGCTTCAGCCGGCAGCGGTGCGGGGTGAGGCCAACCGGGCTCTGCTTTTCTTCAACTTCGTGAAGGCCGACCTTGGGCGCTTCGATCTTGAGCGGGTCGATCAGTCTCTGCTTGACCGCTTTGCCCGTTCGAAGCGCCGTGAGGGGCTACGCCCGGTTGCGGTCGCAGTATTGCTGCGCGTCATCTTTGACCTTCACGAGTTGCGCCGCCACCTTCCAACGGCTCGTCTTCGTATCGATCCGTGGCCCAGGCGCAGCCCGTTCTCGGTCGCCGGTGCCCGGTACATCCCTGGCGAGAACCGGACGCCGCGCATTCCCGAAGAGATCATGACGCCGCTGCTGGCATGGTCGCTGCGCTATGTGACCCACTTCGCGCCCGACATTTTCGCTGCGCGCCGGGAGCTTGAGCGTCTCGAAGCCAGGCGCAGCCGATTGATTGCGCACGAGGCTCATCTCGATCAGGCCGAACGCCGCGCGCGGCAACGGCAACGGCTGACCGCATACCTCACGGGCTTGCGGCGGCAGGGCCGCGGCGTTCCCATCTGGACCGGCTTGTACAACGCTGCTGTCCGCACCGATCCGTTGACCGGCGAGCAGCTGCCACCGATCAACTACCATCTCCTTCATCTCCACGCCGGCGTCGATGCGCAGGAAGAGCCCGCCATGCACCTCAGTCTGACGACCGGTGCACCAGACCTGATCGCTGCCGCCATCACGGAACTCGGCACCGAAGTCGGGGGGATGGATACACCGATTGCCGTGGATCCCGGGACCCTCCAACCCTGGCGCAGCCGGTTCGATGTCAAGGCATTGGCCCTGGAAGAGGTCATGCTACAGGCCGCCGCCTATATTGTTTGCGCCTATCTGTCGGGTATGCGCGACAGCGAGATCCAGGCAATGAAGCGTGGTTGCCTATCCATCGTCAGAGACGAAGACGGCGTTATATTGCGTCACCGCATCAAGTCGGTCGCGTACAAGGGCAAGCGCGGAGGCGGAGAACAAGCGGAGTGGGTTACGATCGCGCCCGTTGCCGACGCGGTCGCTGTGCTCGAGCAGTTGTCCGAGCGGGCCGGACGAGCGCGGGGCACTACGACGCTTTGGCCTGTGCTGTCACTTCGCGCCAACACCAAGACTCATGTCTCTGCCGAGATCGTCCGCCAGCTCAACCGATTTCGTGACCATCTCAACCAGCAGTTTGGATCGCCTGATGCGCCGGTGATTCCTCCACGACCCGATGGCACACCCTGGCGGCTGACCACTCGTCAGTTCCGCCGCACGATTGCCTGGCATATCGCCAACCGGCCCTTCGGGACGATCGCCGGCATGATTCAGTACAAGCACGCCAGTGTTGCCGCCTTCGAAGGCTATGCTGGAAGCAGCCGGTCGGGATTTCGCGGCGAGATTGAAGCCCAGCGTGCGCTCGGCCAAATCGATGACATCCTCGCCTATTTCGACGAGCGGCAAGGTGGTGCCCGCTTGGGTGGCCCTGCCGCGAACCGCGTCGGGACAGGGCTCGATGTCGTCGCAAGCGAGCTGGCGCCGCTGCCCGCCATGATCGCCGATCGGCAGCGCTTGCGCACCATGCTCGCCAGTCTCGCGCGAACACTGCATGTCGGCCCGCTGGCCGACTGCTTCTTCGATCCCGCAACGGCCCTGTGCCTCAACCGGATCACACAGCCCGGCCCGCCAGCACCGATGATTTCGATGTGCGAACCGCTCCGCTGCCCCAACGCCTGCCTCACCGCGCGGCATCGCGCGTCCTGGCAGCGCGGGGCCGACGAAGCGCGCATGCTGCTGCGCGAGAAGCGGCTTCCTGAGCCGCAGCGGGTCACGCTTCAGGCCGAAGTCGCAAGGATCGAGACAGTTCTCGCTCAGATCGTGCCCGGTACCGCCACACCGCCTGCCGGTGTGGCGGGAGAGGAAGAGGAGGCCGGTTTTCGGGTGACGGACTGAAGGAGCGGGAGAGAGTTTCCCTCCGACCGTCGTGGAGACCTGCCATGACCCGATCCTACCCAGCATCGGCGCGCGCCGACGTCTATTCACGCATCACCGCCGAGATCGTTGATGCCATCGAAGCCGGTGCCGGTGACTGGCGCATGCCGTGGCATCACGACGGCGCGGCCACCACCCGTCCGCAGAATGTCACCTCTCGTCGGCGCTATCGGGGCGTCAACGTGCTGGCGCTCTGGATTGCCGCCGAAGCGGCTGCTTATTCCAGCGGTCTGTGGGGCACCTACCGTCAGTGGGCGGCTCTCGGTGCGCAGGTTCGCAAAGGGGAACACGGCACCACGGTCGTATTCTGGAAGCAGGCTACATCGCGCGCCGACGATGATCATTGCGATGGCGAAGCGGGCCCCGGGCGCATGTTCGCCCGCGCGTTCACAGTGTTCAACCTCGCCCAGGTGGAAGGCTACGAGCCAGCGCCGGTCGCGGTCTTGCCCGAGAGCGAACGGTTCGCGCACGCCGAGGCGTTCGTTTCTGCATTGAAGATTCCGGTCACCGAGGGGGCATACGACGCGCATTACCGGATCGATCTCGACCAGATTTTCATGCCGACCTTTGCCACATTCCGCGACGCGTCGGCCCACATGGGCACATTGCTGCACGAATGTGGTCACGCCACTGGCGCAAAGCACCGGCTCGACCGCAACTTCGCCGAACGGTTCAAGCGCGACAGCCTCGCGATCGAGGAGATTTGCGCCGAACTTACCGCATCGTTCGTCCTCGCGGATCTCGGTATCGCCCATCACCCACGGCCCGATCACGCCGCCTACGTCGCGTCCTGGCTGCGCGTGTTCAAGGATGACCCACGTGCGATTTTCACAGCCGCCAGCAAGGCTCAGGCCGCAGCCGACTGGATGCATGCCCAGCAGCCTCAGGCCGAGGAGATGGCGGCGTGAAACAGGTTCGCAAAAATGGCGCAGGAATTCACATTATCGCTGGACTGTCAGGATATGTCGCGGAGATGGCGTCGGCGTTCAGCTGTGCGTCGCTCGGCATCGCGCCGACCGTTCGTCATTCCGACTACATCGCGTCATGGCTGTCGGTGCTGCGCGACGACGAAAAGGCAATCTTCCGTGCTGCCAGTCAGGCGAGCAGGGCGGCGGACTTCCTTTTGGCCTTTGCGAGAGCGGACCAATGAGCGCGCGCATGAACCGCGAGGACCGACTGCGTCTCTGGCGCGCTGAGCGCGCCGTCGACCGGATGGAGGAAATGGACCGCAAGGTCTTTCTCGCCATCCGGGTCGAGGAATTGAGCTATTCGGAAATCGCACAGCGCTTCGGCATCACCGTCGCCGATGTCGAATGGCATTTTGCCGGAAGCCTTCGCGTCCTCATGGTCGCAATGGACGAAAAGGATCCATGGTGGTGGCGTTTCCGGTTTTGAGGACGGCGCGAAGGCCGGATGGCGCTTGCCATCCGGCCTTCGCAATTACAGGGTGATAACAATGAGAACCGATCTCGATCATTTGCCCGCGAACAAACAGCGCGAACTCGAGCGCGTGAAGCAGATCATCTTCGAGGAATTTGCCGACAACATCGCGCTCGCGACAATGAGCTGGAAGAAGAAGGGCCGGATCGACAAGATCATCCTGTACGGCAGCTATGCGCGCGGCGGCTGGGTCGACGAGCCCCACACCGCCAAGGGCTATCGTTCGGACTTCGATCTGCTGATCATCGTCAGCGACAAGCGCCTCACCGACAAGGTCGAGTTTTGGCCCAAGATCGAGGATCGTTTGGACCGCGAGCTGGCGATCGACAAGACGCTGCACACGCCCGTCAACCTCATTATCCACACCATGCAGGAAGTGAACGACGGGCTCGCGCATGGCCGTTATTTCTTCATGGATATCGCGAGGGACGGCGTCGCGCTCTACGAATTCGATGACAAGGAACTGCACAAGCCCAAGCCAAAGACGCCCGATGAGGCGCTCGACATGGCGCAGGAGTATTTTGATGAGTGGATACCCGGCGCAGCGAGTTTCCTAAAAGGGTACCGCTTCTATTTGGAAGAACGAGACTGGAAGAAAGCGGCGTTTCTTCTACATCAGGGCACGGAGAGCCTCTATCACGGCGTTCTTCTGGTCTGCACCTTCTATACGCCGCATGTCCACAATCTGGGCTTTCTGCGTACCCAGGCAGAACGCCTTGATATGCGGCTCGTCGATGTTTGGCCGCGCGAACTGAAATCGGATCGCAGGCACTTCGAGAAGCTCAAGGAAGCCTATGTGAAGGCGCGCTACTCGAAGCACTACCGCATCACCGAAGAGGAATTGCGCTGGCTTGGGGCGCGCGTCGAAGAACTCGGGCGGGTCGTGCATGCCATTTGTTCGGAGCGGCTCGAACAGCTTCGCCGCACGGCTGGGCGACTGCCGCCAGAATAGCGCGGCATGATTTATTCCATTTGCGAGAACTACGTCATTTGTCCGAAAGGGAATGTGGCGCTAAGGGACAACCGAAGTGGTTAGACCTCGAAGGAAAACGCAAATGGAAGATGCCGAAACGCTGGTCACGCTGACCGCCGATATTGTCGCCGCCCACGTCAGCAACAACAGCGTCGCGATTTCGGACATCCCGCTTGTCATCCGGTCAGTGCATGAAGCGCTGTCCGGTCTGTCTTCCAAGGCTGAGCCCGAACCCGAGCCGCAGCAGCCTGCCGTGTCGGTCCGCGCGTCGATCAAACCCGATTATATTGTCTGTCTCGAAGACGGCAAAAAGCTCAAGATGATGCGCCGCCATTTGATGACGCATTATGGCATGACGCCTGAAGATTACCGCGCCAAATGGAACCTGCCGAAGGATTATCCGATGGTCGCGCCCAACTATGCCGAAACGCGCCGTGCACTTGCGAAGCAGATTGGTCTCGGCACCAAGGGGCGCGGCGGGGGCCGTAAGCCCGCAACGCACGGCCGCGCCAAAGCGAAATAGCGCTCGCTACTGCCCGCGATAGGGCTCGCACGCGATCCCGTCATTGTCTGCATCGAGGTCATCGCGATAGCCCGGCTCGCTCCGATAAATCGGTGCCGAGCCAGCTGCGCGCGCGTCGTCGCAGCGTCGCCAATAATCACCCTTTTTCGGTGCGCGCGCACGAGCCATCCCGGTCGCTACCGCCGCGTCACTCGCCGCCGACATTAATTGCGTGCGTCCTTCGGGGGTGGTCGCGGCGGAGCCTAGGCCGACGACCGCGCCGACCACCCCTGCGCCGACGAGAAAATTGACGGCCGAATTCTTCGGCCGGCGTCTCCCTTTATGCTGCTGCCATTGCCGTGCCATGCCCGGATCATGACAGCGGAAGGTAAATCTCCAGTAAGGGAGCCTTACAGGTCGGTCGCTGCTGCATCGAAGGCGCGCTGCCCGCGCCGTCGCCAGAGCAGCAATTGCTGCTCGCGCGCTTCGCTGCGTAGCGTTGCCGCTGCCTCGACGAGCAGGCCGAGCAGGACCGCGCGATCGTCACCGGTCAGCTCGACGAGGTCGGCCTTGGCGATGAGCCCGCCCAGCTCGATCAGCTGGCGCGTGCGCTCGCGGCGCTTCACCTGCCACGCCCGCGTGTCATGCCGCGTCCGCTTCGCCTGCAGGCGGTTGCGCGCTTGAACCGTCCGGCGATGCGCCGCCCGCGCTGCGGCCAGCTCCCTTGCGAGCGCGGGCGCTGTCGCCGCGAAAGAAGCTCGCGCCGCTCTTGCGCCACGTCTCCTTTCGCGTCGCGTCCGCGCCGACCGCGTCGAGCAGCGCGCCCGCGAGCAGCTCGATCGATAGGATGTCCGCGCCTGTCGAAATCACCAGCTCGCCGAGCTGGCTTTGCTTCTTCGTCTTGAGCGCCTTCGCCTTGTCGGTGAGGGCCTGGAGTTCGGCGTCAAAATCGCGGGGTTTGCGCATCGTCTGTCCTTCCATGTTCCTGGGGTCGGACGAACCAGCTATGCCGAGTCTCAATGTCGTTCAAGTAGCTGAAATCTTGTGAGAAGCTGTGATCCCGAGCGCGATAAAATCGTGTGAGGGCGCGCTTATACGTCGTGCCGACGTGCTCGTTTTGCTGTAAATGGATAGCCCTCATGGCGATCTATCATTTCTCGGCAAAAGTCATTTCCCGCGCGGTCGGCAGCAGCGCGGTCGCCGCCGCCGCCTATCGGTCGGCCGATCGGCTGCACGACGAGCGGCTCGGTCGCAGCCATGATTTTTCGAACAAGGCCGGCGTCGTTCACAGTGAGGTGATGCTGCCCGAAGGGGCGGACGAGGGCTGGAAGGATCGCGAGCAACTCTGGAACGATGTTGAGGCGGCCGAGCTTCGCAAGGACGCGCAGCTTGCCCGCGAGATCGAGTTCGCAATCCCGCGCGAAATGACGCAGGAACAGGGGATCGAGCTCGCTCGTGATTTTGTGCAAGCCGAGTTCGTCGATCGCGGCATGATCGCCGATCTCAATGTCCATTGGGACATCGGCGCCGATGGGCTTGCGCGGCCGCACGCGCACGTCATGTTGACGATGCGCGAGATCCGCATTGGCGAGGATGGCAGCGCCGAGTTCGGCGCCAAGGTGCGCGACTGGAACCGCACCGAGCTTCTGACCCATTGGCGCGAAGCTTGGGCAGACCATGTGAACGAGCGCCTCGCGTCGCTCGACATCGACGCACGCGTCGATCATCGCACGTTGGAAGCGCAGGGCATCGACCTCGAGCCGCAGCATAAGATCGGACCCGCGGCGTCGCGGATGGCGGCGGAAGGGTTGGAGGCCGAGCGGCTCGCCGAGCATATCGAGATCGCCCGGTCGAACGGTGATAAGATCATCGTCAATCCCGGCATCGCGCTCGACGCGATCACCCACCGGCAGGCGACGTTCACGAACCGCGACCTTGCGATGTTCGCGCACCGCCACAGCGACGGCAAGGAACAGTTCGACGCCGTCATGTCGGCGGTCAAATCCTCGCCCGACCTCGTTGCGATCGGACGCGACGGGCGCGGCGAGGACCGGTTCACCTCCCGATCGATGATCGAGACCGAGCAGCGGCTCGAACGCGCGATGGCGAAGCTGGAGGCGCGGCGTCATCATGGCGTTGCCGATCGTCATCGCGAACTTGCCTTGTCGCGCGCATTAGAGCGCGGCTTCGATCTCTCCGCCGAGCAGCGCGGCGCGCTTGAGCATGTCACATCGTCGCGGGGCGTCAGTAACGTCATTGGCTATGCCGGAACGGGGAAGAGCGCGATGCTGGGCGTTGCGCGCGAGGTATGGGAAGGCGCGGGTTATCAGGTGCAGGGCGCAGCGCTCTCGGGCATTGCCGCTGAGGGGCTTGAACATGGCTCGGGCATCGGCTCGCGGACGCTCGCGAGCTTGGAGCATCAATGGATCAATGATCGCGAACTGCTGACCGACAAACACATTCTCGTGATCGACGAGGCCGGCATGGTCGGGACGCGTCAGCTTGAACGGATCGTGACCGAAGCGGAGAAGCAGGGCGCCAAGGTCGTGTTGGTCGGGGACCCCGAGCAGCTGCAAGCGATCGAAGCCGGCGCCGCGTTCCGTGCCGCTGCCGAGCGCCATGGCGCCGTCGAAATCATGGACATCCGCCGCCAGCAGGAAGACTGGCAGCGCGAGGCGACGCGCGAGTTGGCGACGGGTCGGACCGGCGATGCGATCGGCCGATACGCCGACGCCGGTTTTGTTCACGTCGCCGAAACGCGCGAAACTGCCCGGACGGAACTCGTCGATGCATGGAATCGCGGTCGGCAGGCGCATCCTGATGCGAGCCGGATTATTCTCACCCATACCAATGATGAAGTGCGAGAGCTCAACGAAGAGGTTCGCGAGCGGCTGAAGGCGGGCGGCGCGCTTGGCAATGAAGTCGCGCTGACGGTCGAGCGGGGCGAGCGCAGCTTTGCGACCGGTGACCGCATCATGTTCCTGAAAAACGAGCGGGACCTTGGGGTCAAGAACGGCTCGCTCGGCACGGTGCAGAGCGCGAGCCCGATGCGCATGGCTGTGATGCTCGACGACGGGCGCAGCGTTGCGTTCGATGTGAAGGATTATGCGCATGTTGATCATGGCTATGCAGCTACGATCCACAAAGCGCAGGGCATGACCGTTGATCGGGTGGCTATGCTCGCGACGCCGGGGGTAGACAGACATTCGACTTACGTTGCGCTGTCCAGGCATCGCGAGCGGGTGGATCTATACTATGGCCGCGACGATTTTGCGAACCAGAACAAGCTCGTTCGCGCGGCGTCACGCGAGCGCGGAAAGGATATGGCAAGCGATTATCGGGCGCAGGATCCGGCTAAGGCGTCCGAGCCCAACCGCGGCATGTTCGACGGGCTGAAGCTCACCGCATCGCGAGAAGCGGTCAGCGAGCCGGCACCCGGGATCAAGCGGGCGGTCAGTCTGGACGAGGTCCATGTGAATGCCCGGGCACTCGATTCCTCGCCAGCGCGAGGCGAACTCGACAAGGCGGTCGAGCGATTTGCGCGGGCGACGAAGCAGATCGTCGATATCCGCCGCGCTGGCGGAAAGGAACTACCGCACGAGATTGACAGCTACCGCAGGGCGTTTCGCGAGCTCGATGCCCAGCGCCCCGGTGGCGCGAGCGATCTACGCGAGGCGTTCGGAAAGAGCTACAAGCTCGCAAGTGACGCGGCCGAAGGACGCACTGCGGGCTCGATCGCGGCGATGGATCGTCAGGACGCAGTCCGGGCCGCCGAGCGCGCGGCGGCCGACCGCGCGGCGCGCGAGCGGGCGCAGCAGGCGGCTGCTGCGAAGCGGCTCGCTGCCGAGGCTGAGAAACGCGCCGAGCTGTTTGTTAACACCTGGAAGAAGCAGAACGCACGGCTAAGAGCGGCGCCGACCTATGCCGCGCGCGACGCGGCGCGCGCCGACCTCAACGACATGGCGAAGAGCCTGCACCGCGACCCGCAGCTCGAGTCGCTGCTCCAGAACCGGCGCGCTCAGCTGGGATTGGACGCTGTGAGAGGAAAATCGCTGTCTCATGATCTCCAGCAATATCTCGGCCGTGGACGGGGTATGGGGATGTCGATGTAAGCTGCTCCCATGACCCGGAAACCTGCCATCACACCGCCGCCAACCGATGCCGCCGCAGCCTTTGAAACGCTCCGTCAGGAAATATCCTTGCAGCGAGCCGCAATCCAAGGACTGACAGCTGCCAAGGAGGCGCTCCCCGACTACTCGCTCACCCTGCGTGACATCGCGTCCCGTCTCGGCAAGGTGGAAGAGCAGATAGAAGGCATAGCGGAGAAGCCGGCGATGCGGCTCACGCCGCGGACGATCACTCTGGAAATACACGAAGCTTTGATGAGCTTCCGGGCCGATGACTCCAAAACGCTGGGGGAGGCTCGCGATACGTTGGCGCGCACGCTCGGGCACGTTGAGGGAATGATCAAGCAGCGCCGCTCGACCGACGAGCAGAACTGGTGGGTCACTTGGGCGGCGACCGGCGGGCTCCTGTGTGGGATGTTCCTGTCCCTCGTCGGCGTGACCCTTTGGGCGTAGGTCCAGCGCCGAACGCAGACGGGTGCGGCTGCTTCACGCCTCGCATTAGAGGTCCTCTTGGCCTCCAAACAGACCCCAAATCAGACTTTTGTTTCTGTCGGTGGCTCAACAGCGATGTCGGCATTGGACATTATTCGCGCACGGCGCTGCGACTAGAGGATTCTCGGGGCAAGCACTAACCTCGTTGATCCTCTTGAATCCACCTTTCATTGTTGCGCAAGACCCGACATATAATTTGTCGGGGGGCGTGCCTTCGCTAGGTCATTGATGCTGCAAAGGGCGATTCGTCGCCTTGAAGACGGCACACCAAGCGATTGGTAGACGTCTGGATTTAAGGGCGTGGCCAAGTGAATGTCTTCGATCTCGATACACATCTTATTAATCGTTACGAGAGCTTTGCCCGATCCTTTACCGATATTCGAAGTGTTGACCTAAAGACTCAGATCAACGCTATTTACGATAGCGGTGCCTTTTGGCCTGAGCCATTGGTCGGCCTCAACCCGCGCTATCGTTCCGGCGGGTCGGTGACGGAACTTGTGGATCATGGCGCTGCGGACGCGATGACCGCCGATGTTTTCTCATTGGGAAATCCGCGGAAGCCAATCACTCTCCATCGCCATCAAGAGCAGGCTTTCCATAAGGCGAAGCTCGCCAAGAATTATATCGTCACCACGGGTACGGGTTCCGGTAAGTCTCTGTGCTTCTTCGTGCCGATAGTAGACCGAATTCTGAGCGCGCGGCGGGCCGGCGAGCCTCGCCGCACCCGCGCGATCGTCATTTATCCCATGAACGCGCTTGCGAATTCTCAGCTGGAGGAACTCGAAAAGTTCATCGGCGAAAGCGATGTGCCCGATCACCTCAAGCCGACATTTGCCCGATACACGGGGCAGGAAAGTGATTCGGACCGGCGGCAGGTTGCCGACAATCCACCCGACATCATCCTTACCAATTTCATGATGCTAGAGCTGCTGATGACGCGGCAGGACAGCCTCGACCGGCAGGTCATTGCCAATATGGAGGGTCTCGAGTTTCTCGTACTAGACGAACTTCATACCTATCGAGGCCGGCAAGGGGCGGATGTCGCAATGCTTGTGCGTCGAGTGCGTGAGCGGATGGGCTCTGCACGAATGCTGTGCATCGGTACATCGGCCACTATGTCTTCGGGCGAAGCGGACAATGGCCGCGACACAGTCGCAAGAGTAGGCACCACGCTGTTTGGCAGCCCAGTGTCGCCCGACGATGTCATCACCGAAACGCTGGACCGCGCTACTGAATGGACTGGTGGCGATGCCGCTTTTGGCAAGGCGCTAGCCGACGCAATAGGCAACCCCGCTGTGTCGGATGACTGGCGTTCAGATGCGCTAGCCATTTGGATCGAACTAAACATCGGTCTCGAAGCTGGCGAGACGTTGAAGCGGCGTACACCTCGGACGCTAACCGACGCGACAGCGGAACTGGCGCGCGAAACCGGGATCGATGCCGAAGCTTGCGCTGCCGCTTTGCGTCAGCGGCTGATATCGATGAGCGCCGTCTCCGCCTCAGGTGGCAGCGCGTTTATGGCGTTTAAGCTTCATCGCTTTCTCGCTGGCGCGGGTCACGCGCACGCGACCCTTGAGCCCGCGGGCGCGCGTCGCGTCCAGCTTTCGGCAGAGCAGTTTGATCGAGAAAAACCTGAGGCAAGGCTCTATCCGCTCTTTTTCTGTCGCCAGTGCGGGCAAGAGGTGCACAGCGTATCAATCGAGCGGTCAGGCCAAGTCGTCGCGCGGTCGATCGACCTGACCGCGAAGGACGACGCTGATCATGACGGCACGATCCACGGGTTTCTCGTTCCTGATGCCGACGGCGACCTAGCTTTCAACGGCGATATTGATTGTTATCCCGATGATTGGACCGAGGAAGGTGCGAAGGGCAGTCGCCTCAAGAGCAGCCATCGCGGCAAGCATGAAGGCCAGCGGTTGGTGCTTGCCCCGGACGGGCAGGGCGCGGCGTCAGGTGTGACGGCTTGGTTCTTCCCCGGCCGGTTCCGCTTCTGTCCGCATTGCCGGTACCAACCGGCGGCGCAAGCGAGGGATATCAACAAGCTCGCCAGCCTGTCGGCCGAAGGGCGAAGCTCGGCAACTACGCTGATCACCACCGCAGCTCTCGATTGGATGGAGTTGGCTAAGACTCCGGAAGAGCGATACCGGCGCAAGCTGCTCGGTTTCACTGACAACCGACAGGACGCGGCGTTGCAATCCGGCCATTTCAACGATTTTGTATTCGTTACGCTGCTGCGTGCCGCCATGCTTCGCGCAATTCGTCAAGCTGGAGCGGAGGGGCTGAGCCACGAACAATTTGGCGACGCGTTGCGCCGCGCGCTCGGCTTCGATCCCGACATGGTTACGCGCCGAGAGGAATGGATGGCAAATCCCGAGGCGAAGGGATTTGCCGCCGTCGAAGAAGCGAAGCGGGCAATAAACCAAGTCCTCGCACATCGGCTATGGAATGATCTCAGGCGCGGATGGCGCTACACAAATCCCAACCTGGACCAGTTGGCGTTGATCGCTGTGCACTATCCCGGGGTCGAGTGGCTGGCCGCCGACGAAAGCGAGTGCGGGCGCGACCCAAATCTTGCTGGCGCTAGCCCCGAAAAGCGGGCGGAAATCTTCCGTTCCTTGTTCGACGCGATGCGACAAGGGTTGGCTATTCAGGTCGATGCTCTTGATCGCATCGCCCTTGAACAAGTCGCGCAAAGATCGCGCGATCATATCAAGGCACCTTGGTCGATCACGCGCGAAGAGGAAGAGCGCGATCTTGCCCGGCAAGGTACGCTCGTCGTCGGAAAACCGGATGGACGGGTCGATCCGGGTACGATCAAAGCGTCAGCGCAAAGCTCGATTGGTCGAGCTCTGGACAAGGCGATGGGCGGCGTGCCTGCAAAAGAGCGCGAGCCGCTTATCCAAGCGATGCTGGAGGCGGCTGAAGCGCACCAAATTGTGCGACGTGTCGGACAGGGCGGCTGGCGTTTGGCGCCGGGCTCGATCAGGCTTCACGCGGGCGATGGCCAAGCAAAGTCGGGCCAGGACAATCGTTTCTTCTCTGGCCTCTACGCAGATGTCGCCGAGCGGCTCAGCGAAAGCGGCCGGCTACCGTTCGCGTTCGAGGGCCGCGAGCACACGGCTCAGGTCGACGTGAAAACGCGCCAGTGGCGCGAGGATCGCTTCCGCTACGGAGAGCCGGACAAGAAGCGAATTGGTGAAGCACGAGACGAAATGCTTCAGCGCGGTGAACGTACAGATTTCTTGCCCATGCTGTTTTGTTCGCCGACGATGGAGCTGGGTGTCGATATCTCGCAGCTCAACCTCGTCTTTCTGCGCAACGCGCCTCCCACTCCAGCGAATTACGCACAGCGTGCGGGGCGAGCCGGACGGAGCGGGCAGGCAGCGCTGGTGGTCACTTACTGCGCAGCCCAAAGCCCGCACGACCAATATTATTTCCAGCGGCGAGAGGCGCTTGTGGCGGGTATTGTGAAGGCGCCCGCTATCGATCTCGTCAATTCAGATTTGCTCGCAAGCCATGTCCATGCCGAATGGCTGGCGAGCGTTAGCGAGCCGATCAGCGCTGCGATTCCGGACAATCTGCAAATGGATATCGAAGGCCATCCGGTCGCCGATCGCTTACGTCATGCGCTTGCCGTCGCACGAGAAGACGAGAAGGCGCGTGCGCGGGCGATTGCGGTGGTGCAATCCGCTCTTCCTGCCGAACCGCCCGAAGAGTTGGCTGATGCAGCCAGCTTCGTAGGAACACGCTGGTCGGGGGCGTTTGGTGCATTCGACGCGGCGTTCGCGCGGTGGCGCACGCTGTACCAATCTGCAGTCGCGGAACGTCAGGCGGCAAATGCGATTGCTCAACGTACCGGACTGTCGGCGAAGGATCGAGCGGACGCTCGTAGCCGTTATCTCGCGGCGGACAGACAGGTGCAGTTGCTCGAAACCGGGACCAGTTCGTCGGGATCCGATTTCTACACATACCGCTATCTCGCGACCGAGGGTTTCTTGCCGGGTTACAACTTCCCGCGGCTGCCGCTCTACGCGTTCATCGACCAGGAAAAGGCGTCGGCGGTACTTCAGCGGCCGCGTTTTCTAGCGATTGCCGAGTTCGGTCCGAATGCACTCGTCTATCATGAGGGTAAAGCCTATCGTTGCCATCGTGCAAAGTTGCCTGCTGGCTCACTTGACGAGCAGCAGAATCTGGCCACGCAGACCTTCAACTGCTGCCAATCCTGTGGCGGTGCACATGAGGAAATAACCCAAGAGAGGTGCATGGTGTGCCACGAGCCGCTGAGCAGCGAGGGCCGCATCAAGGATCTGTTCCGGATCGAAAATGTTGACGCGCGGCCCGGCGCGCGAATTACTGCCAACGACGAAGATCGCCAGCGCCGGGGGTTTGAGATTCGGACGGTATTTCGTTGGCGTGCGAGCAGAGAAGGTGAACAGCGACTGTCGCTGACCGCTGACGGGGCTCCGCTGATCGAGGTACGCTACGGCCCACAGACCCGTCTTTCCCGAGTTAATCTCGGTCTTCGTCGTCGCGCTGAGAAGGAAGCCATCGGCTTCGATATCGATACGGTTTCAGGACGTTGGCTTAAAAACGAGGCGAAGGGCGAAGAGGAGGGTGCCGATCCCGTGAAGGGAACACGCCGCCAGACGATCGTCCCCTTGGTCGAGGATACCAAGAATGCGCTGCTCCTGCGCTTCGATCCGAGTTTGGGCTTATCAAATGAGCAGATGGCGACCCTTCAGCACGCCATTGTTCGCGCTATCGAGGCGGAGCATGTGCTCGAGGCGGGCGAGTTGTTGGGCGAGCCCTTGCCGACGCGAGACGAGCGCAAGGCCCTGCTCTTGTATGAGGCATCGGAGGGCGGCGCAGGCGTTCTCAAGCGTTTGATGGAAGATGCCGGGCGATGGCGGCGGCTGGCGGAAGTCGCGCTCGATCTTATGCACCTGTACCGCTCGGAAGGGTCGCTTGCAGATGATCCCGGGGCCGAGCCGTGCGTAGCGGGCTGTTATCGTTGCCTGCTATCCTACTACAATCAGCCGGATCACCTGCTGATCGATCGGCGTGATGAGACTGTGCAAGGCATTCTGGACCAAATGAGCCGTTGCGCCGTGGTAGTCGGAGAATCGGGGACAGGCGAATCTTGGGCTGAGGCGCTTGCTAGTTGGAATGCACCGTCGCCTGAGGCCGAAACGATCGACGGGACGGTCTACCCGCTGTGCTGGCCGGATCGGATGCTAATGGCGGTGACGTTTCCGCCACCGCCGTCATTGATTGTGCGATGCAAGGATTGGGGACGCGACCTTATCGAGCTGCCCTCGTCGCCGGGCAGCACCATGCCAGCATCGCTGGCCACCGCCCTTGGAGTGACTTCATGAACCCGGCGCAGCTACAGACCGGCGATCTTGTTCGGGCACGAGGCCGCGAATGGATCGTTCTTGGGAAGCCAGCTGAGGGCTTGGTTCGGGTTCGTCCTCTGTCGGGTTCGGAAGAGGATGCCATTACTTTCGCGCCGACGCTGGAGACCAGCCCGATCACAAGCGCGGAGTTCGGGCATCCGACTGTAGACCAAGTTGACACGCAGGAAGCGGCTCAATTGCTAGCGGATGGACTACGGCTGTCATTGCGCCGCGGGGCAGGACCCTTCCGCAGCGCGGCGCATCTTGGCGTGGAGCCGCGCGCCTATCAGCTCGTGCCGCTTCTGATGGCGCTGCGCCAGGATGTAAAGCGGCTGCTGATTGCCGACGATGTCGGCATCGGAAAAACAATCGAAGCAGGAATGATTCTTCGCGAGATGATCGATCGCGGCGAAGTTGATCGCTTCACCGTTTTGTGTCCGCCCCATCTGGTCGAACAATGGGTTGAGGAGCTCGCGACCAAGTTCGACATCGATGCCGTCGCGGTAACTTCGGCTCGCGCAAGGTCGCTGGAGCGGGGGCTGGCAGTTTCGGAGAGTGTTTTTAACGCCTACCCGGCAACGGTCGTCAGTTTGGACTATATCAAGGCAGAAGGGCGCCGCGCGGAGTTTGTTCGGGCCTGTCCCAACTTCGTGATCGTCGATGAGGCGCATGCGTGCGTCGGCGGCGGGGAAGGGGGCACGCAGCAGCGTTACGCGGTGCTGCGCGAGCTGGCGCAGGATGCCGAGCGCCACCTGCTGCTGCTCACCGCGACCCCGCACAGTGGCGACCAAGAGGCGTTCCAGCGGCTGCTCGGCCTGCTCGACCCCCTGCTCGCCACGCCGGAACACAGCGAGACGTGGCGCCGTCGCCTCGCCCGGCATTTCGTGCAGCGCCGCCGTCCCGACATTCAGGACGCGTGGAACGAAAAGCGCGCCTTCGCCAAGGCTGAAACGGCCGAGCTGCCCTATCAGCTGGTCGGCCAGCATCTCACGTTTCAGGAAGACGTACTCGACTATTGCGTCGGCGTCGCCACGCGGGCGGATGGCGAGCGGGCGCGGCGGCTCGCCTTCTGGGGCACGCTGGCCCTGATGCGCTGCGTCGGGTCGTCGCCCGCGGCCGCCGCAAGCGCGCTGCGCAACCGGCTGGGCGGGATGGCGGAAGAAGCCGCACTCGAACCGGTCCTGATGGATGAGGACGAAGGCACGTTCAGCGACACTGATGTCGAGCCGGGCACCGCGCTCGACGGCGAGGAACGCGACGCGCTCGAAAAACTGATCGCCCAGGCCGATGCGCTGACCGACAAGCCGGACGAAGACCCCAAGCTGCGCGCGCTGATCCGCGAGCTCAAGAAGCTGATCGCCATGGGCGCGCGCCCGGTGGTGTTCTGCCGCTTCATCTCAACCGCCGAGGCGGTGGGCGAGGCGTTGCGCGCCGCGTTCAAAAAATATGATGTGCAGGTCGTCACCGGCCGTCTGACCCCGGAGGAACGCCGCGCACGCGTCGATGCGATGAGCGGCAGCGAGCACCGCATTCTGGTCGCCACCGATTGCCTGTCCGAAGGCATCAACCTGCAGATGCTGTTCAACGCGGTCGTCCATTACGACCTCAACTGGAACCCGACCCGACACCAGCAGCGCGAGGGACGCGTCGATCGGTTCGGTCAGCAATCGCCGACTGTATGGTCGCTGATGATGTTCGGCGAGAATTCGATGATCGACGGCGCGGTGATCGAAGTGATCACAAGCAAGGCCAAACGCATCCGCGAAGCGACCGGCGTCACCGTGCCGGTGCCCGAGGATAGCGCCAGCGTGACGAGCGCGCTGATGCAGGCGATGCTGCTGCGATCGAAATCGCCGCGGGCGCAGGGCGCATTCGATTTCGGCGGGGCGGCACCATCGGTCGAGACGGTGTGGCGCGACGCCGAGGAGAATATGAAGAAGAGCCGCGCGATCTATGCCCAGAACGCGCTGAACCCGGACGAGGTGCTGCCCGAATGGCGGCGGATGCGCGCGCTGAATGGCGGACCGGCGGAAGTCGAGCGCTTCACCCGCCGCGCGTTGAGCCGCATCGCGCAGGGCGGGATCGGCGCGCAGGAGCCGCATTGGCGCGTCAATTACGACCGCCTGCCGCAACGGCTGCGCGAACGGCTTGAGGCGCGCGGGCTGACTGGCAGCCGCCTGATCAGTTTCGAGGATATGCCTCCGCCCGACGTGGCGCATGTCGGGCGCGTCCACCCGCTGGTGGCGATGCTGGCCGAGTCGATGGCAGAGGGCGCGCTCGATCCGCGCGGGGTCGATGGCCCGGTGGCGCTGGGCCGCGCCGGGGCATGGCGCACGCGCGCGGTGAGCAAGCTGACGCACATCCTGTTGCTGCGGCTGCGCTTCACATTGGTGACGAGCGGGCGGCGCACGCTGCTGGCCGAGGAAGCCACCGCGATCGCGTTCGACGGCGCGGGCGAAGTGGCGAGCGGCGAGCCGGCGCTGGCGCTGCTGGAGGCGCAGGCGTCGGGCAATCTCGACCCCGCCATCATCGCACGACAGGTCGAGGCGGCGCGCGCTCGCATGGGCGAGCATGAGGGTGCGACCCGTGCCTATGCCACTTCACGCGCCACAACGCTCGGCGAAGACCATGATCGCGTGAAGGCGGCGACGGCGGGTGCGGGCAGCACCACACAAGTCGCGCCGGTCGGCACGGCGGACGTCATCGGCCTGTATGTCCTGGTCCCGGAGGCGAACTGATGGCGCGCGCCATCAAACGCGCCGCCGAACTCGGCCTAGAAGCGATCACCATCGAAGGCGGGCTGATCGCGCCCGAACAGGTCGCGGCGATCGCCGGCGCGACGCGCGACGCGAAGCTCGCCGCAAGTTACGACGTGCCCAAGGGCTTGACGCTGGCCGACGAAATCTCGCGCTACTTCCGCATCGGCCAGGGTATCTGGCGCGATTATGCGAAGATCGAGGTGCCGACGACGAGCCAGACCGCGGCGTTCGTGCGCGAGCTGCTGGCAGGCGCATTCGGGTTCGGCGACCTAACCGGGCCGGTCGATCGGCAGGACGGCACGCGCCGGTATCGCATCGCGCTGGAAGCCCGTGACGGGCGCGTGCCGATCATTGTCGCGCCGCCATCGTTCGAGGGAACGCGCTTCAACGGCTTCAACCGCGCGCTACCCGAATTCGGCGACGGCAATGAGGGCCGCGCGCGGCGGGCGCCGATCGTGCTGTTGCAGGACTGGCTCAACCATGCCGACCATGCGCTGTGGGGGCTGGTGTTCGCCGGCGACAAGGTGCGGTTGATGCGCGACAATGCCAGCCTGACGCGCGGGGCGTGGATCGAGGCCGATCTGGGCGCGATGTTCCGCGATGAGATGTTTGCAGACTTCACCGCCTGGTGGCTGCTCACCCATGCCAGCCGCTTTGGCAGTGCCGGCACGCTGTCGTCCGCCGCGCCGCTGGAACAGGCGCGGGAGGCGGGGCTGAAAGAGGGCACCGCCGCGCGCGACCGGCTGGGCCGAAATGTCGCGGAGGCGCTGCGCGAACTGGGCGCGGGTCTGATCGAGGCGAACCCGCAACTGCGCGACCAGATCGCCACCGATCCCGCCGCGACGATGCGGTTGTTCGAGGAGCTGTTGCGCACCGTCTATCGCCTGATCTTCCTGGCGGTGGCGGAGGAGCGCGACCTGCTCCACCCGCGCACCACCGGGCGCGACGCGCGCAACCTCTACGCCGACAGCTACAGCTTCGCATTCTGGCGCGCGCGCTCGGCCCGCCGCACGGCGTATGACGCGCACCATGATGCGTGGGAGGGGATGAAGGTCACGCTCGCCGCGCTGGAACAGGGGCAGTCGCTGCTCGGCCTCCCAGCGCTGGGCGGGCTGTTCGCGCGGGGCGGCACGCCGGTGCTGAATGCCGCCAGCATTCCCAATCGCCGCTTCCTTCGCGCGGTGTGGAATTTGGGCTTCGTGCTGATCGACAGCCGGCTGACGCGGATCAACTGGCGCGACATGCGCACCGAAGAGCTAGGCAGCGTCTATGAAGGGTTGCTGGAGCTGCGCCCGTCGCTGAGCATGGCGGGCGAGTTCGAGCTGGCGTCGGTCAAGGGCAATGACCGCAAGACCAGTGGCAGCTATTACACGCCCGACAGCCTGGTCGAAACGCTGCTCGACAGCGCGCTCGACCCGGTGCTGGAGCATGCCGAGGCCAATGGCGGCGCGGACGCCATTCTGAACCTGAAGGTCATCGATCCTGCCTGTGGATCGGGGCACTTTCTACTCGGCGCGGCGCGGCGCATGGCGGGGAAGGTTGCGGCGCTGCGCAACCCCGATGCGCCGGACGAGCAGGCCGCGCTGCGCGATGTCGTCAGCCGCTGCATCCACGGCGTCGATCGCAACCCCATGGCGGTCGAGCTGGCCAAGGTGGCGCTGTGGATCGAGAGTGTGTCGCCGGGGCAGCCGCTGGGCTTTCTCGACGCGAATATTCGCTGCGGCGACGCGCTGCTCGGCGTGTTCGACCTCGACGTGCTGGAGGACGGCGTGCCGGATGCGGCCTACAAGCCGCTGACCGGCGACGACAAGACGGCCGCCAAATATTATGCGCAGCAGAACAAGGCGGCGAAGAAGGGGCAGGGCCAGTTCGACTGGGCCGGCGGTACCGGCGCTATGCCGCCGCGCAAGCTGGCCGCCAACCTCTCCACCATCCGCCGGATGCCCGAGGATACGGTGGGGCAGGTCGAGAAGAAGCGCGAAGCCTATGAGGCGTGGCGGCGCGATCCGGCGCGCTATGCGACGCGCGTCGCGTGCGACCTGTATGTCGCGGCGTTCCTGTTGCCCAAGACCGAGGTGCCGCTCAACCACGGGCGCAACATGGTGCCGACCACGGCGGAGGTGCGGACCAAGTTGGGCGGCGGGCAGGTCTATGGCGCGCTGGAGGCGGCGGCCGTCGATTCCGCAGCGGCGGCGCGTGTCCTGCACTGGCCACTGGCGTTCCCCGATGTAATGTTCGAGCGCGGCGGTTTCGACGTGGTGCTGGGCAACCCGCCATGGGAGCGGATCAAGCTGCAGGAGCAGGAGTTCTTCGCCGGCACGGCGGTGGCCGATGCGCCCAATGCGGCGGCGCGCACGCGGATGATCGCGGAACTGGGCCGCGCCGAGCCGGGGACGCCCGACCGCGCGATGTTCGACGCGTTCCAGATCGCCAAGCGCGTGGCCGAGGCGACCAGCGCCTTTGCCCGCGTGTCGGGCGATGAGGGCGGGCGCTATGCCTATACTGGCACTGGCGACGTCAATACCTATGCGCTGTTCGCGGAGCATTTCTTGAACCTGACGCGCGAGGGCGGGCGGGCGGGGGTGATCGTGCCGACCGGTATCGCCACTGATGCCACGACCGCGCCGTTCTTCGGGCATCTGGTGAGCGATCGGCGGCTGGCCCGTCTGTCCGACTTCGAGAACAGCGGGCCGCTATTTCCCGGCGTCCATCGCAGCTTTAAATTCAGCCTGCTCACCATTTCGGGCGGGGGCGGGAGTGGGGTGCGCGAGGCGCAGTTCGCCTTCTTCCTCACCGATCCCGCGCAGTTGGAGGACGCCCGCCGTCACTTCACCCTGTCTCCGGGCGAGATCGCGCGGATCAATCCGAACAGTCGGACCGCTCCCGTATTTCGCTCGCAAGAGGATGCCCGCCTGACCACTGAGATCTACGGCCGCATGCCTGTGCTAACTGAAGACGGAAGCGGCGAAGGCGGCAATCCGTGGCGGTTCGAATACATGACCAAGATGTTCGATATGGCGGACAGCAGCGCGCTGTTTCGTGATGCCGAGCAGCTCGCTGCCGAGGGCTGGATGCGCGAGGGGAGCGATTGGATCAAATCCTTGCCGGCACGTCAGGATCGCTTTGTCCCACTCTACGAAGCCAAGATGATCGATCTGTTTGATCATCGAGCAGGAAGTTACGAGGGTAGAGCCGATGGTCGCGGATCGCGCGTTCTGCCCGATGTCACGTTGTCTCAACATGCTGATCCGGCGTATGAGGTGACACCCTACTACTGGATCAAATCGCAACTTTTGGAAGATCGGCTAAGCAATCGATCTTGGTCATACCCATTCCTGATTGGCTGGAAAGACGTTACGACGGCAACAACAGAGCGAACGACGATCATTTCTACAATACCACGCTGGGCGGTGGGCCATACGATTCGGATCATGTTTGTGGCCGCCTCTATTGCTCACCCCATCGTGCTGGTAGCGAACCTTTCATCGGTTGTTAGCGACTATGTTGTTCGTCAGAAGCTGAGCTACCTTCATCTGACGGTGGAGATCCTCAAGCAGATACCGGTCCTCCCCCCCACCGCCTACACTGAAGCCGACCTCGCCTTCATCGTGCCGCGCGTGCTGGAGCTGACCTATACCAGCCATGCCATGGCCCCCTTCGCGCTCGATCTTGGCTATGACGGCGCGCCCTTTGCGTGGGACGAGGATCGGCGTGCGCAGCTGCGCGCCGAGCTCGATGCCTGGTATGCGCTCGCTTATGGCCTGACCCGCGACGAGCTGCGCTATGTGCTCGATCCCAAGGACGTGATGGGCGCTGAATACCCATCCGAAACCTTCCGGGTCCTCCAGAAGAACGAGATTGCCAAATATGGCGAGTATCGCACGCAGCGCCTCGTCCTCGCCGCCTATGACGCGCAGGCTGCAGCCGCGCCCGATACGGCCTCGCTCGCAGATGGGCATTGGCAGTGCGCAATCAACGATGAGTTGGACGTGCGTTTGCTCCTTGCCGCTATCGTGAAGCGGATGCGACAGCCCCGTCCGCTTCGCGAGGTGAAGTTCGCATTTCTTTACGCAGCGCAGCCTCATCTGCTGATGCCCCATCTCACTTCCGTGGCAGCAGCGGAGTGGCGGCGGCTTGTCGGCGATGCCGCTGCGCTGCCCGTTTCGGCAAGTGTGCCGTCTTTCTCGGCTTCGCGGCTTGTGCTTTTCGTTCCCGCACAGGCGCAACTCGCGGCGCGGCGAGCATGGCGCTATGATGTCGAATCCGCGACCGTCGATCGGGGAGCCGCAATCTATGACAATCCGCTGCCGCCATGGGCGGAAGGCCGCGCTGACTTCGTTTGGCATGCGCTGCGTTCGATCGATCTCAATGCGGCAACTGCCACGTTGAGCCATATGGAGCAGACCTTCGTTGCCCAAGCCGCCGTTGCCTGATCTGTTCGCTCTGTCGCTCGACGGCTTTCAGCCGACCGGCGGCAATGGACCCCGTCTGTGGATCAGGCGGCTGGTAATCTGGAGCGCGATGAATGAGGCGCCGACCCAAGACATTCCGCTGCGCCCCGGCCTGAACATCGTCTGGTCCCCCGATGCTCAGGGGGAGGCTGGCCACATGGGGCATGGCGGGGGCAAGACCAGCTTCTGCCGCCTAATACGTTATTGTCTAGGTGAGGACAGCTATGGCACCGACGCTCAGCGCCAGCGAATTGCCAATGCGTTGCCTGACGCGCATGTCGGCGCTGAGATCATGCTTGATGGCGAATTGTGGAATGTCATTCGTCCGATAGGCGCTGGTGCCGGAAGCGGCAGGCATTATGCACAAATAGGCGGATCACTGGATCTCTTGGCGAAGGGAGAGATTCCCAACTCGACCGTCAGTCCGCTACGGCAGGCGATCGCGCGCGCAATAATGCCCTCGGCGGCACAACATATGCCAATCGGAAGCAGCCTTGATGACGCTTGGGAATTGGCGCTCGCTTGGCTGACGCGCGATCAGGAATGCCGCCTGCTCGATATCCTCGATTGGCGCGCACCAGAAACCCAGTCGCGCTCTCCCTCTCGAAATATGTCCAAGCCAGACCGCGTCCGGGTGATCCGGCTGCTGCTGAAAGCACTCCAGCAGGGCGAAATTGACGCATTGAGGCGGGCGCAGGGACACAAGCGCAATGCCGAGGAGGCTGCACGGCGTAAACAGCGGGTTGAATGGGTCCGAGATGACGTTGCTCAAAACCTGCAGGATATGTTTGGAGGGGACCCCGGAGAAAATGCCACATTTGACCTATGGGCTGGAAAGGCAACCGCAGCAGCTAGTGCCGAAATGCTGCGCGCCGACCCGCAGATTGACCAGAAGTTGCAGGAGGCGAATAAACTTGTTGAGGACAAGGAAAGTGAGCTCCGGATAATCGAAGACCGCCTCATCGAAATCGATGCTGCGTTGCCAGAGATCTCTTCCAGTATCCAAATGTTCGATGACAAGATGCCGCGGGCGGCATCGAGCGCTCAGGATGCCTCGGATCCTTTATGTCCGACTTGTGGTCAGTCTGTACCACCTGGAGCCCAAGATTTTATCGATCAGCAAAATGCGTTTCTGGAAATGCTTCGCGAAGAGCACGGGAAGGCAATTGAGCGGAAACAGGCGCTGGTCACTGAACAAAATGCGTTGAAACCGGATCGCGCGCTCGCAAATCAGAAGGTTGAACAGGCAAAAGCGGCGCTCAAGTCACTCGAACAGGCCGCCAAAGCGTCGAAGGAAGCGCTCGCTTCGGCGACCGGCTACGTTACGTTGACGAAGCGATATCCCCAATACCTCGCTGAAATCTCCAAGCACGAAGCAGATGCGCAAAGCGAAGCCGCTGCGGAGGCCGGCGAACGAAACTCGGCCGCAGCCATTCGTCAGGCTGCTCAAGGAATTGTGGATCGACTGTCGGTCTTATTCGGTATGACGATACGCTTCCTCGTACCCGAGGGCGCGCAAGGCAGTGTGCAGCTTAATGAAAATGGCATTCAGCCAATGGTTTCTCTGCATGGTGATTTGACAACCGCCGCCGTAGACTCGCTGAAAGTGGTCGCATTCGACTTGGCTGCCCTTTTGTTGACGCTGGAGGGCAAGACCGAATTGCCTGGCTTCTGGTTGCATGACAGCCCCCGCGAGGCAGACTTGGGCCTTGGCATCTACCATCGAATCTTCGAGCTGGCACTGTGGCTTGAGGGTCAGGCTGACAAGCCGCAGTTTCAATACATCCTCACCACCACGACAGCTCCACCTGAGAACCTGCAAGAGCGGCCTTGGACAGTGCTGAAGTTGAGCAGCGCACCACCGGACTCGCGCCTCTTCCGGCAGGATCTTTGAGGCGTGGTCTCGACCCAATCACGCATTCGCGTCATTCCGGCCGGACTCCGTTCCGAACTGAAGGAGGCTGCATTTAACCATGGCTATCGAAGTGAAAACGGTGAGGCTGATGGCTGGCTGTATTTCCGTTCAGATATAAGCGTCCCCGGGGAAATCGGACTGGCAGTAGCAGAGGGCGGCAATGTGTGGTTCCTTTCTGTAGGACATCCCGGCGTTGCTGCAGAATTGAACGCGCCAGCCACGGTGCCTTTCCCACAGGGAATGCGAGCGGCATTTGCATTCTCAGATCAGAGCGCACTTCGCGACGCGCTGCACCGTACTTATGTACTCTCCTCGACGCTTCCCACGCTACCGCTCCACGAGTTTGAAGCTGCGGTTGCGGGCTTGGGGGACACTGAGGCCGAACGCCTGACGCGAGTTCGCATAGGTCAGGATCATTTCCGCCGCGCTTTACTGGGCTATTGGAACTCGAGGTGCCCGCTAACCGGGATAAGTGAGCCAGAGCTTTTGAGAGCGAGCCATATCGTGCCTTGGGCCGTATGTGAGAGCGACGCGGAGCGGCTCGACGTGCACAACGGGCTACTGCTTGCAGCGCATTGGGATGCAGCGTTTGACGCCGGTTTAGTGAGTTTTTCTGAATCTGGTCAGGCTCTTTTCAAACCGCACTTAGGAGCGGAGGCTCTAATTGCGCTGCGACACCTTGATCTTACGGATGTTCCGCTAACAGCTGAGCACCGGCGTTATCTGTGTTGGCACCGGCGTCGGTATTCGTTTGACTGAACTACCCCGCGAGACGTCGCAGCCCGACAGTCTCGATGATTCCTCCTTCCATTTTTGATTACCCAGACCCACAATTCGAAGCATCGCATGCCGCCGGGGCTATTCTGTAAGCGTGGTCAGGAAACCGCCATCGATTAGCTGTCGCGGGATTTAGCGTCGGCGTAGGCGGCTTTTCCCTGCGCCCTTCGCTTGGCGAGCTTTGCCATGCGTGCGCTGATCTCGTCGGGGCTGATATCGGCGGGGTCGAAGGGTCGGCCATACCATTCGATCATGGATTTGCGTTCGGGATGACGCGGCTTGGACATGGCCTCAAGGAACTCTTCGAACCCTGGTGTGCCACCGACATCTTCGGGCGGGGCTCGCCGTTCGCCATCGACGAAGCGGGGGTAATTGGTGCCGGGAATGGTGGATGAGATCTCTTCGATCTCGATACGATGTCGCCAGTTGTCCCCGAAATCATAGGTGTAGGTGAAGCTGGTGATGCCGCGCTCGGCGAGCTTGCTGATGCGCATATTGGCAGCGTCACGGGTACGGACCATGAAAGCATCGTCATCATCGAAGCGGATGCCATAGGCGGCATCGCCAATGTCGAACTGGAACAGATGGTAGTTCTCGAAGAGCATGCAGGCCTGGATCGCGAGGTGCAGGGTCTTGAGGCTGTTGGTGACGGGAAGTTCGAC
>NZ_JAEULM010000049.1 GCF_016793825.1 Sphingopyxis sp.
CGGCACGACTTCGATCGACGCGACGAGCGCGCCGCGCGTGACGACGCCCTGGACCAAGCCATCGAGGTCGACTTCCTCGATATGCACCTTGCCGTTGTTGACGGTATCGACGACGTGCTGGCTGACGTCGACGCCGGTCACCTTGCTGCCCGAGCGCGCGATCAGCGCGGCGGTCGGCAGGCCGATATAGCCGAGGCCGAGGACGGTGACTTGCTGATCGCTATCAATGGGCACGCGCGACAATCTCCGCTATTCGCTTCGCTGCCATGCCGTCGCCAAAAGGATTATGCGCGCGCGCCATGGCCGAATAGGCCTCGCTATCGTCCAAAAGGCTGAAAATTTCAGAAACGATGCGATTTTTGTCGGTTCCGACAAGCCGCGCGGTGCCGGCCTCGATGCCCTCGGGGCGCTCGGTCGTCTCGCGCATGACGAGCACAGGCTTGCCGAGCGAGGGCGCTTCCTCCTGCACCCCGCCGCTGTCAGTGAGGACGAGGGTCGAGGCGCCGAGCAGGCGAACGAAGTGGGGATAGTCGAGCGGATCGATCAGCGCGACATTGGCGAGGTTGCCGAGGATCGGTTCCATCGCGCTGCGCACATGGGGGTTCGGATGGACGGGAAAGATCACCGCAGCGTCGGGCCGCGCGGCGATCCCGGCGATGGCATCGGCGATCGCCTTCATGCCGTCGCCGAAATTCTCGCGCCGGTGCGAGGTAACCGCGATGATCCGCTTGCCCGCGAAACGGCCCAGCAGGGGGTCGAGCCCGGCAGCGAGCGACGGCTCTTCGTCGATCCGTGCAGAGGTCGCGAGCAGCGCGTCGATCACCGTATTGCCGGTGATATGGATCTGATTCGCGGACACATTTTCGGCGCGGAGCGCCGCAGCGGCGGTTTCGGTGGGCGCGAAGTGCAGGTCGGCGACCGCACCGGTGACCTTGCGGTTCACCTCTTCAGGCCAAGGATGGTAGATGTCGCCGCTGCGCAGCCCGGCCTCGACATGGCCGACCGGGATCTTGCGGAAATAGGCGGCGAGCGTCGCGGCCATCGTGGTGAGCGTATCGCCATGTACGAGGATGCGGTCGGGCTTTTCGGCGTCGAACGTCTCGCCCAGCCCGACAACAAGCCGCGCGAGCAGTGCATCGAGCGACTGGTTCGGCGTCATGACGTCGAGATCGATGTCGGGAACGATGCGCGCGATATCGAGCACTTGGTCGAGCATCTCGCGATGCTGCGCGGTGACGCACACGCGCGTTTCGACGCCCGGCTGGCGATGCAGCGCGTGGACGACGGGAAACATCTTGATCGCTTCTGGACGGGTGCCGAAGACTGAAAGAACGCGCATATCGACTGGATCGCTTAATTGGTTTAATGGCTTGTTCGAAGATAACTGCTAGCAGGTACGAGACTAGCCGATACAGATAAGCCGTTGCGGATCGCTTAACCCGGTTGATCGGGCGGCGCGGCCGCTTTGGGCTTGACCGACGACTTGCCGCCATGCACCGCGCATTGTCCCGTGCCAAGCTCCGGACACGCCGCGCAATCAAGCGCGGAGCCAGGAAGAATGATCAATGTCCCTGTTTTCGCGATTCCGACGCCCTGTTGCGGAGCGGGTCGCGCGCACTGCCCTGATCCCCCCCGGAATTCGTGTGTACGCCATAGGCGATATTCATGGGCGTGACGATCTGTTTGCAGACTTGCTCGACAAGATTGAAGCCGACCACGCCTCGCGTAGTCCAGCGAAATCCGTCCTGATCCTGCTCGGCGACCTTGTCGATCGCGGGCCGAATTCGCGCGAGGTGGTCGAACGCGCCATGGCCAGCCGCGATCGTTTTGATGAGGTCCGCTGCCTGATCGGAAATCACGAGGAGTGCTTTTTAGAGGCGTTGACGGGCGACGTTCAGCGCGTTCGCTATTTCAGTCGGATCGGAGGCGATGCCACCATCCGAAGCTATTGGCGCGATGAAGACAGCTATAACGAGGCGAGCTACGAGGACGTTGCCGAGAAGTTGCCGCAAATCGTGCCCCAGTCGCACACCGATTTCTTGCGGTCGGGTGAGGACATGATCCGGTTGGGCGGCTATGTGTTTGTCCACGCCGGCGTGCGCCCCGGCATCTCGCTCGACGATCAGCGAAAAAAGGATCTGCGCTGGATCCGCGAGGAGTTTCTCGCAAGCGATGATGACTTCGGTGCGATCGTGGTCCATGGTCACAGTATTAGCAAAGCTGTTGAAATTAAAGACAATCGTATAGGAATCGATACCGGAGCCTATTGTTACGACACGCTGACGGCGATCTGCCTCGAAAGTGACCGCAGGATGATCCTCCAATCCTATTGCTAGCCCATTTGGACAATGCTACTCGCCGACCGAAATGGACTTCAAGGATCCCATGTCTCGTTCGATTGCCACATCTCCTCGTCGCGATTTCGCGTCACAACGCGGGGCGCTCAGAGACTTGCTTGCCTGGTCCATCGGAGCGCGCAAGCATGTTTTCTATGTGCTTGTCGCCTATGTATCGGTCATTTTCTTGTGCGGTGGCGGTGCAAGATCGGACATCCAATCGCTGATCCTCGTCCGGCCGCTTGCCGTACTCGTATGCGGTTTCGCGCTCCTGACCCTGCGGTTCGACGATCTACGGCGATACCGGTTCATGAGCATTATGGCGGCCCTGGTCATTCTGCTGCTTTTGGCACATATGATTCCTTTGCCGCCATCGATGTGGCAAGCGCTTCCGGGACGCGATCTGGTCGTGGATATCGATCGCGCCGCGGGACTGTACAATCTTTGGCGCCCGCTGACGCTTACTCCGCAAGCGGCCGAAAATGCCTTCTTTTCCGTCTTCGTTCCTCTCGGTGCCTTTTTGCTTGCCGTGCAGCTCGACCTGGACGACCGTAGGCGGTTGGTCGTTCCTCTGATTATTATTGGCGGGCTTAGCGGCCTCTTGGGCATTTTCCAGATCGTCGGAGACCCCAAAGGTTCGCTTTATCTGTATCGGATTACCAACAATGGCCAGGCCGTCGGCCTGTTCTCCAACCGGAATCACCAAGCAGTTTTCCTTGTAGCGATGTTCCCGTTGCTCGCCTATTTCGCCTCGCAAGCGTTGCGGACCGACGACCAGATCAAAACGCGCCTGGTCATTTGCACGGCTGCCGCTGCAATCCTGGTGCCGCTTGTGCTTGTCACGGGCTCGCGTCAGGGTCTTCTGCTTGGCCTGCTTGCAATCGCCTTGTCTTTTTTGATCTTCGAGCGGCCTCAGGCCAGCTTGGCGCGCCGACGGGGGGAGCAAAAGAGTTTCGGTATGATGTTCGTTGCGATCTTCGCGGCGCTGCTGCTTGCCGTGGTCACGGCCGTCGCATCAAGAGCCGAAGCACTCAACAGATTGATTGCGACTGACCTGAACGAAGAGGGGCGCGCTACGGCATGGCGGATCGTCGCAAAGCTGATTGGCGAATATTTTCCTTTGGGCTCGGGATCCGGCAGCTTCGTAGAGGCTTATCAGGTCGCTGAACCGCTCAGCGAGCTCCGGCCAAATTATTTCAACCACGCGCATAACGATTTTCTGGAAGTTGCCTTGACCTTCGGCCTGCCTGGAATGCTGTTGCTAGTGGTGGCAGTCGCCGGCTTCGCGCGCGGTGCATGGATCATTTTTCGCCGCAAGCCCTCCGAGCAAAAAGGCAACCGATTGGCACGCAGCGGCGCAGTGATCGTATTGACCGCGGGACTCGCCAGCTTCGTCGATTACCCTCTTCGCACGCCATCGTTCGCCTGCTTCTTCGTGATCGTTTGCTGCCTGATGTATTCGGGTTTGCCATCGCGGCGAAATTCCGCTGGCGTGGCCACGACCGACTGACTATCCGCCTTCGGTGGCGGAGCGCGCATTTGGACGTTGCGTTGTAAGGAAACATATGATTGGCTCTAAACATTTGCTGCTGCTTGCATTTCCGTTGCTTGTCGCGGGATGCGCAGGTTCGGTAAAGCCGGTTGGAGGCGCGGCCAACGTTCGCGTGGTAGAATCGTCCGTTCTGCCAGAGCCGAGCGGCGATGATTATCGCTTGCCCGGTCGCGCCTATGCTATCGGGCCTTTCGACAAGCTGCGTATCGATGTCCTGGGAATGCCCGAGTTCTCGCTTGAAGAAATTCAGACGGACGCCGGCGGCCATTTCTCGCTGCCGCTTGCCGGAAGCATCGAGGCGGCGGGCCTGACTCCGGCAGAGGTAGCCGTCGTCATCCGGGACCGCTTGCGCAATCAGCATGTGCGCGATCCGCAAGTGTCGGTGAATTTGACCGAGACCGTCAGCCAGGTCATTACCGTGGAAGGCGAGGTCAAGAAGCCCGGACTATATCCGGCATTGGGTAATATGACGCTGCTCAGCGCGGTTGCCCGTGCCGAAGGCACGACCGAATTCACCAATACCAAGGACGTCATCGTATTCCGTACAGTCGGGCAGCAGAAATATGCCGCGCTGTACAGCCTCGCGGCGATCCGTCGCGGCGCTTATGACGACCCGCAAATTTATGCCAATGATCGTGTCGTCATCGGCGACAGTCCTCAGCGCCGCCTCTTCCGCGATATCTTGCAAGTGGTGCCGCTGATTACGACGCCGCTCGTGGTCGCGCTGCAGAACAACAACTGAGGTCGTCGGACTGGCCAGCATCTGCTGGCCAGTCGCGAAGTCGGCGGCGCTGGTCACCCTTTGCTGCACAGGCGTCGTCTAGGTCAGGTCGTTCGCGCGAATCCCATCCCAGCCATTGCTGAGCTTGGCCGTACCCACAATCAGGCTGACGACGCGGTCTGACGTGTTCGCGATGCAATAGTCGGACGGGATAGGCTGCGGTCGGCCGTTCCCTGCCCGGTCGTCGAACATCGTCGTCGCTGTAAGGACCGCAGCACCTATGGCTGCCCGGTCGAGCCCAGCCAGGACAAGGCAACCAACGTCGAGGCCTTCGGGACGCTCGATCGCGTCGCGAGGGGTGACCGCGGGAAAGCCGAGAATGGAGGCCTCTTCGGCAATTGTACCGCTATCGGATATCACGCAATATGCATGCAGCTGCAGGTGGTTATAGTCATGGAAGCCGAATGGCTCCATATAGCGGACGCGAGGGTCCAGCGGCACGTCCTTCAACGCTTCGAGGCGCTTGCGCGTACGCGGGTGGGTCGACACGATCACCGGCATGTCATGCGTTTCGGCGAGCATGTTGAGGGTTTCGAGCAACTCCGACAGGCGCGTGCTGTTGTCGACATTCTCCTCGCGGTGCAGCGAGACGACAAAATATCCGCGGCGTTCGAGCGACAGGCGATCCAAAACATCCGACGTGTCGATCCGGGAGCGATAGTGGTCGAGCACTTCGCGCATCGGTGACCCGGTCAAATAGATGCGGCGGTGCTGCAGCCCTTCGGACAGAAGATGCCGCCGCGCGTGCTCGGTATAAACCAGGTTGAAGTCGGCAATATGGTCGACAAGCTTGCGGTTCGTCTCTTCGGGCACATTGCGGTCGAACGATCGGTTGCCGGCTTCCATATGGTAGACCGGAATCTTCATGCGGCGCGCCATGATCGCCGAAATCGCAGAATTGGTGTCGCCGAGTACAAGCACGGCATCGGGTTTTTCCTGGCGCAAGACGCGCTCACTTTCGATCAGGATCTTGCCGAGGGTCTCGCCCAGCGAGCCCCCTCCGGTACCGAGAAAGTGGTCAGGAGCGCGGACGCCCAAATCCTCGAAGAACACCTCGTTGAGGCTATAGTCGTAGTTTTGACCCGTATGGACGATCACATGATCACTGTGCCGATCAAGAGCCGCCATGACGCGGGATAACCGGATGATCTCGGGCCGCGTACCGAGGATCGTCATGACTTTCAGCTTTTGCATAACCAGTCTCTCAAAGGGGGCAGGCAAAGGTGTCGGGCCGCATGCGGTCGAAGATTTCGTTGGCCCAGATCATGACAACCATTTCATCTTCACCGATGTTGGTGATGTCGTGCGTCCAGCCGGGAACGGTCTCGACAATCTCGGCGACGGATCCGTCGGTGTCGAGGCTATGGATTTCGCCGCTGTCCATATGGCGAAACTTGAACCGGGCCCTGCCCTTGATCACGAGGAACTTCTCGGTCTTCGTGTGATGATAATGGCCGCCCCGCGTCACACCCGGATGCGCGGTGAAATAAGAAAACTGGCCGCTATCTATCGTCTTGAGCATTTCCACAAAAACCCCGCGAGCGTCTCCGTGCATCGGAAGGGTGTAGCTGAACGCATCGGTGGGCAGATAGCTGACATAAGTCGCATATAGTGCTCGGGTCAGGCCCGTGCCGACGCGATCAATCAACAGGCTGTTCTTGCCCTCGGCAAATGCACGCACGGTGTCGGCCAACTCGCCCACGGTGATCTGGTAAACGGGATGGACAGCGGCAAATCCGTCGGCTGAAAGGCGAAGCGTAGCACCGTCCATCACGGCCACGAACTCTGAAAGTACGTCATCGACGTAAGCCAGCGAGATCTCGCTGGCTGGATCGTTGATATGGATCGGCAGACCGCGAGCGATATTGTGACAGAAGGTGGCAACGGCCGAGTTGTAGTTCGGGCGAGCCCATTTTCCGAAGACATTCGGCAGCCGGAAGGTGAAGACTGGGTTTCCTGTCTCTGCCTGAAGCCGTGCCAGCGCTTCTTCGGCTCCCCGCTTGCTCTCGCCATAGGAATTGTCGCGCATTGCCTGGATCGAGGATGTGTAGATTACCGGAATTGCTCTCCCGCTTGCGCGGACGGCCGCGCAAAGCGCCTCGGTGAGGGCAATGTTCCCTTGGGCGAACTCGGCTTCATTTTCAGGGCGATTGACACCAGCCAGATGAAATATGAAGCCGACGTCGGCCAGCAGGTCCGCCAGGGCGCCTGGGGAATCGGCCCGCGTAAATGTGGCAACCTCGACGTCGGCGCGTTCAGCGAGCAGCAGTCGCAGGTTTCGGCCGAGAAAGCCGTCGGCGCCGGTGATCAATATCTTGGCCACGTCAGCCGACCGCATCCACGGTCTGGCCCGCGACTAGCTTGTTGATGAAATCCAGCTTCAACAGCAGCTTGGCCATTCCCCCGACATCGAGTTGTTCGGTATTGTGCGAATTATATTCGTCGCCGTGCAGCGCGAGCGTAATGCGTTCCTCGCCTTGTTCCACGAACTTTGCGTAGTTCAGGTCGCGGCCATCGGGCGGAACGCGATAATATGCCCCCAGATCCTCCGCGCGGGCGCGCTCCTCGCGGCCGAGAAGCGATTCGAACAGCTTCTCGCCATGTCGCGTTCCGATCACATCGACAGGGTGATCGACCTCCCCGGTAAGCTGCAGAAGCGCCTTCGCCAGAGTATCGACGGTTGCGGCAGGAGCCTTCTGCACGAAGATGTCGCCATTCTGGCCGTGCTCAAAGGCATAGAGGACCAGATCGACCGCATCTTCGAGGGTCATCATGAACCGCGTCATTGCCGGATCGGTGATCGTGATCGGGTGGCCGCGCTGCATTTGTTCGACGAACAGAGGAATGACCGAGCCGCGCGACGCCATGACATTGCCGTAACGCGTGCCGCAGATCACCGTCTGGCCCGCGTTCCGGCTCGATGCGACCATGACCTTTTCCATCATCGCCTTGCTGATACCCATGGCGTTGATCGGGTACACCGCCTTGTCGGTGCTGAGACAAATGACCCGCGCGACGCGCGCGGCAACAGCGGCGGTCAGGATATTCTCGGTGCCGATGACATTCGTCTGCACCGCTTGCATCGGATGAAACTCGCACGACGGCACCTGCTTCAGCGCCGCAGCATGAAAGACATAATCAACGCCCTGCATCGCAGCTTCGACACTTCGCATGTCGCGGACGTCGCCGATATGGAAGGTAAGTTTCGCGCTGTTGTAGCGCTTTCGCATATCGTCCTGTTTCTTCTCGTCGCGGCTGAAAATACGGATTTCTTTCAGCTCGGAGTGAAGAAATCGGTCCAGCACGGCGTTGCCGAATGAACCGGTCCCGCCAGTGATCAATAGGGTTTTATGATCAAACATCGTCGCTCTGCCGTCCTTAAAGTTCCCGCGCCAACAGATCGCGTTGGGCGCGGTCCGGGTAATTGATCAACACCGCGCGAAACTTGCCCTTGAACACGAACAGGCTTCCCGCAGCTGCACCGATAACCGGATGGCGTTCGACCAATTCCCGGATATCATCGAGCTTGCCCGCGCCTCCGATCACGGTCAACGGCACGTCGATTGCGGCCTTGAGCTGGTCAACCAGCGCGAGGTCATAGCCCTGCATAACGCCATCGCGGTCGACGGAATTGAGCACGATCTCCCCGGCTCCCATCTCTTGCATCTTAAGGGCGAAATCGACCGGAGCGTAGCCGGTACGGCGGGTAGCATTATAGGTCACGACTTCACGCGAACGCAGTAGGCCGGTCGCCTTGACATCCATCACGACGACAACGCTTTGACGGCCGACGCGCTCGGCGGCTTCGGATATCAACGATGGCTGTTCAACGGCTGCCGAGCTCAAGGCGACCTTCTCGACTCCCAGCGCGACGAGCCGCTCAACCACATCCGCCGACTTCACGCCGCCGCCGTAACAGAGCGGCATCCGGCATTCCGCAGCCATTTGCGCGATGAGTTTTTCGTCCGGAGCGACCCCGTTCCGGCTCGCATCGATATCGACGACCATCAACTCGTCGACTTCCTTTTCATTAAAGATCCTGACCGCGTTCAGAGGATCGCCGACATATTTGGGATCGCCAAACTTGACTGTCTTTACCAAGCCGCCGTTGTGAATCAGCAAACAGGGAATGATACGGGGACGCAGCATTGTTCAGATCTTTGCGAAATTGCGCAGCAGGTCGATGCCCCACTGATGGCTTTTTTCAGGATGGAACTGCGTCCCGATGATGTTGCCCTTGCGGATCGCCGCGGTGAAGTCTCCGCCATAACTGGCAGTCGCCAGTACATCCTCTTCGCGCTCGGGAACGAAATAATAGGAGTGGAGGAAGTAATAGCGGGGGGCCTCGATGCCAGTGAACAGACTGTCGGATGAACGCGGCCGGACATCGTTCCAGCCCATATGCGGCAGCGGATAGCGATGCGCATCGGGCGCTTCGAGGCGCGCAACTCTGGCATCGATCCAGCCAAGTCCGGCCTCAGTCCCCTCGTCGCTGCTTAGCGCCATCATCTGCATGCCGACGCACACACCCAGCACCGGGACGCCTTTTTCCACAACGGCGTGATCCAGTGCATCGCGGAGTCCCGAGACGTTCAGTCGCGTCATCGCCCAGTCGAACGCGCCGACACCAGGCAAAATAAGACGTTCAGCTGCAGCGAGCCCTGCTGCGTCGTCGATTATCGCAACATCGATGTTCAGGCGGTGGTATATATTTGCAAATGCATGGACATTGCCAAGGCCGTAGTTGACGATCGTGACAGTAGCCATGGTCAATATGCGCCGCCGCGCTTCGTTTTGAGGAGCGTCGCCGAAAGGCGTTCGCCCATCTCGTACCAACGGGCGCGATTCTGGTAGTCCCAATAATTTTTGAGCGGCATTTCGTGGTAGCCGCGCAATTCTTCGGCTGAAATCCGCAGCTTCGCCGCGATGTAGTCGAAGTCCTGGTTGATAAGGTCGGGATCGTAGGGAGGCTCTTCCAGTTTCGCCAACGCTTCTTCACGTGTCATTTGACCGGTGAGAATGAGGCTGGAGAACTGAACCCTGCGAACGTCGTACCCGAAACGGGTCGGCAGCCAATAGCCTTCGTAGAACCGCGTGAAGCGGGATTCGAAATGCTTTTGGGTATATGGCTTCCAGCCATATATTTCCTCAAGCTCGCTCATGGCTTCGGTTTTGAGGTAAGGCATGAAATTCAATGGCTTGAACATTTTTACGCCGCGTACAAACGGCATGTAGAATTTTCTGTAGAAGACCGATGTGAAGGGGTAGCTCTTCATCTTGACCGAGCCAAAGCGCGACAGAATGTCGCGGATCATCGCAAGATCAGCGAAATAGAAGTATTGCTGAGGATAGCTCACGCACTCGGTCGAAACATTGCCGCCATTCAAAATATATTTGATGCCATGCTTGCTCGCAAACTGGAAGAGCACGCCGATGAATGCGATGTCCTGCGGCGTGTCGATGCACGGAATCCCGCTTTTGAACATCGCGAGCTGGAAATCGCGTACCTCATCCCAGTTGATGACCTCGGTATACAGATCAAGGCCAAGCTTTTCGATCATGCAGTCGATGTTATGGACGGCGATCTCGCTGTTCCAGCCCGCATCGACATGAAACACCAACGGGCGCAGACCATGCTCGGTGACCATTTTGTGCAGCATGTATGAACTGTCGGCGCCGCCCGAAAGCCCGATGATGCAGTCGAATTCCTTGCCCCTGCCGGCGTTCCGGATTTCTTCGACCTTTGCTTCGAGGATAGCCGTGCCTTCCGGACCGGTCTTCCATTGCGGAAGCGTGTTGGCAAAAAATTCGTGATAGTGATTGGATACACCGTCGGCATCGAACCGGATGGTCGGATCACTGGTGTCCACCACCAATCGGGAACAAATCTGATACATTTATCTCAACTCAACTCTTACCGGACTTGTCCCGCCGGCCCCGGAAAGCAGGGCGGCGAGGAGGTTACACCGGAGATGATGTGTCAGGCGACGGCCTTCGGCTCTTCGTCGCCATATCCGTAACCGTAGCCATAGCCGTAGCCGTAGCCCGCTTGGCGCTGCTTCAACTTGGTGAGAACCACGCCGAAGACATGGGCGTGAACGGCATGCAGGCGTCCCAAGGATGCTCGAATGCCGCGCACCGCGACGCCTTCCGATTCCGCCACGAATACGCAGCCTTCAACCGCACGCGACAGCAATGGTGCATCCGCCAGGCCAAGGATGGGTGGTGAATCGATGATGATATGATCGAAATGCTCGAGAAGCTGACGCACGAGGTTCTGCATCCGATCGCTGCTTAGCAATTCCGCTGCACTGGGCGGCGTCGGTCCCGCGGGGAGCAGACTCATCCCCTTGATCGAGGTTTGCTGAATCAGACGCTTCCATTCGTCATTGCCAGCGAGGAAGTTGCTGAGCCCTTCCCGGTTGGTGAGCCCGGTGAATTGATGCATCGACGGCGAACGCATATCGGCATCGAGCAGCAGGACGTTTCTTCCGGTGCGTCCCAGGACCGTCGCCAGCGCCAAGCTTGTCGTGCTCTTGCCTTCCGCCGGGCGCGTGCTGGTGACCATCAGTGCGCGCGGCATTCCGTGATCGGTCGAGAAGGCCAGGTTCGACCTTATGCTTAGATAGGCTTCGGACAGAGGCGATTTTGCGTCGCGCAGAAGATCCAGCGCTTCGTTATCTTCGACGTCGGGAACGCTACCCAACAATGGCATATGAAGCAGTCGGTTGACCTGGCCAGGATCGCGCAGCCCTTCGTCGATCTGATCGAGGCCGAGCGTCGTCAGCGCGGCGATCGCCAACCCCGCCAGGAGAGCGAGCGCGAGGTTCAACGGCAGATTGGGAGATGTCGGCTTGTCCGGCAGTTTCGCGACATCGACAATCGCGATGTTGTTCGCGCCTACGCCCGCAACACCGATTTCCTTGTAGCGCTGCAACAGGCCGTCATACAGTTCACGGGTGGTGTCCGCTTCGCGCTGATAGATGTTATACTGGATTCGGTCACGCTGCTGCTGGGTCATCCGGCCCTTGAGCGACTCCACTTTGCTCTTGAGTTCGGTTTCGCGTCGCGACGCCTCGGCATATTCAGCCGACCGGCTCCGGAGCACGCGAGATTCTTCGCGAGAGATGCTCGCATCGAGCACGCGCAGCTGTTCTGCAACAGCTTTCGCGGTCGGATAGCTCGGCTCGAACTGCACCATGAGTTTCGCGTATTCCGCCGCGAGTTCGGTGCGCCGCTGCCGCATCTGACCGATGCCCAGATTGTTCAAGGTCTCGGCATTGTTGCCGGATTGGCCGACGCGCGCGCGGCTTTCCGCCGCAATCCTTTCCGCGGTCGCCGAAGCGAGCGCCGTGTTGAGGGCCTCAAGGTCGCTCGAAACCAACGTACGATCGACTTCGGTACGACCGTCGGGGGTCTTCGTATTGCCTAGTGCAACGATATCCTTGTTGGCGGCATAGCCCACCAACTCGCGCTCGGCGGTTTCGAGGCGCGTCCGATACTCCTCAAGGCGGCCCTCGAGGAACTTGCGCGCGTCAGCGGTGGAAGCGAACCTCCTGTCCATGCTTTGAACGATGAACTGCTCCGTCCACGTATTGGCAATCTGACTGGAAAGAGCAGGCGAGGCGCTCGTGTAGCTGATGTCGATCAACGCCGACCCGCGAAGCGGCGAAATCGTGGCGTTCTTCAACAACAGCTTGATCGCGAGATTCTCGCGGCGCTGCCTGTCACGGGTGGCAAGGGGTCCCGTCGCCTTCGAATCTCTCGTGCTGCCCTCGTTGGGATCGACACCATGGGCTTCGAAAAACGCATCATTGTTGGCCAGACGCAATTTGCGAGCAACGCGCTCGGCCAGCGAGCGCGCTGACAGGAGCGCGTACTGCGTGTTGTAGAATTCGAGATCGCGACCGGTATCCGCCGATTCCAGGCTTTCGACATTCGTGACCTTCTTCAGCTCACGACTGATTTCGATGCGCGAAGTGGCCGTGTATTTCGGGGTCGAAAGCAGGGTAACCACCAACCCAAGTGCGAGCGTCGAGAGTATGATCGCCGCGATCACCCATTTCCAGCGAATGACGACCTGCCAATACTGCAACAGAATCGGTGGCGCGAGGCCGGTCGGCTCGGCGCCTTCGTTATTTGCGACCGACAGTCCGGAAGATATCATCCCGTTGGACGAAACCGAAGAATTCTGAGACATGCCTGTGCGTTTAATCCCGGCAGAGGAAGGGCGATCGCCGCAACCGTTGAAATAAAGTGCGATGACCCGGACCGAATTCGTTCGGTTCGATCATTACTCGCAGATGGGCGGCAGCTACCCTAAAGACCGTGCCAGTTCCATCCCTATTTTCATGGCTGCCAGCTCCGCAAGACGAACCGATCGCACCGCGAACGGTCTGGCGGGCACGTTTGCAAAAGCCAATTTTTTCAACTAGGGGGGGGGCTCGCGGTACACCTTGCTCTGGCCCAGCGGTTGCGCGTTTTTCTCCGATGGCTTGGAATAATGGGCGAGCTTTTCGAATGTCGGTAAGACTGATTGCAACGAAGCGTTTTCAGGATGAGCGCGGGTGGTTCGCCGAGACATGGAGCCAGCGGCAGTTTCATTCGCTCGGGATCGAAGCCGGATTCGTTCAGGACAATCACTCCTATTCGCAACACGCCGGGACGCTTCGCGGTCTGCATTTTCAATCTGCTCCCTTCGCGCAGGCAAAGCTGGTTCGTTGCCTGAAGGGTCGGATTTTTGACGTCGCGGTCGATATTCGGCGCGACTCTCCTACCTTCGCGCAATGGGTAGGGGCCGAACTGAGCGCGGAAAGCGGTGACCAGCTTTTCGTTCCGCAAGGGTTCGCCCATGCGTTTCTAACGTTGGAACCCCATACCGAGGTCGCGTACAAGGTTGATGCCTTCTACGACCCCGCGTCCGACGGAGGGGTTCGCTGGGACGATCCTTTGATCGGCATCGAATGGCCCCTCGCAGGTCTGTCGCCCATTCTTTCGGCCAAGGATCTCCAGCTTCCCATGCTGGCCGATGCCGGTTTCGAGTTTCCATATGACGGTCGCCCGCTTCTCCCGCTGGGCCAGGATGAAAAATGACAAAGACAATCAGGAAGGTTATCGTAACGGGCGGAGCCGGCTTCATCGGTTCGGCGCTGGTGCGCAATCTTGCGGCCGACGGCGGCTATGACATCCTCAATATCGACAGCCTGACCTATGCGGGCAATCTCGCGTCGCTGACCGATATCGAGCGCAGCAATCGCTATCGGTTGCGCCAGGAGAATATCTGCGACACCGCGAAGATGGCCGAGATATTCGAAGAGTTCCAGCCGGACCTCGTGACTCACCTTGCTGCCGAAACGCATGTCGACCGCTCGATCGACGGGCCCGCCGCATTTGTGCAGACCAACCTGGTCGGTACTTCCTCGCTGTTGCAGGCGTCGCTGGCCTATTGGCAATCGCTGGAAGGCGAGCGGAAGGATGATTTCCGTTTTCACCATATTTCGACTGACGAGGTGTTCGGCTCCTTGGAAAGCGAAGGCTATTTCACGGAAACGACGCGGTACGACCCGCGCTCGCCCTATTCCGCGTCGAAGGCCGGATCGGACCATCTCGTACGCGCCTGGCATCACACCTACGGCCTGCCGATTCTCGTCACCAACTGTTCCAACAACTACGGGCCGCGGCAATTTCCCGAGAAATTGATTCCTTTGATGGTTATCAAATGCCTCGCAGGCGAGCCGCTGCCCGTTTACGGAAAAGGTGAGAATGTCCGGGACTGGCTGTATGTCGATGACCACGTCACCGCGCTCCGGGCTGTTTTCGAACGAGGTAAGCCGGGCGAAAGCTACATGGTTGGCGGCCAGTCGGAGCGCACCAATTTGCGTGTCGTGGAAGTCATCTGCGAAATCCTGGATGATCTGGTGCCAAGGTCCGACGGGGGCAGCTACACGAGCCAGATCGACTTCGTGACCGATCGACCGGGACATGATTTCCGCTACGCCGTCGACTGTGGGAAAATCGGGCGGGAACTGAACTGGCGGCCGCAGGAAAGCTTTGAAAGCGGGATGCGTAAAACCGTACAATGGTATCTCGACAATCGCGCGTGGTGGGAACCCCTGTTGAGCGACACGTTCGACGGATCGCGCCTTGGCCTCCAAGTCGGCTGAAACATTGGACCCGGTTCTGGTCACCGGCGGAACGGGGCAAGTCGGTTCGGCAACGCTCCGCGTGCTTCGCGAAGCGGGCGTCGCGGCGTGCGCGCCGAGCCGTGCCGACCTCGACTTGCTGGACGAGGCAAGCATCAAGGCCTTTTTGGCGCGCAACCGTTGCCGGGCCGTCATCCACTGCGCCGCCTTTACGGCAGTTGATCGCGCCGAAGATGAAGCCGATCTGGCGGATGCGATCAACGCGCGCGCACCTGCTGTTCTCGCCGCGGAAACGGCGCGGCTCGGTCTGCCGATCATCCATCTTTCCACGGACTATGTGTTCGGCGGCACCAAGCCCGGACTCTACAAGGAAGACGACGAGACCAATCCGCTGGGGGTTTACGGACGGACGAAACTAGCGGGCGAAACGGCGGTGAGGGCAGCCAACCCCAATCATGCCATCATACGTACTGCATGGGTTCTGAGCGCCTGGGGTTCCAATTTCCTGAACACCATGTTGCGGCTGGGTGCGGACCGTGACGATATTTCGGTCGTCGACGATCAGTGCGGTTGCCCCACCTCCGCTACAGACATCGCCCACGCACTCTTCGCCGTCCTTTCGGCGCTCGGCGATCGCGGCGGCACTTGGCATTTCGTCAACTCGGGGTCCGCAACCTGGTTCGCACTCGCCGAGCATATTTTTTCACTGGCAAACCAGGCCGGGCAAAAGACGCCGCGATTGCACGCCATTTCTACTGCCGCCTATCCCACTAAGGCCCGTCGTCCAGCCAATTCGCGCCTTTCAACTGATCTGATCGCGCGCGATTTCGGTTTGGAACCTCGGGACTGGCGCGAGGCTGTGCGATCGATCATGGCCGAGAAATTCCCGGCCTCTGTGGAAAGCGAGCAATAGTAATGCGTGGTATCATCCTTGCCGGCGGAAGTGGAACCCGGCTCCATCCCGCCACTCTCGCGATCAACAAGCAACTCCTGCCGATCTACGACAAGCCGATGATCTATTATCCGTTGTCGGTGCTCATGCTCGCAGGCATTCGCGAGATTTTGATCATTTCGTCGCCAGAATATCTTGGCAATTACGAGCGTTTGTTCGGCGACGGTAGCGAGTTCGGCCTCGAAATCAGCTATGCCGTCCAGCCTCGGCCCGAGGGGTTGGCGCAAGCATTTCTTATCGGCGCGGATTTCGTGGGCGATCAGCCGGTGGCGCTTGTTCTCGGGGACAATATCTTTCATGGCGCCGGCCTGGTCGACCTGCTCGATCGTGCGCGCGGGAGAGCCATCGGCGCAACGGTTTTTGCATATCAGGTCGACGATCCGCGAGCCTATGGCGTGGTCGCGCTCGATGCCGACGGGCGGGCGACCGATCTTGAGGAAAAGCCTGCCGAGCCCAAGTCGGACATGGCGGTCACCGGCCTCTATTTCTATGACAGTCGTGTCGTCGAATTTGCGCGAACACTCCGGCCCTCAGCGCGCGGCGAACTGGAGATCACCGATCTGAACCGCGTTTACATGGAGCGCGGCGAGCTTTTCGTCGAGCGCATGGGGCGCGGCTATGCATGGCTCGACACGGGGACGCACGACAGCTTGGTCGAAGCAAGCGAATTTGTCCGCGTCATCCAGAAACGTACCGGAAACCTGATCGCCTGCCTTGAGGAAGTCGCTTTTGAACGGGGGTTCATCGATCGCGAGCAATTGCTTGCGCGGGCGAGGCTGTTCGAGAAGACAGCATATGGCCAGGCGCTGTTCCAACTCGCGAAGAAGCCCGGCGCGGATTAAAACCGGAGCAGCGCGGAAGATCAGGGCAAGCCTTCAGCCGTGCGTCCGACCTCGCGCTGCATCAGCGAGAGCGCGCTCGAGATCGCCATAGATTTTTTCCGCGGTATAGTGGTCGTCGAAATACCGCCTTGCATTGGCCGCGTAGGCCGACCGCGCAGCCGGACCCGCATCGATCATGTCGACGATCGCAGTTGCCAGAGCCTGTGGCTGCGTCGCCGGAACCGCGAAGCCTGACCCCGACTCGTTCACGATGCGCCCCCCCTCCCCATCGAGCGACGCGATAATTGGCTTACCGCACGCCATGTAACATTGGATCTTGTAGGGCACCGTAAGCGCAAAGATCGGGATTGATTTAAGACTCACGAGCATCGCGTCCGCATGCGCGAAGAAGGACGGCATCGTCTCTTCTGGAAAGCGTCCGAGGAAGTGGAAGCGATCTGCCAGACCATTTTCCAACGCAAGGCGCTTGGCGCGTTCTTCGTCACGCCCGCTGCCCACGATGATCCAGTGGAGATCGTCGCGCTCACGCAGCAATGCGGCTGCCGCTATGATGGTGTCGAAGTCCTGACTTTCCCCGATATTGCCGGCGAACATGATACGGAAGCCGTCCTGCGGAATTTTCGACGAGAATTCGGGGGCCTGTGCCGGTGTGAGCGGGCGATAGGTTTCGGGGGCGGTGTTCGGCAGGATACGGATGCGGTCTGACGAGACACCAAAGCGCGCAATCATGTCATGGAAGGCGGCGCTTTGGATCATGATGATATCGGCACGGCGATAGATCCAGCCGCAGAGACGGTTTAGCATCCCCACAATGAAGCGGTTCCGCAATCCCAGCGTATAGGTCGCGCTTTCGGGCCAGATGTCCTGAACCCAATAGACGCACGGCGTTCCTGTCCGCCAGCGCAGCGCGATTCCCGCCAACGCTTGAAACAATGGCGAGGGCATAGAGACGAACGACACGTCCGCGCCGTGACGGAGCCTCCGGAACATCGTCCAGCTGGCAGCGACAGGATAAGTGAGATAGTTGGCGATCAACGAAAAAGCTGTCTTGCCCCTGGCGACAGTGAAGGCTCGACTGATCTGAACCCCTTCCCAATTTTGTTCACGCTGCTCAGTGTTGGAATATCCCGGGAAAAATTGTCCGGCCGGATAGTTCGGCACGCATGAAATCGCGTGGACTTCATGACCGCGGCGAAGCATTTCCCGCGCGATCGCGTTATTCGAAAACTGTTCAGGAAAAAAATACTGCGATATGAGAGCGATGCGCATGTGGATACGACACAGTTTATTTGATGATTCGGACATCTCTAATGACGAACTCCGCAGTGGATAACCAGACAATTACGCTCGCCGTTACCGGCGGTACGGGGTTCATCGCGCGCGGCGTGTACGACCTGATGGCGACGAGCAACCTGATGGTGAGGGCGCTGTCACGCGGTGACCGACCCGAGTGGGCACCCCCCCGGGTCAAATGGCGCACGGTCACGTCCTACAGCGATCCGGACGACTTGGCCGACGGGCTGAAAGGGGCAAGCCACGTTCTTCACCTGGCCGACAGTCCCGAGCGAACCGATTTGCGGAGTGGAGCAGAAGCGCTTCGTAACGCCGATGCTCTCATTCACGCCATGCGCAGAAACAGGATTGAACGCATCGCGATTGCGAGCAGCGTCTATGCTCGCAATAGCGACGCGGGCGAGGGGTCCTATGCCGCGGTCAAGCGGACCGTTGAGGGCCGATTTCTAGGTGCGAGCGATCTCCGTGCGATCGTCCTCCGCCTGCCTCCGGTATATGGACCCGGCGGCAAAGGAGGCCTTGCCACGTTATCGAGCCTCGTCGCGCGCGGCTTTCCTTTGCCACTTGGCGCCGCGCGCGCGCCGCGTGCCTATCTTTCGCGGCGTAATTTTGCGTCGTTGGTCCTTGCCCTGGTAAACGCCGACGAGGCGCACTGGAATGCCGCGGCGGGACGAATCTTCGAACCTTCGGACGGCCAGGCCGTTGCTACACGCGATCTCATCGGGATGATGGCTGCCCAGCTCGGGCGGCAACCGCGTCTGCTACCCGTCCCGCTTGTCCTGCTGCGAGCGATAGGCGTGGTCGTGGGTCGCTCCGAAATGATTGCGGGAGCGACCGAGGCGCTCGAAGTCGCGGGCGCGGACGAGATGGTCGGATTCTTCGGCTGGCTTCCGGAGGAACAGATGCCGCAAAGTCTGTCGTTCCTGAAGGATCGCTAGCTCTGCTTGACGGCATCGCCGCTGCCGCGGCCAAGGCTTGTTTTGACAATCATATTCAAATCGAAGAGCAAGCCTATGTGATCGACATAGCGGGCGTCTGCCTCGGCCAGTGCGACCGGAGTCGACATGTCAATCCCCGCGAGCTGGGCCGGCCCCGTGATCCCCGGGCGAACCGAGTAAACGCCCCGGCAAAACCGTTCCGCAACCAGAACGTCCTGGCTTGGCAGGCAGGGGCGTGGCCCAACAAAGCTCATGTCGCCGCGTAGGACGTTGAGCAGTTGAGGGAGTTCGTCGAGCTTTGTCTTGCGTAGGAACCGGCCGACGCGGGTTATCTGGGCCTTTGACACCTCGTGGCTGGCTCGGTCGCCTGTATCGATCGACATCGTGCGCAGCTTATAGAGAGTGAAGGGCCTCCGGCTACGACCGACCCTGACCTGCTTGAAAATCGCCGCACCGCCGCCTTCAGCACGAATCGCCAGGGCACAAGCCAGGCATAGAAACAGGGCAGGAAGCGCAGCGATGATCGAAAGCGAGATGTCGAAAAGACGCTTCCCATAACGGATGTACATCGAGCTTGATCCGCTTAGCGAAAATGGCGGGGTGGCGGCTGCCGGTGCAGCGATACACGAGGCGCTCGTTGAGGTTTCATGCTCCCGCGCGATTCGTCCCACACGTCGAACATAATTGCCAGGAGCAGCATGCTGGCCGGCGCGAAGAGATAGGGATTGGAAATCGAGCCGAAGAGGACAGCGCTGCATGCGAGCCCCAATGTAGGCACGCCCGCGCGAACTTTCCGAAAACGCGCGAGATCGATGACCATGATCGACAACCAGAAAAACCAGACCCCGGCCAATATTCCGCCGTTGTAGATGATGTTGATGATCGGCAGTTCAGATGCGTAGGGATAGACGATCTGCGACACTTGGCGGTCGGCTTGCAATTCCAGCGGGAACGCATGTTCCGCACCGAAGCCACTTCCAAAAAATTCGGAATATTTGACAAAGTAATCGAGCTGGATGAGCCGGAGAATGTCGCCCAAGTCGTCGATGCCCAATCGATACATAAATTCGACGATGATGTTCGATATGATCTTGCTCGTGAAAAAGTCGAGGATCAGCACCGGCAGAACCACAAAGCTTATCACGCGCGCCCATTTGAGGATCGTCATTGGCAGGATGACGAGAAGCGCGAGGACCAGAACCGCGAGGACGTAGGAAGAGGTGTCGGTCAGCAGATACAGGCCGAGAATCGTCAATGCCCCTAATCCGAAATAGAACAGATTGCTCACACCCAGATCCCTGTTGGCAACTTTTCCCAGCGCCAGGAACGCGAACGGAAGCGCGAAATAGTGCCATACGCTGACCGCCGCGAAGCTCGAAAAGGTCAGCGTCCAACCGGGAATAAACCGTTCGGCGAAAAGGAAGTCGCCTGTCTTCACGACGTAGAAGACGGCTAATGTATGCGCGAACGCGGCTAGAAGAATCAGATCCCTCCGCTCGTACAGAGCCCGTCCGATGCCTGGAAAAAGGCAGGCCAGCAAAAAGGTCATGAGCGGCGCCGTGAAGCGCAGAATATATCCGATATTGTGACCGATGAAAAACCCCTTCACGGTCCCGAAAAAGACGAGCGCCAAGACCAGCATGATCATCGCCTTCCTGGGGTTGGAATATTTCGCCTTCGATAGCGGAAACATCATCAGGAAAATGGGTGCGAGGAAAACGTACGAGACGTCGTTCTTCGTGATCCCGGCCGCAATGAGAACAAAGGACAGCGCTAACGCAACCGAGCTTGCGAACGTAAGCGGGTTCTCTTTTTTCTGTTCGCTTGCCGGGAGAGAGACGACGGTGGTCATGCGGTTTGATCAGACAAGCTTTAAGGAACAAGGAGTCGGCGGCGCAGGTTTGAGCCTCTCACCACCGCGACCGCAAGCTGGTAGGAAAGAAAAACGCGCGACGCGAGTTTTTTCAGGATCGGGCGCCGGATGATGCTGGCATTGCGCCCATGGACGCGATGAAGCAGCACCGGCGCCTCGATGTGCGACATGGCGTCGCTCGTGACGCCGATCATCCCTATCCAGATGTCGTGACATTCCATCTTCGGAGGATAGGGAAAGATTGCGGCCCGCAGCGAGGTCCGGAAAGCCATCGCACATCCGTAATAGTTTTGCGATCCTTGGAAGATCCGGAACAGATTGAGCAGGCGTGATCGACTTTCATCGGCTTTGAGGTCTGGCGCCAGACTCCTATTCAGCATACCGCCATCGCGGTCGATCAACTGGTAGTTCCCAGCCACGACCAGGACGCGAGGGTCAGAAAACGCCTTGAGCATTATCGCTTTGCGACCCGGCGTCCAGACGTCGTCCTGATCGCTCAAGAAGATAATGGGCTTGGTCGCAAGCGCGACCGCGCGAGCGAACGTCTCATTCACACCGACGTTCTTTTCGTTCGGATAGACGCGGATTCGGGCGTCTTCGAAGCCATTAACGACATCCAGCGTATCGTCGCTTGAGCCATCATCGACGATGATGATTTCATCGTCGGACGTCAATTGGTCGAGTATCGACCGTAACTGCTCTGCGACAAAAGCGGCTCCGTTATAGGTTGCCAGGCATACGCTGATCGCCGTCATGATTTCCCAGCCAGCCGACGCATCAGGCGGCTGGCGCGCCCGAAATTGGTCCGCAGTGAATCGCCAAGCCGTTTCAACGCGGGCAGGTGAGGTACGTAGAGAGCGGCACGAACGGCACTTCGCACGCGCTCCGGCGAACTGTACCCAATACCCGATTGAAGCAAAGTCTCGATCTCGATGAACTGGCGAATATGGCTTTGGGTGATGTCGACGCCGATTCGGCGTGCGATCGCCCGGATCGTCCCGATGCCGCGGCTTGCCATCAGATGCGGAAGCTTCGCAGAACTGTAGCGTACATGCCATTGAAAGGCCGACCGGATCAACAATACCTCAGGCTCGATGTCGGCTGCCCAACTGAGTTCATGGTCGAACCGGGCGATACTGCCATCGGCAAGAAGCCCGCAGTTGTGCCAGACGGCATCGAGCAGATCGCCCGAAACCCGTCCGCCGGCGTTGGCCGCAAGCACAAACGACCACCATGACCTGACCCCGGCGATCAGCATCGCGCCGTCGACCTTGGGATCGTGCGCCAGACGGAAGAGGCAATAGGCAATTGTTTCGGTACCGATCCACTTCGACTCCCTGGGCAGGAAGGAGAAGGAGCCGGCTGCGGCCGGGAGTTCGGGATTTGCAGCCGTCTTGCGGGCAATCACGCTGCCATCGCTGCTTTCGATGTCGGTGCGCGTCGTAAAGCAGGCGCGCCGTTCGCGATTGAAAAGCGTTGCCAACCGGTCCCCCATCGTCGGCACCAGCGGCGCTGCGATGGCGTCGCCGGCGACGACGAGAAACGAGTTGGACAGATGCGATACCAAGCCGTTGCGAGCGACCTCGCGCCATGCCAGCCGATTGTCAAAAAGCGGCACATTGGTCCGGGCATAATCGCGCTCTTCCAGTCCCGCGATCATCTCACCGACGTCCAGCGCCGAAGCGCCTTCCTCTGACAGCAGCAGCGAAGGCATCTTGTAGTCCGGGAACGGGAAAAAGAAGCGGACGTCCTTCCAATAGCTAGACAACAGGCGCTGAAGCTCGACTTTCCCGAATGTTTCAAAGTATCGGTTCATTCGTGGATAGCCTTCGATGCCCTCGAAGAACGTCCCCGAATGATCCTCGGTGCTGTTCGAAAAATATTTCAGGCCGAATTTATTCTCGATGGCCAGGACCAGCGTCCCGCCGGGCCGCAGCATCCGGCGCATGCTGGTCAGAGCGTCGTGAAACGGATTGTCGCCGTCGACATAGGTCGGTGCATATTCGAGCACACCGATACAGAAGACGATATCGAATTCGCCTTCGAGGCCGATGTCCTGATAGCGCGATGCGAAGACTTCGACGCTGTCGAGATCGCGGGTGCGCAACCGCGCGAGACGAGCCCGATTGTAACTGCCTTCGACGGCAATGACGGAGTCATAATTTTCGCCGAGGAAGCGAGTGATCGCGCCGCAACCAGAACCGATTTCAAGGACTTTTGCCGAACGGTCATGCTGGAGCCCCGACAGAATATCCTTTCGCTTGCGCGACAGATGATACTCCGTGTTCCAGTCCTTGATATAGGTTTCGAGTTCCTCGGATTCGGAGCCTAGATCATCTGCCTCGCGAAACGCTTTTTCCAGATAGCGTTCGACCCAAGCTCCGTCCGAATAGCCGAAGGCGCCTTTTCCTTCTGCGGGAACCCAAAGGCCAATCTCATCTTGAACAAAATTCCGATCCAGCACCGCTTGCATTCGATCAATATCCTTAAGAAAAATTTTGATCCCGCCGTATGCGGGCGGCCATCATGTATAACAATATGGCGCTGATCGACGATCGGATCAGCCAGGTGCACGCGGCGCCTTCGACGCCGTAATGCTTCACGATAGGCGGCGCATAGAGTAGAAATGCTCCAAGTTCCATCACATGGAGTCCCGCGGTCCAGTGGGGATAGCCTCGGGCCTGAATAAAGGCCTGCGGGATATGCGCGCACGCATTGAGGACGAGCCCCAAGCTGAGGATAGCGGCCGCCTGCGTGATGGTCACGAGCGATCGGGAATCCAGGTCGGCCCGACCCAGCCAATTCGAAAAAAGAAAATGGCCGCCGAGGATAAACACCAGTGCGACGGGCACGATGGCGCCAAGGACGTACAGGTTGCCTTCGAGATAGAGCCGCTGCGCCGAAGTCTTGTCTCCGGCCTTCAGATTGGAAAAGCGGGGGAACATCACGGCAACGACAGCGGAGGCAATCACGAGAAACCTGATGACCGCCTCAAATGCCGTCGAATAGAGCGCCGACGTCGCCAGCCCGTGCGTCGAGGCCAGAATAAAGCGATCGAGATATACGAGCAATGGTCCTATTATGGCGCTTATTGTCAGCCAGCCGCCGAAGCTGAGCAGGCTTTTGAGTTGCGCGGGGTCGTATTTCGGCCTGAAAACCGCCCGCGGGAGCACATGTTCGGCCCGAGCCGCGAGCAGCAACAGAAGCAAAAGACGCACGACCATAATTCCCGCCACGAGTTGGGGCAGAGCGAAACCCTGATGGGCGAGCATTGCGGGAATGACGAACAGGGCGAGGCCCGTCGGCACGCGGATGAGTGCCAGCCAGCCGAAATCACGGCGCGCTTCGAGCACCCCCGAAAGTACCGATGCGAGGACGAGAATGGGGACCGTTGCCGAGATCCAGACAATCGAATCCCGGTTTAGCGCATGAAGCTGTTGCGGGATTTCGATCCAGGTTCCGAAAACGATGCGGAGCAGGGGAATGCATAAAAGCGCGGTCACGATTCCGATCACTGTGGCAGACCAGATTGCGGTTCCGATAACAGACCGGGAGGTGATCGCGCTTGTTTCGTCAAGTTCAGCAAGCCGCTTCGCGACCGCTTTGCCCATGCCGAGCTCCACCAGACTCGCGTAGCCGATGATGACCCAATACATGGTGAGCAAGCCGAACGCTTCGGGTGAAAGCCGTTCCAGAAGCGTTGGCAACGATAAAAACGCGCCCACCGCGGGCGCGCCGAGGCTGGCAAGGCTGAAGCCCAGGTGACGTGCGCGCAGAGCCGATGAATCCGTCATCGCGTCAAATCGGAGCGGGAGAACCGGACAAGTGGCACTCTTAATGTGTCGCCAGGTCTGCGTGCTGTGCGAAAGCAGGCCGAACTTCGGGGACGAGTTGTGCGATCGCTTCGAGCAGTGCCTCGTCATCAGCCGAGTCATAAGTGCGCTGGATCGCCGCAAGATGCTGATTCAACTGATCGAGCGGCAGAAAATTGTCGCGCGCTTTCATGATCCGCATGTGGCCAGTAGGCTCGGGATTGTCGCCAATAAGCAGTTCTTCATAGAGTTTCTCGGCGGGCCTCAAGCCGACGAACCGGATCGCGATATCGCCATCGGGCTGTCTTTCATCCTGCACAAGCAGGCCGGACAGATCGATCATCCGGCGGGCAAGGTCCACGATACGCACCGGTTGACCCATGTCTAAGACGAAAACCTCACCGCCAACCGACATCGCGCCGGCTTGGATCACCAACTGCGCCGCTTCCGGGATCGTCATGAAATAGCGCGTTATTTCTGGATGCGTGACGGTGACCGGCCCGCCGGCCGCAATCTGTTTCCGAAATAACGGGACGACCGAGCCGCTCGACCCGAGGACATTGCCGAAGCGTACCATTGCGAATCGCGTATTCTCTTGTTCCGCCGCCATCGCCTGAAGCACCATTTCGGCGATCCTTTTGGTCGCGCCCATCACATTGGGGGGGCGAACCGCCTTATCGGTGCTGATCAGGACGAAGTTCCGGACGGCGTGACGAACGGCCAGCTCGGCTATGTTCTTGGTACCGAAGATGTTGTTTCGAACCGCTTCGTCCGGATTGGCCTGAACAAGCGGTACGTGCTTGTATGCAGCGGCATGATAGATTGTGTCGGGACACCATCGGCGCAGGACGGTATCCATTCGGTGGGGATCGCCGACCGATCCCAAAAGCGGTACAATATCCGTTTCCAGCTCTCGAAGCGCCGCCTGCGCCGTGAGGCTCTGATTCACAGCATAGAGATTATATTCGCTCTGTTCGAATATGAGCAGCCGTGTCGGCTCATATTCGAGCAGTTGCCGACATATTTCGCTTCCGATCGATCCTCCGGCGCCCGTCACCATGATCGTTTTTCCGGTGACGCACTGGCGCATGAGAAACATGTCTGGCGGCACGGGATCGCGACCGAGCAGGTCTTCGATGTCCAGCGGGCGCAGATCATTCATCGTCACACGGCCGTCCGCGAGCTCGGCGAGTGCTGGAAGGGTTCTGACCGAAACCGCATGGCCCCGCAGTCCTTCGATAATTTCATTTCGACGCTTGCGCGACGTGGACGGTATAGCCAGCAGGACATCGGTGACACCGAAGGTGTGGATTATCCAATGCATGCTTTCGGCAGAATAGATCGGCTTGCCGAGCAGCAGACTGTCATGAATCCGCGTGTCGTCGTCTATGAAGCCGACCACGTGCATCTCGCGACTGTTGCCGAGACCCGCAGCAAGCTGCCGACCGGCCGCTCCGGCACCATAGATCACGACATTGCGCCGCGTTTCATCGCCGCCCGGCAGCATTCGATGGCCTCCAAGCCAATATCGAACGAGCGCACGCGAGGTGCTCACGGCGACAAAAAGCAGGATCGGCTGCAGAAAGCCGATGCTTCGCGGAACACCCGGAAACCCAATGAACGTGATGACTGTTGCATAGCAGGCCCCGTAGATCGCGCAAGCCTTTGCGATGGCCATCAGTGCGTCCCAGCCGACATACCGGAAAATCGCACGATAGAGGCCAAACCGGATGAAAATCGGAACGGAGATCGCAACGGCCAGGGAATAGGACATCCACTGCAGTCCGGCGGGGAACTCCCAGACCTCAAGGCGCAGGCGATAAGCCAACGCGACCGTTATCGCGCACAGAAGAATATCCATCGCGATAGCGACCGCCCGCTTCGCACTCCGCGGCCAGTTGAGGATGAAATTGGTAAGGGGGCGGTCGATTGTCATGGCTTGGCAGTATAATTATTCTTCAGCTTCGGTTGAGGGCGCCGGAACAGTTCGGTTATCTCAAAAAAACGTTCCGATGCACCGAAAACGTATTACGCTCACGCAGGCTCCAGTTTCATAGACTGCAGCGTCATCGCCGAATCATTCTGATCATCTGCTCCTATAAGTTCGAGTGACAGCAACTGCGCTGTGCACTTATCAGGAATGGTCAAATCGAAGCGGTTGTTTCCATTACGAAGATCGAAGCTTTCGACGCGCGACCATTTACCGGGACCGGTGTAGCAGGACAGCGCTATTGCTGCCGTGGCGCCTTGTGCCATCTCGTCGAGCGCCGCAACGCTGGTCCACCTGTAGGTGCCAGGCTTCAAGAATAACAATTTTCGAGCTGCCGATCCTCGATATCCCGGAAGCACAATGGCTTCGATCATAATCTTCGCGTTCTTCGCACTGCCGAACGCCTGGACCCCAGCATTGTCGAAAACTTCCCATCCAAAGGGCGAATAGCGGAAAGCCTCGGCCCCGGTCCGAAAGTCCATCGACGTCAACAGCGCGCTGCGCGAGCCCGGAAGCGAAAGATACAGCCCCCTCGCGTCTGCAATCGACGCTTCGCTTACAAGGCGTGAGAGCAGCGCGCCCGCCTCCCGTTCAGGCAGGACCGATTTAGGAACAGGCCGCAATTTGGTCAAAACATCTGCAAGTTCCGACGGTCGTTTGCTGGTTCCGATGGCGAAAGCCACGAACGATGAAAGCCAAGGCGGATCCTTCGCCGCTAGCTCGACAAACGCACTCCGAAAACGAGGGTCGCCCAATGCGGCATTCATGCCCGCGAATGCCGCCTCGCGGGCGTCGGGTTCCGTTCGGAGCACGATATCGAAGGAATTCAATGCATCCGCGATCTTTCCCAGCCTGGCCGAATCCTCAGCCAGCCACATCTGTCCCTGCGCGTCTCGCCGTGTCACTGTTGTGGACAAAAGGACGAGCTGCCGACCTTTGGCCTTTTGGCCAGTGAGCCAGTAATAAATGCCAAGCTGCCTAAGCGCTCGATCGGAGAGCGGCTCCCGCTTCAATATGCGCAGCGCGTTGGACTTTCCGATCTTGCGGAAGACGGCCTGATCCTTCGAGGCCAAGGCAGCCTCATTCGCGGTCGTCAAAGCGTCGGATGAATTGCGATTGATCGCCAAGGCCGCGCCCGGCATGAATCGGCCCGCCCACCCGTCGAAAGCGCTCACACCCGCTACTCCCGCCAGCGCGATACTTCCCAGTGCAATAGCGACGACGCGCATCATAAATTTACTTAACCCTTTGATCGGATGAGTCTAAACAGGTTATTGAAAGTCAGCGGAATTTCATAGCCTGCTCAATACACAGATGCCGCGTGGCGCGCTATAGGCAAGCCGTTACCCGGCAAGATAGCCGCAATGTTATCGCCTTGGCATCTCGGGACCGACAGCCTTGCTGCTGCAGTTTCGACCATCAATCGTCCGGGATCTTGTGCGCGGGCGCGTCCAGTTGCCTATTCTGATCCATTGGAGGAAGCAGCGCAAACGGGTGACACAGCCGCGCGGCGCCGACTATAGGGGTGAAATGCCTCATTCTCGAAGAAGCTTTATTGCGCTGTCGCAAGCCGCCCTGGCGCCCATGATTTTCCAGAACGGAACGGAGAGCGAGCCGCAAATCCCGCGAACCGCGCAGTTGATTACCGCCAATAGTATTCAGAATCTTCGCGAGTTGGGTGAGGTCACGAATGATAGCCCGGTTCTCGCCCTCATCTTGGGCCGAGCCGAGCCGTACGACGGTGGCGGAGGCCTGTTCCTCTACGATCCGAAGGCAACAGGAGCCGATGATGGTCGGACCTTCATCGCCGTTGCCGATACGAAAAAAGGGCGATGGCGAAGGCTTGGCGACAGCGCGATTATCGACAATGCGGGACTAGCCGAAGCGCGTGACAACTGTTGGGCTAACGGCCTCACCACGCTCGAAATTCCCGATGGCGAATATATCATTGGCTCCAAGCTCGAACTCGCGAAGGATCATTGGGCCTGTGTCGCGCTCGGCGGCAGCGCCAGGATCAAGCATGTCGGAGCGGGAATAGCTGTCAGCCTGTCTGGCCCCAGCGACAATCCGAACTACGGTACATACCGGGGAATCCTGGGAGGCGACCGACCGCTTGTCATCGAGGGCAACGCAAAATCGTCCAGATTGCTGGACATCGACAATTTCCATCACGGCTCGATCAATGTCGATCTGAAAAATGGTCAAACCGGCGTCCATATTGCCGACTCGATCCAGAATGTTTCCAGCGCTGGCGCCGTGTTGACAAAATTCAAGGTGCGCGTTTCGCAAGGCAATGACGGGCCGTTCACCACGACTCCCACACATGGCTTTTATGCCTCGAGGATATTCGGATGCCATTGTGACCTTTTGATCGAGCATTGTGGCGGTAAAGGAAACTTTGGCGTCCATCTCGAGGCCAGCGCCGCCAACCTTTTTTACGGAGCATCGGAGGGCAATGAAAGTGGCGGGGTTTTCATCGACGCAGACTCCTATCGCAACACATTCGTCGGCTTCTTTTGTGAAGAAAACGGGGCGGGCGCCGATTTCGATATCCGAGGGGATTTCAACCGGCTTTTGAACTGCACCGGCGTCTCCTCTGGCGGCAGCCTTATCTCGGGTGATTATGCGGTTGTCGAAGGCGGCAAGCTCAACAACCTCCGGATTGGCTCCGACGCCCATTACACTGTTCTCGACAGCGTGGATCTGAGCGGCGTGTTCACCGATAATTCTGCAACAACCACGGTTCGAAATTGTCGTCTGAACGGGGAGCCGATGCGCGATTACGCTCCCCGTCAAAAGGCCTTGTTGACGCTTGGACGTTGGGTTGCAAGCTACGCCGAATCGGATCCGAGTTACCAAGCGCCAATCTGTTACCGGTCGATTGACGGCTCCTGCCAGGTCGCAGGTTCCTTCGCCATGACGGGCCCCATCTCAACCGGAGACACGATAGCCGTCATTCCCGTTGGATATAGGCCCGCTGCGCGCATCATGTTCACTGCCGTCAATGTTTCGACAAATGCTCCGATCTGCTTGACGGCTGACAGCGCCGGAAATTTGCAGACGCGTAGCCCCATCGGCAAGGGCAACGTCGTCGGGCTTCTCAGTCCCCCGTTCATCGGCGGCTAGGTATCGGAATCTGATCGACGCGGTGAAGGAAACGTCGCAATTTCCGTGGCTGCCCGTACGCGACTTCTCGCGCTTAGGCGTAAAGATTGCCGGCTTGTGAGTACCAAGCGACGAAGGCAGGAACGCCGATCGTAATCCCGTTTTTTGGTGAATAGCCCAGTTCGAGCCCGATCGGATCGATGTCGGCATAGGTTTCGTATACGTCGCCATCCTGCATCGGCAGCAGGTTGAGTTCCGCCTTGCGTCCGCACGCCTTTTCTATTTCGCTGATCAACTGCATTAGCGGTTCGGGGCGATTGTTGCCGATGTTGTAAAGCCGGTGTGGAGTCAGATATCCGCCCTTTTTTTCCAGGCCGTCATCGGCCGGCGGATGATCCAAGCTGGCGATCAACCCGTCGATGATGTCGTCGATATAGGTGAAATCGCGTCTCATATCGCCATTGTTATAGACGTCGATAGGTCGCCCCTTGAGGATGTTTGCGGTGAACTTCCACGGCGCCATGTCGGGGCGTCCCCAGGGGCCATAGACAGTGAAAAAGCGCAGACCAGTCTGGGGAATTCGAAACAGGTGCGCATAAGCTTCGCTCATCAGCTCATCGGCTCGCTTGGTCGCGGCATAGAGGGAGATCGGATGATCGACGCGGTCCTCCACACGGAACGGCATCATTTTGTTCGCGCCATAAACCGATGAGGACGACGCATAGACCAGATGTTGTACCGCGCGGTGGCGGGCGAGTTCGAGGATATTGACGTGGCCGGCGACATTCGCGCGCACGTAAGCGCCGGGATTGTCGAGCGAGTATCGCACGCCCGCTTGCGCCGCGAGGTGGACGATTCGATCGAAATTGGCGCCCGCAAGCGCAGCGGCAAGGGCATCGTTATCGCCTATATCGACGCGATGAACCGTAAGGTCGCCGCCGATCCGTTCCAGCTCGGCGATGCGCGCTTCCTTCAGCGCGACCGAGTAATAAGCGTTGAAATTATCGACGCCGATGACCGTTTCGCCGCGTTCGAGAAGGCGCGCGGCCGTGTGCATACCTATAAAGCCGGCGATTCCGGTGACGAGGACGGCCACCGTTACGCCCCCGCCCCAATGGATGCGTCATAGCCCCGCGGATTTTCGGACTGCCATGTCCACGACGACGCGCACATATCGTCGATCTCGAGCGCCGTCTGCCAGCGCAGAAGCCGCTCGGCCTTCGCGGTCGCGGCGTAGCTGCTCGCGACGTCCCCCGGGCGGCGCGGTGCGATCTCGGTTGCAATCGGATGACCGCACGCGGCTTCATACGCCGCAACCAGCTCCTTCACGGTGACCCCCCGGCCGGTGCCGACGTTGATCGCCTCGCTTCCGGTCGTGCGCGCCGAATATTCGAGTGCGGCGAGGTGCGCTGCGGCAAGGTCGACGACATGGATATAGTCGCGCTCGCCGGTGCCGTCGCGCGTGTCATAATCGTCGCCGAAGATCGATAGCTTAGCGCGGCGTCCGACCGCGACCTGTGCGACGAAGGGCATCAAATTGTTCGGGATGTCCTGCGGATCCTCGCCGATGCGGCCCGACTCATGCGCGCCGACGGGGTTGAAATAGCGCAGGAGTACGGCCGATGCCTGAGAGGTCGCGCTCGCCCAATCGCCGATCACGCCCTCTGCCATCGCCTTGGTGCGTCCATAGGGATTGGTAGGCGCGATCGGATGCTCTTCGTCGAAGGGCAGGTATTGCGCTTCGCCATAAACGGTCGCCGAGGAGGAGAAGACGATGCGCCTGCACCCCGCCTCATCCATCGCGGCGAGCAGGTTCATCGTACCGGTGACGTTGGTCTGATAGTAGCAGAGCGGGATGTCGTTCGATTCCCCGACGGCCTTCAGCCCTGCGAAATGGACGACGGCGTCGGGGGCGAAGCCGGTCAGCGCGCGGGTTAGCGCGGCATCGTCGCGGACGTCGGCCTCGACCACCGCCATGTCGCGGTTGGTCAGCTGGCGAACACGCGCCAGCGCGACGGGCGAGCTGTTGTCGAAATTGTCATAGACGCAAACCTCGTGGCCCGCGGCCAGAAGGGCGACCAGCGTGTGGCTGCCGATATAGCCTGCGCCGCCGGTGACAAAGACCTTCATTTGCATTCCTTCCAGCCGGATTTGATCCGGGCGCTATCATAGGAAAGCATAAAGCAAATTTTGGAAACAGCCAGTTAACTGTCGGGATCGCGACGGAAATAAAGCGCCTTCGATCCATCGGTGGTAAAGCCCGGCGTTCTCGCGAACAGAGCCGGGACGTGGCGCTCGAACTCGGCGAGCGACGCGGGGCCGTGCGCGGTCAGTCGCCGCTCGTGAAGCCACAGGATGGAATCGGCGAATTGCGCGACGAGCGACAGGTCGTGCAGGACCACGACGACGGTGCGGCCCTGTTTGGCTCGCGCCGCGAGGCATTCCATCACGCGATACTGGTTGGCGGGGTCGAGCGCCGCCGCGGGTTCGTCGGCAAGCAGCACGGGCGTATCGGCGGCGAGCACGCGGGCGAGACAGGCGAGCGCCTGTTCGCCGCCCGACAGGCTCGTCACCGCGCGGCCGGCGAGCGAGGCGCAGCCGGTTGCCTCCATGGCCTCGGCTATGGCGGCCTCGTCGGCAGCGCCGAGGCGGCCGGGAACCGCACCATGGGCGAAGCGGCCGAGCGCGACCATGTCGGCGACGCTGATGTCCCAGGCCAGCTCGTGCGCTTGCGGCAGATAGGCTAGGCGGTGGGCGCGCTCGAGGGGCTTCAGCGCCTTGAGGTCGGTATCGCCGAACCTGATGCCTCCGCTCGACGGGATGATGTTGGCAATGGCGCGGAGCAGCGTCGATTTGCCCGCACCGTTGGGGCCGACGATCGCGGTGAGACGGCCCGGCGCGATGGTCGCGGTGATGCCGTCGAGCAGCGTCGTGCTGCCGGCGCGGACGGTCAGGGCGTCGAGCATCAGATCAGACATGGCCGGGCCTCCCGCGGCGCAGCACGATCGCCATGAAGATCGGCGCTCCCGCGAGCGCCGCGACGACGCCGAGACGCAGCTCGTTGTCGGTCGGCAGGAGGCGGACGAGGAGGTCGGCGAGGACGAGCAGCAGCGCGCCGAGCCATGCCGACGGCAGCATGGCGCGGCCGGGGTCGTGGCCGGTCCATGGCCGCACCAGATGCGGCGCGACGATCCCGACGAAGCCGACCGCGCCTGCGAGCGCGACCGCCGCGCCGGTCGCGATGCCGGTGCCAGAGATGACGAAAAGCCGGGTCTTGCGGCCGTCGAGCCCGTGCGCGGTCGCTGCGGCTTCGCCGATCGACAGCAGCGACAGGTTAGCGCGCTGGCTCAAAAGCAGCAGCGATCCGAGCAGGGTCAGCGGCGCCGAGACCGCGAGATCGGAGAACGAGCGGTTGGCGACCGAACCAAGCGTCCAGTTTACTAGGTCGGAGAGCGAGAAGGGGTTGGGGGCGAAGTTTAGGATCAGCGCCATCAGCGCGCCAGCGAGGCTCGACAGCCCGACGCCGGTGAGGATCAGGCTCGCCATCCCCTGCGTGCGGACGGCAACGGCAGAGAGCAGTGCGGTGACCAGCGCGGATGCCGCGATTGCGCCGAGCGGAAGAATCCACGGCGAAAGGCTCGCGAGGCCGAAATAGAGCGTCGCGGTCGCTCCGAGCGTTGCCGCGGCGGAGACACCGAGGATGCCCGGCTCGGCGAGCGGATTGCGGGTAAGCGCCTGCAGCGCGGCGCCGCAAAGCCCGAGCGATGCGCCGACGACCGCTGCGGCGATCACGCGCGGCAGACGGATATCGGCGATGATGATCGACGCAGCCGGATCGCTGCCGTTCAGCCAGTCGGCGATCAGGCGCGGCGAGATGCCGTCGGGTCCGGTCATCAGCGCGAAGAGGCCAGCGAGGAGCAGGAGCAGCGCGAGAAGGGCGTTGAGACGGAGGGTCATGAGCGTTTCCCCTGGGCCGCGGCAAGTTTGGCGACGGCATGGCCGGTCAGCCAGTTGCCGCACGATATCCACGCGCCCGGGATTTCAACGTCGATCGCCCTGGCCGAGACTCGTGCGACGACCGGATGGCGCGAGGAGGTCCAGTAATCCTGCCGATAGCGCGCGCTGTCGAAGAAAGCGCGAAAGACGACGTCGGGGCCTTTGCGAACCATCTGTTCGAGCGGGAGCGTTCCCCAACCGGGCTCGGTGCGATAGGGCGTATATCCCGCGGCGCCGATGACCTCGGCGACGAGGCTGCCGGGGCCGGTGGTGACGTCGCCAGGGGTGACGTAAAGCGCCGTGCCGTGGCGCGCAGGCTGGCGTTTCGCTGCGGCGAGGTCGGCCTCGAAACCGGTAATGCGTTCGCGCGCCTGCGCGCCGGCACCAAGCTCGCCGCCGACGCGCAGCACATCCTGCCGCACCTCGTCCAGCGTGCCGGGAAACCCGAGCTGGACGACGCGGACGCCGATGGCCTCAAGCTGGCGGTCGAGCTTCGCGCTGCCGCCGTAGGATCGCACGACGACCGCGGGGCGCAGCGCGACGATATCCTCGAGCTGCGGGCGGAGGCGCGGGATGCCCGTCGCGCGCGGCTTCGAAAAGCTGGTGTCGCTGTCGGTTTCGAACGACACGGCGCGGATCTGCCCGCGCGGGAGCAGGCCGAGCGTCATCTGATCGGCGCAAAAGTCGATGCTGGCGACGCCGTGCAGCGCGGGCAGCGGCGCGCGCTGCTGGCAGCCCGTGAGGGCCGCCAGCAGGACGAGAGCCGCTGCCCCTCGCATCAAAAGGCCCAGCGGACCCCGACATAGGCCGAGCGGCCGAGCGTGCCGTAGGTCGCGACCGTCTGATATTCCTCGTCGAAGATATTCTCGACGCGGCCGAAGAGGTCGATGCCCTCGGTGATCGGGTAGCTCGCGCGCAAGTCGACGAGGATATAGTCGTCGAGCGGCACCGTGTTGCCGCGATTGTCGAAGCTCTTGCCGGCATAGCGTACCGCCGCCGACAGGTCGGCGCCGTCGAGTGCGCCGCCCGGCGTCCAGGCGATCTCGGCGTTGGCCAGGTGGCGCGGACGGCGGGCGAGGCGGTTGCCCTCGAAGACGCCGCCGACGGTGCGGTCCTTCGTCGCGATCAGGCTGTAATTGGCGCTGAGCCGGACCTCGCCGAGGGTGGCGCCGCCCTCGACCTCGAAGCCTTCACCCCGCGCGCGGTTGATATTGTCATAGGTGCCGAACGGGCGGTTGCCGGTCGCGCAGATCGGGGGCAGGGGGTTCGGCCCCGCCGGGCAGCTGACGAAATCGATCAGGTTGCGGCTGTCGCGGCGGAAGGCGGCGACGTCGAGGAACCAGCGCTGTGCATCGCCGAAGCGAAGGCCGATTTCATAGGATTTGGCCTCTTCGGGGAGCAGGTCGGGATTGCCGAACGCGCCCGCGGTGGCCGACAGCTGGAACAGGGTCGGCGCCTTGAAGCCCTCGCGATAGCTGGCGCGGACCGTGACGAGGTCGCCAATCTTCTGCCCCGCGTCGAACGCCAGCGTCGTCGCGCCGCCGAAGTCGCGGTGATCGTCGTGGCGGATGCCCGCGGTCAGCGTCAGCATCTCGGTCGGCTTGCCGACGAGCATGCCCCAGAAGGAGGTCGTCGCGGTCCTGCCGGCATCGCTCGAGAAAGCGTCGGCGGTCAGCGAGCGCACCCACTCGCGTTCGGCGCCCGCCAGCACCCGAAGCTGCGACACTGCGGTCCAGTCGACAGTGTACGACAGGCGCTCGTTGCGTCCGCGCGCGCGGAAGCTCGGGTCGGTGCTGCCGAACGAGGGATCGAAATTGTCGCGGTTGATGTCGGCGAAGGCATATTGCAGCTCGTGCGAAAAGCCGCCCTCGCTGGCGTTGCCGCCCGGACGATGCTCGATCGTGACGGCAGCATAATGTTCCTGCGTGTCCTGATATTCGGGGGTGTCGCCGAAGCTGAAGGTCGGCGGCGCGAAGCCGTCGAGGTCGACGCGGCTGTCGGCGAAGAGGCCGAAGGCGCGGAAGACGAGGGTGTTGCCGATTTCGGTGCGGTTGGTGAGGTTCAGCGAATATTGGCGATAGCCGTCGCGCTCGGTGCCGACCGCGGCGGTGCTGATGCCGTCGGTGCGGGTGTAGCCGCCGCCGACGCCGAACTGCGCCGCGCCGAGCGAGGCGCGAAGCCGGCCGTTGGCGCGCACGGTATCGCGCGAGCCATATTCGGCGCCGATGTCGCCGCTGGTCGTCCCGTCGGTGGGCGCGGCGGTGGTGGTGACGGCGACGACGCCGCCGATCGCCTGGCTGCCCCAGGGCAGGCTGTTCGCGCCGCGCAGCACTTCGATGCGGTCGATGCTGCCCAGCATCAGGTTTGCGAAGTCGAAGCCGCCGCCCGGCGACGAGGGGTCGCCGACGCGCACGCCGTCGATCGTGACGAGCGTCTGCTCGGCCTCGGCGCCGCGGATGCGGATGCCGGTAAAGCCGCCGATGCCGCCGTTGCGGGTGGCATAGACGCCGGGCAGGCGAACCAGCAGGTCGGTCGCAGCGCCGTTCTGCGCGCGGCGGATCGCGATGTCGTCGATCACCGAAACCGAGGCGTTGCTCTCTTCGGCGTCGAGGAGCGAGCCGATCACGGTGATCGTGGTGCCGTCGCCGGTGCTCTCGTCGGCCAGGGCGGGGGATGCCGCCGCGATGGCGATCAGCGACAGGGTGGAAGTCAAAACGCGGGTGTTCATACGGATTCTCCAAACGTAACGGCCTTTGCCGTCACGCGGGAATCCCCGCCTGCTCCCGGTGCACCCCGCCCGCGCGCAGATAACGGCGACGCTCTGGCAGGTCTCCTGGCTCCCGGGTCAACGGCGGATGCGGGCCTTCCCAGGGCTGTCGCCCAAGTGGCACGGAGTGCATCCACCTCGCCGGTTACAGTTGCGGGGGCAGCGCCGGATCTTCACCGGTCTTCCCTTTTCATGCCTGTCTCCAGGCAACCCGAGGTCACGCTGCGGGCCGCTAGCAAAAGCGATCCATATACGCAACCGTCTGCGCGGGTCAGCAAGGGGCGTGACAAGATCTGGCAATATTCGGCTCCTGCCGGGAGCAACTTTGTCTTGGCGGCCTGCGAAGCAACCTTATCGTTACTCGGTTCCGTACCGTAACGACCAGAGAGGTTCCGGTAGTGCTCAGGACATGAACATGCTCGCCGGTCGGTCCTCTGGAGCCAACGGTGCGCAACGGCTTTTGTATATCCATAATGATCGCCTTGCTCATTTCGGCAGGCTGACGAGGTTCGTGGCCGTCGCGCTCCTGTGTCGCAGGACCCGCAGGATGAGGATTTGTCCCTGCGTGAGGGCCGCCTTTCGGTCTATGTGGTCGTCGATCAACGAGAGTCAGAACAAAAATTTGGGGTGGATAGCGGGCTCGTCATTATGCGGCGGGTAGGGGCGCACCACCGCCTCATTCTGCAGGAAGGCAAAATGCTAAATTCCGAACGCCCAACCAGGGCGGCTCTTTATTTGCGAGTATCGACGGCGCGACAGGCGCAATATGATGTCTCGATCCCCGACCAGCAGCGAGAGGGGGAGATATATTGCATCCTGCGAAAGTATGAGATCGCCGAAATATTCGTCGAGCAGGGTGCGTCAGCGACTAATGACCGCCGACCGGAATTCAGGCGAATGATCGCGGCGGCGACCCGATCCCCGCGTCCGTTCGATATCATCGTCGTCCACAGCTTCTCGCGCTTCTTCCGGGATCATTTCGAACTCGAGTATTACGTCCGGAAGTTGGAACGAAACGGCGTCAAGCTTGTGTCGGCTACCCAAGAAATCGGCGACGATCCGATGCATGTCATGATGCGACAAGTGATCACTCTTTTCGACGAATACCAATCGAAGGAAAATTCCAAGCACGTGAGCAGAGCGCTCAGGGAGAACGCGCGCCAGGGCTTTTGGTGCGGGTCTACCCCTCCTCTCGGCTATCGGGTGGTGGAGGTGGAGCGACGTGGGGATCAAATCAAGAAAAAGCTCGTAATCGACGAGCGATATGAAGACTTCGTGCGCCTAGTATACCGGTTGGCCTTAGGCGGACCCGACGGTCGCAAATCCTTCGGCCTCAAAAAAATTGCAAACTATCTGCATGGTCAGGGGTTCAGAACGCCGAGCGGCGCGTTATGGGCAACGGGACAGCTACACCGGATGCTGACCCGGCGTACCTATATCGGACAGCATGCTTACGCTCAGCGAAGTAGGGACGGATCTCTGAATCCCCTTGACGAAGTGGTGATCGTCGCCGTCCCGTCGATCATTAGTCAGGAAGATTTTGACGCAGTTCAATCGCTGCTCAGGTCTCGCAGATTCAATCTTAAGCCTAATACCCCCGGTCCGCCGCCGATCCTCAAAGGTTTCATTTACTGTTCGAGGTGTGGAGCGCGCCTTGGTGTCAAGACTGGTGACACGCCTCGAAGAGGAGACCCGGATCGGCAAAGGCGGGACCCTGGCGGCGCAGCTGTCGCGGCTCGACCTGATCGTGCTCGACGAGCTCGGTTATCTGCCGTTCGCCCGCTCGGGAGGGCAGTTGCTGTTCCA
>NZ_JAEULM010000023.1 GCF_016793825.1 Sphingopyxis sp.
ACCACTGTCTCCACGATCAACATCCCGTTCTCGCCAACTGATCAAAACCAGTCGGCCGACTAAATCCCCGGGATGAAGGGGTCCTTTTTGCACGCCGATCACCCCACGAAGGGGGTGCCTATTGCACGCTGATCCTCAGCCGCGCGACGTGTTCGGTGCGGTGGGCAATTACAACACCGTGTTCCAGGGACCGTTCTTCGTCGATACGACCCCGGACTATGTGCGCGCCGACAACGGTTACCAGAGCCGCAACAAGGTGCTCGGTGCGACGCTCAACATGGACCTCGAACTCGGCGACCACACGCTGACTTCGATCTCGTCGCTGCTCGACTACAAGACGCGGGAGATCGTCGACGTCGATTTCTCGGGCATCAGTTTCCTCGACGGCACGAACCTGCGGGAAGATTATCGGCAATATTCGCAGGAACTCCGCCTGGCCTCGCCGGGCGGCGAAGCGTTCAATTATATTGCGGGCGTCTACTACCAGAACGCAAAGCTCGATGTGCAGGACTTCACCCTGTTCAACGCGACGTTCCTGGCGCTGGGTGCGCCTTTCAATGCGCTCGGCGATACGCGCAACGACCGCGATTACAGCCAGACGTCGGACCTCATCTCCGCGTTCGCGCAGGGCGAGCTGTCGGTGACCGACCAGTTCCGCATTACCGCTGGCGCGCGTTTCAACCACGAAAAGAAGACCGGCAGCCGCACGCTCGCGATCGTCCAGGGACCGCTCAACACCTTCAACCCGCTGGTGGTCGCCGCGACCTTCCGCGCGCTCAATATCGAAGCGCACAGCATTTCGGGCAAATTGAGCGAAGACAGCTTCAACCCGATGGTCAACCTCCAGTTCGATGCGACCGACGATTTGATGCTATACGCATCCTATGCGAAGGGCACGAAGGCGGGCGGCTTCGATATCCGTTCGAACTCGCTGCCGACATCGACCACCGTCGCCAAGCCCGGCGCGTTCATGTTCGCCGACGAAAGCGCCGACAATTTCGAGGGCGGGCTCAAGTACAAGGGCCGCAATCTCGCGTTCAACCTGTCGGTCTATCGCACCAAATATCATGATCTTCAGGTCAACATCTTCGACGGCACGCTGAACTTCAACGTCCGCAATGCGGCCGGCGCGAAGACGCAGGGGGTCGAGGCGGACTTTCGCGCCGCGATCGCGAACGGGCTGACGATCAGCGGTGCCATCGCCTATCTCGATTTCAAGTTCACCAACTTCACCAACGGCCAATGCTATTATCTGCAGACGCCGGGCGCGGGCGGTTTCTGCGACTACACCGGCAAGCGCAACGCGCTGTCGCCGAAATGGTCGGGCAACCTGAACCTCGATTATGTGACGCCGATCAGCAGCAGCATGAAGGTCGCGTTCAACGTCAACGCCGATTTCTCGTCGGCCTACATCGCCTCGGCGAACCTCGATCCCAGAACCCGTCAGGACGGCTATGCCAAGCTCGGCGCGCGGCTGGCGCTCGCCCAGATCGACAACCAGTGGGAGGTCGCGCTCATCGGCCGCAACCTGACCAATCAGCGTATCCTTCAGACGGCAAGCTCGATGCCGCTGGCGACCACGATCACGCGCAACGCGGGCAACGCCTACAACGGGATCGTCGATCGGCCGCGCACGATCGCGGTGCAATTGACCGGACGCTTCTGACGAAGGGTCGTCGACCGGGCTCTCCCGGTGCGGAGGAGGGGGCAGGGCACGCTCCCTCTTCCGCCCAGCCTTGTCCGCCCGCGACCCTTGGTCTAGGGCGCTGACCCTGGAGGCGGGCGATAAGCGGAGGATGGTTCCCGGTTGAAACATGAGCGTACCATCAGGGCCTGTTCGATCTGGCGCGCGCTTGACGTCGTCGGCGACGTGCCGGTGCTGCTCCTCATGGAACAGGCGTTCCTTGGCATACACAGCTTCGACGAATTCGTCGCCCGGACTGGTCTGGCGCGCTCGGTCGTCAATGGCCGGCTCAAGAAATTGGTCGACGAGGATTGCCTGGCGAAGCGCCCCCGAAAGGCGGGGCGCGGTTTCCATTATGTGCTCACCCAAAAGGGGCGGGACCAGTTTCCCAATGCGCTGATGATGCTGCGCTGGCAGCATAAATGGGAGGCGGCGAGCCGCGATTTCCAGGTCCGGCTGCATCACGCGAGCTGCGGCTCGGCGACCGAACCGGTGCCGGCGTGCGAACATTGCCGCAAGGAAATCGACCCGCGCGACGTCTCGTGGCGCGAGGGGCCGGGGCTCGTGCAGGTGACGCCAGCCTATGAACGCCGCCGCTTTTGCGGCGAGGTCGGCGCGCGGCGACCGGGCGGACGCCCGCTCGTCGACACGATGATCGAACTGTTCGGCGACCGCTGGGCGACGCTGGTCGTCCGCGCGATGTTCACGCGCATCAACCGCTTCGACGATATCCAGCGGGATACGTTGATGGCGACCAATATCCTGACCGGCCGCCTGGAACGGCTGGTGCGACAGGGTATTTTGAAGACCGTGCCCTATTCGGCGCACGCGGACCGTGTCGAGTACCGGCTGACCCAGAAGGGGCGCGATCTGTATCCGGTGCTGCTCGCGCTGCTCCAGTGGGGCGATCGGTGGTTCTCCGACGAGCGCGGGCCGCCGGTGCTGTTGACCCACGACCCATGCGGTCACGACCTTCACATGGTCGTCGCCTGCAGCCATTGTGGTGACGAATTGCAGCTTTCGAACAGTCGCTTCACCATCGAAGAGGATGGCGCGGCCTGATCAGTTCGCGATCCGGCCTTCGTCGCGCCCGGGCATGGGCGCGAGCATGGGCAGAAGGACGGCGGAAATCGCCAGCCACAGCGCCGATGCCAGCACCGCGGCGGACAATGTCCACAGGTCGGCGATCAGCCCGAACAGCCAGGCGCCCAGCGCCATCGCGCCAAAGGTGACGGCCTGATAGATCGCCATGCAGCGACCAAGGATCGCCTCGGGCGACCGCAACTGCATCGCGACATTGAGCGTCGTCAGCGTCGACACCCACGCCAGTCCCGCGACAAAGGCGGAGCCGAGGATCGCCGGCAGGCTTTGCGTCATCGCCACCGGAATCATCGCGGCGGCATAGATCAGCGATGAAATGCTGACGATCCGGTCGCTGCCCCAGCGCCGGCGAATATCGCCGACGAACAGCGCGGCGACGATCGATCCGGTCCCAAAGGCGGCAAGACACAGGCCATAGATCGTTTCGGTGCCATGCAGGCGGTCGCGAACCAGCGAAGGGAGCAGCGCCTGCAGCGCGATCGCCGCGGTACCGAAGATCGACCCGCGGATCAGCACGCGGCGCACCGGGTCGGACTGATAGCAGAAGCGCAGTCCCGTCGCGATCGCGGCGAACATCGGCGTCCGCTTTGGCGGCGCGACCTCGGGGTGCCAGCGCAGCAGAACGACGATCAGCGCGAGATAGGATATGGCGTTGAGCGCAAAGGCTGGCGCAGGTCCCGTGACCGAAATCAGCAGCCCGCCGAGCGCGGGGCCGGCGCTGCGGGCAAGGTTGAAGGCGATGCTGTTGAGCGCGATCGCTTGCGGCAGGTCTCTTGGCCCGACCTGCATGCGTACCGACGCCTGCCATGCCGGCCCGTTGAGCGCGGTGCCGCAGCCGACGGCGAGCGTGAAGAACAGCAGCAGGAGCGGCGTGATGGCGCCCATCCACGTCGTCACTGTCAGCGCTGCCGAGACCAGCAGCATCGCCGTCTGGGCCGCCAGCATCACGCGCCGCCGGTCGAAATTATCGGCGATCGCGCCCGCGAACACGCCAAGCAGCAGGATCGGGATCGTCGCGCCCACCTGGACCAGCGCGATGAGCAGGTGCGAGCGCGTCAGTTCGGTCATCAACCACGCGGCGCCGACCGACTGGATCATCGATCCCATGTTCGACGCAAGGTTCGCGATCCAGATCGCGCGAAAGGCGGGATAGCGGAAGGGAGCGAGGGTCGAGGGGGGAGGGGGTGTGTCGGGGCTCACGCTATCGCGACTAGCCGGACATTCGGGGTGCGGCAAGCGCAGGCAATGGGCCCGCCGGAAAGGATGGCTAGTCGGCTCCCGTAACGATCGTCGGGGTGCCTGTCCACGCCCGCATGGCAAATGAGTCAGTTCCCCGTAAGGTTGTAATCGCTACAAGGCCCCGATGATGTCGATCCTATCCCTCGGCCGCAGCCGCGTGGGCGCCTTGTTCGCCTGGCTTGCGATCCTGTCGCTGGGGGCACTCGGCGTCGCGCATGATGCGCGCGCGTTCGATGGGGTGGACAAGGTATCCGCGGTGCGCACGCTCGTCGAGGCGCCAGCGCATGTCGGCCGCGCCGCTGCCGTCAAGCTGACATCCTGGCATCGCGCTGACGACGACGACCGGCGAACCGGCTCCGGACCCGATCCGCTCATGCTCGGGCCCGTCGTTTTTGTGCTTGTGGAGCGCGCGACCGGCGCGCCCGCTTTTGCCGCAAAGCCGCTGGCGCAAGCGGCCGGTTGGCACGGCGCCCCTTACGCGGCGCGTGCGCCGCCACGTCTTTCCATCCGCTGATCGACGACGCCTTCGGGCGAACGGATGAACATGTCCTCCTTCGCGGGGGACGCAAATGATGGAATTGCAAATGACTGAATCCACCAAGGGCGGGGCCACGGCCTCGGCCCAGGCTATCCGCGCGGAAGACATCTTTCGCCGCTATCCCGATATCGATGCCGCCGAAGTGAAGGAGGCGGTAACCTTCCTCAAGAAAGGGCGGCATCTCGACATCGGGCTCGTCACCGGCACGACCGACATCAAGGACAAGGTCGAGGCGTTCCGGCAGGAGCATGCCCGCGCGCTGGGTCTCGGCTGGGTCGAGGTGACGGTCTTTACGCTGTTCTTCGTCGTGATGCTCGCGGCGCTGATCTGGCTGCTCGCCAAATAGGGCGCGCCGACGGGATTGCGGCGGCGTTTTGGCCGGCCGCAATCCCGTCTTTTTCCGGGCGCATGGGGTGGCCGAAATAATCATCCTCCCCCCACTGGCGCGTTTCCGCTCGACTGGTTACATGGGCCGCCACCAAACGAGTCGCGCGTGTCGCTCCGAAAATGCGGGGCAGACGCCGCCCGCATGAGAAAGTGGCACCCATGGAAATCATCACCGGCCTGACCTTCGACGACGTACTGCTGGTGCCCGGCGCGTCGGACATCCTGCCGTCGGACGCCAATCTTTCGACGCAACTCACCAGCGAGATCACGCTCAACATCCCGATCCTGTCGTCGGCGATGGACACGGTGACCGAGGCCGACATGGCGATACTGATGGCGCAGATCGGCGGGATCGGCGTTCTTCACCGCAACATGACGGTCGAGGAACAGGCCGCCGCGGTACGGCAGGTCAAGCGCTTCGAAAGCGGGATGATCGTCAACCCGATCACCATCACCCCCGACGCGCCGCTGTCCTATGCCACCGCGCTGATGGCGCAGCACAGGATTTCGGGCATTCCGGTCGTCGAACCCGGCGGCAAGCTCGTCGGCATCCTGACTCACCGCGACGTCCGTTTCGCCGACAATCCGGGACAGCCGGTGCGCGAACTCATGACGGCCGAAAACCTCGCAACCGTTCGCCCCGGCGTCGGTCAGGACGAGGCGCGCAAGCTGCTGCACCAGCGCCGCATCGAAAAGCTGCTCGTCGTCGACGAAGATTATCGCTGCATCGGACTGATCACGGTCAAGGACATGGAAAAGGCCGTGAATTTCCCCGACGCGACCAAGGATGGCAGCGGCCGCCTGCGCGTCGCCGCAGCGACCAACACGGGCGATTCGGGAATCGAACGGGTCGAGGCGCTGCTGGACGCCGAATGCGATCTGATTGTCGTCGATACCGCGCACGGACACAGCAAGGGCGTGGGCGCGACCGTCGAACGCATCAAGAAGATGTCGAACCGCGTTCAGGTTCTCGCTGGCAATGTTGCCACTGGTGACGCGACAAAGGCCTTGGTCGATTGCGGCGCCGACGGCGTGAAGGTCGGCATCGGCCCGGGCTCGATCTGCACCACGCGCGTCGTTGCCGGCGTCGGCGTGCCGCAGCTCACAGCGATTCTCGACAGCGTCGAGGCGGCGGAAAAGCTGGGCGTTCCGGTTATCGCCGACGGCGGCCTGCGGACCTCGGGCGATATTGCGAAGGCGCTGGCGGCTGGCGCGTCCAGCGTGATGGTCGGCTCGCTCCTCGCCGGGACGGCCGAGGCGCCGGGCGAAACCTTCCTGTTCCAGGGCCGTACGTACAAGAGCTATCGCGGCATGGGCAGCGTCGGCGCGATGGCGCGCGGATCGGCCGATCGCTACTTCCAGCAGGATATCAAGGATCAGATGAAGCTGGTGCCCGAGGGTATCGAGGGTCAGGTGCCGTTCAAGGGCGCCGCGAAGGACGTGATCCACCAACTCGTCGGCGGCGTGAAAGCGGCGATGGGCTATACGGGCAGCCGCACGCTCAAGGATCTGCGCGCGCGGGCCAAGTTCGTCCGCATCACCAATGCCGGCCTGCGGGAAAGCCACGTCCACGACGTCGCGATAACGCGCGAGGCGCCGAATTATCCGGTGGGATGATTCGTGACTCAACGACACATCCATCCCCTCCCGCAGGCGGGAGGGGCAGCGAGACTTGGCAGCTTGCTGCCTAGTCGCAGCGGGGTGGGTTGGCTGGGCGCCTCATGGCCCACCCCGTTGCGACTAGCGAGCAAGCTCGCAAGTCTCGCTGCCCCTCCCGTTTACGGGAGGGGAGGGGGCTCATGACTCCCGCTGCTCGCCTCCAGACTGCGATCGAGATCCTCGATGCCATCGCCGCCTCGGCGCGCGATGGCGGGGCGCCCGCCGACGCGATCTTCGCCGAGGCGATGCGTGCGCGTCGCTATGCGGGGTCGAAGGATCGCCGTGCGATCCGCGGTCATGTTTATGACGCCATCCGTCGCGTGCGGTCGGCGCCCGCATCGGGCCGTGCCGCGATGCTCGCGCTGGTCGACGCCGAACCCATGCTTGCCGACCTGTTCGACGGTTCGTCCTATGGTCCCGCCCCGATCGTGCCCGACGAACCGCGCGGCGAAACCGGGCTTGCGGCGGAGGCGCTCATCGATCTCTTCGACCCGCTGATCGGGTCGGGCGAGGGGGACGCCATGCTCGCCCGCGCGCCGCTCGACCTGCGTGTCAACCGGATCAAGGCCGGGGCGGACGATCTCGCCGGGCTTTTTCCCGAGGGTGCCGCCATTCGCGGTGCTCCCGGCGGCTGGCGCTTGCCGCCCGAAACTGCGGCGGCGCAGCATGCCGCCTATGCCGACGGTCTGTTCGAGGTGCAGGATGCGGCAAGCCAATATGCCTCCGCCGCGCTCGACGCCCGACCGGGGCAGGCCATCGTCGATCTTTGCGCCGGCGGCGGTGGCAAGACGCTCGCCATTGCGTCGCTGACCGATAACGACGCCGATATCCTGGCCTGCGACGCCAACCGCGCGCGGCTACAGCAGCTTGCGCCGCGCGCCGAACGCGCGGGCGCGACGCGCATCGAGACGCGGTTGCTCAACCCCGCGCAGGAACCCGCGATGCTGGCCGACTGGCAGGGGAAGGCGGATCGCGTCATTGTCGATGCCCCTTGTTCGGGCAGTGGCACCTGGCGGCGCAGCCCCGAACTGCGCTGGCGCCTGACGCCCGCGCGGCTCGATCGCCATCGCGCGGATCAGGCGAAACTTGTCGATATCGGCGCCGATCTTGTGGCGCCCGGTGGCAAACTCCTCTATGCTGTCTGCTCGATCATCGCGCGCGAGGGGCGGGCTCAGGTGGATGAATTTCTGACGCGGCATCCCGGCTGGACAGCCGATCGAAGCTTCCTGCCCGACGGCATCGGACGCGCTGCGGGCAGCGGTTTTCTGCTGACTCCGGCCCACGACGGGTGCGACGGATTTTTTCTCGCACGGCTGACAGCGCCATGTTAGCATCGCCCCGAATGAAGAAATGGGAGAATGCGATGCGCGTCAGTTTCCTGGCTTTGGGGGCCGGCCTCGTCCTTGCCAGCATGCCCGTGGCCTCCGATGCGCAACGCGCCGACAGCGACGTCCTCCCTAGCTCGATCGCGCTGCAGAAGCAGGGTGAGAGCGCCCAGACCGCAGGCGACCTTGGCGCCGCTGTCGATTTCTATGAATCGGCGCTGGCCGCCGACCCGCGCAATCGTTCGGCGATCATCGCGATGGCGCAAGTCGCGCGGGCACAGGGTTTGCCGGGCAAGGCGATCGGCCTCTATCGCGAGGCGCTGCTGCTCGAACCCAATGACATCGTCGCGCTGACCGGGCAGGGTGAAGCGCTGGCCGACCGGGGTGCGATCGAGCTGGCGCGCGAAAAGCTCGCCGATGCGAAGCGTGCGTGCAAGACCAGTTGCCCACAGATCGCCGCGCTCGAAAAGACGATCGCGAACAGCGATGCAAAGCGCGTCGTCGCCGCTGAAGCCATCGCGCCGAAGCCGGTGGCAACGGTCGGTACCAGCAACCAGAACTGACTGCCCGGCATGGGCGTGGCGATAGCCGGCTCAGCTTAGAATTCGGGCCAGCGCCACCCATTCGGCGACACTGACCGTCTCGGCCCGCCGCGTCGGATCGATATCCAGCGCCTCAAGCGCTTCGACCGCGCCGTCGAGACCCTTCAGGCTTTGCCGCAACATCTTGCGTCGTTGACCGAACCCCTTTTCGGTGAGCTTCGACAGGGTGCGCGGATTGACGCCCTCGGGTTCGGTTGCGGGCGTGACATGGACGATCGCCGACATCACTTTGGGCGGCGGGGTGAAGGCCGATCGATGGACCTTCATCGCGATCCGCGCGTTTGATCGCCACTGCGCGAGGACGGCCAGCCGTCCGTAAGCGTTGCTTCCCACCGGCGCGACAATCCGCTCCGCCACCTCAAGCTGGAACATCAGTGTCAGCGATCGCCAAAGCGGCGGCCAGCGGGCGGGTTCAAGCCAGCGCGTGAACAGTGCCGTTCCCACATTATAGGGCAGGTTGGCGACGATATGATAAGGACCGCCGGCCAGCGCATCGGTGTCGATCGCCATCGCATCATCGGGGATCACGGTCAGCCGCCCGTCGAACGCTTCGCCCAGGTCCGCAAGCAACGGCAGGCAGCGATCGTCCCGCTCGACCGCGATCACCCTTGCACCCGCACGCAGCAACGCGCGCGTAAGCCCTCCGGGCCCCGGTCCGACCTCGAACACCGTCTGATCGTCCAGGTCACCCGGCAGCGCCGCGATCCGGTCGAGCAGTTGCTCGTCGAACAGGAAGTTCTGGCCCAGCGCCTTGCTCGCCGACAGACCGTGCGTACGCACCGTATCGCGCAGGGGCGGCAGCGGAAGCTTCGGCTGGATCGGCACTCCGGCCCCGTTACTGCGCCGGAGCGCAGGCGCTGTCGCGCGCTGCGGCCATGCGCGCGGCCATCGCGATCGCCGCGATCGTCGGTCCAGCGTCGGCCTTGCCCATGCCCGCGATATCGAACGCCGTACCATGGTCGGGGGACGTGCGGATGATCGGCAGCCCCAGCGTCAGATTGACGCCGTCGTGGAAGTGCAGGGCCTTGAAAGGGGCCAGCGCCTGATCGTGATAGCAGCAAAGGATCGCGTCATACTGACTGCGGATCCCCGGCGCGAACAGCGCGTCGGCGGCGAGCGGGCCGTCGACCTCAATGCCTTCCTCGGCGAGCTGCGCCACGGCGGGAGCGATGATGCGGATTTCCTCGTCGCCAAGCTGGCCGCTTTCGCCGGCGTGCGGATTGAGACCCGCGATCGCGATGCGCGGCTCGGCGATGCCGAAATCGCGCGACAGACCGCGCGCGACCATCCGCGCCTTCGCCACGATCAGGTCGGGCGTAAGCCGCTCGGCCACTTCGGCAAGCGGGATGTGAACGGTCAGCGGTACGACACGCAGCGACGGGCCCGCGAGCATCATCACCGCGTTGGTCGCGGTAATGCCGCAGCGTTCGGCGATGAATTCGGTCTGGCCGGGGTGCGTATAGCCGATGCCGTGCAGCGCGTGCTTCGACACGGGGCCGGTTACAAGCGCGGCGCTGGCTCCGGTGCGCGTCAGGCCGATTCCCGTTTCGAGCGCGTGAAGCGCACAGGTCGCGCCGGCCGGGGTCGGCGCTCCCGGCGTAAGCGGTCCGCTGTCCTCTAGGTGCCAGACGGGAAGCGCGGTGTCGAAGGCGCGCGCGGCTTCGCCCATGTCGCCGATACGCGCCACGGGGCCGTCCCAGACGGCCTCGACGGCGGCGATATCGCCGATCGCGACAAAGGGGGGAAGGTCATGGTCGCGGCGCGCCGCCCAGGCGCGCGCTGCGACTTCGGGGCCGACGCCCGCCGGGTCACCCATGGTGACCGCGATCGGGCATCGCTGGTCGTCGGTCGACATCAGCTATATTCGATCACGGCATCCCGGCGCAGGTCGCGCAGATAACGCTGAGCGCGCTTGTTGACCTTTTCTTCCAGCAGCCGCTGTTCGATCTGCTGGAGGTCGGGGGCGGTTGCCGTCTGCGGCATGTCGCGGCCGCACAGCACGAGCACGCTGATTCCGTCGTTCGCGGCGCCGAACGGTTGCGTGACCTGTCCGACCTGCATCGTCGCAAGCGTCGCCTGCAGGGGACCGGGGAGTGCGCGCATCTCGATATTGTCGCGCGACACGACATGCGCGCCCAGCCGCGCTGCGACTTCTTCGGTGCCGCCGCAGCCGGCGATGCTGCGCGTCGCTTCGGCGAACTGGCCTGCCAGCTCCGATGCCCGCGCCTCGGTGGTACCGGCGGGGAAATCGAGCGAAACCTGCTTCAGGCTGAGGATCGCGTCGCGCGGGTCCGCGGTCAGCACCTGGCGCCGGTCGATCATCAGCATGATCGACACCCCGCCGGGCACCTCGATCGGGCCGACAAGCTGGCCGGGCTGCATCTGGCCTGCCGCATCGGCCATCGACGCGGGGAGCTGCGCCGATTTGACCCAGCCCAGGTCGCCGCCGACGACGGCGGTCGACGCTTCGGAGAATTGGCGAGCGTAAGCGGCAAAGCTGCCGCCGGCCTGCAAGGCCTGGATGATCTTGCGGGCATTCTCGACGATCTCGGCCTGATTTTCAGGCGTTGCCGACAGATAGATTTCGCCGATGTGGAACTCGTCCTGGCCCTTCGCCTCGTTCATCTGCTTGACGATCGCCTCGACCTCCTCGGTCGATACGTTGGTCGTCGACTGGATGTTCCGCGACAGCAGCCGGTCCCAGGCATATTCGCCGCGAATCTGCTGCTTCACCGCCGCGGCGGACGAATTCTTGGACGCCAGATATTCGGTGAACTGCTCGGGCGTCTGTTTGAAGCGTGCGGCAAGCCGGGCGAACTGATCGTTGATGACATTTTCGTCGATCTCGATCTTTGCGGCCTTCGCTTCCTGAATCTGAAGCTTTTCGTCGATCAGGTTGCTGAACACCTGTGTCCGCAGCCGCTGCGCCTCGTCGGCCGGCAGCTCGATATTGTTGTTCGCGATCCGGATCAGCGCGAGGCGCTGTTCGATGTCGGTCGCGGTGACGATCTCGCCGTTCACGGTCGCCGACGGGCGATAGACGTTCGGCTTGGCATCGCCATAAAGCTGGACGTTGCCCGGAATGTTGAGGCTCGTCGTCGGCACTTCATTGTCGGAGACGGTCTGCGCGACTACTGGTGTCACACCCACGGCCGCTGCGGCCATCAGCCCGATCATGGTCGAAATTTTCGTCATTTTCACCCTATTCGAGAGGTTCCGGCCCGCTCCGTATCAGCGGACGTGCCCGATGGTCCAGCGCAAACGCGCAGTGGCATGTCATAACTGGCTTTCGATCTAGAGGCGGAACGCTGAACGGGGGCTGAGCGGAGGCTATGCGAGACGGACCGTCGGACACGCCTTCGCGCCCCTTCGTTCGGCGCAATCAGAAGCCAAGGTTGCGGAATGCGATCCGGAACGAGAAGCTGTTGCCGCGCTTCGCATCGCCGGTATCGATATAGTCGCGGCGCCAGGTCAGCGCGATCGACAGGCATTCGTCGTCATAGGCGACGCCCAGGCGATGCCGAATCGGGTCGAACCCGTCGGCGACGCTCAGCGGGTCGTCGTTCTTGCTGGTGAGGTCGATGATCGCGGACCCGAAGATCGACCAGTTCTTGGCAAAACCGACGCGGCCGCCGACGCGCGCCTCTTCGCGATCCTGCAAATCCTCGCCGAGCAACAGGATATCGCGGTTGAGCCGCGAATAGCCCAGCACGGCATAGGTCGAACGGCTGCCGATCGTGGCGTCGAATTCGTTACGACGGATCGCCAGATTATCCTTGTCGAGCCGGAAGCGGTGGGTCAGCCGCAGGAAATCCTTGTACGCCACCGTCGTGCGTCCGACGATGTCGGATGTCCGGTCGGTCAGGCCCGTGCCGTCGGGGAACAGGCTGGGCTTGTTAGACAGGCGATAGCTTTGCCCGATGACCGAACTGACGTTGAACCCCGGGCGGCTGTAATTCCATTCGAGGCCATAGGTGATGCGCGCGCCGTCCTCGAACCGGTCATAGCCCGAAAAGCGGTTGATCGCGAACAGGTTGCTGTCCTCAAGATCGAAGGCGCGCGAATCCTCGTTCGGAATGTCGAGATTCTTGAGCGGCGGCGTCGCGACGATCTGCACCCGCGGGGTCAGGGTCTGGGTGCCGCCCGCGAATTCGCCGATGAAGGGCCAGCGCATATCGGCCGCCATCGCCGCGATGCCGCGACCTTCCCATCCCGATTTGCCGCGATAGCCGGGAATGGCGGTCAGCAGATTTCCGTCGCTGTGATAGATGTCGCCGCGAACCAGCGCGGTCAACGTGACCTCCTGGCCCATGCCGGTCAGTCCGCGCAGATTCCATTGCGCTCCGGCAAAGGCGCGCTGGGTGTCTTGTCCGGCGGTGCGGCCGATGGCGAGCGTGTTCAATTGCAACTCGACCTGCCCGCCGAGCAGGGGATCGGCGAATCGCTGGCGATAATCGATGATCGGCAGGGCGATCGGCTGCTGGCCCTGCCGGTCGCCGGCGCGCAGGGTCTGCGTCGCCCATCCCGCGATCGAGAGATAGCTTTGGCCGCCGATCCGTTCGAGTTCGAACGTCGAACGCAGCCGGTCGTCGCGGCTGATGTCGTATCGCCGCATGAACGTGCGGTCGGTCGCGATGCGACCCGAATAATTCAGGCTCCAGCGCGGACTGAACTGAAACCGGCCCGCGCTTTCCAGATAACCGCGAAACTCGTTCTCGCCGTTTACGGCCGGTCCGGTGGCGTTCAGCGGCACGACCGAGCTGTAGGTCGCATAACCGTTGATCCGGAACGACCCGATGTCGGTCAGGGCGCGAAATTCGCCTTCCAGCATCGGGGCCGCGCTGGTGTAGATGTGCGGCGTGACGGTGAGGTCGCGATCGGAGGCGAGCCGCAGATAATAAGGCACCGCGATTTCGAAACCGTTTGAACGGTCGAGGCGGATCTCCGGAACCAGAAGTCCGCTGCCGGCTTCCTGATTGGCCGGATGACTGAGCCCCGGCAACGGGATCAGTGGCAGTCCGAACATCTCGATCCGGGCGCCCTTGTACCGCACCTTGTTCTTGCCGCGGTCATAGATCACCCGGACGGCGCGAACCTGCCAGCTCGGCTTCTTGGGGCAGCCGCTGTCGTCCGCGACGGGGCAGGGGGTATAGGCTGCGTTCTCCAGCTCGATATTGCCGTTGTCGAAGCGGGTGCCCTTCACGGCGGCGAGGCGTGCGCCATTGTCGAGTACGACCAGCAGGTTTTCGACCACTCCGTCGCGCAGCGTATCGGTCAGGACGATGCGATCGCCATAGGCTGTGTCGCCCTCGGGATTCTTGATCGCGACATCGCCCTCGGCAACGACCTCGCCGGTCTTGCGGTTCCAGGTGACCTTGTCCGCGCGCATGTCGACGGTGTCGCGATTCATCGCGACATTGCCCTCGGCGACCACGATGTCGGTGTCGCTATCGTAATTGATATTGTCGGCGGCAAAGCCGATCTGATCCGCGGCCTTCGATGCCGGGGCATCGGTGGCGGCGGTGGACAGATCGCGATTCTGCAGATCGGGCTGGCTTTGCGGCGCCTCGACGCGCGGCGCCTCGGCTGCCTGCTGCGCGCCCGCAGGGCACGCCATCAGCACGACGCCGCTCGCGGTCACGAACCAGAAAGGTCGTGCGCGCAACGACCGATGGAACAAATCCCAGTTCATCCAGGGTCAGAACCTACCAATTACTCGATCGAGGCACCGAAGCGTCGAAGCCATTGCCGCGTCCCTGCGGGATTTGTCGGATTTTGTCCATGGCTCCATCGGCGAGCCGTGGAATATAATCATGCACCTGCGTTTCGCTCCCTGGCGCTGGCCGCAACCGTCCCGTCGCCCGGTCGGCGGGCGGACTGGACCCGACTCCGGGGGCCACTCGGGCGGGTCGGTCGCTTCATTTGCAACTCGCAGGCGAAACTCCTATCGGTCCCGCACGTTCCCATCAATCTCCGCATAGGAAAGTCATCGCATGCTTATCCAGTTTGTCGCGCAAATCGATGCGTCTGCCGACGTCGTCGCGTTCCCGGTCCGCAAGGGCGAGGCGGGGGCGCTCGGCGCGCTGCTCGGCGCGGCGGCGAAGCAGGCGCGGTTCGAGGGCGCAGCGGGCGCGATCGCCGAAACCGCTGCGATCGACGGCGAACAGGCCCGGCGCCTGCTGCTCGTCGGAATCGGCGAAGGGAGTGTGCACGATCTCGAGCGCGCGGGCGCCGCGCTTGTCGCGCGGCTGCAGACCAGCGTCGAGACGCTGCATGTCGATTTCGCCAGCGCCGGCTCGATCGACGAAGACGATGTTCTGGCTTTCGCGATGGGCGCGCGGTTGCGCAACTGGCGCCTCGACACCTATCGCACTCGCCTCGCCGACACCGCGAAGCCGAGCCTCAGGACGATCGTCGTCGCATCGCGGGCGGGCGACCTGTCTGCCCGCTGGGGCAGCTATTCCGCGGTGGCCGACGGTGTTGCACTGACCCAGACGCTCGTCGCAGAGCCGCCGAACATCCTCTATCCGGAAACTTTCGTCGATCGCTGCCAGCATCTCACCGATCTCGGCGTCGAAATCGAGGTGCTGGACGAGCGCCAGATGAAAGCGCTCGGCATGGGCGCGCTGCTTGGAGTCGCGCAAGGCTCGACACGCCCGCCGCGCCTCCTCGCGATGCGCTGGAACGGCGGCAATCCCGGCGACGCGCCGGTCGTGTTCGTCGGCAAGGGCGTCACTTTCGACACTGGCGGCATCAGCCTGAAGCCCGGACCGGGCATGGACATGATGAAATGGGACATGGGCGGCGCGGGCGCTGTCGCGGGCGCGATCAAGGCGCTTGCCGGTCGCAAGGCAAAGGCGAATGTCGTCGGCGTCGTCGGCCTCGTCGAAAACATGCCCGACGGCAACGCGATGCGCCCCGGTGATATCGTCACGACGATGTCGGGTCAGACGGTGGAAGTCCTCAACACCGATGCCGAAGGCCGCCTTGTTCTGTGCGATGCGATCTGCTGGGCGCAAAAGGCCTATGACCCGAAAGTCATCGTCGATCTCGCGACGCTGACCGGGGCGATGGTCATCTCGCTCGGCCACGAATATGCCGGCATCTTCGCCAATGACGACACGCTGGCCACCCGCCTGATCGCCGCCGGAGATACCAGCAACAACAAGCTGTGGCGCTTTCCGCTGTCGGCTGCGTACGACAAGCTGATCGACAGCGCGATCGCCGACATGAAGAATATCGGCCCACGCGAAGGCGGATCGATCACCGCGGCGCAGTTCCTGAAACGCTTCGTCGACGATGGCGTCGCCTGGGCGCATCTCGATATCGCGGGGATGGCGTGGGCCGACAAGGACGGCGCGGTCTATGGCAAGGGCGCGACCGGCTATGGCGTCCGCCTGCTCGACCGCTACATTGCAGAGAACCACGAAGGCTGAGTGGCGCGGAGCGGATGGCGCGCGTCGACTTCTACCGACTGACCCGCGATCCGGTCGAGCGGGTGCTTCCGGCCATCGCGACGCGCATTGTCGGCAACGGCGACCGCCTGCTGGTGGTCGCCGCCTCGGCAATGCAGCGACAGGCGATCGACGAAGCGCTCTGGACGCTCCAGCCCGCGGGCTTTCTGCCGCACGGTCATGCGGGGTCGCCCGACGAGGCGGTCGAACCCATCCTCCTTTCGGGCACGCTCGATGCCTCGCCGCCGAACGGCGCGACGCATATCGCGCTCGCCGACGGTGAATGGCGTGAGGACGCGCTGGGCTTCGACCGGACGTTCCTTCTGTTCGACAACAGCCGCATCGACGATGCCCGCGCGACCTGGCGCGCGCTCGCGGCGCGTGAGGATGTCGACAATCGCTTCTGGAAACAGGACGATCGCGGTCGCTGGTCGGAAGGCCCCTGACGTTCCGTCGGCGATCGACATGGCGACAGGCGGCTCTCGCTCTTTCCTTGCAGCGCAGCAAAAGCACCGCTAGAGGCGCGCGCACCATATAACACAGCAACGCAGGAGCTTTCCCATGGCGGTTACCCGCACCTTTTCGATCATCAAGCCGGACGCGACGCGCCGCAACATCACCGGTGCCGTCACCAAGATGCTGGAAGAGGCTGGCCTTCGCGTCGTCGCCTCCAAGCGCATCCACATGACCCGTGATCAGGCCGAGGGCTTTTACGCGGTCCACAAGGAACGCCCCTTCTTCGGCGAACTCGTCGATTTCATGATCAGCGGCCCCGTGGTCGTCCAGGTCCTGGAAGGCGAAAATGCGATGCAGGCGAACCGCGACATCATGGGCGCGACCAACCCGGCGAACGCGGAGCCCGGCACGATCCGCAAGGAACTGGCCGAAAGCATCGAGGCGAACACCGTCCATGGTTCGGACAGCGAAGAAAATGCCGCGATCGAAATCGCCTATTTCTTCAAACCCGAAGAAATCGTCGGCTAAGCCCGCCGGCACAATCGATCTGAAAAGGCCGCCGGAGCGATCCGGCGGCCTTTTTTGTTCAGAGCAGGGGGCTTAGCGTCGCGACGAGGTTTTGCCACAATCGCTGTACGACCCCAAAGGCCGCGACGTCGGTGGCGGTGACCGGATCGGATTCGGCCAGATAGCTGTCCTGCCGGGCGCGGATTTCCCGCGCGAACGCCTTGTCGCGCAGCAGGATATTATTCTCGAAATTGAGCTCGAAGCTGCGCCGGTCGAGGTTCGCCGATCCGATCAGCGCGACCTCGCCGTCGACGACCATCGTCTTGGCGTGGAGAAGGCCGGGGCGATATTCATGAAGCTTGACGCCCGCATCGACAAGATCGGCATAATAGCTCCGGCTCGCCCCCGCGACGACGCGGCTGTCGTTGCGTTTCGGCAGGATCATCACCGTATCGACCCCGCGCCTCGCGCAATCGAGCAGGGCGAAGAGCAATTGTTCGTCGGGCACGAAATAGGGCGTCGTGACGACCAGTTCGCGCCGCGCCGAATGGATCAGCGAGGTGAAGCACGCGGTCATCGCCGCATAGCGTGCGTTCGGGCCGGTCGCGATGATCTGCGCCGGGATTCCCGGATCGGCTATCGGCGCGGGCTCCGCGTCGTCCTGCAAGAGGTCGGTGATATCGTCGCCATGCTCGCTTTCCCAGTCGGCGGCGAAGACGAATTGACAGTCGCGCGCCACCGGCCCTTCCCAGCGCGACAGGATGTCGACCCACGGCGCATATTTGGATTTCACGCGAAATTCGGGGTCGGCGAGGTTCTGGCTGCCGCACCAGGCGATGCGATTGTCGACGATCAGTTGTTTCCGGTGGTTGCGAAGGTCGAAGCGCCCGCGGATCAGAGTCCAGACCAGCCCGCCGATCGGCAGCGCGATCCGGGCGTCGACCCCGGCATTCTGCAGCTCGATCCAGTAGGCCGACCGGATGAACCCCCGCGACCCCAGCGCATCGGCAAGCACGCGTACCTTCACCCCGCGCCGTGCGGCCCGGATCAGCGCATCCTTGATACGAAAGCCGTTATTGTCGGCCAGCCAGATGTAGAAGCAGAGGTGGACGGTCGATCGGGCGTTATCGATGTCCTCCACCATCTCGCGGATCGCGGCATTGCTGTCCGCCGCCAGCCGCGCGCGGTTCCCCGCGGTCGGCGGCAGGGCGTTGACCGTCTCCGCCAGCGCAAAGGGCGCCGCCCACGCGCTTCGTGCCAGCCCGCGCCGGACCCCGGCGTTTTCGTGCGGATGCGGCAAATGCGCCTCGATTGCCGCATAGCGGGCGCGCCGCCTGGCGCTGATCCGCGCTTCGCCAAGCAGCAGATAGGCGATGATGCCGACGACCGGCACCGCGATCGTGGCGATCAGCCAGGCGAGCCGCGACGCAGGTTCGCGCTGCGGCCGCAGAATGATGCGCCCGATGATGACGACAAAGACGCCGAGGTAGGCGGCCGACAGAAGCAGGGCGAAATCGAACTCCATCGCCCCAGTTGACCCCGCTTCGCCGCAAAATGCCAGCGGCTTTTCGTGGCTTAGAACTCTTCGGCCGCGCCCATCAGGCCGGCCAGCTTGCGCGGCGCGATCGCCAGCCAGCTCTTGCGGAGCCATTCGCCGATCGCGTCCCAGTCGGTGTCGCCAAGGTCGAGGCGGATGCCGACCCATCCGTCGCCGAAATAGGCGGGGCGGTAATATCGGTCCGCGTCGTGCTCGATCAGCATCGCCTGTTCCTCGGCCCCGCTGATCTTCACGAGCAGCGCGGTCTTGCCGTCGCCATGGTGGTCGTGGGTGAAATAGGCGAATTTCTTGCCCTTGACGATCCCGAAGCACGGCATGCCGTGCGATGTGACCTCGTCGGCTTCGGGCAGCGCCATCGCAAGGTCGCGGACGCGGCCCAGCAGATAGTCGGGGCTGCGGTCGCGCGACACAAAGGCGGCGAGCGTGGTGGGGTAAAGCTGGTGCTCGGCAAAGCGTACGCGCTCGGCCAGCGTTTCGGCAGTGTCGCCGGGCAGGATCGTCACCGGCGTTTGCGCAAGGACCGGACCATCGTCGAGCGCCGGAGTGACCACATGGACGCTGCATCCCCCCTGTGCGTCGCCCGCGTCGATGGCCTGCTGGTGGGTGTTCAGCCCCTTGTACCGGGGGAGCAGGCTTGGATGGATGTTCAGCATCCGTCCCGCCCATCGCGCGACGAAATCGTCGCTCAGGATACGCATATATCCGGCCAGCGCGACATAGTCGGCGCCGGCGGCGCGCAACTGTTCGTCGACCAGCGCGTCGAAGGCGTCGCGGTTCATGCCCTTGTGCGACAGGCTCCAGGTCGCAATGCCTTCGGCCCTTGCGATCGCAAGCCCCGGCGCATCGGGATTGTTGCTGCCGACCAGAACCAGTTCATAGGGGCAGTCGGCGGCCTTCGCGGCATAGAGCAGCGCCGCCATATTGGTGCCGGCGCCGGAGATCAGGACGGCGACCCTGGCCTTCATTTCGATCCTCCCTGTCGCGAAGCGACGGGGTGGGGGGCCGCCGCGAAGCGGTGGTGGAGGGGCGAAAGCGCCGTACCATCGGCCCCTCCGTCAGCCTTTCCGGGGCTGCCACCTCCCCATTGCTGCGCAACAGGGAGGATCGGATCATGCATTATGCGTCGCACTCCACGCCGCCATCGCGCTCCACGTCTCGGAACCGCCGCTGACGGTGCAGCCCTTCGCGCCCTCGGCGATATGGCCGATCCGGTACACCGTCTCGCCCGCGGCTTCCAGCGCGGCCGTGACGTCCGCGACATCGGCTTCGGCGACGACGACCGCCATGCCGATCCCGCAGTTGAAGGTGCGCGCCATTTCCTCGGGTTCGATATTTCCCTGCGCCTGCAGGAACGCCATCAACCGCGGCTGTGCCCATGCGTCGGCATCGACATGGGCGTGCAGCGTGCTGGGCAGGATGCGCGGGATGTTTTCGAGCAGCCCGCCGCCGGTGATATGCGCAAGCGCGTGAATGCGGCCGGTCTTCACCAGCGGCAACAGGCTCTTCACATAGATGCGGGTCGGCGCCATCAGCGCGTCGATCAGCAGGACATTCTGGTCGAACAGGGCGGGGCGATCGAGCTTCCAGCCCTTGTCGGCCGCGAGTCGCCGCACCAGCGAAAAGCCGTTGGAATGAACGCCCGAAGAGGCGAGGCCAAGGATCACATCGCCCGCCGCGACCTTGTCGGCGGTCAGCACCTGCTCGCGCTCGACCGCGCCGACGCAAAAGCCGGCGAGGTCATAATCGCCGTCCGAATACATGCCGGGCATTTCGGCGGTTTCGCCGCCGATCAGCGCGCATCCGGCCTGTTTGCAACCCTCGGCGATGCTGGCAACGACATCGGTCGCGACCTGATTGTCGAGTTTTCCGGTCGCATAATAATCGAGGAAGAACAAAGGCTCGGCCCCCTGAACGATCAGGTCGTTCGCGCACATGGCGACCAGGTCGATTCCGACGCCGTCATGTCTGCCCGAATCGATCGCGAGCTTCAGCTTGGTTCCGACCCCGTCGTTTGCGGCGACCAGCAACGGATCGTTGAACCCTGCCGCCTTCAGGTCGAAAAAGCCGCCGAATCCGCCAAGGTCGGCATCGGCGCCCGGACGTCGCGTCGCTCGGGCGAGCGGGGCGATGGCACGGACCAGCGCATTGCCGGTCTCGATCGAGACGCCGGCCCCGGCATAAGTGTAGGAGGCGGGTTGGTTATGCTTGGAATCCATGGCCAGCGCGCCTAACGGTTCCGGCCGACAAATGCCATGATTTCCTTGTCGGTGACCTTGTCTTTCGCGTAGGGCATGGTGGTGACGTCATCCCGGCGGCGGCCGCGATCTCGCGGCTGTGTCGGATCGCGGCGACGAGATTCGGGCCTTCGCCGGAATGACGAAAAGAGCGATGGTTGCATTTTTGGTGGGAACAAGACGCAAGAACCTTATGACTGCCGCCGCTTTTCCCCATTTTATGTCCAGCGGTTCCCTTCGCTCGCTGGCACCCCGCGATTGGCGCTGGGCCGCACTCTTTGGGCTGTTCTTCGCAATTCTCCTCGCGGGGATCGTCGAGGGGCAGATCAGTCGCGGCGACCGCGGCATCACGCCGATCAACAGCAGCGGCGATTTTCTTGCCAGCGGGATCCTCGTCGACGTCACGGGCGACAATGCCGAGGATGCCCGCGAAAAGGGCTGGCGCGAGGCGCAGCGCAAGGGCTGGACCCAGCTTTACCGCAAATTGAACGGCTCCGACGGTCCTGCACTCACCGATTCGGTGCTCGACGGGATCGTGACGGCGATCGTCGTCGAACAGGAACAGATTGGTCCGCGCCGTTACGTCGCGCGCCTCGGCGTCCAGTTCGATCGCGTCCGCGCCGGCCAGATTCTCGGCGTCAGCGGCCGCACGCTGCGCTCGCCCCCGCTGCTCGTCATTCCCGTCTATTCGATCGATGGCATCCAGCAGGTGTTCGAACAGCGCAGCGCCTGGCAGCGTGCCTGGGCCGAATATAATACGGGGCAGAGTGCGATCGACTATGTTCGCACCGCGGGCACCGGCGCCGATACCCTGCTGCTCAACGCGGGCCAGACGGGCCGTCGCGGCCGCGTCTGGTGGCGCGTGATCCTCGATCAATATGGCGCCGCCGACGTCCTGACCCCGATTGCGCGGATCGAGTACAGCTATCCCGGCGGGCCGATCAAAGGCTATTTCGCGGCGCGCTTCGGTCCCGACAACAAGCTGATCGGCACGTTCACCATGACGGGACCCAGCGCCGCGGCGCTGCCCGACATGATGGAAAAGGCGGTCGCGCGAATGGACAGCCTCTATACCGCCGCGCTGGCCGAAGGCGTGCTGCGCACCGATGCCTATCTCGTCCTCGAAAAGCCGGTCGAAAAAACGGACCTTCCTGAAGAAGCGGCGGGCGACGAGGATGCGCTGCCCAGCGAAAGCGATAGCAGCGTGCCGGCGGTGCCGGCGGTCGGCGTCCAGAGCTTCACCGTCCAGTACGCTTCGCCCGACGTCGATTCGGTATCGGCGACCGAACGGGCCGTAGCCGGCGCCGCGGGGGTCCAGTCGGCGTCGACGACCAGCCTTGCGCTTGGCGGAACTTCGGTCATGCGCGTGTCGTTCCGCGGCGATCTGGCGGCGCTCAAGGCCGCGCTCGCGGCGCGCGGGTTCAAGGTTCAGGAAGGCGGCGGCCAGCTCAGGATCAGCCGCTGATGGTGGTCTCCGGACAGATTGCGCTGCCGCTCGACTGGAGCGCGGGAGGCACGAACGACGCGCCATTGATCGTCGGGGCGAGCAACGCCGATGCCGTGCGCTACCTCCGCCATGTCTCGACCTGGCCCGTCCGCACCGCCGTGTTGACCGGACCGCGCGGATCGGGACGGAGCCTGATGGGGCGCCTGTTCGCGCGTGAAACCGGCGGGCGCGTCATCGATGGCCACAACAGCGTGTCCGAAGAAGAGATATTTCACGCCTGGAACGCGGCGCAGGCGTCGAACACGCCGCTGCTGATCATCGCGGACGCGCCGCCGCATGAATGGAATATCGGACTTCCCGACCTTGCCTCGCGGTTGCGGGCCGTGCCGGTCCTGACGATCGGCGAACCCGACGACTGCCTCGCACGCGACCTGATCGACGCGCTTTTCGCGCAGCGTGGCATGGCGATAGCGCCCGAGATTCCGTCCTATATCGTTCCGCGCATGGAACGCAGCTATGCGATGATCCACCGCGTCGTCGCGGCCCTCGATGCCGCATCGCTGGAAAAAGCGCGGCGCGTTAGCATTCGTCTTACTCGTGAAACATTACTGTCACAGGGGCTGATCGATCCCGATCTCCTCGAAAGGCAGGATACGAGCACATGTCGATAGCCGGTGGCCCCTTACGCGCGGACAACGACGCCGAAACGGCGGTTCCTTCTTTCGGCCCGGAACGTTTCTTCAATCGCGAACTTTCCTGGCTCGCCTTCAACCGACGGGTGATGGAGGAGGCGCGCAATCCGGCGCATCCTTTGCTCGAACGCCTTCGCTTCCTGTCGATTTCGGGCAGCAATCTCGACGAATTCTTCATGGTCCGGGTCGCCGGCCTCAAGGGACAACAGCTTCAGGGGATCGACGATCCGTCGGCCGACGGCCGGTCGCCGGGGCAACAGCTGGCGGAGATCGAGGCCGAGGTGAACCGCCTCGTCGATCAACAGCAAAGCGAATGGCACCTGCTTCACCGCCTGCTCGCGGAACAGGGGATCATCGTCCACGGCACGGGCTCCGACGTCGAAAAGCTGCGACTCGCGTTGCGGCAATTCTTCCTCGACCAGATTTTTCCGATCCTGACGCCGCAGGTCCTTGATCCCGCGCATCCGTTTCCGTTCATTCCCAATCGCGGCCTCGGTGTGATTTTCGACCTTCAGCGCAAGGCGACGGGCGACACCGTCCGCGAACTCGTCATGATCCCCGCGTCGCTGCCGCGCTTCGTTCCCGTACCCGGCGAGCCGAGCAGCTTCGTACCGATCGAATATCTGATCGAGGTTTTTGGCGATCTGATCTTTCCCGGCTTCGCCATCCGGTCGCTGGGCGTGTTCCGTATCATCCGCGACAGCGACATCGAGATCGAGGAAGAGGCCGAGGATCTCGTGCGCCTGTTCCGCACCGCGATCCGCCGGCGTCGGCGCGGCCGTGTGATCCTGATGGAGCTCGAGGCCGACATGCCGGCGGAAATCGCCGCGGTGCTCAATGCCGACATTCAGGGCCATGAAGCGATCGTTGCGAAGATCGGGGGCTTTATCGGCCTTGCGGCGCTGTCGGCGCTTGTCGACGTTGATCGCCCGGATCTCAAGTTTCCGGCCTATTCGCCCCGTTTTCCCGAGCGTATCCGCGAACATGGCGGCGATTGTTTCGCGGCGATCCGCAGCAAGGACATTCTCGTCCACCATCCGTATGAAAGCTTCGAAGTCGTTCTTGCCTTCCTGCGGCAGGCGGCGGCCGATCCCGATGTCGTGGCGATCAAGCAGACGCTCTACCGCGCCGGCGATCAGTCGCCCGTCATTCGCGCGCTGATCGAGGCGGCCGAAGCGGGAAAGTCGGTGACGGCGGTGGTCGAGCTCAAGGCGCGCTTCGACGAAGAACAGAATCTGTTGTGGGCGAACCAGCTCGAACGTGCGGGCGTGCAGGTCGTCTATGGCTTCATCGAGTGGAAGACCCACGCCAAGATATCGATGGTCGTGCGCCGCGAAGGGCAGGGCTATCGCACCTACTGCCATTTTGGTACCGGCAACTATCATCCGGTGACGGCCCGGATCTATACCGATCTCAGCTTCTTTACCGCCGATCCGCGCGCGGGGCGCGACGCGGCACAGCTCTTCAACTACATCACCGGCTATGTCGAACCCGAACGGCTGGAACTCGTCACCATGTCGCCGCTCAACATGCGTCAGCATCTGAGCGAACTGATCGATACCGAGATCGCCGCGTCGAAAGCCGGGCTGCCGTCGGGCATCTGGGCCAAGATGAACAGCCTCGTCGATCCCGACATCATCGACAAGCTTTACGAAGCGAGCGCGGCGGGCGTGCCGATCGAACTCATCGTTCGCGGTATCTGCTGCCTGCGCCCCGGCGTGCCGGGATTGTCGGAGACGATCCATGTGAAATCGGTCGTCGGACGTTTCCTCGAACATAGCCGCGTCTGGGCCTTCGCCAACGGCGCCGGCCTGCCGCATCAGCGCGCCAAACTCTATATATCCAGCGCCGACTGGATGCCGCGCAACTTCGACCGCCGCGTCGAATATATGATCCCGATCGAGAATCCGACCGTCCACGACCAGATCCTCGACCAGGTTCTCGTCGCGAACCTCATCGACAATGAACAGAGCTGGGTGCTGAAGTCCGACGGGACCTACAAGCGGCTCATACCGGACGATAAGCCATTTAATTTACATCATTATTTTATGACGAACCCGTCGTTGTCGGGCCGCGGCACGGCATTGCACAAACGCCACGACGTCCCGACGCTCGACGTGCATATGCGCGAAGATTGAAAAAATTGGCCCTCCTCCGCTCCTCCCGCCAAACGGTGCACCGCTCGGCCGTGATCGATATCGGATCGAACTCCGTCCGGATCGTCGTCTATGAAGGGCCAGCGCGCGCGCCGGCCGTGATCTTCAACGAAAAGGTTGCGGCCGGGCTGGGCCGGGGCTTGTCGACCGACGGTCGCATCGCCCCCGAGGACGCCGAGCGCGGCCTGCTGGCGCTGCGGCGATACGCGCTTCTGGCGCGGCATATGGAGGTTCAGGACCTGCAATGCGTTGCCACCGCAGCGGTTCGCGACGCCGAAAACGGTCCCGCCTTCATTGCCGCCGCCGCCGATTCAGGCCTCGCTATCCGCCTGTTGTCGGGCGAGGAGGAGGCTGAGGCGGCGGGATATGGCGTGCTGTCGGCCATTCCCGACGCGCATGGCATCGCGGTCGATCTTGGGGGCGGCAGTCTGGAGCTTGCCGAAGTTGCGCATGGCAAGGTCGGCCGGCGTGCGTCGTTCCCGCTGGGCGTGCTGCGCTTGCCGGCGCTTCGCAAGGATGGCGAGCAGGCCTTCGAGCGCGCGATTCGTAAGATGCTCAAGGCATCGGGCTGGCCGGGTGAGGGCCTTGTCGGCCTGCCGCTCTATCTCGTGGGCGGATCGTGGCGCGCGCTGTCGCGGCTCGACCTTGAACTGACGAAGGATCCGCTGGCGGTTCTCGACCAGCATATATTGCCACGCGGCGCGCTCCGCCGCCTGCTGCGCGCGACCCGGCGGCTCAGCTTCGACGAATTGCGCGCGATTCCGGGTATGGCGTCGAACCGCGCGGCCGCCTTGCCCGACGCGGCAGCGTTGCTCTCCGCGCTCGTCAACATCCTCGACGTCCCCGAAATGACCGTGTCGTCATCGGGCCTGCGCGAGGGCCTGCTCTACCAGTCGCTTGATCAGGATACCCGGGCGCAGGACCCGCTGATCGTCGCGGCCGAGTTCGAAGGGCGCCGCCTTGCGCGTTTTGCGCCGCACGGGCGCGCGATTGCCGACTGGATCGCGCCGCTCTTCGCTGGTGAGTCGCCTGCCGACAGCCGCGTCCGCCTTGCCGCCAGCCTGCTCAGCGATGTCGCCTGGTCGGCCAATCCCGATTTCCGTGCAGAGCGGGGCACTGAAATCGGGCTGCACGGCAATTGGCGCAGCATTGATATTCCGGGCCGGATCCTGCTGGCGCGCGCGCTATATGCCGGATTCGGTGGCGCGGATGCGGAATTTCCGGCGATGGGCAGCCTTGTCGCGCCGGACCGGCTGGCCCGCGCGCGCCAATGGGGGCTCGCCATCCGGCTGGCACAGCGCTTGACGGGAGGGGTGGAGGCGCCGCTCAAGGCCAGCGGCATAACGCTGGTCGATGGCAAGTTGCGGCTTTGCCTTGACGCGGGCTGGCATCATCTTGCGGGCGAATCGGTCGAGCGCCGCCTGCGCATCCTTGCGCAGGCGCTGGACGCCAAGCCGGAACTCACATTGCTCTGATCGCTGCGCCGGAGAGCGCAGCAGTCAAACCTCGCTCGCCGTCGCGGCGTCGATTTCGCTCATCACCAGCTTGCCGTCCTTCACCGCAAAGCCCATGCGGCCCTCGACCAGGTCGAGAGCGGCATGCCCGAACACGTCATGGCGCCAACCCTGCATCATCGGGATGTCGCCGCGTGCTCCGGCGGCGAGCGCTTCCAGATCGTCGCTTCGCGCGATCAGTCGCGCCGCGACATTCAATTCGCGGGCGCGAATCTTGAGCAGCAGCTTCAGCAGGTCGGCAACGAGGACACCTTCCTTGCCGAGGCCCGGCCCGCGGGGCGCGCGGTCGGGCATGTCCTCCTTTGCCATCGGCTTGGCACCCGCAAGGGCGTCCATGAGCCTGCCGCCGATGTCGTTCGATCGCCACGTCGCCGACAGTCCGCGGACGCGGCCAAGGCCATCCTGGTCTTTCGGCGGATGTGCGGCGAGGTCGGCAAGGGTCTCGTCCTTGACGATGCGCCCGCGCGGCAAATTCTTGTTTCGCGCCTCGCGTTCGCGCCATGCGGCCAGCGCCTGCAGGCGCCCGAGCACGTCGGGCTTGCGCGACGGCACCTTGATCCGCTGCCATGCATTGTTGGGATCCAGATCATAGTGCGACGGGTCGGCGAGCTTTTCCATTTCCTCGTCGAGCCAGTGACCGCGTCCGGTCTTGACCAGCTTTTTCAGCATCATCGGGAAAATCTTGGCGAGATGGGTGACGTCGCCGATCGCGTAATCGATCTGTCGCTTGTCGAGCGGCCGCCGGCTCCAGTCGGTGAAACGCGCGCCCTTGTCGAGTTGCAGGCCGATCCAGGCTTCGACGAGGTTCGAATAGCCGACCTGTTCGGCCTGACCCAGCGCCATCTGGCCGATCTGGGTGTCGAAGATCGGGTGCGGGGTCTTGCCCGTGAGGTTGAAGATGATTTCGACGTCCTGCCCGCCGGCATGGAAAACCTTCAGCACATCTTCGTTGTTCACCAGCAGGTCGAGCAGGGGCTTCAGGTCCATCCCCGTCGCCATCGGATCGATCGCTGCGGCATGTTCGCTGTCGGCTACCTGGATCAGGCACAACTCGGGCCAGAAAGTGTTCTCGCGCATGAATTCAGTATCGACCGCGATGAAATCGCTGTTTTTGATCAAATCGACAAATTCGACGAGTGCTGCGCTGGTTTCGATAAGCGGGTGGATTTGCATGAGGGAGCCTATACAGCGATTTGCCGTCGCGGGCAGGAAAAAATACCCGCTCCGGACAAAGTGCAACAAAGGGGTAGACTGGCCCTTCGCGCTTGACAAAAGCGCCGCTGCCCTGCCTTAGGCGCGGCCATATCGGCGCGCTTTTTCCCGCGCGCACTCGACATTGAAAGACGAAAAATATGCACGCCTATCGCACCCATAACTGCGGCCAGCTTCGCGCCGAGGATGTTGGCCACAGCGCCCGCGTCTCCGGCTGGGTGCATCGCAAGCGCGACCATGGCGGGCTCCTCTTCGTCGATCTGCGCGATCATTATGGCCTGACCCAGATCGTCGCCGACAGCAGCGACCCTGCTTTCGCCATGCTCGACGGGCTGCGTGCGGAAAGCGTCGTGACGGTGACCGGCGACGTGATCGCCCGCTCGCCCGAAACGGTGAATGCGAACCTGCCGACTGGCGCGATCGAAGTGCGCGCGCGCGACGTGTCGGTCCAGTCGGTCGCCGCCGAACTGCCGATGCCGGTCGCCGGCGATCAGGAGTATCCTGAGGATATTCGCCTGAAGTACCGCTTTCTCGATCTGCGCCGCGATCGCCTGCACCAGAATATCCTGCTGCGCTCGAACGTCATCGCCAGTCTGCGCCGCCGCATGGTCGATCAGGGTTTCACCGAATATCAGACCCCGATCCTCACCGCTTCGTCGCCGGAGGGCGCACGCGACTATCTGGTGCCGAGCCGTGTCCATCCCGGAAAATTCTACGCGCTTCCGCAGGCGCCGCAGATGTTCAAGCAGCTCCTCATGGTCGCGGGCTTCGATCGCTATTTCCAGATTGCGCCCTGCTTCCGCGACGAAGACGCGCGCGCCGATCGCTCGCCCGGCGAATTCTACCAGCTCGATTTCGAAATGAGCTTCGTCACCCAGGACGACGTCTTCAACGCGATCGAACCCGTCCTTGCGGGCGTGTTCCAGGAATTCGCGAACGGCAAGTCGGTGACCCCGGCCGGCTCGTTCCCGCGCATCCCCTACCGCGAGTCGATGCTTAAGTACGGCAACGACAAGCCGGATCTCCGCAATCCGCTGATCATCACGGACGTCTCGTCGCACTTCACCGGATCGGGCTTCGGGCGGTTTGCCGATATCGTCGCGGCGGGCGACGTGGTGCGCGCGATCCCCGCGCCCGCCACGGCAGAGAAGAGCCGCAAGTTCTTCGACGACATGAACAGTTGGGCACAAGGCGAAGGCTTTGCCGGTCTTGGCTATGCGACGCGCAAGGGTGGCGAATGGGGCGGTCCGATCGCCAAGAACCACGGCACCGACAAGATGGATGCGCTGGCCGCCGAACTCGGCCTCGGTCCGGATGATGGCCTCTTCTTTGCCGCGGGCAAGGAAGCTGTAGCCGCGAAGCTCGCGGGCTTTGCGCGCACCCGCGTTGCCGAACAGCTCGACCTCATCGACCCGGGCAAGTTCGAAATGTGCTGGATTGTCGATTTCCCGATGTTCGAGGCCGATGAAGAGACCGGCAAGATCGATTTCAGCCACAACCCCTTCTCGATGCCGCAGGGCGAGCTGGAAGCGCTAGAGACGAAGGACCCGCTCGACATCCTCGCGTGGCAGTACGACATCGTCTGCAACGGCGTCGAACTGTCGTCGGGCGCGATCCGGAACCATCGCCCCGACATCATGTACAAGGCGTTCGAGATCGCGGGATATTCGCAGGCCGACGTCGACATCAATTTCGCGGGGATGATCAACGCCTTCAAGTTTGGCGCCCCGCCGCATGGCGGTTCGGCACCGGGCGTCGATCGCATCGTGATGCTGCTGGCCGACGAACCGAACATCCGCGAAGTCGTCGTCTTCCCGATGAACCAGAAGGCCGAGGATCTGATGATGGGCGCGCCGGCGCCGGTCAGTGACAAGCAGCTCAAGGAACTTCACATCCGCCTGGTGGACGGCCCGAAGAGCTGAATGTGAGCGAACCCCGGGAGCATCTGCTGGCGACGCCCGACGGCGACATCTGCTGGTTCGAATGGGGCGAGCGGGGCGACCGGGCTTCGGTCCTGCTCCTTCATGCGACGGGCTTTCACGCGCGCCTTTGGGATCAGGTCGTTGCGGCGCTGCCCGTGGGCACGCACGTCATCGCGCCTGACCATCGCGGTCACGGCCGCAGTTACAAGCCGGCCACATTGTCCGATTGGGCTGCGACCTCGGACGTGCTGCTGCCGCTCGTCGATCGCTTCGCCGGCACGCCGCTCGTTGGCTGCGGGCACAGCATGGGCAGTTACGTGCTGAGCCGTCTCGCGGCCGAGCGCCCCGATGCATTCCGGCACATCGTCCTGATCGACCCCGTCATCATGGACCCGGTCTTTTATGCGCATGCGGCCGGGCAAGCCGTTGCCGATCCGTCGGAGCATCCGGTCGCGCGGCGCCGCAATCGCTGGGGCGGGTGGGAAGCAATGCTCGAAAGCTTTGCCGAACGGCCACCCTATGCGCACTGGCGGTCCGACGTTCTCGCCGATTACTGCCGCTATGGCCTGCGGCCCGCCGATGACGGGGACGGGTGGGAACTCGCGTGTCCGCCGCGGCTCGAAGCGTCGGTATATCTGGGTGCGGCGCATACCGACCCCTATGCTTGGCTCGGCCGGATCACGGCCCCGTCGAGCGTGATCCGCGCGCGCACGGGCGACCGGACGAGCAATCTCGATTTCTCGGTGAGTCCCGCCTGGCCCGGCCTGGGTGAGAGGCTCGGCGCGGTGCGTGACGAACAATGGGCCGAGCATAGCCATTTCATCCCGATGGAAGCGCCGCAGCGCCTCGCCGACCTCGTCGCCGCTACGCTTTGACACGTCGGGCGGGCTGCGATAGCCCACCAGCGGGCCGATCGACCGGGGGGGTAAGTCATGCTGCGTCCGCTGTTTGCTGCGACAATTTTGTGTCTTGCTGCGCCGGCCATGGCCGAAACACTGCCGATCAGCGGCAGCGACCCCGCTTCCGCAAACGTCAACGACCTGCTCCGTCTGGCGGTCGACCGCTTCGAGGGCACGGACGGCGCCGCCGTGGCGCAAAGGCTGGAGGCGGCCCTTGGCGCCGCGCGCTTCGACGGCCGTTCCTATTACCGGATCGTCGCGCCCGAATCGGGCGCCCCCATCGATGCTCTGCTCACCGGTACGACACGCGCGGCAGTCGAGGAGGTGCCCGTTACCGAGAAGCGCAAGAAGTGCACGGAATATGACCCGGCCGACAAGAACAAGTGCGTGAAGGAGGTCGAGGTCGATATTCGTTGCCGGCGCCGTACGATCACCGTTACGACGACAGCGCGCCTCGTCGCGATCAAGGATGGATCAATCCGTTACACGCGGCCACTCAGCGCGCGGGACCAGCAGACTTGGTGTCCCGATCGCGCGGCATCGCGCACCGCCGAAGACTATGTCGAGTGGGCCGAAGGTGATCAGGTGCAGGCGATCCGCCGCGACCTTGCGCCCATCGGCTATGCTATCGATGTTCGCGTAGACGAGAATCGCAAGGGCCTTGCGAAGCCGGCCGCCGACAGCTTCAAGGAGGCGGTCCGCCTGACCAAGAGCGATCCGTCCGCGGCCTGCGAGGCCTGGGCGGGTTTGACCCGCGCCGCGGAGCCAACGGCGGCGCTTGCCTTCAACCTTGGACTCTGCGCCGAGATGGATCGCGACTTCGACGCGGCGATCGACTGGTACGGGCAGGCGCAACGCCTCGGGTCCAAAAATCGCGATATCGGCGAAGGGATCGCGCGCATCGACCGGCATCGCCGCGCGTTAGCCGACTGGGCCGCGCGCAAGCGGCTGATGGGCGTGAACTGACCCCATTGTACCGTAAACGGACACATCGCACGCTTGGTCCGGCGCCTGCGCGTCGCTAGGGTGGGCGGCATGACCATCTCGCTTTCCGACTATGAATCCGGCGCCAAATATGACGGCGCCTATGCTGGCGATCTGGCCGCGCTCGAGGATCGGCTCGAACGGCTACAGGCCGCGCATATCATCCATGGACAGCGCAGCGTCATCATGTTCGAAGGCTGGGACGCGGCGGGCAAGGGCGGTATCATCCAGCGGCTGACGGCCTCGCTCGACCCGCGTTATTTCGAAGTGTGGCCGATCGCCGCGCCGAGTGAAGAGGAAAAGGCCCGGCACTTCCTCTGGCGTTTCTGGAAGCGGCTGCCCGGCAACCGCGAAATCTCGATCTTCGACCGGAGCTGGTACGGGCGGGTGCTTGTCGAGCGGGTCGAGGGCTATGCGGCCGAGGCCGAGTGGCGCAAGGGCTATGACGAAATCAACGAATTCGAGGCGCAACTCACCGGCAGCCGTACGAATCTCGTCAAGCTGTTCGTTCACATCACGCAAAAGGAGCAGGACGAACGTTTCGCCGATCGGCTCAACGATCCGTGGAAGCGCTGGAAGACAGGCGCTGACGACTATCGGAACCGGGCGAAACGCAAGGATTATCTCGCCGCGATGGGGGAGATGTTCCAGCAGACCGACACCCGTTGGGCGCCGTGGAAGGTGATCGACGGCAACAACAAGAAGGCGGCCCGGATCGCGGCCCTGACCCATATCGTCGAAGTTCTGGAGGCCGCGGTGCCGATGACGCCACCCGACCTCGATCCGGCTGTCGCCAAGCTGGCGTACAAGGCGTTCGGCTACGCACCGAAAGATTGAGCAGTCGTCCATTCCCGTTGCGCGGCGATGGTAAGGTAACGGGCCTTTTTCGGGCACCCCGCCTAGCCATTTCGCGTCCCAGTCGCTACATGGGGCAAGATGAGCCGCGCCAAGAGATCCGATGACTGGGGTTTTCCCCGCTGGCGCCCCTATGGCTCCTCGCGTGAGGCGCAGAAGGTGCGCTTGTGCGATCGCCACGGCTGCACCTCTCCCGGAAACTGCCCGGCGCCCAAGTCGCCGAACAGCCCGGAACGCTGGTATTTCTGCGAAGCGCACGCCGCCGAATATAATCGCGGCTGGGATTATTTTGCCGGCCTCAGCGCCGAAGATGCGGCCGAACGGGCCGCGGATGAAGCACGCGGTGCACGCAGCTACGCCCGGGCGCAGCATTACGCCTGGGGCGGATCGGGCGACGGCAGCCGCAGTGCCGACGAGATGCGCGCACTCGAAGTTCTCGACCTCGAACCCGATGCCGATTTCGAGGCGACGAAGAAGGCGTGGCGCAACCTTGCGAAGGAATGCCACCCCGACGTCAAGCCAGGCGATGCCGAGGCGGCGAAGCGCTTCGCCGCGGGGCAGGCGGCGTTCGAGGTGCTGAAACAGGCCGAAGATCGGCGGAGTTGGAAGCCGGCCTGAATTTTTTCGGCAATGCCGCCGTGTCGCTGTCACCTTTTGTCGCTTTCGCCATCCAATCCCCACTAGCTTTCGCGGGTGCGCGAAAGGAGGCCATCAGGGGAGCAAGAAAAGTGCGAGCAATCACGACGGTCATTCTAAGTGCGGCGTTGGCGACGTCGGCCTCTGCACAATCGATCGCGCCGCAAAGCGGACCACTCAGCCGGCCCGAGGGTGTCGTTGGTGTCGGCCTGACGGTCCCGTTTGGCGGCGCTCGCCACAAGGAAGCCCCGCGCGTTGAGCTGCGCCTTTCGCGCGACAGCGTGAATTTTGACGGCAGTCGCCAGTCGAGCACGGTCGGCTGGCAGCCGATGGAAGCGCGGATCGGCATCGCGCTGGCGCCCGACCACAAGCTGACGGTCAACGGGAAATCGGTCGAGACCGACCGACGGCAGGGCGTGTCGACGGTCGGCTGGGTCGCCATCGGCGTGGGTGTTGTCGCGGTCGCGGCAGGGGCGTGGTTCTTCAACGCGATGGAAGAAGCGTCGCGCCATAGCGACTAGGGTCCTGACCCTAGGCGCAGCTTCGCAACCGCATGGCGGCCGACCACCTCGCGACGGGCCGCCGAGCCATATTCTGCGATGTATCGGGCGGTCTGTAACCTTTTTCCGCGATCGGCATCTAATTCACCGAGCAACGCCTGCACGCCCGAAAGGATGGGAGCAGCGCGCGGCCGGTGGGCCAGGAACAGATGATCGTGGTTGCGGCGTTGGTCAGTCCGACGCCGGATCGCGGATGACGAAATTAGGGGATCTCGACGAGTGGCTGGGTCGCCATTGGGGTCGGGATCGTGGCGATCGGGGCGGGGATCGCCACATTATTTGTAGATGCAGGCGTCGAGTCCGTCGCGGCCGACGACACCGATCCGGGCCCGGATCGAGTTGCCATAGCGCCGTGTGAATCCCGACGGGCTTATCGCTTCGCGCTTCTTTGGCAGCGGCAGGATGGCGGCGATGCGTGCCGCTTCCTGCGGGGTCAGCCGCGCCGCGCCGTGCTTGAAATAGCGCTGGGCACCGGCCTCTACGCCATAGGTTCCGACGCCGGTTTCGGCGACGTTCAGATAAACCTCCATGATCCGGCGTTTGCCCCAGATCGTTTCGATCAGGAAGGTGAACCACACTTCGGGGACCTTGCGGATATAGCGGGTCCAGCCGCTGCCCTGCCACAGGAAGACGTTCTTGGCGGTCTGCTGGCTGATCGTCGATCCGCCGCGCTTGCGTTTGCCCTTGGCGTTGCGTTCGATTGCCTGTTCGATCGCTTCGCGGTCGAAGCCGTCGTGGCTGCAGAATTTGCCGTCCTCGGCCGCGATCGCGGCGCGCACCATGGTCCGGTCGATATGCGAGAGGCTTGTCCAGTCCTTGGTAATGCCGTTGGCGTCGAAGAGCATCGTGAGCGTCACCGGCGGCGGCACCACCGCATAGACGAGCACCCAAAGGACCGAAAGGAGGATGAAGCCAAAGACGATCTTGGCCGTCGTCTTGAAAAGTCCTCCCGTCGTCGGCTTCGCGCGCGTCTTGCTTTTTCTTGGCATCGGTTTGGCGTAGTCCAGCAGGATGCAAAGGAAAAGGCCCGATCGTCGCCGAAGGCCCGGCGTCATGCTCAGCACTTTCGCGTTGTTGGCGGGGCTCGCGACAAGCGCCGCGGCCGCGGCCGAAGAAGGACGCGACCTCTGCCCCGATCGGCCGGGTCTCGGAACTCCGCCTTGCACCGTCGAGCCAGGCAGAGTGGTCTTCGAACTCGGGCTCGCCGACTGGGCCCGCCAGGACGACGGTGCGCAGCGTACCGACACGATCCTGACCGGCGAGGCGCTGGTCCGCGTAGGCCTGACCTTGTCGCTGGAGGCACAGGTGGCCTGGACCGCGCTCGGGCACGTGCGCGAACGCGACGCCGTGCTCGGCACCACCCGTCGCCGGACCCATGCCGGCGACGTGACGGTCGCGCTAAGGCAGAATCTGCACAATCCCGACGGATCGGGTTTTTCGATTGCTGCCATGCCCTATGCAAACCTGCCGACGGGCGGTGAGGAGGTAGGCGCGGGCGATTGGGGCGCGGGGCTGCTCGTTCCGATTGCCATCGATGCAGGGACGGTATCGATCGGGCTGACGCCGCATGTTGATGCGGCGGTCGATGCCGACGGCGATGGCCGTCATTTCACCTATGGCACCGTGGCGGGGCTGGGCTTTGACCTGTCCGATACGGTGTCGATGTCGACCGAAATGTCCGTCACGCGCGACCGCGACCCGGCTGGCCATACGACCGAATGGCTCGCGGGGTTGTCGGCGGGGTGGCAGCCTCAGGAGGATAGCCAGTGGGATATCGGCCTGAACCTCGGGCTCAACCGCGACAGTCCGGACTTTCAGTTGTACGCGGGATACGTCCGGCGCTTCTGAGGCCGCGCCGATCGATCAATCGACCACGACCTTGCCGGTCATGCCCATCGTCGCATGCAAAAAGTGCGAGCAATGCACATCATATGTTCCGGCGTGCGGAACCAGCGTCACGTCGACGCTGTCACCCTTGCCCAGCGCAACGCGCCCCTTCGCGCCGCCCACGCGAGCACGGTTCGCCGCATCCATCGTGGCGGCGGCAAAGAATGTTTCGGCAGTGAAGTCGTGCCCACCCGATCCGGTGTTGACGAAATGGATGGTCACGCCCTCGCCGGCGCGAAGATGCAGTTCGGCGGGCGCATAGCTGAAATTCGCCATCGTCACCGTCACCTTTGCCGGCGCTTCGGCGGCGGTGACGGGAGTGGACAGGACGGCGGCGAATATTGCTAACGGCACGAAACGCATGGCACAGACTCCTTCACAGCCGGGGGGATCCCGGCTCAAGTCGGCCCCGCATTGTTCCGCCCGGTTCAGGCGCCGACCAGCCGCCGGTCGCCCGCGAGCTTCAGCATCGCCTTTTGCAGCTTTTCGAACGCGCGCACTTCGATCTGACGGACACGCTCGCGGCTGACGTCATACACCTGGCTCAGATCCTCGAGCGTCTTGGGGTCGTCGGTCAGGCGGCGTTCGGTCAGAATGTGACGTTCGCGTTCGCCCAGCGTTTCCAGCGCTTCGTTCAACAGCGAGTGGCGCACATCGCGTTCCTGCGCTTCCGCGACGCGCTCGTCCTGCAACGGGCCTTCGTCGCCAAGCAGATCCTGCCACTGGCTGTCGCCATCCTCGCCCATCGGGACGTTCAGCGACGTGTCGCCGCCCATCGCCATGCGGCGGTTCATGCTGACGACCTCGTCCTCGGTCACGCCGAGGTCGGTGGCGATCTTGGCGACATGTTCGGGGCTGAGGTCGCCGTCCTCGAAGGCTTCGAGGTTATTCTTCATCCGGCGCAGGTTGAAGAACAGCTTCTTCTGCGCCGCCGTGGTGCCCATTTTCACGAGGCTCCACGACCGGAGGATGAATTCCTGGATCGAGGCGCGAATCCACCACATGGCGTAGGTCGCAAGGCGGAATCCGCGTTCGGGATCGAACTTCTTCACCCCCTGCATCAATCCAATATTGCCCTCGCTGATCAGCTCGCTGACCGGCAGGCCATAACCGCGATAGCCCATCGCGATTTTCGCGACGAGGCGGAGGTGCGAGGTGACGAGCTGTGCCGCAGCCTCATTGTCGCCATGCTCCTGAAAGCGCTTGGCGAGCATATATTCCTGCTCGGGCGTCAGCAGCGGAAATTTGCGGATTTCGGCCAGATAGCGGTTCAGGCTCGCCTCACCGCCGAGCGCGGGCACCACTGCCGGAACATTGCTTTTGTTAGCCATGACGTCTTCCCTAATTTTTCAGAGGAGAAATATGCCGCGGTTGGGTCCGGCGGTCGAGATAGATTTTCATTCGAAACTTAAACACGCAATTCATCGATCAGTTCCCGCATATCGGCGGGGATGTCACTGTCGAGCGCGACTGCGATACCGGTAACCGGATGAATAAAACCCAAATGGGCCGCATGCAACGCCTGACGCGCGAAATTACGGGCTTTTAATATATCGGACAGCGGCTTCCGGGCGCGTCCATAGACCGGGTCGCCGAGCAGCGGGTGACCGATATGCGCCATATGGACGCGAACCTGATGGGTCCGTCCGGTTTCGAGCCGGCATTCGACCAGCGTCGCGTTCTTCAGCGGTTCGATCGTTCGGTAGTGGGTGACCGCATGCTTGCCGCGCCCGGCGGCAACGACCGCCATCTTCTTGCGGTTGGTGCTCGATCGGCCAAGGTTCGCATCGACAGTACCGTTCGCGGGGATCGGACGCCCGCTTGCGAGCGCGAGATAGCGGCGGTCGATGCTGTGCGCGGCGAATTGCTTCGCGAGGCCTTCGTGCGCCTTGTCGTGCTTTGCTGCGACGATCAGCCCGCTGGTGTCCTTGTCGATCCGGTGCACGATGCCCGGCCGCGCGACGCCACCGATCCCCGAAAGCTGACCCGCGCAGTGATGGAGCAGCGCATTGACCATCGTGCCGTCGAGATTGCCTGCGGCTGGGTGGACGACCATCCCCGCCGGTTTGTCGACGACGATCAGATGTTCGTCCTCATAAGCGATGACGAGGCCCATATCCTGCGCGACATTGTGCGCCGCAGCCGGGGCGGGGATACGCAGCTTCAGCGTCGCGGCGGCCGCGGCCTTGGCCGAGGGGTCCCACAACACGGTTCCCGTCGCATCGGCGACGCGGCCGCCCTTGATCAACGTCTTCAGGCGTTCGCGCGAAATCTCGGGAATCGCCTCGGCCAGCGCCCGGTCGAGCCGCAGTCCGACCGCGCTCTCCGAAAGTGTCACGGCAAGTATTTCGTCGTCCCCCAACATTGCACGCGATGTGGGGCCGAACTGCGGAAATTCAAGATGGCTGGATGGGGTGGAGCGGCGCTCGACGCGGCTTCGCCCTTGCTCTCGCCCCCGCGCCTGTCTTAGGGAACAAGCGCGAACCGGAAAGGTCTGGTCTGCGGGGAGTGCATCCATCCATGTCCGACGATCGCGTCGATTTCGCGTCCATGCTGGCTTCGCGGCTGTGCCATGACCTGCTCAGCCCGGTCGGCGCCTTCGCCAACGGGCTCGAACTGCTTGCCGACGAAAAGGACCCCGACATGCGGGCCCGCTGCATCGACCTGCTCGAACAGAGTGCACGGACGTCGGCCAACAAGTTGAAATTCTTCCGCCTGGCGTTCGGTTCGGCCGGCGGCTTCGGGGAACTGGTGCCCGCCGACGAAGCGAAATCGGCTATCCAGGGGATCATCGGCGATCGGGCCATCGATCTCAACTGGATGATCGGCAGCGATCCGCTGCCGAAACCGGCTGTCAAAATCATCCTCAACCTGTCGCTGCTGCTCGTCGATGCGCTGGTACGTGGCGGGCGCCTCGATATCGGGTGCGAAAACCAGGGTGGCGATACCGAAATCGCGCTGCATGTCGAGGCTGATCGCATCTTCCTCGATGCCGATGTCGAACGGATATTGGCCGACGGCGAGGGCGCGAGCGCGATGACGTCGCGCACCGCGCCGGCCGTTCTTGTTCAGGCCGTCGCGAAACAGAATGACGGTACGGTCATGCTCGCGCGCGAGACGCCGACCTCCCTGCTGGTCGGGGCCGTTCTGCGCGGCCGCTGACCCTATTTGAATCCGACCTCGAGCGCGACGAAAGCCGATTGGCGATCGTCCGCGATTTCCTTCTGTCGGATCCGAAAAAAGCAAACCGTCCATTAACCATTGTCCGCCATTGTGAGCCCGAGATTTTGGGGCGCACCGGTACCGCAATGGACGATCTGCTGAACGATTTTCTGGCTGAAACGGCGGAAATCCTTGCCGAAGCGGGCGGGGCGCTCGTTGCGTGGGAAACGGACCCCGCCGACCGCGCGCAGCTCGATGCCATCTTTCGCCTCGTCCACACGATCAAGGGGAGCTCCGGCTTTCTGTCGTTGCCGCGTGTCACGGCGCTGTCGCATGCCGCAGAAGATGCGCTCGATCAGGTGCGTCGCGGTCATCGGTCGGCGGACGCTGCGCTCGTCACCGGCGTATTGGCAATCATCGATCGCCTGTCACAGCTTTGTACGACGCTGGGTCAGGAGGGCGTCGAGCCCCCGGGCGAGGACGGTGACGTAATTGGCGCCCTGATTCCCGTCGACGAAGCGCCCGCCAAGGCAGCCGACATGCCTGAAATCCGGCTTCGGCGCGAGGATGATCTCAGTACTGACTTGCAAGGGTGGCGCTCGATCCGGGTGCCGCTGCCCCTGCTCGACAGCGTGATGACCGGCGTGACCGACATTGTCCTCGCCCGCAACGAGTTCGCGCGCATGTTGCGCGATTCGGGCGCGAATCCATCGCTCATCGCGTCTTTCGACCGCCTGTCCGATTCGATCGCCGGCATGCGCCAGTCGGTCAGCCAAATGCGGATGCAGCGCATCGACAAACTCTTTGCGCCGCTTCCCCGGATCGTCCGCGACCTCGCGCGGGATCTCGGCAAGAAGATCCGCTTCGCGACAAGCGGCGGCGAGGTCGAACTGGACCGCGAGATGATGGAAAATATCCGCGATCCGCTGATCCACATCGTCCGCAACGCGATCGACCATGGCATTGAAAAGCTCGACGACCGGGTCGCAGCGGGCAAGGACGTCACGGCGACCATCCTGGTCTCGGCGCGCCAGTCGGGCAACCAGATCGAGATCGAGGTCCGCGACGACGGTCGCGGGATGTCGCCCGATGCGCTCGTCGCCAAGGCCGTCGCCTCGCGCCTTCTCACGGCCACCGACGCGCGCGCGCTGACGCCGAAGGAAAAGCTCGAACTTGTCTTTCGCCCCGGATTTTCGACCGCGGCGAAAGTCACGTCGATCTCGGGACGCGGCGTCGGCATGGACATCGTCAAGGCCAATGTCGAAAAGATCGGCGGCATCGTCGAACTGCGCAACGATGAGGGGCGTGGTCTTGCCGTGGTCCTGCGCGTACCGATGACGCTGACGATCATTTCGGGCCTGATGGTACGCGCGGCGGGGCAGTATTTTGCCATTCCGCGAGGTTCGGTGCGCGAAATCCTTCTCGAAACCAGTGACAGCGTCCGGATAGAGCGCGTGGGCGGCGGAGAGCTTGTCAACGTCCGGGGGCAACAGTTTCCGCTGCTGCGCCTCGAAACCATTCTGGGCCGTGCCCGCGATGACCGCGACGACATCGAAGATCGCGCGCTGGTTCTTGTTCAGCCGGGGCAGGGGCAAAGCTATGCGCTCAGCGTCGCGGCGATCCACGATCATGAAGAACTGGTGATCAAGCCGGCGGCGCCGATCATCATGGCGACGGGGCTTTATGCGGGCACGACGCTGCCCGACAATGGCCGCCCGGTGCTGCTGCTCGATGTCCAGGGTATCGTCGCCGCCGCTGCGATCGACGCATCCGAAACCGGCCGCCAGATGGACCGAACCGTCGAGGCAGAAGCCGCGGCCTCCGCGGCCCGCAACGCGGCGCAGCTCCTGCTCTTCCGGGACACGAACGGCCGGACGCGCGGCGTTCGCCTGTCGGTGATCGAGCGCGTCGAGGAAATTCCCGCGCCGGCGCTCTTCGAAAGCGCCGGGCGCGTGCAGGCGCGGATCGGCGAAGATATCTTCCCGGTTCACGCCGCCGCGCTGCCAGACGGTCAGGGCGCGGTGAAGCTGCTGCGGCTGCACGACGGTCACTCGGTTCTCTGTTATCCGATCGACACGGTGATCGACATCGTCCGTCTGCCCGAAGCGGTCCTGCCCGCCGCCGTGCCAGGACTGATCGCGGGGGTCGTGCTTGTCGCCGGCGACCCCGTCGAGCTCATCGATCCCTTCTGGTTGATGGAACAATATGCGACCGGCGCGGCCGCGTTGTCCGTTCGGCCGCCCGTCTGCCGGATTGCCGAAGACCATGATGGCTGGGGCAGCAGCTTCCTTGCTCCGATTCTGCGGAATGCGGGCTACCGGGTCGTTTCCGAAACGTCGGACGAAGCCGCCGACATCTTGTTGTGTCTCACCGGCGACAGTGCGGCGTGCGCGCATGGCGGCGGCGACCTTCCTGTGATCCGCCTGCGCACCTCGGTCGCGGCGGCGAGCCCCGAGGACGACACTGTCTATCGCTACGATCGCGCCGGCCTGCTCGACGCGCTGCGCCGCCGCGTCGGAGGGACCCGCGCATGATGGACAAACTCTATCTGGTGGCACGTATCGCCGACACGCGCGTCGCATTGCGGTCGCGGTCGATCCATTCGGTTGTCGCGGTCGGCACGCCTGTCGAAGTGCCCGCGGCACCGCCCCATGTTTCCGGGCTCTTCGCGCTGCGCAGCCGCGTTTTCACGCTGATCGACCCGCATGTCGTCGTCGGCTTGCCTGCCGTCCCCGTGGCACCCGGCCAGCGTGTCGTCGTCGTCGACGTCGCCGAGCATGGCTACGCGCTGCTCGCCGACGAGATCGAGGACGTCTGTTTCATCGATGCGCCCGAAACGCGCATCACGGGCCGGCTGTTGCCCGGTTGGGCGCGCGTCGCCGAGGCGCTGATCGAACATGAAGGGCAGTCGCTCCTCGTCGTCGATCCGTCGCATTTCATCACCTTGCCGGTCCAGAAGGCCGCATGAATTAACGAGCTGAATACCCCTTCAGATTAGCATGGCGCGAAACCGGGGTGCGGAGGAACAAATGTCGAAGTCTTGTCTGGTCGTCGATGACAGCAAAGTCATCCGCAAGGTCGCGCGACACATTCTTGAATCAATGGAATTTTCTGTCGACGAGGCGGCCGATGGGCAAGAGGCGCTGACGTTTTGCCGCGCCAACCGTCCGGACGTGATTCTGCTCGACTGGAACATGCCGGTCATGAGCGGGATGGAGTTTCTGACCGCGTTCAACGATCTCGATTTCGGGTTCGAGGAACGGCCGCGCGTTGTGTTCTGCACCACCGAAAACAGCATCGATCATATTCGCGCCGCGATCGAGGCTGGTGCCGACGAATATGTGATGAAGCCGTTCGACCGCGAAACGCTCGAAGGAAAGATGCAACTCGTCGGCGTTGCCTGAGGTCGTTGCCATGGCGCACCCCCGCCCCCTGACATCCACTCCCGCCACGACCGAAGCTCCGGCGGGGCGTCGCGTTCGCGTGATGCTCGTCGACGACAGCCTGGTCGTTCGCAGCATCCTGGAACGGATCGTCGATCAGACCGCCGGGCTCCAGGTGTGTGCGTCGGTCGCATCGGCGCACGATGCACTTGCCGTGCTGGCGTGCGAACCGGTCGACGTCGTCGTGCTCGATGTCGAAATGCCCGGGATGAATGGCATCGATGCGCTGCCGCATATCCTGAACCGCGCGGCCAATGCCCGGGTCCTGATCCTGTCGTCGAACTGCGTCGAAGGGGGGCCGGCGGCCATAGAGGCGCTGGCGCTCGGTGCCAGCGACACGCTTGCCAAGCCTGGCCGTGGCAGCTTCTCGGGCCGGTTCGCACAGGTCCTGACGGAACGCATCCTGTCGCTGGGCCAACAGCGCGAGATTCCCGTGGCGGCGCGCATCGCGTATCGACCGCCGGTGCCGCCGGCGCCGGTCGTGGTGGGTTCCGAACGATCGCTCGACTGCATCGCCGTCGCGGCTTCGACCGGGGGTATTCCAGCCTTCACGAATTTCATTACCCAACTCGACCCGCGCATCGCAGCTCCGATCCTGCTGACCCAACATCTGCCCGACGCTTTCATGGAGTTTTACGCGAAACAGATCGCGACGATGACGAAGCGTATGGTGCGTGTCGCGACCGCAGGAATGAAGGTCGAACCCGACCATATCTATCTGGCCCCCGGCGACGCCCATCTGACTGTGGCGACGATCGGGCGCCACCGGGAAATTGTCCTCGACCGACGGCCCGTCGAAAATGGCTGCTGTCCGTCGGCTGACCCGATGTTTGCGTCGGTCGCGGATTCCTATGGTGCGGGAGCGGTGGCAGTGGTGCTGAGCGGCATGGGCCGCGATGGCGCAAACGGCGCTGAGCGGCTCAAGGCTGCCGGCGGCACGATCTTTGCTCAGGCGCCCGAAAGCTGCGTCATCTGGGGTATGCCCGGCGCGGTCGCCAAGGCCGGGCTGGCCACCGCCACGCTCAATCCCGACGCGATCGCCTTGATGCTCGGCAGCTATCTTTCGGCACGTACCCGGTCATGATGGGGGGCAGCGCCAGCGAATCGGCTTACCGTGTCCTGATGGGCGTGCTGGAATCGCGTACCGGACAGACGCTGTCGCCGAACCGCATCTGGCGCATCGAAATGTCGTTGAAGCCGGTGATGCAGCGCCACGGGATCGCCGATCTCGACGCACTCGTGGCCGCGCTCGTGACCTCGAACAGCCGCCAGCTGCTCGACGATACGGTCGATGCGATGCTCAACAACGAAACCTTTTTCTATCGCGAACATAGTGTGTTCGATGATATTGCTAATACAGCGCTTGAGCATATTCGCCAGATCAACGCACGTCAGCGCCGCTTGACGGTCTGGCATTGCGGCGTGTCGACGGGGCAGGAGGCCTATTCGCTGGCCATGCTGCTTGCCGAACAGGAAGCGAAATGGGCGGGGTGGCAGATCGATATCGTCGGCACCGACGTCAGTTATCACGCGATCAGCCGTGCCCGCGTCGGCCTGTTTACCCAGTTCGAAATCCAACGGGGATTGCCGATCCAGCGCATGGTGCGCTGGTTCGACCAGACCGAGGCTGGCTGGCTTGCCAAGGCCGACCTTCGCCGCCGGGTCGATTTTTCAGTGCAGAACATGCTGCTGGACCGTCCGCCGCTGGCGAACCCGGCCGACCTTATCTTCTGTCGCAACCTGCTGCTCTATTTTTCGTTGCCGATGCGTCAAAAGGCCTTTGCACGCCTTCGCGCGATGGCGGCGCCGCAGAGTTTCCTGGTGCTGGGCGCCGGCGAAACGGTCCTCGGGCAGACTGACCAGTTCGTTTCCAGTCCGCGCCTCCGCGGCCTGTATGAGCCTGCCGACCAGCAAGTCCGCCGGCCGCCAATCGCACCGTCGATCGCCGCCTGACCTTGCTTTTTGCGCCCCGCTGGCGCAATCGACGCACAGGCAAAGGCAGGACGGACCCACAAAGCGCATGAGCGATTTTATCGAACGCTGGTCTCCCAATTGCGACGAGCGTTCGTTGCCCGTTTCGATGATCGTCCTCCATTACACCGGCATGAAGACTGGTGCCGAAGCTCTTGATCGGCTTGCAGATCCGGAGGCGAAGGTCTCGGCGCACTATGTCGTCAGCGAGGATGGGCAGATCACCCATATGGTGCCCGAGGACAAGCGGGCCTGGCACGCGGGCAAGTCGCACTGGCGCGGGGTCAGCGACATCAATTCGGCCAGCGTCGGGATCGAGATCGTCAATCCGGGGCACGAATGGGGCTATGTGCCGTTCCCCGATCCGCAGGTCGCGTCGGTGGTGCGCCTTGTCCACCTGATCAAGGACCGTCATGCGATCACGCGCGGCAATGTCGTCGGGCATTCGGATATCGCGCCGACGCGCAAACAGGATCCGGGCGAACTTTTCCCATGGGAAGAACTCGCCCGCCGCCGCCTGGCCCTCCCGCGTCCCCGCAAGAAACTGACCGACCCGTTGTGGACCGACGCCGGGTTTTTGCTGGCACTCGAACGGTTCGGCTATGATGTGACCGACGGATTTGCGGCAACCGTCGCGTTCCAGCGGCGGTTTCGTCCCGAACTGATAGACGGGACGATCGATGGCGAATGCCGGGCGATCCTGCTGGCTTTGTTGCTGCCGCAGCCCGAGGGTAATTGATGGGCTGCTGACGGCCGGTAGTGGACGTTCTTCTCCCCTCCGCAGGCGGGAGGGGTGTCTGGCGCATTGTCGAACGTCCGCTTCCAACCCTCAAACAGGCCTTTCGACAATGGCTCGTAATGGCCTTCCATTCGCGCTATACTTGTCCCAGCCAGAGGGTCGGGCGATCGCCGCTTCGCGCAAGCGAGGGGGAGGAAAGTCCGGGCTCCACGGAAACCACGGTGCCGGATAACGTCCGGCGGCTTCGGGAAGCCGAAGTCAGGGAAAGTGCCACAGAGAGCAGACCGCCAAAGGCTTCGGCCCGGCGAAAGGTGAAAGGGTGCGGTAAGAGCGCACCGCGCGGACGGTAACGGACGCGGCATGGCAAACCCCACCGGGAGCAAGGTCGAATAGGGATGGCACGAGGAAACTCAGGGCTGGTTCCGGCCCCGCCGTCCGGGTTGACTGCTTGAGCGTTCGGGTAACCGCGCGCCTAGAGGAATGATCGCCCATCCCCGCAAGGGGTGGACAGAACCCGGCTTACAGACCCTCTGGCTACGTCTCTTCGACAGCGCGGGAACCCTGCGTATCCAGCCCGCGTTCTATGCGGACCCGAGAAGGAGGCGTATCATGCACGTCGTCGATGACCACGTCGAAGTCAGCGAAACCGAAGCAAGTGGCGGGGTAAAGGGGCAGGGCGTGCGCTATGTCCTGGCGATTTCGCTGCTGCTCGCCGTGATCTTGCTGTCGGCCATCTGGATCGTACCCGCACTGCTCGACTGATGGGCGGCTTTCCGCACGCTATCGGGGCGTTACGGGAAGATCGTGCGCGACGGATGGAGCGGGTCACTTGCCCTTCATCGCCATATCCAGCGTTTCCGCGGCGTCGGGCGTATCCTCCATGTACCAGGCCTTGACCGGCCGCTTGAACCGCATGACCGCGGATGCATCATAGGTCGCGTTTTCGCCCTCGCCGATCAGTTTCATCCGCGTCGCGGTAACGTCGCCGGTCAGGACGTTCCAACTCATCTCGGCGCCGTCATGCGCATAGCTACGGCTGTAGAGCGTGGCATCCAGCCCGATCAGGCGCATCCTCGGTTTCGCCTTCTCGCCGCGAAAACGATAGGTCGCCGACACGGCGGTGGTACCGCCGGTCAAATCCTTGACCACCAGCACACCTTTCGAAATCGTCATGTCGGCAGGACCGAGAGGATAGGCGTCGAGTTCAATGCTGCCCGCCGGCTCGTGATAAAAATCGAATTCGCCGCGTACCGCGAACTGGACATGGAGCGCCCGTGCGTCGTCGCCGCGGACGATCCAGGCGGTGTCGGCGTCGCCGTCGCCGTTGAGGTCGCCGTCGACGCGCGCTTCGATTTCCTCGCCGCCTTTCAGGGTCGCGGCGATCTCATCGGCGCTCAGGACCGGAACCTCATAACGCTGCATCGCTTGCGCCGTTGCCGACGCGAGCAACAGCGCCGTCAAAGCCCCAACTATGATCGATGTTTGCATGCATTCCTCCGCGACCGGTCGACAATCCGTATAGGCGCTCCTCATGCCATTGTTTATGACCGCGCTCACAGGAGAAATTCGCTTTCCTACAATCTCCGGCCGACTTACGTTCCCGCTGTGCCGCCGGTCTCGGTGATCGCAGGATGCGCGGCGAGCCGAAATGCGATTTCAGAGTAAAGTTGGGCAGTTTTCTGCGACTTTTCGTGGCAGGGGATTCGCGCGGGGGAAGGTCGGGTATGACGGGTGGGAAATGGTTGCGGATACTGGTTGCCGCGATTTTTGCGCTATGTGCCGCGCCGCACGCGATGGCGCAGGCCACCAGTTGCGGCAAGGCGCCGCTCAAGGGCGATCGCGTTGCGCTTCTGATCGGTAACAGCGCCTACAACGACTGGGAATGGCCTTCGCTCAAGAATGCGGTGAACGATATCGACTATGTCTGCGATGCGTTCGCCAGGGCGGGTATCGCGCCACGGATCATCCGCAACGCCGACAAGGCGGCGCTCGACGGCGAACTCGCCGAATTCGCCGACGAGGCGCGGGGCGCCAAGTCGGTTATCCTCTATTATGCCGGACATGGCTTCGAATATGGCGGGCGCAACTGGCTGGTGCCAATGGATGCGCCGCCCGCGACGCGCCGCGCCGATGTCGAAAAGCGCTATCTGTCGATTGAGGCGCTGGTGAAGCGTGTTGTTCCACCGGGGGCTTTTACGCTGTTGTTCGTCGATGCCTGCCGCACGGCAGAGCCTGTCGTACGGATCGAGGATGCCGAGGTCGCGCGGGGAGAAGCCGGGTCCGCGCCGCTCGGGCTGCTCGACATCGGACAGGGCGCGGTCTTCTATTCGACCGCGAAGGGGCGCCCGGCGCTGGACTTCGCGCCAGTCGGTTCGCCGGTCAGCCCCTTTGCGGCGGCCGTGGTCAAGGAGCTTGGCATTCCTGGACTTGAAATATCCGACTATTTCAAAATTGTATCGCGCGAAGTTTACAAGCGGACTTACGGGATGGAATTGGGTCCCCAGCAGCCGTTCCATTACGGGAGCTGGTTCGACGACTATTATCTCGTCGCGCCGCCCGACGTGTCGGATCCGGGCAGCGGCGGCGGGACTTTCGGTTCATTGTCGGCGGCGGCGCCAAAGGCTCCGGCCGGCGTGCGCGGCGGCGTCAATCCGCTGGCCGACGTTTCACTCGACCGGCTCGCGATCGAGGATGAGCCGGTCCTGATCGCGGATGTCCTCTCGCGCCACCCGGCCGCCGAACTGATCGGCCTGGCCGACGGCGGCGATGCGCTCGCGCAGCATCTTGCGGGCTATATGTTTTCCCTTGGCGTGGGCGTGAAAAAGGATGTGGCGCGCGCGCGTGCCTATCTGGAGAAGTCGGCGGCGCAGAATTTTCCTGCCGGTCAGCAGGAGCTTGCCTATCTGCTGCTCGAAAACGACGCGACGCCTGACAATGTCAAACGCGCCTACGATCTCTACGTCGCGTCGTCGAATGCGGGCTTTTCGAAAGCGAAGACGCATCTGGCCTATCGGCTCGCGGTCGGCACGTTCGGACCCGCCGATTTTGTCCGGTCGCAGGCGCTTTATTCGGAAGCGGCGGAAAAAGGGCATCCGGCGGCGATTTTCGCTCTGACCTTTTTTCCCGATGCGCGCGTGACGAACATGGGGCGGCTGCGCAGCATCGCCGACGGCGGCAATCCGGAAGGCAATCACTGGCTGTGCGAAGCGCATTTCGCCGACAAGACGCTCACCGCCGCGATCGATGATTGCGGCGTGGGCGCACGTGCCGGTTTTGCGGGATCGCGGGCGATCTTGGCCTGGGCTTATGCGAAAGGGAGCGGAGTCGCCGCCGATCCGAAGGAGGCGGCCTATTGGGCGAAGCTGGCCCGCGACCTTCCTGAACTGCGCAAGGATCAGCGCGACCTGATCGCCGGAATCGGTGAGTGACCGATCAACGGGTCAGGATGGATAGCGTATCGCCATCACTTCCCATTCCTTCGGTCCCGCAGGAAGCTGGACCGTTCGAAGGTCGCCGACCGCCGCCCCGCGGAGCGCGCGAGCGAGGGGGCTGTTCCATCCGATCCGGCCTTCGCCGGCCTCGGCTTCATCGTCGCCGACCAGCGTGACAGTACGCCGCACGTCGTCGTCATTGGCGAGTTCGACCGTCGCGCCGAACCAGATGCGGCTCTTGTCCGGTTGTCCGGCAGGGTCGATGACCCGGGCCGCCTTCATCCGGCGTGCCAGGAAACCCAGCCGCCGGTCGATCTCGCGCAGCCGTTTCCGCCCATAGATATAGTCGCCGTTTTCGCTGCGATCGCCATTACCGGCGGCCCAGCTGATCACCTCGACCAACTTTGGCCGCTCGTCGCCGAGCAGGTGCTGATACTCGCTGCGCAGCGCTGCAAAGCCGGCAGGGCTGATGATGTTGGTCTTGTCCCCCGCCACCGGGCGTTACCCCGGCGTCGGCTTGCCGAGATAGAAGCTCAGCGGCGCCTTCGGCAGCGTCCGGCCGTCGCGCAGCGTATCATAGACGACCGCGTTTTCGAGTACGCGCTGAACATAGTTACGTGTCTCGAAGATCGGAATCGCCTCGATCCAGTCGACCATGTCGATCCCGCCGCCGCGCGGATCGCCGTTCGCGCGCAGCCATTTGTTCACATTGCCGGGCCCGGCATTGTAAGCCGCGACCGCAAGCGGGTAGCTGCCGCCGAAATAGCTCAGCATCTGCTGGAAATAGGTCGAACCGAGCGTGAAATTATAATTGGTGTCCGAGGTCAGGGAGCCGGCGTCATAGCTGAGGCCCAGCTTGCCCGCGACTTCGCGCGCCGTACCTGGCATCAACTGCATCATGCCGCGCGCCCCGGCATGGCTTACCGCTTGCCGGTCGAACTGGCTTTCCTGCCGCGTGATCGCGTGGATGAAGGTCCAGTTGCTCTCATGACCCGACGGGACGCGGACGGTTGGGAATCCCGACACTTCGACCGCATCGAGGCTGTTTGCCTGCGCGCTGCGACCGATCATCACGCCGAGGTCGGGCCGCCCGATCGCCGATGCAAGCTGTCCCGCAAGAACATGGTCGGAAGGCGATGTCGCACGCTGCGCGAGCGCACGCAGGAACAGCGACTGCTCGCGCCATGCCCCGATTTCGCCGAGCGCGCGAGCCGCGCGAACGAGACGGTCGTCCTCGAAAGCGCGCTTCTGGTCGCTGCTGACCTGAATGGTCGGCGTCGGCAACGGCTTTGGCTGCGAACGGCCCAGCCGTTCGAGCGCGAGCTGCCCGTAGAACTGGTCATAATGTTGCGCGGCATCGGCGAAATGCGCGTTTGCGGTTGCCGCGTCCCCGGCGGCCAGTGCGGCGCGGCCGGCCCAATAGAAACCCTTGGTTCGTGTCTGCGCCGAGCGCGCGGCCTCGCCGTAAAGCCGGAACAGCCGCGCCGCGTCGCCCGGCTTTCCGACGCTTTTGTACGCAAGCTGGCCGGCGAGCCAGGCGAGCGACGTATAATCGTCGCGGACGCCGAGCGGCGCTTCGCGAATGACGACGCCGGGCGGAAAGCTGTCGTCTATCTGCTTTGCGATATTATACGCCGTCATCTTGTCGCCGGCGGAATCCGCGGCCCGGGCATTGGTCAGCAGCGTTTCGAGCCATTCTTCGGGATCGGTCGGCGCCTTGGCGAGCGTCCGCGGCGCAGCAAGCAAGGCGCGGGCTTCGCCGGCACGGTTGGCCTTGCGAAGCCATGTTGCCTTGTCAGCGATATAGCCCGCGTCGGTCCGGACAAGCGAAGGGTTAAGGCTTTCGACCGCCGACGCTTGGAGCGCCGCATCGACGCTACCGCTGCGCATCGCCAGGCGCGCGGCAAAGATGGCGCGCTTTTCGGGCGAGGTATAGGCGATCTGACGGCTCGCGGCGCCCGTCGCGCCAAGCCACAGCAAGCGATCCATCCGTGCGTCATGATCGGCGAGACTGAGAGCGCCCGGGAAGAAGGTCAGAACGCGATTGGTTTCAAACTCGTCGAGCGTGCCGCCGGTCCAGGCACGGCGCACCGCCGCATTGGCTTCGTCGCGCCGGCCGGTTGCGTTGAGCGCGAGCGCATAACGCAGTTCGCCGCTGGAGGTCCGCGGGGGGTAGGCCTGGAAATAGGCAAGCGTGCGCTGGGGGTCGTAGCTGTCCAGCGAGATCGACTTTTCGGCCCGTACGCGAAGCTTGTCGGCATCGGGCCAGTCGCGGTTCGCCATCAGGAAGCGCGACACCTGGTCGAACGAGGCAGTGTTGGTTGCGGTCAGGCGGCGCCATTCCATCACAGCGTCGCCGACCGAACTCGTCGATGGCGGAGGCCCTGCCGAAGCGGCCAGCCCCATCTGGGCGCGATACCAGGCCATTTGTTCGGGAGTGAGTTCCCCTGCGTGAACGGCGGCAGGGACGAGAAGGGCGGCGGTGAGCGCCAGCCGGGAAATACGGGTCAGCGAAATCATGCCGGCCATGGTAGTACCAAACTCCTTGCGGGGCGCTGAATAGGCGTCCAATAGCGGCGCGCCGGTCTTTCCTATCGGTCACGCGGAGTCTTTAGTAAAGGAGTGGAGCATGTTTTCGGGGTCGATTCCCGCCTTGGTGACGCCATTTCGCGACGGTGCGTTCGATGTGCCGGCGTTCAAACGGCTCGTAAAATGGCAAATCGACGAAGGAAGCCGTGCACTCGTGCCATGTGGTACCACCGGTGAGAGTCCGACACTGAGCTTTGACGAACATTATCGCGTCATCGACACTTGCGTCGAAGCCGCTGAAGACCGTGTGCCGGTCATCGCCGGTTGCGGGTCGAATGATACCGCGACCGCAATCCGCCATATGCGATATGCGCAGCAGGCCGGCGCCGCCGCAGCGCTGATCGTCGCGCCCTATTACAATCGACCGACCCAGGAAGGGATGCTCGCGCATTTCAAGGCGCTGGCCGATGCCTGTGATCTGCCGATCGTTGTTTACAACGTCCCCGGGCGGACGGTGGCGGATATCAGCGCCGAGACGATGTGCAGGCTTGCCGAGATCCCGAAAGTGGTCGCGACCAAGGATGCGAGCGGCGATCTGGCGCGCGTAACGATGCACCGGGCAGTCGCCGGCAACGATTTCTGTCAGCTCAGCGGCAACGATGATCTCTGGCTTCCGCATGCCGTGCTTGGCGGCGTCGGTTGCATTTCGGTTACCGCCAACGTTGCACCACGCCTTTGTGCCGATTTCGCTGCCGCTTGCGCAGCGAGCGATTGGGCTGGCGCGCTGGCGCTCCACGACCGGCTGTTCGGTCTGCACAAGGCGATGTTCTCGGACGCTTCGCCTGGCCCGGCAAAATATGCGTTGTCGCGTGTCCATGACTGGTTTTCGTCGGAAGTGCGCTTACCTATCATTCCGGCGTCCGATGCTTCCCGAAAGGCCGTCGATGCCGCGCTGTTCGCGGCTGGAGTCCTCCAGGTTTAACGTCATGGCCCGTCCGCAGTCCGCCGCAGAATTCGACAAGAAGAAGGTCGTCGCCGAGAACCGGCGCGCGCGTTTCGACTATGCGATCGAACAAGTGTTCGAGGCGGGGATCGCTTTGCAGGGTACGGAAGTGAAATCGCTGCGTTTTGGTGAGGGAACCATCGCCGAAAGCTATGCGGAGGTCACCGGCGGCGAGGTGTGGCTGATCAATGCCAACATTCCTGAATTCAGCCACGGCAATCGTTTCAATCACGAACCTCGGAGGCCGCGCAAACTGTTGCTCAACGGTCGCGAGATCAACAAGATGCATGCTGGGGTGATGCGGCAGGGCATGACGCTGGTGCCGCTCTCGGTTTATTTCAACAGCCGCGGCCGTGCGAAGGTCGAACTTGCGCTCGCCAAAGGCAAAAAGGCGCACGACAAGCGGGAGTCGATCAAGGAACGCGACTGGAAGCGCGACAAGCAGCGCCTGATGAAGGAACGCGGATGAGCAGCGGCGCGCCACGGGATCCAAAGGTCAAGGACAAGGCGTTCCTGATGAACTGGATTCGCCGCAACTCGCCGACGCGGGAGGAATTGCTGGCGAGCCGTTTCGTCAAGCCTTTCTCGCACCGTGTTGCGCACAGTCATTTGTGGAGGTTCACGCGCACGTCCGTCCGGCGCGGTACCGCACTGGGCCTATTTGTCGGCATTTTCTTGCTGATTCCGGGCGTCCAGATTCTGGGCGTCGCGTTGCTGGCGCTGCCGTTCCGGGCCAATATCCCGATCGGCGCGGCAATGACCTTTCTGTCGAATCCCGCGACGACGCCGCTGCTGATCGCGGCTTCGGTCTGGCTCGGCAACAATATGTTCGGGCTCCATGCGAATGTCGCCACCTTCTCGATCATGATCGACAAGGGGGCATCGGCGGGCGAGTGGGTGCGATGGTTCTTTTCCGATGCGGCCCCGGCGCTCGTTGCCGGGCTGTTCATCATATCAGTCGTGTCGGCCATCGTTGGCTACGTTCTTGCATCGGTGATCTGGGACAACTGGATTCGCCTCCGCTGGCGCCGCAAGATTCGCCGCGCGCGCGACCAACGACTTGAGGCATCGACGAGCGACGCCGCCGCTGGTTGAACCGCGAAGCGCCTAGCGTATAGCTGTCCCATCGCAAGATCGTGGCCGCAGCATGAGCCGTCGGCGCGTTTCCGTTTGTTTGATCTGGGGATTATCATGACTCGTCAGAAATTTTCTTCGCGCCTGATGGCGACGGCGGCGCTCGGCGCCATGCTTCTTGGTTCGGCGCCCGCTTTCGCGAAGGATACGGCGCCCGCCTCGTCCACGCCCACGGCGCCCGCCGCGAAGCCCGAAATTGGTGCTTTCGGCTTTGACCTTTCGGGCATGGACAAGACTGTGCAGCCGGGCGACGATTTCTATGCCTTTGCCAACGGCACCTGGGCAAAGAACACGGTGATCCCGGCCGACAAGTCGAATTATGGCATGTTCACCGCGCTCGCCGACCTGTCGCAAAAGCGGACGCGCGAAATCCTCGACGTGGCGAAAGACGATCCGAGCAGCATGATCGGGCGCGCCTATTCTTCCTACCTCGATTCGGCTTCGGTCGAGGCGAAGGGCCTCGCCCCGATCCAGCCTTGGTTGGCCAAAATCCGTGCCGTCGACAAGGCAGGTCTTGCCAAGCTGCTCGCCGAGGGCGACCGCAGCGGCGTTCAGCATTTCTTCGGCGGCTATGTCGGGCAGGACGACAAGAATCCCGACGTCTATATCTACTCTCTGTTCCAGGGCGGCATCGGCATGCCTGATCGCGACTTCTACCTGAAGGATGGCGAACGGAACGTGAAGTTGCAGGCGGCGTACCTCCAGCATCTGGAAAATGTCCTGACGCTTGCTGGTGAACAGAATGCGGCGGCGCGAGCCAAGGCGATCTATGCTTTCGAAAAGCAGATCGCGACGGTCCATTGGGACAAGAACGACAGCAGCGACGCGACCAAGGTCTATAACAAAATGACGATCGCCGACTTGGCCAAGGCCGCGCCCGGCTTTGACTGGTCTACTTTCATTCGCGGTCTGGGTGTCAACGAGGACACGATTCTCGTGTCGCAGCCGAGCGCCTTTACCGGCGAGGCCAAACTGATTGCAGATGCGCCGATCGAAGTCATCCGCGACGTCCTTACCGTCCGTAGCCTCGACGGCTTCTCGGGCGTTCTTCCCGATGCGGTTTCTAAAGAGGCCTTCTCCTTCTATGGCACTGCGCTGTCGGGCACCCCGCAGATGCAGGAGCGTTGGAAGCGCGCGGTCGATTTTACCACCAACAATTTGGGTGAGGCCGTCGGCCAGGATTATGTCGCGAAATATTTCCCGCCCGAAACCAAGGCCGCGATGGATGTTCTCGTCAAGAATGTTCTCGCCGCGCTCGACACGCGCATTGGCAATCTGACCTGGATGCAGCCCGCGACCAAGGTGAAGGCGAAGAAGAAGCTCGCCAATTTCACGACCAAGATCGGGTATCCTGATCGCTGGAAAGATTACAGCAAGCTGGAGATCAAGGCTGACGACCTGTTCGGTAACGCGCTGCGCGCCAACCAGTTCGCGCATGACGACAATGTCAGCCGCCTCGGCGGTCCGATCCGCCGTTGGGAGTGGGGGATGACGCCGATGGAGGTCAACGCCTACGCCAATTTCGGTATGAACGAGATCGTCTTTCCTGCCGCCATCCTGCAACCACCTTTCTTCGATCCGAAGGCGGATGCCGCGATCAACTATGGCGGTATCGGTGCGGTCATCGGTCACGAAATCAGCCATCATTTCGACGACCAGGGTGCGAAATATGACGAAACGGGTAAACTTGCCGACTGGTGGACGCCGCAGGATGTTGCAGCATTCGAGGCCGCCGGAAAGGCGCTCGTCGCGCAATATGACGCCTATGAAGTGCTGCCCGGTGAGCATCTCGACGGCACTTTCACTCTCGGCGAGAATATCGGCGATCTTGCCGGCCTGACAATCGCTTATGACGCCTACAAAAAGTCGCTCGGCGGCAAGCAAGCACCGGTGATCGACGGCCTGACCGGCGACCAGCGCTTCTTTCTTGGCTGGGCGCAGGTATGGCGCCGCAACTATCGCGAACAGAATCTGGCGCAGCGGATCACGACCGATCCGCATTCGCCGTCGATTCAACGGTCTTGGGTCTCGCGCAACCTTGACCCATGGTATAAGGCCTATAGCGTCAAGGAAGGTCAGAAGTTGTACTTGGCGCCGAAGGATCGTGTCCGCATCTGGTGATGCGCAACCGGGAAAGTTAATCGTTGACCGCGCAAAGCCTGCCTTCCGCTGATGAACATTTCAGCCGGAGGGCGGGTTCCACGGAACCGCTCTCCGCTCGCGCGATTCTATCGCGCATCGATTTCGCTATCATCGGCGGCCTCGCCCTGCTGTCCGTCGCGCTGCTTTTCTGGGCGACGCGCAGCGGCGTGCTGGCGGCTGGTTTTCTGGCGGGGTTGGCGATTGCGGTGGGCGGCACCCTGCTGGCGCGTCGATTGTTTCCTGCAAGCGTCGCTGGGGAGGCGGCCGCCCCCGACTGGACGATGTTACGTCAGGCTGTGAACCATGACGATGTCGCGATCGCTGTCACGGACCGGGCCGGTCGCCTTGTCTGCGCCAATGACCTGTTCGCGACCTGGATGGGTGGTTTCGTTACGCCGCCGGGGTTGCCGCTCGAGGGACGTGGGGCGGAGCTTCTGAAGAATGCCGGTCGTAACGCCTGGCGCGATGGCGAGGGGTATGTTGATGACATCGCCGTCGGTCCGCTGCCGTTGCGAGCGCAGGTAACGCGCACGGGGCAGGCCGAGGATTATCTTGTCTGGCGTTTTTCGGCCCTGGAGCGGCTCGACCTGGCAACCGAAGTCGTACGGCACCTCGATGGTCCCGCTGGCCGCACTCTGGGCCATGCCGGTGTCATGACGGCGCTGGTCAGCGCCGAAGGCAGGCTCCGTACGGCGAACCATGCTTTCCTTCTGCGTGCGCTCGGCGAAGGCGATCAGGCGCATTATGCGGGGCGTGATGTTGCCACGATGCTGCGCCTCGACGATGCCGGATCGTTGTTCTTTGCTCGCGAGGGCGACCGCGCGACGCCGGTCCGGATGATCCAGATTCCGCTGACTCCTGCCGACATGAACGGTGCTGTTCTGCTGGCGATGCTCGACGAGGAAATGGGACCTGCGGATCGCGGCACAGCGCAGACCTATGTCGAGACGCTGCTGTCATTGTTACCGTTTGGGTTGGCGCTCGTCGATCGGGACGGGCGCTTTCTCTATATGAACCGGGCGTTCCTTCGGGCGGCCGGGGTGGGTGAGGGCAAGCCGCCGCGATATCCCGGCGACTTGGTGGTCGGTGAAGACAAGAGCCCGCTCGCCGACATGATCCGTCGACATAGCAGCGGGCAGCAAGTCGGCGGCGATCTGTCGATCCGACTGGCCGGGCAGGGCGACGAACCTGTGTCGATGCGCGTCGTCGGCGTGCGGGGACTAGGCGAAGCGGCAGTGTTGCTGAGCCTCAAGGATTCGAGCGAGGAATCGAGGCTCAAGCGTCAGGTCGCGCAAGCGTCGAAGATGCAGGCGGTTGGACAGCTTGCCGGCGGGGTCGCGCACGATTTCAACAATATCCTGACTGCGGTGCTGGGGTCGTGCGACCTGATGCTGATGCGTCATACGCCGGGCGACAGCGACTACGACGATATCCAGCAGATTCGCAGCAACGCCAACCGCGCCGCAAGTCTGACACGGCAATTGCTCGCCTTTTCCCGTCAGCAGACGCTGCGTCCCCAAATCCTGCAACTGCCCGACGTGATTTCGGAAGTATCACACCTGCTCAAGCGCCTGATCGGCGATACGGTGCAGCTTTCGGTTCATCACGGTCGCGGTCTCGGAGCGGTGCGCGCCGACCCCGGGCAGCTTGAGCAGGTGATCATCAACCTTGCGGTCAACGCGCGCGACGCGATGCCGGGTGGCGGGACATTGACGATTGAGACCTATCCGGTATCGGCGGCCGATGTTCGTCAAATGGGCAATGAATTCATGCCGCCCGCCGACTATAGCGCGCTGAAGGTCGGTGATACCGGCACCGGCATTCCGGTCGACGTGCTGCCCAAGATTTTCGAACCTTTCTTTACTACCAAGGACGTAGGCAAAGGCACGGGGCTGGGTCTGTCGACCGTGTACGGCATCATAAAGCAGTCGGCGGGGTTCATTTTCGCGGACAGCAAACCGGGCGAAACGAGCTTTACGATTTACCTGCCTGTCCATCGCGCCGAGAATGGTGCGCCCGTAACTCCGACGCCGACGGTGAAGCCTAAGAAGAGCCAATGGGGTACCGGGACCATTCTGCTTGTCGAGGACGAGGACATGGTTCGGGCGGTTGCGGAACGCGCATTGACCCGTGCGGGTTATAGTGTCGTGACCGCATCGCAGGGAGAAGAGGGGTTGGAGCGCTTTGCCGGGATGGACAAGATCGATCTGATCCTCAGCGACGTGGTGATGCCGACGATGGATGGCCCCGCGATGGTACGCGCGATGCGAGCGAAGCGGCCGACACTGCCGGTACTCTTCATGTCGGGCTATGCCGAAGAACAACTCCGCCAATCGATCAACATCGAGGATGTCGCCTTCCTGCCCAAGCCTTTTTCGGTCGCGCAACTGGCTGAAGCGGTGTCGGCGGCGCTCGACAACGCCGCGCATCGTGCGTCCGATGATTGAAGCGCTGCGGATCCTGCTCGTCGAGGACGATGTTTTGATCGGCATGATGCTGGTCGATATGTTCGACGCGCTCGGTCTGCCCGAGCCTGCGCAGGCGACGACGAACGAAGAGGCGCTGGCGCTGATTGCAAACGAGCCCCTCCTCGGCGCACTCGTCGATATCAACCTGGGTGACGAAAAAGGCTGGCCGATCGCCGATGCGCTGGCGGCCCGCGACATTCCGTTCGCCTTCACTTCTGGCGGGGGCGACGTCATCCCGGCTGAACACGCGGGGCGCAGGCTGGTCTCCAAGCCGTTCAGGCTTAACGACATCGAAGCGGCGATCCGCGAGTTTTCGGCCTGACGGCCGGGTATCGTCACCCTGCGACCTTCGGAATATGGTCTTCTCCTTGCTACATTCTCCAAGACTTCACCTTTTTCCGGACGAATGAAAAGGAGGATGGGAGATTAATTTGTTCCCCTCTTGTTCCTGCAGAACAAATGTGGCACATAGGGTCCAGCGTTGCGATGCTCATGCTGTCGCTCTAGAGCTGGAAAGGGACGGTTATGGCCGGACAATTATCACTCGTCGAATCGGGGAAATCAGTGAACGGAACGGACAGGCAGAAGGCGCTCGACGCCGCGCTCGCGCAGATCGATCGCGCGTTTGGCAAGGGCTCGGTAATGAAGCTGGGCTCGAAGGAAGCGATGCAGGTCGAGGCGATCTCGACGGGTTCTCTCGGGCTCGATATCGCACTTGGCGTCGGCGGGTTGCCGCGCGGCCGCGTTATCGAAATCTACGGGCCGGAAAGCTCGGGCAAGACGACGCTGGCGCTGCACACGCTGGCCGAAGCGCAGAAGACAGGCGGGACGGTCGCGTTCGTCGACGCCGAGCATGCCCTCGATCCCGTCTATGCGCGCAAGCTGGGCGTCAATATCGACGAGTTGATCGTGTCGCAGCCCGACACCGGCGAACAGGCGCTTGAGATCGTCGATACCCTCGTGCGTTCGAACGCGATCGATGTGCTTGTCGTCGATTCGGTTGCGGCGCTCGTTCCGCGCGCCGAAATCGAAGGCGAGATGGGCGATAGTCATGTCGGGCTGCAGGCGCGCCTGATGTCGCAGTCGCTGCGCAAGCTTACCGGCTCGATCAGCCGTTCGCGCTGCATGGTGATTTTCATCAACCAGCTCCGCATGAAGATCGGCGTGATGTATGGCAATCCCGAAACCACGACGGGCGGAAACGCACTCAAATTCTATGCTTCGGTTCGCTTGGATATCCGTCGTACCGGCCAGATCAAGAATGGCGACGAGATCGTGGGTAACACCACGAAGGTGAAGGTGGTCAAGAACAAGGTGGCGCCGCCATTCAAGCAGGTCGAATTCGACATCATGTACGGGCAGGGCATTTCGAAGATCGGCGAAATTCTCGACATCGGCGTCAAGGCCGGGCTCGTCGAGAAATCGGGTGCCTGGTTCAGCTATGACTCGATCCGTATCGGCCAGGGCCGCGAAAATGCGAAGACTTTTCTGACCGAAAATCCCGAGCTTCGCGAACGCCTCGAAGCCGCGATCCGCGGCCGGACCGACGCCGTGGCTGAGGAAATGATGGCCGGTCCTGACGACAACGGCGACGACAACGACAATTGATGGTGATCCGGCCGGTTTGTACTCCAACGGATCGGTCGGCTGACGGCGGCGGGCCGCTATAGATTTGCACATGCCCCTCTCATGCAGGTCGGCCCGCCTGCCGTTGTTTCCCGCATGGTTGCGCCTTGCGCAGGGTCGGCCAGCGACTACAAGTGTATCATGCCTGCGATCCGCCTCTTCGGCTTACCTACCGACATCAACAGCAGTTTCGAGCGCGGTGCGGCCGGTGGACCGGGTGCCATCCGGGCCGCCCTTCGGAGCGATCGCGGCAATCTCGCGAGCGAACTCGGTCCCGAAATCGGCATCGACATTGCCTTCGCCGATGATGGCGATTTGCCGCTCAGCGAAGACACGGCGCGCGACGATGCGGCCATCCGCCGTCATGTCGCAATGCTTCAGGAAGATGGCGAAGTTCCCCTTGCTCTGGGCGGCGACCATGCGGTGACCTTTCCGCTTGTCGTTGCGGCGGCGATCTGCTTCGGGCCGGTGAACATTCTCCATTTTGATGCCCACCCCGATCTCTACGATGATTTCGGCGGTAATCCGCGCAGCCATGCATCGCCCTTCGCGCGGATCTGCGAGGCTGGTCATGCAAAGCGACTGATACAGGTCGGGATCCGCACGCTCAATGCGCATTGCCGTGAGCAAGCCGAGCGATTCGGGGTCGAAGTCGTGCCGATGGCGGGGTTCACGCCCGACGCCGTGCCAGTCCTCGAGGGGCCGCTTTATATTTCGATCGATCTCGACGGTATCGACCCCTCGGCCGCTCCGGGCGTGGCGCACCCGGAGCCCGGGGGGCTGACGGTGCGCGAGGTACTCGCCATATTGCACAAGCAGACAGCGCCGATCGTCGGAGCCGATATCGTCGAATATCATCCCGGCCGTGACATCGGTGATGTCACGGCGATCCTGGGGGCCAAGCTTGTCCGCGAGCTCGCAGCGCTGATCGACCGCAACGGTTCCTATCCCGTCCACGAAGGAGACGCGCCATGAGCCTGATCGTACACCATCTCAACAACAGTCGCTCGCAGCGCATCCTGTGGCTGCTTGAGGAAATCGGCGCGGCCTATGACATCAAATATTACGACCGCGATCCGATCACCAACCTGGCGCCGTCCGCGCTGATCGCGGTGCATCCGCTAGGCAAATCGCCCGTCATCGAGGACGACGGTCGCGTGATTACCGAATCGGGAGCGATTACCGAATATCTGTGCGAGCGGCATGGCGGCGGGCACCTGGTTCCTGAACGGGGTACCGACGATCACACCACCCACCTCGAATGGCTGCACTTTGCCGAGGGGTCCGCGATGACGCCGATCCTGCTTCGGCTGTACACGGCGCGGATCGGTGAGGCGGCGGCGGTGCTCGAGCCGAGGATCGCACAGCAGCTCGATTCGCATTTCTCTTATATGGAAGATCGCCTTCTCCCGAGCGGTCACTTCATCGGCGACAGCCTGTCGGCCGCCGACATCATGCTGAGCTTTCCGGCCGAGATCGCGATCATGCAGGGGATGGCGCCGCGCTATCCCAAGCTCGCCGATTTCGTGAACCGCTGTCATGACCGGGCGGCCTGGCGGCGCGCGCGGGACAAGGGCGGCGCCTATTATGGCTATTGATCGCAAGGCCAGAGGTCGCACTCTTCTGGCGATCGCGGCTTTGTTTTCGAGTGGCCCGGCGTTATCTGCCGCACCGCCGCTGGTGGCGCCGGAGGTCGAGCGGGAGATCGTCGCCCCGGAGGGCGTGGCTTTCGCGCCGTCGCCGACCGACGAGGAAGCCGCGGTCGACCGTTTCGCCTCCTATACGATGGCGCTTGCAAAGCGTGATTTCGCGGCAGCGTACGCGATGCTGCGACTGTCGTTCCAGGCATCGAACCCGCGACTCGAATGGGAAATGAACCTGCGAAAACGCCCAGCGCTGTGGGCGGACGGAAAGATCCGCATCTTGCGGCTGAGCTGGTATCTCGATCCTGCGGGCCAGCCACCCGGTCTCTACGCCGCGTTCGATTTTCGTGGCGATCGCAAGGACGGGACGATGGATTGCGGATATGTCGCGGTTCATCGGACGGTGCCCGGCACTCCCTTCACCGTCGTGCGGATCGACACCTCTGAAGTGCCGCCAGAGCTGTTAGAAGACGGGGTGCCGAAAGCCGATGTGCTGCGCCAGTTGCCCTGTTATCTGGGCAAGGGGATCGCGACAGCTTTTTGATATCGATAAAATTTCGGCTTGTATGACGCCATCGGCCCGCGCACGGCTGCGTGCGGGGGCACCGCGAGCGAATCGCGGAGCGGCAGGTGGGGCCGGACTGGCAACACGTGAATCGGTGGGGGAATATTGATGGCGACGATTTTCGTGGCTGCATTGCTTGCGGCGGCATCCGGTTCGCCAGACATCAAGATAGAGGTTGTTCCGGGGCGCGGTTATGCCGCGACCGTTACATTTATCGACGCGAACGAGTTCACGCCGGTCATTGATCGGATCAAGCTGCTGGCAGCAGAGAAATGCGGGAAGCAAAGTGTCCGGTTCGGCCGCTATTTTTTCGATAACCAGATCGACGTCGCGCGCGGCGTGACGGTCATCAAGGATTTTCGGCAGAGCTTCTCCTGCTTTGATCCGGCTACCGATCCGTACAAGCCCGTGCCGGCCGACTGGAAAGCGAGTGCGGCCGACGTCGCAGCCGCGACGCAGTTCGTCACGCGCTTCCTGACCTACCTCGACGCTGGGAACGCGCGCGCGTTGGCGGCGCTGATGGACCCGCAACTGGAAGCGACGACGGAAGAGATGAACCGGTTCAGCGGTGAAGCGAAGATGCACCAAACGGGAACCGGCAGCTTCACCGCAAGATTGGACGCATGGCTCAATAATCCGCCCGATGCGAGCTATCCGGGTGCCTATGCATTTTTTTCGGTCCTGAGTTCGCATCCGGGAATTGCCGGCACATGTGGCGGGATACTGGTTTATCGCGTTGCCGAAGGTAAATATCAGATTTCGCAATATGATGTGCGTTATGTATCGCAGAAGCTGATCGACGAAGAGGGGATGAGTGACGAAGAACTGGATCGTCTGTGCCGGCGTTAGGGGATGGCCGCGGGTTCGCGCGTAGTGCTTGAGAAAAGCGCTGTCTCGCACTAGATCGCGCGCATGACATCGACCAACGACATTCGCCGCTCTTTCCTCGACTATTTCGGGGAGACGGGGCACCATATCGAACCTTCGGCCCCGCTGGTTCCGTATAACGACCCGACGCTGATGTTCGTCAACGCGGGGATGGTTCCGTTCAAGAATGTCTTCACCGGGCTTGAAAAGCGCCCTTACAGCACGGCGACCTCGTCGCAGAAATGCGTGCGGGCGGGCGGCAAGCACAACGACCTCGACAATGTCGGCTATACCGCGCGCCATCACACCTTCTTTGAAATGCTGGGGAATTTTTCCTTTGGCGATTATTTCAAGGAGCAGGCGATCCATCACGCCTGGACGCTGATCACCAAGACCTGGGGCCTCGCGCCGGAGAAGCTGACCGCCACCATCTATCACACCGACGATGAAGCCTTCGACCTTTGGAAAAAGATCGCGGGCCTTCCTGAAGATCGCATCATCCGCATCCCGACCAGCGATAATTTCTGGTCGATGGGCGATACCGGGCCGTGCGGCCCGTGCAGCGAAATCTTCTATGACCATGGCGACCATATCTGGGGTGGGCCTCCGGGATCGCCGGAAGAAGACGGCGACCGCTTCGTCGAGATATGGAACCTGGTGTTCATGCAATATGAGCAGTTGCCGGGCGGCGAGCGGCTCGATTTGCCGCGGCCGAGCATCGACACCGGCATGGGGCTGGAGCGGATCGCGGCGGTGCTGCAGGGCGTCCATGACAATTATGACACCGACACGTTCAAGGCGCTGATCGCGGCGTCGGTAGACCTGACCGGCGTTCCGGCCGAAGGCGCCACGCAAGCGAGCCATCGTGTCATCGCCGACCATCTGCGCGCATCCAGCTTCCTCGTGGCCGACGGCGTGCTGCCGTCGAATGAGGGGCGCGGCTATGTGCTGCGCCGGATCATGCGCCGCGCGATGCGCCACGCGCACCTGCTGGGCGCGAAGGATCCGCTGATGCATCGGCTGCTGCCGTCGCTGACGGCCGAGATGGGCGCGGCCTATCCCGAACTTATCCGTGCGCAGCCGTTGATCGCCGAGACGCTGGAGCGCGAAGAAACGAAGTTCCGCCAGACGCTCGATAAGGGTCTTCGCCTGCTGGACGAGGCGACGGTTGGCATGGGCAAGGGCGATACTTTGCCCGGCGAAGTCGCGTTCAAGCTGTATGATACCTATGGCTTTCCCTATGACCTCACCGAAGATGCGCTGCGAGCCGGCGATATCTCGGTCGATCGCGCGGGCTTCGATGCGGCGATGGCGCAGCAAAAGGCGGCGGCGCGCGCGGCCTGGAAGGGAAGCGGGGACAAGGCTTCGGACGAAATCTGGTTCGACCTTGCCGAAGCGAACGGCAGCACGGAATTTACGGGCTATGGCGCGACCGCGGGTGAAGGCGAAGTCATCGCGCTCGTCAAGGACGGCGTTCGGGTTGACGAGGCCAAGGCCGGCGAAACCGTCGTCGTGCTGACCAACCAGACGCCCTTTTATGGCGAGAGCGGCGGCCAGATGGGCGACGCCGGTACGATCGCCACGTTGGAGGGCGCCAAGGCCTTCGTCAGCGACACGGGCAAACCGCTCGGCCGTCTGCACACGCATCAGGCAAGGATCGAGGCGGGCCGCCTGAAGGTCGGCGATACCGTGCAACTGACCGTCGATGCCGCGCGTCGCGATCGCATTCGCTCCAATCACAGCGCGACCCACCTGTTGCATGCAGCGCTCCGCAACCGGCTTGGTGGGCATGTGACACAGAAGGGCAGTCTGGTCGCCGAGGATCGGTTCCGTTTCGATTTTTCGCATCCCAAGGCGCTGACGCCTGAAGAAATCGCCGATGTCGAAGCCGAAGTGAACGCCCAGATTCGCGGCAATGAAGCCGTGACGACGCGGCTGATGACGCCCGAGGATGCGATCGCGGCGGGCGCGATGGCGCTGTTCGGCGAGAAATATGGCGACGAGGTGCGCGTCCTGAGCATGGGGGCGGCCGACGATCGCAGCTATTCGGTCGAGTTGTGCGGCGGCACGCATGTCCGCGCGCTGGGCGATATCGCGTTGCTCAAGATCGTCAGCGAAAGCGCCGTGTCGTCGGGGGTAAGGCGCGTAGAGGCGCTGACCGGCGAGGCTGCGCGGCAGTGGCTGAACGGTCGTGACGAGGCGTTGAAGGCTGCCGCCGCGGCGCTCAAGACCGCGCCCGACGATGTACCGGCGCGCGTCGCGGCGCTGGCCGAAGCCCTGAAGAAAGCCGAACGGGAGCTTGCCGACGCCAAAAAGGCGCTGGCGATGGGCGGCGGCGGTGGCGGTGCAGCCGCGGGGCCGGCGATCGAACAGGTGGGCGATACCGCCTTCCTTGCGCAGGTTGTCGATGGGCTGGACCCCAAGGAACTGCGCGGCACGGTCGATGGGCTGAAGAAGCAGGTCGGCAGCGGCGTCGCGATGCTGGTTGCGGTCAACGACGGACGCGCCTCGGTTGCGGTCGGGGTGACCGACGACAAGACAGGCAGCCATAGTGCGGTCGATCTGGTGAAGGCTGCTGTTGCGGCGCTCGGCGGACAGGGTGGCGGCGGGCGGCCCGACATGGCGCAGGGGGGTGGCCCCGACGGCAAGGCGGCAGACGATGCGGTTGCGGCGGTGATCGCGGCTCTGGCAGCGACCATTTGAAACCGACGAAAAAGACGCGGCGCGTCGATCACTCCGAACGGCTGATCGCGGCGCCGCTGCCCGACGTCTTTGCCGCGTTCACGAGCACGTCGATGTTGGCGCGCTGGTTGCCACCCGAGGGGGCGACCGGGACGTTCGATCATTGCGATCTGCGCGCCGGTGGCGGATTCCGGCTGCGGCTGACGTTCGACGACGCGCAAGTCGAAACGAAAGGCGATGACGACAGCGACATCGTTGAGGTGCATATCCCGACGCTGGATGACGGCCGGCTGATCGTCTGGGAGGTCGAGTTCGAGTCCGACGACCCCCGTTTTTCGGGGACGATGGCGATGCATTGGTATCTGTCGCGAAAGGGCGGCGGTACGCTGGTGACGATCGATGCGCATCAGGTGCCGCCGGGGATTTCGGCGAAAGACCATCTGGAGGGGCTGAACTCGTCGCTCGCCAATCTGGCGGCGGTGGTGGAAGGCTGACGCCGATTTTGGATCGGATTCGCGCAGAGGCGCAGAGGATAAGCAGCTTGGCGGCTCTGGCGCCCCTCCTTTTCTCTGCGTCTCTGCGCGAATATTGCCTCTCCGCGTGAACGTTCAAAGGCCGTTGCCCCGCCTTTGCGGGGGAACACGGCCAATTTGGTGGTGCTTTCAGCCGTTCACGCCTTTCGCCTGACCCCATGCCTTTGCCGCGGTGTAGCCGAGATAGCCCGTGCCGAAGAGCGCGTAGAGCGGTTCGGGGATGCCGGCCAGATAGGCGTTCATGCCGTCTGCGATGCTCTTTGCCATCTCCGGCCGTGCCGCCGCGATCAAGCCCATCGGGATCGCCCACAGCAGCAGCGTGTACATGACATAGAGAAAGCTGGGCCGCGCGCGGCTGGTCCATGGGTCGGCGCTGTTGGCTTCGGCGACGATCGCGGTCATTTGCGTCCGGATGGCCTCCATCTCCTGGCTTCCTTCGAGTTTCAGCAGTTCGAGCTTGGCGCGGTCGCGCGCTTCGGGGTCGGGGATGATCTTGTCGATCAGCTTGGCGACCGGGCCGATTAGACCTTCGATGATGCTCATTTTCATGCTCCTATTTGGTCAAAGTTCAGTAAAGTTCAGCCCAATGGCGAGCCGTCAGGGGGCGTCCAGACCGACGCGGTTGGCGAGCCAGCCGTAGAGGAACGCCTCCTGACTCGGGCGGCGTTCGGCGAGGGCGATGTAGCGTTCGCCCTGCAGCGCCTCCATCGCGCGGAGCAGCACGGTCTCGCCGCTCTTGCCGCGCGCCGTCAGGAAGCCGTCGAGCGCGGACAGCGTGCGCGGGCCGATCTCGCGGTCGACGGAGATGTCGGGATAATCGCGCGCGGCGCGGTTGAGCGCGTTGAGCGCGCGCTGGAGGAAAGCGGCCGCGGTGCCGGTGCCCATGTTGACGCCGGTGTCAAACAGTTCAGCGGCAATTTTCGAGGCGCGGAGGGCAATCCTGTCGAAGCCGGGACGCAGCCAGTAGATGCGGCGATAGATCGATGTCGCTTCGGCGCGTGGCAGGTCGCGCATAGGCCCTTCATAACCCTGCGATCGCGCAACCGCTTCGGTGATTCCCCAGCATGTCGGACCGCCGCGATCGGCAGGATGGTTTACATAGCGGCCTTCGCGGTCGATGACGGCATCGATCAGTGCGTCGGCGTCGCAGTTTGATGGGTCGCGTTGTGGCACGATTCGCTCCTTTGGTTTATTGGATAGTATAAACAAACCATATGGGTACATAATAGGAAAGGCGTTTCTTGATGCGAGCTTTGCAGGTGCGCGAATTGCTGCCCGATCACGCCGGCGCGCGACTGGTGGATTTGCCCGAGCCGGTTCCCGGGCCGGGCGAAGTGCGTGTTCGTGTGCGCGCGGCCGCGGTGAATTTCCCCGACCTGTTGATGACGCGCGGTGCCTATCAGTTGAAGCCCGACCTGCCGTTCGTATCGGGGCTGGAATTTTCGGGCGAGGTCGACGCGGTGGGGGAGGGCGTGGGCGACTGGCACCCGGGCGACGCGGTGGTCGGCGGCAACCGCTTCGGCGCGATGGCCGAATTTAGCGTCGTTCCGGCGGTATCGCTGCGGAGCAAGCCTGCCGCCCTTGGTTGGGAGGCCGCCGCCGCCTATCCGGTCGCCTATCTCACCGCCTATGTGTCGCTCGTCCGCTGTGCGCGGGTGGAGGCAGGCGAATGGGTGCTGGTGCATGGCGCGGCGGGCGGGGTCGGACTGGCGACGGTCGATCTGGCGAAAGCGCTGGGAGCCAAAGTCATCGCGGCGGCAAGCAGCGAAGAGAAGCGCGGCGCGATCGCGCGGCTGCACGCGCCCGATGCGATCCTTGCGGCCACCCCCGGATTTCGCGAGCAGGTGAAGGCGTTGACGGCGGGCAAAGGGGCGGACGTCATCTTCGACCCCGTGGGCGGCGACATCTTTGACGAATCGACGCGCTGCATTGCGTTCGGTGGGCGGTTGCTGGTGATCGGCTTTGCCTCGGGGCGTGTCCCCGAGGTTTCGGTCAACATGCCGCTGATCAAGGGTTTCTCCGTCGTCGGCGTCCGTGCGGGCGAATATGGCCGTCGCTTTCCGGCGCGCGGAGCGGAGAATGTCGCAGCGGTCGATGCGTTGGCGGCGACTGGTAGAATTCGGCCGCACGTCCACGCCGCGCTCGACCTGGCGGACTGGCGCGATGCCTTTGCCATGATCGAGCGTCGCGAGGTTGTGGGAAAAGTCGTGCTTCGTCCGTGACAAGCCGAGGCCGCCTGCCATAGTTTTGCGACATTCCCGACCCCATGTCCGCGTCGGGGCCGTTCGGCACGCCTGCCGATGTGATCAAAAGGACATGAAATGAAGATATTGACGATGATTGCCGTGTCAGCCGGCTTTGCGTTTCCAGCGATCGCCGCCGCCCAGCCGCCGCAGGACGGCGGCCGGATGTTCGCGATGATGGATAGCAACGGCGACGGTAAGCTCGACAAGGCCGAGATCACGAAGATGGCCGAGATGCGGGCGCAACGGCAGGGTGATCCCTCGCTTGCCTCGCCCGAGAAGGTCGAGGCGTTCATGAAGCATCTCGACGCGAACGGCGACGGCTTTGTCGACAAGGCCGAGCTGGAAGCGATGCGGAAGGCGCGGGCTTCGGCTCCGCCGCAGGAAGGGCCGGAGGAGGCTCAGCCGCACGCGCATTGAGTCCGGGTTCCCACCCGGAGAGGCAGCGGCGCGCGATGCGCCGCTGCCTCTGGCGCTGCCGATCCGGTCGAGCGCATTTTGCCAATATTTGTATGCGGCGGCGCAGGGCCGAAGCTTTGCTTCGGAAAATCGGGTGAAGTATGCGCCGCGCTTCGGTTATGCGCGCTGATCGGGCTGACGGACCCCGCGCAGCCGATTGCCGACGCCGTCAGCGCGGCAGGGGCCGATGCGATCGACCTAGACACGATCCCGCTTCTCGCAGCCCCACTGTGGGCAATGTCGCCGAAGGAGCGCATCCAAATCGGACAGCGGATTCCCTTCCTGCCGTCCGGCTAGTCAGGGGGGCACCTTCCTTCGCTACCCCCGACTGCCCCGCCCACGGTATGCCATGCGTGGTCGGGGCTTTTTGTTACCAATCGGGAATTTGCGCTTCCAAATCTTCGATGAGCTTCGCCTTTATGCATAGGCCCAAATTGATGATGTGCGTTACCTTGGCGACGGGACCAATATTCGTTGGGACCGGCTCTGCGACAATCTGCCCGTTTATCGTTTCGGTGTGTCCGGCATAGAGTACGCCGATTAGTGCAAACCTCGACCCCACCGTAATTCCATTAGCGGTCGCGAACGAGCCTTCGTTAAGAACGAAGATCGGCGAACCTGACGAGCCTCCGTAGACCGGAATGTCGGCCAAAAACTCTTTCTTCCCCTGATAGTCGCTAATGTAAGGCGTCGATGTAAGGCCACGGCGCACGACAGGAAAATTGTTCACTGAATCGACTAGTCCGGTGGGATATCCGACCATCAATATATCGACCAGCGCGCCGAAATCGGCGACAGTTTGCGCCGAAGGTAGATGCGATTTGTCCAAGCATCGAATATAGGGCTGCCATCCTTCGGCTTCGCGAGCATGGTTCATAATCCCCACCAGCGGTATGGCCGCTAAGTCCACATTAGGGTCAGGATGACGAAGAATGGGAATCTGTTCTTCGAAAAATGCGATCAATCTGCCGGGACCGGAAGCGGGCGTTTTGTTTTCATCGGTCGTAACATGGAACGTTAGTCCGACCGTCGCCGCACCATCCAAAACGTGCTTGTTCGTAACGAGTATCGGAGCTTGCTTGTCACCCTTCTGGAATAGGTAGAAAAAGCCGGTGCCAGCGCCCGTCCAGTTCGTCGTTTTGTCCCTTGCAGTTAGAATGCGCACCGTCATGTAGCGAAGTTGATCGGATACGCGGTCGCTATTCATGTTCTACACTCCGTAACTCTATTCCGTCGCCTCATTGATGCGATGAACATTCGTCGTTGAACAACGAAAATTTCAAGCAAATCAGCGATGAAATGATTCGCGCGTTCCGAGGCCCACTATTGGGTAGGGAATGGGTAGGTGGACGGCCAACTTAAGTATGCGTTGAAAATCGTGACGGTAATTGCATTGAGCGGCGTGATGACGACAAACGCCGAGGCTGCCGAGTATCTGAGGGAAGTCGCAAGTAAAGTGTATCAAACTCCCGGCACCGCGCGTGAAATCGCGACCCGAGCCCAAACGTGCATTTCTCAGTACTTAGCGTCGGGTGCTGTCGGCGGCCAACTCATTATCAACGCTGATTTGGACGGCGGCATTATCGTCGCTAACAGCGCCATTGAGTATGGTAGCATGCCGCGTTGGAAGATACGAAGTCGCTTCACGTTCGAAGCGAGAGAAGGGCGCTTTCGTATCCAGCAAACCAACCTCGAGCGGTTCAACGACCAGTTCAACGTAGGTTGGAATCCAATAGGTAAGTGGGCTGGCTCGCAATGGTGCAAGGCTGAAGAGGCGTTTGTCGGTTCAGCGGCAACCGTTGCGCAATGCGTTCAAAGCAAAGCGGCACGCGACGATTGGTAGTGGCTGGGGTAGGGCTTCGCAGCCCGCCCATAGCCTGCCCGAGCGCTGATTTGCGCCGGGTAGGTTTAGCTAAGTTGTTGAAATAATTGGTCGGGACGAGAGGATTCGAACCTCCGACCCCCACACCCCCAGTGTGATGCGCTACCAGGCTGCGCTACGTCCCGACCGGCCCTTTTGGGCAGGCGAGGCCCCTAGCGCGGGTTGGGCGCCGATGCAAGCGGCGATGGGCGATGGAGCGCGCGTGGGCGCAATCTTCGCCCGCGCTCTTGATCTGGCCGTCGAGCTTCCCATTTCGACGGCGCTTGCCGTGGGGAGGGATGCAGCGACATGTTGCGCGCCACGCCCCTGCGTGATAGGCGCCGCGCCATATTTTTGCTTGGCGTTCCGCTCTGGAACAGCCGATGCTGCAACGAGAAAGTCTTTCATTCATGTCGACTAATCTGCTTCTGACCCAGGCGGCTGGTTCCGGGGGCGGGGCCGCCGGTTTCATCATGCTGGTGCCCTATCTGCTGATCTTCGTCGTTTTCTGGTTTTTCCTGATCCGCCCGCAGCAGCAGCGGGCCAAGGAACATCGCGCCAAGATCGCGGCAGTGAAGCCCCGCGATCAGGTCGTGACCGGTGGCGGCATCGTCGGCAAGGTGACGCGCGTCGATGATGATTTCGCCGACGTCGAAATCGCGCAAGGGGTGAAGATCAAGGTCGTGAAATCGACCATCGCCGACGTTCTTCAGCCCGGCGCAAAGCCCGCGAACGACTGAGACCCCGGCGCCGCGGTCGCGGCGCCGCCAGACTGACCGGAACATATCATGCTCGATTTCCCGCGCTGGAAGACTATCGGCATCAGTATCATATTGGTGCTGGGCATCGTCTTTTCCATTCCCAGCTTCGTCCCTGAAAGAATCACCCAGAACCTGCCGGGTTTCCTGCAGGCCAAGGTGAACCTGGGCCTTGACCTTGCCGGTGGCAGCCATCTGTTGCTCGAGGCCGACGTCGCCGATCTTCAGAAGACACAGCTGGCGAATATGGAAAAGACCGTGCGAACCGCGATGCGCGGCGAACGCGGTCCCGACGACGATATCGCGATCGGCGAACTATCGACCGCGGGCGGCAAGATCAGCTTCCTGGTTCGCGATCAGTCGAAACTCGACGCTGCGCGTGACCGGCTGTTCAGCGAGACACAGGGTGCCGGCATGACCGGGCAGCGCGATTGGAGCATCGACATTGTCGACACGACGCGCATCGTGATGACCCCGACCGCGGCGGGCCAGCGGCAGGCGATCGCCAACGCGATGGATACGGCGCGCGACATCATCGACAAGCGAGTCAACGCCCTCGGCACGCGCGAGCCAACGATCATTCGCCAGGGCGACGATCGCATCGTCGTGCAGGTTCCGGGGCTTCAGGATCCGCAGCAACTCAAAGACCTGATCGGCAAGACCGCGCGGCTCGAGTTCCGGATGGTCGACCCCAACGCCGATCCGAACGAAGCCGCCGCGGGCAGGGCACCGGTGGGTAGCGAAATTGTCCCCTATGCCGAAGGCGCAAGTGCCGGTGCACCGTTTGAAGTGCTGCGCCGCCAGGTGATGATCAGCGGCGAACAGTTGATCAATGCTCAGCAAAGCTATGATCCGCAGTCGGGTCAGCCGGTCGTCACCATCCGGTTCGATTCGGGTGGGTCCGCGACCTTCGCGAAAGTTACCGCGCAGAACGTCGGCAAGCGTTTCGCGATGGTCCTGGACGGCAAGGTTCTGTCGGCGCCGTCGATCAACGAACCGATCCTGGGCGGCAGCGCGCAGATTTCGGGTAGCTTCTCCGTCGCAAGCGCGAACAATCTTGCGATCTCGCTGCGTTCGGGTGCGCTGCCGGTGAAGATGACGGTCGTCGAGGAACGCACGGTCACGCCCGAACTGGGCAAGGATTCGATCCGCAAGGGCGCCATCGCGGGCATTATCGCCACGGTCGCGGTGCTGGTTCTGATGATGGTGGTGTACGGCCGCTTCGGCATTTATGCGTGCATCGCGCTGTTCTTCAACATCTTCCTGATCATCGCGACGATGGCGGCGTTCAATGCGACGCTGACGCTCCCCGGCATCGCCGGTTTCGTGCTGACCATCGGGGCGGCGGTCGATGCGAACGTGCTGATCAACGAGCGCATACGCGAGGAACTGAAACGCGGACGACGAGTCTTCCAGGCCGTCGAACTCGGCTATTCGGAAGCCAGCCGTGCGATTTTCGATGCGAACGTCACCAACGTCATCGCCGCGGCGCTGATGTTCTGGTTCGGGTCGGGCCCGATCAAGGGCTTTGCGGTGGTGCTGACCATCGGCATCGTCACCAGCGTCTTCACCGCCGTTACCGTCACGCGCCTGTTTGCAGCCCGCTGGCTGCATGCGAAGCGCCCGACGTCGATCAACATTTAAGGAAAGGGAGCGAACCATGCGTCTCCTGAAACTCGTTCCGGACGACACGAACATCCAGTTCCTGAAATGGCGGAACATCGCCATGGCGATCAGCTTCGTCTCGATTGTGCTGTCGATCGTGCTGGTCGCGGTGCGCGGACTTAATCTGGGCGTCGATTTCGTCGGCGGGCAGTCGGTGCGCGTCGAATTCACCCAGGCGATGCCGTCGATCGACGTGATTCGCGAAAAGGTTGACGCCATCGGGCTCGGCGAGCCGACGATCCAGCAATTCGGGTCGGACAAGGCCGTATCGGTGCGTACCGCCCTTCCCGAAGGCGACAAGGCTGCCGCCGACCGCGCGGGCAAGCAACTGGTTCAGGGCATTCAGAAGGCGTTTCCGACGGCCAAAACCGGATCGGTCGAGACTGTCTCGGGGAAGGTGTCGGACGAACTGATCCGGACCGGCGCGCTCAGCCTCGCGCTCGCGATGCTGGGCATCTCGATCTATATCTGGGTACGGTTCGAATGGCAGTTCGGGGTCGGGGCGCTGTTCGCGCTGTTCCACGACGTCACGTTGACGTTCGGGTTCTTTGCGCTGACGCAGATGCAGTTCGACCTCAACATCGTGGCGGCGTTGCTGACGATCATCGGCTATTCGCTCAACGATACGATTGTGGTGTTCGACCGTGTGCGCGAAAATCTCAAGAAATATCGCAAGATGGAGATTATCCCGCTGCTTGACCTCAGCCTCAACGAGACGTTGTCGCGGACGGTGATGACCAGCCTTTCGATGCTGATCGCGCTGACAATGCTGCTGGTCTTTGGACCCGATGTGATCTTTGGCTTCACTGCGGCGATGCTGCTCGGCATTTTCATCGGCACCTATTCGTCGATCTATATGTCGGCGCCGATCCTCGTATGGCTGAAGGTTGGCCCTGACAGCTTTGTGCCGCGCACCAGTGCAGCTTCCGCCGGTGCGGAACGCATCGAGCGCAAGGACGACGGCGCGGTGGTGTAGCTTTTCCGGCTGACGCCGGAGTCCGTCCTACGACCGGCCAGCGCAGCGGTGGAGATGGTCCGCAAGCTCGCGGCCGTTTCGGTCCCAATCGAACCGGCCGTCGAGGCTGGCGGCCACATCGCCTTGCGAGGGCGGGTTGGCAAGGATCGCGCGCACGGCGGCGGCAATGGCCTCTGGCGTCCGCTCGACGATCCGGCCGGCATGCGGTGACGTGACGAGTTCGGCGGCGCCTCCGGCGTCGCTGATGACGATGGGCGTGCCGCAGGCAAGCGCCTCGACCCACGCATTGGCGAGCCCCTCGCTTGCCGAGGGCATGACCACGACGTCGGCTGCACGATAGAGTTGGGGGAGGTCGGCATTGGCCACCGATCCGGGAAAATGGACGCGGTCGGCGACCCCGATCCGCTCCGCTTGAGCGCGGTAGCGTCCTTCCTCTTCGCCTGCTCCTGCGAGCCAATAGTGCGCGCCGGGCAGCATCGGCAGCGCGTCGATGACGAGGGCTTGTCCCTTGCGCGCGATCAGTGCGCCGACGCTCAGGATAGCGGGCGCATCGCCCATGCCGAGTGCGGCCTTCGCGGCCTTGCGATCACCGGGATGGAAGCGGGCGGTGTCGATGCCGGTATAGTGAACCGCGACCTTTGCCGGATCGATGCCAAGTGCCGCCATGTCGCGCCGCATCGCATCGGATACGGCGAGGAGACCCGCCGCCTTTTCGGCCGCCCTGATCAGGGATGCCTTTGTGGCGGGATCATGCCCGAAATGGCTGATGTCGGCACCGCGCGCCTTGGCCGAAAAGGGCAGGCCGAGCGCAGCCGCGACCTGCATGGCAGCGGGGCCGTCGGGATAGAAGAACTGCGCATCGACGATATCGAACGACTGGCGGTCGACTGCCTTCAAGACGGCACGTGCGACCTGAGCGGGGTTGAAGCGCGCACCATAGCGCGGGATCAGCCTGAAACGCGGACGGTGGACGGTAAGGCCGCCCCACTCTTCGAATGTCGGAAGATCGCGCAGTGCACGGTACCGACGGTGGAGCGAAAGCGGGAAGGGCGGCAGGCCAACAGGTGCGACGATGGTGAGTGCGACGTTCGGCCGCGTCGCGAGCGCGCGCAGGCTTTTCTCGACGAACAGGCCGAAGTTCGGTCGCGCGCAGTCGGGGAACAGCGTCGCGATCGAAAGGACGCGCAGGGGCCGTTCGGCGGGCACTTAAAGGGTGCGGATCAAGCGGACAGCGACGGCGGCCCATGGTGGATTGCTGACGACCTGTTGCCGCTGACCAGTACCGAGCGGGAGCAGATGGAGCTTCTCGCCATCGACGTTGAGCAGGCGCGCAAAGAAGAAGCGGCCCGCCGGCCTTGGCACGAGGAGGTCGCGATTCAACGCCGCCGCCCAGTCGGTCTCGATCCGGCGACACCAGATTTCGTCGCCGGCGCGATAATCGCCGATCGACGAGGTGACGCGCACGGCGAGCATATCTTCGTTCGGGCGTGCCGTGAGCGCCTGTTCGACGCGCGTCGGCGCCTGTGCGCCTTCCGCGCCAAGGTGCGCGGTGATGGTGAGCTGCGTATCCTGCGGCAACTGCACGAGTTCCGCGGCCTCGACCCCCAGCGCCCGGGCGATGCGGTTCATCCAGCCAAGCGACAGCGTGCGTGTGCCGGTTTCTAGGCGGCCGATCGTCTGGGCGGTGGTGGGCGGGTCGCAGCGCTGGCCGACTTCCTCGAGCGTCAGGCCCTTGGCGCGGCGGACGGCGCGGATGCTGTTGATCATAGCCTATCCTTGAATAACCAAATCGGTTTTTTCTTTCCTACAAAATAATCCAATGTCAAGCGCGGCGTACCCATCAAGGAGAATCGCATGACCCAACGCCGACTCGCAACACGGATCCATCCCGACGATGGCCTCGATCCCGACAAGATCGGGTCGCAGACGATGCGGCGCGTCACGGTGAATATCGCGGAAAGCCCGATTGCCTGGCTTGCCGCGCGCGGGATGCTCACTGCGGGGCAACTCGCGGCGGGCGAACGGTTGCGCGCGGATTATGAGCGTGCCGGACTGTCCGCGCGCGTTACGATGCGGTGGGACGCGGCGCCCCCCGCGAAGAGCCGTGGCGGGGGACGGGCGTTGGACGCTTCGCTGGCGCGGATCGATGCGCATCGGCGTTTTCATGCCGCGATCGATCAGGTCGGGCCTGGACTCGCCGATATCTGCTGGCGCGTTGTCTGCGCGGGCGAGGGTATTGGCGGCGCCGAGAAGGCGCTGGGTTGGCCGTCGCGGTCCGGGAAGCTGGTTCTGGGGTTGGCGCTCGATCGGCTGGCACGATTCTATGGAACGCGATGACGATAATCCGAGATCGGCCGCAAGGCCTTGATCACGCCCAACGCGGACGGCTTTTATCCGAGCGCCTCTACCTCTTCCGCCAGCGCCAGCCAGCGATCCTCCGCCGCCGCCTTTTCGTTGCGCAGCGCGTCGAGCTTTGCGGTCAGCGCGGTGAAGCGCGTATTGTCTCGTGTGAACAGGCCGCCGTCGGAAAGGTCGGTTTCGATCTTCGCCATTTCCCTTTCGATCTCCTCTATCCGGCCCGGCAGCATGTCATAGTCGCGCTGGTCCTTGTAGCTGAGCTTTTTGCGGGCGGTCGGAGGCGGCGGCGGGGCGGCCGCTGCGGCTTTCGTTTTGGTGGCGCCAGGCTTCACGCGCTTGGCCTCCCAATCGGCATAGCCGCCCGCGACGATGTCCACCTTGCCCGACCCGTCGAGACCGAGCGTGACGGTCACGGTCCGATCGAGGAAGTCGCGGTCGTGGCTGACGAGCAGCACGGTGCCTTCATAGTCGGCAATGACTTCCTGAAGCAGATCGAGCGTTTCAAGGTCCAGATCGTTGGTTGGTTCGTCGAGGACGAGCAGATTCGATTCGCGGGCGAACTCGCGCGCGAGGAGCAGGCGCGAGCGTTCGCCGCCAGAAAGCGCGCCGACGCTTGCCTCCGCAATTGCGGGATCGAAGAGGAAATCCTTGAGATAGCCCTGAATATGCTTTTTGACGCCGCGCACTTCGACCCAGTCGCCACCGTCGGCAAGAATGTCGCGCACGCTCTTGTCGGGGGCGAGCAGGCTGCGTTGCTGGTCGATGACGATACCGTCGAGTGTTGGCGCGAGCGTGACCGTGCCCTCGTCGGGCTGGATCTCGCCGGTAAGCAGCTTGAGCAAGGTCGATTTGCCGGCCCCGTTCGCGCCGACGATACCGATGCGGTCGCCGCGTTGGACGCGAAAATCGAAGTCCCTGATGATCGTACGGTCCCCGAATCGCTTGGTGATATGGTCTGCGACGATTACCGATTTCGATCGGACATCGTCGTTGGCGAGGCCGAGCTTGGCGACCCCCGGCCCGCCAATCATCGCGGCACGGGTCGCGCGCATTTCCTTCAGCTTCTCAAGCCGACCCTGATTGCGCTTGCGCCGGGCGGTAACTCCACGTTCGAGCCAGTGCGCTTCAAGCCGCAGCCGCGAATCAAGCCGCTGTGCCGCACGCGCTTCCTCTGCGAATACCGCTTCGGTCCATTCGTCGAAGCCGCCGAAGCCGATCTCCTTGCGGCGGATACTGCCGCGGTCGAGCCACAGGGTCTGGCGGGTCAGGCGCGTCAGGAAGGTGCGGTCGTGACTGATGACGACGAAAGCCCCGGTGTAGCGCGACAGCCAGTTTTCGAGCCAGTCGATCGCCGCAAGATCGAGATGGTTCGTCGGTTCGTCGAGCAGCAGCACGTCCGGATCCTGCGCGAGCGCGCGGGCAATCGCGGCGCGGCGGCGTTCTCCGCCCGAGGCGCTGCTCGCGGTGCGGCTCATGTCGATGCCAAGCTGGTCGGCGATCGCTGCGACGGCGTGGTCCTCGGGCGCGTCCGGGCCGGCGGTCGCGTAGTCCATCAACGTATCGAACGTCGATAGATAGGGTTCCTGTTCGAGGATCACGACATGCGTGCCGGGGACGATCGTTCGCTTGCCCTTGTCGGCGTCGATGCGGTTCGCGAGCAGTTTCAGAAGCGTCGTCTTGCCCGCGCCGTTGCGGCCAATGAGCGCCAGTCGGTCGCGCGCGCCAATATAGATGTCGAGATCCTGGAACAGCCAACCGCTGCCCTGCACGAGGCCCAGGCCCTCATATGATAAGATCGGTGCTGCCATGATGAACGGCGGGCTAGCGACCCGTTCAGCCTCATGCAAGCGCGACGGATGCAAAGGCCGGAACGGGTCCGCTCCGTCAGCGTTACGGAGTGGAGATCAGCGAATGCCGGAACTCCGGTTCACAGGAGAATGAAATGACGAAGCAAATGCTCACCGCTATGACGGCCGGACTGATGTTGGCGGCCGCGGCCCCGGCGGTGGCCCAGCAAGGAGGTTCGACCGTGACGACAGCGACGACGCAGGGGCCGATCCTAAGCTTTTCGGTGAGCGAGGAGGTGCGTTCGCGTCCCGATCAGGCGACTGTCGGCGCCGGGGTGACGACGACCGCGCCGACCGCGGTCGAAGCGATGCGCCTCAACGCCGCAGCGATGGACAAGCTGATCGCCGCCGCCAAGGCGCGCGGGATCAAGGCGCAGGATATCCAGACGAACGGCATCAATCTGTCGCCGCAATATGATTATAATAATCGCGGCGATGGCCAGCCGCCACGCTTCCTCGGATATCAGGTGTCGAACAGCGTCCGCGCGACGACGTCGAAGATCGATGATATCGGGCCGTTGCTCGATGCGCTGGTCGCGGCGGGCGGGACCAATGTCGACGGCCCTTGGTTCGGAATGAAGGACCCCGATGCGCAGCTCGTCGGTGCGCGCGGCAGTGCGATCAAAGCGGCCGAGGCCAAGGCAGCAGATTATGCCAAGCTTGCGGGCTATCGTGGCGTTGAGCTGGTGTCTATCGGCGAAGGCAGCTTCGGCGCTCAGCCGCCGATGCCGATGGTACGATTGCAGGCGATGGATGCCGCCGGCAAGGCGACTCCGGTCGAACCCGGACAGGTCGCGAATACGCTGACGCTCAGCTTTCAGTACCGGCTCGTTCGGTAGTCAATCTGGCCACCGTTCGTGTCGGGCGACGTCAAGGCGCTTGCCGGGGCGGGCTTGTCCTGCTGCAGGGGCTTCCGGCTTCGCCCGATGCGGACGGGGTTCAGCCGAGTTCGCCGTGGGCCCACGGCCAAGGGCGTTCGCGGAACCACTTGGTGATGATATATTTGCGTCCCTTGCGCACTTTCATCCCATGGTGAAGCGTTTCGGGGTTGGGGGTGCCGTCGGGACGGATGTTGTTCCAGGCGAGCAGCTTGCCGGTTTCGGGCTGATGCATCTTGCCGGTCGATAAAAAGCGCGTCGCGCCGCCGGCGGCCGGTTCGTTGAGATAGACCATCAAGGTCCAGCTCCGCTGGCCCGGAATCGCGCAATAGGTTTCCCAATCGGCGCCGTCGGGGTCGAAATAGTCCGTGTGCGCCTTGAACTCTTCTCCCACGTCGTAGCGCTGGCCCTGCAGCGGCTCGCCATATTCAAGCGGGATGCCGACGAGTTCGTGCAGCCGGTTGTTCACGGTAACGACGAGCGGGTTTCGGTGGTCAAGGTCGCACGTCGAACTGGTGCGAAATGCGTCGTCGCCATTGGGGTCGGCGATTGTCGACGGGCGGGCGTTGCCGTCGATCAATGCCATTAGCCCGATGCAGGCCTCGGGATCGAGGAAGCGCGGAAGCATGAACTGCTGAAGCGTTGGCGAGGGCGAACGCCGGATGCCTGGAACGACCGCAAGCCGATCGGCAGCGCAGTCGGCGCCCGAGGTTGTCATGTCGACCTGTTCATTGTCAGCCATGCTGCGCTTTTAGTGAGGCCATCGCTCGCGAACAATGCTTGACGAAAGGGGGCGGCCGCGCCTATCGCCGCGCGCTGTCGAGGCTGCTTTGCGCACTCTCGTCGCTGATGTGGCGACCATAGCTCAGTTGGTTAGAGCGCCGGTTTGTGGTACCGGAGGTCGCGGGTTCGAGCCCCGTTGGTCGCCCCATTCTTCGCAAATGTCGCGAGCCGGCGGACGGCAGCCGAAACGGCGTGACTCGGCGCACCTATTTGATTATTACATCTTTGCGTAATTTTTTAACGTGAGGATTCTTGCCATGTCCGCTGTCTGGGATTTCGCCGATTTCGACGATCATGAACATGTTCATATGTTCCGCGATCGGGCGAGCGGATTGACGGCCGTCATCGCCGTCCATTCCACCCATCTTGGCCCCGGTGCAGGTGGCGTGCGCTATTGGCACTACCCCCAGCGTTCCGCGGCGATCACCGACGCGCTGCGCCTGTCGCGCGGCATGAGTTACAAGAATGCGATGGCGGGCCTGCCGATGGGCGGCGGCAAGGGCGTGATCCTGGCCGACGAGAATGGCGGCAAGACGCCCGACCTGCTCGCAGCCTTCGGCCGGGCGGTCGAATCGCTGGGCGGTGCCTATGTGACCGCCGAGGATGTCGGGATCACCGACGCCGACATGGTCGAGATTTCGAAGCACACGAAGCATGTCAGCGGGCTGCCCGTCGCGAGCGGCGCTGACGCGGGCGGCGATCCGGGGCCGTTTACCGCACTTGGCGTCTATCTGGGGATCAAGGCTGCGATCAAGGAAGGCCTTGGGTCCGACAGCGCCGCAGGCGTGCGCGTCGCGATTCAGGGCGTGGGTAGCGTCGGTGGCGGCGTCGCGCGGCGGCTGGCCGCCGAGGGAGCGAAACTGACGCTTGCCGACGTGGACCTGACCCGCGCCAAGGCGCTTGCCGAGGAACTGGGTGCCGACCTTGTCGATTCGGCGGCGATCATGGAGATCGAGGCCGACGTGTTGAGCCCCAATGCGCTTGGCGCGATCCTGACTGAAAGGAGCATCGAGAGGCTGCGCGTCCCGATCGTGGCGGGCGGTGCGAACAATCAGCTTGCGACCGCGGCGGATGGCCAACGCATCCATGATCGCGGTATCGTCTACGCCCCCGACTATGTCATCAACGCCGGCGGCATCATCAATGTCGCGCTGGAATATCTGGGAAAGGGCAGCCGCGAAGAGGTGGAAAGCCGCATCCATCAGATTCCGGGACGGCTCGCCGAAATCTGGGCGGAGAGCAGAGCGAATGCGACGCCGGCGTCGGTGGTGGCCGACCGCATGGCGCAGAAGCTGATCGGTCGCGGGTAAGCCTTCCTGCCCGGTTCGTTGCCCCGGTCTTTGCCGAAGTGACGGAATTGCCGGCTGGCGCGCGGTTTGATTTCCGCTAAGCCAATCGGTGATGAAACGGCATTTCTATCTGGTCGCAGGGTGGGCTTCGCTGGGACTTGGCGCGATCGGTGCTTTCCTGCCGTTGCTGCCGACGGTGCCCTTCGTCATCCTCGCCGCCTTCTGCTTTGCGCGCTCGTCACCGCGGCTGGAGGCATGGCTGCTGACCCATCCCCATTTCGGGCATCATATCGTCGCGTGGCGGGAGAAGGGCGCGATCAGCCGGAAGGGCAAAGTCGCGGCGACGCTGGCGTTCGCTTTCAGCATCGTCCTGGCGGCCATCTTTTCCCCCTGGCCATGGGTGATGGCGCCGGTGATCGCGGCTGTCGTGACCGGAAGCTGGATATGGACAAGGCCGGAGGGGTGACCCTCCGGCCTTGACCGTTTTGCACGAAGGCGTCGCTGTCCTTAGAAGTCGACCGCGATGCGGCCGTAGAGGAAGCGCCCGCTGAAGCCGAAGGGCGACTGGGACGAATAGGGCAGGAAGCTGTTGTTAACGCCATAGTTCACACCGTCGACGACGCCGAACGGCAGCCGATCCGGATATTCGTCGAGCAGATTGTTGGCGCCCACGGCGAATTCGATCCTGTCCATCAGCTTGTAGCGTACTTCAAGGTCGACGACCCATTTCGGCGACAGGGTGATGTCGCCGGGCGCGTCCCCGCCGGCAACACGGATGTCGTCGCGGATTGCCGGGTTGGTAGCGGTCACCGCCTGACCATTGGCAGCAACCGTCGTCACACTGTCGGGCAGAAGGACGCTGCCGTACCGGTTGGCGTTCAGGGTCAGCCCGAAGGCGCCGATATCCCAGGTCAGCCCCGCGTTGAACTTGTTCGACGGCTGGCCGTCGGTCAGGCGGATGCTTTCCTGACGTGCAAACAGCCGCTGCGCGGTAAAGGCCGAGAAGGTCCGCCGATCGGTGATCTTCGTATCGTTGATATTATAACCGACGTTAAGCCGCAGGGTGCCGAGGCCGAAATCGGGGACACGATAGCTTCCCACGATGTCGAGGCCCTGTGTCCGCGTGTCGATCCCGTTGATAAAGAAACGCGCGGACGTACCCTGAACATTCGCCGCCTGGAGAATCGCGACAACGTCCGCTCCCTGAAGGTTTTCAGTGAGCGTGATGCGGTCCCTTATCTTGATCCGATAGTAGTCGACGGTCAGGCTGAGCCCATCGATCATGTTGAACGCGACGCCGCCGCCGAAGTTCAGCGATTTTTCGGCCTTCAGCGGCTGGGAGCCGAGCGCGACGGCGATCGGCGACGCCACCGGGAAGGTGCCGATTTCGATCAGCGTGCCGCCGACGTTGTTGGTCGAGGTCGTCGAGAAGAATTGCTGCGCCATGCCGGGAGCGCGGAAACCGGTCGATACCGAACCGCGCAGGGCAAGCCCTTCCACGGGCTCCACGCGAGCGGCGAGCTTGCCGTTCACCGTATCCCCGAAGTCCGAGAAATGTTCATAGCGTCCCGCCGCCTGCACGTTCAGCATCTTGCTTATATCGGCGTCGAGTTCGAGATAGCCTGCAAAGCTGTCGCGCGATTTGTCGATGGCCGTGGTCGGCGAGAAGCCGGGGAAGACCTGTGCACCCGGCGCCGCACCGTTGGTGAAGGCAAAGGGCCCCGCGACATAGCTTGCGACCTCGCCCGGCACGATCTTGTAGTTTTCGTTGCGCCACTCTCCACCAAGCGCGAGCGTCGTGTCGCCGAGCCCGAAGTCGATGCCTCGATTGGCGTCGAAATTGATCGACGTCTGACCGGACCTGAGACCACCCGCGTTGAACTTGCGCGGGCTGTCGCGGCCGCCGAGCGAGGTGTTGAACGTGTTCTCGATCCCATAGTTCAGGCGGTTGGAGCCATAGTTGGCCGACAGGTCGATGTTCCATCCGGCTGCTTCGCCGCGAATGCCGCCTGCAATCGCGATGTCGCGGATCTCGCTGGTGATGATCGGCAGGAAACCGTCGGGATAGAAGGGCAAACCGCCGTTGGAGAAGTCGGCATTGCGGACGTCAAGGGCGCGGCGGTAGAAACCCGCGCCATTGCCATCGCGTACGCCATAGCTGCCGAAACTGTAGATTTCGAAGCTGGAGCCGACGTCCATGCCGCCGTTGAAGAAGAAGTTCAGATCTTTGGACGCGCCGTCGCCGTATCGATGCCAGTAGCGGTCGATCGTTACCTCGCGCGGGTCGCCGATGCCCGCATAGTTGCGGCGCAGGTCGGCGCCCGAGCGGTTGGTGGGCGACCGATCCTTATATTCGGCGGTCAGATTCAGATAACCGGTGTCGCCGAACGGCAAGCCGATATTGGTCGCGAAGGTGGTGGTGCCGCCGTCGCGGCGCTTGCGATCATTCCCGGTGAAGGTGATCGCCGGATCGCCGGTAGCAGCCGTGGTGGGCGACACGGTATCGACCACCGCCACATCTTCCATCGTCGTGATATATTTGCCGTAGCTGACCTGAGCGCGTCCGCCTTCGCGTTTCTTGAGCTGGATATTGATCACGCCCGCGATCGCGTCCGAGCCATATTGCGACGATGCACCGTCGCGCAGCACCTCGATGCGGTCGATCGCAAGCGGGGGAATGGTGTTCATGTCGACGCCTGCCGATCCGCGGCCGACCGAACCGTTGAGGTTGAGCAGCGATGACAGGTGGCGACGCTTTCCGTTGACGAGGACCAGCACCTGATCGGGCGCGAGGCCGCGCAGTGTCGCGGGGCGCAGCGAGTCCGTGCCATCGGTCAGCGAAGGTTGCGGAAAGTTGAAGGATGGAACGAGGTTGTTCAGCAGGCGATTGGTTTCGGTGGTGCCGCTGTTCTGCAGCGCATCGCCGCTGATGACGTCGATCGGCACGGTGCTGTCGGCGACGGTCCGGTCGGTACGGCGCGTGCCGGTAACGATGATCGTGCTGGAGTCGCTGTCGCTTGCGCCTTCCTGAGCGAAGGCGGGAGCGGCCCAGCCGGATGTGGCGAGCGCTGTACCAAGCGCGATGATGGAGGTGCTGAAAGCAGTCTTCATAGTCTTATTCCCTGTTGTCGCCGGGATACGGATGGCATCCGGCACGGGAAAGATTGAGCTATGTGACCGTAAGGGCTACCAGAAATCGGCGAACAGCGTGCCGGATGCCGCATTTTCATGGCGTATGTGACAAATCCGTCACATTGGGCCACGCCTTCCTATCAATGTCGAGCCACTACCACGGACGATGGTCCTTGATGGGTGTGAGGGGGCGCAATTGGCTGGACCCGCGTTCGACGCTCGCTTAAGGCTCGGCTCGCGATGCACGCTTACGCCAACCCGACCCGCTTTCTGGCGATTGCAAAGCCACTGACGCCATGGCTGCTCGGTGTCGGGTTGCTGCTCGTGATCGGCGGGGCCTGGGCCGGGCTAATGATGGTGCCCGGCGAAGCCAAGCAGGGTGAGACCGCCCGCATTCTTTACGTCCATGTTCCCTCGGCCTGGCTTGGCATGGGCGGATGGACGTCGCTGGCGCTGGCGGGGTTGGTGCAGCTTGTCTGGCGGCATCCGCTGGCGGGCATCGCGGCACGCGCGATTGCCGTTCCCGGCATGCTGTTCTGCGCCCTGTGTCTGGCGACCGGGTCGATATGGGGGCGGCCGACCTGGGGCACCTGGTGGGAATGGGACGGCCGGATGACATCGATGCTCGTCCTCCTGTTTCTTTATGCCGGTTTCGTCGCGCTGACGAGCGGCGACGAGGGACAGCGACAGGGCGGATCGCTGTCGCGCGGCGCCGCAATCTATGCGCTGGTTGGTGCGATCAACATTCCGATCATCAACCGCAGCGTCGTCTGGTGGAATAGTCTGCATCAAGGACCGAGCATCACGCTGGGTGGGTCGTCGATCGACGGCGCGCTGCTCTGGCCTCTGGGCTTGACGGTATTGGGTTTCTCGCTGTTATTCGGTGCCATCGTGCTGATGCGCATGCGACGGATCATCGCCGACAATCGCGTTGCGGCGCGGCTGCGGCGGCTAGCCGACGACGAAGGGAATTAGGGCGTGTCGGGGGTTATCAGCGGAGGCGGGCAGTGGGCATTCGTTGCCGCAGCCTATATTCTGACCGCCGTGCTGACTGGCGCTGTGCTATGGACGAGCTGGCGCGCGATGGCGAAGGCTGAGAGGCGCAGCGATGCGCTGCGCAAGGACCGAAAATGAAAGCAAAGCATCAAAGGTTGATTCTGGCGGCGGTGGCGCTGTGCGGCGTCGCGGGCGCGGGTGTGCTTGGAGCAAGTGCGCTGCGCGACGAGGCGGCCTATTTCCGTACACCTGCCGAAGTGAAGGCCGGCAAGACCATGGTAGGCGAGCCGATGCGGTTGGGCGGCATGGTTGCCGCTGGCAGCATCAGGCGCCAGAGCGATGGTCTTACGATCGACTTCGTCGCCACCGACGGCAAAGCGTCGATCCCGGTTCAGTTCAAGGGCATCGTGCCGGACCTTTTCGCGGAGAATTCGGGGATGGTGGCCGATGGGCGAATGCGCGCCGACGGCATCTTCGTCGCCGACCGTATTCTAGCCAAGCATGACGAGCGCTATATGCCCCCGCAGATGGGCGAGATGCCGAAGAATATGAAACTGGCGCCGGGGGAATGATCAGCCGGACTCGCATCGCCAATCCCGCCGTTGCCGGGGCGACGGAGAGCGTGCTGTGATCGCCGAACTCGGCCTCGCCCTGCTGTGGATCGCGGCGGCGCTTGCGTGTCTGTCGCTGGTGGTGGGTATCCTGTATGTCCGCACCGGCAAAGACGATCTCGCCGCGCTGGTGCGACCGGCGAGCGTCGCGCAGGGCGTATTGACCGCTGTCGCGTTCGGCTTGCTCATCACGCTGTTCGTCCGATCGGATATGTCGGTCGAACTGGTTGCACGAAACAGCCACAGCCTGAAACCGATGCTGTTCAAGGTTGCTGGCGCTTGGGGCAACCACGAAGGATCGATGCTGCTATGGCTGACGATCCTCGGCGTATCGGGCGCGCTGGTCGCGATTTTCGAGAAGCGGCTGCGCAAGGATACGCTTGTCGCAACGCTTGCGGCGCAGGCTGCGCTGAGTCTAGGCTTTTTCGCATTCCTGCTCTTTTCGTCGAACCCGTTCAAACGCTTGCCGGTTGCCCCGCCCGATGGGCAGGGGCTCAATCCGCTGCTTCAAGACCCCGGGCTCGCCTTTCATCCGCCGACACTTTACATCGGGTATGTCGGTATTTCGGTCGCGTTCAGCTTTGCGGTCGGAGCACTCGTCACGCGCGAGATTGGTCCGGCCTTCGCGCGCGCGATGCGGCCCTGGGTGCTGGGCAGTTGGATTTTCCTGACCCTTGGGATCACGGCAGGCAGCTATTGGGCCTATTACGAGCTTGGCTGGGGCGGCTGGTGGTTCTGGGATCCGGTCGAGAATGTCTCGCTTATCCCCTGGCTTGCGGGCGCTGCGCTGCTTCACTCGGTGAGCGTGACGGCGACGCGAAACGCGCTGCGTGCATGGACGGTGATGCTGGCGGTGATTGCCTTCTCCATGTCGATGGTCGGCACCTTCATCGTGCGGTCGGGTTTGCTGACCAGTGTTCACAGTTTTGCGGTCGACCCCGAGCGCGGAACCTTCCTGCTTGCGTTGATGGCGATCTATATCGGCGGTGCGTTGACGTTGTTTGCCTTGCGGGCAGGTACGGTCGCTGAGGGCAAGAAATTCGCGCTGTTGAGCCGCGAAGGCTCGCTCGTGATCAACAATCTGTTGCTGACCACGATCCTCGCGCTCGTTCTGCTGGGCACGCTCTATCCGATCGTCGCTGAGGCGATGGGCGAGAAAATCTCGGTCGGACCGCCTTACTACAACAAGGTTGCGGGCCCGCTGGCGCTGATCCTGTGCCTGGTCATGGTCACAGGGCCGTTGCTGAACTGGCGCAAGGACGATGGCAAAAAGCTCTGGTCCCGGTTGCCCATCGCCATTTTCGCGGGCGCCGTGATATTGTTTGGACTTGTCCTTTTCGGTGGCAAGGTCGGTGTGCTGCCGTTGCTTGGCATGACCGTGGCGGGCATCGTCGCCGTCGCCAGCCTGGCGCCGTTGTGGAAGCGCAACCTGCGGCGCACGCCGTTGCCGACCTGGGGGATGGTCATCGCGCATTTCAGCGTCGCTATCGCGCTTGCAGGAATGGCGGCCGAAAGCGCCTTCATCAAAGAGCGGCTCGTCGCTGCCGCGCCCGGCGAGACGGTGAAGGTCGACGATTATTCGGTTAAGTTCGCGGGCGTCACACCCACCGCGGGACCGAACTATACCGCGATCCGAGGTACGCTGATCGCCACGACTTCGTCGGGAGCGTCGTTTACGCTGCATCCGGAGGCCCGGACGTTCCCCGGCTTGATGGGCACGGCACCCACCGAGACGAACGAGGCCGCGCTTCTCACGCGGCCTGGCGGTCAGCTCTATGTCGTGCTGGGCCAACCGGTGACGGGTGATGACGGGACCGCCGACCGGTATCAGCTTCGCCTGTGGTGGAAACCGCTGGTGTGGTGGATATGGCTCGGCGGGGCGTTGATCGCGATCGGCGCGGCACTGTCGATGCTCGGCCGCGCGCAGTTGCTGGAGATATGGCGCGTACGGCGGGCGCGGAAGGCCGAGGAGCGGTTCGCATGAAAAGGCATTGGATCCTTTTCGTTCCGCTGGCGATCATGGGGCTATTGTTCGGCGCGTTCATCTATCGCCTTGCCGTTCCTCCGCAGACGCTGATCGAATCGCAGTGGATCAATAAGCCGATGCCGCTGTTTGATCTTCCGCCCGCGACTGCGGGTGTCGACGGGCTGAAGAGCAGTCAGCTTGCCGATGGCCGGCCGCGTCTGGTCAATGTGTTCGCGAGTTGGTGCATTCCGTGTCGCGCCGAGGCACCGCAGCTCGAGGCGCTGAAGGCGGCCGGCGTGCCGATCGACGGCATCGCGATACGCGATCGGCCTGACGACGTCGCACAGTTCCTGCAAGAAGTCGGCAATCCGTTCGATCGCATCGGGTCGGACCAGCAAAGCAGCGTCCAGATCGCGCTTGGTTCCTCCGGCGTGCCTGAAACCTTCCTGATCGACGGCAAGGGGATTATTCGTGAGCAGATTCAAGGTGTTATCATCGCCGAACAGGTGCCCGATATCATCGCCAAGCTGGAGGCGATGAAGTGAGGGTACGGCTGTTCCTGCTGGCGATGCTGGCTTTGTTCGCCGCTCCTGGAGTGGCGCAGGACAGATTGCCGCCGGCGCCCTATGCCTATCAGCAACTTCGGGACCCGGCGCAGGAAGCGAAGGCCAAGGAACTGATGGAGACGCTTCGTTGCCTTGTGTGTCAGGGCCAGTCGATCGCCGACAGCGATGCGCCGCTCGCGGGGGATATGCGGCACGAGGTGCGTACCAAGATCGCTGCCGGCGAAGATCCCGACGCGATCCGTAAGTGGCTGGTCGCGCGCTATGGAAATTGGGTAAGCTATGATCCGCCCCTCGATGCGGCGACGATGCTCCTGTGGTTCGGCCCCTTGCTGTTCTTCATACTTGGGGGATGGTTTGCTTTCGGACGCTTCCGGCGCGGTGGCGTCGAAGAGGAGGCGGAAGGATGATCTGGCTCTGGATCCTGATCGCTGCGGCACTGACGGCCGGCGGCATCATCTGGCTTGGCAAGTTGCCGGCCATTTCACGACCGCTGGCAGGCGCTGCGATTATGCTCGGGCTTGCAGGCTATGCGCTGCAGGGTAGCCCGTCGTTGCCCGGCAAGCCGGTTGCGAAGGAGCCTGAACCAGACGGCTTTGGTGAGGTCATCACCGACCGGCAACAGGGGATGGCCGACCGCTTTGGTCCTGCGGCGCAGTGGATCGGCATGTCTGACGGCTTCATGCGCACCGGCAAGACACAGCTCGCAGCGCAGGCGCTGGAAAAGGGGCTTCAGAAATATCCAGATAATGTCGATTTATGGGTTGGTCTTGGTAACGCACTCGTCGCGCATGGCGGCGGCGTGATGTCACCTGCTTCCGCGCTGGCCTTCGACGAGGCAGCCAAGCGCGATCCGACGCATCCGGCACCGCCGTTCTTTGCAGGACTCGCAATGGCGCAGGGCGGCGATTTGAAGGGTGCCGAGACTGTATGGAGCCAGCTTCTTGCGCGTTCACCCGCGGATGCGCCGTGGCGATCCGACCTTGAGGCGCGGTTGGCGCAACTGCGGCAGGCAATGGGGCCGGCGTTGCCGCCAGACGTGCCATAGACGCTTCGCTGTGAGGTCCGATTTGGACGCTATCCACCCCGCACCGGCTCGTCTAAAGGCGCGCAATGACTGCTGAGTCGCAACTGGCGGCGAACGGGGCGGGCTCTGGCCCGACTGCCGCCGCCGAAACGGTCCATTACGGACACGGGCACCATTCGGATGGCAAGCTGAAGCTTGCTGTCGGCGCGGTGGGTGTGGTGTTCGGCGACATCGGGACCAGCCCGCTTTACGCATTCCGCGAAACCTTTGCCGGCCACCATTCGATCGAGGCCGACCAGTTGCACATCTACGGCGTTCTGAGCCTGGTGTTCTGGTCGATGATGCTCGTCGTGACCTTCAAATATGTGCTGACGATCATGAAGGCCGACAACAAGGGAGAAGGCGGAAGCCTCGCGCTGCTTGCGCTGATCAGCCGGCAATCGGAGGGCAAGCGCTGGACCTGGCCGATCGTGCTGCTGGGCGTTTTCGCGACAGCGCTGTTCTATGGTGACAGCATGATCACGCCGGCGATGTCGGTGCTTTCGGCGACGGAGGGTCTGCAATATGTGAGCCGCGGGTTCGAGCCCTATATCGTGCCGATCGCGCTCGCCATCCTGATCGGGCTATTCGCGATCCAGGCGCGCGGGACGGCGAAAGTCGGCATGCTTTTCGGGCCGATCATGCTGCTCTATTTCACGATGCTTGCGGTTCTAGGCGTCCTCCATATCGTCGATCATCCGTCGATTATCATGCATACGTTGAACCCCATCAATGCGATGCGCTTTTTCTATTATGACGGCTTTACCGCGTTCATCGCGCTGGGCGCGGTCGTTCTTGCGGTCACCGGCGCGGAGGCGCTCTACGCCGACATGGGGCATTTCGGGCGCGCTCCGATCGGACTGAGCTGGCTTTGCTTCGTGTTGCCGGCGCTGATGCTCAACTACATGGGGCAGGGCGCGATGGTTCTTGCGGCGGAGGTTGCTCCGACCGCGCAACTGATTCAAGATCCCTTCTTCCTGATGATGCCGGACACGTGGCGCGTGCCGGTCGTGATCCTGGCGATGCTGGCGACGATCATCGCAAGCCAGGCAGTGATTTCAGGTGCCTTTTCGCTGACGCAACAGGCGATCCAGTTGGGTTTCATGCCGCGCTTGCGGGTCGAGCATACGAGCGCATCGGCGCAGGGTCAGATCTATATCCCGGTAGTCAACTGGGGACTGATGGTCATGGTCATCCTGCTCGTCCTGTTCTTTGGTTCGTCGAGCAATCTTGCCGCTGCCTATGGTATTGCGGTGACCGGCGCGATGTTCATCGATACCTGTCTGATGAGCGTTGTGCTGTTCGTGCTGTGGCGCTGGCCGGCGTGGAAGGCGCTGCCCGTACTCGCGGTCTTTTTCATCGTCGATATCGCCTATTTCGGGGCAAATCTGATCAAGGTGCCCGATGGCGGCTGGGTACCGCTGGCGATCGGGCTTATCATCTTTACCATGCTCACAACCTGGTCGCGCGGACGGAAGCTGATGCAGCAGGAAATGGCGGAAGGCGCGATGCCGATCCCGGTGTTCGTGAAGTCTGCGGCGAACAGCGCGACGCGCGTTCCTGGCACGGCCGTGTTCATGACATCTTCGTCAGACGGGGTGCCGCACGCGCTGCTCCATAACTTGAAGCATAACAAGGTGCTGCACGAACGCATCATCCTGTTGACGATCAAGATCGCCGATGTTCCGTTCGTTCCCGAGGCGAAGCTATGCCAGCTCGAAGCCTTGGGACAAGGTTTTCACCGGCTCATCTTGAATTATGGCTTCATGCAGCCGGTGGATGTGCCCGAGGCCTTGAAGCGCACGACGGGATGCGGCGGCGAATTCAAGATGCTGGAGACGAGTTTCTTCCTCTCGCGTCAGACGCTGATCGCTGCGAGCAAGCCCGGCATGCCGATCTGGCGCGAAAAGCTGTTCGCCTGGATGCTGCGCAATTCGGAAAGCGCGATGGAATATTTCCGCTTGCCGACAAATCGCGTGGTCGAACTGGGTAGCCAGGTCGCGATCTGATCCGACCCTCTCATCCGGAACGACGAGGTTAACTTGTCGCAATGTCCGAATAAGCGTTTGAATATTCTGGCAGTCCTTGCGATGCAGGAGCGAACCCTGGGGTAGGGGCAAGCGGACGAATGCAGGCGGCATACAACGACGCATCAAGTCTTCCGGTTCAGCCGGATCCCTTTGCGCTGATCTTTGGTAATGCGGCGGAGGACCAGCCACCGGCCGGCCTCGAGACCAGGCTGCGCCACATGGGGCTGAGGCCCGAACTCGTGGCGGGCGACCATGTCCCAGCCGTGAATATCGCCGGACCGCTCTACAGGCTGCGTCTCGCATCGGTCTCCATCCTCGTTGGGCTGCCGTCGGATGAAGCTTTCGACCTCGCCGATCCGCGGAATCCATCGACAAGCCTGTTGGCTGCCAGCCTGCCCCCCGAGTGGCGTACGACCGGCCAATGCTGGGTGTTTGTTCCCGAGCGCGATGACATCGCAGACCCGTCGCCCACCCGAATGCGTGAGCTTTTCAAGATGATGGCGTTGCTGATCGACCTGTTCGGCGCGGGTCACATCTTCTGGTCGCCAGCGCGGCTATGGTCGGACGCGCCACAGCTTCGCGCCTCGATCGCCGAGATGCTGAAGAGTGGGATGCCGCCGGTGCTGCATCTGGTTGCCTTCCGCCATGGTGAAACGGGGGCGGGTGAGGTCGTGCGGACGCGAGGGCTGACGCTGTTTGGTGGGCAGGAGATCGAAGGCCGGATGCCGCCGGGCTGGACGGTGGCCGAGATGGTCAAGCGCCTCGCGCGGTTGTCGCTTGATATCGTTTTGAGTGGTCCCGTTATCGAGCCACGGCGCGTGCGCGGGCTTGAGGCTGGCGAATGGGTGCTGCTGTCGCCGCGGGACGGCAGCGATGGGCATCGGACGTTGTTGGTCGAGTTCGGCAGCGATTTTGGATGAGGGGCGGTGGCTGGCGAGGCGCGCCATCGCCGCAGCCGGGGTTCCAACGCCATCATCTGGTTCCCGTCGCGCTGCTCCGCCGGTCGCAGATGGCCTCGATGTTTGAGCATTTGCGCGTCGAAGGCTTCGCTCTCCAGCATTTTGGCAGTAACGGACTGGTGCTTCCAGCGTCCGAAGCGGCGGCGCTATGGTTGGGCCACGCGCTTCATCGTGGCCCACACCGCGGCTATAATGATGTGATGGCGGCGAGGGTCGAACGCATTCGCGTGCATTTTACCGTGCAAGCGCCGATCGATCTGCGGATGGCGCGACGTACGGCGGTCATGCGGTTGCGGCTGTTGCAGGACGCGATGCGACGCGCGCTGACTGACCGGCATGGCGGTACCTTCTGGCTCAACCGCCACGATCCGATGCGGCTTTTTGCCGACCGGCCGTACCTGGACGAGGCGATCGATCGGCTGTTCGCCGAGCCGTTCAGAGCCTGACTTTCGCTTCGAGCTCGCGGCGTGCGGCGATGTACTGTGCTTCGAGTTCGGCGACGAATTCGGCGACGGGACGGACGGCCGTCACGGAGCCGATGCCCTGACCCGAACCCCAGATGTCCTTCCACGCCTTGACTTTCGTGTTGCCGCCCGATCCGAAATTCATCGTCTTGAGATCGCCTTCGGGCAGATTGTCGGGATCCATACCCGCCGCGACGATCGACTGGCGAAGATAGTTGCCGTGAACTCCGGTGAAGAGGTTCGAATAAACGATGTCGCCCGCGCGGCCTTCGACGATGCCGTTTTTGTAGCCCTCTTCGGCATTGGCCTCTGCGGTCGCGATGAAGGCGCTGCCGATATAGGCAAGGTCGGCGCCACAGGCCTGGGCGGCAAGGATCGATCGGCCATGTCCGATAGCGCCAGAGAGCGCGACGGGGCCGTCGAACCATTCGCGAATTTCCTGCACCAGCGCGAACGGCGACTGACGCCCGGCATGGCCGCCGGCCCCCGCCGCCACGGGGATCAGCCCGTCGGCGCCCTTTTCCACCGCCTTGCGGGCAAACCGGTCGTCGATCACGTCGTGGAGCGTGATGCCGCCCCAGCTGTGAACGGCCTGGTTGAGCTCTTCCCGGGCACCCAGTGACGTGATGGTGATCGGCACCTTCCACTTGGCGCAGGTCGCGATATCCTGTTCGAGCCGGTCGTTCGATTTATGGACGATCTGGTTCACGGCGTAAGGTGCCGAGGGGCGATCGGGATTGTCGCGATCCCACGCCGCGAGTTCCTCGGTGATCTGATGGAGCCATTCGTCGAGCAGGGTCTGCGGCCGGGCATTCAGCGCCGGGAAGCTGCCGACGACCCCCGCCTTGCACTGGGCGATGACCAGGTCCGGCCCGGAAACGATGAACAACGGCGAACCGATGACGGGCAGGCGCAGGCGGTCGAAGATCGGGGGAAGGGCCATGAATCACACTCTCCGGTTGCGGTTTGAAACTTACCTTAACGTAAAGGGAAGGTCACGCAAGGGGGGACGAGCCCGCAATATCGATAGCGCGCCGATGCCTAGTCGATCCAGTCGACGCGATAGAGGTCGAGCCTGCGATCGGCGAGATTCCGTACCGCGCCGCTTGCCCGAGCCCGCCGCAGGTCCGTCATCGACAGGTCGGCGACGGCCATGCCTTCGGTGTTCGGGGTGACCTCGGCGGCGATACCATCGCGGGCGAACGGCATGTCCGACGGAGTCAGGATCGCGCTTTCGGCGTGGTGGATGTCCATGTTGAAGACGTTGGGCAGATTGCCGGTGACGCCCGCGGTGACGACATAGCATTGATTCTCCACCGCTCGCGCGGCGCAGCAATAGCGGACGCGGAGGTGGCCGCGGCGATCGTCGGTGCAATAGGGAACGAAGAGGATTTCGGCGCCCTGATCGACGAGACGGCGGGGCAGTTCCGGAAATTCGCTGTCGTAGCAGATCATGATGCCGATCGGACCGCAGTCGGTGGGGATCACATCGGCGTCGCGGGCCGTGCCGCCCTCGATCCCCCAGGCCTCCCGTTCGGACGGGGTGGGGTGAAGCTTGTCGCGGTGATGGGCGGTGCCGTCGCGGAGAAAGACGTGGCAGCGGTTGCGGGTCGCGCCGCTGGCGATGCGGACGGGGTGCGAACCGGCGACGATGTTGAGGCGATGCTGCTGCGCAAGGCGGGCCATGAATGCGGCGAAGCGCGGCGTGGCGGCATCGATCGCGGCCATGGCCTCGGCGGCGGGGAGGCGTTCGCCCGACGACAGCAATTGCATCGGGAAAAGTTCGGGGAACAGGATGAAGTCGCAGCCATAATCGGCGGCGGAGGTCACGAAATAATCGACCTGCCGCTCGAAAGCGTCGGGACCGGAAAGGCCGCGCAGGCCGTATTGAACGGTGGCGACGCGGATGGTGTCGGGCTGGGTCTGTGCGGTCATCGCCGGCTTTTAAGCCATCCCGGCCCGCAAAGGGAAGGCCTGCCCGGGCGAAGGCGCCGGTCCATCCGAGGCACCCGCGGTCAGCCGTTCGCCGAACCAGCCGCGCGATGCACCGCCGCCGCGAGCTTTTCCTTTTCGGCGCGCAGCGTTTCGGTGTGGAGCAGCTTGTCGGCCATCGCCTGCCACGCCGCGGCGGCGCGCAGATTGCGGTCGCGGACCTGGGTCAGTTGCGACGTGCCTGCCTCTGCCGTGCATTTTTCGGCCTGGGCGAGGTAGAAATCGATGGTGGCCGACATGGCTGCTTCCTTTGATTGCGGTCAATCGACCATTTCGGCGATCAGACGCCGGAGCTCGCGGCGCGAGAGCGTGGGACGGCGGCGGTGCGACGTGGATGTCGCGATCGCCTTGCCGGCCATCGGCAGTGCGCTGAGAGCGGGAAAAATCGAATGGGTAGAATTCATAGTCATCATCTTTATCTTTATTCTGAGTGTTCTGGTTGTTGGAGGCCGGCGCCGTTTGCGCCGGTCTCTTGATCGGGCGGCGCCTTTGGCGCTCGCCCTGTCGGTCGGGACCGGCGCATTCACGCCGACCCCATCCGCGCATCAGCGCCGTTTGCGCTGAGCGGCCGTGACCGGCCCGCCGCCGCGTTCGCGGTAGACGAGACGGCCCTTGGTCAGGTCATAAGGCGTCATTTCGACGCGGACGGCATCGCCGACGACCGACCGGATGCGGAAACGCCGCATCCGACCGGCCGTGTAGACGATGACGCGATGACCGTTTTCGAGCACGACGCCAAAGCGGCCGTCGGGCAGGATCTCGTCGATCTGCCCCTCGAAGGTCATCAGTTCCTCTTTGGCCAAAGGGTCAGGCCGACTGGAGGTTGACTGCCGAGGTCTTGCCGTTCCGGCCGGTTTCCAGGTCGTACGAAACGCGCTGGTCCTTGCTGAGCGAGGTCATGCCGGCATTCTGGACGGCGGTGATGTGGACGAAATTGTCGCCCGAACCATCTTCGTTCTCGATGAAGCCATAGCCTTTGTCGATGCTGAAGAATTTTACGGTGCCGATCGGCATGGGTCGTTTCCTTTCACGGAAATAGATGATCCCCCGGCAAAACGCGCCGGTGGAGCTGGTAGCGTGTGAAGGGAAGAATCCGCCGCCTGGGGATAAACCCGCGGGCATCAAATTTCCGTCGCAGGCGACGTTAGCTTTCCGAATATGGCGCATTTCCGTGAAAAGTCAAGGTTTGGGGGATTTCGTCCCGCACGATATCGTCATTCCCGCGAACGCGGGAACCCGGTTGCAACTTTTCCTTGTAGGGCTGCCGCGCTGTTCGATTTGCTTCGCCGGGCCCCCGCTTTTGCGGGGATGACGAGGATGGGGGGACCGTTAACCGCTGGCATTTTTCCGCACCTTTTCGTCCTCCGGCGCCGCGTCGTTCGCCGGGGCGGGGAGGGCGAAGAAGGCGCGGCGGGCGGCCTCGCCGGCACGGCGGAGCGGGGCGACGGCTTGGGCAAAAGCGGCGTCGAGGGCGATTTCCTCGTCAAGGTCGAGGGTGCGTTCATAATCGTCATCGCCGAACCGGCCCTCCTCGGTCCCGGCGAAGTCATCGGGCGGGGGGAAGTTGGTGCGCCATTCGCCATGCTGCTGGTCGTGCCAGACGGTCATCGCGGCGGCTTCTTCCTCTGGCGTCGGTTCGTCGGCGGGGGCTTCGTCGGAAACGGCAGAAATCTGCGCAACTTCATTCGCGATTCCGGTGCCGCGCCACAGGGCGGCGAGGGGGTTGGCGCGGTTGTCGCGGCCGGCGAGCCAGAGGGCGAGGGCGGCGCCATGGCCCCCGGCGTCCGTCCCGGCGCCGTCCGCCTGCCCACTGGCCGCGCCGGGTTCGATATCGAACAGCGCGAGGAAGCCCGGCCAGTCGCCGGCGACGATCTGGGCCAGCATCTCTTCCCCTTCGCGGGCGCGGGTTTCGACCATGCGGTCGAGCCGCGCGAGCATCGCGAGGCCGAGGCGGCTGTCGATGCGGCGGCGCTTCACAAAGCTGCGGCCGTCCTCGCGCTGCATCTCGGTCGTCTCGTCATGCCCCCAGATCGCGCGGTCGAGCAGTTCGTCGACGAGCCGCCCGCGCGCGATCAGCAGCGCCGCCGCGCAGCCAAGCCGGAAGGCCGCCCCCTCGGGCCGCTGTTTGAGCTGATAGACGGCGGCGGGCGACATGCAGACCTTCGCCGCCGAAATCTTCACCGACCCGTTGGTGGCGAACGCCTCCAGAAAGTCGCGCTGGAGCCGCGGCGTCCAGTGATAGCTGCCGGGGGCGGGAATATGCGCGGGATTATGCGGGGCGTCGTCCATCGATTCGTCCTTTCGGTTGGGTGAAACCGACAGAATGAACCATATGGGTGAAATGTAGGAAAGGGCGATTTTCCGGATCGCCCTTTCGTCAGTTTTCAAGCGGCGCGACCGGTCGAGGCCGACGGTCTGGCCCAACTGCGACAAAGACGAAAGTGGCGTGGGTTACCTTGAGACCCTCGTCCGAATGGCGATCACGGGCCCAGGTTTCGACCTCGACATGCATCGAACTGCGGCCGACCTTGATCAGGCGGCCGAAGACCGAGACCTCGTCGCCGACGAAAACGGGGCGGTGGAAGGACATGCCTTCCACCGAGATCGTCACCGCGCGGCCGCGTGCGTGGAGCGAGGCAACCGAGGAAGCGGCAAGGTCCATCTGCGCCATCAACCAGCCGCCGAAAACGTCGCCATAGACATTTGCGTTGGCTGGCATGGCGGTAACGCGGATGGCCGGCTGGCATGTCGGCATGACGTCATTTTGCATGATACGCACCCTTCACGAGTGCGCGGGCGCGCATCGATTTTGCCGCTGCAACCATCGCGACAAGCGCGGGGCGCACCTCGTCCCATCTGCGCGTCTTGAGTCCGCAGTCCGGGTTTACCCAAAGCTGGCTCGGGGGTACATGCTTGCCCGCGAGCGTAAGAAGGTCGGTCATCTCGCGCTCCGCCGGAATACGGGGCGAGTGGATATCATAGACGCCGGGGCCTACCTCGTTGGGGTATGCGTAACTGGCGAAGGCGTCGAGCAGTTCCATCTGCGAGCGCGCGGTCTCGATCGAGATGACGTCGGCGTCCATCGCACCGATCGCGCGGATGATGTCATTGAATTCCGAATAGCACATGTGGGTGTGGATCTGGGTGTCCTCGCGGACGCCGGAGGAGGCGATACGGAAGCTTTCGACCGCCCAGTCCAGATAATTCTGCCATTCCGAGCGGCGCAGCGGCAGGCCTTCGCGCAGTGCCGCTTCGTCGATCTGGATGATCGCGGCGCCGGCGGCCTCGAGGTCCCGTACCTCGTCACGAATGGCGAGTGCGATTTGGCGGCAGCTTGCCGCGCGCGACTGGTCGTCGCGGACGAAGGACCAGTTGAGAATTGTCACCGGCCCGGTGAGCATGCCCTTCATGGGGCGGTCTGTCTGTTCCTGGGCGTAACGCCACCATTCAACGGTCATGGGTGCCGGGCGTGAGACGTCGCCATAAAGGATCGGCGGGCGGACGCAGCGCGAGCCGTAGCTTTGCACCCAACCGGAGCGAGTGAAGGCGAAGCCGGCGAGTTGCTCGCCGAAATATTGCACCATGTCGTTGCGCTCGAACTCGCCGTGCACGAGGACGTCGAGGCCGATTTCCTCTTGCCATTTGACCGCGGCGCGCGTTTCGACGCGGAGATACTGGGCATAGGCCGCGTCGTCGATGTCGCCCTTGACGTGGGCGGCGCGTGCCTTCCTGACCTCGGGCGTCTGAGGAAAGCTGCCGATGGTGGTGGTGGGGTAAGCGGGCAGTTTCAGGCGACGTTGCTGCGCTTCACGACGGACAGCGAAAGGAACGGCGCGGCGCGCTGCGCTCTGGTCGAGCGCGTCCACGCGAGCCATGACCACCGGGTCATGGATTTTCGGCGATGTGGCCCGCGCGACCGCGGCGATCCGCGAAGCTGAGAAAGCGGTGAAGCTTGCATCCTCACTCTCGTTCAGCGCCCGAGCGAGCGCGGCCAACTCCTCGACCTTTTGCGCCGCGAAAGCGAGCCATTGGGCGATTTCCGGGTCAAGCGATGTTTCGAGCGCGAGATCGACGGGAACATGGAGGAGCGAGCAGGAGGGCGCGATGACGAGATCTCGCTTTGCCGCCAGTTCCTTGAGGCGCCAGTAAAGATCGGGAAGGTTGGCACGCCAGATGTTGCGACCGTCGATGATGCCGAGCGAGAGCAGGACGTACGGCTGGAGTTTTGCGACGGCCGGTTCGAGCTGTTCGGGTGCGCGGACGAGGTCAAGATGGAGGCCGTGGACGGGAAGCTGGGCGACGAGATCGAGGTTGTCGCCGAGGCCACCGAAATAGGTTGTGAGCATCAGCTTGGGGCCGCGCGTGGCGAGCGAGGAATAGGCGCGTTCGAACGCCGTGCGCTGATCGTCGCTCAGGTCGAGAACGAGGCAGGGCTCGTCGATCTGAACCCAATCGGCGCCGAGCGCGGCGAGGCGCGTGAGAACCTCGGCATAAACATCGAGAAGCCGGGGAAGCAGTGCGAGCGGTTCGACCGCCTTGCCCTTGGCAAGCATCAGATAGCTTACGGGGCCGAGAAGGACGGGGCGTGTTGCATATCCAAGCGACCTGGCTTCCTTGAACTCGTCGAAAATCTTGGTCGAGGCGATCTTGAAGACCTGATCGGCGACGAGTTCCGGTACAAGGAAATGATAGTTGGTGTCGAACCATTTGGTCATTTCCATCGCGGTCGTTTCGCCACCATGGGCATGTCCGCAATCGGCGGGCTGTTGTGCACCACGCGCCATGGCGAAGTAGAGGTCGGCGTCGATGCCCTCGCCCGTCCAGTTGTAGCGGGCCGGTATGGCGCCGACGAGTGCGGTAGTATCGAGCACATGGTCGTAGAGCGAAAAGTCGTTCGAGGGCAGGATATCGGCACCGAGCGCCTTTTGCCGTGTCCAGTTCAGTGCGCGGAGGCCCGTGGCAGCGGTTTGCAGGTCGGCGAGTGACGATTTGCCCGCCCAATATTTTTCGAGCGCGAGTTTGAGTTCACGGCGAAGGCCGATGCGCGGAAAGCCCAGAGTGGCGACACTGACAGTCATGATAGAAGCACCTTGCAAGGAGCAAGGCGCCGGACAGACGCGTACGCACGGGACTCCGCGCCCGCGAAGCAAGGTCGGGCGCAGCCATGCATGCGGCCTGACCGGGCACCCCGCCGGAGGACGTATCTGACGAGGCAGGTCTCCTGGCTCGCGGATCGACGCGGCGGTCTGGCCTTCCCGGTTCCTTGCCGAACCAGTGACACGTATCGACCGTCGCTCACCGCTTACAGTTGCGGGGGCAGCGCCGGATTTGAACCGGCTTCCCGTCTTAGCTTCCTGTCGCCGGAGCGACTGGAAGAACCTCGACAGCCTTCAGAATAGGGCTGGAGCTATCGTTGTCAATAGAGATATAAAGAATTCTTTATATCTCTATTGCGCGCCGTTCGCGGCCGACAAGATCGCCCGCACGCTCGCGGTAGCGACGTCGGTGTCGAGTCCGCAGCCGAACAGGCTTTTCCCGTCCGCGGTGCGGCATTCGACATAGGCTGCGGCTTGCACATTGCTGCCCTGACCGATCGCGTGTTCGCTATAGTCGACGATGTCCATCAGCGGGCCGCCGGATTCGGCGAGGGCGGCGATGACGCTGCTCATCAGGCCGTTGCCGCGGCCGCTGACGCTGCGCGGGGTGCCGTCGATGGTGAGCTTGCCGGCGAAGATGCGGTCGGCGCCCGCCCCCACTCCCTTGGTATGCGTTTCGGCCCAGTCGACGAGCTGGAAGCGCTTGCCGCCCTCGGCGAGATAGGTGCGTTCGAACGCCTGCCAAATGTCGTCGGCGCCGAGTTCGCGGCTGGTTTCGTCGGCGACCGCCTGGACGACGTGGCTGAAGCTCGCCTGCATCTTCTTGGGCAGTTTCAGGCCCTTGTCCTGTTCGAGCACCCAGGCGACGCCGCCCTTGCCCGACTGGCTGTTGACGCGGATCACCGCTTCATAGCTGCGGCCGAGGTCGGCGGGGTCGATGGGCAGATAGGGGACTTGCCAGCGTTCGTCATTCTGGCGTTCGCGCGCGGCGAAGCCTTTCTTGATCGCGTCCTGATGGCTGCCCGAAAAGGCGGTGTAGACCAGCTCGCCGCCATAGGGGTGGCGCGGGTGGACGGGCAGGTTGTTGCAATATTCGACCGTCTGGATGACTTCGTCGATGTTCGAGAAGTCGAGGCAAGGGTCGACGCCCTGCGTGTACATGTTGAGCGCGATGGTAACGAGGCAGGTGTTGCCGGTGCGCTCGCCATTGCCGAACAGGCAGCCCTCGACGCGGTCGGCGCCCGCGAGCAGGCCGAGTTCGGCCGCCGCGACGCCGGTGCCGCGGTCGTTGTGGGTGTGCAGGGAGATGATCGCGCGGTCGCGGTTCGGCAGATTCTTGCAGAAATATTCGATCTGGTCGGCGTAGATGTTCGCCGTCGATGCCTCGACCGTCGCGGGGAGGTTGAGGATGATCGGCTTCTCGGCGGTCGGCTGCAGGATGTCCATCACCGCTTCGCAGCAGGCGAGGCTGAAATCGAGCTCGGCGGTCGAGAAGGTTTCGGGGCTGTATTCGAAGCGCCAGTCGGTGCCGGGCAGGCGCGCGGCATTGTCGCGGAGCTGCTTCGCACCCTCGATCGCGATGCCCCTGATCTCGTCCATCTCCATGCCGAAGACGATCTTGCGCCACGCCGGGCTGACCGCGTTATAGACGTGGACGATCGCGGTTTTCGCGCCCTCCAGGCTGTCGAAGCTGGTGCGGATCAGGTCGGCGCGGCTTTGCGTCAGCACCTGCGGTGTCACATCATCGGGGATGCGGCCGGTGCGGACTAGGTTCTGGATATAGTCGAAATCGGTCGCGCCGCTGGCGGGGAAGCCGACCTCGATCTCCTTGAACCCGCATTTGACGAGCAGGTCGAAGAAGCGCGTCTTCTTTTCGGCATCCATCGGATCGATCAGCGACTGGTTGCCGTCGCGCAGGTCGGTGGAGAGCCAGATCGGCGCGCTCGTGGTGACGCGCGAGGGCCATTCGCGGTTCGTGAGCGGAACCTGCGGGAAGGCGCTGTACTTGACCGAGGGGTCGCGGAGCATGGTCATGGGTTTGAAACTTCTTCTGGTCGGTTGCGGTGCGGTGTCGATCGGACCCTTGAGCGGGTGGCCGCGACTAGCGCGCAGCCAGTGTCACGCCCAAGGGCGTGTAAGTCGCAGAAGAAGAAGGGCGTTGCCGCGCATGGGCAGGCTATTGGTTGAAAATGTCGCCCGATGCAAGGGGGGAATGCGAAAATTGCGCAGGACGGCGCTCAGCCCGCGACCCAGCCGACCCGCGGATCGTCGAAATCGACGACGTCGGCAAGCTCGACGACATTGGGATAGCCATAGCCGACAAGGTTGATGAAGGTCTGGATATTGAGCGCGAGCGCTGCCGACTTGAGCGGCACCGGCGCGCGGTGGTTCGAGAAATTATTGTTGCAATAGATGAGGATGCGGCGGCCGGGATCGGCGCCGATCACCGCCGCGAGGCTTGTCGCGGTGAAGTCGGTAAGCGGCAGGTTGACCGCGCCCGCGATATGCCCGCGCGCAAAGGCGTCCTTCGAGCGGGCGTCGAGGAGCAGCACGCCGGGCTTTGCCGCCTCGGCCTTGAAGGCGTCGAAGGCGAGCAGCCGTTCGGCGCGCTGCGGCGCGACGCTGGCGGCGAGCGCCTGGAAAGCGGGATAGTCGATCTGGGGATTCGCCTGCGCCCATGCCGGGGTGGCGATGAGCGCGAGAGCGGCGAGCAGGGGCGTGCGCATAGGATCCTCCCGTAAAGAGGAGGGGAGCCTATCCGCGCCTTGCTGGCTGCGCGATGAATGCCCGCCCGCCCGGTCCCGTCGGTGGGAAAGGGCGGGCGCGGGCCGCTTACTGCTTTTCGAAGGCGGCGTAGATTTCGAGTTCGACCTCGTCGCTGACGACGGGGATGCCATAGGCGACGCCGAAGTCGCTACGCTTGATCTTGCCTTCCGCTTCGAAGCCGATCGTCGCCTTCTTGTTGAACGGATTGTCGCCGGCGCCGTGGAAATCGACGTCGAGCGTGACGGGGCGGGTGACACCGTTCAGGGTGAGGTTGCCCGTGACCTTGGCTTCGTCGCCGTCGGCATCGACGACCACCGAGGTGGACACGAAGCGCGCATCGGCGGGGGCGGCGCCGAAGAAGTCGGCCTTCGCGCCGTCCTTGCCCGCGCGCAGCAGGTGTGCGGTCAGGCCGGCGTTCGCGGTCGTCACCTTGGCGACGGGGATCGTCACGTCGAGCTTTGCCGCGGCGGGATTGGCGGGGTCGATCACGAGCGTGCCGGTGACGTCGCCAAAGATGCCGGTGTAGCGGCTGAAACCGAAATGATCGACTTCCCAGCGGACCAGCGTGTGGTTGGGGTCGGCGGCATAGGTGCCCGCGGTGACGCGCGCCTTGTCGGGCGCGCCCGGAACGCCCGAGGGCGACTGGGCGATGACGGCGGGGATCGCGAGCGCGGCGAGGGCGAGGGCGGCAAAGGGGGCGATACGGCGCGTGGGGATCATGCGGGGGGCTCCTGTCTGGGGGAGGCCAAGGCTAGGCGAGCCGGGGCCGCGCCGTCAATCGGTGCGATCGAAACGCTGTGTTTCCGATGCCGGCGGAACCGGCTTATCGCGCGGCGCGGCGTGCCTCGAACCAGTCGCGCAGCAGCGCGGCTGTACAGCCGGTGAAGCCGTTCGAACCGACGACCGAGCAACTGTTCGGACGGCCGAGACGGGCGATGTCGTCATAGCCTTCGACCGCCGAGGCCCAGCTTCCCCCGCCGACGGGGGCATCGTCCTTCAACTCTTCGCGCAGTTCCTTGGGCACGCGGTAGCGTTCGGATTCGGGGCGCTGCGCGCAAACGACGATTTCGTCCCCCGTCGAGGGCGGGCACGGATCGTCGCCATAGGTGTAGAGGATCGAGGTGCGCTGCGGCGGGTGGCCGGTCTGCGCAAGGTCGTCGTCCTGCGCATGTGCCGGCGCCGCGAGCGCGAGGAGGAGAAACAGAAGTGGGGCAGATCTTTTCATCACGCGCATTCCCTGGCGACCATCCCCGCCGAGCATTGTAGCCGACGAAGATGAACCTCAGCCGAATTGAGGGGGCTGCGGTGATGCATAGAGGGGCATTTCTTCTGGCTGGTTAAGCCTTTGTCAGCAGCCGGAGCGTAATCTTTCGGCCATGCTCGCCGTCGCCATCGCCGTCCTGATCGCAAACCCCGGCGAGGCGCCGGTCGCCGCCGACCAGTCGTGCCTGGTAATGTTTGGTACCAATCACGACGATTATCCGATCAGCGACTATGTCTGGCAGCGCACGCTCCTGTCGCTTCGCCAGCGCAACGCGAACGGCGACCGACCGGTCATCGTCTGGGCGCGATGGCTGAAAGGACCAACGGAGGCCGAAAACATGAAGATCGCCGCGCGGCAGGCGGAAGAACTGCGATCTCGCATCGCCGCAGCGAAAATTCCCGCGAAGGCCATCCGCACCGTCGCGCAGGGCAAGGCGCTGGACCAAGAGCAGGGATTTCTGGCGATTACTTTCGGATCGCCGGTGCGCGACTCTGCACAGGCGACATCGCCGCTGCTTTCCTGCTGATATCCAGGGGCACGAATATTGGGACTTTGCTCGCCGGCCGCTAGATCGCGTCCAGCGATGCCGCGATCATCGTCCATATATGCGACAGGTCGGCCGGCGTGACGCAGTAGGGGGGCATCACATAGACGGTGCTGCCCAGCGGGCGGAGGAGGACGCCGTGGTCGCGGTGAAAGGCGATCAGGCGGGGGGCGAGGTTCGACAGATAGCCGGCGTCGGGCGCGACGATGTCGAAGGCGGCGATGGTGCCGAGCGAGCGGGCGCTGGCGACGCGCGGATCGTGCGCGAGCATCGCGAGATGCGCCGCCTGCGCCTCGCCGAGCGTATCGATGCGCGCCTGCACCGGCTCGTCGCGCCAGATGGCGAGATTGGCGTTCGCCGCGGCGCAGGCGATCGGGTTCGCGGTGTAGCTGGACGAATGGTAGAAGGTCTTCGCACGATCGGTCGACCAGTGTGCCGCGAAGATCGGTTCGATGCACAGCGTGACGGCAAGCGGGATCGCGCCGCCGGTCAATCCCTTCGACAGGCAGACGATGTCGGGGATGACGCCCGCAGCATCGCAGGCGAAGCGCGTCCCGGTGCGGCCCCAGCCGGTCATCACCTCGTCGGCGACGAACAGCACGTCGTGGCGGGCGCAGATCGCACGCATTTCCGCCAACACCCAGGCTGGGTAGACGAGCATGCCGCCGGCCCCGAGGATCAGCGGCTCGACGATGAAGGCCGCCGGCTTTTGGGCGCAGGCGGCGTCGAGTGCGTCGAGCGTCGCCTGTTCGCGCCCCTCGTGCGGAAAGGGGATCGTCCCGACGTCGAAGAGCAGGGGCTGCCAGGCGCGGTTGTAGACCCCGCGTTCGCCGACCGACATCGCACCGATGGTGTCGCCGTGATAGCTGTGTTCGAGGACGAGGATGCGGCTGCGATCCTCGCCGAGGTTGAACCAGTAGCCGAGCGCCATTTTCAGCGCGACCTCGACGCTGGTCGAACCCGAGTCCGAGAAGAAGACGCGGGTGAGCGGATCGGGGGTGATGCGGACCAGTTCGGCGGCAAGGGTTTCGGCGGGTTCGTGCGTCCAGCCCGCGAAGATGAGCTGGTCGAGCTTTTCCGACTGGTCGCGGGTCGCGGCCATGATGCGCGGGTGCGCGTGGCCGTGAGTGGTGACCCACCAGCTCGAGATCGCATCGATCCAGTGATTGCCATCGGCGTCATAGAGGCGCGCGCCCTCGCCGCGGGCGATCAGGGGGATCGGGTCGCCGAGGCCGTGCTGGGTGAAGGGGTGCCAGACGGGGGATTGTCGGTCGGGATTCATGGACGCCCCTTACATCGCATCGTCATCCCGGCGAAGGGCCGAATCTCCACCCCGCATCCTCACGCAATCTGGCGGGACGCACTGGCGGGATCCCGGCCTTCGCCGGGATGACGAGCTAGGGTCAGGACCCGTTCATTCCGCGATCGAAGCCATTTCGGCGTCCCTTCGGGATTTGACCGATTTTGCCCATGGCTTCGTCAAAAAGTCTGAAAATATCGACATATTCCTTCGCCTTTCCTCCTCGCCCTGAACAAAATCGCTTCAAGCCTCGATCGTGGAATGAATGGGTCCTGACCCTATTGAAAGTCCGCGAGATCGAAGTTGGCGGCGAAGGCGGCCGCCAGATTGTCCGGCGTCAGCGGGGCGACGATCGGCAGCCGGCCGAGGCGGCGGACGCCGCCGATGCCGGGGATGATCGCTTCGCTGTCGGGCACCGGATCGCCGAGGAAGGCGAGGCCGTGGATGGGCACGCCGCGACTTTTCAGCGCCTCGATCGTCAGCAGGCTGTGGTTGATCGTGCCGAGGCTGGTGCGCGCGCAGACGATCACCGGGATGTGCCAGCGCGCGAAGAGGTCGGCGTACAGAAGCGTGCGGGTGACGGGGACGAGCGCGCCGCCCGCGCCTTCGACAATCAGGTCGCCGGGGGGAGGGGTGAGAGCGTCGGGGTCGATCGTCACGTCGTCGATCTCGGCCGCGAGGTGCGGCGAGGCGGGGGTTTGCAGCCGGTAGGCTTCGGCGAGGATCGTTCCGCGCTGTTGCGGGGCAAGAGGGAGGAGCTTTTTGACGACTTCGCTGTCGGTTTCCTCTTCGAGACCCGACTGGATCGGCTTCCAATAAGGGGCGCCGGTCGCGCCCGCCAGCGCCGCGGAGAAGATGGTCTTGCCGATGCCGGTGTCGGTGCCGGTGATGACGAAACGGGTCATGCCGCGGCCATAGCGGCCGAAAGCCTTTCCGTCATCGCGTCGATTTCGCGTTCGCCGACATTCAGCGTGATCGCGATGCGCAGCCGCGCGGTGCCGGGCGCGACCGTCGGAGGTCGGATGCCGCGAATGTCGAAGCCATCGGCCTGCAACGCGGCGGCGATTCGCATCGTGCGGGCGTTGTCGCCGATGACGACCGGAAAGATCTGGCTACCGCTGGCGGGCAGGCCGAGCCTGGCGAGGCGCGTTTCGGTATGGCGGACGAGGCCGTGGAGGCGGGCGGCGCGTTCGGGTTCGTTGGCGACGATTTCGAGAGCCTGGTGGACGAGCCACGCCATCAGCGGCGACGGCGCGGTCGAGAAGATGAAGGGCCGGCCGCGGTTGACGAGGAAGTCGCGGACGATCGCGGGCGCGCAGAGCAGTGCGCCCTCGGCCCCGAGCGCCTTGCCGCAGGTGTGGAGCGTGATGAGGTTTTCGCGGCCCACGAGGTCGTGCGCGAGCCCCTGTCCGGCGGGACCATAGACGCCGGTCGCATGCGCCTCGTCGATGACGAGCACCGCGCCGTGGCGGTCGGCGACGGCGGCGAGGTCGGCGAGCGGAGCGCGGTCGCCGTCCATCGAATAGAGGCTTTCGGCCGCAATCCACGGCGTTCCCGCGCCGCCGCCGCGCCGCCATCGCGCGATCAGGTCGTCAAAGGACTGGGCGTCATTGTGGCGCGCCGCGACCGTGCCGGCGCGGCCGAGCTTCATCCCGTCGTGCGCGCTGGCGTGGATGAATTCGTCGTGGACAACGAGGTCGCCGCGCTGTGGCAGCGTGGCGAAGAGCCCGGCGTTGGCGGCGAAGCCGGTCGGGAAGAACAGCGCGGTCTCGCTGCCGTAGTGGCGCGCGGCGTGGGTTTCGAGCGCTTCATGTTCGGGATGGTTGCCACGCAGCAGGCGCGAACCGCCCGAGCCGGCGGGGAGGCCGCGCCGCAAGCCTTGCGTCAGCGCTTCGTTGAGGGCGTAGGAGCCGGCCAGCGCCAGATAGTCGTTCGAGGCGAAGTCGATGCCGGTACGCGGGGTGAGCGTGCGGCGGCGGTCGGCGGCGCCCAGCGACGCGAGGTCGGCGCGGAGCGCGGAGAAGGGGGAGGTCACGATCCTGTTCCTTTTTTCGTCCTGCCCGCTTTCGCGGGAGCCGCCGGATATCCCGAAAGGCAAAGCCTTCGAGCCGCGGTCAGTCGCGCCGCAGCCCCTGTCGTTCCTCGGCGGTCAACCGGTGCGGAGCGGCGATCGGTTCGAGCGTGTCGGGATCGAACAATTCGCAGCGTCGCCGATCGCCCGACAGCATGTCGCGGACCATGCGCGGGAAGAAGCGCCGCATCAGCGTGCCCATGCTCATTTTCGGCAATGCGCTGGTGTCGCCGATGGCGTCCGCGGTGAAGAGATGCCCGCGCGGCGCGCCGGTCAGCCGGTCGCGCGCCGCCGGGTCGCAGGCGGCGAGCTGGGTCGTGATATAGGGAATCCGACCGTTCCTGTAGCTGTTGAACAAGGGCGTCCGGCAACAGGCGGCGTACCAGCGAAGCGTCGGTTTGTCGGTCAGGTGAACGCAGGCGAGTTGGTCGCGGCCCGATCGAATTTTCATGCGCGCGCAGCGCGACTGATAGAGCGGCGTGCCGCCGTGCGCGTCGAGCACGCGCGCGGCATGGCCCAGATAATGCGTCAGGTCCTGGCAGTCGGTGCAGTGGCATATGACATGATCGCCCTGATCGGGGCCGACGTTCAGCAGCGTCCCCGTGATCGTGCCGCAGGTGCAGGCGAAGGAAAGGTCGGAGGACATGCCCCGGTCCTAGCGCCTTGCCTCGTCATCCGGAAGGCCGCCTGATCTTCGCCTGTGGCCGAAGGCCATGGGGAGGTGGCAGCGTGAAGCACTGACGGAGGGGCCGTTACGCCGAGGTTTCTGCCCCTCCACCACCGTTTCGCGGCGGTCCCCCTCCCTGTCGCTTCGCGGCAGGGAGGATGGTCCGTCAGTTCTTCGACTTGTCGACGAGCTGGTTCTTGGCGATCCAGGGCATCATCGCGCGCAGCCTGGCGCCCGTCTGTTCGATCGGGTGCGCGGCGGCGGCCTTGCGGCTGGCCTTCAGCTCGGGCTGGCCGGCCTGGTTGTCGAGGACGAAGTCCTTGACGAAGCGGCCCGACTGGATGTCGGCGAGGACGCGCTTCATCTCGGCCTTTGTCTCGTCGGTGATGATGCGCGGGCCGGTCTTGATGTCGCCGTACTCGGCGGTGTTCGAGATCGAGTAGCGCATGTTGGCGATGCCGCCTTCATAGAGGAGGTCGACGATCAGCTTGGTTTCGTGGAGGCACTCGAAATAGGCCATTTCGGGGGCGTAGCCCGCCTCGACCAGCGTTTCGAAGCCCGCCTGGATGAGGTGGGTGATGCCGCCGCAGAGCACCGCCTGCTCGCCGAACAGGTCGGTTTCGCACTCTTCCTTGAACGTCGTCTCGATGATGCCGCTGCGGCCGCCGCCGACGGCCGAGGCGTAGGAGAGGGCGAGCGCCTTGGCGAAGCCGTTGCCCGACGCGCCCGCGCCCTGCGCTTCCTGCGCGACGGCGATCAGGCAGGGGACGCCGCCGCCCTTTTGATATTCGCTGCGTACGGTGTGGCCGGGGCCCTTCGGCGCGACCATGAAGACGTCGATGTCTGCACGCGCCTCGATCAGGCCGAAGTGGATGTTGAGGCCGTGCGCGAAGGCGAGCGCGGCGCCGGGTTTCATGTGCGGACCGATGTCGTCGGCGTAGATTTTCGCCTGATGTTCGTCGGGGGCGGCGATCATGATCACGTCGGCCCATTCGGCGGCGTCCTTGTTCGACAGCACCTTGAAGCCCGCGGCTTCGGCCTTTTTCGCGGTGGGCGAACCGGGGCGGAGCGCGATCGCGACTTCCTTGACGCCGCTGTCGCGCATGTTCTGCGCATGGGCGTGACCCTGGCTGCCGTAGCCGACGACGGCGACCTTCTTGCCCTTGATCAGATCCTGGTCGGCGTCGCGATCGTAATAAACCTGCATTGTCCTAAACCCCTTCGTATATGGCTTGATCGTCATCCCGGCGAAGGCCGGGATCCCGCCCTCGCGTTCTTCGGCAACGGTGAGATCCCGGCTTTCGCCGGGATGACGAAGTTAGTGGTAAACCCTAGAGCGCCTCCGACCCGCGGCCGATGGCGACGACGCCGGTGCGGCCGACCTCGACCAGCCCGCATTCGCGCATCAGCGCGATGAAGCGGTCGACCTTGTCGCTGTTACCGGTGATTTCGAAGATGAAGCTGGTGAGCGTCGTGTCGACGACCTTCGCGCGGAAGACGTCGGCCATGCGCAGCGCCTCGATCCGCTTGTCGCCGGTGCCCGCGACCTTCACCAGCGCGATCTCGCGTTCGACATGCGCGCCGCCGTCGGCGAGGTCGATGACGCGGTGCACGGGGACGAGCCGGTCGAGCTGGGCGATGATCTGGTCGATCACCGGCGGCGGACCGTTGGTGACGATGGTGATGCGCGAGAGCGCATGGTCCGAACTGATGTCGGCCACGGTCAGGCTTTCGATATTATAGCCGCGCGCGGTGAACAGGCCGGTGATCTTGGCCAGCACGCCCGCTTCGTTATCGACGGTGATGGCGAGCACATGGCGCTCGCCGGCTTCGGTCTTGATTTTCATGATTATTCCTTCCCCTCCCGCTTGCGGGAGGGGATCGAGGGGTGGGCGCGAGCGGAGCGAGCAAGCGGCGTGGCGATGCCCACCCCGCTGCGGCTAGCGAACAAGTTCGCAAGCCTCGCTGCCCCTCCCGCTTGCGGGAGGGGATGGAAAGCGTTTGCCATCATCACACCAGTGCCTTGGCTTCGTCGTCCATCGTCCCGGTCACGTCGCTCGGCTGGAGGATCATGTCGGTGTGCGCCGCTCCGCTCGGGATCATCGGGAAGCAGTTGGCGAGCTTTGCGACGCGGCAGTCGACGATTACCGGACCGGGGGTCTCGATCATCGTCTTGATGCCGTCCTCCAGTTCGCCGAGCGTGTCGATGCGCAGGCCCGTCCAGCCATAAGCCGCGGCGAGCTTCACGAAATCGGGCAGGCTGTCCGAATAGCTGTTCGAATAGCGGCTTTCGTAGGTCAGTTCCTGCCACTGGCGGACCATCCCCATCCATTCATTGTTGAGGATGAAGATCTTCACCGGCAGGCGGTACTGGCTGACCGTGCCCATTTCCTGGATGTTCATCTGGAGCGAGGCTTCGCCCGCGATGCAGATGACGAGGCGGTTCGGGTGCGCGATCTGCGCGCCGACCGCGGCGGGAAAGCCGTACCCCATCGTGCCGAGCCCGCCGCTGGTGAGCCAGCGGTTGGGCGCCGAGAAGCCGAAATGCTGGGCGGCCCACATCTGGTGCTGGCCGACCTCGGTCGTGATGATCGGGTCGCGGCCGCGCGTCGCGTCGAACAGCGCCTTCACCGCGCGCTGCGGCATGATGTCGGCGCCGGCGTCCTTCTTTTCGGGGAAGTCGAGGCAGCGCGTCGCGCGCCAGCCATCGACGCGGCGCCACCACTCGCCAAGGTCGCGCGCCCGGTGACCCTTGTCGGCCCAGGCCGCGATCAACGCATCGAGCGCCCGGCCCGCGTCGCCGACGATCGCGAGGTCGACGGGGACGATCTTGTTGATCGAACTGCGGTCGATGTCGATGTGGATCTTCTTCGCCTCTGGCGCGAAGGCGTCGAGGCGGCCGGTCACCCGGTCGTCGAAGCGCGCGCCGACCGCGATGATCAGGTCGGCGCGGTTCATCGCCATGTTCGATTCATAGGTGCCGTGCATGCCGAGCATGCCGAGCCACTTCGGATCGTCGGCCGGGAAAGCGCCGAGGCCCATCAGCGTCGAGGTGATCGGCGCGCCGGTCAGCGACACAAGCTGGCGCAAGGCCGCGCTGGCGTCGGGGCCGGCATTGATCACGCCGCCGCCGGTATAGAAGATCGGGCGTTCGGCCGCGGCGATCATGTCGATGGCCTGGCTGATCGCGTCGGCATCGGGTTCGACCTGCGGGCGATAGCTTTTGTGCTGAATTTTCTCCGGCACGACATATTCCCCGGTCGCAACCTGCACATTCTTGGGAATGTCGATCACGACGGGGCCGGGGCGCCCGTGGGTTGCGATGTGGAACGCCTCGTGCAGGATCGGGCCGAGCCGGTCGGGGTCCATCACCAGATAATTATGCTTGGTGCAGTGGCGCGTGATGCCCACCGTGTCGCATTCCTGGAAGGCGTCGGTGCCGATCAGCGCGGTCGACACCTGCCCGGTGAGCACGACCATCGGGATCGAATCGAGCAGCGCGTCGGTGATGCCGGTGACGGCATTGGTCGCGCCGGGGCCCGAGGTGACGAGGACGACGCCCGGCTTGCCGGTCGAGCGCGCATAGCCCTCTGCCGCATGGGTCGCCGCCTGTTCGTGGCGGACGAGGACATGCTGGATCGTCGGGTGGTTGAAGAGCGCGTCATAGATGGGAAGGACCGCGCCGCCCGGATAGCCGAACACCGTGTCGACCCCGAGATCGACCAGCGCCTGAACCACCATGTCGGCACCACTCATTTCCGTCACGACGAAACTCCTTTCCTTCACCCGGCGGGCACACAAACGGACGCGCTTGTGCGCTGCAACAAGGTTGCGGGCAATAGGTGTATGATTCTATCTTGTCAACAGCCTATAGCGTAATTTAATTGCGAAATGATCAATAGAATCGATGTTTAGTGACTCGTGATGCCTCGGCCAGTCGGGCGGAGGCTGGTGCCGGAACCAGGTGAACTGGCGCTTTGCATAGTGGCGGGTCGCCGCTTGTGCCTGTTCGAGCGCGTCGTCGCGGCTGATCTTGCCGCCAAGCAAGGCGGCGATCTGTGGCACGCCGATCGCGCGCATGACAGGCAGGGCGGGGTCGAGATCGCGCGCGACGAGCGCTGCCGCCTCGTCGATCGCGCCGCCTTCGAACATCTGGACGAGCCGCCGATCGCAGCGGTCGCGCAGCCAGTCGCGTGGCGGCAGGAGGACAAGCGGGGCGAGCGCGATGTCGCCGGCAATGCCGCCCTCGCGATCCTGTTGCCAGTCGGCAAGCGGCCGGCCGGTCGATCGGACGACCTCCAGCGCGCGGGCCACACGGGTCGTGTCGGCGGGGTTGAGGCGCGCGGCGGCCGCGGGATCGGCGATCGCCAGCGCGGCATAAGCCTCGTCAACCGGGAGAGCACGGACCGCGTCGCGGACGTCGGGGTCGATGGCCGGCACCGGGGCGATACCGAACAGCAGCGTGCGCAGATAGAGTCCGGTCCCGCCGACGAGAATGGGAACCTTCCCGGTCGTATGGGCGTGATCGATCACGCCGCGCGCTTCGTCGGACCAGCGCGCGGCATTATGCGCGTCGGCGCCGTCGATGTGGCCGAAGAGGTGGTGGGACACTCCGTCCATCTCGTCGTCCGAGGGGCGTGCCGAGAGAATCGCGAGGTCGGCATAGACCTGGCTGGCGTCGGCGTTGACGACCTGCGCGTCGGTGCCGGTGTCGATCAGCGCTTTTGCGAGCGCGACCGCCAAAGCGCTCTTGCCGCTTGCGGTGGGTCCGGCAATAAGCGCGACGGGCCGCCGCCCGGAGAAGAGTGAAGGAGATGCCATGTTCGTAGCCACGCTGATAGCAGCCGGAAAGCTGACCGACGAGGTGGTTCGCGAAGGGCTCGACCGGCTTGCCGCGACGGGACATGATGTCGGCGCGCCGCACTGGATCGACGAACATGATGCGGCCGATATCGTTTTTCAGGGCAGCCTGGTCAGCGCGCGCGCGGAACTGGCGAAGATGGACCATGGCGCGCTCGACATCGTCGTCCAGCCGCTGGGCGATCGGACCAAGAAACTGATCATCGCCGACATGGATTCGACGATGATCACGGTCGAATGCATCGACGAACTGGCCGATTATGCCGGGATCAAGGACGAGGTCGCGGCGATCACCGCAAAGGCGATGCGCGGCGAGGTCGATTTTCGCGGCGCGCTGGCCGAGCGGGTCGCGTTGCTTGCCGGCCTCGACGAGGCGGTGCTGACCGAATGCCGGATGGAACGTGTGAAGTTGACCCGCGGCGCCCGCACGCTGGTCCAGACGATGAAAGCGCACGGCGCGCGCGCGGTGCTGGTGACGGGTGGTTTTTCGGCCTTTGCCGGCCCGGTGGGCGAGGCGATCGGTTTTGACACCGTCGTCGCGAACACGCTGGTGATCGAAGGCGGCAAGCTGACCGGCAAGGTCGGCGAACCGATCGTCGATTCGGGCGCGAAGCTGGCGACGCTGAAGGCCGAGGCGGCGACGCACGGCCTGCCGCTGGCCGAGACGCTGGCGGTCGGCGATGGCGCGAACGACATCCCGATGATTACCAATGCGGGTCTGGGGATCGGATACCACCCGCATCCCGCGGCGGCGGAAGCGGCTGATGCGGTGATCCGGCATCACGACCTGACCGCGCTGCTATGGGCGCAGGGTTATTCGCGGCGGAACTGGGTGATGGGGTAAGATCAGCGGAATGGGTAATTCCTGCCGTTCCACGACCGATTGGCAACAAAGGCGCGACGGAGGTTCGCGTCGAGGCTGGAGGTGATGGTCGGTAGCCCCGTCCTGCGAAGATAGAATCCATTCTCTCCCCAAGCGATATTCAGCAGCCCGGAGTAGTGGGAAAAAATAAAGCGCGTGGCCGTCGTAACCGGCTCTGCTGACTTGGATGTATCGCGCACCGAAAGGCGTCGAACATATATCTGACCCCCATCTTCGCGCCGCGGAGTGACGGTTTCCAGAGTGAGTATGAGCCGGTCGTCCGGTATGGTCTCGTTCGTTGCATGGGCGCAGAAGTTCTCGAAGGTCGGCCCGGCGCAATCCGGACCGCCAACTCCCAAGTGAAAATTCTGGAACGTGGCCTGTGCATCGGTCGGGCCGCTCGCTTTCGGGAATGTTCGGGTGACCGAGCTCGCGCGGCCGAACGTCATCAGATCGAGGCAGTCGCTATCGCAGCGGACCGGATAATGTCCGATCCTTGGCGTGTCGCTCTTCAGTTCGATAGCGCGATTAACGCTGGAGGGAAGGGCGCTGTCCTGCTCGGTATATACTGCGGCAAGGCGCCTTTCCTCTTGATGATTCAGGATCATGGGAATGCCGATGAAGATCGCAGCCGTAATCAGACTTGCCAGTGTCATCCGCCTTTTTGCCCCGAAGCGATACAGGCATAGGCAGACGACAAGAAGGCATGTGGGAAGGCCCAGGATGGCGCCCCAGGACATAACCACCCCCGCAACAAAGAAATAGACTAAGGCGGCTCCGCTCAAGGCAAAGAGCCAGGCCTCCGATTCCGAATGTATCGGGTTTTCTATCCATTGGTCGCCGCCGGAAACCATCCAGATTATCGTGATCGCCCACAAGGACACCGTCAAAAATGAAAGAATCACGATATCCCTAGGCCAATTACGGTAAGGCATTCCCGTCTCGAGAGGAGGAGGTTTTGGTAATTCGCGGGGCATGATACTTCTGTGAACCTGCAATATTAGACAGAAATGTAAGAAGACATATTCAGGTACGCCAAGTTAAATTTCATTAAGCGGGCGCGTTGATTTCTTCCGTCAGCCATCCCCGGAACTGCGCCATCGCGTCGCTTTCGGGGCGCGACATCAGGCGGGTGAGCCAGTAGCGGCCGGCGTCGATTTCGATCGCGAAGGGTTGGACGAGGGTTTCGGTCGCAAGCTCGCGGGCGAACATGGCGGTCGGGACGAGCGCGACGCCGTGGCCGGCGGCCGCGGCGGTTGCCATCAGGGCCGAGCTGTCGAAGATCGGGCCGCGCAGGACGGGGGCCGGGACGCCCGCGGCGGCGAACCAGAGGGCCCATTCGTCGCTGCGGTACGAGCGGAGCAGCGGCTCGTGGACAAGGTCGGCGGGCGATTTGAGCCGGGCGGCGCTCGCCGGCGCGCAGACCGGTGCCATGGGGGCCGCGAGGAGCGGTTCGGCATGGGTGCCGTGCCAGGCGCCGTCACCGAAACGGATCGCATAGTCGAGCGCCTCGCCCGCCAGGTCGACGCGATTGTTGTTGGTCGAGATGCGCATGTCGATGCCGGGGTGGGCGCGGGCGAAGCGGCCGAGGCGCGGGAGCAGCCAGCCGGTCGCGAAGGTGCCGACCACCCCGACTTTCAGCGCCTCGCGGAACCGGCCGTCCGCATATTGGTCGAGCGTCGCGGCGACACGGTCGAAGGCGTCGGCGACGACGGGGACGAGCGCATGGCCTTCGTCGGTGAGCGCGAGCCCGCGTGGCAGGCGGTGGAAGAGGCGGGTGCCGAGACGCCGCTCGAGTTCGGCGACCTGATGGCTGACCGCGCCCTGGCTGACGCAGAGTTCGATCCCGGCGCGGGTGAAATTGAGGTGGCGCGCCGCGGCCTCGAAGGCGCGCAGGGCGTTCAAGGGGAGTTGGGCGCGGTCCATGGCCCGTCATCAATTATTTTCATGATCCTGTCGAGAAATCATGCTTTGTGAACGGCCGCACGGCTTGCCATTCCTGTGGACGAAGGGAGATACGGCGATGATGAAAGCTTTGGCACTGGCGCTGTGGGCCATGGGGACGGCGAGCGCGCCGCCGTCCGTCGCCGACGATCCGCTGACGCGGCCGATGGCCGTCGAACGGGCAAAGCAATGGCTTGCGCCGCTGCCGCCAGAGAAGCTGTTCGGATCGACCTATCTGGTCGGTTTCGGCGGACTGTCGGTCGCGCTGATCGACACGGGCGAGGGGCTGGTGCTGGTCGACGGCGCGTTGCCGCAGGCCGCGCCGATGATCCTTGCCAATGTCCGTGCGCTGGGTTTTGACCTCAAAGACATCAAATTTATTCTGAGCACCGAGCCGCATTACGACCATGCCGGCGGGCTGGCTGCGCTGGCGCGCGATACCGGCGCGACGGTGGTGGCGAGCGCGCGCGGCGCGGACGGGCTGCGCGCGGGGGCGATGGCGGAGGACGATCCGCAGCTGGCCTATGGCGGCACCTGGCCGGCGGTCGCGCGGCTGCGCGTGATCGGCGACGGCGAGGCGCTGACGCTGGGGCGTGTCGAAATCACCGCGCATACAACGCCGGGGCACACGCTGGGCAGCATGAGTTGGAGCTGGACGGCGTGCGAGGGCAAGGCCTGCAAGCAGATCGTCTTTGCGTCGAGCCTGAATCCGGTGTCGGCCGACGGCTATCGCTATACCAGCGCCGCAGGAGCGCCGTTCGTCGCCGCGTTCGAGAAGAGTTACCGTACCATGGACGCCCTGCAGTGCGACATGCTGATCTCCGCGCATCCCGACAATGCCGGTGAGGGCCGGTTCAACGCCAGGCCCGGCGCGTGCCGCGCCTATGCCGAGCGGTCGCGCGGGTTGCTGGCGAAGCGGCTGGCGGATGAAAAGGCGGGGACGGTTAAGTAAGGCCTGTCGTGTCGCGATGGGGGAGGGCAATCTCGACGGATGCCTCGGCTTCGCCCGGCACGAACGGGAATTGAGGGACGATTTGCCCACCGCTCGGATTGCCTGTGCCCGTCTTCGTCATCCCGGATCAGGTCCGGGATGACAGGTCAGGAGATGGCGGGTGAAGAAGCGCCGGCTTTCCGCTCCCCGGCCACTGGGGTGGCCGACCGCTACCTGGCGACGACCATGCAGGCCTGACCGCCCTTGCGAACGGTGGCGCAGAAGGTTTCGGCATCGCTTTTTGCAGCGAAGCCGCCGGCCTGGAGGCGCGTGACGGTGCCGGACTTCACATAGGACGGCTGGTGCGCGGCGACGGCGGGATATTTCTTGCCGAGCGCCGACCAGAGATTGCGGGCGTTCGCCTCTACCCCGAAGGCGCCGAGTTGCGCGCGCCAGGGGCTGGTGCCGGCGTTGATGACGGGTTTGGCCGGCGCGGGCTTCGCGGCCGGGGTGGCCGGCGTGACCGGTTTGGTTTCCGCGACCTTGACCGCCGCGGGCTTTGCGGCGGGCGGCGGGGCCTTTTGCGGGACCGCCGCGGCCGCGGTGGCGGCGTCGGCGGCGGCTGTGGCTTCGCTCGCTGCGCTGGCGGCGGTGATGGCGGCCGGGCTCGAAAGTTTTCTGGCCGGTGCCGGCGTCGGGGCGATCACGGGCGGCGGCGTGTAGCTGGCGCCCGGCGCCGATGCCGGGAGGCTGGCGGTCTTGATCGGCGAGGGAAGGGGCTTCACGGGTTCGGGCGCGGCGGCGTTCACGGCGGCGAGACGGACGCGCGCTTCGTCCTTTTCCATCTGCGGCAACAGCGACAGGCCGAGTTGGCGCTGTTCGAGCGGGATCAGCCGGTCGAGCTGTGCAAGCCGGGCCGAGGCGATGTCGAGCCCGGCGTCGCTTGCGCGCTTGGTCAGTGCATAGGCGCGCGGCCAGTCCTTGGCCGCGAGGTCGCCGTTGAACATCGCGGTACCGAGAACATATTGCGCGCGCGGTTCGCCGCGGGCGGCGGAGGCGTTGATAAACGGCATCGCCTCGTCGCGCTTGTTCGCGGTGAAGAGGATGAGGCCAAGATTGTCCTCGGCCTGGAGATGGCCCTGTTTCGCGGCGCGGCGATACCAGACTTCGGCCTGGCCGAGGTCGGCGGGCACACCGCGGCCGAGCTTGTACGCCTGACCGAGGTTGAACTGAGCATCGGGATCGCCGGCAACGGCGAGCGGACGCCATTCGGCGACCGCTTTCTGGTAATCCCCGGCTTCCCACGCATCGACCCCGTCCTTGACGTCGGCGAGCGCAGGGGCGGTGAAGGCGAGCGCGGCAAGCGGCAGCGCCAGAACGGCAAAGGTGCGGAAGGAACGCATCTTGTTATTCTCCAATGACTTGCGCCGCGTCCGGGCCCACCCCCGTGCAACCGCAGTCCCCAGCAGGCACCCTAGCCGTAAATGGCTAACAGCGCGTTAGCATCGCCCCGGGGGCAAACCGATTCCGTACCGGTCCGGGACAGAAGATCGTCAACGACCTGTTTACCATAAGTGCGAAGAGGTCGTTCATTCTCTTTTTATCATCGTTAACTCAATTTTAGCGCCCTCCATGCCATTCCTCCGGCCGATTTTGGTTTTCCTAGGGGGATAGCAGTGCGCGTTCTGGCATTGGCTTCACAAAAGGGCGGGTCGGGTAAAACCACCTTGTCGGGTCATCTCGCGGTGCAGGCGCAGCTTGCCGGCGCTGGCCCGGTCGTCCTCATCGATATCGACCCGCAGGGTTCGCTCGCCGACTGGTGGAACGAGCGCGAAACCGATCTTCCGGCCTTTGCCCAGACCACGGTCGCGCGGCTGGCTTCCGACCTTGAAATCCTGCGCCAGCAAGGCTTCAAACTGGCCGTCATCGACACGCCGCCGGCGATTACCATGGCGATCCAGAGCGTGATCGGGGTGGCCGAGCTGATCGTCGTCCCGACCCGGCCGAGCCCGCACGACCTGCGCGCCGTCGGCGCTACGGTCGATCTGTGCGAGCGCGCCGGCAAGCCGCTGGTGTTCGTCGTCAACGGCGCGACGCCCAAGGCCAAGATTACCAGCGAGGCTGCGGTCGCGCTGTCGCAGCACGGCACCGTCGCGCCGATCACGCTGCATCACCGTACCGACTATGCAGCATCGATGATCGATGGCCGCACGGTGATGGAAGTCGATCCGAACGGCCGGTCGGCCGAAGAGATCCGCCAGCTGTGGACCTATATCAGCGACCGGCTGGAAAAGAATTTCCGCCGCACCGTCTTCTCGTCGCCGATCCCCGCGCAGCCGGGTTACGGTACCGTTCGTCCGATGGGCGGTGGCTTCGGCCGTCGCATCGCCGGCCAGTGACGGGGAGTTCGGGAATCATGGGCGAACCCAAACCTCTCGCTTCGTTGAGCGCAGGACTGCTGGCCCGCAAGGGTGGGGCGCGTCCGGCGATGCGCCGCCAGCCGCTCGGCAGCGGCCCCGCCGCGCCGATGGCGGGACAGAGCTATGACGATCTTGGCTGGAACGACATGGGCTACGACGTCGATCCCGACCAGAGCGCGGCGGAATCGACGCGGCTGGTCGATCTGAAGCCGTTGCTCGCCGGATCGGTGCTGATGCACAATGTGGAAGCCGAACAGGCGGTCGACGAAGCTCCGGGGCATGAATTGCACCCCGAGCTGGCCGACGCGCTGGCCGAGGATTTCGAACCCGAGGCCGTCGAAGTTCCCGAAATCGTGCGCCAGCAGGAATCGCTGATCGACCGCGTCGCCGCAGTGGCGCGCAAGGTCGAAGCGCGTCCGGCACCGAAGGCGAAGGTCGAACGCGCGCCGCGCGCCCTGCGGGCCCGCGAAAAGGCGGCCTTCACCCTGCGCCTCGATGCCGAGCGCCATCTGCGCCTGCGGCTGGCGAGCGCGGTGACGAACCGCTCGTCGCAAGTAATCCTGACCGACCTGCTCGACGAATATCTGGCCACTTTGCCGGAGATCGACGCGATGGCGAGCCGCCTGCCGGCAGCGCGTCCGGCGCGCCGGTCGTCGCAAAGCTGAACGAAACCGTAGGGGACCGATGATGAACCGCAAAGTCTTGATGAACCTGGCCGTTTCGGGTTTCGTTCTGAGCCTTGCCACGGGTTGCAGCGGCATGAGCAAGATGGCCAATGCCGCGCCTTCGAACGGGCCGGTCCCGGCGTCGGCGGCGAAGTCGGCCGACAAGGCGCGCGAAGCGCTGGAGGCGGGCAAGATCAGCAAGGCCGTCGGCCTGGCCGAGGCCGCGGTCGCCGCCAGCCCCCGCGATGCCGGTTTCCGCGCGCTGCTCGGTCAGGCGTATCTGTCGGACGGCCGCTTTTCTTCGGCCACGTCGGCGCTGAGCGATGCGATGGAACTGGGCGCGAAGGACAGCAACACCGTCATCGCGCTGACCCTCGCCTATATTGCGCAGGGCAAGAATGCCGAGGCGACCGACCTCCTGAAACGCAATTTCGATGTCGTTCCGGCATCGGACATGGGCCTGGCGCTGGCATTGTCGGGCGACACCAATTCGGCGATCTATGTCCTGACCGAAGCCGCGCGCGCGACCGACGCCGATGCGCGCACGCGCCAGAACCTGGCGCTGGCTTTCGCGCTTGACGGCCGCTGGGCGCAGGCGCGCATCGTCGCGTCGCAGGACCTGTCGCTGGCGAAGGTCGAGACGCGCATGACCGAATGGTCGAAGCTGGCCGAACAGCCCAACCCGCAGATGCGCGTTGCCAGCCTGCTCGGCACGAAAGCGCAGGACGATGCCGGAATGCCGGTGCGCCTTGCGCTGAGCAATTTCCCGGGCACCGCGTTCGCGGCGGCCGATGCGCCCGCCGAACTGGCGAGCGCCGATCCCGCGCCGGTCGCGGCCTATGCGCCGCCGCCGCCCGCCGCCGAAGCTGCGCCCGCCGCGGTTCTGGCGTCGGCCGAGCCTGCGATCCGGACCATCGAACTGCCAATGCCGCAGCGCGATGAAAACGGCGTCGTCCCGGTAACCGAACTGCCGCAGCCGAAGGCGGCCGAGATCATCATGGCCGACGCCAAGCCCTATCGCGCCGCACCGCGCGTTTCCGGCGAACGCGCCGAGACCCTTCGCCCGGCGCAGAAGCAGGCGCTGGAACTGGCGACGAAGATCCTGCCCAAGGCGATCGCGTTCGATTCCAAGAAGCCGACCGGTTGGGCGGTGCAGCTTGGCGCCTATGACAGCTTGGGCATCGCCAAGGAAAAATGGGGCGTTCTGAAGAAGAAGAGCGCGATGCTGGGCAATTATCCGGCGTCGAGCCATGCGGCGACGGTCAACGGGCGCAACTTCTATCGCCTGACGGTCAACGGGCTGGCGACGCGCGCCGACGCATCGAAGCTGTGCGGCGAACTGAAGGCCAAGGGTCAGACCTGCTTTATCCGCCAGATGGGCGGCAGCGAGACGATCCAGTGGGCGTCGGCGGCAACGCCGGGCAAGCCCGTGCGGATGGCCTCGCGCTGAACGAATATTGGGGCGCCTCCGCCATGGTGGAGGCCGAGGGGAAGGGCGCGGTTCGCGAGGACCGCGCCCTCTTTCGTGTCGCTTTCGCGGCCACGACCGGGGCGAGGGAGCCTTCTCGGTCATTCGTTCGCCTTCGTCAGCCCGAACTTCATCAGGTCGGCGTTGGCGGTGGATCCCGGATCAAGTCCGGGATGACGAAATGGGCTTTGGACGACGAGGGGTCTTGGGGCGATGAGGGGGCGTTGGGTGACGGAAGGTGCCGGCTGTCGATCCGGCGCCTTTACCGCGGGGCGGCCATCATTCCGCGGCGTCGTCGCGGGCCAGTGCACCGACCAGTTTTCCGCGTTGGTAGCGTCCCTTGCGTTCGTGCGGGATCGAATAGAGCGCGGTCAGGAAGCGGCGGTCCCATAGCGTGAGTTCGCGTTTGCCCTGCCGATCGTCGAACAGGCCAAGGATCGATTTCTGTTGGGGCTCGGCGCGGATACGGATGCCGCTGAGCGCCACGAAGGCGGCATAGTCGGTCACGGCGCGCAGGGTCACGCCCTCGGCATCGTTGACGTCGATGACGATCGTGGCGCCCTCGATATTGCGGACGCTTTGCGGCGCGGTGAATCCCAGTCCGCCACTCGACCGGCGGACCGAGTACCACCAGCGCACCGGCATGTCGCGTTCGACAAGGTCGCGGATGTCGGGGCCCGACATGTCGGCGAACTGGCCGGGATAGCGCGACTTGAACAATTTGATGAAGTGCGGCCCGTCATCGACGAAGAGCAGCACGACGTTGGTTTCGCATTTGCCGTCGGCGACCTTGGCGCCCGTCGACCGCGCGGTGTCGCGAAACCAGCCTTCGACAAGCGCGGCATGTTCGTCCGACAGGCCAAGCGCCCGGGGACAGAGTTTTTTGGTCCAGCGCGCCACGCTGTCGTCGGCATAGATGCCGGGCGCGACGCCGAGCGTGCGGACGAAGGCGCTGGCGCGCTTGTGCGCTTCCTTTTCCGTCAGATGCTCGCCTTCGACGACAATGTCGTCGGGCGAGCGGAGCGTAGGGTCGTCGGGCGTGCGGAGCGTGGGGGCGGCGGTGGTCTGCGCGAACGCGGCGGGCGTGGGAGCGAGCGGCAGGGCGGCGGCCAGCAGGACAGCGGACAAAAGGCGGCGGCGGGGGGGCATCGACCTATCTCCTTCGGTTTCGGCGACGAGATTAAGCCATTAGGATGATGTGGGAAAGGTGAATGATGCAATCATCATCCAATCCGGAGCCGAAGGTCGGCGACGGCTCTCCGCCCTCGCGGCGCGACCGGTTGAGCAGAGTCGACGCGAGCAAGCGATTATCGAATCCGCTGGCCGCCCTTCCACAGCGCGGTGGCGCGGCCCTGTACGGGCATACCGTCGAAGGGCGTGTTGCCGGCGTAGGCCGCCATCTTCTTGGCATCGACCTGCCACGGCGTGCCTTCGTCGATGAGGATCACATCGGCGTCCAGTCCGGCTTCGATCCGCCCGGCGTCGAGGCCGAGCAGCCGGGCCGGGTTGGCCGCGAGCAGGTCGAAGAGACGAGTGGGGGCGATGTGGCCGTCGCGGACGAGCTGGAGGCCCATCGCGAGCAGGGTTTCGGCGCCGGCCATGCCGGGCTGCGCCTCGGCGAAGGGGAGGCGCTTGTCCTCCGGCCCGCGCGGATCGTGCCCCGATGCCAGCACGTCGATCGTGCCGTCGGCGATTGCGGCGAGGCAGGCGTGGCGGTCGTCCTCGCTGCGCAGCGGCGGAGAGAGGCGCGCGAACGTCCGGAAATCGCCGATCGCGGTGTCGGAGAGAAACAGGTGCGCCGGGGTGATGCCGCAGGTGACGGGCACGCCCCTGGCCTTGGCCGCGCGGACGAGGTCGAGCCCGCGCGCGGTCGTGACCTGTCGGAAGTGGATCGGGGCGCCGGTTTCCTCGACAAGGAAAAGATCGCGGGCGATCGCCATCGCCTCGGCAACCGCGGGGGCCGAGGCGAGGCCGAGCCGCGTCGCCATTTCGCCATCGGTGGCGACGGTGCCGGCCGTCAGGCCTTCGTCCTCGGCATGGACGATGACGGTAAGGCCGAGCGATGCGGCGTAGCTCAGGACGCGGCGCATCACGCCGGCGTCGGCGATGCGGGCGCGGCCGGTGGCGACGGCGCGGGCGCCCGCCTGCTTCATCAGGCCGATCTCGGCCAGTTCCTGGCCCGCGAGGCCCTTCGTCGCCGCGGCGAGCGGGTGCACCCAGAGGTCGGGCTTGCCACCCTTTGCGGCGCGTTCGACGAGCCCGGCGCCGTCGAGCGGGCCGCTGTCCGGCATCAGCGCGGCGCGGGTGATACCGCCGAAATGGAAGGCGGGCTTGTCGGTCGCGAAGACGCCGAGGTCGATGATGCCGGGGGCGAGCCACTGGCCCTTTGCATCGACGGTTTCGGTGCTGCCGGGCGTTTCGGCCGGGTTCAGCGCGGCGATGCGGCCGTCCACGACAAGTAGGCCGACGGTCTCGCCGCCGAGCAGGCGGGCGTTCGCGATCAGAAGCGGGGTCAGTTCCATCCCGGCACTCCCCGTTTGCGGCGCGTCAGGATGTCGAGGCAGGCCATCCGCACCGCGACCCCCATTTCGACCTGTTCGGTGATCGTCGAGCGGGTGGGGTGGTCGGCGACACTGCTGTCGATCTCGACCCCGCGGTTCATCGGGCCGGGGTGCATGACGATCGCGTCGGGCTTTGCCCGTTCGAGGCGTTTAGGCGTCAGGCCGTAGAGCGCATGATATTCGCGCGCGCTGGGCAGGTAGGCGCCGTCCATGCGTTCGTTCTGGAGGCGGAGCATCATCACGACGTCGGCGTCGTTCAGCCCCTCGTCCATGTCGGTGAAGACGCGCACGTGCATGCGGTCGATCGCGGGCGGGATCAGCGTCGGCGGCGCGACCACGCGCACTTCGTTGCCGAGCAGGGTCAGTGCGAGGATGTTCGAGCGCGCGACGCGGCTGTGCAGCACGTCGCCGCAGATGGCGATGGTCAGCCCCTCGACCTTGCCCTTGCGGCGGCGGATCGTGAGCGCATCGAGCAGCGCCTGCGTCGGATGCTCGTGGCGGCCGTCGCCGGCGTTGAGGACGGGGCAATCGACCTTGTCGGCGATGAGCTGCACCGCGCCCGAGCTGGCATGGCGGATGACGATCGCGTCGGCGCGCATCGCGTTCAGCGTCATCGCGGTGTCGATCAGCGTTTCGCCCTTCTTCACGCTCGACTGCGCGGCGTGCATGTTGACGACGTCGGCGCCGAGCCGCTTGCCCGCGATTTCGAACGACAGAAGCGTGCGGGTCGAATTTTCGAAGAAGGCGTTGATGATCGTCAGTCCCGCCAGCTTGTCGTCATGCTTCGCGGCGCCCGCACGGTTCATTTCGACCCACTCTTCGGCGGCGTCGAGGACGTAGCTGATCTCCCATGGGGTGAGCTGGGCGATGCCGGTGAGGTGGCGATGGCGAAAGGCATCGCCGCCGGGCGGATAGTCGCTGGCGGGTCGGATGGTTGAGCTTGTCATTAAAGCCGAGCGTCTAGGCGGCTGCGGCGACTTTCGCAAGCGCGGAGACGAGGAGCGGTTCCAATAGTCCGAGCGCCCACAGGACGACGAGGATGATATCGACCCAAAGCCAGATCAGCATCCACGTCGCGAACGGCTGTTTGCGCGTCTTGTGACGCGCAAACCGGGCCGCACAAACCGTTCCGAGCGCCCCGCCGAGAAAGGCCCAGAGCAGCAACCGGGCCTCGGGCGTACGCCGCATCCCCGCCTCGGCATAGCGTTTGTCCAGAACCATCTCGACGAAGGCGATCAGGTTTACCGCGATCAGCCAGCCGAGAATGTACACTTCCATGCGTATTTCCCTTTTCAGCGCGTCATCGCGTCGATCGCGCCTTGCAGGATGAAGGCGGCTGCCGCGCTGTCCACGCGTTCGGCGCGCTTGGCGCGGCTGACGTCGGCGGCGATCATCGCGCGCTCGACCGCGGCGGTCGACCAGCGTTCGTCCCACAGCAACAGCGGCAGGCCGAGCGGGGCGAGGTTGCGGGCGAAGGCGCGGGTGCTCTGGGTGCGCGGGCTGTCGGTGCCGTCCATGTTGAGCGGCAGCCCGACGACGAGGCCGACGACCGACTGCGCCGCGACGACGGCTTTCAGCGCTTCGAGATCGACCGAGAATTTCTTGCGGAGGATCGTCTTGTCGGGACTCGCGAAACTCCAGCCGGCATCGCAGAGCGCGACGCCGATCGTTTTCGTCCCCACGTCGAGCCCCGCGAGGCGGCCGCCGCCCGGTAGCGCGGCGGCGAAATCGAAGGCGGCGGTGGTGATCATCGGGCCGCCCTTACCGTCCAATCCCGTCATGCTGAATCAAGTCCGGGGTGACGAGGGAGGGGAAGGGGGTACGGAGGTGGCAACCGGCGCTGCCGGGGGCGGCACCGGCGAGGGCTTGCCCTCGAAGGTCGCCAGCCGCCGCAGCGCGTCGGCGCGGACGTTCGCCCAGAAAAGGGTGATGTCGAAGACGTGGTAATTATTGCCGGGCAGCACATAGCTTGGCGCGTAATTTTTCGCCGCTTCGGCGTCGCCGATCAGCAGGAAACCACGGTCGTCGTCGCATTTGGCGCCGACGACATGGGGGATGAGCGTGCCCGCCTTGAAACCCTCGCTCGGTTTCAGCGCGCCGAGGTTGGCGTCGGGACCGGCGGCCGCGTCGGGCGTTCCCGTCAGCGGATTGGTGCAGAGCATCCGTGTGCCCGCGCGCGGACGGCCGTCGAAGCCGATGGTGCCGTCATACGCGCCGGTGACCATCGAGGTGTCGGCGGGTTCGGCGAAGGTCGCCCACGACAGGATACAGCCCTTTTGCCCGGGCGTCTGGCACGCGGGGAGGCCGAGGCCCGCGAGGTCGGTGTCGACGCTGATCGGCCAGCCGATGACATAGGCGGCGACGATCCGTTTCGCGAGCGGCGTGCCGGCGATGCGGTTCTTGAGCAGGGTGGTGAGGTGCAGCGCGCCCTGGCTGTGCCCGGCGAGGATGATCGGCCGGTTCTTTGGAATCGAGGCGAGAAAGGCGTCGAACGCCTGTTCGACGTCGCGGTAGGCCGCGTCGATGGCCTTGCCCGCGGTGACGCGATCGGTCGCGAGGAATGCGCCCAGCGTCGCCTGGCGATAGCGCGGCGCCCAGACCTGCCCCGCGTCGCCGAAAGCGCTGGCCATGCCCTGCATGAACAGCGTGGCGCGGTAATTGGCGTCGCGGTCGTCGAGCGGCGCGTTCCAGCTTGCCTTGCTGTAATAGCTGGTCGGGTGGACGAAGAAGATCGCGGCGTCGCCCACCGGCGGAACGCCGGCTTCGCTGGGAGTCGTCGCGGCCTTCGCGGGCGGGATCAGCCGGTCGCCACCCATCGCCTTTGCGCTGTCGGGCGCGCGTTCGGCGCCCCCTTCGGCGGGCGGACGCCAGTTCGACGGGTCGTTGGCGAGGCCGGGGCGCGAGAACCACATCTGCGGATCGTCATAGGCGTTCGATGCGATTGCCGCCTGCGGGGTGAACTCGCTGCTCGGCACGAAGGCCACGCGGCCGAACCAGCCGGGATTGAGCTGATAGGCAATGCCGAAGCCAAGGATCAGCAGGATGATCGCGGCGATGATGTAGAGGAATTTGCGGGCCAAATGGCGCTCCATGGGGCGGGGGAGTATCGCTGTCCGTTCGACACGAACGGGACGTCAGGCGTTATCTGGCTTGCGCGGGCCGCTTAAACAAGCCCAGATGTCGCGCATGACCGATGCATCCGCAAGCCCGTCCGCCGCCGAGTCGTCCGGCGCGCCGTCGCACCGCCTCGACGACGGCGATCCGCCCTGGCCGCTGCGCCCGTGGATCATGGCCGCGATCGGCGCGGTTGCGGGCCTGATCTTTCATTGGGTCGTCGACTGGCGATACGACGCGGTGCGGGCGCCGGGGCGCGATGCGGCGGCGGCGTTCGTCGCGGTCGCGACGGTGGTGTTCCTGTTGGGTGTCGAGCGCCGCCGCTGGCACTGGGCGGCGGGATTCGCACTGGGCTGGGGCGCGATCATCGGGCTGATCGCCTGGACGTCGGGCGGCTATAATGTCGGCGGGTCGCCGTTCGAATGGCCGTTCTGGTCGGGAATCCTGGCGGTTCTGGTCGCGACGCCGCTGTTCCAGACGCGGCGCGACGTCGCGCCCGACTGGCGGTTCTGGAAGCTGTGGCAGATGCCGTACGAGCGGCTGCACAGCCATGCGTGGACCGACGCGGTGATCGGCGCGGCGGGGCTGGCGTTCGTCGGAATCAGTTTTCTGCTTACCGTACTGATCGGACAGATGTTCAAGCTGATCGGGATCAACCTGATCTTTGATCTGTTGAACGACGAATGGTTCGGCTGGATGCTGGCGGGCGCGGCGTTCGGCGGTGCGGTCGGCCTGCTGCGCGAGCGCGACAGGCTGGTCGCGACGTTGCAGCGGCTGGTGATGATCGTGCTCGCGGTGCTGGCACCGGTGCTGGCGGTCGCGCTGGGGCTGTTTCTGTTGTCGCTGATCGGGACGGGGCTGGCGCCGCTTTGGGAGTCGGGCTTTTCGACCGCGGCCTTGATGATGGCGGCGGCCGCTTTTGCCGTGCTGCTCGCCAATGCGGTAATCGGCAACGGGCGCGAGGACCGCTCGGGAAATCGTGTCCTGCACGGCGCGGCGGCGGTGCTTGCAGTCGCGGTGCTGCCGCTGGCCGTGATCGCTTTCTATTCGATGCATCTGCGCGTGATCCAGTACGGTTGGACGCCCGAGCGTATCTGGGGCGTGATCGCGGCGATGATCGCGCTTGGCTATGGCGCGGTCGGGCTCTGGGCGGCGGTGAAAGGCCGGCGGGACTTCGACGATGTGCTGCGTCCTTTGCAGCAGAGACTGGCGATTGGGCTGACGCTGATCGCATTGTTCCTGGCGCTGCCGATCATGGATTTCGGCGCGATCTCGACGCGCGATCAGCTCGCGCGGCTGAAGGCGGGGACGGTGAAGGCCGAAAAATTCGACTGGGCGGCAATGGCGTTCGATTTCGGGCCGAGCGGGCGGAAGGCACTCGCGGAACTGGCGAAATCGCCCGACAAGGCGCGGGCGAGTCTCGCTGGCTGGGCGCTGAAGGCGAAGGATCGCTGGGATCTGGTGGGGTATAACGAGACGGTCAATCCGCGCGATGCCGCCTTTGGTGCGAAAGCGATTGCCGAGAAGGTCCGTGTTCTGCCCGCCGGACGGCCGCTGCCGCCCGAAGTCTATACGCTGCTCGATACGCGCAGCTTTTGCGGCACGGCGCCGTGTATCGCACAGTGGATCGGTCCCGAACGGATCGCGGTCGTGGTGCATCCGAACAATCTGATCCTCTTTGCGCGCGATCCCAAGACGCAGGCATGGGGACAGGATTACGGGATCGACGCGACCGTGGAGGCCGCGCGGGCCGAACTGACGACGGAGCAGCTGGAAAAGGGCGTGCTGGAAATACGGACGGTGACGCGCCGGCAGATTTTTGTCGATGGCAAGCCGGTGGGGGATGATTTCGAATAGCTTTCTCGTCTTTCCCGCGAAAGCGGGAACCCAGCAAGCTGGCGTTGGAACTGGGTTCCCGCTTTCGCGGGAATGACGAAGAGAGGGTGTCGGCGCGGCTTGAAGCCTGCGCGCGCGGATGCTAGCGGCGCAGCTTCTCCCGCAAAGGCAAGATGAATGGCAATCGATCAGGCAACGGTAAGGAAAATCGCGTCGCTGGCGCGCATCGCGATCAGCGATGCGGAAGCCGCCGCGATGGAAGGCGAACTCAACGGTATCCTCGGCTGGGTCGAACAACTCGGCGAGGTCGATGTGACCGGGGTCGAGCCGATGACGGCGGTGATCCCGAACAATCTGCGGCTGCGCGACGATGTGATCGACGCCGATCCGCTGACCGGCGGCAATCGCCGCGACGATATTCTCGCCAATGCGCCGGCGCCGCAGCATGGCTTTTTCGGCGTTCCCAAGGTAATCGAATAATGACCGATCTTACGAACCTGACCGTCGCCCAGATCCGCGACGGCCACCGCGCGGGCGATTTCAGCGCGGTCGAAGTGGCGGAGGCGTTCAGCGCCAATGTCGCGGCCGCGAAGGCGCTGAATGCCTTCATCGTCGAGACGCCGGAACATGCGCTGGCGGCGGCGAAGCAGGCCGATGCCGATCGTTCGGCGGGCAGCCTGAAGCCCTTGTCGGGCGTGCCGATCGGGATGAAGGACCTGTTTGCGACGAACGGCGTCCAGACGACCGCCGCGAGCCATATGCTCGAAGGCTTCGTGCCGCGTTACGAGTCCACCGTTTCGCAGAAATTGTGGGACGCGGGCGCGGGGATGCTGGGGAAGCTGAACCTCGACCAGTTCGCGATGGGTTCGTCGAACGAGACGAGCTATTTCGGCAATGTGATCAGCCCCTGGAAGCGCAACGACGGCGGCAATGCGGCGCTGGCGCCGGGCGGGTCGTCGGGCGGTTCGTCGTCGGCGATCGCGGCGCGGCTGTGTCCGGCAGCGACGGGGACCGACACCGGCGGCTCGATCCGCCAGCCGGCGGCGTTCGTGGGGATCAGCGGGATCAAGCCGACCTACGGCCGTTGCTCGCGCTGGGGCATCGTCGCCTTCGCAAGTTCGCTCGATCAGGCGGGACCGATGGCGCGCGATGTGCGCGACTGTGCGATCATGCTCGAGAATATGGCGGGCTTCGATCCGAAGGATGCGACCAGCCTGAACATGGCCGTGCCCAATTGGGAAGCGGCTTTGTCGAGCGATCTCAAGGGCAAGAAGGTCGGTATTCCCAAGGAATATCGATTGGAAGGCATCGATCCCGAGATCGACGCGATGTGGGATGCGGGCATCGCGATGCTGAAGGATGCGGGGGCCGAGGTCGTCGAGATCAGCCTGCCGCACACGAAGTATGCGCTGCCGACCTATTATATCATCGCACCCGCCGAAGCCTCGTCGAACCTCGCGCGCTATGATGGCGTGCGCTATGGTTTGCGCGACCTGCCCGAAAAGGCGGGGTTGCAGGACATGTATGCCGCGACGCGCGCCGACGGTTTCGGGCCCGAGGTCAAGCGCCGCATCATGATCGGTACCTATGTGCTGTCGGCGGGCTTCTACGACGCCTATTACACGCAGGCGCAGAAGGTGCGGACGCTGATCGCGCGCGATTTCGAACAGGCGTTCGGCGTGTGCGACGTCATCCTTGCGCCGACCGCGCCGTCGGCGGCGTTCGGGCTGGGCGAAAAGACCGCCGACCCGCTGTCGATGTATTTGAACGACGTGTTCGCGGTCCCCGCGAGCCTTGCCGGGCTGCCCGCGATGTCGGTCCCTGCGGCGCTGAACCGCGAGGGGTTACCGCTGGGATTGCAGATCATCGGCAAGGCGTTCGACGAGCAGGGCGTTCTGAACGCCGGGTTGGCGATCGAGCAACGCGCGGGCTTTACCGCGCGGGCGGAGAAGTGGTGGTAAGATGGTCCTCAATTCGACGCAAATGACCGTCTTGCAGAGCGTGAACATCGCGCTCGGCACGACGGCGTTCGTCGCATTGACCAGCAATCTGTCGAAAGCCGTCACCGCCGCGACGACGCCGATCGGCGTGGCCTGCCTGATGGCCTACGTCGCGTTCCTGATTTTCTGGGTAGCGAAAATCTTCATCCAAAATCATGTTAGTTTTTCGAGCGTCGAGATGGGAAGCGGATACCGGATTTTTCAGCTGTTCATCACGATCGGGTCGTTCTTGCTTCTGATAGTGGCGTGTCAGGAACTGACGAGTTTCAAGACGTCCAGTGCGTGGCTGCTTGCCCATTTCTCGGCCCTGCTGCTGTGGCTTGTAGGGCTGGCGATCCATCTTGGGCGCGCGATCGAGATCAGGAAATTTCCCTGGCACTGGGCGGTCGTTCCGGTGACCGGGATCGCGACGATCCTGGCGCTTCGCGCGGCTATGTTGTCGGCATCCTATGCGATGTTGATCCTGGCGGCACTGATGTTCTTTCCCGCGATATACGATGCTCGTGTGTCGAGAACTTTTGTGAATTGAGAGATAAATGACTGAGGCAAGCTATCGCATCAAGGGTGAAACCGGCGAGTGGGAGGTCGTGATCGGCCTTGAGGTTCATGCGCAGGTTACCTCCAACGCCAAGCTGTTCTCGGGCGCCGCGACGGCGTTCGGGGCGGAACCGAACACGCAGGTGAGCCTCGTGGACGCGGCCATGCCGGGCATGCTGCCGGTGCCGAACCGCGAGTGCATCCGGCAGGCGGTGCGCACGGGCATGGCTATCGACGCGCATATCAACACATGGTCGCGGTTCGACCGCAAGAATTATTTCTATGCCGATCTGCCGCAGGGTTACCAGATTTCGCAGCTTTATCATCCGCTTGTCGGAGAAGGTTCGCTGACGATCGAGGCCGATGAAAAGGCGGGCCTGCCCGAGGCGAAACGCATCGGGATCGAGCGTATCCATGTCGAGCAGGACGCCGGCAAACTGATGCACGACCAGCATCCGACGATGTCGTACGTCGACCTCAACCGTTCGGGCGTCGCGCTGATGGAAATCGTCTCGCGCCCCGACATGCGCTCGCCCGCCGAAGCGGGGGCCTATGTGCGCAAGCTGCGCTCGATCCTGCGCTATGTCGGGTCGTGCGACGGCAATATGGAAGAGGGATCGATGCGCGCCGACGTCAACGTGTCGGTCCGCAAGCCGGGTGACGAATTCGGGACGCGCACCGAGACGAAGAACGTCAATTCGGTGCGCTTCGTGATGGCGGTGATCGAGGGCGAGGCGAAACGCCAGGTCGAGCTGATCGAAAGCGGCGGCACGGTGGTGCAGGAAACGCGCCTCTACGACCCCGACCGCAACGAAACGCGCTCGATGCGGTCGAAGGAAGATGCGCATGATTACCGCTATTTCCCCGATCCCGACCTGCTACCGCTCGAACTCGACGATGCGTTTCTGGCGGAATGCCGCGACAGCTTGCCCGAACTGCCCGACGCGAAGCGCGCGCGTTATCTGGCGGCGGGGATTTCGGCATACAACGCCGACGTGCTGACCGCCGAGGTCGAGAGCGCGCTGTGGTTCGATACGCTGCTGGAAACCGGCGCGAAGCCGGCCGCGGCGGCCAACTGGGTGTCGAGCGAGCTGTTCGGGGCGCTGAACCGCCTCGGCAAGAGCTTCGAAGATTGCCCGGTTACACCGGCGCAGGCGGGCGAATTGCTTGGTCTGGTCGCCGACGGCACGATTTCGGGGACGATCGCGAAGCAGGTGTTCGAAAAGATGCTGGAAAGCGGCGACGCGGCGGGCGTGATCGTCGAGCGCGACGGCCTGAAGCAGACGAGCGATACCGGCGCGATCGAGGCCGAAATCGCCAAGATCCTGACCGCCAATGCCGACAAGGTCGAGCAGTATAGGGGCGGCAAGGAAGCCTTGTTCGGTTTCTTCGTCGGGCAGACGATGAAGGCGATGCAGGGCAAGGCGAACCCGCAGGTGGTGAACGAGCTGCTAAAGAAAGCGCTGGGCTGAAAATCCGGGCGCGCGGTGCCCTGAAAGCATCCGTTCCGGCCCATCTATCGGCTTGCGAACGTGCGGGAAGGCGCGCATTCAGGGGGCGGGAAGGGAGCCGGGGGTCGCCGATGAAGCTGCTTTTTGCTGCACCGATCGCCGCGCTGATCTTGGCGTCGCCGGTTGCCGCGCGCGACTATTATTATTTCAACAAGCCCGGCGTCGAGCGGCAGGCCTATCTCGAGGACCGGCTGACGTGCGACGCGCTCGCCGGTGGGGTCGCGCGCATATCGCCCGACACGACCGCGATGAACCAGCAGATCTGGAACAACAGCAAGCTGACCATGGGGCAGTCGGCCGCCGCCGCAGGGATCGCGACGGTGCTGATTGCGCTGCTTGATGGCGGCGCAAACCGGCGGCTCCAGTGGCAGGTGGAGCGAATCTGTCTTGCGGACAAGGGCTATCGCCGGTTCGAGATGGACAGGACCGAATGGAAGGCGATCGATCGGATCGACGACATTGCCGAACGGATCGACAAATGGTTCGCACTCGCGTCGAGCGATGCGCCGAAGGGCAAGGAAATGTACGAATGAGGGGAGCGGGAGTGCGCTGGTCGCTGGCGCCGCTATTGTCGCTGTCGCTGGTGGGGATAGCCCCTGCCGCCGATGCGAAGATCAAGACAGCCGACGATATGGCGGCGGCCAAGGCCTATTTGCTGGTCGAGGTCGATCCGGTCGAGGTTAAGTTACTGGGCACGAGCCAGATCACCACCGGCGTGATCTTCGCGCCCTATGATCCGACAACCCGGCAGGTGCAGGCCGGCGTGACGGCGGCGAAGGACCCGGTCGCGAAAGACGGAAAACGCCGGCTCTATCTGATCGAGATCGATCCCGGGACATGGGTGATCGCGGGGACGGGGGCGAGCGGCGCGCCGCTGGGATCGGCCAACACCAGCTTTTCGCTGGGCAGCTATCATTTCGAGGCGAAGGCCGGCGAGCTTGTCGATCTGGGCGTCTTTCAGCCCGCGCGCGAAGATTCGGACAATCCCGATACGAAGATGTCGGTCGGGAAATTGCTGGGCGGTCCACTGTTCGGCGGGCGGGTGGAACCGGTGCCGAACCGGCTCGACATCAGGCCGCGCGGCGATGGCGATGTCGCCGTGCCCGCCTGGCTGGCGGGCAAGCCGGTGACCTATCCGCTGTTTGTATATGGCGCGACGTTCGGCAACAGTACGGGCGGCCTCGTCAATCGTGTCGACGGCAAGGGCGGTCGAGGGCGAACCGCCGGCGAAGCGGCCTATCTGTCGAAGCCGGGGCAGCCGCCTGCGACCCCCGCGCCCGAACCGGTCAGCGCGGCGCCGCCCGCCACACCGTCGTCCCTTCCTTGATCGTTTCGAGGACGCGGATGTCCTTGATGCCGGCCACCGGCGTCGTCAGCGGGTTCTTGTCGAGGATCACGAAGTCGGCGAGCAGGCCGGGTTTGATGCGGCCCTTGCGGTCTTCCTCGAACGCCTGCCAGGCGGGACCAGTGGTGAGGGCTTGTAGCGCTTCATAGGCCGACAGGCGTTCGTTCGGGCCGCTGACGATCCCGGTCGGGGAAACGCGCGCCATCGAGGTCCAGAGCATGAAGCGGGTATCGAGCGGCGTGACGCTGTAGTCGCTGTGGTTCGACGCGATCAGCCCCGCGCGCTTTGCCGAGCGGAGCGGGCTGATGAAATCGACGACCTCGGCCGGGAAATTGGTGCGGTGGACGTCGGCCCAATACCAGGCGTGGTTGGTGAAATAGGAGGGGCCGACGCCGATGCGCCGGTAGGCGGCGAACTGGTCGGGGCGCTGGAACTGCGAGTGGATGACGATCGGGCGACGGTCGTCGGCGGCCTTGATGCCGAGCGCGTCGAAGCCGCGGATCGCCATGTCGATCGCGGCGTCGCCATTGGCGTGGACGAAAAGCTGCCAATGGCGATCGTTCGCCTTTTTGGCCTGCGCGATAAACTCCTCTTCGGTCAGGATCGGCTGCCCGTGCCACGGATGCGCGCCTTGGGGGCTGCCGCGCGCATAATCGCGGGTGAAGAAACCGGTGCGCGCCTGCACCGATCCGTCGAGGACGAATTTGATCCCCTGCAGCTTCACATGCCCCTGATAGGTGCCGAACTTGATGTCCGGATTGGCGAGCAGCGCATCGAGGCCGGGCGAGAAGGGAAGGAGGGCGAGATCGATCTTCAGCCGATCCCGCGCCGCCGGCGAGGTCAGGAACGCCACATCGGGGGGCTGTGTCGCGCCATCCTGGGCATGGGTATAGCCTTCGGCGAAATAGGCGTTCTGCGCCGCGTCGAGCGCCGCCAGTTTCTGTTCCGCCGTCGGCTGCGGCATTTTGGCGAGCAGCAGGAACATCGCCTTTTCGAGCAGGACGCCGTTGAGTTTGCCGCTGTCGTCGCGGAGCATCATGCCGCCGGGAGGGACGGGCGTTGCCTCGTCGATGCCGACGGCCTTCAACGCGGCGCTGTTCGCGACCGCACCGTGCAGCGAGACGTGGAGCAGGACGATCGGCCGGTCGGCGGCGACCGCGTCGAGTTCGGCGCGGGTGATGTGGCGCTTTTCGGCCAGCCCTTCATGGTCATACTGCCAGACGACAACCCAGCCGTCGGGCGGGATCGCGCGCGCGGCGATATAGTCGCGGATCGCGGCCTGCAGCTTTGGAATGTCGGTGACGCCGGCGTGTGCCTTGTTGCGAAGATCGAGCCCGCCCGCACTCATCGTGGCGACGGTGAAGTGCGAGTGGGCGTCGATGAAGCCGGGCAGCATCGTCGCGCCGTGCAGGTCGTGAATGGCGGCGTCCTTGCCCGCGGCCTTGCGCGCCGCCTTTTCCGTGCCGGCGAACGCGATGCGATCGCCGTGCGTCACGACCGCCTCGACCGTCGTTGGCGTATCGCCGTCCATCGTGACGATCGGGCCGCCGCGATAAAGTGTGGTGTCCTGCGCGAACGCAGGCGTCGCAATCATGGCGAACAGCGCGGCCAGGCCGGTCGATAGCTTCATATGTCTCTCCCCGGTCGCCATCGTGCGGAGCCGGGGCGGCAAGTCAAGTATCGGAACGCAAGTTATCGCCGCGAAGCTGCGGAAGCGCCCGCGCCGGCCTTGCTCGCCGGAAAGCCGATCGTTGCGGTGCAATATCGCGCGGTGGGTAAGTTCGTCGGGCCGCCGGTGTTCAACGTCAACCGGCTGGCGCCCGTGCCGGGTATTCTCGCCTATGACCGCGGTGCGGTGATCGATGCGCGGACGGGCGCGCGCGTTCCGGACAATTATTAGGATCAGGGTACTGGAGCCCTGACCCTAAGCCTGCTGCGGCGGTACCTCGCTGGGGCCGCGACCGGGGGCGTCGAAGTCGCCGCCGCCCGGGCCGCCGGGAATTTCCTGCGGCTGGTGGGCCGGGTCTTCTTGCGGGGTCGGCCGCGCCGGTTTCTCGGGCGGCGATTGCGGTTCGATCGTGTCGGGTCGGGGTTTCGGAAGCGGGTCGGCGGCACTCGTCATGGTCATTCTCCTCGATTCACCAACGAATGGGCGCAAGGCATGTTCCGAAGGCGGATTTTCGCGGCTTTCCGCCCTTGCCCTCGGCTGCGCGTCTGCTATAGCCCCGCGCGGCCCGCACGGGCGTGCGCGGCAGCGCGCGGTTTCGTGTACCCGGCCGAGGCTTCTCAAGCGGGCGTGGCGGAATTGGTAGACGCGCTGGTTTTAGGTACCAGTATCGCAAGATGTGGGGGTTCGAGTCCCTTCGCCCGCACCACTTTCGCGAGCAGCAGGCCGGGATATGGGGAACTTCGCCACCCATGGCGGGGTTCGATACGAGATTTTGAGCAAGGATAAGACCAAGGCAATGAAGACCGTCGAAACGCTGAACGAAGGCCTGAAGCGCGAATATCGCGTCACCATCACCGCGAAAGACATCGACGCGCGCGTCGATGACGAAGTGAAGGCGATTGCGCCGACCGTGCGCATGCCCGGTTTCCGCCCCGGCAAGGTTCCGCCGAACCTGATCCGCAAGATGCATGGTGAGGCGCTGTCGGCCGATGCGCTGAACAAGGCGATCGACGCCGGCGTGCGCGACCTGATGGCGAAGGAAAAGCTTCGCCCCGCGCTGCAGCCGGGCGTCACGCTGGCCGATGGCTATGAGCGCGGCAAGGATGCCGAAATCACCGTCGCGCTGGAAGTGCTGCCCGAGATCGAAGCACCGTCGATCGACGGCCTGAAGCTGGAGCGTCTGACCGTTCCCGCCGACGACAAGGCGGTGATGGCGAAGATCGAGGAATTCGCGGCGCAGATGAAGCGCTTCGAAGAGGGGCCGAAGACTCGCAAGGCGGCGACCGGCGATCAGGTCATCATCGATTTTGCTGGCAGCGTCGATGGCGTCGCGTTCGATGGCGGCACTGGCGAGGACATGGCGGTGGAAATCGGTTCGGGCCAGCTGATCCCCGGCTTTGAAGACCAGCTTGTCGGCGTGAAGGTCGGCGACGAAAAGACCGTCAAGGTGAGCTTCCCCGAGGAATATCCGGTCGAAAACCTGAAGGGCCAGCCGGCCGAATTCGCCGTCAAGGTGAAGGAAGTGAAGGTTCCGGCCGCGTCGAAGATCGACGACGAGTTCGCGAAGTCGCTGGGCCTTGAAAGCCTCGACAAGCTGAAAGAGCTGATGAAGGATCAGGTCGAACAGGAACTCAATGGCCTGACGCGCACCTATATGAAGCGCAAGCTGCTCGACCAGCTCGCCGCCAGCCATGATTTCGAAGTGCCGCCGACGATGGTCGAGGCCGAATTCAACCAGATCTGGCAGCAGCTCGAGCATGAAGCGGGCCATGAGGCAGACCCCGAGGCGGCGAAGGCCGAACTCGAAAAGGATCGCGACGAATATCACGCGATCGCGGTCCGCCGCGTCCGCCTGGGCCTGCTGCTGTCCGAAATCGGCCAGGCACATGGCGTGCAGGTGTCCAACCAGGAAATGCAGCGCCTGATCATGCAGGCGGCGCAGCAGTATCGCCCTGAAGATCGCCAGCGCTTCATGGAATATGTCCAGCAGGACGCGCTTGCCGCCGCGCAGCTTCGCGCGCCGCTGTATGAAGACAAGGTCGTCGACTTCCTGTTCGAAAAGGCTGACATCGCCGACCGCGAAACCACGCGCGAGGAGCTGGAAGCGGCTATCGAAGCCGAGGATGACGGGCATGTCCACGGCCCCGGCTGCGGCCACGATCACCACGATCACGACCACAAGCCCGCCAAGAAGGCTGCCGCGAAGAAGCCGGCCGCCAAGAAGGACGCGGTGAAGGAAGAGGCGAAGGCCGAGGAAGCCCCCGCCAAGAAGGCACCGGCGAAAAAAGCCGCCGCGCCGAAGGCGGACGCCGAGGAAAAGCCGGCTGCGAAGAAGGCCGCGCCGGCCAAGGCCGCCGACAAGGCCGAGCCTGCCAAGAAGGCTCCGGCGAAAAAGGCCGCCGCGAAGAAATAAGCTTCGCGCCTGACGAATGACGAAAGGCCGGGTGGAGCGATCCATCCGGCCTTTTGCGTTGGCGGGTGGCGGCTATAGCGCCCGCGTCCAATATCGGAGCCGATGTGCTTCCTCGGTGATGCTATCCACCGTCTTCCAGTCGAACGATGCGGTGACGCCGTCCAGCGGCGCATAACCGCGGCTGCGCCAGAAGGCGTCGAGCGGGCGGTATCCGGCGGGACGATCCGGGTGATCGGCGGGGCGAAGCACGCTGCAGAACGCGGTGTGCGTGGCGCCGCACTGGCGTGCCTGCGCTTCGCGATGGTCGAAAAAGGCGTGACCGATACCGCGGCCGCGATAGCCGGCAAGCAGCACCGATTCCCCGAAATAGAAGGTTCGCGCGATGGCGAAGCCCGCCGCCGCCAGCGGTTGTTGCCAGGCGGCGTCCTGTGCCCCGAGCGGCGCGGCGGTGGCGGCGCCGACAATGTCTTCCCCGTCGCGCGCCACGACGATCACTGCACCGTCGGCAGCGGCGAAATGGGCCAGATAATCGGCCTCGTAGGCGGCATCGCCGTCATAGAGGTACGGATAGTCGCGAAATACCGCGATGCGCAGCCGGGCGAGCGCGGGAAGCGCCTCCGCCAACCCCGCGCCCGTGACCGGCGCGACGCGGATCGTCACGCGCCGACCTGTCGGAGCCAGTCCTGAAGATTGTAGTAAGTGGTGACGCGATCGATCAGCCCTTCGGCGTTGACCGAGAGAAAGGCGCCGCCGGGGAGGCGATAGGTCTGACCGTTCGCCTCGGGAAGTCCCTCGTCGGTGGCAAGATAGGTGCCATTGACGACGAACTCCGCGGCGGCGCGGTGACCCTCGGCGAATATCTGCATGTCGGTGAGCTGCTCGCGATAGCAGCGTGTCATGTGCGCGTTGAACGCTGCAAACAGCGGTTTCCCGTGGCGTGAGTCGCCCTGGTTGACGTCATGGCGCACATCGTCGGCGACGAGCGCGAGCATCGCGCCGACGTCACCGGCGTTGAACGCAGCATAGTAGGCGGCGATGGTATCGCGGGTGGTTGTCATCCGAATCTCCAAAACGGTGGCGTGCCCCTCTATCAGATCACGTCCATGTTGTAGCAGTGCCAGCTGAATATCGCCGCGGCGCCGCGGTGGGGGCGCCAGGGTTCGGCCAGCTCGCGCACCTGCTTTTCGCTCGGCCGGGCGCCAAGGCCGAGGATGCGGCCGACCGCTTCCTGTACCGCGAGGTCGCCGGCCGGCCAGATGTCGGGACGCCCCTCGGCAAAGAGCAGGTAGATTTCGGCCGACCAGCGGCCGATGCCCTTGACCTTGGTCAGCAGCGCGATCGCCTCCTCGTCATCGGCGGGGAGGGCGTCGAAATCGAGCTCGCCGTCGAGCACGAGCTGGGCAAGGCTTTTGGAATAACCCTGTTTCTGGCCCGACAGGCCGCAGGCGCGCAGTGCGTCGAATTCGGCTGCAGCCATGACCTCTGCGGGGCAGCCCTCGCCGAACGCCGCCTCCAGCTTGTTCCAGATCGAGTTCGCGGCCGCGACGCTGACCTGCTGACCGACGATGGTGCGGAGCAGCGTCGTATAGCCGCGGTCGCGGATGCGCGGCGGCGGATAGCCGGCGTTGCCGAGCGCGCGCGCGAAATTGCTGTCGATCGCCGCGATCGCATCGATTCCCGCGTTGAGCTGCTCCTGACCGAAGCTCATACATATTCTCCTTTTGTTCGCATCGGTGCCTAGCAGCGCTTGATTTGGCGCGCAACGCGCGACATAGGCCAAACCGAATCAAACAATATGGGGACGAGCATGGCCAAGCTGATTGTGGTGACGCGCGACGGTACCGAACATGAAATCGAAGGCGACACCAGCCTGACCGTGATGGAGAATATCCGCGACGCGGGCTTTGACGAGCTGCTCGCACTGTGTGGCGGCTGCTGTTCGTGCGCGACTTGCCACGTGCATGTGGAGGCGGGCGCCAAGGACGCGCTGCCGGCGATGAGCGAGGACGAGAACGACCTGCTCGATTCGACCACCGACCGCGACGACAATTCGCGCCTGTCGTGCCAGATCCCCTTCAGCGACGCCCTCGACGGCCTGCGCGTGCGGATCGCCGCCGAGGATTGATGGCCCGCCGCCCCCGCACCGGCGGGGGCGCATATCAACCCGCCGTCGCGACGGCGTAGAGTGCGATCGCCGCGGCGTTCGAGATGTTGAGGCTTTCCATTCGCGGCGAAATCGGCAGCCTTGCCAGCACGTCGCAATGCTCCATGACATTGTGACGCATGCCGTCGCCTTCCGAACCGAGCACGAGTGCGACCTTGCTGCCGTCGAGCGTTTGTCCAAGCGTCGTGTCGGTATCGCCCATCAGCCCGATGCGCCAATATTGAGCTTCGGCGATTTCCTCGAGCGCGCGCGACAGGTTGACGACGCGCACCCACGGCACGATTTCGAGGGCACCTGAGGCGGACCGCGCGATGACCCCGCTTTCAGGCGGGCTGTGCCGATCCTGCGTGATGATCGCGGCGGCATCGAACGCCGCGGCCGAGCGCAGCACCGCGCCGATGTTGTGCGGATCGGTGACCTGATCGAGAATGAGGAGCGGACGCCGGCTTTCCGCATCGCTTTCGTCCTGGAGCAGGTCGCCCAGATAGACGTCCTCCAGCGGATCGACCTCGATGACGAGCCCCTGGTGCGGCGCATCGCGCGCGACCAGCCGTGCGAGGTCGGTGACGTCGGCATAGCTGATCGGAAGGACAGGCGGCAGGTCGAGCTGCCCCAGCGCTTCGCGCGTGCCCCAGATGCGCTTGACGCGGCGTTCGGGGTTGGCGAGCGCTGCCAGAACGGCGTGGCGGCCCCAGAAACGGACGGCCTGGCCGCGCGGACCGGTACCCTGCGGGCGGCGGTGACGGGAAAATTGTCTCATGCGCGCGCCTTTCCCATGACTGCCATTGACAGGCAAGCCTCGTTTCGCCATTGCGCCACTTCCCAAAGCGGGCCCCATGGACAGGTGGCCGAGTGGTTAAAGGCAGCAGACTGTAAATCTGCCCGGGTTTCCGTACGCTGGTTCGAATCCAGCCCTGTCCACCATTTGTTCCTCTTTTGGCTTCCGCTAGCTTCCGATAACGTGTACGAACACCCAGCATTTGCGCGGGTTGGTCACTCCATTCATGTCCGATGGCTTCCGCGTGGAGAAATGGAATTTGGGGGTATGCTTGGGGGTATCGGCCAACCGACCTCCTCTCGATACCCCCAGATGGGGAGAATCGAGGCATGCTTACCGACGTCCAGATCAAGAAGGCGAAGGCCGAAGACCGGCCGTACAAGCTGCGCGATGCGGGCGGCTTGTTCCTGTTGGTATCGACGAAGGGCAACCGATCCTGGCGCCTAAAATATCGGTTCGGGAAAAAGGAAAAGCTGCTCACCTTCGGCAGCTATCCTGAGGTGTCGCTGAGCCGTGCGCGCGAACTGCGCGAGGCCGCCAAGGCGACGTTGCGCGAGGGCAGGGATCCGGCCGTCGAGAAAAAGCAGGAGGCCGCCGCGCGTACCCTCGCTTCATCCAATACATTCGAGGCCTGCGCGCGCCAGTGGTACGCGCTCAACAGACCAAGGTGGAGCGACTGGCACGCGAAGAACATCATCGACAGCATGGAGGCTGATCTCTTTCCGGTGATCGGCGCAATCCCGGTGAAGGACGTCACCGAGGCGATGCTCCTCGACGCGCTGCGGAAGGTGGAGAGGCGCGGCGCGATCGAGACGGCACACCGTCTTCGCCAGCGGGCCAGTGGCGTCTTTTCCTATGCCGCTGCCGGCGGCCTGCGCAGCGGCGACCCGGCCGCCGTGGTGAAGTCGCTTCTCAAGCCGAAACCGCGCGCGACGAAACAGCCCGCGCTGACCGACCTCGCCGAATGTCGGCAGCTAATCTACGATATGGAATGGGAGCGTGGCAGCCCGATCACGAAGCTCGCGAACCGGCTGATCGCGTTAACCGCGGTCCGTTCGGCCGTGCAGCGCAACGCGATGTGGACCCAGTTCGAGGATCTGGACGGCGACGCGCCTATCTGGCGCATCCCGCCGGCGGCGATGAAACTCGCGCTCAAGCTGAAGGATGACGTCACCTATGAGCATATCGTCCCGCTGTCGCGCCAGGCGGTCGATGTGATCGAGACGATGCGGAACCTCACCGGGCATCTGCCCTATGTTTTCCCGAACGTTCGCTACGGCCACCGGCCCATGACCGACAACGCGGTTCGGGGCATGATGATCCGGATCAAGGATGGCCTCTACCGGCACCGGCATTGCCCTCACGGCTGGCGCTCGGCCTTCGCGACGATCATGAACGAATGGCGCCGCACCGACGGCCGGCCGGATGATCGCGAGGTCATCAACCTGATGCTGGCGCACGTTTCCGAGGATAAGGTCGAGGGCGCCTATAACCGGTCACAGCACATGGAGCGGCGGCGCGAGCTGGCGCAGATCTGGGCCGACATGCTGCTTGAGGATATTCAGCCGGCCGGCGATGTGCTCGAAGGGCTGCGGCACTGACGTCGGCCCTGTCGTTCCGACCTCCTATTCCACCGGCGCTCCACCCACCCCGCGCAGCGGCGGCGTGATCTCGTTCTCGATCGCATGATCATAAGCGCGGGCGCTCGGCGCGACCTGATCCATCAACGTCACGTTGAGCAGCCCGCAATTCTTCGCATAGGCGATGCCACGCAGCGCGCCGACCAGGGCGCGCCCCAATTGCTCCTGCTCGCTCGTGTCGGGGGCCAGCGCCTTCACCCGGTCGGGATCGAACGTGACGATTGCGAATCGCTTGCGTGTCATCCCCTCTTGTGGAACATTAAGAGAACAAAGCGCAAGAGGCTCCGCGATGAAGACCAAAGACGACCCCTATCGATTTTCCGCCGCACGGGCGGCACCGCGGGAATTTCGCTGGCGCTGCGGCATGCACATCGGCCGGTGGATGAAAACGCGGCGCGCGGCCGGCGACGCGGCGGTGCGCAAGGGCCTGGCGTCGTGGGACGGCGAAACCCTGTTCCTGCGCCCGCTGGTCGAGATCGAAGAGCGATAGCGGGCCTGATGCCTCGTCTCTGGCCGGATCCGCGCGACGATCGCCCCGACGGCGCCCCGGTCTGGATCTGGATCATCGGCGGCGGGCTCGCCCTTGCGATGCTCGCGAACGTCGCGACGGGAATCGGGCAAGCCCTGGGCTGGTAGGCTTCTGCGCTTTCCCCAAGAAAAACCCCGCCGAGCGGTTATGCTCGACGGGGCCGTAACTCCCTCCGGGTCGCTATAGAGGGAAGAAATCGCGCTCTAAGCCGCAAATGTGAAGGAGTTGTGTCGCCTGATCTGGATCAGGCGTAAGTCACGCGCACGCGCTGCCGGCGACGATAGCGCATGCCCCCTCCGATCAGGCCGAAACCCAGAAGCATGGTGGCCCACGTTGCGGGTTCGGGCACTGCCGACTGCAAAACTTCCGAGCTCACACTCGTCGTGCGGAACTGAACATATGTGCGCGAGATGAATTTGCCGGTGTTCGTATCGACAAGATGGCGAGCAAACCCCGAAACGGACGCGTCGCTTACATCTCCCGGTTGAGCGACATAGCTGAACGGGCTCATATAATCTGCCGTCGCGTAGAATTGATTCACGCTGCTGCGAAGCGAGTTTCTGACCGTCAACTGTTCTAAAATGCCCGTGCTTGGATCAGTCATGATGATTTGATCGATAACGTCGGCGATGAAATCTTCCGGAACACCAAACCCTTCAATGTCATAGTCATTGAACCTTGTCGCGCTCGCGCCGTGCGTCATCACATCCCCCAACGATATGACCACGCCGCCGGTCTTTATCACGGCCGATATAGGATTTGAGAATCCGCTAAGGGTTCCGCCAGTGATGTTGCTCAGATTGACGCCATTCGCGCCGACCTTCCCCAAGGAATCGTCGAGCGTGTAGATGACCTCGAAATCGTGCGAACCAGTTAGACCTTGGAAATAGTTATAGTCGTCATACTGAATATTCGCAGTGCCCTTGTACGTCGTGACGATCTGGGCTGCATCTGCCGGGACTGCCGCTGCTGCGAGAGCAACCACAAACATAGCACGCAATTTCATCGACGAATCCCCCCGAATGTCGAACTAGATCAATCCTGGTATCATAGTCAGGCCCGCCCGTCCGATTGCGATTCGGTATATGTGTCTCACTTTGGAACATGTCCTTGAAGCCGCCGAAATGATCGGCGGCTGACACAAAAAAGGGCGCCGGATCGCTCCGACGCCCTTCATCACCCCCCGGTGAGGTTGAGGTTAAGGTCAACAGGCCGACGTGGCGGCCGCCAGCGTGTCGGAATAGGTAACGCGGCGCAGACCCTGCGCGGCGACCGTTTCGGCCTTCTGCTTCAACGACAGCGCGTCCCACGCCGTTGCGTCGATGCGGTCGCGCAGCGGCGTGACGGGCTCGGGACGGTCGGCAGCGCATTTCTGGATGACAGGGACCGAAACCGTGGCGACGCGGTCCCTGACGACGGTCGGCGTCGAGGTGCATCCGGCGAGCAGCGCTGCGGCCAACGCGAACAAGAGGACGAAAAAGATGGCGTGGTCCGGCCCACGATCAGCTTGAGCCTTTGGCGGATGCGGCATCAGAACTGCTCCTCATAAAGCTGGTTGAGCGCTGCGTCCGCCGCGCGGATC
>NZ_JAEULM010000043.1 GCF_016793825.1 Sphingopyxis sp.
CTCGTTCATCGTTCGACTCCTCAGGTAAAGGAGCCGAAAGGGTCTGCCTGTGGCAGCCCGCGTTCAATCAGGCGCGGCGCTCGAAGGGCTGCTTTACATCGAGGCTAGCGCCAATCCACGAAGTGGTTCGTGCATCGGCCAACATGTTTGGGATGACGCCCCAGCAACTTGGGCAAAAGGGCTTCGCTACCGCGAAGCCCTTCCATCCTCTGCGTTCGTGACCAAAGGAAGCCCCATCGACTTTCCGGGTCGCGTGGAAAGTCTCTGCCTCTCGGTGCTAGGCCTATTCCGAAGGAAGTCGAGACATATGACTCGGCTCTCGTCGGTCGGCTACAATTATAAATGTCTGCTCATTGCAATCGGAAGCCTGTGACCCCACTTCCATAACATCGCCCGCTTCCACCGCGTGCTGGCGACTGAGAGACCATTGCGCTCCCGCTGAAGGAGCAAAATCATGGACCTCAACCAACTTCTCCACCACCATCAGATGGCGTTGATGGCCGTGAGCCAGGCGCGACGCGATGGGCAGGCGATGCCAAACTTTGACCTGCCGCGCTATTATGCCAAAAGGATCAACGAGTATCGTGAGCGGCGCGGCTTGAGCGGCGATGCCGAGGCTATCGCCGATCTCGCCGTATCACCTGCCGGTGCTGTTGAAGCGTCGGACGATCTGGTCGGTGATGTGCTGATCGCCGAATTGCTCATGGCGAAGGCCTTCGAAAAGGCGACGCACGAACATCTCACCGCCGGAAGCGACGGAGTTGACGATCCGGTCGTCGATATTCGCGCTACCCTTCTGGCGGTCGGGCGCGAGTTCTATCGCTCCCTGGGCGTGGAGGACGGCCCTCTCGCCGCCGCGATCGATGAAGCTGCGTCACGCTCGGCGTGGGAAGGTGAGGGCGGAGGCCTGCGTCCACCGGGCGACGAGGAGGATGGCATCATCCGGACCTATGTCGAACAATTCGCGGTGGGCGACTATCGCTATTCGAACCTTGCCGATGCCAAAGCCGCCGCGCGGCGGCAGCGGGACGCGGCGAGCGACGGGCGCGGAGCGACGCCTGCATGAAACGGCTGATTGCCTTCGATCTTGATGGAACGCTTGCCGAAAGCAAGCAACCGATGGAACCCGCGATGGGTGAGGCGCTTGCCGATCTCCTCGGCGTGGCAGATGTTGCGGTGATATCCGGTGGCGACTGGCCGCAGTTCGAAAAACAGGTGGCGACGCGCCTTCCCGAGCGCGCGGACCTTTCCCGGCTCTGGCTCATGCCGACGACCGGCACCAAGCTTTACACTTTCCGTTCGGGCGCGTGGCAGGCGCGCTATGCCGAAATCTTCGCCGACGAAGAGAAGCAGCGCATATTCGAAGCCTTCGATGCGGCGCTTCGGGCGACCGGGTTCGTTCCCGCAGCGGTCTGGGGAGCACGGGTCGAGGACCGGGGAAGCCAGATCACATTCTCGGCATTGGGTCAGGAAGCGCCGATCGATGCCAAGGAAAAATGGGATCCCGATTTCGCGAAGCGCAAAGTGATCCAGGCCGACCTTCGCCAACGTCTGCCGGGCCTGTCGATCAATATGGGCGGCGCTACGTCGATCGATGTCACGCGCGAAGGCGTCGACAAGGCCTATGGCCTTACGAAGCTGAGCGACGAAAGCGGTATTGAACTGGGTGCAATGCTGTTCATCGGCGATGCGATATTTCCGGGCGGCAATGACTATCCAGCCAAGGCGCTGGGACTGGACACGATCGCCGTTCGCGATCCGGGAGAAACGCTTGCGATCATCGAAATCATCGTTGCCTGTTTGAAGTGAAAATGCGGCGGGGATGTTCGGTCGGCGTTACCGAGATTGCCCCTTACGACTCCCGGCGAGGCGCGTGCCAAGGGGAACAAATGCGTCGCTGAATTGTTCTGTTTTCTGAGTTCGCGATCGGCTGCGCGTCTCGAAGCAAACGACAAAATACTGGGTGAGGCCTTCTGTCGCATCATTTTTGGAAGGTATGCCTGTGTACGAAACGCTTGACCGTAGATCGTTCGATGAGGGTTTGGAGGCGTGCCAAACGCTTCGGCCAAAAACTTCGGATACTGCCCGGATCGCGCTAGTCGGCGGCTTTCTTCCGCGACGCTGTGGCATCGCGACCTTCACCACCGACATCCGTTCATCGCTTGCCGAGGCTGCTCCCGACCTTGTGATCGACGTATATGCGATGGCGCCGGCCGCGGTTCCCACGATATTCGACCCCGTTGTTCGCGGCGTCATAACCGAGGGTGACGCCGGTAGCTTTGTCGAGGTGGCCCGGCAAATCGAGGCGAGCTGTGCCGAGATTGTGTGGCTGCAGCACGAGTTCGGCCTCTTCGGCGGCTTGGCGGGCGATATGATCCTGGAACTGGTGGATCGTGTTTCCGCGCCGCTGATCGTTACGCTTCACACGGTGCTCGCCGAACCGGACGCCGATCAGCGCCGCGTGATGGAGCGCTTGATCGCGCGCGCGACCAAGCTGGTCGTCATGTCCGAGCGCTCGCACGATCTGCTGCGAAGCGTCTATCATGCCGACGACGACCAGATCGCCATGATCGCACATGGCGTCCCCGATCGCCCGTTCGGCCGCGCGTCGCAATTCAAGCCGCAGTTCGGCTTTGCGGGCAAACAGGTCGCGCTGACCTTCGGTCTTTTGTCGCCGGGCAAGGGGATCGAGGCGGTCATCGAGGCATTGCCCGCGATCATCGAAGATCACCCCGACTTCCTTTACTGCATTGCTGGCGCGACGCATCCCAATCTGCTGGCGCTTGAAGGCGAGGCCTATCGCGACCGGCTCCAGGCGCTCGCTGTCTCGCTCGGGGTCGATGCGCATATCCGCTGGATCAATGCGTTTATGGACACCGACGATCTGCTCGATCTTATCGAGGCGGCGGACATCTATGTGACGCCTTATATCGGGGCGCAGCAATCGACGTCGGGTACGCTCGCTTATGCGATGGCGCTGGGCAAGGCCGTGATCTCCACACCCTATGTCCATGCGGTCGAGCTCCTCGCCGACGATCATGGCGTGCTCGTCCCCTTCAACGACAGCGAAGCGATCGCGAACGAAATCCGCTATCTGCTCGGCGATGCCGACCGGCTGCTTACGCTGCAGCGTCGCGCCTATGACCGCAGTCGCGACATGATCTGGCCGGTGTTCGCGGAGCGGACCTGTTCGCTAATCGCGGAAAGCCGCGTCGTGCCGAAAGCTGCGCCTATTCCCGAGCACATCGGTATCGATGGGTTCCTGCGCATTTGCGACGACACCGGCATCCTCCAGCACAGCATTCATATGGTCCCCGATCGCGCGCACGGCTATTGCGTCGATGACAATGCGCGGGCGCTGATGCTGATGCATCGGCTCGACGACGATGCGCTCGGCAAGTGCGGACAACTGACCCCGGTCTTTGCGGCGTTCGTACAGCATGCCTGGAACCCCGACCGCAGCGAGTTTCGCAACTTCATGGGCTTTGCACGCAACTGGCTCGAGGATGTGGGGTCCGAAGACAGCTGCGGTCGCACCCTCTGGGCGCTTGGCGCAACGGCGCGGGACGCGCGCGACCCCGGTCTGCGGCTATGGGCGAATGAAATGTTCGAGCGCACCGCGGCATCCGCACTGGATTTCGAGTCACCGCGCGCGATTGCCTTTGCGATGCTCGGCGCCGACTTCGTGCTCGCGGCGCATCCCGAGCATGATCTGGCGGACCGGATATTGCACAGCGGCGCTGACCGGCTGATCGCGCTCTATCAGGCTGCGGCGCGGCCCGACTGGCGATGGTTCGAGCCGGTACTCGCCTATGACAATTGCCGCCTGCCCGAAGCGATGCTGCGTGCGGGCGTGCGACTTGAGCGCGCGGATGTTACCGCGTGCGGGGTCGAAACGCTGCGGTGGATCAACGATGCGCAGATTTCGCCTTATGGCCACTATCGCCCCGTCGGGTCCGACAGCTTCGGCCATGCCTATGAGCTGCCGCGGCCATTCGATCAGCAGCCGCTCGAGATTTGGGCCGCGATCGATGCCGCTTCGGCCGCCTATGATGTGACCGGCGACGATATCTGGCTGGCGCACGCGCGGCGCGCCTATGAATGGTTTTCCGGGCGTAATGGCCGCGGCGTGATCGTTGGCGATCCGCTGACCGGGAGCAGCAAGGATGGCATTAACCCGCGCGGCCTGAATCTCAACGAAGGGGCGGAGTCGGTACTTGCCTATCAGCATGCGACATACGCGATCCGGGATTTTATCCGCAACGCCGACTGAGGGGATTATGGTGCATCTGGTTCAGGATGAATTGCGGCTCCATGCCGACCCGACGCGCGTCGTCGTGCGGCCCTTTCACCTCGCATGGCAAGCATCGGGTCCCGATCTCGAACGCGTGCAGCGGCTGGCGCGCGAAATCGTGACGCTCGACACGCGCACCGTGCGCGCCGAGCTCGGTGTGGTGCTGCGCGATTTCGCCGACCGGCACTGGCAGATCGAGAAAGTATTCGAGGATCGCTTCGAGCAGATCGAGCCCAAACTCGGCCTCGAAGGCCTCACATTGAAGCGCGAGATGCGCCTCTTGATCGGCGCCTATTTCTGTCACGAATATAGCTATGCGGCGGCGGCGCTGATGAACCCCAGCGTCGTTCGTCATCCCGACCAGACCGGGCTGGAGGAAGGCTGCATCCGCATTCTCCTGTCGCTGCGCGCGGTCGGCGAGGGTCATATTTCGACGATCGCCTTTCGCGAGGGAATCATTACCTGCGACCGCGAACTGACGCTGCTGCCGCAGCCTGCCTTCGCTACGGCGGCGATGCTTGGTCCGCACCGCGACGACAAGCCCGACGATGTTGTCTCGCTGTATCGGCAGAAGGACAGCACCCTTTCGGGCACGGTGATCTTCCCGATCACGGAGGCGCAGCGCAACGGGCTCGAGGATCTGCGGCTGCTCGAGTTCGAGCGCGACAGCGGCAAAAGCGAATGGATCGGGACGTACACTGCCTATAGCGGTCGCGACATCCGGTCCGAATTGCTCCGCACGCGAGATTTCAAGGATTTCACGCTGAGCCCGATCAAGGGAAAGGCGGGACGCAACAAGGGCATGGCGCTGTTCCCGCGCAAGATCGACGGGCAATTCTGCATGATCGGTCGGCAGGATGGCAAGAATCTCTATCTGCTGCGCTCGGACACGGTCGATCAGTGGGAGGACGGCGAATTATTGCTGGAGCCGCGCTTTCCATGGGAACTCATCCAGATTGGCAATTGCGGCGCGCCGATCGAACTCGACGAGGGGTGGCTGGTGTTGACCCATGGGGTCGGCGCGATGCGCAAATATGCGATCGGTGCGGTTCTGCTCGACAAGGACGATCCCTCGAAGGTGATCGGCCGCACGCCCAATCCGATCCTCTCCGCCGCCGACGAAGACCGCGAAGGCTATGTCCCCAATGTCGTCTACACCTGCGGCGCGATCCGCGTCGGCGACGATATTTTCCTGCCCTACGGGGTGGCCGACAGTTCGGTCTGCTTTGCGTTCGTCGCGATCAAGGAGATTCTGGCCGCCATGGCCTAGCGACACGCAACATAAGGCGCAGCGGCGGATTGTAGGAGTGTCGCCTTACGCGGCAGAAGGAATGACCGATGCCGAAATCTCCGCCGCCGTCGCCCGCGAATGACCATGCCCTTCGCGAACACCAGCCTGGCGAAGGCCAGCCGAAGATCGAGGTGAGCCGCGGCAATGGTGACGAACTCCACCAGAATGTGGCATCGGGCCGAAAATCGGCCGATGCGGCATTCCTGACCGACAATTTCGGCCACCGGATTTCGGACAACCAGAATTCGCTCCGCGCCGGTGAGCGCGGGCCGACGCTGCTCGAGGATTTCGTTCTCCGCGAGAAAATCTTCCACTTCGACCATGAACGCATCCCCGAGCGGATCGTCCACGCCCGCGGGTCGGGCGCGCACGGCGTGTTCGAATGCACCAAGGCAATCCCCGAGCTGACCAAAGCCTCGATCCTGCAGAAGGAGGGCACGACTTGCCCCGTCTTCGTCCGCTTCTCGACCGTCGCTGGCGGCGCGGGCTCGGTCGATACGCCGCGCGATGTGCGCGGCTTTGCGGTCAAACTCTACACAGAAAGCGGCAACTGGGATCTCGTCGGCAACAATATCCCGGTCTTCTTCATCCAGGACGCGATGAAATTCCCCGACCTCGTCCACAGCGTGAAGATGGAGGCCGATCGCGGCTATCCGCAGGCGGCGAGCGCGCACGACACCTTCTGGGACTTCATCGGGCTGATGCCCGAGGCGATGCACATGATCATGTGGGCGATGTCCGACCGCACGATCCCGCGGAGCCTGCGCATGATCGAGGGCTTCGGCGTCCACACCTTCCGCTTCGTCAACGAAAAGGGCGACGGCAAGTTCGTCAAATTCCACTGGAAACCCGTGCTCGGCATCCAGTCGACAACTTGGGACGAGGCGGTCAAGATCGCCGGTGCCGACCCCGATTTCCACCGCCGCGACCTGTTCGAGGCGATCGACGCGGGCGATTTCCCGGCGTGGGATCTCGGTGTGCAGGTGTTCGACGAGGCGTTCGCCGCCAAGCAGCCCTATGACGTGCTCGACGCCACCAAGCTGATTCCCGAGGAAGATATTCCGGTCGAGATCGTCGGCCGTATGACGCTCAACCGCAATGTCGACAATTTCTTCGCCGAGACCGAGCAGGTCGCCTTCCTGCCGTCGAACATCATTCCGGGGATCGATTTCAGCAACGACCCACTCTTGCAGGGCAGGCTCTTCTCTTATCTCGACACGCAGAAATCGCGGCTGGGAACGACCAATTTCCACCAGATCCCGATCAACGCGCCGAAATGCCCGTTCCACAATTTCCAGCGCGACGGGATGATGCAGACGCTCGTGCCAACGGGGCGTGCCAATTACGAACCCAACAGCCTCGCCGAAGCCGGAGAGCATGGCGGCCCACGCGCGAGCGCCGAAACGGGCTTCAAGACCTTTGCCGACAATGATGAGCGGAACGATCCGACGCAGAAGCTGCGCATCCGCGCCGAACTCTTCGCCGATCATTTCAGCCAGGCGCGGCTGTTCTACTTGTCGCAGACGGAGAATGAGCAGGCGCATATTGCTTCCGCGCTGGTGTTCGAACTGTCGAAGGTCACGCTCGATCATGTTCGCGCGCGCGTCGTCGGCCAGCTTCGGAATATCGATGAGGATCTCGCGACGCGTGTTGCCATGGGGCTCGCCATCGATCTGCCGACGAAGGAAAAGGCTGCGCGTGCGCCCGTCGATCTTAAACCTTCCGACGCGCTGTCGATCCAGAAGAATGCCGACGACACGATGGAGGGTCGCAAGGTCGCGATCCTCTTTGCCGAAGGATCGGACAAGGCGGCGATCGAAAAGCTGAAAAGCGACATCGAAAGCGCCGGCGGCACCGCCTTCCTCGTTGCGCCGAAAGTGGGCGGGATCAAGGTCAAGGGCGGTACGCTCAAGGCTGATGGTCAGCTCGCGGGCTCCCCCTCGGTGCTGTTCGACGCGGTGGCGTCGATCGTCACCGAGGAACAGGCCGAGGCCCTCTCAAAGCAGGGCGCAGCAGTGCAGTGGTTCATGGATGCCTATGGGCATTGCAAGACGATCGCGCATGACGAGGCGACGCAATTGCTGCTCGACAAGGCGGGGGTCGAAAAGGACGGCGGGGTCATTGCGATCGACAAGTTCGAAGGCGTGGGCACCCGGCGTCATTGGGCCCGCGAAGCCAAGGTGCGCGATCTTGCCTGATCGCCTGTTCTGGTGAGCCGCGCATCGGCTACCCATCATCGCGATCTCCGGACCGGCCGGTCGATCTGGTCGGCACGGCGTCGTCCCGCGATCGCTGCGCAGCCGCTGACAAGGGATATCGCGTGCGACGTGGTCGTCGTGGGGGCCGGCGTGTCGGGCGCGCTGATCGCAGAGGCACTATCCGAAGCGGGCTTCAACATCGTAGTCGTCGATCGCCGGGGTCCCGCCGAAGGATCGACTGCGGCGTCGACCGCGATGCTGCAATATGAACTCGATACGCCGCTGACCTTGATGGCCGAGCGGATCGGTCGTGAAAAGGCCGAACGCATCTGGCGGCGATCGCGCCAGTCGGTCGATGCGCTGCGCGAGCGGACCGAGCGGTTGGGCCTCGCGGTCGATGGCGCGACGCGCGGCTCGATCTATCTCGATGGCAATGTCCTCGACGCCGACGGCCTCGCGCGTGAAGCCGACGCCCGGCGGCGCGCGGGCTTCGAAGTGGAATTACTCAAACCCGCTGCGGTGCAGGAGCGTTATGGGATCAAGGGACGCCACGCGCTGATAGGCTTTGGCAATTACTCCGCCGATCCGCGTCGTCTCACGGCGGGTTATCTGAACGTCGCACTGGCTCGCGGCGCGCGGCTCTATTCACCCGTCGATATCTGCGACATCGCGCCGACGGGCGAAGGTGTAACATTGGTCTCGGCGCGCGGACCGAGCATTCGCGCGCGCCATGTCGTCATGGCAACGGGTTATGAGATGTTGAAGGGGATTCCTCGCAAGGGGAACAAGATCATCTCAAGCTGGTCGATCGCGACGCGCCCGCAGCCCCGGACCATCTGGCCGACTGCCGCAATGATTTGGGAAGCCGCCGATCCCTATCTGTACATCCGAACAACCCCACGCGGAGAAATCATCTGCGGCGGCGAGGATGAGGAAATCGGTGACGCGGCTCTCCGCGATGCGAAGCTCCCCGACAAGGCAGCGACGCTGTCGCGAAAGCTTGCTGCGCTGTTGCCGGGAGTCGACGCGGCGCCCGCGTATAGCTGGGCCGGCAGTTTCGGCGACAGCCCGGTCGGTACGCCAACTATCGGTCGAATTCCCGGCATGCCGAATTGCTATGCCGCGATGGGATATGGCGGCAATGGCATCACCTTTTCAATGATGGCCGCGCAGATGCTGCGCGGCCTGATTTGCGGCTATGGCGATCCCGACGCCGATCTCGTCAGCTTTCACCGCAGTTTTTGACGGCGCGTCAGAGATTGCCTTTCGGCTTGGCGGTCATCTGCACGGCAGACGCCTCTTGGGCTGCGAGCGCGGTCGGCGGCTTCGCCTTGGCGGCCTTGGGTTTGCGAATCTCGCGATTGCTGCGTTTTTGCGATTTGGCCATGTCAGATATCTTTCTTCGGTTTCAGGATGCGCGTGTTCACGAACGTGCTAGCGAGCCGTTTGCGTCCGCAATCTGTTGAGCGGAAAATAGGGGCGATGCTGATAGGGAAAGGCCGTCAGACGCCGACGGATATCTTCGATCAGGCGCCCATATCGGTCGATCGCCGAAGGATTTGTCGCGGCGGCGTATCGTACGAGCGCAATCTGCTCGTCTTCGAGCAATTGAATGAGGCACATCGTGTGTGCTCCTGCATCAAGCGAGAGCACGGATCGTCCCTCTGTCACATGGAGCTTGTTCGATTTCAGGTGATGGGATGTCTATAGCACATCCCGATAAATGTGCGGCACGAATACCGATATTATTCGAGTTCGGCAGAGACGTTCGCACACCGCGGAATCTTGCTCCGGCCTCATGGCCGTTCCTGCGTGGCCGGAGGGCGATAGAAGCGGTAACGGAGGACATTGCCATCGATCAGGTGACCGCGGAGCCGAAGGCGCATTTCCTCGGCGCCGGCGCCGGATGTGCAGACAAGGCGCGTACCGCCCGACTGAAGCGGCTCGATCGCACTGATGCTGACATCTTGCAGAAGGCACAGGCGCTTGACCTCGTCCTCCGGCAGCGAAATGTTCATCGCGCGGCTCATTTGAATCCCGGGCCGCTCGGCCAGCGGCGGATCGCTGCCGCAACCCGTTCATATCCCTCGGGGCTCGCGGTCGCGACTGTAAGCGGGCGGCCGCCGAGCACGGCGTTGTCGGTGTTCAGGAAGGCAATCGCCGGATCGCGTCCGCCCATCGTCGAGAAGGCAAGCTGACTGATGTCCCCCTGACGCCGTGCGTCATCGAGGGCGAATGCACTGCGGCTCTTGCGGAAAAATCGGCTCGATTGCGGTCTCAATGCGACAGGCACGTCCGGGGTGGCCGACTGGGATTGATCGGGATCGGGGGGCATGGGCGCGGCTCCTGCTTGTAAGCGGGAGCACGAGGTCTCTCAGCCGCGGCCGCCTACGATGAACGTGTGCCACGATGATCACTACATGGGAGCGCCGACCAAGATTATAAGATGTCGCGTCGACCATCTGACGGATATCTGGAATCTGAGCCGCCAGTGTCTATCCGGTTCCTGCGGAACGTCGTTGCGCCTCGATTGCACGAGCCAGTACGGAGATCGACCTTTCAAGCGAACGCCGGGAACAGTCGGAGCGTCTGCTAATTTCATTCGACCGCCAAAAGCCGTCGGTCTGCAACCGTTGAGAGTTTCAGACGCCGATAGGCGTCAGAAAGTCTTCGGTGCCCGAACCGCGGGCCGCATGGACTGAGCTATGGGGAAAGTTGTTTTGCGCTGATGGCGAGGTAGCCAGTTGCTGCCCAAAAGCGGACGTGCGC